>NZ_WNNK01000035.1 GCF_009724245.1 Pseudomonas spelaei | reverse complement strand
AAAAGGCCAATGTATCCTTACTGCGCGGATGTTTAACGATCTCCGGTCGAAAGCAGCAGTCAGGCCAAGCCAGCAGCACGTTGAGCACTACCCCCAGCAGGGTAGTGTCTCGGCGAGCCAGAGCCTGACGAAGTTCCTGTGTCAATTTTCCTGCCAACTGCTGATAGGCCGACGCCTGTTCTGCGGACATGGTGATGTCGATAAACTCCTCTTGGTACGCCGGCAACACGTTGCCACCGATATCTTTGAGTTTCAGGAACACGGTGAACGGCAGCACAAAGCGGTGAATGCCTTTCGGGCCAAAGCCTGGGGCTTTTACCGTACGTACTGAGAGCTTTTTGCCATTGGCGGTTTTGTGTGACTCGTTGTCCCGCTCGGTGTAGATGTCCTTCAACACGCCGTGATCACGCATGAACGACATCGCGGCCGGAGCCATACTGCCGTGTGCGTTGGGTTTATAGCCATCCTCGATCATGCGCCGGGTAAGGATCCGGAACAGTAGGTAGAACAGGTCGTCGGCGTAGCCCCCCATGAGGGTGCCGGTCAGCAGCACGGTTTTGCGTGTTTTCGCTGCCAGCACGGCCATGGCTTGGCCCTGGGCCGATCCACTGTTCTTGTACTCATGGCCTTCGTCCACCACCAACAGATCAAAATATCCATCAGGCAAATGCCGCTTGATGAATTCTGTGGGTTGATAGCCGCCCTCACCAAAACCGAACTCGATGTTGGCCATGGCACGCTCCATGCGCTTGGCTTGGCGGTCGCTGAAGATAAAGTTTCCCTGTGCATCCATCAGATTGATGAACTCACTGACGTTGTCGATCAGCATCGAGGCGAGAAAGTCCTCTCCGAAATCATTCAACAATCGGTCAGCACGCACGGGACCAATGGTCGGGATACGGCACATTGATTTCAGTATGGTTGCGCGGCGGGTGCCGTTTTCGGCTTTGCCTGGGCGCATCAGCGTCCAGAGTGGGCCTTTACAATGAGGGCAGCTTCGACGCCGTTCCTCTGTGTAAAACTCTTCGACGGTGATTCGATTGCCTTCCTGGTCTTCCAGCAAGCGACCGCAGTCAGGACAACTTGCAAATTGGTGTCCGCCGCCGGAGCGACGTGGCCAACATACTGAACGCCAGTGGAACCCCATCCGCATGCGCACGCGCCCGAGGATGAAGAACTCTTGTCGACCGTCATAAGGCTCCTCCAGTTGGTCCCGCAGTTTAAGCAGCTTGACCAGGGTGTCGGGTCCGTTGAGTACCCAGACGCGTGCGTCTGGGATGGTTTCAAGAATCTCCCGTCGCCACTTGTAAACCAAGTGCGGGGGAGAAACGACCAGAGTGCGGCGATAGCCCGCGTTGTGCATGACAGCCGCAACAGCGATGGCCATCATGGTTTTACCAGTGCCCATCTCGGCATTGATGACGGCGGCTTGCTCGTTGCGATCCAGCAATAGCGCGGCAACGGCTTGTACCACCTCGGCCTGAGCGGAAAAGGGCTGACGTTTGAGTCCGTCCATCACCCGTTGCCGGGTTTTGTCGATATGACCGGTGTAGACCGGTGGGTTGGATTGGTTCAGGGAGTCCAGCAGTTCGTCACCGAACTCGTCGATGAATTCAGTCAAGCCTATGTTTAAGGACGAAAGCGAGGTGTTTGAGAGGTCGTTCATGGAGTTTTCCTTTAAAGAAAAACAGGGCATGCACGACACCCCTAGGGGTATGGTGAATACCCTGTGGGTTGGATAGGGGGGAACCCTATAGGTGTGGTGGGTCAGTACTCCGATGGCAGCAACAAGGTTGTCGCGCTACGGTCAGCTTCAGTGATGATCCAGAGCCTGGTTTCATCGCCGGCACTGATGTCGTAACTGGAAAACAAACGCTCCCCAGAGGTCAGAGCCCGTTGGTTACTGTTCCAGTCCTCTTCGGGCAGTTCCCCCAGTCGCCGGAGAAATGCCGTCGCAAGTAACTGCTTGGGTCGAGATGCCCATGCTCCACCAAGTGGTGCACAGACTGGGTCAGCACTAAATGGCCAGGTTCAAAGGCCTCTCTTGATGGTGAGGCCAATGTTGGCTGTGTCACCGCTTCTTCAGCTTCATGCTGCGCATCTGCAGATGAACTGATGGTGATCACGCGCCCCTGATTGGCAGAATCTGGCGTCATGTCCCATGCCCGAATGATGGGCACGAAACGATCGGTCAGGATCCTTACCTCGGATACGTTGCCGTCTTGGTCCTCGGTAAACTCGGTCTTGCGGACTTTGTCTTTGTAAGTATCGCCTTTGAGTACCAAAACCTGTCCGGACCTTGAAGTCACTACTCCCGATATCGCGCCGGCAGCCAGGGCTAACGCCAGGTGCCAACGGGACAGCTGACGCACAGGTGGCCGTGGCTGAACACCGGTTTGACCAAAGTGCAGAGTGAAGTCCGGCCACATGCCGCGTAGTCGTTTGATCTCTTCATTGAGCTGTTCAGGTTCCAAACTGATCCGGTAGAAATGTTCCAAGTCAGTGGCTGCTGGAAGAACCCTGTAGGGCTCCCAGGGCCAGGTATCTGGTAGCACTTCTGCTGTTTGCTCACCGGCACCGATTGCTTGCAGGCGCTCCCGTATCGGTGCAACGTCTCGTGGTCGAGCCAAATCCTGGCGGCGAATACGAACACCGAAGATCACCACCTGTTTAAAGGTTGGATCGGCTGCGCTGTAGATCCGCAGTTCAGTGAAGTGATTGCACAGCCATCCGCACAGCTCGTCGTCCAACACATAGTGCGGAACGATGAACACCAGCACGCCGCCGTACTGCAGCAGAGGAAGAGCCCGTTGATAGAACATCTTCTCCAGGCGCCGACGACCGTTACCTTGGTATTGCGAGGCGCCAGAGTGATCAGCAACGAGATCACCATACGGTGGGTTGAGCCAGAGCAAGCCGAAAGCTTGGCGACTGATCATAGTGTCCATCAGGTCGCCGTGTAGTACGCGATCCAGCAATGTCTTGCAGTGGTCGGCACGCTCCTGGTCGTACTCGACCGCGTAAGTTTCTATGCGGTCGCGTCCGAGTGCATGAGCTGCTTCAGCGAGGGCGACACCTTCGCCTGCGCAGGGGTCGCAGATCCGCATTTTCCCGGTGGGAGAAGGAGACAACGCCTGGAGCGTGCGCTCCAGTGTGGTTTCGTCGGTAGGGTAATAGCCGTTGCGTGCAAAATTGCGCGCCAGGCGCGGGAACATCAAGGCCATGATGGGCTCCAGTGTAAAAGAACAGCTCAGGAATGAGCGTGGGTTGAGAGTTGCCCTTGGCGAATGAGATCGCCCAGAGCAGGTTCAAGTACGTCGAGTTGCAACGACAAACGCCAGACCGTGCAAGCGCCAAGCGTTCCCGGAAGGGATTGCAGCATGTCGTTTTGGGTGAGTACGTCCATGACCGGCGCCTGCCAGTGCGGCAGAAGCGGTAGCGGGCAAGTGTCGATAATCAGCGGCCAGAGCCTCTGATGAGTTGATTGCCTGCTTTCAAGCAAGGCGTAAGCGAAGTGATTTGCTCGGTCGGGCTGTACGCAGCGCCGGTCGAATAGCCAGAGGTGAACCAGGCTGCCAAACAGCGTCCCGCGCAGTTGGCGGGTGGTGCGCTTTTCCAGCATGTCGATGTTGGGAAAAACCGGAAGGCTTCGCCCGTCAACGACGAGGTGAAACTGGCTTAGACCATTCTCGGAGGATCCGAGTGTCAGTCTGGCCAGGAACTCCTGAAGTGCCGTGTCACGACCCCAGGCTGAGAGAAATACCAGATTGCGCTGCTCGTCGCAGGCGCAAGCGTCGACATACAAGTCAGGGCACTCTTCGAGCTGGAAGAGCTGGGCCGGGTTGTGCATGTGAACCTCCTTAACGGAGGGGAACCCGCCCCGAGGGGCGGTATGGCCCCTCGTGGGTGTATTGCGGTGATGTGTTCTAGTGGCTTAGCGCCTTCGTTTGAGGGAACCCCTCAAGGGTGGGTGTTGAAACAATCAGAAGCTGGAGAGCGTCCAGGCCTGTAGTTTGAAGTCCAGCACATAGCCAAGCTCGCCGAGGCGAGCGCATTGCTGGCGTAAGCGCTGACGGTCAACAGTGGTATCAAGTTTGACCGTGTCGTCCAGAGGCCAGATCGTGCCAAACAGCCTAGCGTCTTGTTCAGCGCTGTTCGTCGAGCTAGGCGGCGCAATCCCAAAGGGGGCGTCTTGCGCTGATAACGGTTTGTTTAAGTCATTCACAGCCGGTGCAGCGGTCGACGTGTTGCGTCGTTGCTGCTGAGGTGCGGTTTGAGTTGAAGAGGGCTCTTCATCTATAGGATCTGGCTCGCTTGGTGACAGTGTGGCAGCGTCTTCCGCCGTCAAACTGTCCACGTCGTCGAGATTCATGCTTTCAAGCTTTGCACGAATCTCGACGACTAGGCGGCCTGCAGTTGAATAGTAAGAGGGGCGGATTTCAGTGATGAGAAAATCACCACGATATTTGCCCTCGTTGTACTGATCGAGGAGCGCGTCTTTGATGACGAATTCACCGATTGAGGTTGAAAGCCGTCCGACGTTGAAGTCGCCATTGCGGCCGCTGATGGTGCGGATTGCCAGTTGGCCTGGAATGTTGATCATGGGCAGGTCCCTTTACATTGAGGTATGGCTGCGAAGTTATCGTTCGCAACAAAGAAAAAAGCCCGACAGTGTCGGGCTTGGGGTCATGCGGTGAGTTCAGAAAGGTTTAGGGACAAGAAGTATGGGTTTCCTCTTTGAGTGAGATGTAGAGGTAGAACACACCGGGTGGCGATTCTATGCGGTCAAGTTTTAGGTCCAGCCAGACTCGATCAGGATTCTTGCCGTCAGGCAGCAATCGATAGAGGCCAAAATGGATCTGCGTGTTGTTAGGTTGCAAATGCAGCTCTCGGTACGCCTGCAGGACAACTTCGCCCAGTCGGTCGCTGACAACTGCTGCATCGTGTGGGTTTTCAATGTGAACCGCTTCTTGCCAGGCCCGAGGGGTTAAAACGACAGGTAGCTTGAGCAGTTCAGATGATACGAGGTTGGTGGTGTTTGGCATGTTCAGCTCCAGGTGCGAGAAACCACCTGGCCCGTCCGGGAGATGATTTCCCGTTGGGTGTTGAGCGTAGAGAAAGGCACCCCGGGGGGGGCGCCTTGATTTCAATCATGCAGACTGAAGCATCTCAGCATCAGGTTGTGCTTGAGCCACATCCGAATCATCCTCAGCGTTACCCTCTTGGTCTTGCAGGGGTTCGGCAGAGTCTTTCGGTTGGGCTTGATAGACCGTTTGACCATCTACCTTGATCCAGCTGATAAACAGCAGCCGCCCCTTGAGACTTGCTCCAGGCTGGCCTAGTTTTTCGCCTTTCTCGTAGGTAAAAGCATCGGTCCAGATATCACCGATACGGAAGCTCACAAGGACCTTCTTTCCTGCATCGACCGCCGCTTGGCTGCGACGAATCAGCTTTTCAGCTTCGGCGCCGACCACGTTGCAGTCAATGTACGAGTACTCGGCGTCATCAGATGATCCGCGTAGTGCAGCAACGGCGACGGCCATGAATGGCTTGCCTTTGCCACGAGGTTTCACTTCACGGATACGGTTGAGATAACCGATACCGGTGGTATGCAGGTCGAAGAATTTGGTTTCGTTGGTTTGCGTAGTGCTCATGGTGATTCTCCAATTTCGGAATAACAGAAAGCGGAGAAACACTTCGCCCTAGGGGGAAAGTATTCCCCGCGAGGGTGGGTAGAGCTAAAAGGTTTGTTTAATGCAGAAGCATCATCGCAGTGATCATTACGCCGACAGCAGTTGATAGCATGATGCCAAAGCGAATGGTGAGTTTTGCCTCAAGCTGAGAAATTTCAGCTTTCAGCTCTACTGCAAGAGCGGTTAGAGCCGCTTTGGTAGCCAAACGCGAAAGCATGTCGGTCTCCAAAGCATCAATAACAGCGTTAGCTTTCTGTTCCGAAACATTAATCGAGATCAACGCTTGGAAGAGAGCCAGTTCGGTTTTCATCAGACCTCCAAAAAATTGAGAGGCCTGCCCTGACGGGAAAGGCCCGTCGAGGGTGGGGAAGGTGCTTCCATCGACTCAGTCGACTGATCGCGCTACCGGAAGCTATGGCGATCTTGGGAGTGGATCAATGCGGTAAACCGCATCGTAGTCTTGCGGATCCAGACTACATGGGCATGTTGCTGACGACGTCAGCGATACATGCGTCGATCATGAAAATGCGATTGATAATTGTCAAGCCCCTTTCGTGAGATTTTTTGAGGAAAGCCTTCCGACGGGAAGGCTTTGTTCCGAGGTGAGAGTTTTTGACTCAGCAAGTCGCGGGAGCCATTGCGTTTGCTGATGTCTTTGTGCGTCGTTTACGCGAGGGCTTTTCGACCGCTCGTGTGTTTTCTGCGTACCAAAGGTTCAAATCGACCCCTCTGCGGGCCATTGCTGGCAACTGATCCATCTCACGAACAAGGTGATCAGGAACGCAGGGAGGTGGAAGCGGCCCCAAACGGAGGGCAGCGTTAGGCGCAGCGCTGGTTCTTTGCACCGCACGCCGCAATTCCCGAGTGACAGTGCCAAGTGCGAAACCGAGGCCGTATGTGAGTTTGGACATGGTGATTCTCCTGCAGGTTGGTGCGGAGAATGCACTGGCCCTGTCGGGGAAGTGATTCCCCGCGAGGTGAGTTGCATTAGGTGCTTCTATCGGCAGTAGCCGACCGACCGCGCTACCAGAAGCTAAGCGGTCTTGGGTGGATCAACACGAATGTCGCCGTCTTGCAGATCCTGGCGGCTTGGGCATGTCGCTAACGACGTCAGCGGAACATGGCTTTAGAGTCCCTCGACGCCACCAGGCCGTCAAGGTCTCAAAATGATACCAGCCCCTAAAGTAGGGGCTGGCGAGGTGCAGTTGTGTTGTAGATCGATCAGTGCGTGGCGAAAAACTCGTCCAAACTCTGCGCCGTCAGAATAGCTTGGCCCCAGGCTTCGAGCTGAGCTGGGTTGGCAGCTTGCAGCAGTTGCAGATGAGCAGGTTGCAGCGCACCAAAGCGGTGTTCAAGTTGACGGGTCAACAGCTTGATTTGGCCCTCTTGAAGACCTTCTTGACGGCCTTCTTGAAGACCTTGCTGTTTCCAGTCTTTGGTCCACTGTTCTACGCGTTCGGCTAGCATGGTATCGATCTCCTCTAAAGTCAGGGTATCGGGGATAGGTTCTCCGATTGACAAGAGCTTGGTGTTCATTATACGCCGAATCCACTTGGAAAAGGCGAGTCGAAGGCTGTCGTATTTTGGATCTTTGAGACGCTCGTTCAGGTAGATGACAAGCTGATGCATGTCATGCAGCTCTTGGCTGTTCTCCAGATGGACGAGGTCTGCGACCAGGTTGTCCTTGGGGAGTAAGCCTTGCTCGACCCAGCGCTTTTCATCCAACAGAAAATAACGCATCTGTGGACTGTAGGCCCTGAATGCACTCATCGGTTCAGCGATCAACTCAGATACGCTCTGAGGGGCTGTCCATCGACTTTCTCCATTGTAAATAACAATCGGAAAGATCGAGGGAAGACGATGATCGTGGGTGAACTCGCGCTGACGGATCAGATCCTGATACAGCAATCCGGTGTAGGTCATCATGCGCATGGCCATCCATTGGTCATTACGGCTCTGAAATTCGAGCATGATGTAGATATAGCGCCATTCCTTGTCCTTCGTCTGCACGCGCCAGACGATATCATCAGTGCGTGAGTGCATCTTGTCGGACACATAGTCAGCATTGACCTTTTGCAGGGTGCCGAAGTTGAGATGCTTGACCCAGTCTTCCGATACAAAACCTTGTAACAGGTCTTGGATCATGTCGACATGAGAAAAGATCAACTTATAGGCTTCATCGTGTTGGGCCATAAGCAGGTCTCTCGTAGGTTAATACATGCCACGTTTTTGCCAATGTGGCGTTCAGGGGGGACGTGAAGGGGCCGGTTCAACCGGTTAGGGGCACAGAGGGGCGGTGAACTCCTTTGACGGGGTCAACGGAGAACACCTGATCCCTAACGGAAGGTGATATCCGTTGGGAGAGGAAGATGCACTCCATCCTCCGAGGAGGATGTGCTCGCGCTGCCGAGTGCTTGGCGAGCTTGGGGCTGATCCACGCGTTGAACGCGGCGCAATCTGAAGGATCAATGATTGCTGGGCATGTTGCTGACAACGTCAGCAGGACACAGGCCTATCTTCGGGGAGCTGAAAAGAAATTGTCAAGCGAGGGGCGCAGGTGCACGGGAATACACGAGCGAACAAAAATGATGGAAAAACTACCGGGTAGCAGTTGCCCTCGGCTGGGTCCACCTGAATCGTGTTGCTCGCCTGATGGTTGTTGAGAAAACTCAAGACGGCCCCGTCGCAAGAGCCGCGGTGATCGACCTCAACGAAGCCAAACAACGCTGGCAACGCCTGGTACCGAAACCCGATCACCTGCGGCTGATCCACGAAAGTCTCTGCGAATTGGCCCGCCGCCGAGGCGAACATCAAGGCGAACGAACAATCATGAGCTAGGCGCTGATTCACGGCGGCGCCGATGAACGTCGATTAACCGCCGTCTGATTTCCAGCAGCTCGCCAGCGTGCCAGCAGAGGAATGGTTCGCCAATATCGACAACCCGCGCACCTGCCGCGCCTATTAAAATGACCTGGCTGACCACTGCGGATTTGGCGGGCTCACCGGCGCTGAAGAATTCCGCTCGGTTCGGCGCAAACCGGTGCGCTGGCCAGCCAGTTCGACCACCTCCTGGAGACCAACGCCGTATCGAGGGCAATTCCGAACATGGAGTCAAGCGACCCAGGGTTGAGACCTGCGAGGGCAAGCCCCGGCCCTTGGCGATGACCAAGCTAAATTATTACTGCAGGCGCCGGATGGCTGGATGTTGAAGGGTGTGCGGGATCGGGCGATTTTGGCAGTGCTGCTTTACCACGGCCTACGCCGTGAGGATGCCGCGAAATTGATGACCGCGACCTGCAGGAGCGGCGCGGAATCAAGCACTTGCAGGTATGAGGGAAGGCCGGCTAGACGCGCTATTTACCCCAGCACCCAGTGACTGTCGACCGGGTCTACGATTACCTGGAGCGGGACAACGAACGCGGACCCGGGCATGGCCCATCGTTCCGCTTAATCAGAGATCGCACCACTGGCGGCGCTGTTAGGGGTAACGGGATTTATACAGTGGTAGGGCAATGGGCAAACGCGGCGGGCATTCACGTTGAGGGTCTTTCAAAGTAAAGTACTGAGTGTGCCAGTATCAGACGGTGACTCAATGACTACCCATAGGACCATTGATGCTGGCCTTTTCTAGATTAGCTATAGTTTCCGCAAAAACTTTGTCACGAATGCTTGGCTTTTTCTTCCATGGCTGTCGAGCGGCTCAAGCTCAGCGGCGTATAACGTAACTGCATCAGGATTGCTTTTTACGTGGTTTTTAAATTGCCTCTGCAACTGACGGCGCAATTCATCTTTAGTCATTCATTACCTCTTCAGAGCGAGATTTGATCAAATCAGCGACTGCAAATACCCCGGCCTTGGATATCATCCAATCGCCGCAAGAAAGGTTAGAACGAAACAGTTCTCTGTGTCCTCATTGTCTATGACGCTAGTGTAGGGCTTGTCTTATAAAGGCACGACAAACCTATTTCAGGGCTGATTCGACTCTCCCAGAGCCCCCAACATGAGCGGCTATTCATAGGTCATTGTAAACGTCAGCGACGAATTGGCCGTCCCACCCTTGATGCCCTTGGCCGTTTGATAATACGCAGCCTTCAGCGGAATAATAAAGTTACCACCCACAGGTTTGTAGCCAGAAAAGACAAGGTCCGTTCCTAGAGGCAAGGGTTTATCAATGTTGTCGAGGATCTGCACCGCAACGCCAATGGCCGAGGAATCCTTGGATAAGGCAATAACCGAAGAAGTCGGATCGACAATTTCAGTGGTGGGATCAAGGCGGTATTTAACGCCCTTGATCCCCTCGGGGCAGGCATTTAGTGCAATGTTGAAGGCTTTGGGGGTTAGACGGCTACCCACCCCGCTAAAGCCCGAGCTTTTCTGATCCCCCATCGACACCATAATGTTTGGGGTCGTGCATGTTGACTCGGTCACCACAATCTTTTGACTAAGCGATAAAATTGTATCTGTTAGCGAGCCCCTTTTAGATTCTAAAATATTACCCGCGGGTATTTCTGCGCCAGTCTGGACAGGGCCCACTTTGATTATTTCAAAACCATTTGAGCTACCATTCACGGTTAAATAACTATTAGTGTAACTTGCAGAATTAGGAAATGATTCCAGGTAATATAATTCGGACTGACTGGCACCTGTATAACTCCATTTAAAGGCAAGCCCTGAATTACCAATCGGATAGACATAGCTACTGCCAACTGGCTGTGTGCCGACGAGGTTACGTACACCTGTATTTATCACCCCGTCGCATGTATAGTTACGTGATGTTAGTATCATTATTGGTGATGTATAGACTTTCGTTCCAATGGCTGCGTTTCTTGGGATTACTAACGTTTTGGGCGGTGTAAATGTAAGCGTTGGAGTCGTACCGCCAGTATCGTATACGCAATCAGCAATAGCGCAAGTCGACAAAAAAAACGAACCACATGCAGTGATGATTATAATCTTAAACATAAGTAAGTTAACCTTATAGCGCTAAAGTATCACTGAGCCATAGCTTCATTTTGAATATATTTATTTGAAAGTGAAGCTTTTTCGATAATTAAACAAAGATAGATGCCGATCTGCCGGTCGGCAACATTCCCTTCTTACCTCAGAGAAAGTACTAGCCTTGTCAGAAGGCAAGAGATTTCAGTGTCGTAATTACCTGATTGTAAGCAGCCGCTGAGTAAGCTTCGTGCGTTCGGGCTATCGCATGTGTAGAGTTCACGATTCGCAAAGCTATTTGAATGAAGGTGAGTGATGCGCAGGAACTTTGCAAGCGTACGCGGACACCTTGCACTACAGATTGGTAGCATCGCAGTTATGTGCATAGGCCTCCATCGCGGTGCGTGCACGAGGGGCCTCAACAATATCAATAACATATTGGCTAACATAGAATCTCCAATAATTAATTTTGAGCTGAGTCATTTACCTAAACAGACTAGATAACGGCTTTAGCGCTACCCGCTCCTCAGCGTCAAGCGGGGTTAAAGGGGAGCTTGGAGCTTAATACTCTCGCTGTGCGATTACGGCACGCACATTGGGTTTGGTTGGGTCGCAAGGGGCGCTAAAGTGATCGAACCGTGTCGGTTTGCTGCCCTTTGCCACTGGAGCAAGGGCGTAGGCGATCTGACATTGCTGGACAGCCGAGCCTCCCCATTTGATGATTAGCGTACCGTTATCATTAAGGCCCCTGACGATAGCTCGGCCGCCCTGACCAACAATGCCTACGCTGCTGCCGGTATCGGTCATCACTTCGGTACCGAACGGTACCGTCAAGCCCGTGGACATTTCCAAGTCGATGATTGCCGCGCGCCCCGTAACGGTTTCAAACTTTTTCGACAGTACAGCTCCTGCACGCGGAATCAGCTCTTGGCTCGTGGACTTCAACTCGACATCAATGGACATGTCACGTGGATCGATATCTACATTGTTACGCCGATAGGGCGACAGATAGGGAACAACAGCGAAACCTTGTTTGTCGACTTTCACGCCTGATTGCGAGGTAATAGAAGCCCCCTCAGCGCCTGGCGCCTCAATGATGGCAAAAGTGTCACTGACCGATTGACCGAATGTGATACCGCCGGGGTGAGCGACTATGGATCCACCTGCTCCCCATGCGGCTTGGCGATACCCATTTCCAGAACCAACCGAAGCATTTAGCGTCCCCATGCTACCTTTGTAGTCACCATAGGTAGCCACGGATTTACTGCCAAGCTCAGCCTTGGTAGCACTCGCCCCCCAACCGTATTCATTATTCATACCGCCCGTACCATTAATCGAGCTACGGACGCCGGTACCGTTCTTATTGAAGCTGAAACTTGAAGAAGCGGTAGTGCTCCCCCCTAACGGAATGGAGAGCGTGGCGTAAAGTTGATCCTCATTGCTGCCGGAAAAATTCGTCGAGCGCATTGCGGAAACTGAGTAATTGAAATGGCGCGTGCTGCCGGTATAACCCACTTGGTATTGAGTTGTGGTGCCAGGTCTACTCCAGTAACTAGTGGCGGAACCGGTCATGTAAATCGACCCCGAGCTCCCCAGTGATTGGTTAAACGTAAGCTGTATAGTGCTGCGCCGACGTTGCTGTTGCGCGGTCTTGCGATTGATTTTTTGCCTAAAGCGATTATTCAAACTATCTTCGCGCGGGTCGAAGTGTGCAGAGGTTAAACGGTCATCCTTACGACTACTCTCCTTTACTGCCATGGCGTCCGACAAGCTGTAATAGCCGCTGGTGGAGTAACGGTATGCCGCGATAGACACTGAGCTGCCAGTTTGCGGTAAGGTTTTGCTGTAAGACACGCGCATACTTTGTCCCGATGACTTCCCGCCAGCAGCCCCCTCATCCACCGAGAGCTTTGTACTGGCGTGTGTGACGTCAACACCAAAAGCACCGATCGACGTATTCATCGCCGAACCGATCATAGGTGAGAAGTACCCTTCTGCTGCCAGCACGCCGGTATAACCAGTGAACAAGTTACTCAACCCACGTTCATAGGTGAGCTGGCCAACCATTTGTTTATCACTATTATTGAAGCCATTGTGATACTGACCAAGCACCGCACTATAACGCTGGGTTCCAGGACGCAGCATGCGTGCAACGGCAGCGTACGGCACAGAGAATTTACGAATCTGGCCATCAGCCTCAGTAACAGTAACTTCCAAGTCACCGCCATAACCGGACGGGTAAAGGTCATCAATTTCAAAAGCGCCGGGCGCAACGGTGGTTTCGTAAATCGTATAACCGTTCTGGCGGATCTCCACCTTCGCATTGGTATTGGCCTGGCCACGCACCACAGGTGCATAGCCGCTCAACGAGTCGGGCAGCATACGCTCATCACTGGCAATTTGTATGCCGCGCAGCGAGAATGAATCAAAGAGGTTACCGTTGGTAGACGAGTCCCCTACAGTCAACTGTGAACTTAAGGACTGTATATCGCGCTGCGCATAAAGCGTACGGCTCTGCCACGTTCGGCGGTTGCCATTCCAGTCGAATGAAGAGCTGGAGCGAAAGTGCCAGTCCCCCAGATTCATGCCACCACTTAGACCTAGATAATTCTGCGCACCACTTTGCTGGGTGCTGCTATAGAAGCTATTATAGTTATAATTGAGCATGCCGGCGGTCACGCCACGATCCCACTGAGAAGGATCGACATAGCCTTGTGCGCTACGGCGCATATTTATCTGGGGGATACTAATCAGTAGTCGTTGCTCGCTGCTGTCGAAGCTCACCGATGCTGGAGTGATGTTAGATACGAGATCTACGCAATTTTGACGATTTTTGGTATCCACGTTCGACAGTTTAAGCAGATCAACGCCAATTCGATCCAGTACCTCAACCGTAATGCAGGGCTCCGCACTGTCTTCTCCAGGCTTGGCACGGAATACAATATTGTCGCGCCCCACCGATACCTCATTCACAATAATATCAACCAGATAAGTACCAGGTATCACAGCATTTCCGCGGGTAAACTTGGCTAGGTCAAATGCACTTGCGCCCCCTCGCAAGAAACTAGGCTCAAACTCGTAGTTGTCACTTGCAAGTGCGGAATGGCAAGCGACTAAACTCAAGACCGCAAGTGCATGTAGCGTGTTGTGCGAACTACTCAGCTGCAAGCTTGCAAAAAATGGTACGCGCACAATGGTATTCATTTATTATCCGGATCTAAACAGTTGACGAGAAACAATCACCATCAACTTTCAGCCTCAGGCAAAAGTATAAAATTTTTCTAGATGGACTTGCTAGTCATCGATTTAGGAGGCTTGTTCTTTCTCGTGATGCACCAAAATCATCGATCGATATCACTTTGACCTGCGCGTCTGCCGCTGGCTGCCTTTCCAGAGCTAAGTTTAACTTGCTTCTAGGTGAGACCATTCCATCTCCGACTTGGATAGTCCTGCCTGAAACAATCAAAGATACTTCACTCATGGAGATATAGTACGGACTCGGGTTGGAGCATTGTAAAGACCAAGAGGTGCCGTTCTGAACGACGGACCATGAGAGATTATTCGATGCATCTGAAACGCTGCTTTCCAATTTTGCAGGCCGATAAAAGACCTTTATCCGTGTACGCAGTGCTACTTGTAGATAGGCACTGTCCTCAGTCTCAGAAAATTTTGGAGGGATCTCCAGGATATTCAAGTAATACAACGACTCATGATCATTTGGCAAAGATTCGCCAATATACATCAGGCGCAACGTTTGCCCTTTACCAGGATCTACACGAGTCATAGGTGGCATTAACATAAATGGAGTTTTAATCAGTCCAGGGTCCTTTTTTACATCACCATCATCCAGCCAAGACTGAACAACCACGGGGTGCGAGCCACTGTTGTTTAGTTTAACTGTAACCTCCCTATCTTTTTCCTCATATACCACTCGAGTGTTATCTAGCACAATCGAAGCCTGGGCTGGTATCGTTAACGTAATACCAACAACCAAGGCACTCAAAACCAAATAATATGACATGAATTTTTTCAGGCTCCCTCACCTAGGCCCAAAAAAGTTTCTCTTTGGGCCATTGATAATTATGGGTAAATAATGCTGTAGGTGACAGATGTGTTAGCTGTGCCACCTTCAGCTGCTCCGGTAGCGTAGTAACCGATTAAATACTGCAGGGTTGCAGCCTTTTCTATGACTGTCTCGCCCTTAATGCTACTGTCATCGCCAATCTTGATTACGGAATTGTCACGGTTGCGTAGTTGTATCTGAACATTCTTCGCGACCCCTGCTGCACCAATCAGATTCAGGCGACCGCTGGCTGTATCTGTCGTTGCGCCAGCCTCGAAACCGACTTTGACTATACCGGTGCCATCACAGTCAGTAAGTTTAAATGTGATTGCTTTAAAGCCGGAGGTCTCGCCAGCCTTCGACAATGTTTTGGCGCTGTTTCTGTCCAAGGCAACAGCGCTGTCAGCAGAAGTGCCAGCGGTTACCTTACAGGTATTACTTGTCACGGAGCCGGTGATCGTAATGGTGCCATCGGAAGCAAGGGCTGAAGCAGACAAGACGGTTGATACGGCGACAGCTAAGGTCAGAAAATAAGCTTTACTTTTTTTGGGATTCAATTCCGTTCTCCGAATGATATTTTAGGGGGGGGGAGTGAGCTCAATTCAACATCGAACCCAGAGAATTGTGCGCAAGCGCTGGTACAATAGAAATCAGTCGAGCTCTGGTGAGGGAGTGTCTTTATTCTTATTTGTTTCTAGGAATAATCCTATCCAGCTTCCTCGGCCTTCAATCTACGATAATCTATTAAGAAAAGTTGACCTTGCGAAGGGGGATGGTGGGTAGGACTCTGGCTGATTTAAAAATAGGAATATAAGCAACTGTCAGGCCCGGGTGTTACTCTAAAATAGCCTAGCGTCCTTGCATAAGATGCTGTTGTAGCATGGCCATCCAGCGTCCCTTCACCTTCTTTAGGTTCAACTTGGAAGGCGAGTTAAATCTGCCTCAAACGTTTTGGCACGCTCAGTCGCAAGCCCTTGAGTCTGTGCTGGAATGTGTTCAGCCCGTCAAGACCTTGAGCAGACCATGTTGTGGATCTCGACCGCGCGAGCTTTTCGGCTTTGAGTCCGCTGACAAACATAAGCAAATCTGACGTGAACGTTTTCTCGTCTAGGCGAGTCAGTCGTTTCAAGCAGGTAGAGTCAGTATTTTTTAGAAGTAAAGCAAATATCGGCGCGTATGAAATACTGAGATAGGGATGTAGTATTGATGAGGTTTAACCTTGTGCAACATAAAAAAAGACAATTCTATGCTATTACTGCATTTTTAATATCGGCACTTTATGTTTTTTTTTGCGAAGACGTCAAAGCTGATTGTACATTTAATTCGGGAGGAAATGCTAGATTTGTCTCTTTTACGCCCCCAACGAATCTGCCGCTAGCAAGGAACTTACCGTTAGGAACAGTTATTTATAAATCACCGACTTATATAATAAGCGGCACGAATAATTATGTGTGCACTTTGCCTCATATGTCTGGACTCAAGAACCTTGTTGGCGGTCAGTCGCCTATTAATGATGTCGGATTCCTACCTATCGGGACTACGGGCCTTGCTTATAGATTACGATACCAAGATGGAAGTTATTTGCATGCCTATCCTGTTAACGGCGTGAGTGGAAGCTTTGATTTAAATAATACATCCTACAACTATGAAGTGATAAAGGTTGGTCAAGTTCAGGAAGGAACTGAAATACTAGCAGGTGACTTTGCAACTTGGCTTCAGGGGGAGCTTGTTGTGGCAACGTTTTCGCTTAGCCGGAAAACTGTCATTTCCGAGTTGACGTGCACTACTCCAAATATCTCTGTCTCTATGGGTGAGCAGAAGAGTTCAGGTTTTGCCGGTGTGAATACACGGCTTGCCCCAAAAGCCTTTAACATTGCACTTAACAACTGCCCGTCTGGAATTACTGCTATTCAGTACCGACTTGATCCTACAACAAGCATCATCAATACGACCGACTCGGTCGTTGGGTTAACCAATGATTCTACTGCGTCCGGCGTAGGTGTTCAGATCCTTGACAATACGGATAAGCCTCTGGCTCTTGGTACGGATCTTAAGCTTGCGACTTATCAAGCTGCCGGGGGTAATTTCACCATTCCACTAAAAGCAGCCTACTACCAGGTGAATAAGACCATCAAAGGTGGTACGGCTAACACATCGCTGACGTTTACGATGACGTATCAATAGTTCTATAAGGGGGGGCTGAAATTTTTTTGATCGGTGAGTGACGTGGCGTAAGCCTGCCAAGCGTCACCTACGTTGATGTTTCACAAAAAACCTTGCAGGGAAAATATCCACTTGTCATAAACTCGCGTAAAGGAAGAGTGCCGCCGGTACTAGAGCCGAAAGTAATAGTTGACCGTCGTTGGTCCACTCAGGCCTAGAACGAAGGTAAAGCGGGTTGGTTGTGGCTCAGCATATCGGCATCAGTACCGTCGTGAAAGTAGGGTGTGCTGCGTTGCGGAGTGCTTGGCGAGCTTTGGGCTGATCCACGCGTTGAACGCGGCGCAATCTGAAGGATCGATGATTGCTGGGCATGTTGCTGACAACGTCAGCAGGACACAGGCCTATCTTCGGGGAGCTGAAAAGAAATTGTCAAGCAAGGGGCACAGGTGCACGGGAAATACACGAGCGAATAAAAAATGATGGAAAAAGCTACCGAGGCAACCGGGTCAGCAGTTGCCCTCGGCTGTAGTCACCGCATCACTCAGAGAAAAATACCACCTGTGAGAGATTGAAGCGCTGTCGATCCCTGGGCTGTGATCTGAACGATTCATTTCTTCACCTGGCCGATTATCGTGGCTGAGGCCAGCAAACATAAGGCACGCATCCGCGCACAAAGGGAGCCCTGCGTTTCGCCGGCGGGCCACCGGCAAGGAAAAGCAGCTACCAATGGGTAGCCTGATGATCCTGTGCAAGACCATCAGGCTACCCATTGTGTGAGCTTTAAAAAGTATGGGCCACAACACCAGTGTGGCCCTTGGACTACGGTGCTTCGAACCTCAACAAAGCCCTGTGTGCCTATGAACTCGCGATTCACGAGTTAGACGGCTGCGTGTCTAGCTTGGACAGGGAGACACAGGGAGAGCTTTGAACCAAGTCCGCACGCCCTTCCCGGAGCTCAGCGTGCTTTGGGGTTGGCAATGAAGCGAACTGCATTGCCGGGCGCTACTGATGACCGTCAGTAGCCAACGGGGTGGAACGGTTACTGGCGCCAGTATGTTAGCGGTCCCGTGTAGAAGCAAGTCAGTAGGCGCAAAATCTTACTTAGCCTAGTTCACGATCACCGTAGCGCCTTCGGGAATCGCAGGCGGAATCACAACGTTGGTGATTCCAATCATGGGTGAGATCAAAACGCCTGAGCGTTTAACGCCTATGGACGTCGACTTGGTCAGGTCGACCAATGAGGAGGGCAGACCAGAGGGAGCAACCCCATTGAAGTAGGTGTATGCCTTACCTGCTGCCAGATAAGACGACACACCGACTGATTTGGTAAACCATTCAGGGAGGTTAAGGAGCCTATCGTCAGGCGTTCCGCTAAAGCTTGGATTGGACCGGGCGTATTGCATGGCTGCTGATCGGTAGACCCACATGTTGCGAGTCAGTGAGTCCAGCGTTGCGTAATCAGAGGCGAGTTGAGTTTGATGTTGCTCCTCGGCGTACATGCCGGTGGCAATGATCAGAATCATCAAGACAGCCCATTGCAATGTCATGGTCGAGACTCCGTTGAAACTAGGCCTACTCGCGTTATAGCGCTGGGCATTCAGTTAGTAGCGCTACTCAACATTCAGGTTGGCAAGGGTGAGCTTGGGTTGGATTTAAGGTGTGAACTCGGTTAAAGAAATTACACCGTCGCCGCAGGTATAGGGTTTTGATGTCACTCGGTATGAACTCCCACCCGGCACCATAAAACCGGCTGATGTTGTCTTGCTACCCACATCATATGTATGTCCAGAGTCTGTCACGGTGATCCAAGAACCATTAAATACAGCGGCTGTCATCTGGTATCTGTTCCCGCAGGTGCCACCGAAACCATTACCGCCATAGGCTGTAACGAAGATGGGGGAGGTACCCGCATTCGTTCGAGTTACGCTACCCCAATAAGTACCGGCGGAGGCTAGGCTTCCGGGTCTAGTATTGCCTCCCTTCCATACACCCTGTTGGCAGGAGAGCATTATTCCCACTGCGCTTTTCGCAATTAGCGTGCGATCGCTACAGGCGGCACCTTCAGTCGCTAGACCACCGACAGAAATGTATTCATTGGTCGTGATTCGATCATAGGCAACTATCTTGCCGGTTGACGTGATCTTTCCACCCCACAGCTCACCACCGGTTGAGAAGTTTTTGTTGTTATAGACTTTGACCCAGTCGGGGCTGTCTTGGTATATACCGCCGCCCCACTTTTCGCTGTACCAGCCGGTATCGCCACGTGTTCTAAACCAACCGCCTGTATAAGTTTCACCTGTGGTGTGGGTAGTCGCGGCAGTCACCGTGTCGGCAGCGGTCACATTGCGCGCTGTCACATCACGGGCGTTATTGATGTTGTGGTTCCCCATGCCAAGGTCTGTGTTCATGGCATTGACTTCGGGGTGGCCGGGTACTTCGTTTCGATACAGGAAGTCGTTGGTCAAAGCTCCATCCAATAAAGAAAGTGCGCTCACCGTATGTCCTGGACCGGGTGCTATTGCGTAGCTACTCAGTGCCACTTGCCAGCCACCGCGAACGCCCTGAACAATGTTTGGATCGACCTTGGAGATAAAACCACCGGATCCTCCCAGGTTTTCGGCAATGGCCCGAATACCCATTTCTGAAATGGTTTGCCCCCCCGTAGTAATGACGATTACTCCCAAGTGATTGGGCTGGGGTTTTCTGGCAAGGCCTAAAATGGTTTGACCGAAGACGTTGGTAGGACTGAATCCAACGGGAAGGTAGTGGGTATTGATCAGCATCTGTACGGTGATCTGCGCCGGTACGGTTGCTGATGCACTGTTCAAAACGCTACTGAAATTATCCTTCAGATATTTCACTTGTGCTTCGGCGACGGTACGTTGCTGATCCGCCGCTATACGATAATCCTGGGCATCCATTTGCCTGATCTGCCAAGTCATTGCCAGGGTCACGACGATAGAAAGAACGATCAACCCAATCGCCATATCCAGGCTCAGGAAGCCACGCTGTTTTCTTTTACTGGTCACTCCAAAGGCTCCTTGAGGATTGATTGGCAATGTCCTGATCCAGCAGCGTGATCTTTCCTGCGCGGACTTTTTCCCGAATGCCTGGTCCGTCATCCCCCGTGAACAGCAGGCTTTGCAGCGTTACTCGACGACTCCCATCAGTGCCTTTTGACAAGGACTGGTGAATGACCGCTACCAGCCCCTTGGACAGAAGCTCCCGAGCGTTACTCAGTAAGGGTTGCGCCAGGGCTGATAGGCGCTCGATGCCTTGGGTGACACTGCCGGCATGGCCTGTGCTGATAATGAGATGGCCGTTGATGGATGCTTGAATGACTTGGGCGGCTGTTGCACTGTCACGAACCTCTCCAACAAACAGCAAGTCTGCTCTGGTCCTGAGTGCCAATATCAACGCCTCCTCGTAACCGCCTCTGCGCCGGGACACAGGCACCTGAATGCAGCGTCCGTTGCCATGCCGACCATGCAAATAAGGTTCTGGAGGACCTTCAACCGCAACGCAAATGCCGCCCAGGGCCTCAAGCCGGGCCTGCACCAACGAAGCCGCACTTGAGGTCTTGCCGGCGTCCATCTCGCCACAGATAAAGATCAAACCGCGCACGGCCTCACTCATCAATGCGTCTTGGAGATAATCGGGTAATCCCAGCGTATCCAGGGGGCGGATCTGTACTGATGACTTGCTTACAACGAATACCGGCTTGCCGTTCAGGTCGAGCAGTTGAGTGACACGCAGGACCACGCCATCATCGATGAGGGCGAATTCTGGATCCTGGCTCGCTGCCTGTTTTTCCATACATTGCAGCCGCAAACGTTCGAGGTCTGCCCGCCATTCGGCGGGTGCCTCAACTCTTCGTGGTTGCCCTGGCAAGCCTTTGGCGTCCGCGAAGTCTTCACCGAGGTAAAGATCGACGAAGTCAGCTTCGGAAATCACGCTCACGCAAGACTCCTTAATATGAAGTCCAGGCAATGGTGTTTTTGTCCGAGGAGCAACTGGCCGACGCCGCTACTGCGGTGATTTCACCGGCAATGGCGGCGCCGCCGTTGATGGCTGTTGTGGTCTGTTTGTCCTTGGCCATGTTGGACGCCAGGGTGATGCAGGCATTTTTCGGCAAATTGGTTTCGGTAATAGTGAACGTCATGCCGTTACTGACGACCGTGACGGAACCGTTCCATCGATTGGACAATGTGGTGCCGTTAATACTCATGCCACCGGTGCCCTCCAGGTTAATGAGCGACGGAGCCAAATCAGTGCCGTTGGCCGCATAACCCGTTGTGCTTTTCAGTCTTTTTGTATTCGTTAACAACGTGCCGAGGCTGCTTTGCTCGATGGTGACGTCTGAACTACCGAACGTTCTGTAACCCATGAACACGATGAAACCGAGTGCCACGGCGATCAGCATCAGCCAGAACATGCCATCAAGAGAAAGAAATCCCCGTTGGGAGTGGTGGGTGCGTGTTTGCATTTTTTACTACCTCATTTTGCTGTTTTTTCAGGTTGGGTCAAAGCGTTTCAGTCACGGTGCTGGCTAGCTGGAAGATCCCGATCACTACCAGGATCATCATGATGCCCATGGCCATGGAGGACACACCGATCAGGGACTTGGCGATTGCCTCGACACGCTCAAGCGTTTGTTCCAGCCAGCGGTTGGAAAATCGCTCCATTGATTCAGCGAACCCTTTGCGTATGGCGAGTACTTCCAGAAAGTGCATGGCCATGGGGTCGGGAAATTCATGGCCCGCCAGCTTTAATGCGGTACCGAAGTTCTTGCCGGCACTGACGCCGTAATGGATGGCGCTCAGCCGTTCTTTCAGCCATGGCGAAGCATTTCGCTGCAGGGTGTTGAGCGCATCGAGCTGATTGATTCCGGAGCGCAGCATCACGGCCATGTTGAGCAGGAAGATCGAGCCGTGCAGCGCCTTGTAGACCGACCAGGGCGGTAGCGTTTCAGCCCGCACTCGTAGCGTCTGCATCGCTTGGGTCAGTTGCAGTTTCCATGTCGGGCTGGTGGCGGTGATCTGAAAGCCGCAAAACACCGGCAGGGTTGCAATCGATATCAGGATGAAAACAACGATGGCGATCAGGGTGATAAGCCCGTAATGGGTGACGAAATTTGACAGGGCGTAGAGGAACGCCGGCACGCCCGTCCATGCGTCAGGATTGGAGCGGCGTGTCATCGAGGGCACCATCCACATGGCGATGACATACAACAGCGCGGCCATGACGCCCCACACCACAGAAGGAAAAACGGTGGCAGACGCAACGAGCTTGCCGATCCGCTGACGGATTTCGATAATCCTCACGCAGTCTCGAAAGGCCTGCACCAGGTTGCCGGTACTTTCCCCGCAAGCAATCAGGGAATTTTCGTCATAGGGCACCCAACGCTCGCAAGAAATACTCAACGATTTCCCTCCTTTCACTGCCTGAGCAATGTCCCGGCAGGCAAGGGAAACGGGGTGAAGTTTTTGCCCGTTGTCACTGAACGCTCGGGCGACCGTGTGCAGGGCGTCTTCAAGCGAAACGCCATCCTCAAGGATGCCCATAAGGCTTTCATAGAACTGGATTCGTTCGTTTTTACCGAACTGCTTGGCGTAGAAGGTTTCGGCCCAACGCGTGAACATCCCTCTCAAGTCACTAGGCATGGGTGAGCTCCAGGATCTGTCGGTCGAAGTCCAGTGGGCCGATCATCATCTCGGCCTGGCGCGGATCCACCCGTCCTTGTCTCAGTTTGATGATCGTATGGGCGGTCTTGGTAATACCGCCCATTTCCTTCACCCAGTACCGACGTGCTGCGCTGGCTCCCTGCTCATCGAAAACCCGCATGAAGTTGAGGTCGGTGAGGAGCGTTTCGGCAACCGCAGTGCGGCCAATAACGCCTAAGCCTTTGCAGTGCGGGCATCCAGGACCTTTGAGGTAGGTAAGGTCAAGCGCCTGCAAGTCACGCAGGCGTTGCACCAAGGCGCCGTTAAGCAGGTTCAGATGTGCAGTCGCGGGAACGCGGCAGTGTGGGCACAACTCAGGCAGCAGCGACTGGTTCACAACGCTGGTCATAAGCGCAGGGTCAGTGACCAGGTAGCGATCTACGCCCATGTCGATTAGCCGTTGTAGCCCGGCTACTGCGTTGTTGGTGTGAAGTGTCGACAGCACCAGGTGACCGGTCATGCCACCACTGAACGCTGCTTGGGCTGATGCGAGATCCCGAATTTCCCCGTACATCAGAATGTCGGGGTCGAGCCTCATTGTGTTGGTGATACCCTCACTCCAGGTTTCACCTGGCCCCAAGGGCGACTGGTTGGCCAGGATTGGATATTCAGGCGGATCCTCCATCGTCAGAATGTGTTTTGTGCCACCACACTCTTCATGAAGCAGGTTCAAATTGATTTGCTGGGTTTTTGTTTTACCCGAGCCCGTGGGGCCAGTGATCAGATTTACGCCATAGGGCAGGCTACGGATGCGACTGAATGCGTCAATTTGCTGAGGAAGAAAACCAAGGTCCTCGAGTGTCATTTTGGTTTTATCGTCATACAGCAGACGCAAAACCATTAAGGGGCCATCTACAAGCGGTCGAGTGGCAACCCGTGCGCCGAACAAACCAAGCTGTTCGACAAATGCCCGTTTTATCCGAGCATCTTGGCTGACGTGTGGCTGATAGTGATCTTTTGCGACGTCACACATGCTGTTGTAGAGCGAGGAGCAAAGCTCCCTGCCCACTTCGCTTTGGTGCTGTTCGGCTTCCCACAGCATCCCGTGGATACGAAAAAATATCCGCGTAATATCGTGGCCGACGACAAAGTGAACATCGCTCGCATTACGGCGATGGGCCTCCCCCAGTAACTGCACCACCTGGGCTTGGCGCTTCGTTTCGGTGGTCGAAAGGGCTCCACTATTTACATATTCATTCGCCTGGTAGAGCGCCTTAATCGTGCTCATCGAGCAGACCTTGACTTCAAACCGATGATTCTCGTGGTCCAACTGATCCTCGAAGGCCATGACGTAGGCATCCGTTTGGTGTTGGGCGGACACATACAAGATCCCATCACTGGTTAACGCACACAGTTGACGCAATTCCGGTTTCAGTTCGAATGGGCCGCCAACAGCTGTCAGTAGCAACTGGTGTGGCGTCACAAGCGACACGGCCGATTCATCAGCGTTAAGTGCTGTCAGGTCGAGATTCTCAGTCAGTATCGTCATTGCATGGCGCCCTCAACGTTGGCCAGGGATCATCCCCGGCAGCATGGGGGCTGACGGGGTGCTGCTGGGGTTGACGATTTCAGAACTGACTGGTGGGATATTGGAAAAACCTAGGGGGTAGCGCTTACCGCTACGTTCGAGTGTCACGTTGTCGACGGTGAGAGTAGCCACACGGTAGCCCCCGGGCAGTTCTCGTGAAGTGGCGTCAGCGTCTACTTCAACTCCACCGCTATAGAGCAAGGTGGCACGCAGCCGCTTTGCTGAACCGAATACGGCTTTCACGACAGGCAATTCAGACTGTGCATCAGCGTTGCGAACTGCCGCTGAAGTCGAGGGCTGGAAACTTCCTTGACCAAATAGTGCCGGTGAGGTTTGTGTTGTCACACGAAGGTCTTCGCCACTAATGGACCTTTCAGCTTTAGCCCTCTCCGCCTTGGCATTGAAAAGAATCGTCTGGCTTTGAACGATGGCCAACTCGCCAACGTTCACGCCAGTGGGGCTGGTTTCATTCGCCCAGCTCAGTGGTGTCCCGAAGACGATGAAGGAGCACAGTATCCACAGCCGTTTATTTCGCATAAAGGTCCCCTATGACCGACCAGATAAGATGGCCCGTCTGGTATTCGGTCTTGATTTCACGTAACCGCAGTCCTTGACTGGGGGCCCCTGCCAAGGAGTCCGCCGGCGTAATTCCAGTGGCGTAGCTCAGCTCGAATAGCTTCCATTGGGGCGGTGGAGGCGGTGGTGGAACAGGCTGGCCTGGCATTGCCGGTTCCACCGGGACCGCGACCTCCACTTCCTTGAGCGTGGGAGTTTGAGAGAATCCGTGTAGCCAGGAAGACAAGTTCGCGAGCATGTCGATGGCCTCCCCAAGCGGCTCATCACCGGCTGCTGGGATCGAGATGTCGGATTTCAACGTGGCGGAGTTACCTTCGTCGAAGAAGGCGGGTCGGTCGGAGAAATGCCCGTGGGTTGCCGCGATCAGGCTTTTGGCCGTGCTGTTGCCGGTGCGCTTGTAAGAGGAGAACACTTGAGCGCCATCGCACACTGCGCTTGTGAACTGCCATCCTTGAATCGAGAGGGGCAGTTGATACATAACGTCACTGCAGTTTTCGACAAACGCCGCAGCGGAAGGGCGCTTGGCCCATGGATGTTCCAGTGCCTGAGGCGGCTGTTCTACGCCCGTTTCCTTGTGAAGGCGGTCCAACTCTGCAAGGCGGTGTTGTTCCGCCTGAAAGGCTGCCTCCTGCGCGATTTGAGCTTGATGACTCTGCCATTGCGCCCAGCCAATACTGCCGGCAGCGATCAGCCCTCCAAGCGTTATCAACTGAACGACTTCGGCTTTGGATAGCCCGAAAACGAGTGGCCGCAGGCGATATTCACGTTTGAGATGCGAAGGCTGAAGCAGGACTTCGATGTCCAGCGGTTGCCCGCCCATCTCGAACTCGGACGGCAGGTATTCATGGGTAAAGTTGATGCCACGACTGCGTTGCTGAGTGACTCTACGGCGAACCTCTGCGCCGGTGCCGATCATGTCGCAGCCAGAGATCACCCCGCCTTGGTACACCGCGACCAGGGCATACTGGTCGAGATTGGTTTCTGTTTTCCAAGCGGCAATCCAGGAATCGCCCAGTTGGCCTGCCAAGGTCGCTGCGAGCGAGTACATGCCCTTGGTGACGCCGTCGCTGCGGGCGACAAAACCGGCTTGAATGATGCCGGGGGTCCTTCGAATGGCGACAATGTCCAGCTGGTGCTCACGACCGTACTGTCGTGCTTCCTTCATATGGCCGGTAACACTGCCCAGTGGGTGCCAGCGAAGCCCGGTGACAAACGTTTTACCCCGATGTTGCAGGAGATGAACTCGGGTGGGGCGAGAGCCTTTGGCGACGTCATCGAGCATGGCCTACCCCTTAAATTCTGCGCATTGCAGCAAAGGGATAGGGCAAGAGCCCCATGGCTCGTTGGCAGCAGGTGGGGCCATCGCGCTAGGGCTGCTTGTGTCGCTGTCTACCACGGGCGTAATCAACACAACGAGCACGGTGTGATCCGTGTTACGGATCCGGCTCCCGCCCAAGCCCAGAAAACCAGGATCACCGACACCTGACTTCGTCGCGTTTTCACTGTTCTCCTCAAAGCCGGTCAACACCAAGGTTTGACCGCTGCGTAGTTTGACTTTGGGCGATAGATTTTTGGTGTCGTAATCGGCGGTTTGGACGCTGGCACCATTGCTGCTAAAAGTGGTAAAGGTCGGTTTGCTACTCATGCTCAGGGTGATCATCAGCAGCATGTTGTCCTGGTCGATGATCCGGGGAAGCAACATCATGTTGAAACCGCTGGTGATGGTTGCAGGCGACAACGACGTGGATGACCCCACCGATGCAGTTGTGGTGGTCGAGCTTGAGGCTACATAGCTTTTGACGTTGCCGATCTGGATAGGCGCAGGCTGCAGATTCAGCGTGGTGATTGAAGGGGATCGGACGTTCGAGATACGACCTTGTTCAGACAATGCTTTCATGATCACGTTGGAGCCTGCCCAAGGTGATTTTGATGTATCCAAAATACTTAGGGAGCCGGATACAGCACCGGTACTGATTCCGGTTGCGGCATTTTTCAGGGAGAAGCCCCACTTGTTGTGCAGTGAGGTGTAAACGGCCGTCCAGTTCAGCGCTGTCTGGTCTCTGTCAGAGAGCGTTACCTCGAAGATCTTGACGTTGAACAGCACCTGGCGCGTGATGCTGCGATTGATTGACTTCAAGTATTGGGCGACGTTTGAAAGCACCTCCGGCCGATCACTGACCGTCAGGGTGCCAGTGGATCGAGAGAGGAACATCCGGCCATGAGGTTGTTGGCTCAGCATCGTTTTAACATTCTTTACGATGTCACCGATCAGTGATGTCTTGATGGTGACGGTGGTGCTCTGGTTACTGCCGGATTCACCCGAGGCACCTGTTGTGGAGCCGCCGCCACCCGAGCCGCTTCCACTGCCGGTCGCAGTGAGTAAGCCGGATTTCACCGTGCTTTCGATGACTTGATCATCCCCAAAGGCCCATACATCAAACGTTTGAGTATCGAAGTAGGTGATTCGTACGCTGCGATCATCGGAGGAGTAGTTCCACGCCAAACCCAACTGGGCGGTTACCTGATTTAACAAACCTGACAGCTTGCCGCTGTACTTGAGGGGGAACGTATTGGGCGCAGGCAAACCAGCCCGGACACTAGCGGGCATGTTGCCGGTTATACCGGCGGGCATGAAACTGGCCAGGTTGTCTGGTGCCGTCAAAGCCGGTGGGCCTGACGGTCCAGCGCTGCCTTGGCTTGTGCTGGTTAGGACGCTTGGGTCGATGGCATCAGGAGCCACAATGACCGGTACGCCGCATTCGCTGGTGATGTAACGCGCAACCTCTGCGATTCCGACGTTATACGAGGGACGGTAGGTAATGTCGCAATCCAGGGGCAGTGGTAAACCACGCTTGGAGACCATGGGTTGTTTTGATACCCAGGGTTTGTCGCTGAACACGACCGTATCCCGTGCGGGCTCTTGCTGTTGGTTTCTCAGAAAGCGGCTGTATTGTGCGGCTGTCGCTGCGTCGTTTTCGACGCGACTGGCCGATTCATTTACCCGCTGCAGTGAGCAGGCGCTAGCCAGGGTCAGCATGATTGACAGACCAATGCCTCGGATCCAGAGACGAGCAGTCATCATAATTTTCTCTCTGCGATGTAAATCAGCCGCTGTGATGAACTGCCGTCGACTACAAAGGATCGAGGAGCCGAGTCATAAAGCGGGAAAATCTCTTTGATGGCTTCTTCGAAACTGCCCTCGAATCGAAGCGGCGCATCGATGGGATAATCCAGGTCATCTACTTTCCAAATCAGTTTCCAATTGGCAGTGGTCGCCCAGCTTTCAACGGTTTGACGCAGGGTTGAGCCACTGGACGCTGTCCATGTCTGAGGCAGTGGCTTCGAGGCCTCAGCCACCTTAGCTGTGGTTGGCGGTTGTCCGGGAATGACCGTGGCCGGCTTAGTGGTACTGGGCGTTGGGGAATTGTTTTTGAGTGTCGAGGACGCTGCCACGGCTTGTGCAGTCGACAGCGTAATAGGACCATCCTTGGCAGGAGCTACAGGGATGGGCGCAGATTTAGGCGGTGCAGAACCTGAGGTGTTGGCGGTAATCGGTGCCTGAGGCGGCACGGCTGCGATAACTACTGCGCTACTTGAAGAGCTAGCCGCAGCAGCGCCTGGTACAGGCAACGTGTTGGTGAGCGCAACTTGAGTTTTTGCAAGTTGGGGAGGGTCAGGTAATTGATAGCCAGGGCGCAAGGCATAGCACACCTGTCGGTTCACTTCATCGACTTTCACTTGCCAGGCCGGACCCGCGAGCACTTGTAAGGTGTTACGCAGGGTCATTGGACCAAGCTTGTATTGGGCGGCAGGCAGCGGTCGGCTGTAGAGAATGCCGACATGACCGATGTCGGCAGAGCAAAGCGTATAGCCCGAACGATCCACAACGTACTGCATGGCATCGCGTACATTGGGGTGCATGTTGGCTGGAATGCTGACGTCGATGATTTGCGCCATCAGGTCGCGCTGACCTGAGTCGGGTAGGGTGCTGACCAGGGTGTAACGGCCATAGCGCACGACCGGATCTTTTTCAGGAACGGCGCCGCTGGGATAGAGGTCCGGTGTCAACATGTCCGGATTTCGGCTGCTGTCGAACGCAGGCTTGTGCGCCTGGGGCGTTTGGTCCGCACAGCTTACGATGAGTGCAAGCAGGGAGAGGGTGATGAAGTGCCTGGTCATGTGCCGAGAGGCCTCCGTTGACGATGGAGGCACGGTGGCAGGCTGTTGGCCGTGGCGCAGCAGGAAATAGATAACAGAGCTGTGTCGGATTTATGTGGGACGCAAAAGCATCATTACAATGCGTAAGTCAAAGCTTATCGAGACTCACTGTTTTCCACCTTAGGGCGGCTAATATTAGGAGCCAACTCAAATTGTGATGATGAGTACTCGAATTGCTACTTAGATAGGTTGAATGGCTAGCTGGTTTGCGGCGCTTCACAAGTCAGAAGGGCGGTGCAGATCAAACGGCCACGTCATCGCTTCCATTTTGAGTTTTATAAAAAGAGTGTGCCAATTATTTGGCACACTCTCATGTCTAAAATTTCATTTAAAATCGGAAGGTGAATTCAGCGTTTAGCCCATTGCTATTACCCTTGGCCGACAACATACCGCTGTAGTTTAAAGATACTAGGGTATCTTGGGTCAAAGCCATTTCCGCGCTTGCCTTAATGGTTGCACCATCACGTGCAACTGGCACACTGTTGACGGCAAAGGCTGTGTCACTACCAGTCAGCTTCAATGAGGCTTTGCGATCGGTATTACTCAATTGATGCTCCCAGCCCAACTCACCTTGTAAGTGCAACGACGACGTGCTGCTAATCGGAAGTTTGGTATGAGCACGAAGCCCTAGGTTGGAAAGCGCTGCATTCTGGTTTTGCTTGTCAGCATGCAAGGTAGCAGCGCCCCCTTTTTCTTTGAAAGAATCGTCATGGTGGTTCAGATAGGTGAGGCTTGCGAAAGGCTGTATAATGCTCCAGCGAGTATAACCAATTTCAGCGAACACCTGATCCGTGCGGGCGCTGTAATCGGCCTTTGGGTAGGCCAACTGACTGTCGTAGCTAACACGGCGCTTAGTATTCAAATCATGCCAGGTAGTAGTCTCACCAATGCGCAGGGCAATTGTGTCGTATTGCTTGCCACCATAAAGTGAAAGATGATAGTTAGCGCTCTCAACTTTTGTCTTGAGAGATCCGTTAAGCTTTGTTTGGCTATAGCCCGTGGCCGCCCCAAAGCGCCATCCGTCTGCCATGTCTGTGTCTAGCCCTAGTAATACACCACTAATCGATGAAGAATATCCGCTGGCGTTGCCATCACCTTTAATGTTGTTATGTCCCCCCAAAAGTTGCACCCACCCTCCATTATGGCTTGCCTGAATTTGTGCGTTAGGACTTAGCGCCTGGGCTTGTTGCAGACGACCATTGATTGCATCGCGAATGTAACGGCTATCGCTTATGAGTGCTCCAGTGATATCTGAATAAATCTGTCCGTTTAGTTGGCTGAACGCTTGGCGAGCTTGGGCGGCTGTCTTCGAGGATAGAATGCTTTCATAAACAGGGTTACCAGCACTCAGGGTATCTGCTGCCATCGCTACGGCGCGCTCATTACGAGTTTGTCCGATACTTGCAAAGCTCGTTTGGTTACGGTCGAGTTTAAGCGTTACTTGATTTGGTTGGTAGATTAGTTGGCTGCTAATGAATAAAGAGTTAGGGAGTACGGTAGAGAATTGTCCTTTCACGCTTTGGCCGGCGCTGAGAATATTCAATCGCTGCCCCAGCAAACTGCGAGTTTCTTTAAGGGTGAGCAGGTTAGTGTCGTTTTGCATTGATACCGTCACAACTCCGCCATTAAGAGTAACAGTTCCGTTACTTTGAATTTGGTCACTTTGTCCGTTACGGTTAACGTCGACCACATACTGTGAACCAGGATTAAAGGTAACACCCTGAGTGCGTAGCGTTCCGATCGAGTGCCCAGGAGCAACACTGCCGCCGTTGTTGATAGTCAAAGTACCGATCGTGCCATTCCCTGCCAGTGTGCCACCCAGTGTGGTTATCACACCGTTCTCCGGGTTGCGGGTGCCTACGGCGCTTCCATCTACTGTCACGGCGGAGGTCAGCGAGCCGTCTACCGATAACTTGCCGCCACGCACCCAAGTGCTACCCGAGTAGGTATTATGGCCTTCCAGTACGTGTTCACCGTCTCCTGATTTAATCAGGCTGCCAACATAGGTGTTGCCGGTGAGTAAATCTTTGCCGCGCGTCAGCGTTGCCTGTTCCCGTGCGTTGCCGATTTCGTATTGGAACTGATCATCTGCAGAAGCATTGGCAGGTAGACCGTTGAGCCAACCTTTTTGCTGTTTAGTCGCTGTCCAGGCCGCCTGCTCGGTGGTGTCCTCCACTCGACGGGTGCGGATTGCCTCATCGGAAATCGGGTTGGCCCAGATATCCCGAATGCCAGCGGGCAAGGCCACTGCCATCGAACCGAGGAGCTGTCCCGGTCCTTGCATGGCTTTTTGCAAGTTGGGTAATCCCCAACCGCTGACCACTCCTGGCACTTGAGGCGTGCCAGGTGGAGCATTGTATACCGGCTGCAGTGGTCTGCCAGTACGTGGCCCTTCCTCAGCACCCACAGGTGTATCCGCTCCGTCTGGCGCTTGGAGGCTGGCGGTGGTCAATAATACGTCCCGAGCTTGGCTGGCACTCATATAGGGGAAGCGTTGGATGACTAGGGCTAGGGCGCCGGACACGCTGGGCGCCGCAGCGGAGGTGCCGTTGGAATTGGAGATGAGGTGATCTTCAGTTCTGGTGGACGGGATACCCGAAACACCCATCACGCACCACCACTTCGACGTGCCACAGCGGTTGTACACCTGGGCGCTGGTCTCGTCATAACCGGTGATCGATAGCCATTTGGATTCGATATCAGGCTTGAAGAACGGCAGGTTGGCGTTGGTATCCGGGTTGGCGCCGTGGCTGTCGTTACCCGCCGAGATGATCTGGATAAAGGTGTTTTGCCGTGCGGCGTCAGCCATGGCGTCCATCCAGGTCTTTTGCCCGGCGTGGGCTTTGTCCCAGAACGGGCGATAAGCGGCCGTCATGTCCCGCAGGTTATCGGCCGCGCTGTCGCCAACGTTGCCGAAGTGGTTCTCCACATCGTTGCGAGAATTCTGGCCCCAACTCTGGTTGACGATCGAGACGTTCTTAGCGGCCAGGGCGTTGTAGCTGGCCATGAACGCGTTGTAGTCGAGGTCATTGGAGCCCTGGAAGCGGTTGTCATCGGTGCCGCCGGTGTTGGCGACAAACAGGTTGGCGTCGAAGGCGATGCCGTGCATGCCGGTGCCGTTGCGGCTGGCGCCCAGTACACCGGACATTTCCGTACCGTGGCCGTCGTTGATCACCGGGTCGTACTCACCGGAAATACTGAAATGCTCGCCCTTCTGAAACTCGCCATCCGGGGTGTCGTGGAGGTAGCGCGGATGAGTGGCGTAGTACTCACCGGTGGACGTCACCGCCTGCACACGGTCCTGGCCCTGGGCATTCTTGCCCTGGAACTCGAAGTGCTCGGTGAGAATGCCCGAGTCGAGCACGCCGACATTCACACCTTTGCCGGTCATACCCAGAGCATAGGCGTAATACGCGTTGACGCGCTCCAGTCCAGGGTTGACCAGAGCTTCTGGGGTCTTCCAGGTTTGCGCGTTGATGCTCCAGTCGCGAGTTGCGGCAGCCCAGGATTGACCAGAATTCAATTGTGCCGTGAAGTTGCTACTAATGCCTGGTTCCATGTAGGTGTAAGGCTTAGCTGCTGGTAAGTTGGCGATTATAGCTTTGGATAAGTTGAATATTTCGGTGGTATATTTGCCACGGTTGTCGAATAGAACATCTTTGTAATCGTTAGTTGCCGGCTGTTTGGTATCGCCGAGCATGGCGTCGATCATGAGGTTTTTCGGTTGCAATTCGTAGTATTGCTTGAGAGGCGAATTGAACTTGCCGGACTGGGCGGCGAACTGCTTGGCCTCGAAATCGACGATCTCAGACTCAGGCTTGAGGGGGGATAGCACGATGGCTTTTCTAAAAGCGGCTTCCAGTACTTTTGGAGTATAGGGGTTGTTCTCACTGACGGGAGCATAAGCGTTCGCCGTTGTGATCTGTGCGAGCCATAAGATCACCCCAGCAGTGGTAGAAGCTAATTTAAGATATATTGTGTCGGGATGTCGATGTACTGCTAACACATTATTTAAGCTACCCATAATGGTTTTCCTTTGTTCCGGAGATATATTGGGTTTTGGGCAGAGTCAGCGGGTGCTCAACGAAGGAGCAAAAAAATCGTAGTCAGCGAAGCAGTAAGGTTGTTAAATATTTTTTTATAAAAGTGTGGCGTGGATATTGTTGAGGTCGCTATGCGGATAATAAATCTGCTTGCCAAAGTTAAATTGAGTTTTTGATGGTTGTTACCATTGGCGCTATTTATGTTGGCAGGGCAAATGCTCTAAATTGAGGCGTATGCCTTGCGCGAAGAGATTTTCCCATGCGCTAAATATTTATTTTAGTTCTAATGTTTATTACTACACGCTCGAATAATATTTTCTGCTTTGCATGGTTTATTTTTGCATGCAGGCCAACGTACATTGATTAAATTAATATTAATATTGATAAAGTGCTTAATTTTTAATAGGATTAATCTTATATATTTGCTGAATGATTATCTGAACCACGCTGATCTGTGTCGGGCAGGGTGCTAACAGGATGTAGCGGCCATAACGTACTGCCAGTTCTTTTTCGGCAAAGGCGCCGTTGTGGTATAGGGCCCGTGTCGACATGTCTGGATTTCGGCTGCTGTCCAGCGCACGCTTATGCGCCTGGGTCGTTTGGTCCGCACAGCTTACGATGAGTGCAAACAGGGAGAGGGTGATGAAGTGTTTGGTCATGTGCTGAGAGGCCTCCGTTGATGATGGAGGCACGGTGGCAAGGTGTTGGCAGTGGCGCAGCATGAAATAGATAATAGGGCTGTGTCGGATTCACTTGGTAAGCAAAAGCATTATTCGCACCTAAGTCAAAGTCTACCGATATTCACTGTTTTTTTGCCTCGGAGTAACAAGGATTTGGGGCCAGCTCAAACCGTGACAACGAACACTTGCATCACTTCTCGGGAGAGTAGAGCGACTAGCTGATTAGCGACGTTTCACAAACAGGGGGGCCGGATCCGATCAAACTCCCACGCCTCGAAGTTCCAGCCATCCACGGTAGTAATTAGCAGCTCTACCAAAAAACAACCCCACGGTGAACCCTGGTGCAAAACCAGCTATAAGAATTAGCTCAGCGTCGTTTGAGTGTTCTGGATGTACTGCTTCTTGATAACCAAGGAAATATTTTATGGCAAAGAACAGTAAGTATATTCCGAGAATATTCCAACTGCCTGGCACAATCAGGCGCTGACCACCTTCCGCTAAGGTCAGTCTCTGGTGAGGAAACAATGAAGAGGCAGCAAGGCAGCCCAGCACAATTCCTACCAGCCAAACGCAAAGCGTTATCGCAAAATGGTCCGCGTATTTGAGAGAAAAAAATGACCAGAGTGCAAAAAGCAGAGGTGTAATTAGGAGGGTGCGTGGGCGCTCCAGATGAGCTTTTCGAGCTTTGATACCGTAGTAACAAATCAGGAGGAATACGCCGTATACCCAGAGGGGGGTGCCTTGCAAAATGTCGAGCATCGCCGCCGCCCCCTACTGTTATGTGGTGGCTATATGCTGACACAAAATAAAGAGCGCTGTCATCGGGCAAACGTTTCTGACAGCGGGACATGTTTAGCAGTTAATCTGGCAACTCACAAAATCGCCGACAACTCGGACCTGGCGGTGGCGGCCGGATCGGGCTCAATCAGGTCACTTGCCAGTTGTCGTTTATCCAGTAGCATCTGCCATAGCATCTGATCAATGGTGTTTTCCACCAAAGGAATTTTCACCACAACCATACGCAACTGTCCGTTTCGATACGCTCTGTCCTCAGCCTGGTCCTGTAACCCTGGCGTCCAGGGCAGGCCCAAGAACATGACGTAGTTGGCAGCGGTCAGGTTGTTGCCGGTGCCGGCAGCAGAAGTCGTGGCAACGAAGACACGGATGTCTGGATCACTTTGGAATTGATCGATCGCTTTCTGGCGTTTGCCCACAGAGTCACTGCCGACCACCGTGACGCAACCATACTCGGCTTGCTCGCACTGAGCGTGCAGCGTACTGACCGTGTCTTTGAACTCACAGAACAAAATAACCTTGTCCTGCGCGTCCAGTTCGCCCAGTAGCTCCATGACGACACGAATCTTGACCTGCTCCAGTAACTGGCGCAGTGAACCCAACCTAGCGAGGCTAGGCCTGTCTTCGAGACGTATCTGATCATATTCACGGCGTTCCTCCACAGACAGCTCCACCGGCAGTGTTTGCCGCTGCTTACCCTTAAGTCCCGGCAACACGTCCTTACGGCGACGAAGCATCCAGTCGCCAATCGCGTCCCGCAGGTTCTTTCGAAAATCCTGACTGCCGGCGAACTGTTCGCAGAACTCTTTGAGGGGCAGCCTCCCAACAGGATGTCCTGACAGGCGCAGCAGCGTGTGCAGTTCTGATTCCCGGTTGAGGACGGGTGTTCCGGTGAGTAGATAGCGATTGGGCACCTTGGCCGCGATATCGAATCCGTGGCGCGTCCACGCGGCGGTAGGCTCTTTCAAACGGTGTGCCTCGTCGATGATCATCACTTCAAAGTGGCTCGCCTGCAGTACAAAATCGCCCAAGCGCTCGTAGTTGGTAATAATCCACTGTGATGCTGGATCAAAGACCTGCTGGCCGATCTTGGCATCGGGATACACCATCTGAATTTCGCGTTGCCAGTTGATGATCAGCGTCGACAGGGTGATGACCAAGATGGGTTTATCGGCCGCCCGGACAGCGGCGGCAATGATTGCCTGGCGTGTCTTGCCCAGGCCCATATCATCTGCAAGTAATGCACTGGTCCGCTGAAGCAGGTGCCGGATGCCTGTCGGTTGATGGCCCAGTAATGAATGACCCGCCAAGGCTTGATCAATTTGTTCGGTGGTGAGTTCTGTCCGCTCGATGGAGGGTACAGCGGCAAGGTACACGTCGGTTGAGACGTCTTCATTGCCAGCCTGGGCAGCGCGTTCTTGTGGCGGGCCTCCGAGGCTGATGCGGGTGATTTCGTCAGCGGGAACAATTGATCCGTCGGTCAGCAGCTCCTGCACGGTGTCAAGGATTTCGAACTGATCCTCGGACAGCCCCAGCTCCAGAATGAGGTTGGAGCGCACCAGTTCGGCGCTGGCATCGATTCGCCAGGACTTGGATTGCCCGAGAAAAACGCCGTGCATGCGCCTTGAAACGGCGACCGCGCCAGGATGATAGTCACCCGACAGCAGGATCCCGCCCTGCACGAGTGGCGCGATCCGAAAGGTCAGCCCCCAGGTAAATGCCTGCCGATCTGGAGCGCGCTGTGCCGCTGAGATTTTCTGTGAAAACGTCTCCCAACTTTCATTGAAGCGGTCCTCGGACAACTCCATCAAACGGTGGAAAAGCACATCCAGGTCATCCAGCAACTTGCCTTTGGGCAAGCGCCAATAGCGATGCTGGGGGTGCTCGGCACGTCGGATATAGAAACCATCACGTTCGAGAAACAGCCGATTGGCTCCTTCGACGTACTGCAACAAAATGCCGAAGTCATAGCCGTCGAAAATGACCTTTTCGACCAGGTCCTGCCGGCGGTTCATGAGGCGCGGACGGCTCATGTTTTACTCAGTCGTTGGTTGATCCATTCCGCGCACGCTTGAGCATGCAGTTGTTTCCGGTTTCGATTTGTATAGCGAGACATGGATAGGGTTTGGTCGGGCCATTCCAGATTGATGGCGAGTTCACCTGATTTGATCTTTGCCCAAAACCATTGATAGGCCCGGTCAACCCTGGAGCCCGGCTTAGGCGTGCGATTGCGTAGCCCTCGCAGTTGTGTTGTCACCAAGTGTTTGGGAGTCAATTTTTCTAGCGTTTCTCCCCAGGCACTTTCATTCATCTGGATTTCGGCAGAGGTCAACGATTGCCCGTTTTCTCGAACCGAAAAAAGACGGCAGTTGCCTCGATAAGCGCTGTAGTCGTAACCATCAATGCAATGGCCCAGCGCTCGATGTTCCGCATAAAGATCGGCTGGGCATTTCAGTTCGACAATTTGCAGCCCATTCGGGCTTATGAGGGATGTGTCGTTTGAAATAAGCAGCGGCCTCCAGGGTGTTAAAGAGTCTGTTTTTGTTTGGGAATCTGCTGCATCCAGGGCTTCACGTATGTCTATCATCGCGAGGTGAAAGGCATCCACCAAACTGACGATCTGGTGATAGGTAGCAGTACCAATGAAGCTTTTGAGCTTTTTTAGTGCTTCACAGGCATCGGGTCCGTAGCTCTGATCTATGTTGTTGAAGAGCTCGTTTAGGTCTCGTAAGTCGTCGGCGATTTGGGGCCAACTGGGGTCAGACCAATCGGTTGGACACCCCGACAGCAGCCTGTTCCAGTCCTGCGTCTGCTCCCGCAGTTGATACGGGATTTTATCCAGAAGGGCGAAGAAACTGATCCAGTGTGCTTTTTTATGGGGACGGCGATTGCCCAGTGAGGCTCCCAGCAGCAGTCGATGCCAGGGCCCTTCAGGCCCCTCACGATTGATACGGGTTAATGCACTGCCGGTATCGAATACCCGTTGTTGACCTAGGTAGCGCACTGCAGTGCGCGGCGCCTGTAGCAGCCACGCCAGTGTGTCGGTAAGGGGAAGGCCTGCGTCTGCAATGCGACCGATCAGGCACTCTTGCGCGATGATCAAAGAGCCATCGTCGCTCCAGTTTGGTCGGCATTCTTGAAGGTCGTCCCACGGGCAGTTCATGTATACCTGCTGCTGCCCATCCCACGGCCATGGCCATTGATCTACCAGCACCAGAAGTGGAATCAGTACCGGTTGGGCTTTCAATGCCTGCAGGCGGCGTTTGCGGTCGCCTTGAGCAAGCCAGTTATAGAGCTTGGGGGAGGGGCATTGCGCTGAACGAATGGCGAATAAAAGCTCTTGGTCTAGGCACTGGCAAAACTGCTTCAGCGTGCTGCCAATCTGCGTCAGATAAAATCGGGTTCGAGGACTGAAGTACCGATTGTTGCTCACCGTCGAATCGTAGCCTCTGCGATTAAAGCATCCGAGATCTTCAACCGATAAGGCTTTAGCCCGCTCCCCAGCCAACTTGCAGAAAGAGGTCAGTAGTACGTCTGAATACCAGCGTTTTTCAAATCTGAGCAGAAGCTGTTGGGCCACCCGTGCAGTGGGTTTTTTCTTGTGCACGCGGTCCTTGCTGACGATTTTGCAGGCTTTAACTTGATGACCATCGAAGTATTGGAGGTGATCGCCGACTCTGGCCAAAACTGGCCGTTTTTGATCACTTGTTGAAGGCAGGGTGACGCACCAGCACCGCGTGTGGACGGTTGAGTTCAGATAGTTTTCGATGAATGAGGTCAGTCGGGAGGGCGGTACGCTAAAATGCAAAGCCCAGGTCTGGGCGACTTCAATTTGCCGGTCAGAGTACTTCTCCAGCTTCGGCGCAAAGATGCGCAGTTCCAACACCGATTGTCTATTCAGTACGCTCACCCATGACCTCCTCTGCGATTCGCAGAGGAATGTCGGGCATGGGGACGATGATCATCCAGTACTAATGCATAACGCCCATGGAGGTGATTTACATCAAGGGGAAAAAAGGCGCCGGATGCATCCGGTGGTCAGGTCGGAGGTGCGAACCAACCCCACCTCGTGGCTGGGCGCTACAGCTAATTCACGCCCTGAACACCTCAGACGCCTCGTGGTTTATCGAAGTTTGGCTTGCCGTTCAAGGTAGGGAAACTGACCTTGCAGCCATTCGCCTTGAATCCCGTGCAGCCCCAGAAGTCATAGCCACCGTCGCCTTTTTTGTGTCGCCTGGCCAGCGGTTGATTGCATTTGGGGCAGCTGTAAATCTCGCCTGCTGGAACGGATCGAGTAGCGGATGCCATGGGCACACTTGGCATTCCACGTTGCTGTGACAGCTCCTCTTCCAGGCGGCTGTGCAGGCGTGCGACGACGGCTCCATAGGTGTCCTGGCCCTGGGCGATTTTATCCAGGTCGCGCTCCACCTCCCGCGTAAAGTCCAGCTCCACGAAACTGAAGAACCCTTCAAGCTTGGCGATTGTTTCTTCCCCTAACGAGGCCGGTACCAACTTGCGGCTTTTCTCCTCGATCAGCCCCTTGCTGGTGATGTTTTTCAAGATCGAGGCGAACGTACTGGGACGGCCAATGCCACGCCGCTCCATTTCTTTGATCAGGCTGGCTTTGGTGTAGCGTGACGGTGGCTGGGTTTTCTTCTGCAGCAGTTCGCCGGTGTGCACGGTGAGGATTTGCTTGGGTGAGAGCGCTGGGACAGGGTTGTTTGCCTCTGTGTCCTTATCCTCATCTGTATCATCCCCCTTTTGCAGTTTTCGCCAGCCGGGATGACAGAGCGTTTCACCCGTCGCGGTAAAACGCAGCGTTTTGCCGCCAGGCCCAACCGCAAGCAGTTTTAACGTGCGCACCTCGAACACAGCGGCTTCGAGTTGGCTGGCCAATGCCCGAACCCAGATCAGCTTATACAAGGCTAATTCGTCGTCGTTTTCACCGGCTGACCTGTCAGACCAATGGGTTGGGGTGATGGCCGGGTGACCTTCCTGAGCCCCTTCGGCGGCTTTGAACGTGCGGCGGGTATCGACGGCTGTCACGCCGAGGACGTTGGCTACCGTCAGAATATCCTCCATGGCTTCGTCTGGTACGTTTGGGTTGTCCGTGCGGTGATAGGTGATGACGCCTTGTTCGTACAAACGCTGGGCCACTTGCATGGTTTTGTCCGGATCCCACTTCAACGCGTTACTGGCGGCTTGTTGCAGGGTGGATGAGATGAACGGTGCCGGCGGATGGCGTTCGGCCTTACGATCTTCGCAGGATTCCACGACAACATTGCGTGTACTGGCGACGAGTTGGGCCAAGTTGGCATCCTGAACGTACGGAAAGTCTTTGCTCGCAAAGTCCGGCACGGGTTGCCATTCTGCATTCCAGGCGCTGTCCTGATTCATAGCCATAAAGTTCAAGCGCACACCAAAGTGATTGACCACCTGAAAATTACGAATTTCGCGCTCGCGCAAAACGACCAGGAACACAGCAGGCGATTGAACACGACCGGCAGACGTAGGTTTGCCCATCAAACGACGGAGTTCTTGAGTCACCAGGTAACCTACCAGGCGATCCAGAACACGACGGCATTCCTGTGAGGCAACTCTGTTCAAATCAATTTGTCGCGGATTGGCCAGGGCTTCCTCGACACGCTTGAGGGTGATTTCGTTGAAAGTGATGCGCTTGTAGGTTTTAACCCCCAGCACCTGCTGGATGTGCCAGCTGATGCTTTCACCTTCACGATCCGGGTCGGTAGCGAGGTAGATTTCACTCGCTTGTTTCGCTGCGGCCTTGATCGTTCGCACGGCTTTGGCGCTCTTATCCAGGATCTCATACACCGGCCTGTAATTTTTGCGTACGCCGGTAGTAATCATGCTGTCGTCCTGCCCTCTGGCTGGCAGGTCGCGGATGTGCCCGCCGCTGGCAACTACCTGCCAGTCTTCTCCTGGACGCAGTTTTTTCATCATTGGCTGGAGCTTTTTCAGCTTACCTGGCGCCTCGATGATCAATAGCTTCATGGGTTTTCCCTTCTGGATTACACAGAGAGAGGGACTGTCGCGTTAGGGTGGGCTGGGTTTCAATGGGAAAAGGTCAATGCACAATGAGGGCTTTTTGAGGCTAGAGGAGTCGAGGGTTCAATTCGCTGTGCTTACCGTGTCGGATGGGCTTACTGCAAATGTGCAGGTAAGGAATCCAGCCGGGCACTGGCAGGCAATGGGCGTTGTATCCAGCTCAAGCGAGTTTCACGCACTTCGACCCAGCCTTCACCGCGGGGTGGCACATTACAGTGCATGAAACCCTGACAACAGCCATCAGCATCTAACAGTGCGAAGTAGCAACGACTCGGACTTGATTTGAACATTGCTTTAAGACGGCGCAAGAGTTTATACCTTATTGATTACGCGGTTTTGAATGCAGCGTGCCATGCCGTTAAGGTTATATTTCCATATAAAATATGTAATTTAGCCATTGGGGGTTGTCTGAAATGGCCTGGTATTTATCGGCTATTGAGCCTTCAGTGCTTGTCAAAAAACGATGTTGAATTTGATGCCGGAGCAAGGCGCTTTGCGGTTGCCATTAACCGCTCTTAGGTCTTTAAAGGCTGTGCGGCGGGAGCGTGTGGAAGTGCTAGGTTTCGCACCCATACGGGATTATCTGATAGGGCATCGCGGGGTTAGCCTGGTCGGAAGGGCTTTTATGGTCAGAGGTCAAGCGCAAGCTGCTGTTCCTGGGCAAAGCCCTTTAACCACGACGCGCGCATGGCGGGATGTTGATAGGGGCAGTCGCACACCCGTAGCCCTTTTTGGGCGGCATCTGCACCAGCTGTCTGCACGGCAGCATGGGGGTTGTTGAATTGCCGCCTATCTGCTGATTTCAAAGAAGGTCGAGATTGCGCCATTGGCTATTGGTCCTCGAAGAACAGGTCGGTCAGACAGTAGCACCACGAATAGGGAATTTTTTTGTCTCAGAAACGGAAGTTTTAAACTTCCGTGCTTGAGATAGCCGAATGGGAATTTGATACAACCTGTGAGTTGACGATTGGCGCGATTTTTTATCGAACCAATTGGTTTGATGATTCCGGCAGGCAAGTGGCAGCCTCGTCCCTCCAAGCGGTGCTGCAGATCCACTCGATAAAGGCCTGCGTGGATTGTCCGCTTTGTACACGGAGCCGCTCCAGGCTACCGCTTAGGTGCTCAGTCATCTGTCCCTTGTCGTCAAAGTCGGTGCGGTATTCAGCATCGAGGCGAAATTCGTCAAGCAGCGTGTCGCGAAATCGACGGGCTTGCCAGGTATCAAGATCAGTCTCCCCACGTCCCCCCATATGGTATTCACCCGTCCGCCATCCAAGTGGCACACACGAGGCGCGCTTCAGGTCCAGAGTGAGTCCGTAGTAGTCAGGTGCATTGACTTCGCTTTCATCAACATAAGCCCAGTAAACGCGACCTAAGACTGGATGATCTGCAACAATGACAACGTATCCGGTAGGGTTCCTTTTTTCTTCGTTCATCTTCGCTATCTGCTTTGGGTTCATTGAAAATGAGATAAGGGCGACGATGAGTCGCCCCCTCCACACCGACAGCTACCCGAATGGGCGAAAATTAAGACCCCTATCAAAACGGCTCGTCTGGATCTGGATAGTCCTCAGCGTTAGGTGCCGGCTGCTGTTGCGATTGAGGTTTTCCGGACTGCTGTGCGGCTTGATGTTGTGAGGGCGACAGCGTCACCGCAGTGATGCGATGCGGCAACATACCGATGCGGCTAGCTTGAATTTTCAAGGCTTCGAACTCACCCTCGTCGTTCTTCCAGCGGTCCATAACGGCGCGTCCAGAAACGATCACGCGCATGCCTTTCTGGAACAGTTGCGAATAATGCTCGGCGTCCTTGTGCCACCACTCAACATTTGCCCAAAAACCGCCACGATCTTCGTAGCCGCCTTTGCCATCGGGGATTGAGTTATCAAAATAGGCATTGATCCGCACGAGTCGACGCGGATCTTTGTTGCCGTTTGGAAACTCCTTAAATTCCGGCGTAGAGCCGATGTTGCCTTCCCAGCTTTGTACGGGCGTACCCATGGTGTTTACCTCAGTGTTTGGATTTGTAGGTGAAGGGATCACGAGCAGCGTGACTGGACACGTACCCAAGTAGGTCCCTGGCATGTTGCGAGGTTTCGGCCAGTTTCCCGGCCGTGTGATTTTTGAAAGCATCGCTGGCCAGCTTTTCGACGCCGCTGTCGTACAGCGAGTTGAAGAGCAATTCAGCGTCATGAGTCGAGCGCAATAGCCCGTAGAGGAGGTCCTTCGCCATCGAGCTGCCGGCAACACCTGGCAGAGTGGTTGCGGCGGCGCCTTCGCCCACGATCTGTCCTTGCAGGAAGTTGATGGCCTGTTTGATTTGATCGGGCGAGGCCTGATCCAGTGATTCCACGGCGAGATAGTTCTGCACCACGTGTTCGGTACTTGGCCGAGGTGGTCGCCCGTGGGTGCGGTCGCGCATGAGTTCCAGGGTTTTCAGCGCGAATTTGAGCAGGTGCTGATGGGCCAGGCTTTCGGGTTGTTCGATCAGTACCTGTTCCATCCGGTTGAAGGCGGTCAGATACGCGACTTTCCAATGCATGGCTTCCTTGCCGGTAAAACCCATGCAGAGCAAAGTGAAGCCATCGCGAGTCATGCGGTAGTAGTTTTCTTCCCTCTCCGCTCCTTTACCTACAGTGACCTTACGTATCATCTCCTCAAAATTGAGGGCATGAAAATCACTGGGGCATTCGAGGTTCTTGATATCGCGCATGACGTTGTCATGCCGTTTCCGAAAATGCTTAGCGACGTCCAGGCTGGTGGTCGTGGCTTTGCCGTCGAAAATTTCGACGCTGACCTCTGTGGAGGGTTTAGTGGTCGAGGCAGATACAGACTTGCTGGTGGTATTGGTCATGGCTCGTCTCCGTTGGTTGGGGTGAATCGGTGTTTCAACGTCTCCGCAAAATTAAGGAGACGATCCTATGGGGCTCGTAATGGCGAATGGTTGTTGAGCTGCTGCAGGCGAGCGATGTACACGGCCTGTGCCTGGCCCATTTTTTCTGCACATTCGGCGGCCTGCTTGGCGATGGAGTGCATCAAACTCATCTGCATGTTCAAGGTGATGCGTTGCAGCTCCATCGCGTACAAGTCGTGCAGCATGGGTTCTGGTGTTCTTGATGAACCCATCATGTCTGCCCAAACGCCGACGCCCATTCGGCGGTCTGTCACTTGCTGCCATCTGAGGAACTGGGTGCCGGCTTGAGTGTTCTGTTCAGTCAGCCGCACAGGCACAAGGGTGAATGGATATCGCCGGGCCTGGTTCAGCACTTCCTGGGCAAGTGCTTTCAATCCCGACTCCTGAGCGCGGCATAAATCGGCAAACTGGGACAGCTCCCCCTTACCTTTAAAAGGCTTTAAAAGGCCTTTTAGTGAGGCAGCCTGTTGCAGTCCCTGAAAGGCTTCCTGTTGCAGTGGCTGAAAGGCTGTCTGTTGCAGCAAACCGTCTTTGGAGTTGGGCTGGCCCATGTTTATCAGCCCTCGGCCGCATCATCGAAGTTGTCGTTATCCACCTCGGTGTGCTGGTGGCCGCGAATGATGGGTGGGGCAAAGTTCGAACGATGGGTGCCTTCCAGGACATTCTGCGGCAGCGCTCCATAACGCTCGTACATATTGCGGGCTGCCTCAGCTTTGGCATTGTTGGCAGCGAAGTCATCCCGGGCTGCGCCGGAGTATTTGTAGTTCTGGGCCAGGCCAAACAACTTGCGTAGCACCGAGGCACCTTCATCGATCCAGGTTTCCATATCGTGGCGCCCGATCAGGCCAACGTGCTGGGCCAGCAGAATGCGTCTGACGATTTCGTCGTAGTTAGTCAGCAAATACACGGCCTGAAAACCGAGGGGGTTGGCAATGTACAGTGGGAGGCTGACAGGTTGGATGGAGAGGTTTTCGCTGATGCTGATAGCTGGCGGGAGTGAGGCCATCGCCATGTCCAGGCGATCTTCAATAGTTTTCAGTGCTTCCTTCGATTCGTTGATTTTTTCTTCGACAAGAATCATCCACCAGTCGGAGTAGGGGTCATCCTGCTGTGCACCGCGCGACATGCGGTTGATGACGGTACAGAACCCGGACAAGCCGATAATGCCGGCTTTGATTTCATTTTTTTGGCGTCCCATCCAGATGCGAGCGGCATGGTGGGTGTGAAGGGTGAGCTTCACATCGCTGCGCAGTGACCCGATGTTGAGCCGGTAGTTATCAGCCATGGTGCGGTGTTTCCTTGGGAAGAGGATTGACGTCGCAATGCTGCAATTTGGTTGTTGTGGGTGCAGCAATAAATCCATAGTCCGATGGAAGGGGATTTGTTGGTGCTTCTATATAGAGAGAAGGGCAGGGCAAGCGATCTGACCTACAGCCGCCACCGATATCGGATCCTGCTAGGGTGATGCGGGCCGCATCACTTGGCTGACTGCCAGTGCCGATATCAGCGCCTGCCGGGGTGA
>NZ_WNNK01000034.1 GCF_009724245.1 Pseudomonas spelaei | reverse complement strand
GCCCCAGTCCTATTAAAAAAGAGCCTGCCGGGAGGCTTTCAAAGGGTAGGTCGTGGGCCCAGCGGGATGCCCAGCCCGTAAGCGCCAGGCCGCTCGCCACGAGAAGCAGGCCAATCCATTTGCGCAGTCGGTAAGATTTCATTTTTTTGTCGAGCAGGATGGCGAGAACGACAATAAGACCCCATTGGATATATTCGCTCATCACACTATTTCACCTTGAAATGGATTGCCCGTGGTCGGCGTTGATTTCCGGCGGCTGCTCCCCTCTTGGTGAGGAAGACATTGGAAGGAGTGCTGGGGCGCAGGTTTGAGGTGGGGCCAGTATCGGTCAGGTTTTGGTGAGGCTATAGGGGGCTTGGCGGGTTACGGGAGCGGTTTCGGAAAAGGGCCGCCGGGATTGTTGAAACTTCTTACGGATACTTCCTAGTGGGTTGGCACGGCCTATTGATACACCGCTCAAAAAACGCTTCCAGCGCCTCATAAACACAGGTCGCTGAATTGATGCTCCGAGGGTAGGGATCCTCCTGCGGGTACCTATTCAGGCCATGCTCGATTGCTCATGCTGTGTATCATCCTGTCTCTTTTTTCCTTGCGACCTTTCTCGATTCGCCGAACGTGCTGGACTATGTTTTGAGCTCGTTCAGCGGTCAATGGAGTGACAGCTTATGCACAACACCCTCCAGCAGGTCTTTGGTTATCCACAGTTTCGTTTGGGCCAGGAGGCAGCCGTCAGCGCCGTGCTGGCCGGTCGTTCGGCAGCGGCGATTTTCCCTACCGGGTCTGGCAAATCCCTTTGTTACCAGTTGTCTGCTGTGTTACTGCCGCATCTGACGTTGGTGGTATCGCCTTTGTTGGCCTTGATGCAGGACCAGCTTGGTTTCCTGCGGCGTCACGGTATCTCGGCGGGCAGTATCGACTCGGCCCAGAGCCGTGATGACGCCAATGAGGTGATGGCTCGGGCACGCTCCGGGGAGTTGAAGATCCTGATGATTTCCGTGGAGCGCCTGAAGAACGAGCGCTTTCGCAATTTCCTGCAAACGGTACCGATCTCACTGTTGGTGGTGGATGAGGCTCACTGTATTTCCGAATGGGGTCACAACTTTCGCCCGGACTACTTGAAGCTACCCGACTACCAGCGCCAGTTTCGTATCCCTCAAGCGCTGTTGTTGACTGCGACGGCCACGCCGAAGGTGATCGCCGACATGCAGGCCAAGTTCGCCATTGCGCCTGACGATGTGATTACCACGGGCTTCTACCGGCCCAATCTCAACTTGCTGGTGGAGCCGGTCAGCGGCCAGGACAAGCGCCGGCGACTGGTGGCCTGGATGAACGCGCGGGCCAATCAGCCGAGCATCGTCTACGTCACCTTGCAGAAAACCGCTGAGCAGATTGCCGAGCATTTGAATCGCAATGGTATCCAGGCCGAGGCGTATCACGCCGGCTTGCCCCACGATAAACGCGAGGGCATCCAAAAACGATTTATGGGCGGTGAGTCCAATTGCATCGTTGCCACCATTGCCTTCGGCATGGGCATCGACAAGAGCGATATCCGTAATGTCGTGCATTTCGATCTGCCCAAATCCATCGAGAACTACAGCCAGGAAATCGGCCGCGCCGGGCGTGACGGGCAGCCGTCCGATTGCCTGGTATTGGCCAATCGCGACAGCCTCAACGTGCTGGAAAACTTCGTGTACGGTGACACGCCGGAGCAGGAAGGTATTCGTCGTGTCCTGGAAGAAATATTGGCGGCCCGAAGCGACGGGCAGTGGGAGTTTCTACTCAGGTCGTTGTCGGACCACAGCAACATCCGCGAATTACCGCTCAAGACCTTGCTGGTGCAACTGGAGCTCAAAGGTGTGATCGCGCCGCGCTATGCCTTCTACGCCGAATATCGTTTCAAGTACCTGGTGGAGCCCGAGGCATTGCTGACGCGGTTTTCCGGCGAGCGGCAGCAGTTTGTCTCGGCGATTATCCAGGTCTGCAAAAGGGCGAAAACCTGGGCGACGGTGGATTTCGATGCGCTCTACCAACAGCACCAAGCCGAGCGCAGTCGGGTGGTGAAGGCCTTGGATTACTTCCAGGAGCAAGGCTTGATCGAGCTGGAAAGCAAGCAGATGACCGAGGTCTACAGTCTGCTGAGTACCGATTTTGATCCACAGGTCCTGAGCGTCGAACTGCATGCGGGCTTCAAGCTGCATGAGGTGACAGAAGTTGCGCGGATCCACGCCATGTTGGACCTTTTCGCGACTGATCGCTGCCTGGGCTATCGCCTGGCGCACTATTTCGGTGATGAAAACGCCCCCCAACAATGCGGGCATTGTTCAGTCTGCCACGGGAATGTCGCGCATTTGCCGTCGCCGCCAAGTTTGCCGGGGCTTGTGGATAAAAACTTTCAGGGACTGTGCGGTGATTTTATCCACAGGCACCATGAGTACAGCGCCAGGCTGCCCAGCGCTGAGCGGCTTACGCGGTTTTTATGTGGTATCAGCGTGCCGTTGTTTACCAAGCTGAAGGCCCGAGGGATCCCAGGCTTTGCCATGCTGGAGGAATATCCCTATGCCGAGGTGCGTGAATGGGCCGACGCTCATTTGAACAGCCTGTAAATCCATTTTAACGAGACTTGCCCATGCCTGATTCAATGCCACAGCGCACGGATTACCGTCACTTCCAGCCGATCACTACCCGCTGGCACGACAATGATGTGTATGGTCATGTGAATAACGTCACCTACTACAGCTTCTTCGACACAGCCGTAAATACCTACCTGATCGAAGAGGGCGGGCTGGATATCCATGACGGTGACGTGGTGGGGTTTGTGGTGAGTTCCGCCTGTGACTACTTCGCCTCGATTGCCTTTCCCGAGCGTATTGAAATCGGTTTGCGGGTGGGCAAGTTGGGGAACAGTTCAGTGCAATATGAATTGGCGGTGTTCAAGGCTGGCGAAGAGGACGCCTGTGCTGCAGGAAGGTTTGTGCATGTGTTTGTGGATCGAGGGTTGAATCAGCCGGTGACGATTCCGGAGCACTTGCGCGAGGCTCTGCAACGACTGGTGCTGTGACTTGATTGAGGCGCTGCCGCAGACTGCGGCAGCGCCTTCAACGGATCAATCGTCGTAATGATGACGATGTTTGCGATGGCCATAGGCATGGCCCCGACCACGATGATCATCACGGTCATAACGGCGGTTATCGCGTCCACGATAACGGCGATCGTCGTCATTGCTCTGGTTGCCCATGTAGTTGCCCAGCGCGCCACCGGCGCCACCGCCGGCTGCTGCGCCGATCAGGCTGCCGGTGCTGCCGCCGACACTGCGGCCCACCACGTTGCCGCCCGCTGCGCCCAGCGCACCGCCAATAGCCGCTTCGCCGCGGCTGTGTTTGTTCGCGCCGACGGCACTACCGCCCGCGCCGCCGAGGGCTGCGCCGATTGTCGAACCGGTGTTGCCGCCCAACTGTTGACCAACGACCGAACCTAGAACCCCGCCCAATGCGCCGCCCACACCGGCTTCGGCGGTGCCACCGGCCATGGCTGCGCCACTGACCAGGCCAAGGGACAACAAGAGAATCGAGGAGAACTTCATAGGGGAACCTCAAGAGGATGACGGCGCGATCCTGAGGCTGTATCGGGATTGTGACAATGGAAATCCGACCAATGACACGGGTTGTATACAATTCTCTAAGTTACTGTTTTGTATCGGGAACTTAAGTTGATTTTGCGAGTCTTTAGTTACTTCGGAACGGCCGCTTTTATGTAAAAGCGGCCTTTTTTTGCCTGAAATCCGGCCTCGCGTGGCATTGCCTTATGCGGATCTGGCCATGATCAATCCGCTGTCACTGGCCGCTTCCAAACGAATCGCCACGAATTTCGACGTTGGCGTATGGCTGCCATCCCCGGTGCTTTCCAGCGGCACCAGCGGGTTCACTTCCGGGTAGTAAGCCGCCGCTTGCCCGGCCGGAATATCAAACGCCAGCAACGTAAAGCCCTTCACGCGACGCTCACGGCCGTCATCCCAGATCGACACGATGTCAGCCTTCTGCCCCGGCTTGAAGCCCAGGCGAATAATGTCGGCTTCGTTGACGAACAGCACATCCCGCTGGCCCTTGACCCCACGATAACGATCGTCCAGGCCATAGATGGTGGTGTTGTACTGATCGTGGGAGCGCATCGACTGCATGATCAGGTCCGGCAACTGCCCGGTAGCGCGGGTGCGCTCGTGTACCAGGTCCTTGGGCAAGGCATTGGCGCGGAAGTTGGCGCGACCTGATGGTGTGTTCCAGCGACGGGCACCGGCAGCGTTGCCGAGGTAGAACCCCCCTGGATTTTTCACCCGCTCGTTGAAGTCCTTGAAGCCTGGAATGGTGTCGGCGATCAGGTCGCGGATGCGGTCGTAATCGGCTACCAGCCAGTTCCAGTCCACCGGCTTGCTGCCCAGTGTGGCGGCGGCAATACCGGCGAGGATTGCAGGCTCGGATTTCATCTGTTTCGACAGTGGCTGCAATTGGCCATTGGACGCGTGGACCATGCTGAAGGAGTCCTCCACCGTCACTGCTTGCGCGCCTTCGGTTTGCAGGTCGATGTCGGTACGGCCCAGGCACGGCAGGATCAGCGCTGCTTTACCGTGAGCCAGGTGGCTGCGGTTGAGCTTGGTACTGATTTGTACGGTCAGGTCGCAATTGCTCAACGCTTCGAAAGTGCGCGGGCTGTCAGGTGTGGCTTGAGCGAAGTTGCCGCCCAGTCCGATAAACACTTTGGAGCGGCCTTCCAGCATGGCGTGAATCGCTTCCACCACGTTGTGGCCGTTTTCGCGAGGCACTTTGAACTGGAAGCGACGCTCTAGGGCATCGAGGAATGCCACCGGTGGCCGTTCGTTGATGCCCATGGTGCGATCGCCCTGCACGTTGCTGTGGCCGCGCACCGGGCACAGGCCGGCGCCCGGCCGGCCGATGTTGCCGCGCAACATCATCAGGTTGGCGATTTCCTGGATGGTCGGCACCGAGTGGCGGTGCTGGGTGATGCCCATGGCCCAGCACATGATCACGTTCTTGCCTTTGGCGTACATGCGCGCCGCTTGTTCGATCTCTACCAGGGTCAGGCCGGATTGCTCAACGATCTCATCCCAGGTGGTGTCATCGATGCGGCCCAGGTAATCAAGGACGTTGGCGGTGTGTTCATTAAGGAAGTTGTGGTCGAACACGGCCTCCTTGCCTTCCGCCTGGGCCTGGCGTTCCCACAGCAGCAGGAACTTGGCCATGCCTCGCAGGATGGCCATGTCGCCACCCAATGCAGGGCGGAAATACGCAGTATTGGTCGGTTTGTCACCGTTGGTCAGCATTTCCAGCGGGTGTTGCGGGTGCTGGAAACGTTCCAGGCCGCGTTCCTTCAGCGGGTTGATGCACACCACTTGGGCGCCGCGTTTCACCGCTTCACGCAGGGGCTCCAACATCCGTGGATGGTTGGTACCAGGGTTCTGGCCAAGGACGAAAATCGCGTCGGCGTGTTCGAAGTCGTCGAAGGTCACGGTGCCTTTGCCGACGCCCACGCTTTGCGCCAGGGCCACGCCGCTGGCCTCGTGACACATGTTTGAACAATCCGGGAAGTTGTTGGTGCCATAGGCGCGCACGAACAGCTGGTACAGGTACGCCGCTTCGTTGCTGGCCCGGCCCGAAGTATAGAACTCGGCCATGTCCGGGTTCGGCAGTGTATTGAGGTGCTTGCCGATCAGGTCGAAGGCCGACTCCCAACTGATGGGTTTGTAACGGTCGGTTTCGGCGTCGTAGCTCATGGGCTCGGTCAGGCGGCCCTGATACTCCAGCCAGTAATCGCTCTGTTCCAGCAGCGAGCTGACGCTGTGCTTGGCGAAGAACGCAGCGTCCACCCGGCGCTTGGTGGCTTCCCAGTTGACCGCCTTGGCGCCGTTTTCGCAGAACTTGACCATGCCGCTTTCCGGCGAGTCGCCCCAGGCGCAGCCCGGGCAGTCAAAACCGCCGTTCTGGTTGGTCTTGAGCATCATGCGGATGTTTTTCAGCGCGTTGTCACTGGTCAGCCAGGCTTGCGCCACGCTGATCAGCGCGCCCCAGCCACCGGCGGGCCCTTTGTAGGGCTTGTAGCGCGGTGTCGGTTTATCGTCGGCTTGGTGATGAGTACTCACGCTTGATTCTCCATCGCAGGGCTGTAGACCCGCGGCGCACTTTTCTGCGGCAGGTGGATGAGATTGAGGTTGTGCCGGCGGGCCCATTGCAAGGCCAGGCCGGTGGGGGACGACAGGCTGACCAGGGTCTGGATACCGGCGCGCAGGACTTTCTGGATCAGTTCGAGGCTGCAACGACTGGTGACAATCGCCAGGCCGCCATCGGTCGGAATCTGCTGGCGGATCAGCGCGCCGATCAGCTTGTCGAGGGCGTTGTGCCGGCCGATGTCTTCACGGCCCAGCAGCAACTCGCCCTGGCCATTCATGAACACCGCCGCATGGACCGCACCGCTGTATTGGCCCAATGGCTGGAAGGCGCTGATACGTTGGCGCAGGCCATCGAGCCATTCGGCTGGAGGCAAAGGGGCGCCTGGCAGAATCTTGAGGTCGGGCAATGCCTGTTCCACCGCTTCCACGCCACACAAGCCACAGCCACTGGTACCGGCCAGTTGCCGGCGTTGCTGTTTGAGGTTCCAGAAGGCGCGGCTGGAGATTTCTACCTGAGCGTACTGGGTCGAACCCGCTCCGCTGAGTTTCAGGTCATAGATGTCGCTAACGTCGGTGATAATGCCGCTACCGATACTGAAACCGACAATGAAGTCTTCAAGGTCGGTTGGCGTCACCAGCATCACTGCCTGGCTGATGTCGTTATAGGCAATCGCCAACGCCACTTCTTCGGCCAACGCCGTGCTGGCGAATTCCGTGTGTTCAAGATTGCAAAACTGGTAGCTGTGACTGGCGACGGGCGCGGGCGTTTCGAGGGCGGGCGCCGCGCAGGCTGGGCGCTTGGCGTTCATGGGGCATTACCACCGGCGGAGTATTCAGCTCTAAGACTAGGCGCGACAAAGGGTCGCGTCTAATCGGCTGTACTGATCTATTGATAGATGGCGTCGATCACGCCTGCGGCAGCTGGCCTCTCAAGGTTATTTACCGAACTGGAACCAAGATCTGTAGGACTGGTCTAGTCTTGGGCATCTGGAAATCAAATCCCAAGGAGAGCGCACCATGAGTATTTTTAGCTTTGTTAAAGAAGCAGGCGAAAAGCTGATTGATCTGTTGACGCCGGGTAATGCGAACGCAAGTGATGAACTGAAGAAGCACATTGAGGCTGTTGGGTTGGGTAACCCGAATGTGACCGCTACCGTTGATGGCGATAAGGTCACTATCACTGGTGAAGTTGCCACTCAGGAAGAGAAAGAAAAAATCCTCCTGGCCGCAGGTAATATCGCTGGCGTTGCCAGCGTGGATGACCAGATTAAGGTTACCGGTACCGCGACAGCCGCCGCTCGCTTCGTGGTTGTGAAAAGCGGTGACACCCTGAGCGCCATCTCCCTGGCGGTCTATGGCAATGCCAACCAGTACAACAAAATCTTTGAGGCCAACAAGCCGATGCTCAAGGATGTGAACAAAATCTACCCAGGGCAGACACTGCGTATTCCTGAGTAAGCGTCAGCTTGTTGTAGGAGCGAGGTTTCTCGCTCCTACAGTCCCACGATCAATTCTCTGTAATCCTCCACCGCTGAAAACTCCGCCGTATCCTTCGGCCCCTTCCGGCTGTCCGGCTCTTTTACCGCCAGTAAATGCCCCACGCCAAAATCCCGAGCGCTGCGCAGGATGGGCAAGGTATCGTCGATAAACAGGCTGCGGGTTGGGTCGAAATCGATATCCGCTTGCAGCGCATCCCAGAACTGCGGGTTCTCCTTGGCAAAACCATAGTCGTGAGAACTGATCAGCCGTTCGAAGTAAGGGGCCAATTCGATACGTTCCAGCTTCAGCGACAACGAATCGCGGTGGGCGTTGGTGATCAGGATCACGCGCTTGCCGGCCTGTTTGATCGCGGCCAGAAAGGTATCGGCATCCGGGCGCAGGGCGATCAGGTGAGCCGTCTCCAGCTTGAGCTCACGTACCGGAATCTTCAGTTCGGTGCTCCAGAAGTCCAGGCAATACCATTGCAACTGACCGGCGTTACGCTCGAACAACGGCTGCAATTCCATCTCGGCCATGGGCCGGCTCACGCCATGCAGTTCGGCGTAGCGCTGGGGCAGGTGTTCCATCCAGAAATGGTTGTCGAAATGCAGGTCGAGCAAGGTGCCATCCATGTCCAGCAGGACGGTGTCGATGGCATGCCAGGGCAGTGAAGGCATGGATAACTCCCATATAAGAAAATATATCCGACACAGACAATCGGAAAAGCCACGGTATAGTAACCCGATCACGCCAAGGAGCCGCTTATGCGCCAGAAACCCACCGTCCTCGCCCGAGAAATAGTCGCCAGTAGTCGTTTGTTCCGCGTGGAGGAAGTGCAATTGCGCTTTTCCAACGGCGTGGAGCGGACCTACGAGCGCCTGGTCGGCAGAGGTGCAGGTTACGGTGCGGTGATGATCGTGGCGATGATCGACGCGGATCACGCGCTATTGATTGAAGAATATTGCGGTGGTACCGATGCGTATGAACTGTCTTTGCCCAAGGGCTTGATCGAGCCTGGCGAGGATGTGCTGGCGGCGGCGGACCGTGAGCTCAAGGAAGAGGCCGGTTATGGTGCGCGTCAGTTGGAGCACCTGACCGAGCTGTCACTGTCCCCTGGCTACATGAGTCAGAAAATCCAGGTGGTGCTGGCCACGGACCTCTATGAGGAGCGCCTGGAAGGCGACGAGCCCGAGCCGATGCGAGTCGATCGGGTCAACCTGCGAGAGCTGTCGCAGTTGGCGCAAAACGAGCAGTTCAGTGAGGGGCGTGCGTTGGCGGCGCTGTATCTGGTGCGGGACTTGTTGACCCAGCGTGGAGCGTTTCAGCCATGAGTGAACTGTTCCTGGGTCACCCGTTGATTGCCCCTGTGATTGAGTTGGCTCGCCAGGCCGGAGAAGTCATCCTGCCGTATTGGCGCGCCGATGTGGCCGTGACGACCAAGTCGGATGAATCGCCGGTCACCGCCGCCGACCTTGCGGCCCACCATCTGATCCTTGCGGGGCTGACCGCATTGGACCCGAGCATTCCCGTGCTTTCGGAAGAGGATGCCGATATCGACCAGAGCGTGCGTGCCGGCTGGCAGCGCTGGTGGTTGGTCGACCCGCTGGATGGCACCAAGGAATTCATCTCCGGCAGCGAGGAGTTCACGGTCAACGTCGCGCTGATCGAGCAAGGCCGAGTGGTGTTTGGCGTGGTGTCGATGCCCACCAGTGGCCGTTGCTACTTTGGTGGCGCGGGCCTTGGGGCCTGGCGTTCAGATGTGAATGAAGCGCCCAAGCAGATCCAGGTGCGTGAGAAACCCGCTGCCGGAGAAGCCTTTACCGTGGTCGCCAGCCGTCGCCATTCCAGCCCCGAGCAAGAGCGCCTGCTGGCCGGGTTGAGCGAAGGGTTGGGCGAGTTGAAACTGGCCAATATAGGCAGCTCGCTGAAGTTTTGCCTGTTGGCCGAAGGCAGCGCTGATTGCTACCCGCGTCTGGCACCGACGTCGCAGTGGGACACTGCTGCGGCGCAGGGCGTGCTGGAAGGCGCAGGTGGCGAAGTGTTGGAGTTGAATGGAGAACCGTTCAGTTATCCAGCGCGGGAGTCGTTGTTGAACCCGTTTTTCCTGGCGCTGCCGGCCAAGGCGGCGTGGCGTGAGCGACTGCTGAACCTAGCCCGATTGTAGCCGCTGCCGAGGCACGAGGCTGCGATGCGTGTCCGTAGGACCGCCCTTGGGGCCGCTACGTCGGAGTGCCGCACCAAGCCCATCGCAGCCTCGTGCCTCGGCAGCGGCTACAACGAGCGAGTCCCATATTTTTAGCGGTGCAAGACATACTGCCCGGTAAACGCTACGGCCTGTTCTTCACTGCCGTCATTCACGACCCACGTCTCCAGGGTCAACCGCGCCCGTCCATACCGCCGATACGTCGCCAAAAAACGTTTCCAGACCTTGTCTTCCGGCGCCTGGCAAATCACCGTGGCATCCTGGGTGACCGGCAATGGATAACTGATCTGCCCTTCCTGAATCACGATGTGCCCGTCTTCAATCCCTTCTTCACGCAGTTGCAAGTGAAGCCAGCCCCAACCTCCGAGCACCGCGCCACAGTAGAGGCTGCCGCCGAACATCGTGCTTTTGTGGTTGATATTGGCCTGAAGCGGCAAGTGCAGGCGCAGTTGCCGCTCCTGCCAGTCGAGTACCTTGAGGCCCATGTCCCGGGTGAGGGGGATGTCGTGGTGAAGAATCGATTCCAGGTAACGGCTATCGCGACTCATGGTGGCCTCTTGGCAGGGTGAAAGGGACGGGCGTCATTCGTCGTCCGTGTTGCTGCTGCCGCTGTCGGCGAAGTTCAGCCCGTGTTTGCGCAGTTTGTCGTGCAGGGTTTTGCGTGGCAGGCCCAAGGCTTCAGCGAGGCTGCGCATGGAACCGTGGGGGCGGGCCAGCTCGGCAGCGATCAGGCTTTTTTCAAAGTGTTCGACTTGCTCGCTCAAGCCGCCGCTGGAGGCCGGGACGCCAGCTGTTGGGTCGTCCGGCATATTGTCCAGGGCCAACTCCAGGCCCAGGGCAAAGCGCTCAGCGGCATTTTGCAGTTCCCGCACATTGCCCGGCCAACTGTGACGTAACAGCAACGCGCGCTGGCCCGGTTGCAGCTCATGGAGCGGCAGGCCATGGCGAGTACTGGCCTCGTCGGCGAAGTGCTGGAACAGCATCAACGCATCTTCGCCCCGTTCACGCAGAGGCGGAATACGCAGCGGCGCGACGTTCAGGCGGTAGTACAAGTCGGCCCGGAAGCGTCCCTGGTCGGCGGACTGACGCAGGTCTTCCTTGGTGGCGGCGATGATACGGATGTCCAGCGGGATCAACTGATTGCCCCCCAGGCGCTCCACCACCCGCTCTTGTAGCAGGCGCAGCAATTTGACCTGCACATCCAGGCTCATGCTTTCGATTTCATCGAGGAACAGGGTACCGCCGTTGGCAAACTCGAACTTGCCGATCCGCCGTTTCTGGGCGCCGGTAAAGGCCCCTGGCTCGTGGCCGAACAACTCGCTTTCCACGACCGACTCCGCCAGGGCGCCAGCGTTGATCGCCACGAACGGGCCTGTGCGTCGGTTCGACAAGTCGTGCAGGGCGCGAGCCACCACTTCTTTGCCGGCGCCGGTTTCACCGAGGATCAGCACGTCGGCCTTGGTCGCCGCCAGGGCGCCAATCTGCTCACGCAGGCGCAGCATCGGCGCGGATTGCCCCACCAGACGCGTGCTCAGTTGCTGGCGATCACTCAGGGCCAGGCGCAGGCTGCGGTTGTCCAGCACCAGGCGGCGCAAGGCCAGGGCACGGCGCACGCTGTCGAGCAGGGCGTCGCTGGCGAAGGGTTTCTCCAGGAAGTCGTAGGCACCGGCACGCATCGCCTGCACCGCCAACGGCACATCGCCGTGGCCGGTGATCAGCAGCACCGGCAACTCCGGGTCCTGGCCATGCAGTTCGGCCAGCAGTTCCAGGCCGTCCATGCCGGGCATACGGATATCGCTGACCACCACCCCCGGCCAATCCCGGGACAGGCGTGCGGTCAGGCCCTGGGCTTCGCCAAGGGGGAGGACTTTCAGCCCGGCCAGGTCCAGGGTCTGGCACAGGGCCTGACGCAGGTGTGGATCGTCGTCGATCAACACCACCTGAATCTGGTAATCGATACTCATACACTGCGGTCCTCGGACGGTTGCAGACTGACGCCCGGTGCCCCGGCGCGCAGTTTCAAGGTTAACAGCGCGCCGCCTTCGCGGTGGTTGGAGAACAGCAGTTCACCGCCAAAGGCGCGCATCAAGGTGTCGCAGATCGCCAGGCCCAACCCCAGGCCCTGGGTGCGGGTCTTGGTGGTGTAGAACGGCTCACTGGCACGGCCCAGGGCTTCCATGCAAAAGCCTGGTCCGTTGTCGCGAATGTACAGGTTGACGCCTTGTTCGGTGGTTTCGGCACTCAGCCAGAGTTTACGCGGCGGGCCTTTTTCGGTCAGCGCGTCGAGCGCATTGGCCAGCAGGTTGCCCAGCACTTGGCGCAGACGGGTTTCGCCGGCCGCCACCCACAAGGTCGCCTCCGGCAAGTCGCGGATCAACTCGACTTCCATGGCCCGCCGACGTTTGGCCAGCAGGGCCAGGGCATCGTCCAGGGCAGGTTGTAGGGCGACACTTTCCGGCGCATGGCGGTCGCGCCGGGCAAAGGCGCGCAAGTGGGCGATGATTGAAGCCATGCGCCCGGTCAACTCGCTGATCAACTTGAGGTTGCCCCGGGCGTCGTCGGTCCGTTGGTGGTCGAGGAGAATTTCGGCGTTTTCCGCGTAGCTGCGGATCGCGGCCAGCGGTTGATTGAGTTCGTGGCTGATACTCGCCGACATGGTGCCCAGGGCCGACAGTTTGCCCGCCTGCACCAGGTCGTCCTGGGCTCGCACCAATTCCTGCTGGGCCGTTTCGCGCTCCAGCACTTCCTGCTTCAAGCGGCGGTTCAGGCCTTCCAGATCGCTGGTCCGTTCGGCCACACGCATTTCCAGCTCGCGCCGGGCCTTGGCTTCGAAGGCGATGCGCTCCAGGTAGTGGCGACGGCGCTGCATCATCAGGCCGAGCAACAGCATTACCACCAGCAGGGCTGCACCGCCGACGGCGACCACCGTGCGTACCGGGCGGTTGATCAAGGTGCGTGGCGCGAGAATCTCGACGTTCCAGCCGGTTTCCGCAATTTCCGTGGATTGGCGCAGCCAGGCCGTGGTGCTGAGGTTCAACGGCTGCGGATCGCGGGTCGGGTAGGGCTGGATGGCGATGATGGCTTGGCGTTCTTCTTCGGTCAGCGGCCGGGTGGCGCGGAACCGCCATTGCGCACGCGAAGTCAGGATCACCACGCCGTTATGGTCGGTCACCAGCAACTGTTCCGGGGTTTTACCCCACAGGCTTTCGGTGTGATCCAGGTCGACCTTGACCACCAGCACTCCAATGATCTTGTCGCCGTCACGCACTGCGGCGGCAAAGAAGTAGCCGCGTTTGGCCGAGGTGGTCCCCAGGCCAAAGAAGCGCCCCAGACGCCCGGCCATGGCTTCGCTGAAATAGGGACGGAAGGAAAAATTACGCCCCACGAAACTGTCTTGTTTGTCCCAGTTGGACGCGGCCAGGGTCTTGCCGGTGGTGTCCATCAGGTACATCACTTCCACGCCGGCCTGGGCGGCAACGTCTTTGAGCAACAGGTTGGCGTTGGCCAGGTTGGTGCTGACGGAGGGGGCGTCCAGGGCGGTGCGCAGCGCCGGCAGATCCCCCAGGATTTGTGGCAGTACTTCGTAGCGGTGCAGGGTGCCCAGCAGGTTGGCGACGTACAGGTCGAGGGTCTGGCGGTTCTGCCCGGCCAGTTCACTGCGGTAATAGCGCTCGGCCAAGTGCTCCAGTGGCCACAGCAGCGGCGCCAGGCACAGGGCCAGCAACGCCAGGCTGCGCCAGCGGGGTCTTCGCGGAAGGGGTGGAGTCATCAGAGTCATGCGCCTGTGGGTACAGGCGCATTATGCCCAGGCCTGGGCAGGTATCGGAACTGCCGGTTTCGTCAGGCGATCAGATCTTTCGAATCGCTGGCGCCCAATCGCTCGCCTTGATAGCTGCCGTCCTGAACCCGGTTGCACCATTCGAGGTTATCGAGGTACCACTGCACGGTTTTGCGCAGCCCTGTTTCAAACGTTTCCTCAGGCACCCAGCCCAATTCCCGCTCGATCTTGCTGGCATCGATCGCGTAGCGCTGGTCGTGGCCCGGGCGATCCTTGACGAAGGTGATCAGGTCAGAAAATTGCGCAACGCCGGCCGGGCGCTGAGGTGCCAGTTCCTCCAGCAGGGCGCAGATACCACGAACCACGTCGATGTTCTTCTGCTCGTTGTGGCCGCCGATATTGTAGGTCTCGCCCACTACACCTTCAGTCACGACTTTGAACAGCGCGCGGGCGTGATCTTCGACGAACAGCCAATCACGTACCTGCAGGCCATCACCGTAGACCGGCAGCGGTTTGCCGGCCAGGGCGTTGAGGATCACCAGGGGAATCAACTTCTCCGGGAAGTGGAATGGCCCGTAGTTGTTCGAGCAGTTGGTCAGCAGCACCGGCAGACCATAAGTGCGCTGCCAGGCGCGGACCAGGTGGTCGGACGCCGCCTTGCTGGCGGAGTACGGCGAGCTTGGCGCATAAGGCGTGGTTTCGGTGAACAGGTCGTCGACGCCGTGCAGGTCGCCGTACACCTCATCGGTGGAGATGTGGTGGAAGCGGAACGCGCTTTTCGCCGGTTCTTCCAGCGTCTGCCAGTAGGCGCGTGTGGCCTCCAACAGGCTGTAGGTGCCGACAATGTTGGTCTGGATGAAGTCCGATGGACCATCGATGGAACGGTCGACATGGGACTCGGCCGCCAGGTGCATGATCGCGTGAGGCTCAAAGCGCGCCAACACGGCGCTGACGGCGGCCTGGTCGATAATATCGGCCTGGACGAACTCATAGCGGGTATTGGTCGCGATGCTGGCCAGCGACTCAAGGTTGCCGGCGTAGGTCAGCTTGTCGAGGTTGAGCACTTCATGCTCGGTGTTTTCAATCAGGTGACGGACCAGTGCCGAGCCGATAAATCCGGCGCCGCCGGTAATGAGAATGCGCATGTCAGAGGCCTTTTTCCTTGGACGGGCAGTAAGTGAATGGTGCATAGCTTGAGTGGTGGGGCGGAGCGGTGCAAGGGGGGTTGCGCAACACCTGGCAACAGTGGCGATATAAGCGCCTGATAAAAACACCAAGGGGTCGTCACATGTTGCTCGCCACGTTGATTCACCGCGCCAGTCTGCCGTGCCCGAAAATCGGGCCTGAGCTGGCGTTACAGTTGCTTGAGCAGCATTACGACCTCACCGGGGCGTTGCAGTCTTTGGGTAGCCAGCAAGACCTCAATTATCGGGTCGACAGTGACCGTGGCCGGTTTGTCCTGAAGATCTGCCGGGGTGACTACGACGCGGTCGAGCTTCAGGCCCAGCACGCCGCCCTCAAGCACCTGCAAGGGCAACCACGCACGCGGGTGCCCAAAGTGATGCCTGCCCTCAATGGCGAAGAACTGCTGACGGTGGCGGTTGACGGGCAAACCGTGCACTTGCGGTTGCTTGACTATATCGACGGCCAGCCGCTGACCCACCTGCCGCATCTGGGGCGTGAGGTGATCGCGGGTTTTGGGCGGCTCTGCGGGCAGATGAACCTGGCGCTGGCCAACTTCACTCATCCGGGCCTTGAACGCACCCTGCAATGGGACCCGCGCCACGCCAACGAGTTGATTCACTACTTATTGTCGACCCTCGAAAACCTGCCGCACCGGGCATTGATCGAGCAGATGGCGGCGCAGGCTGAGCAACGGGTACGCCCGTTGGCCGAACGGCTGCCCCGGCAGGCGGTGCACATGGACATCACCGATGACAACGTAGTCTGGCAGCGTGACGAGCAGCGCCACTGGCAAATCCAGGGTGTGATCGACTTTGGTGATCTGGTACACACTTGGCGGGTTGCTGACTTGTCCGTGACGTGCGCCGCGCTGCTGCACCATGCCGAAGGTGACCCGTTTGCGATCTTGCCGGCGATCCAGGCCTATCACGCCGTCAATCCACTGCAACCGGAAGAGTTGCAGGTGCTGTGGCCGTTGATTGTCGCCCGGGCGGTGGTGCTGGTGCTCAGCAGCGAACAGCAGCAGCGTCTGGATCCTGCCAGCCCGTACCTGCTGAAAAACGCCGAGCATGAGTGGGAAATTTTCCACGTTGCCACTTCTGTTCCCTTTGAGTTGATGGAAGCCGCGATCCTGACCTGCGTTGGCAGCGGTTTGCCGCCTGTTGCCAGTGAGGGCTTTGCGCCGTTGTTGCCGGGCTTGGTGGGGCGCGAGTTTGCGTTGATCGATCTGGGGGTACTGAGTCCGCATTTTGAAGCGGGCAACTGGGAGCAGGCCGGGATCGATCAGCAGTTGCTGCAGGAGGCTGCGGTGGCTCACGGGCTGGCGGCCAGCCGGTATGGGCAATATCGTTTGTCCCGCACCCAGGTGGACAGTTTTGAAGCGCCCGAGACGTTCCCGCTGCATGTGGAGCTGCGGGTGCCGCAGGGCACCACGGTTGAGGCGCCATTCGCCGGCACACTGCACACTGGCGCTGATGGTGCGTTAAACCTGCACAGCGCACAGTTGAGCGTGCGGTTGTGGGGTGTCAAAGGCTTGTTGCAGTCGGGTGCGGCGGTGCTTAAAGGCCAGGTGCTGGGCGAGACTGGCGGTGCCCTGACGGTGCAGCTGTGTCGTGCCGATGTGATGCCACCGTTATTCTGCACGCCGTCCCGCGCGCTGGCGTGGCAAGCGCTGTGCCCGTCGCCAGCGGCGTTGCTGGGGCTGGCCTGCGATGCGCAGCCCGAGTTGGACCCCGAGGCCTTGCTGGCCCGGCGTGATGCCAGCTTTGCCCGCTCACAGAAACACTATTACGTTGACCCGCCGCGTATCGAACGTGGCTGGCGCAACCACCTGATCGACATGCAGGGCCGTTCCTACCTGGACATGCTCAATAACGTCGCGGTGCTTGGCCATGGCCATCCGCGCATGGCGGCGGTGGCAGCGCGGCAATGGTCGTTGCTCAACACCAACTCGCGTTTCCACTATGCGGCGATTGCCGAGTTTTCCGAGCGGCTGCTGGCGCTGGCGCCGGACTCCATGGACCGGGTGTTCCTGGTCAACAGCGGCACCGAGGCCAATGACCTGGCGATCCGCCTGGCCTGGGCCTACAGCGGCGGGCGCGACATGCTCAGTGTGCTGGAGGCGTATCACGGCTGGTCGGTGGCCGCTGATGCAGTCTCCACCTCGATTGCCGACAACCCCCAGGCCTTGAGCAGCCGTCCGGACTGGGTGCATCCGGTGACCGCGCCCAATACCTATCGCGGTGAGTTCCGTGGCCCGGACAGCGCACCGGACTACGTGCGTAGCGTCGAGCACAACCTGGCAAAAATTGCCGCGCAGAACCGCCAACTGGCGGGCTTCATCTGCGAGCCGGTGTATGGCAATGCCGGTGGGATTTCCCTGCCGCCGGGCTATTTGCAGCAGGTGTATGGCCTGGTTCGGGCGCAAGGCGGAGTGTGTATCGCCGATGAGGTGCAAGTCGGCTACGGGCGCATGGGGCACTTCTTCTGGGGCTTTGAAGAGCAAGGCGTGGTGCCGGACATCATCACCATGGCCAAGGGCATGGGCAATGGCCAGCCTTTGGGGGCGGTGATCACCCGTCGGGAAATCGCCGAGGCCCTGGAGGCCGAGGGTTACTTCTTCTCCTCATCAGGCGGCAGCCCGGTCAGTTGCCGGATTGGCATGGCGGTGCTGGATGTCATGGAGGAGGAGAAACTCTGGGAAAACGCCCAGGTGGTGGGTGGGCATTTCAAGGCGCGGCTGGAGGCGCTGATCGAACGGCATCCATTGGTGGGGGCGGTGCACGGTTCCGGGTTTTATCTGGGGCTGGAGCTGATCCGTAACCACGAAACCCTGGAGCCCGCGACCGAAGAAACCACGTTGCTGTGTGATCGCCTGCGGGAGCTGGGGATTTTCATGCAGCCGACCGGGGATTACCTGAACATCCTCAAGATCAAGCCGCCGATGGTCACCTCCCGGCAGAGTGTGGATTTCTTTGTCGACATGCTGTCGAAGGTGTTGGATGAGGGGCTCTAACCCCAATCCTGGAATTGAAACACCGTCAGTGTGGGAGCGGGCTTGCCCGCGATCAGGGCCTCACTGTTGACATTTATGGGGCCTGATACACCGCTATCGTAGGCAAGCCAGCTCCCACAGGTGAGGGTGTTTCAGATTTAAACTCGATTGTTATCGGGATTTTTTTAGAATTTTTCGATGAATGGATGAAGGCATGCTTCTAAAGCCGATTTTTATCCGTTATAAAGTCGCTCACGTCCCTGACGCGATACACTGCGTCCAGCATTCCCTTTTCTGTCATCGGTCACGGCTATCCTGACCGCTGACCACCGCCCAGGAGATGATTCATGAGCCGTATCGTTACCGTCGCCGCTACCCAGATGGCCTGTTCCTGGGACCTCGAAGCCAACATCGAGACCGCTGAAAAGCTGGTCCGTGAGGCCGCTGCCAAAGGCGCGCAGATCATCCTGATCCAGGAGCTGTTCGAGAGCCCGTACTTCTGCCAGAAGCCGAACCCGGATTACCTGCAACTGGCCACGCCGGTTGAAGACAACGTTGCCATCAAGCACTTCCAGAAAATCGCCAAGGAGCTGCAGGTGGTTCTGCCGATCAGTTTCTTCGAACTGGCGGGCCGCGCGCGTTTCAACAGCATCGCGATCATCGATGCCGACGGCTCCAACCTCGGGATTTATCGTAAAAGCCACATCCCGGACGGCCCTGGCTACCACGAGAAGTACTACTTCAACCCGGGCGACACCGGCTTCAAGGTGTGGAACACCCGCTACGCGAAAATCGGCGTGGGCATCTGCTGGGATCAGTGGTTCCCGGAGTGCGCTCGCAGCATGGCGTTGCAAGGTGCAGAAATCCTGTTCTACCCGACCGCCATCGGCAGCGAGCCACACGACAAGACCATCTCGTCCCGTGACCACTGGCAGCGCGTGCAACAAGGCCATGCCGGTGCCAACTTGATGCCGCTGATCGCCAGCAACCGCATTGGCAACGAAGAGCAGGACGGCTACGACATCGACTTCTACGGCTCCTCGTTCATCGCCAACCAGTTTGGCGAGAAGGTGGCAGAACTCAACGAAACCGAAGAAGGCATCCTGGTGCACAGCTTCGACCTCGACGAGTTGGAGCATATCCGCAGCGCCTGGGGTTCGTTCCGTGATCGCCGCCCGAACCTGTACGGCGCGCTGAAGACCCTCGACGGTTCCCTGGAGTCCTGACCGCCATGACCACCTTGCACAGCACGCCTCGCGCCGACGGCTTCTACATGCCGGCCGAGTGGGCGCCACAGACCCAGGCCTGGATGATCTGGCCCGAGCGCCCGGACAACTGGCGCCTGGGCGGCAAGCCGGCGCAGGCCGCTCACGTGGCGGTGGCCAAGGCCATCGCGCGTTTTGAGCCGGTGACGGTGGCGGTTTCGGCAGGTCAGTACGAAAACGCACGGGCGCGCCTGGACGTGCCGAATATCCGCCTGGTCGAGATGTCCAGTGACGATGCGTGGGTACGGGACACCGGGCCGACCTTCGTGATCAATAACAGCGGTGAAGTCCGTGGTGTGAACTGGGACTTCAACGCCTGGGGCGGTTTTGACGGTGGCCTGTATTCGCCGTGGAACCGTGATGCCCAGGTCGGCGGCAAGATCCTTGAGATCGAGCGCAGCCCGCGTTATCGCACCGAGGGTTTTGTGCTGGAAGGCGGTTCGATCCACGTCGATGGTGAAGGCACCCTGATCACCACCGAAGAATGCCTGCTCAACCGCAATCGTAACCCGCACCTGAATCGCGGCGAGATCGAAGCGGTGCTCAGCGCCAACCTGGCTGTGGATAAGATCATCTGGCTGCCGGACGGTCTGTTCAACGACGAAACCGACGGCCATGTGGATAACTTCTGCTGCTACGTGCGCCCCGGTGAGGTGTTGCTGGCCTGGACTGACGATCCGCAAGATCCGAACTATGCCCGCTGCCACGCAGCCATGGACGTCCTGCAAAGCAGCACCGACGCCAAGGGGCGCTCGTTCACAGTGCATAAAATGCCGATCCCGGGGCCGCTGTATGCCACCGAGGAAGAGTGTGCCGGTGTCGATCCGGTGGACGGCACTCAGGAACGTAATCCGACCGTGCGGTTGGCGGGTTCCTACGTCAACTTCCTGATCGTCAACGGCGGCATCATCGCGCCGAGTTTCGAGGACCCGCTGGACAGCCGTGCCAAGGAAATCCTCCAGGGCCTGTTCCCGCAGCACGAAGTGGTGATGGTGCCTGGCCGTGAGCTGTTACTGGGCGGCGGCAATATTCATTGCTTGACCCAACAACAGCCGGCGCCGCACAAAAACTGAGTGCAGTTGTAACAGCCGTATAGGCCGGACTGAACGGCTACCGAGCGGCATTCAGTTTTAGCGCTCGCAACCAGCCCATGGCCCGCAAGGGTCTTGGGCTTTTTTGTGTCCGCACGCCTGTAAACCGGGCGCATTGGCATAGCTCTTGTATCAGCGCTGTAACGGTTGGCAAGGCGCAGAGTGGCGATGTTCTGTCATAAACCTTGAGTAAGTTAGCCGCTCACGCAGCAGGAGAGAGCGCTGAAATGAACGCGGATATCAACATGATCTACAAGCGCACGCCCCACCCCGTGATGGTGAACGGTGACGCGATTCATGCGCTGGCACTCTGGCTGAAGAGCAACGGTTCGCGACAGATCAGGACGCCTGATCCACGGCAGGTGATGAGTGAGCGTTACCCGGCGGGGTTGCTCAGCGAGGATGAGTTGCAGGTGTTGTGTGAGCTGATACAACGCTAAAGAACATGGAGATCAAATGTGGGAGCTGGCTTGCCTGCGATAGCGGTCTGTCAGGCACTGATTTGTTACCTGACCCATCGCTATCGCAGGCAAGCCAGCTCCCACATGAACTGCGTTCTTCCTGTTTGACCAGGCAGTTAGAAGCTATAAGTCCCCGTCACCACCAAACTACGCGGCTCACCCACTTGAATCTGCGCAGCGCTGGTCGCCGACGCGTAGTACGTCTTGTCGCTGATATTGGTCAGCGCTGCCCGCACATCCCATTCCTTCTGCCGGAACCCGGCCAACGCGTCCCAGCGGCCATAACCCGGCAGTACCACGGTGTTGGCGTTATCGGCATAACGATCGCCTACCAGGGTCAGCCCGGTTTCCGCGTACCAGCCCATCTCCGGTTTCCACGTGACGAACAGGCTGGCATTGCGCTTGGCCACGTCATTGATGCGCTTGCCTTCAAAGCCGTTGTTGTCCTTCACGACCTTGGCGTCCTGCAGGCCGATGCCACCGCGCATGTACCAGTTGCCGACGATTTTCCCGGTGGCGGTCAGTTCCACACCGCGAGAGCGTTGCATGCCGCTGAGCAAGGTGATGGTCGGGTCCAGCGGGTCGCGGGTGCGGCGGTTGTAGAGTTCCAGTTCGTACACGGCGAGGGTGGTGCTGAAGCGGTCATCGAGCCAGTCGCTTTTCACGCCGATTTCTTTCTGCCGGGTCAGTTCGGGGCTCAGGTCATTGGCGTTGCCATTAGCGTTCGGCGTGATGCCGATCAAGCCGCCGCCGGTGGGGGAGAAGGTCTTGCTCCAGGAGGCGTAGAACGAGTGGTGTTCCAGTGGCGTCCAGACCACGCCTACCCGCGGGCTGGTGCTGTGGCTGACCACTTGCTCTGACGTGTTGATCAGCTTGTTGGTGGATTCCACGTCGAAGCGGTCATAACGCAAGCCGGCGAGCAGTTGCCATTGGTCATTGAGGCGCAGTTGATCCTGCACATACACGCCCTGGCTTTTCGCTTCGGTATGGCTGCTGCTGAACGCCGGCAGGCGGCCGGTGTGGCGCAGATTTCGGTCGGGGTTGTACGCATCCAGGCTCGGCACGGCATTGAGGGGCGCGCGATAGAGTTTCGGGTCGCGGCGCTGGTCGCCCAGTTCCACGCCAGTCAGCACGCGGTGTTCCAGGCCGAAGGTGCTGAAGCCGCCTTCCAGCTCGACGTTGTTGAAGAGGTTGCGGGTGCTCAGGTCTTGTTGCCAGCGTTGACGCCCGACCTTGTTGGTCTTGGGGTCGAAGCTGACCACGTAGGTGTTGTCGAAATCGCTGTCGAGTTTGAACAGGCTGAGGGTGTGACGCAGTTGCCAGTTGTCATTGAGCTCATAGGCGAGTTTGGAGCGCAGCGACTGGGACTTGTCGTCGATATAGTCGCGCTTGTCGCCATAAGTGGTGTCGCGCCCTACATCACCTGGGCGGCCGTTGATCCCGGGAATGCCACGATCCGGCGTGCGGTTGTAGCGGCTGTATTCGTACTGCACCAACCAGTTCAGATCCGGCGCCAGTTGCCAACTCATGGACGGTGCGAACAGTTGGCGGTTGCCACTGACGCCGTCGCGGAAGCTGTTGTTGTCCTGGTTGCCCATGTTCAGGCGCAGGCTGATGGTGTCGGTGGGGTCGGTGCTGAGGTCGGCGTACAGGCTGCGCAGGTCATTGCTGCCGCCTTGGGCTTCGATGCTGGACGCGTGGCCGGCCTGGGGCAGTTTACTCACGCGATTGACGATGCCGCCTTGGCCGCCGCGCCCGTACAGCACGGCTGCGGGGCCTTTGAGCACTTCGATGCGTTCGATATTGTGCAGGTCGCGCACGTACTGGCTGTCGTCGCGCACGCCGTCCAGGTAGAAGTCGTTGCTGGCGTCGAAGCCGCGGATGCGCAAGCTGTCGAAGCGCGTGTCGGCGCCGCTGCTGACGTTGGGGATGCCGCTTAAGGCCTGGCCAAGGTCATTGGTACCGTAGGAACTGAGGTTTTCGGTTTTCACCGAGTCGATCGCCTGGGGCACGTAGCGCACAGGTGTCGCGGTGCGGGTGGCGGTGGTGGTGTCCTTGACACGCGGATCATCTTCGTCGGCTTCGGCGCTGATGGAGGTTTCGGGCAATGTGGTCGCCGCACAGGCAAATCCGGCGGACAGCAGAACAGAAAACCCAAGGGTGATGGGCGTCAGGCGAAGGGCAGGCATCAGGGAGTGCATCCGAAAGGTTTGAAGGAAGATGACGTGCGTTAATGATAATGCTTGCTATTTGCGCGCGTTATTCATTCCTACAAAATCCGCTCGGTGAAATGTTACGTCATGTGTTTTCCAGGGGTATTCGACCGATTCGCGAAACAGTCTGAAAGCCAATCCGGCGTTTTTCTTGGGTGCCTGTGTCGGAATAATCGGCTGCTATCGAGTTTTCATCTGGAGTTATTCATGTCGGCTGTCACCCTGCATTACATCTACGACCCCCTGTGCGGCTGGTGCTATGGTGCCAAGCCGCTATTGCACGCTGCCCGGCAGGTAGTACCGATCCAACTGCATGGTGGCGGCATGATGACCGGCAACAACCGTCAGGGGGTGTCGCCGCAGCTACGCGACTATGTAATGCCCCACGACCGACGCATTGCCGAGTACACCGGTCAGCCGTTTGGCGAGGCGTATTTTGAAGGCCTGCTGCGCGACCACAGTGCTGTGTTCGACTCGGCGCCGCCGACGGCCGCCGTCCTGGCGGCTGAGCAGTTGGAGAAGCGTGGTCTGGAATTGTTGGGGCGTTTGCAAACCGCCCACTACGTTGAAGGCCGCCGGATTGCTGACAACGACGTACTGTTGGCGTTGGCCGAGTCCATTGGCTTTGAACCTCAGGCGTTCGAAACAGCGTTCAAACAACACCTCGGCTCACAGACCACCGCCCATATAAAGGACAGCCGTCAATGGCTGGCCAAAGTCGGCGGCCAGGGCTTTCCCACGTTGGCCCTGGAACAGGGCGGCCACTTCACGCTGCTGGACATCAGCCCGTGGCTCGGCAAGCCCGAAGCGTTTGCCGCCTGGCTGAGTCAAACCGTTGCTGGTTCGACCCAGAGCAGCACGCCGAGCGCGTTGTCCTGCGATGTGAACGGCTGTGCAGGTCCCGCAATTGCTTGAGTGCAGTGGGAGACATTCCCTACAGAATGATGGCTATTCAACATTTCTTAGACTTTTTTAGCCTAAATACAGACGATTCACGAAATTGACACACTGTCAAAGGCGCGGCTAGGATTCGCCCCAACGCCTGTGGCTGACCGCCATGACTCTCCATAAAAAAAGGCCCGCGGTATGTTCAGTCGTCCGCGGGCTTTTTTATTCGGGGGAAGCCAGCACCAGAAAGTTTGTAGGAGCCTGGTGTTACAGCGCGTACTCAACCAGTAATAAGGAATAAGAAAATGTTGAATAAACGGATGGGTCTGATCGCTCTGGGGATTTTGAGCGCCACTCAGGCAATGGCTGACGATCAAGCAGACTCCAAGGGTTTTGTTGAAGACAGCCACCTGAACATCGCGGCGCGTAATGCTTACATCAGCCGCGACTACAAAAATGGCAAGCAAGACAAAGCCGAATGGGGCCAGGGCTTCATCGGTAAATTCGAATCCGGCTTCACCCAAGGCACTGTCGGCGTAGGTGTGGACGTGATCGGCCAATACGCTATTCGTCTGGATGGCGGTAAAGGTAAAAGCGGCGCTGGCGGTATCGACTTCTTCAAGCAAGGTGCCGATGGCGAAGCCGCCAACGACCTGTCCAAGGGCGGCGCAGCTGTCAAGTTCCGCCTCTCCAACACCGTGCTCAAGTACGGTGAGCAGATGCCAGCCGTGCCGGTCCTGCAGTACGACAACTCCCGTCTGTTGTCGGAAACTTACACCGGTACTTCGATCGTCTCCAATGAGATCAAGGGTCTGAAGCTGGAAGGTGGTCACTTCACCAAGGAAGCTCGTAAGAGCGCCGAGGGTTCTGACAGCGGCGGCCTGAAAAGCATCGACTACATCGGTGGTAGCTACAAATTCACCGAAAGCCTGTCGGCTGCGCTCTATGCCTCCAACATGCAGGACGTGCTGAAGAAGCAATACGTCAACGTCAACTACGTACTGGCCCTGCCAGAGAAGCAATCGTTGACCTTTGACTTCAACGGCTACAAAACCAAGCTGGACCGCAGCTTCGCCCTGGAAAACCAAGGTGATGCCGACGCCCGTGACAACAAGATCTGGAGCCTGGCCGCCACGTGGGCCTTCGGTCCGCACAGCCTGACCCTGGCTCACCAGCGCAGCACCGGTGACACCGGTTACCTGTACGGCGGCTACCGCAACGCTGGCGGCGTCGGTGATGGTGGTAACACCATCCTGTTGGCCAACTCCTACTGGTCTGACTTCAACGGCAAGGACGAGCGCTCCTGGCAGGCAGGCTACGGCCTGGACTTCGGCGCCTTCGGTGTACCGGGCCTGACGTACAACATCGCTTACGTGCGCGGCACCAACATTGACGACGGTTCCAACCGTGGCAGTGGCACCGAGCGTGAGATCTTCAACCAGTTCAAATACGTGGTACAGAGCGGCCCGGCTAAAGACCTGAGCCTGCGTGCCCGTGCGTCCTGGTTGCGCGTCTCCAACAACGCCAGCAACTACAACGTAGGCGGTAACGAAATCCGTCTGTTCGCGGACTACCCGATCAACGTTTTCTAATTGATCGAGCGTTACGCTTCGGCCTGATCTCAGGTTGAAAAAAACGCCCCGTGGCTTTGGCTCCGGGGCGTTTTTTATGGGCGCTACAACACGCGGACACGCTATTGGTGGCGCGCCTGCAAAGCGTTTCGGGCATGGGCCGCATTCAGGTAGTCGTAGATCAGTTCCAGCGTTGCCTGCGACGTGAGGCGCTTGTTGTCGAGACAAAACTGCGCCATGAACAGTAGCACCTGATGTTTCTTCTTGTTGAGCCTGGCCCCCGGTACACCGAACGCGCTTTTGCGGATTTCGGGCAAGGGCGCCTCCGGTGTCAATTGCACGATCACCCACAGGCCATTGATGGCTTGCAACCCGACACTGGCGATGTGCTCGATGGGCAGCGGCTGTGCCAGGTTGGCAAACACAAAATGCTCCGGTGTCAGTCGCAGCGCCGTCTGTGGCGCGCGCTTGAATCGCCGTATGGCGAGCCACAGGAAGATCAACGCGACACCCGCGATGCCCGCACCTGCACCCAGCGTGGCTAAAGGCGTGCCCTTCACTTTTTCCGGAAACAGCCATGGCAGGATCATCATCCATAGCCCAAGCACAACGAATGGCAACGCCAATGCGCCCGTGGCGATAGCGCGTCGGCGCCCGCCTTCGTGCAAGGACTGTTCGCCTTTGACCGACTCAGCCAAGGACTCAAGGACTTGAGCGTGCGCCTCCTCCTGCCACGTCACCTCAGCCTTCAGGTCACGGGACAGTTGCTGGCGCAGCGTCAGGGGTTCGCAGAAGTACGCATCCAGCGTCGCACCTGCGGCCAGGGCATCCACCGGCCGGGTGCCGCTGTGCAGCGCGTCCTCCGGCGCCACGTGCAGCGCTCGTATCCGCTCGCCGTTGGACGGGTGCGAGTCGGTCGGATGTGGCAGGTGAATCTCCAGCGCGTCAGGTGGCAGTGCCAGTTCACACTGTTGCAGTTCGTTGAGTATCGCTGTCGGCAGGTCATCGATGGCAGCGTGGTGTGCATCAAGGTGCGCCCGTAACAGGCGATCCACCTGTGGGTTAAGCACCGATATCCGCATCAGTGCCGAAGCCGCCGCCGCGTTGCCCGCCAACCGGCTGCCCGTGGCATCGGCGAGCAGCTCGCGCTGGCGGCTCCAGTGGCTGACCGCATGATGGAAGCGCTCCATGAAAAACACGCCGAACAGGAATGAAGGCCTCATCAACCGCCCCTGAATCACATCACTGGCCAGCATGGCTTGGGCCAGCGCGCCGAGGCTGCGGTTGACCCCGTCGTAGATCGGCACAAAACGCAGGCTGTACTCGGTGTCTTCACCCACGAAGTGCGCCAGCTCATGGCCGATCACTGCGGCGATTTCTTCCCGACTCAGCACCCCCAGATACAGCAGTGGCAGATGCAGGGTTCGGCCGCGCAAAGCCGTTTCGGCTGGCAGGACGGTGGCGTCGCTGGAGGTCACGTAAAAACCTTCTGTCAGGCTCACCACGATATGGTCCGGCGGCAATGCACCCAGTGTGTTTGCCAGCTCGCTCACATGGCGCCACAGATCGGGCGCCTGCTGTAGCGTCACCACTTGGCCAAACATCGAGATCGGCGTCGGCTCGAACATCGTCAGCATCCAGCGCAGTTGCCGCAGCAGCAACCACATCGAATACAGGCAAAAGGCGGCGATCACCCCGGCCACTGCCATGATCTTGACCTCGCCCGTGGACAACCGGCCGATGTGCCAAAACCCCAGGCCTTCATAGGTCAGCAGCAGGGCAACCGTCGCGGCCAGGGCGATCGCCTGACCCACCAGCACATAGGGCAGCAAGCGGCTGCCCAGGGAAAACACCTGCAACAACGCCTGTCGGGATTTGCGCGCCCGGGCACCGGCCCAGTGGGTCGCGCCCAGTGCCGCCGCGCCAATCAAGGCCGCCAGCAAACCCACAGCAATCACCCACTGGGCGAGTAGCTGCAAGGCATTGTTGACGCGGTGCGCGGTGCCGGTCTCATCGGCGGCCTTGTCCATCCGTGACAACACCAACTGTGCGCTGAGTTTTTCGCCATTGACCGTCACCGGGGTCATCGGGTTTTGCGCCACTAATGCTCGCAACTGCGGCCTGGCTATTTCCAGGTTGGCCTCAAACTCGCTGAGCTTGAGCGCCCCGTCGACGGCGCGCTGCCACTGCCAGCCTCCGGTGGCGGCCAGCAGCAACGGAAAAACGATCAGCAGGAGGATCAGCTTGAGGGCGTTCATCGAAGTCCATTCTCGACGCAGGGATTACGCCGTTTATACCGAAAACCCTGGAGGCGGGATACCGAGAAGGGAAGGCCGGCAGCGCCCAGACGCGACCGGCCCATTTAGTTTCAGGCTTTGACCGGCGCGAGCTTCTGGCAGTTTGCCTTGCGCGTCGGGTATTGCTCGCACTTGCGCAGCACGGTTTGCACTTGCTGCGCATTTTTCATTTGCTGGTTGGCCAGCAACTTGTCGGTGATGAACAGTTCTTCCGACCCCAGGTGGCGCTCGGCCTTGTCGATCATCGCCAGCGCGGCTTCGCCATCACCGCGCTTGAGGTGATAGCTGATCATCAAGTCGTAGGTCGCAGGCCCGGCCAGGGACCAGTCCTTGATCGCCTGCAACTCCTTCAGCGCCTCGCCGTTTTTGCCTTGGGCCAGGCGCACGGAATAGGCGACGCTGCGAATGCCCGGTTGATCCTTGACCGGCGAGTTCAGGGCGCGGCGCAGAAACGCATCTGCCTCGGGCACCTTTTGCTTCGCCAGGGCATCGGTGGCGAAGTACGCATCCTTGTAACCCTGGATGGCCTTGGCCACCTGAGGCGTGCTCCGCAGCTTCTGCCAGGCCTGGGTGTTGATCCGGGCGCGGCGTTCCTGGCGGTATTCGCGTTGCAGGTACTCGCGCAGTTCCTGGTCACGGTCCAGGGTCGACATATGCGAGCGGTTGAAGTACTGGGTGGTGGCGGCAATGCTGGTGGTCAGGCCGTCCTTGACCAACACATCCAGCTCTTTGGTAAAGCGGTTGAGGTTGAACTGCTGCAGCGAGTCCTGCATGGCGTTTTTGCGAGCGGTGAGAAAGCCGGTGAGCAACGGTTTTTGCTTGCCCTGAAAGTCACTGAGCCGCTCCAGACTATGGGTGGCCCCGCGCGGTGCATAACCGGCGCGGATCATCAGGTCGGTACCCAGCAAGTCCGCCTGATCTTCCTGGGTGCGACCCCAAGCGGTGCTCCACACATGATCGGAAAAGGTGTTGGCCAAGGCGGTGTACAACACCGTGTTGCCGATGGTTTTCTGGGTGCCGGCCGGGTCCTTGCTGAACAGCTTCATGGTGCCGGAACTGCGGTCTACGCCGGTGTCGGCGGCCATCGTTGCCAGCGCCACGGTGGAGGCGACGGTGGTGAACATTTCCTTCTGCTGCTGGAAGGCAGCCATGCGGTCATGGTGATGCAGCAGTACATGGCTCATTTCATGGCCAAGCATCGCGGCGATCTCGTCTTCACTGCCGGCGTTGTCCATCATCCCCATTGGTACGAAGATGTTGCCGTACGGATCCGCCGACGGCCCGAAGCTGCGACTGTCGGTGATTTTCACCTGCAACGTGGGCAACTCACCCGGCCAGCCCTTGGACAAGCGCGTGACGATGCCCTGCAAGTACACCTGCAGCATCGGGATATCCACCAGGTTCTGCTGGCGTGCCTCGGCGGCGGGTACCGCATGGCCGTCATAGCTCAAGCGTTGCTGGCTCTGGCGTTGCGGGTCGAGCTTGTAGTACTGGCGCACGTCGGTGTTGTCGACGTAATGGCCCTTGACCCGAGACTGAGTCGACGGCCCCACCAGGTTCATGAACGCCTGGTCGGCACCCTTCAAGGTGGCGCACCCGCTGAGTACCGCACAGGCCAGAAGGCTGGCCGCCAATCGATATCCCTTCACCACGACGCTCCTTTTTTATTGATTACAGCCCGCACCAAAACCAATGGTGGAGTTGTTGTGACTGTCTTTGGTCTGGCTCTTGGTCAGCTTGTCGCACGGTAATTCCGTGATATTCAGCGGTGGCTCGATGCGCACGTCCATGGTGTCCAGCCAGACCTTCTGGCCCGCCAGCTCAACCTGCACCAGGTCCAATGCCTTGTTGTACTGCAACACCGGCACCGGCTGGGTTGGCGCGTCCTTGCGCGGCAGGTCGCGCTGCTGCTTGCCTTGCTCGTCCAGCACCGCCACCGGGTCGGCGAGGAACGCCTTGATGCTGTGAGTGTCTGCCCACGCGGCTTGGCTGAAGAGGGCGGCGAGCAACACGATGAGGGTTTTGTTCATCCTTGAGTTCCTTGAGTAAGACGAGAAGGCTGGTTGAAAAAAGCGTCGAACCGATCGCTGAGCAGCAGCAATGACAGCAACGTAATCCCCAGAACGTTGACGGCGGTGTAGTGGTTGTATCGAAGTACCCAGCACACCGCCCCCAGCACGAGCAGGGTCAGTAGCCACGAGGGATACGCTGAAGAAAAAAGGCGACGCTCCCAGGAGGGCCAGCGCGTCCATGCGGGTTGCTTGGCCAACTGCCGGGCGTGCAACGCCTTGAACACTGCAATCAACGCCAGCAGCCCAAGCGTCAACCCATCCAGCCAACTGATATTGATCAGCGCCAGGCTGCCCGGCTCGCGGTCATAGTCCATGCCCCAGGTGATCAGGTTATCCAGCGCCATCGCATGCAGATAAACCCCGGGAATCTGCCCATGAACCGGAGACTGCACCAGGTCGCCGGTGGAGGTGATATTCGCCCCGACCAACACCAGGCGATCGCGCAGCAACTCAGCAATCAAAGCCTGATCCTCGGGCGAGCTGACCTCCAGATCCGTGGCCGACAGCTTCAAGCTATAGGCACAGCGCGACTGGGCCGAGTCGTCAAACCTCCAGAACACCGCCTGGCCCAACTGCATCAGCCAGTCCGGCAGAAAGTGCGACGGCGAGGCGCAATCACTGAGGTCCTTGATGCGCGCCTGCTCCGGCGCCAACGTGAGCCCCCACTGCACCGCAATCGGCGGCGACGCCACGGCGGCCTGCGCATCCGCAGGCAATGGTCCACACGCCTGCGTCTTGCAGTACTCGCGATAAAGCGCCATGGCCGGCGTCTCCATCACGCCCAACGGCGCCTTGAACGCCAACGGATAGGCATCCTCCACCCCATCCCACACCACCACCGCCGGCCGACTGACCCCGGCAAACGGCGCCAGGGTATTGGCCTGCCCATCCACTCCACGCGTCACGCCGGTATTGGCCAGGAACAACGCAATACCCTGGAGCTGATACCGCTCAAACACATTCGCCAACAACTGACTGCCCCGCGTCGGATCACCGAGGGAGTGATCGTGGCTGTACAACAAATCCACAAACACCGCCTTCGGCTTATAGGCCAGCAAACGCTTGAACAGCTTGCTCTGCTCGCCGTAGGGCATGGGCCACGACGTGTTGTTGCGCATTAGATAGGCGTCATCGATCAACACCACCGCCACCTGCTGCTGGCCGGTGCTTGGGTAGCTGCTGGAAAGCATGCGGTTAAACCACTCGGCGGACGCCTTGTCGCTGGAACTGGCCAGGCCGAAAGGGTCGAGGATGGCCAGCAGCCCGATCAGAAGGGCGAGGCAACAGCGGCGAAAGGTGAAAAGAGGAGGCTTCTTCGACATCCATGTCTCAATAAAGGAAAACAGGCTTCAGCGGCTTTTCTGTGGGAGCGGGCTTGCCCGCGATGGTCTTCAACGAAAACGCAGGGCCACTGGATAAACACAGCGCCCACGAATCCATCGACCCCTAAGCCAACAGCCATAAATAAGGAGCGTGGGTTTTAAAGGACGGGGGAGGGGGTGTCAATTAGAAATATGGCTAAGTGCTATTAGCTTTGCTGCTGATGCAGGGGACAGTCGCGCAAGACAAAGCCATACGCGACCTGAAGGAAGGCTATTTGCAGACGCTATTGCCTGGCAAAGTCAGCACCTTCACCACATCGTCGATCAGCGCCTTGCTCATCTCCGGCAGGAAATGTGAGGCGTAGGAGGAGCGGTTTACGTCATAACGGATTCTCAAGTTGAGTTCCTAACTAGCCTCAATCAACGCCCGCTCTTCCAGCCAGATTTCCTGAACAAACTGATCGGTAATCGCATAAATCCCATGCCCGCGCCGCATGATGATGTTCTCTGCGACCAGCGCAATCACCACAGGCTGAATTTCTTCAACACGTACCTCTCGACCCACAGTCTTTGAATATTCCGCCGCAGCATCGGTGGAGAAAATTCCTCGAGCATCTCCCTCCGTGGACGCGATTTTGTTGAAGATAGCCTGAGCCAGGCTGCCCAACAGCTCTACTTTTTCAAGCTCAATACTCGCCGCTGCCGAGCGTAATGTGCTGGCAATAACCGGAAGGAAAACGTCGGGATCACCGTCTTGCTGCATGAGCTGGCGCAGCGCCTTGAGCATTTCCTCCGGTCGATTACCCAAGGTGTTGAACGCCTCGATGGCCACTTCACGGGACGGTAACTTTTCCTTCTTTACCGTCATTGCAAGTCGGTTGAGTAGGTACCCAACGTAATCTCCTTTCAGTACCGGGTAGGCGGCGGAGGTAGCACCTGAAAACGCTTGGTTGCGTTTTGCTGTCAGCTCGCTCACTTGTGCCCTGTGAGATCCGGTCCCAATGCACAGGAAATAGCCCGGTGTGTTCGGGCGCGGATTGATTGCGTCACGAGCGGCTTTGAGTGCCAGGAGCAATTGATTGCCGTCGTCGGAGGAAATGGCGTGCTGCACTTCATCAATGATCAGTACTAAATGGGTCTTCGCTTGGTCGACGACCTCTGTCAGTGCCTGCGCCAACGTTGGGCCGCCGGTATTGCCAATGCTGTCGAGTTTGAAGCCGAATTTGAATCCTGCGGCACCTATATCTGCACTGCTAACCCGCTTGAGCATTTCAAGCAGGGGGGAACCCGGCGTTTGGAGCTCTTTTAAGGTTTTACGTATCGCGTTATGCACGAGCGTTGCCGGGTTGGCCAGCGTATCGCTCCAGAGGTCGACGTAAATGACCAGAGCACCGGCTTCTTCCAGGGCTGGAATGAGGTCATTTCTCAGGAATGTCGTTTTACCTGTCCTGCGCAGGCCAGACAGAAATAGACCTGAGCGCAGTCCCTCATCGAGCACACCCGGATTGAGAAGCTGGTTCGCCATCTCTTCAGCCAGTTCAGGGCGTTGGAATATGCTGCTCATGCAATTACCTCTTTTTATGGATACGCCATAATTATTGGCAATCCATAATTTAGCATAAAGCCTGGAATATGAACCTTTGGTACATGAATCGGTGCTTTCCATCCTGTTTACAGTGGGGAATGACAGCCCATTGAGCTGCGTGAGCGCTTTACCATGAACGCCTCAGAACCGCCCACTGATACCCAGCAGTGGCCCTTTCTGGACAATGTCGTAGACAAAACCATCATGGCGATAATTCACCCCCATGGCCCGGTAACCGGCCACCGCAGAAAAGCCGGGCAAGAACTCCCAGCCCGCCAGCGCGGCCAGGTCCCAGTCTTCCCGGGACTGCCCTGCGCCTGCCATACCCCATGACGACAACCAGAATCGGTCATTCACGGCATAGTGCCCACGCAGCCCCGCCATGGCGTCCGCCCAGGTAGCCTGGTCGGAGCCAGACAGGCCACCAGCGGGCCCACCGTGCAGGCTGATGGTGGTGCTGCTGTACCAGACGCGTATTCCGCCGGCGACGTCCAACCGATGATTGTCATCACCCAACACGGTGTACCCGCCCCCCAGGAATCCGGAAGCCGTCTTGCTTTCCACCTCAAGCTTGGACGCGGGGGCGCCTGCTGGCAGACGGTTGCGGGTGTCGGTGTCGATATACATCAGGTCGGTGAGTACGCTGTACGGCCCTCGCCGAGCCTCGCCCATCAGCATCACTGACATATCGACAGTACGTGCGATGTCCGAGAAGTCGGACTTTATAAACTGGGTCCCGGTACTACGGTGGCCCACATGCCCACGGATCCCGGCGCCCCACACATAAGGCCCGCCGTTGAACTGCCAGTCATCACCGTCTGCTGCCATGGCCACCATCGGCAAACTGGATCCGGCGCTCGTAAAGGCGCTAACCAGCAGAACCAGGCGGGCGTGCTTATGCCGCAACGGCGAGCGTGGGTTGTTACTGTGAATCATGTGTTTCTCCGATCAGTGCTGGGTCAGCGAGAGCGCCACGCCCTCGGCCGCACAATCTTCTGTAGGCCTCAGGCCTGCCTTTTGAGCCGCCTTGACCTCCTCTTTCGCCGCCGCGAGGTCCGCCAGGAACGCCGAATTGCTATGCAGGCTCGCCACTGTGGCCGCGCCCATGATGCGGCCCGCATCCACGTCGCTCTGCCAGTGTGCATTGCAGATGACACGGCTCTGGCCGTACGACAACCCGCGGGTCATCAGTTCGGTGGCTCGCGCAGGCTGAATCTCGGCCAGCACCAACCCCCAGGCCCAGCCGGCCGCAGAGTGGCCGGATGGCCAGGAACCGTCCGTGCGCAACAGCGGCTCCATGTCCTTGCGGCATGTGCCTTCGTCATGCACCACGAATGGACGGGTACGGTTGTAGGCATTTTTTCCGGCATAGGTGGAGCCGCCCGCATCCGTCAGGGTGCGCTGCATCAAGGTATAAAGATGCGGTGTACTTTTTTCGGTGATTGGCGTGCCCAGCGCACAGGAGAATGTTTTCGCCGGGCCAGGAAATGATAATTCCGCATCCGTTGCGGCAAGCTTCTCCCGGGCCGTACCACGCAGTGCCAGCGCCGCGCGGCGTGCTTCCTCATCCCGTGCAAGCGCCGCAGAGTCCGGCTTGGGTGGGGCGCCGAGCAACGCCAAGCGCACTGGCAAGTCCGCCGGGTCAAGATAGCCTGGCGCCAGCTTGAAGTGAGGGTCCGTGACCTTGGTGGCGGCATCTTCGGCAAGCACCAGCCCCGACCAGAGCAGGCCGGCCAGCCCCAACTGCTTATGTACTGTTTTCATCGAGTGTTCTCCTATCTATCCCGGTATTGCCAACGGATCAAAACCGGTACAGAGCATTCAGATAGGCGCCTGCGCCGACCTTCTCACCCGTCAGCGGGCTGTTGCGGGCATCGCCGACCAGGGCGTAGGTCTTGAGGCCGCCTTCCAGTGCCAACTGTGGCTGCCATTGCCAGGTGAGGCCCAGCTTCAAGGTCACGTCGCGCATCCCGCCGCTTGGACGGTATTCATCGAAACGGGTACGTGCCGCTTGTTGGGCCGTGACGCCGAAGCGCGCCATCATGTCGTTCTCATTGCTCCAGGTGCCGTACAGCGTCGAGTCCAGGGTCAACGTCGAGGACAGTGGGTATGCCGTAGCAACCCCGGCCTCGAGGTACGCCGTACGCCCCAGATGCTCGCCACCGTAATTGCGGCTCTGGCTCGCTTGCAGGCCGCGAACAAACAGGCGGCCGGCCGGCAGGATCCAGTACGCTTCGGCTCCGACCAAGGCAGTGCTGTCCAGGTTGCCCATTCCCCTCAGGTAGTCATCACGACCGTCCAGGGTATGAATTCTTTCCTTGCGCCCCTGGTCATAACCGATCAGCAGAGCCACCCCGAAAGGTGACAGCCCCGGCAAGTCCCAACGCAATCCGTCCGGGAACGCTGCGGTAAACGTGCCCCAGTCGTTGGTAGGCAAGACCGCTTTGAGTTTCAGTGAAGGGAACGCGGCATAGTGTGAAGAGCCTTCGTACAACGGGCCGACGGCAAGCCCGCCACCGACGGTTACGGAGGGCTCACTTGAATCGTCTGCGTGTGCCGGCAACACCATCGCAAGTGCGAGCGTCGCACCTGTAATGAGCATCACCGGATGCTTAAGAAAGGTTGAACCACCGATGGCTGTCATTGCTGCTTTCCTATGGTGTAACACCAAACGTATTGGTGTTTGTGCGTAGTGATAAAAGTCCGAGATTTTTAATTAGAGCGTGACGGGCTGCGGCTTCGGGAAGCTCCATTGGCCATTCAGTATTTGTTCGCTCGGCTGATAAAGCCTGACCGTGTAGTTCCAGCCGGGTGTCGTCGGCAGGCAATTCGCGGTCTTTGCGTCGCAACCACCGAACTGGATGACAATCGAGCCATCCTCACTTTTCTGGGCGGTGAGGTTGTTCAACGAGTAAGCGTCATAGGGGTTCTTCTGAAAGTAACCGTCTGCGTTATAAACACTCACGGACCAGAAACTCTTCACCGGAACCTCCCCAACCTTGAGCCGGTACACGGTTTTGCCATCGTTCTGCGCTATCGCACCGCCCAGGTAGATAGCGTCCTTGGCCGGGTTCCCGCCCCACCCTGTCGCAGTGCCGATCAAGTGATGGATCGGATTGACCTTGCCCTTGGGCCCAAAGGACTGGTTGTAGTCGGGAATGGTCAAGCCCAGGACCTCCAAGGCCTCACGTACCTTGGCCTGGCTGGCCTGGTCCCACTTTGGTACGACGAACTCTCCAACCTGGGCTTGGCTGACCGTGATTGCGTCCTGCAGTGCATGCACTTTTTTGAGGTCTTTGCGATCGGAGGGGTCAAAGAACGTGCGCACAGCCACAAACACATAGCGTGTGCCGACAGCCTCTTTCGTCAGCGTCCGGCGACCGGCGCCGTAAGTGACGAGGGGCACGTAGTGATCTTCATTGATCACCGCCATCGACATGAACCGTCCTTCGGCCTCAGGCAAGGTGATCGTGACGGGGCCTGCGTCGAGATCGAACACCGCTGACGAGTAGAGCGTGTCCCGATTCATCCGGACCACATTCTGGGCGTCGATGGGCACGGCTTCGCGGCTATGAACAAACCGCCCCAAACTGCCAGTGGCCACCATTTTTCCCAAGTAGAGATCAGACTCGGCCCGGACGAAGTTATCGACACCCACCGGTATCGCCGCGTCCGGGGACGACTGAGCGTTCGCACTTCCAAACGCTGCCAGTGCCATGGCGAAGAGGCGGGCCGTGGATGAATGGGACATTTAAACCTCTTGGTTTTATAAGTTGGCGTTAATTTTTTGACTGTATAAGAACGCCTTGACGCAAACTTGCCATTTGGTGCCAAAAGCACAGCGAGCGCGCACGCGAAGGCCGTCCCTGCAAGGGACTAACGGGCTGGGCAAGAAGAGGTGAGGCGTCAGGCGGAGAGGTTAACGATCTTGTTTCAACAAGATGGCGCGATAGCGCGACGGCGGGCTCCCGGTCCAGCGCTTGAAGGCACGCGTAAAGTGCGCGGGATCGCTGTAGCCGACCATATAGGCAATCTCGGTCGCGGTGTATTTGCCGCTGGCCAATAACTGAAATGCCTCACTGCGACGCGTCTCGTCACGTAACGCGTCGAAGTCGATGCCACAATGTTCGAGGCGCCGCTGCAGCGTTCGAACAGACAGTCCGATCTTTCTTGAAATAGTGGCAAGCCGGGACAGTTCCTGATCCGCAATCTGCTCGGCGAGCGCGTGCGCTGTTGCAGTGGTCGACTTCAACGCTTGAGTGGTTTTCCAGGCCACATCCCGAACAGGCTGCAAGGGGATTTCGAGCAACTCACGATCGAATTCGATCATGTTGTACTCAGCGTTCATGACCAGGTTAGGCCCCAGGTATTCCTCAAGCGCCTCGTCGCCCCTTTCCCGCGGGTTTTTCAGATGTACCCGAATGGCGCCAGACGCACCGGACAGCAGAGGCACTTTTCTAAGCACCGCCAGGGTGCCGAAAATGACTTGCTTGGGGTCAACTTCGTGCTGCCCGGTAAAGTGCTGGATCAGTTTCGTCGTACGGCCTTCGGTGACGATCTTTACTTCGCTTCCCTGATGCAGCAAATCCGTATGAACCGCCGCCGCCGCACACGCCTGAGCGAGACTGGTCGAGCCCAATACCAACTCGCCCCATGCACCCGTTGAGCGCACATCCGTCAGATGCCCCACCATCCCACCGCCGAAAGGATCCTGCGCCGTTGCAGCCATTTCATTGGCGATATGAAAACAGGCCGCTCGCGGTACCCATGCTTCAGGGTATTGAAAAACATGAGGGGAAATACCAAAACGCCGAAAGAACTCCAGCGGCGACACCCCTCGCATGCTCAGATAGGGAGCAACTTGCCGAAGCGTGCTGAGTTTGATGGATGGCGTCGCATGCGTCATAAACGTTCGCACCTGTTTTTAAGGGCAATACACGTGAAAACCGGCTTGGTACGCGGGGAAACACTTGGGCAAAATTTTTTCCACGGTCGCGTTTTTGACAGCATAGTAAATACGATGGTCTATGCCGCGACAAGATCATCGTTTTTGAAAAGCGTAGGAGGGCAGGGTTGCACCGGCTGCGCATTTTCCATGGCCTCAATCAAGGAAAACAGGCTTTAACCGCCCCTCTGTGGGAGCGGGCTTGCCCGCGAAGATCGTCAACGAAAACGCAGGGCTACGGGATAAACACAGCGCCCACGACCCTATCGCCCCCAAGCCAGTGCTATCGGCTTTGCATGCTGATGCATGAGACGGTCGCGCAAGCCAAAGCCATACGCGACCAGAAGGAAGGCTATTCGCAGACACTATTGCCCGGCGAAGCCAGCACCTTCACCACATCGTCGATCACCGCCTTACTCATCTCCTGCAAGAAATGCGAAGCCCAGGCATAGCGATCGGTGTGTTTAGTCATGGCCGCGTCTTCGGCGAGCAGCTTGGCGACGTGGAGCAAGTCGGAAACGTGAGTCAGGGCAGTGGAAATGGGAACGCCACTGTTAACGCGGAACAAGGGTTGGTCAGCGTGAAAGGAGAACGGCGTAAGGCCAAGGGTGGTAAGGCTTTCGGGTTTGGTCATTGGGCGCCACCCCTGTTGCGGGTTGGGCAGCTATCGGACGGATCTGGAGCGCGCATCGGTAAAACTCCCATATCAGGTGAGAGCTACCACGTTCGTTCTCAGGCGAATGGGTGGCAGCTGTGCGCAGGCTGAGAACCGGAGATACAGGAACCCGGCAGACCCGAAGGTCTCCCACGCACAGCCGCCATTGCACGAAACTACCGGCATAAAAAAACGCCTGCAAATCGTGGTTGGGGGCGCTGGTGCGCCTGCATCATGTCGGGTTCTCAGGCCCGGTCGCTGAATTGGCAGCGACGGGAGGGAGGTTAGCGTGGTGGGGGGAGGGGTGCAACTTGAGAAAATGGATCCGGCGCCTTTTCCTGAGCAGGACATATCTGCACTTTGTGTAGGCGCTAAAAGTCGCCTACCTTGATGGCACATTTTTGTATTTGTGCCATCACTCGAGAGCAATGGATATGCGCAAGAAGTCTCAGCCCTGGTTTTTTCCACTCATCATCCTGGTCGCAGTTTTTTGGCTGTTCGGTAAAAAGACACCCACTGCGCCGGAACCTGCTGTTAGCGTGGCTACGTCCTCTCAAGGGCTTCTTTCAACTCCGGCTCCCTCTGTGGCCAAACCTTTGGTGCCTTCGCCTCAGCCTGAGAGCTATCAATTTGTAAACGCAGATAAGCTCAACCAGCGCGACCGGCCAGCCGGTAAAGTGGTCTCTAGTCTGAAACGTGGAGAACAAATTCATGTGTACGAGAGACAGAATGAGTGGGTTCGAGTAAGCGCCGACGGGCAACCGGCTAGGTGGCTGTCGTCTAAGAATCTTTGTGATGGTGCGGCTTGCTACATTGCCTCGAAACGTCCTACACCTCCGCCTTCAAGCGCGCCTAAACAGTATCGGCAGGCATCACCCAGCTATGGGGCGTCATGCTCATGTTCGTCGGGCAGTGTGTGTATTGGCCCGCGAGGTGGACGGTATTGCATCACCTCTGGTGGTAATAAGCGGTACGGGGTGTGATCGCGGAAAACTTCTATCGGGAAACGGAGACCGATTCATTTTTCGCACAGAATAAGACTGCCTAAAAGACGAAGCTCACGGAGCATGCGGTCGGATCGCCACGAAGGCGCGGCGCGGAGGGGGGAGCGCAGCAACGCACGCCCCAGAAACAACAAAGCCCCCGCATTTCTGCGAGGGCTTCGTTTTGTATGGTGCGGCACCAGACGAACGGTAGTGGTCGGCGGGGCTAGGTTTTCTGCGGGTCTGGAAGTCTGTGGAAAATTTGGCGTACCCCAACTAGTAACTATAAATAAATCAGCTAGTTATGGCTTTCTGTGGAATCGAACCCGGGCCTTTCGAGGCATCAGCGACGTTGTCGCCGGAAGTGGCACCTGACAAGAGTGACGTCTGTGCTAGCGGCTGCATTTTGAATGATGTCAATATGACGCCTTTCAAAGCAGTAACTGAGGCAAGGATGGCATCGAAAGCTTTTGCAAAATTCCATAAGACCGCCAGGCGTTGCGAAACATTAGTAGACGCCTATACGACGATCCACACGATGAACGCGGCGGATGAAAACGTCCCGTCAGCTCCCAAGGATATAATCCGCGGAGCGGTCGTGCTTGCAGTGGCGGCTCTGGACGCCTATGTGACCGACGTGTTCGTCGAAAAGCTAGCCACGTACCTTAAAAGGCAGCGCCCCGACGACTCGCTGGTTGAACTGCTTTTGAAAGCAGGCCTAGATACGCGTGAAGCATTAAGCCTTCTGACTATGGAGCGCCCCTACCGTCGTATACGCAATTTAGTACGATCATATTACGCTCAATATACCACCCAGCGATTTGACGTCATCGACTCCGTATTTCTTGTGTATCGATTAAATAAGCTAACTGACGCCGCTTTCAGGAAGACTCGTCAGGCTCACATCAAGAGCCGGGTGGGGGACCTCATCATTCGACGCCATGAGATCGTTCATGCCGGAGATTACAATCAGGCAAACCGCATCCAAGATATTGACGAGGTTAAGGTCAAGCGATGGATTAAAGCGTTGGAAGACATGGTAACCGCTATGGACGAGATAATTTGCAACCGCATCCCGACTCCTGAGGCACGACGGGTGCCTGCGGTAGCGAATGACGCAGCGGCACCTGCCGCTCTGCCAGTCGCGGATGATGACCTAGAAGGGCCCATATTGGCCGAAGCAGGCGAAGATTGATGTGTCAACAATATTGGTGTTGATGCACTGGAATGGATAGCTGAAATGGAGCTTTAGTTTTCAATGATTGGTGCCAAGCTTCAGACTGCCTTTCGAAAAAATTCGAAAGGCGCACGCGGGGAAATTGCGCTCTTCCGTGCCTTCATAAGCGCATTCGACCGTAGAGAATAGGCTGAATCCGCCAAAAGCTGCCCGTGGTAACAGGCAGCAGACGGCCAAGTGCTGTCATCCGGATGTGTCAACAAATTTGAGGACAATTCATATTGTTTACAAATACTGGCGTGATATTCTCGTCGGCGGCGGGCTGTGTGGACGGCGCTTTGGAGACATTGAGCCGACAGATTCTAGGTTGCTAGAACAAGGAGGTTCGACTCCTCCCTCGCCAACCCAATGAAGGTTTGAAATGTGTCATACCATGTCGAATTAGGTTGGAAAATCTTCTCCAGTCTTTCCCCACAAGGGATTGAAAAAACTAGGCTGGCTAACCCGCTTTTCAATATCAAAGGGGCTAGCTCTTTTTTGCGTACGCTTGGAGGCAATCCACGCGTCCCTTACGCGCCCACAACACTTGAGCCAACAAAGAACTTTCATCACGCATTGCGGTCGTCGAAGAGCGAGCTAGGTGTTGAAGGAAAACAATTTACCTTCACAGTTTTTTTTGAGCAGGTACAACAACGCCTTCAAGTAACAGTAAGCTTGCGAAGATATTTATCTTGCATTTGCGCTTCAGTAAAAGTACAGGCTTTTGATGTCGAATGCCTTGCTACCATTGCCGGCCTGCAAGATATTAAATCCCATCATGGGTTGTTTAAATTCGTTTCTGAAATTCTTGCGATCACTACTACCGGCACCGCTAGTATAAAAAAACTTTCCGCGCCCCCTAAAATCTTTCCAGCCATTCAAATTATGAATTTAGGTAGCGAGGCGGAAGATACGTTACATCGTCTAGTCGAAATCCTAACGCGTCACACTATCGAAGAATCAGACATAGTTGATTCGGTTATCCAAAAAAACAAGATCCATCGAATCGATAAAACATTGGTGCTAATAGATAGGCAAGGAGTTCTTTCCTACTTGCCACCTCACTGTAGTACCAATCAAATTGAAGGGAATATTCAACGTTTTAAAAACGCGTCCTCATTAATGGAATTTGCATGCGCAATTAAACGAGATTTAAAGTCTGATTTTATCTCTGGCAAGATCATTGAACCAATCATTAATGATGCAAAATATTTTTTACCTGATAGCATTTCTGCTCAGCGAATGTGGGGGCTATTGACGAGCGAATTTAGTATCCGACATGAGCTAGAGCAGGGGAACGAATTAAACTTAACTCCAATCTCAGAAAACATCAGCGCTCATGAATCCTCGTCTCCGCAGCCTAAACAAGTTGTTTTTCAGTTCATTTCCAATGATCAATACAACGTAACAGGACAAGTCGGAGCAATCGGCCCTAACGCCCAAGCTGTAAACAATACGTTCACCCAAGTCTTACAACAAGCGGCATGCGGTCTCGACCTACCTGCGCTTGCTACGGAGCTTGCGATACTTCGCAACTCAATGCGTAATCAAGCTACCGAAATCGAACACGACCAGGCGGTTGCTAGCATTGGCGCTGCGGAGAGCTCGGCGAAAAAACAAGATGGCGCAGGGGCATTGGAACATTTGAAATCTGCTGGAAAGTGGGCATTCGATGTGGCAACGAATATTGGAACCAATGTCGCGGCTAAGGCAATTCAAACAGCAATTGATCTGTAGCAAATATCTATAGTTAGATTTTTCCAGGACATTAGCAATGCCTATCACCATCCCTGATTCTTCATGGTACAGAAGCAAAAGCTCAGAGAAAAATGCTCCCGCCTCGTGCCCCTACGCAAATGTACATAAATGCCCAAGATACTATGCGAGCATATATATGCTTGGCGAAGCAAGAATCATCACCTCTATAAACGATGATAAAAAAGCGTCTTTGGATGCTTTTTGGGCTAGCTCCGAGCTGCTACCAGTTATTGCTGAAGAGGAAACTTGCATACATGGCATTCAAGGAAACTGGAGCGTTTTTTCAAATTTTTGCCCTGAGGTTACTTTCGCTTATCTTCATTACTACGCAAGCTACTTGGCGAAATACGTAGATGAAATTGATAGCGACTGCGGGCGCAGGATTGCTGAAAGGGAAAAAAACCCCAACGATTGGCGATATGAGTGGGGCTTTATATCTCCCTGCCACTTTTTAGATTGTAGTGTTTACAATCAAGTCCATGATTTCAATTCAAAAGAAATTGATGCCAATAAGCGTTTGTTTCCAAAACATAATCAGGTTTTTGTTCAGCAGTTCATTTCTCAGGAGATTTCTATGGGTGACCAGTACAACGTAACAGGGCAGGTTGGTGCGATCGGGCCCAACGCCAAAGCGGAAAACAATACATTTAACCAAGTAATGCAACAAGCAGCATCCAATCTCGATCTACCTGCGCTTACTGCGGAGCTTGCGACACTTCGCAATTCAATGCGTAATCAAGCTACCGAAGTCGAACACGACCAGGCAGTTGCTAGCATTGGTGCAGCGGAGAACGCGGCGAAGAGACAGGATGGCGCAGGGGCATTGGAGCATTTGAAATCCGCTGGGAAGTGGGCGCTTGACGTGGCAACGAAGATTGGAGCCACCGTCGCAGCTAAGGCAATTCAAACAGCAATTGGCCTTTAGTAACAGTCTAGCCAGTCAACTCAGCGAACTGCGTCGCAGCCACTGAATTTGAATATTAGTTTCCAGCATTGATCGTTTGCTGCCATTCCGAACAGGCAGCAAACGAACAAGAGCGGAGGTTCAGACATGCTTACTGACCGTCATAGGCACCTAGTAGAGATGCACAGATAAGCTTGACAATTAAGTGGTATAATTCGCTGGCCATCACGCGAGCGATTACTATGAAAATGTTCGGCGCACCCAAGCTCGTATCGGCTCGGAGTTCTGAGATTTTCCCAGCCTAAGCAAATAATTAGTACATTTTTAATGCTCACCGAGTATGTCATTTAAATCGATAACTACGGCTGGCATTCCGGATAAATATCAAGATCTTTGAGCTATGAAGGAAGCAAATCATGGACGGTCGTGACAAAATCACTATTGACAAAAAAGCAGTAGCGCGCGCCATCCGGAAGCCCCTTGAGGCGTATTATAAGGCATTAGGCCAAAATGGCTATGATGGGAGTGTCGAGCGCCCAGGCAACTGGGAAGAAGATGAGGAACTGTTCAAGGCAATATTCAAATCAAGTTATGTTTCTCGCCACTTAGACTGGCTCTATGTTCTCGAAATAGTTTATGCTGTAATTGATCACCACTCCCCGCTGAGCGCCGAGCAATTCGCTCAAAAGCTTGAGGAGGCAATAATTGGGACTACCGGACAGCGGGACTATTTGGCGATCATCCCATTGGGCTTCAGAAAACCATTTGGATTCCCTCATCTAATTAAGCCTCCTCTTTTGCGACAATTTAAGTTGGGGGAGTTCACCTTTTCTCCGCCAGCAACCTCTGCCAAGCTCCTCAACAAGATAATCGTAAAGCACAATTTCCCCCCTGTAAGCGTGACGGACTTTATGCATGCAGCACGGACCTCACACGAAGCACTCGCCCGCGAAATCTTGGTAACTGTGGATGCTCATGGAGATGAGGATCGTCTTCGTTTTAGCGTGGAGTCAAAATTTAGAACCCTAAGTAGACTGATAGAGGTTTTCGCCAACCTATTCACAGGTACCGACGCCGGCTTCGGCCATACAGGGGCGGTTAATCATTTTTTCCTTCTTAGCAAAACAACAGGTGAATTCAGAAGATTCCCAACCACAAAGTCGCTGTCATTCAACTTTGAATTGAGTGAAGAGCTACTAAAATTTCTTAGAAAGCCCGATTTCGTTTTTTTCTTTGAGCATTTGAACTCTTCCAAGGAGAGCATGTATTCCCGCATGCGGAACGCATTTAAATTTTTCTCAATGGCGTTCAACGCTGACGACAAGGTGGCAAGCTTTCTATTTTACGTTATATCCATTGAATCTATATTTTCGCGAGACAAAAGCTCCCCAATTAAAGCAACGCTTGCTGACTTCTCATCTTTACTTTGCTTCCCTGCCGAGCAACGCCTAAACGCGCACCGTATGCTCCGCGAAGCATACGATTTGAGGTCTTCAATAGTCCACTCTGGTGTTTCCTCTGTTACTGGTAAACACGTTGAGGTCGCGAGATCACTAGCTGCTCGTGCTCTCTATTGCAGCATGTTTTTGTGTGAAAACTTGAATGAGGGACCTGGGAAACTAGAGGACAAATTTTTCGATCACTTACGTGATCGGAAGCTGGGTGTTACCAAGGCTATTGTTCCGCGTGAGATGCAGTTTTTTCTGGAGATAGATGATCACGATGAATGATCGTTCGTTTCGCCAGGCGGGGTTCAGGGAGCTAGGTGCGTTGAAATTGATGATGTAAAGGTCGATACGGGTCGATAGCTGCCCCTCCATATTGGCCGCTATACTTTTTTTTGCGACAGTCCGCTGGGTCGGTTGCAGCCGGTCGCGGAAGGCAGCATTTGGCCGTTTTCTGACC
>NZ_WNNK01000033.1 GCF_009724245.1 Pseudomonas spelaei | reverse complement strand
TGGGGTGTGGTTGCTCGCGGGCTGAGTATTGAGCTGTCAGTACGAGCCTCATCGCAGGCAAGCCAGCTCCCACATTTTGCATTGCGAACCCATTCAAATGTGGGAGCTGGCCTGCCTGCGATTGGCATTATTCAGCCTTGCGCGGAATCAAAACCACTTGGGCGGGGATGTTTTTCAGAATCTGCCGGTGAATCTTCAGGTCATACCCCGAATCGATCCGCTTCACCCGTTTGGTCAGTAATGTGGCCAGCCACGGGTAGTCCTGGGTGCGGGGCGCCTGGATGCTCACATCACACTGGTAATTCACCACATCGGTGGCAATCGCATCCAGTTGATGGCGCAGTTCCTCGATATCGGTGAGGTTCAGCGCAACCGTAGTGCTTTCGGCGGTTGGGTCGATGACTTTGGCCGGTGGCTTGGCTTCGGCGGCTTTCAAGGCGGCTTCGGCCTTATCCAGCTCAGCTTTGCGGGCATGAGCGATGGCACTGTTGACGCCTCCGGTCAGCGCCGGGGCCTTGGGCATCAGCGCCCGGGCGCGGCTCAGGGCGGTCGCGGCAGCGTTGACATCACCTTTTTGCAAGACGATCTGGCTGCGCTGCAAGTAGGCTTCGGCCAATTGACGCTGGTAAGGCTCCAGTGTCGGGTCGTTGGGTGACTGGGCCTGCAGTGCGGCGAGCTCGTCTTCAGCGGTGGCCAATTCACTGCTGGCCAGGTTTTGTTCCAGCTGTGCGATGGCCGAAGCCCGCGAGTCCGGGGCCTCAGGGGGCACGGGCGGGGTGCTTTGGCAGGCGCCCAGCAGCAGGGAAAATGCGGCAAGGAGCAGATAACGGGAGGTGAACAGCTTCATTCCTGCGACTCTCTAATTGCGCAAAAAGCGAGCAAGTCTACACCCCACGGCGGGGCAGGACAAAACTCAGCAGAAACAGGGCGGCCGCCGTGACCACAATCGACGGCCCGGCCGGGGTGTCCTTGAACCAGGACAGTGCCAGGCCACCACACACCGCGAGCATTCCCAGCAGGCTTGCGCCAATCGCCATTTGCTCCGGAGAGCGGGCGTGACGCTGGGCGGCAGCGGCGGGAATGATCAGCAGCGACGTGATCAACAATACGCCGACAATCTTCATTGCGACAGCAATCACCACGGCAATCAGCAACATCAGGGTCATGCGCAGCGCCGCCACGGGCAAGCCTTCGACAGTGGCCAGTTCTTCGTGGACGGTGATGGCCAGTAACGGGCGCCACAGGGCCACCAACAGCATCAGCACCGCCGCGCTGCCACCGAGGATCCAGGCCAGGTCCGTCGGGCTGATCGCCAGCAGATCGCCAAACAGGTAGCCCATCAGGTCGATCCGCACTTCATGCATGAAGCTCAGCACTACCAGGCCCAGCGACAGGGTGCTTGGCGCCAATATCCCCAGCAACGTATCGGAGGCCAGTGGCTGGCGCTGTTGCAGGGTCACCAGCAGCACCGCCAGCAGCAGGCAACCGACGGTGACGGCGATGGTCGGGCTGACATCCAGCAGAAAGCCCATGGCCACGCCCAGCAGTGCGGCGTGGGACAGGGTGTCGCCAAAATAGGCCATGCGCCGCCAGACCACGAACGAGCCCAGCGGGCCCGCTACCAATGCCAGAGCCAAGCCTGCCAGCAGGGCGTAGAGCAGAAAATCAGCCATGCTTGCAGCTATCTCCATGAACGTGGTTATGGGGTGAGGAGGTGTCGTCGACCACGGCACCATGCAGGTCATGGGCGTGATCGTGGTGGTGGTGATAAATCGCCAGGCTCTGGGCGTTCTTGCCGAACAGTTCGACGAAGGCCGGGTCGCCGCTGACTTGTTCAGGGTGGCCGGAGCAGCACACGTGGCGATTGAGGCACACCACCTGGTCGGTGGTGCTCATCACCAGGTGCAAATCGTGGGAAACCATCAGTACGCCGCAGCCATGGCGGTCCCGCAAGCGGGTGATCAGGCTGTACAGCTCGGCCTGGCCGGCGACGTCGACGCCTTGCACAGGCTCGTCGAGCACCAGCAGTTCCGGTTCGCGCAGCAGGGCTCGGGCCAGCAGTACACGCTGCATTTCGCCACCGGAGATGCTTTGCACCGGGCTGTCGATGACCTGCTCGGCACCGACTTCCTTGAGGGCGGACAGCGCTCGGGCGCGGTCCACACCAGGCACCAAGCGTAGAAAGCGCAGTACCGACAGCGGCAAGGTCGGATCGACGTGCAGCTTTTGCGGCATATAGCCGACCCGCAGCTTCGGCTTGCGCCAGACGCTGCCGGTGTCGGGCTTGAGCAGACCCAGTACAGCGCGTACCAAGGTGGTCTTGCCGGCACCGTTGGGGCCGATCAGGGTGACGATCTGCCCCGGCTCGACGCTCAGCGCAATGTTATCCAGCACGTTTTGCCCGGCGAACGTGACCCCGACCTGCTCCAGGCGGATTAGCGCAGTGCTCATCAAGCCCCCTGGCAGCCCGAGCAGATGCCGACCACTTCGACGGTTTGCCCTTCGACCTTGAAGCCGACTTCGCCAGCGCTCTTGATGATGCTGTCGCTGATGCTTTTTTGTTCAAGCTCGATGGCGGCGTGGCATTCACGGCAGATCAGGAACTGGCCCTGGTGAGCATGCTCCGGGTGATTGCAGCCGACGAAGGCGTTGAGGGACGCGATGCGGTGCACCAAGCCGTTTTCCAGCAGGAAGTCCAGCGCACGGTAAACCGTCGGCGGTGCAGCGCGGCGGCCGTCCTGCTCGCTGAGCACGCCGAGGATGTCGTAGGCCCCCAGGGGCTTGTGGCTCTGCCAGACCAGTTCCAGCACCCGACGGCGCAAGGCGGTCAGGCGCAGGCCTTGACGTGCGCACAGGGCATCGGCCTCCGACAGCGCGGTGTGCACGCAGTGAGAGTGGTCATGGGGACGGCTGGCAAGCGGTGTTTTAGGCATGAGCGGCGACAGATATTTGTGAGAGACGTTATTATGTTACCTGTTCCTGCCTCCTTGAGTGGTCATCGTGTCCAGACTTTTTCCCATTTTTGTCGTATTTGTCACCAGTTTATTCATTGCGGGTACTGCTCAGGCCGAGGTTCGGGTGCTGACCAGCATCAAGCCCCTGCAATTGATCGCCGCTGCGGTGCAGGACGGTGTGGCGATTCCAGAGGTGTTGCTGCCGCCGGGTGCGTCGCCGCATAACTACGCGCTGCGTCCTTCCGACGTACGGCGCGTGCAGTCGGTGGAGCTGCTGTATTGGATCGGGCCGGACATGGAAAGCTTTCTGCCGCGCGTATTGAAAGGCCGCAGCTTGCCAACGGTGGCGGTGCAGGATCTTCCGGGGATGAAGCTTCGTCGTTTCACCGAAGATAGCCACTCTCATGCCGAAGATGCCGACGAACATGACCACGATCACCGTCCAGGCAGCCTGGACGCGCATTTATGGTTGTCGTCGGTTAATGCTCGGGTGATCGCTGCCCGTATGGCAGCGGACCTTAGCGCCGCTGATCCAGTCAATGCCGAGCGGTATCAGAGCAACGTGAAAGCCTTTGATAGCCGTCTGGATGCGCTGGATGCACGCTTGAAAGCCCGTATGGTGGATGTCGTCGGCAAGCCTTACTTCGTGTTCCATGAAGCGTTCGATTATTTCGAAGACGCTTATGGCCTCAAGCATACGGGTGTGTTCAGCGTTGCGGCGGAAGTGCAGCCGGGTGCCCAGCATGTGGCGGCGATGCGTACGCGGTTGCAGGAAGTGGGCAAGACCTGCGTATTCAGCGAACCGCCGCTGCGCCCGCGGCTGGCGGAAACGCTGGTGGCCGGTTTGCCGGTGAAACTGGCGGAACTGGATGCCCTCGGCGGCTACACCCCGGCCACGGCGCAAGGGTATGAACAGGTGCTGGAGAAGCTGGGGAACGACTTGGCGGGTTGCCTGGAGTCGTTGTAAGCCACAGCACAGATCAAATGTGGGAGCGAGCAAGCCCGCGAAGCGGCTACAACTTTCGCGAGCAAGTTGCACCGCCGCTCCCACATTTTGACCAAGTACCCTCGTTCTATTACTTACAAGGCAAACGGCAGCGGCGTCGTTACCTGCTGGCGTTGCGCCAAGCGCTGCTGGAACTCGGTCGGGTCGTGAATCAGTACGTCCTGGCCGGCAAAGGATTCTGCCGCGATCAACCGTGACAGCCAGAACCGTACGCAAGCCACCCGCAACATCGTCGGCCATAGCTGCGCTTCCTTCGCGGTAAACGGCCGCAGTCCGGCATACGCCCCCAGCAACGCTCGCGCCCGTTGCCCGTCGATCACGCCATTGGCGTCCGAACACCAGTCATTCAAGGCAATGGCCACGTCGTACAGCATCGGCCCGGAGCAGGCGTTGTAGAAGTCGATCAGCCCGGTCAGGTGCGTGCCTTCGAACATCGCGTTGTCGCGAAACAGGTCGGCGTGGATATTGGCCCGGGGCAGCGCGAGGATGTGCGCCTTGTGCTGCTCGATCTCGTCCAGAGCGTCTTGCAGCAGGCGCCGGGGCTCCTCGCCCAGGTGCGAGATAAGTTGCGTGCCTTCGCTGAGCATCCAGTCCAGCCCGCGATCGGTCTTGCGTTCCAGCACCTTCTTGCCTTGAGTGGCCAGGTGCAGGTGACCGAGCAGCTCACCCACTTGCACGCAATGCTGGGCGTTGGCGTCTTTGATGTGCTTGCCTGCCAGGCGCGGTTGCAGCAGTGCCGGTTTTCCGGCGAGTTCGCGCAAGGCCACGCCATCGGTGGTGCGCAGGGCGTACGGCACCGGCAGGTTGGCATCGTGGAGCACGTCCAGCAGTTCGATGAAGAACGGCATTTCCTGCACAGGGCCACGCTCAACCAGGGTCAGGACAAACTCGCCCTGTTCCAGGCTGATAAAGAAATTGGTGTTTTCGCTACCGGCGGCAATCCCCTGGAAGTCAAGCAGGCGGCCGAGCCCGTAAGGGGCAAGAAAGGTTTCCAGCTCAGGCCGAGCCAGGGGGGTGAACACAGACATGGTTAAAACTGCCATTACGGGCGCTGCTGGGTGCAGCGCCGGTTTAAGTTAAGAAATCATTTCCATTCGAAGATCTTCCATGACGGAATCAGCATATCCGGCTGGTCCGAGCGGATGAAGTTCGCATCGGTTCCGTCCGCGCGCACCAGAAAATACGGTGGTGCGCCCTTGACGGTGACCTTGATCGCATACAGGAAGCCGTTTTGACGGTATTCCTGGATCGTTTTGTCGCCTTCGGTGCGGATGGTCACTTCCGGATCTGCTGAAGGCGCAGTGTCTGCCGCGACGGCAGCCAGTGGAACGAATGCAATCAAGCCCGTCAGCAACAGGCGATTTAGTGTGCGCATGATAACCTTGTCCCTTTGTCGTCATTGGTCCGGCTATTCTAGCGCCTGACCCGCCGAAAAGGTTGATCCTGCTCATGAGCCAAGCCCCCCTCGTCCTGGTGGACGGTTCTTCATACCTGTACCGCGCCTTCCACGCGTTGCCACCACTGACCACTTCCAAAGGCCTGCCGACCGGTGCGGTCAAGGGCGTGTTGAACATGCTCAAAAGCCTGCGCAAGCAGTACCCGAACAGTCCGTTTGCGGTGGTGTTCGACGCCAAGGGCGGGACATTTCGCGACGAGATGTACGCCGAATACAAGGCCAACCGCCCGAGCATGCCTGATGACATGCGCCTGCAGATCGAGCCGCTGCACCAAAGCGTGATCGCCCTGGGCTTCCCGCTGCTGTGCGTCGAAGGCGTCGAGGCCGATGACGTGATCGGCACCCTGGCCCGCAGCAGCGCGGCCGCCAACCGACCGGTGGTGATCTCCACCGGCGACAAGGACATGGCACAGCTGGTGGACGGGCACATTACCTTGGTCAACACCATGACCGGTAGCGCCATGGACATTGAAGGCGTGAAGGAGAAATTCGGTGTCGCTCCCGAGCAGATCATCGACTATCTGGCGCTGATGGGGGATTCGTCCGACAACATCCCAGGCGTTCCAGGCATTGGTCCGAAGACCGCTTCCGGCTTGCTGGTGGGCGTCAACGGTGGTTTGAAAGAGCTCTATGAGCAGCTCGACATCGTTCCGACCCTGCCGATTCGGGGGGCCAAGACCCTGCCGGCCAAGCTCGAAGAGCACAAGGAAATGGCTTTCCTCTCCTATCAGTTGGCGACCATCAAGATTGATGTGCCATTGGACGTTGGGCTGGAAGATTTGCACCTGATCGAGCCTGATCGTGAAAAGCTGCTTGAGCTTTACACCCTGCTTGAATTCAAGAGCTGGTACGAAGAGATTCAGCGCGACGCCAAGCGTGTCGAGCTGAAGGCGGTTGCCGAGGCTGCTCCGGTGGCTTCTGCCGTTGTGGAAGCGGTTGAGGCGGTCGCGTCGGTTCCTGCTGAGCCTGTGTACGAAACCATCCTCGACCAGGCTCGATTTGACGTCTGGTTGAAGAAGCTCAACGAAGCGAAGTTGTTTGCCTTCGATACCGAAACCACCGGGATCGACGCCCAGCAAGCACAGTTGGTGGGCGTGTCCTTTGCCGTGCAAGCCAATGAAGCGGCCTACATTCCGTTGACCCATTCCTATATCGGCGTGCCGGAGCAATTGGACCGGGATACCGTCCTGCTGGCCTTGAAGCCACTGCTGGAAGATCCGCAAAAACTCAAAGTCGGCCAGCACGCCAAGTTCGACATGAACATCCTGGCCAACTGCGCCATCGGCGGTGACCCTGCGTGCGGCATCACCGTGCGCGGTATCGCCTTCGACACCATGCTCGAATCCTACGTACTGAATTCCACGGCAACCCGGCACGACATGGACAGCCTGGCGAAAATGTACCTGGACCATGACACGGTCAGCTTCCAGGACATTGCCGGCAAGGGCGCCAAGCAACTGACCTTCGACCAGATTCCCCTTGAGCAGGCCGGCCCCTATGCGGCTGAAGACGCCGATGTGACCCTGCGCTTGCACCAGGCACTGTACGAACAGCTTACCGCTTTGCCGAGTCTGGCCAGTGTGCTGACGGACATCGAGATGCCGCTGGTTCCTGTGTTGGCCCGCATCGAGCGCCAGGGCGCCCTGGTGGATGCCGAGCTGCTGGGTGTCCAGAGCATTGAGCTGGGCAACAAGATGGTGGCGCTGGAGCGTGAGGCGTTTGAGATCGCCGGTGAGGAATTCAACCTCGGCTCGCCCAAGCAGTTGGGGGCGATCCTCTACGAAAAACTGGGGCTGCCGGTACTGAAGAAGACTGGCAAGGGCCAGGCCTCTACCGCTGAGGAAGTGCTGGCCAAGCTGGCCGAAGATGACTATCCGTTGCCCAAGGTACTGATGCAGTACCGCAGCATGAGCAAGTTGAAAAGCACGTACACCGATCGGTTGCCCGAGCAGATCAACCCACGCACCGGACGTATTCACACCTCGTACCATCAGGCCGTGGCTGCGACCGGGCGGCTCTCCTCCAGCGATCCGAACCTGCAGAACATTCCGGTGCGTACCGCCGAAGGCCGGCGTATCCGTCAGGCCTTCGTCGCCCCCAAGGGTTACAAGTTGCTGGCGGCGGACTATTCGCAGATCGAACTGCGCATCATGGCGCACCTGTCCAAGGACGAAGGTTTGCTGAATGCGTTCCGCGACAACCTGGATGTTCACACGGCCACGGCGGCCGAGGTGTTCAAGGTTGAGTTGGATGAGGTCACGTCCGATCAGCGCCGCAGTGCCAAGGCGATCAACTTCGGCCTGATCTACGGTATGGGGGCGCAGAAGCTGGGTAAGGACATTGGCGTCGACACCAAGACGGCCAAGGCTTACATCGATGTCTACTTCGCCCGCTATCCCGGGGTTCGCGAGTATATGGAACGCACCCGTGCCCAGGCTTCTGATCAGGGTTACGTCGAAACGCTGTTCGGACGCCGGTTGTATCTGCCGGATATCCATTCCAACAGGCCTCAGGAGCGCGCCGGCGCAGAGCGTACGGCGATCAACGCGCCGATGCAGGGCACCGCAGCGGACATCATCAAGAAAGCAATGGTCAAAGTGGACGACTGGCTGACCGCGTCGGGCCTGGATGCCAAGGTTATTCTTCAGGTACACGACGAACTGGTGCTTGAAGTCCGTGAGGATCTGGTGGCCGAAGTCAGCGAGAAGATTCGCGAGCACATGAGTGGTGCGGCGAAGCTGGATGTGCCGTTGTTGGTGGAAGTCGGGGTGGGCAACAACTGGGACGAGGCACACTAAAAGCACCGCTTTGCCGCGACATCATGTCGCGGCAAACGCTTGGCAGCACTTTGGACCGGAAATCGCCGAGCGTTATTTCCAATAGTTTTTTTGGCTTGCCGGAACTTAACCCGTGAAAGGTTACTCAGAGTTACTGAATGGGTGGTGAAGCCCTTCAATGCTCCTATGTTGTGTTAAGTGTTGGCAGATATCTGGACCACGCCCTAGCGGTCCGGAACTTGTACCCCGAACTTCCCTCCCCATACGAAGTCCGGGGTTTTTTTTGCCCCCAGGTTTTACTCCGCCACTTCGCCGCCCTTGTCCGCCAGCTCCATCCAGCCTGCCAGCACGGTGTAGGCCTCTTCCAGGCCCATGCGTTTTGGCGCCGAGAACAATTGGATGGTGATCGCGTCACCCCAGCCTTTACGAATTTCAGCCTGTACCTTGAGCAAGGTATTTTTCGCTGCGCCGTAGGTCAGCTTGTCGGCCTTGGTCAGCAGAATGTGCATCGGCATGCCGCTGGCAACGGCCCAGTCGAGCATCAGCAGGTCGAAGTCGGTCATTGGATGACGGATGTCCATCATCAGAATCAAACCCTTCAAACTCTCCCGGCCACCCAGATAGGCTTCCAGGTGACGCTGCCAGTGCAGCTTCAGCGGGATGGGTACTTTTGCATAACCGTAGCCCGGCAGGTCGACCAGACGCCGATCATCGTCTAGCTTGAAGAAGTTGAGCAGCTGTGTGCGCCCCGGCGTTTTCGAGGTGCGTGCCAGGCTGGCATGGGTCAGGGTGTTCAGCGCGCTGGATTTGCCGGCGTTGGAACGCCCGGCGAAGGCGACTTCAAAGCCTTCGTCATCGGGGCATTGGTCGACTTTGGCGGCGCTGAGCATGAAGGTGGACTGTTGGCACAGACCGAGGATGGGGTTCTTGAGTTGCATGAGATTTCCGATGTGGGCGGTGCCGGGAATAGGTGCGGCAAGCGGTGTCGTTTCCGTTTCAGTAGCGCCAGTATATAATGCCGCAGATTTTGTGTGTGCTTTGTCCCAGCGAAGGATGAAGTTCACGGGAGCGATAGACCTTTATTGCGCATTAGAACGCAAAACGCTCTCAAACCCTGAAAAGGTTGTTGCATGACCAAGTGGCTACTAGCTGTCGGTGTCCTGATGCCGCTTTACAGCGCTCAGGCTACACAGGATCCGGAAGCTGTGTACAACCGCGTTTGCGTGGCCTGCCATGCCGGACAACTGCCAACCGCCCCCAAACGGGGTGACCAGGCAGCTTGGGCACCGAGACTGGCCCAAGGCATGGATACGTTGGTGCAACACGTGACCCAGGGTTTCAAGGCGATGCCGCCGCGTGGTTTATGCATGGACTGCAGTACCGAGGATTACCAGGCCATCATTCAGTTGATGGTGAGTAAACCCGGTCCATAACTCTATAACCCTTAGCCGTAGTTGGATTAGCTGATGAACAAACTGATCGTGAGTCTGCTGTTGACCTTGGGCATCACCGGTGTTGCCCATGCTGCAGGCGACGCCACTGCTGGCCAGGCGAAAGCCGCCGTATGTGGTGCTTGCCATGGACCGGATGGCAACAGCCCGGCGCCAAACTTTCCCAAACTGGCGGGCCAGGGTGAGCGTTACCTGACCAAGCAGATGCACGACATCAAGGACGGCAAGCGTACGGTCCTGGAAATGACCGGCTTGCTGACCAACCTCAGCGATCAGGATCTGGCAGATATTGCGGCGTATTACGCCAGCCAGAAAGGCAGTGTGGGCGCAGCAGATCCAAAATTGGTGGCCCACGGCGAAGAGTTGTTTCGCGGCGGTAACCTGGAAAAAGGCATGCCTTCGTGCATCGGCTGCCACTCGCCTAATGGCGCTGGCCTTGCCGCAGCAGGCTTCCCGCACTTGAGTGGCCAGCATGCCCAGTACATCGGCAAGCAGTTGACCGACTTCCGCGAAGGTAACCGCACCAACGACGGCGATACCAAAATCATGCAGAGCATCGCGGGTAAACTGAGTAACAAGGACATCGAAGCGGTGTCCCAGTACATTCAGGGCCTGCACTAAGGCCGGGCGTTGCAGGGGATCACATCGCTTGCAACGTTAACGCTCGATTAATCTGTCGATGCAAGCATAAAAAGGGTGGCCTTGGCCGCCCTTTTTTGTGGCCGCTGCCGTTACACTAACGAACTCATGCCCGCGTAGACCTGTCTGAATAAAGGTCGCGCGAGGCGACTTTATTTGTCCAGGAGTAAAGCATGCGTAATCTGATCCTCAGCGCCGCTCTCGTCACCGTCAGCCTCTTCGGCATGACCGCACAAGCTGCCGACGTGCCGCTTGAAGCCGGTAAAACCTACGTTGAATTGGCCAATCCTGTACCGGTTTCCGTGCCGGGCAAGATCGAAGTCGTGGAGCTGTTCTGGTATGGCTGCCCGCATTGCTACGCGTTTGAACCGACCATCAACCCTTGGGCTGAAAAGCTGCCATCGGACGTGAATTTCAAACGCATTCCAGCCATGTTTGGTGGCCCTTGGGACGCCCATGGCCAGTTGTTCCTGACCCTGGAAGCCATGGGTGTGGAGCAAAAGGTCCACAACGCGGTATTCAATGCCATTCAGAAAGAAGGCAAGCGCCTGACCAAACCGGATGAAATGGCTGATTTCGTCGCCACCCAAGGTGTTGATAAAGACAAGTTCCTGGCGACGTACAACTCCTTCGCCATTCAGGGCCAGATCAAACAGGCCAAGGAGCTCGCCCAGAAATACGGCGTGCAAGGCGTTCCAACCATGATCGTCAACGGCAAGTACCGCTTTGACCTGGGCACCACCGGTGGTCCAGAGCAGACGCTGAACGTTGCCGACCAACTGATCGCCAAAGAGCGCGCAGCCAAGTAAGGGGCCCGTCATGCGCCGCTGGGGTACTGAACGTGTGGTTGGCCTGCATGACCCGCAGGTCAACGAGCACCATCTGGAATCCACGGGTCTGCCGGCAGACAGCCGGTTGCGCCTGCTGAGCTTCAATATCCAGGTGGGGATCAGTACCGAGAAGTACCGGCATTACCTGACCCGTGGCTGGCAGCATTTGCTGCCCCACAACGGGCGTGCCGGTAATCTGCAGAAAATTGGCGATCTATTGGGTGACTTCGACCTGGTAGCCTTGCAGGAAGTCGATGGTGGCAGCTTGCGTTCCGGCTACGTCAACCAGGTCGAACACCTGGCCCAGTTGGGCGCCTTTCCCTACTGGTATCAACAACTCAATCGCAACCTCGGCCGCCTGGCGCAGCACAGCAATGGTGTGCTCAGCCGCTTGAAGCCATGGGCGATCGAGGATCACCCGTTGCCGGGCCCCAAGGGCCGAGGGGCGATTCTCGTACGTTTCGGTGAAGGCCCCGAGGCGCTGGTGGTGGTGATGATGCACTTGGCGCTGGGGGCTCGAACCCGCACTATGCAACTGGCCTACATCCGAGAGTTGATTGGTGGTTACAAACACCAGGTGCTGATGGGTGACATGAACACCCATGCCAGCGACCTGCTGCAGAATTCCCCGTTGCGCGACCTTGGGTTGCTGGCTCCGCAAGTCGAGGCCACGTTTCCCAGTTGGCGTCCGCAACGCTGTCTCGACCATATCCTGCTAAGCCCGACCCTGACGCTCGAAAGCGTGCAGGTACTGGCGCAGCCCATCTCCGATCACCTGCCGGTCGCGGTGGAGATTCGTCTACCGGGTTCGCTCACGGCTGATGCATTACCCGCGTTGAGCCCCGGCCCTCGCGGATCCCTTGCATGAGCGACGACGCCCAGCGATGGAAAGAAAAATACCTGTTAAGCGTCGAGCAACAAGACAAGCTCGAACGTCGCTGGGCGGCCCGCCTCGACCTGCTGCGCCGGGGGCTGGTACGCAGCACCTTGGCGGCTGAAGGGACCGACCGGGCGGTTGATCAATGCATGAAGGAAATGCGCGATGTTGTCCGCTCGGACGACATGGACGCTGCCTTGGCCGCTTTGTTGCCGCGCTTGGAAAAGGCCGTGTTGGACTCCGAGCAGCGTCGGGAAACCCGGGTTGATCAGATCAGCACTGCGCTGACAGCGCTGGTGACGCAGTTACAGGCGTTGCCGTTGCCTCGTGAGGTCAGTCGCCCGCTGAAGACTTTTGCCAAGCAGTTGGACAGCCGGGTGGGCCAGGCGCGGGAGATCCCGTTGCTGCTCAGCGAGTTGAGCGGCCTTCAAGGGCAGGCATTGAATAGATTGGAGCCGGATGGGGAGCCCAGTCGCCCAGGCTTGTTACAGCGCTTGTTTGGCGCAAAAGATGGGACCGAAGCGCTGGAAGCTGAGCCAGCAGCTCCGTCGCGTCGTCCAGTGGAGGCGCCTGCTGCTGCGGTGAGCAAGACGACGAAGCCTGTGACTGTGCCAGAAGCACCCGTGCAGTCGGTGGAACTGACGCAAGCGCTACGGGCTTTTGCTCCGTTGTCAGAGGCTGCACCTGCACCCACTCCCACCAAAGCGCCTGCGCCTGAGGTTGAGCGCCCTGCGGTAATAGAGGCCGCTGAGGTCGCTGATGAAGCATTCGTGTTTCCCCCACCGGTAAGCATCGCGCCTCCTGCGCCAGTTATCGAAGCGCCGCCAGAAACCCTCGCGTCCCGAGAGCCCGAACAAGCCATCACCGAGACGGATGAACCGGTACCCGAAAGTGCTCTGGCCGTCATGGTCTCGGCGCCTGCGGTTCAGGTCTACACACCGGAGCTCACGACCATCGGTAGCCTGTCCTTGCCGCCGGTCTTGGTTGACGAGTCGGAAGACCTTGACCCTGAAGCATTGCAATACGCCTTGCCGGACTCTCCCGAGCCTTCCTACAGTTCGGTGGCCAAGCACATCGAAGACACCCTGCTCGGCCTGCTGGAAGACTTGTCCTTGCCCGAGCGCCACCGGCCCCAGGCAGAGGCCATGCGCGAGCGGCTGACCCATGGGCTGAACTGGTACGAGTTGCTGCCAATCCTCGACGATCTGGCCGTGTTGATGCTGGCGATTACCGACAGCGGCCAACACGAGTTCGAGGCGTACCTCAAGCAGCTCAATGGCCGACTTGAGGCGTTCCAGAGCAATTTGCAGGCGGCCAGCGATGGCCACGCGGACAGTCGCTCGGCAGCGCGGGAGCTGGATACGCAAATCCGCGAGCAGGTAGACGGCTTGCAAAGCAGTGTTCAAGACGCTGCCGACCTGGAAAGCCTCAAGCATGTACTGGAAAGCCACCTTGAAGGCTTGTTGGGCACCATGGATCAGCATCAGCAGCAACGTGATCAGCGCGAACAGGAAGCCGCCGCACGTTTGCAAGGGCTGGCGGAAAGGGTCGCCAACATGGAACAGGAAGCCCAGGGTTACCGCGAGCATCTTGAGGTGCAGCGCCAGAAAGCCTTGATTGATCCGCTCACAGGATTGCCCAATCGTGCAGCCTGGAGCGAGCGTCTGGAACATGAGGTCAATGCCTGGCATCAGCGTGGTAATAGCCTGTCGCTGGCCATGCTCGACCTGGATCACTTCAAGCGAATCAATGACGGCTACGGTCATTTGGCCGGCGACAAGGTGCTGAAAATCATCGCCAACGTATTACGCAAGCGTCTGCGATCGACGGATTTTATCGCGCGTTTTGGTGGTGAAGAGTTTGTCTTGCTGATGCCGGAGTCAGCCCTGGACGACGCGTTGGCGTTGGGTGAGACCCTGCGCGCGGCTATCGAAGCCTGTCCGTTTCACTTCAAGGGCGAGCCGGTGACGATCACCGTGTCCATGGGCATGGCGCAGTTTCAGCCGGGGGAGCGCAGTGAGCTGGCCCTCAAGCGCGCCGACGAGGCGCTGTATCGGGCCAAGTCAGCAGGGCGCAATCAGGTGCAGGCTGCCTGAAAAATGTTCCATTTTGTTTAAACGCCTGCATTTGGAGGCTGGGTAGCAAACGGTACGTTACACTGTTGCATTATCGTCTTTAAGCGTACTGTCTTCTGCCATGAAATTTCTATGTTCTGCTCTTCTGTTTCTGATGCTCGCCGGTTGCGCGAGTGGCCCTCGCCTGGATACCAGCCACCCATCGGTAAACCACGACAACCGCGTGCAGTTTGTCATCGTGCACTACACCTCCGCTTCCCTTGAGCGATCACTGGCATTGTTGACCCATGGTCAGGTCAGCAGTCATTACCTGATCGGTGATAATGCGTCCGCCACCATCTATAAGCTGGTGGATGAAAGTCAGCGCGCCTGGCATGCCGGGGAAAGTGAATGGATGGGGCGCACCTGGCTCAACTCCAGTTCCATCGGGATCGAGATCGTTAACCCTGGATATCGTGATACGCCGACGGGTCGTGTCTGGTACCCCTATTCTGAAGCGCAGGTTCAGTCGCTGGTGGTTTTGCTCAAGGACATCAGCAAGCGTAACAAGATCGACCCGCGAAACATCATTGGCCACAGCGACATCGCTCCGCTGCGCAAACTGGACCCGGGACCGATGTTCCCCTGGAAGCGCCTGGCTGATGAGGGGCTTGGTATCTGGCCGGACGCCCAGGCAGTCGCGCGCTATAAGGCGCAATACGTGAACCAGCTACCCAGCATTACCTGGTTCCAGGAGGAGTTGGCGCGCTTGGGTTACCCGACGCCGCAGACAGGTCAGCTAGACGTGGCGACGCGCCATGTGCTGGCCGCGTTCCAGATGCACTTCCGGGCATCGCTGTTCGACGGGACGCCTGATGCCGAGAGCGCAGCGATCTTGCGGGCGTTGAATCAGTCTTAGCAAAAAGCCTATAGCGGCAGGGCCATATAAAACTGTGTTCCCTGCCCTGGCCGCGAATAGACCCCCATGCGCCCGCCGTGCAATTGCACGATCTCTTTGCACAGCGCCAGACCCAGTCCGGCGCCGCCTTTCTTGCGGCCCACCTGGACGAAGGGTTCGAAGATTCGTCCCTGTTGGCCATAGGCGATGCCTTCGCCGTTGTCCTCAACGCTGACGATCACCCGTTCCCCGTGACGACGTGCTTGCAGATGGATTTGTCCACCGTCGACGGTATGACGCAGGGCATTGCCCAACAGATTGTCGAGGACGCGCTCCAGCTGCGCCTGATCCGCATGCAGTCTCGGCACCTGGGATTGCACCTCCACCAGCAGTTCGATGTTTTGCGCATTCGCCTGTTCGGCGAAACGCGCTCGGGCCTGCTCAAGCAGGTCGGTAATATCGCAGGGTGCCAGGGTGAGCTTCTGCAAGCCGTTCTGGTAGCGCGAGAAGTTGAGCAAGTCGTTGATCAGTTGCATCAGGCGCTGCATTTCTTCATTGACCGTGCTCAACAGGTCGGCTTCGCGAGACTCCGGAGGAAACTTTGCCCGCTCCTGGAACAGGCCGAACGCCATGTGCATGCCGGTGACTGGTGTACGTAGCTCGTGGGAGGCGCGCAATACAAATTCGCTGCGCACCCGCTCGAAGGCGCGTTGTTCGGTGACGTCGTGCAGCACCATCACCGCCCCTAGGATATGCCCTTGGGTATGGCTGACTGGCGTCAGGCTGTAGGTCAGCAGGCGCAATTCGCCTTCGACTTCCACTTCCAGGTCCTCGGGCGCCCGCTCCAGATTGCCGCCGCGCAGAACCAGATGCAGCTGTTCATCCAGCTCAGGGCGATCCAGCGCCTCGCCCAAGCCTTGGCCCAGGCGATGTTCGTCCCAGCCCAACTGGCGTTGGGCTACTGGGTTAAGGTGTTCCAGCCGCCCCTGGCGGTCGATCATCAGCAAGCCATCATCGATGCTGTCGAGTACCGCCTGCAGGCGTTGCTGCCCTGCGAGCAGCTCATCGACATTGGTTGCCTGATGCTGGCGCAAGGCTTCGGCCATGATGCCGAAGCGGCGGGTCAGCAGGTTCATCTCTGCGGCGGAGGAAATAGGCAGCGTCACCTCAAAGTTGCCCTGGCCGATTTTATCGGCCGCCTTGGCCAGTGCTTCGATTGGCCCGCCAAAGCGCCGGGCAATACCGTGGGCCGTGACAAAGCCAATGATCAGCACCGCGATGCCGACCAGCCCCAGCAGGCCGGCAATCAGCAGGGCGCGTTCCCGTGACTTGTGCTCGGTGTCGTTGATGTTTTCCAGAGCATCCTTGTGCTCGGCGATCAGGCCGTTGCGCAATACGTTGAAGGTGTCGGTGAGCTTGTCGTTGTTGCCCAGCGCCGGTGAGGCTTGATGGGCCTCGTCGAATGCCTTCAGGAAGTTCAGGTAATCAGTGCGCGCCTGGGTGAACCCGCCGCTCTTCCCGTCACTCTGCTCGTGGGCGATCCCTTGGTCCAGCAGGTCGAAATATTGCTGTTTTGAAGCTTGCAGCGCCGCCTGATCCGGATGCTCGTTTAGCATCATGATCAATTGATCGCCCAAGGTCTGACGCAGTTTGAGCCCCAGGTCCAGGGTGATGAAGTTGCTGCGGATCAGCGATTCCTGGGCCTTGGCCATTTGCATGACGCTCACCAAGCCCAGCAACAATCCCAGCAGGGCAACTGTGATCAGCGCTGAAATACTCAAAAACAGCCGAGTGCGCAGTTTCATCGCAAGCTTCATAGGGTGTAGCTCACAGGTTGTATTGTTTGCGTTTGCGGTACAGCGTCGACGCGTCAATGCCGAGGGTTCTGGCCGCTTGGTCAAGGGTATCGCTGGTGGCCAGGACTGCGCCGATATGGGCTTTCTCCAGTTCGTCCAGGCTCAATGCCGCACCGATGCGGGGTGCGTTGTTGGTTGGCTGCTCGGCCATTCCGAGATGGCTGAGCTCAACCCTCTCTTGAGCGCAGATGATGCTGGCTCGCTCCACTACGTTACGCAACTCGCGGATATTGCCCGGCCAGCGGTAGCTGAGCAGCGCTTCCCGGGCCTCATCGCTGAAGCCGCGGGCCGGCCGGGCATATTCCTTGACGAAGCGCGCAAGGAATCGGTCGGCAAGCGTGAGGATGTCTTCGCTGCGCTCGCGCAAAGGAGGCAAGTGCAAGGTGATGACGTTCAAGCGATACAGCAAGTCTTCGCGGAAACGTCCGTCACGGACCATGTCTTCCAGGTTCAGGTTAGTGGCTGCCAGGATTCGCACGTCGGCGCGGCGAGTGACCGGGTCACCGACTCGCTCGTACTCCTTGTCCTGGATAAACCGCAGCAGTTTTGGCTGCAGCGTGAGGGGAAAGTCGCCGATCTCATCGAGAAACAGCGTACCGCCATCGGCCTGGTTAACCCGGCCCAGTGTGCTTTCACTGGCACCGGTAAAGGCACCGCGGCTGTGACCGAAGAGTTCGCTTTCCATCAGCTCCGCCGTCAGGGACGGGCAGTTGATGGTGACGCAGGATTTCTTCGACCGTTTGCTCCAGCCATGGATGGCCCGGGCCAGTTCACCCTTACCGGTGCCGGACTCGCCGAGGATCAGGATATTAGCGTCGGTACCGGCCACCTGGCGCGCGGTCTCCAGCACCACCATCATTGCGGGGCTGTGGGAGTCGAGGCCGTCCTTGGGTTGGCGCACTTCACCTTCCAGTGCTTCCAGGCGGGCCGAAAGCTGGCGTACTTCCAGCTGTTTGGCGGTGGCCAGGCGCAACTGGTCCGGGCTGCAAGGCTTGACCAGATAATCGGCAGCGCCCGCTTGAATGGCGTCGACGGCTGTGTCGACGGCCGAATGGGCGGTAACAATCACCACACGCATCCAGGGCGCCTGGATGCGCATTTGTGCCAACACATCCAGACCGTTGTCTTCTCCCAGACGCAGGTCCAGGAAGCACAAGTCGAACACTTGGCGTTGCAGCAAGGCATCGGCCTGGGCGGCGCTGTTGGCTGTCGCTACGGTGTAGCCTTCATCTTCCAGGCAGTAGCGGAAGGTGCGAAGGATCGCAGACTCGTCATCCACTAAAAGAATGCGGCCTTGAAGCTCCTTGGCTGATTCCATCTGTCCCACGCTCCCCTAAAAAATGAATGATCTTGTTTAGTCCCGGAATAATCGGGCAAGTTGCATGGTTTATTCTGATTGATTAAATGCCCCACTGCTCCGCTATCTGCGATTGCTCCTTGTAGGGAGCCGATTGAGAGCGTTCAAGCATCCCTGTGCCCTTTCGGCATTCCAGGCACCGTTTCCTATCCTTTGATCCGACCACTGACCATCGTGCATTTCGCACGGTATGGAAAGGGGCATCGTGCAGGATGCTCGCAAGATGAAAATCGGATAGATCATAACACTATGATTTTGTTGATTTTTATCTCATTAAAAAACTGGCACGCGGACTGCAATAGTCTCTCTACAAGCGTCGCTGGGCACTGAAACAGCCTACGAGCCGAGACGAATAATCAGAATGCGGAGAGATTCAGGATGACTCGCCAAAGCCTCAGCCAATTGCATGTATCGCCGCTGCACTTTCAGCAAGGCCTGTTTGCCAGCCTGGCATTGATGGTGACCTTGATCGGTGGTCAGCAGTTACCGCATTGGAAGCAGAGTCAGCAGCCTGTTCCGCAGTTCGAGCGGCCGATGACGACTCAGACCCATTTCCGTTCTGTTGGCAGCGCCGCCGCCGACGTCACAGCCCCGCAACTGATGGCGGTTGATCAAGGCTCGCCCTTGGATGACCTGCCTTATCAAGAGCGTTGGGTGTTCTAGGCACGAAGCGGTTGCTCGAGTTGAGCAGCCTGTAAGGCTGTACCGCTGTTACCTCTAAAGAAGCGAAAGGAGAATCACCATGTTGAGTTGGGCAATCACATTTCTGATCATCGCCATTGTGGCTGCAGTCCTGGGCTTCGGTGGTATCGCGGGCACCGCCACGGGTATCGCCAAGATTCTATTTGTGGTCTTCCTGGTGATGTTCATCGCTTCCTTCTTCTTTGGTCGTCGTGGTCGAGGCTGAATATGTTCAATTCGTCCTTTAAGGCGATAGCTGCCGCTCTGTTATTGGGCGGCAGCGGCCTGGTCGTGGCGGCCAATGACGGTCAGTCCAGGGCTAACGAACTGCTGAGTGCAGACCCGCAATACCGCGAAACCTGGCAAGGTGTGGTCAAGAAGGAGGAGCGTCTGCCTGAGTGGGTGATGAACCTCTCGGGTTCTGCCGAGCAAATGAATGCCGTGACCGAAGACGGCAATCAGTATTTGGTAGGACCGCTCTGTGAAACCGAGCAGACCTGTTTGAACAAGCGCCTGATTGTTGCGGTCAGTTTCGACAAGAAGCACGCCTACGGGATGTTAGTGGAAGTGCCAGCTGGCCTGCCGGCAGATAAATCCCCGACGCGGCATGCCGAATACCGTTTCCTTGGTAAGCCGAATGAAGGTATGCAAGGGTTGCTTAAAGAGCAGCTGAAGAAAGATCCGAATTGGTATTAGGTTCCGTCTGACGGGCCTGGCATACATAGAAGGAAGCCCACCGCTTCTTTCTGTTTGTACCGCTCTATAAAGGCGGTGCATGACCAGGGGGCCGGGTTGCTCTGATCAGGTTCGATCGGCGTGACCTACGGGCACAGCGAGTGCCTGCGCAAGGGCCGGGTCAGGAGAAAAGCTGCGACGCAAGTTCTCAGGCCAGACGGTGTGTTGAACTTGCGGCGGGCTTTTCGCTCTCATGCTGCCCGTAGCTGAAAATTTCCATTTAGCTTCATTCCAACCATTTCTTCGTGTTTCCGCGCGACCATCTATCGAGAAAGTTTGCCTTCCGCCAGAGGACTTTTCTGATGGTATGCATAGGAATTTTCACGAGTTTTTATCGCCCGGTATAAATTTCCCAAAAACCCTGAGCGAGCCTGAAATGGCTGGTTCACGGCACATATGACTGCCGAAATGTCGTATTTGAACTGACCGTTCGGACAAAAAACTTCAAAAAACCTCATGCCGATTCGGCATAGGGTAGGCGTTTACGGCATTAGACGTCGCCCCCTTGCATCGGAATAGTTGCGCCTTTTTTCGCCTGCCAGTGAGCCATGTCGGTTGACTTGCGGTGACCTTCTACGGGGGCCGATGCACACACTTTTTCGCTCTCGAGCGTTCCAGCTGGCGCATCTGCCTGAGTCCACTTGAAGTAAGGGTAATGACATGAAGAAGGCAAAGCTAAGCCTCGCCTGGCAGATCCTCATCGGTCTGGTGCTGGGGATTGCAATCGGTGCGGTGCTTAACCATTTCAGTGCTGAAAAGGCCTGGTGGATCAGCAACGTCTTGCAGCCCGCCGGCGATATCTTTATCCGCCTGATCAAGATGATTGTTATCCCGATCGTGATTTCGTCGCTGATTGTCGGAATCGCGGGTGTCGGTGATGCGAAAAAGCTCGGTCGGATCGGTGTAAAAACCATCCTTTACTTCGAAGTCGTCACCACTATCGCCATCGTGGTCGGTTTGTTGTTGGCCAACCTGTTCCACCCCGGTGCCGGTATCGACATGAGTACCTTGGGTACCGTCGATATTTCCAAGTACCAGGCGACCGCCGCCGAGGTTCAGCATGAACATGCGTTCATCGAGACCATCCTCAACCTGATCCCGTCGAACATCTTTGCCGCCGTCGCTCGTGGCGACATGCTGCCGATTATCTTCTTCTCCGTGCTGTTCGGACTTGGCTTGTCGAGCCTCAAGCCCGAACTGCGCGAGCCTCTGGTCACAATGTTCCAGGGCGTGTCCGAGAGCATGTTCAAAGTCACCCACATGATCATGAAGTACGCCCCGATTGGTGTATTCGCGCTGATCGCGGTGACCGTCGCCAACTTCGGCTTCGCCTCCTTGCTGCCGCTGGCCAAGTTGGTGATTCTGGTTTACGTCGCCATCCTGTTCTTCGCCTTTGCGGTTCTGGGCTTGATCGCTCGCCTGTTTGGCTTCTCGATCATCAAGCTGATGCGCATCTTCAAGGATGAGCTGGTTCTGGCCTACTCCACTGCCAGCTCCGAAACCGTGTTGCCGCGCGTGATCGAGAAGATGGAAGCCTACGGCGCGCCGAAGGCTATCTGTAGCTTCGTGGTGCCTACCGGCTACTCGTTCAACCTTGACGGTTCGACCCTGTATCAGAGCATCGCTGCGATCTTTATCGCGCAGTTGTATGGCATCGATCTGTCGATTGGCCAGCAACTGATGCTGGTGCTGACCCTGATGGTTACCTCCAAAGGCATCGCCGGCGTTCCGGGTGTGTCCTTCGTGGTGCTGCTGGCGACCTTGGGCAGCGTGGGCATTCCGCTGGAAGGCCTGGCCTTCATCGCCGGTGTCGACCGCATCATGGACATGGCTCGTACCGCCCTGAACGTGATCGGCAACGCCCTGGCGGTGCTGGTCATCTCGCGCTGGGAAGGCATGTACGATGATGCCAAGGGCGAGCGCTACTGGAACTCCCTGCCACACTGGCGCACCAAGCAAGTGCTGCCAGCCGGCGAGACCACTCGCGGCTGATAACGCGATGCCTGCGTGACCTGAACAAACCCCGGGAAATCCGGGGTTTGTCGTTTCTGCCAGCCCCGCTATCATTCGCCCCATCTTTCGGGGGATTTAACTGATGCTCAATGGCCTGTGGCTTGGCTTCTTTGTCGTGGCAATGGTGTCAGCACTGGCGCAATGGCTGATTGGCGGTAACGCCGGGATCTTTGCGGCGATGGTGGAAAGCATTTTCGCCATGGCCAAGTTGTCGGTGGAAGTGATGGTGCTGTTGTTTGGCACCCTGACTTTATGGCTGGGCTTTCTGCGTATCGCCGAGAAAGCCGGGATCGTCGACTGGCTGGCCAAGGCCCTGGGTCCGTTGTTTCGTCGCCTGATGCCGGAAGTACCTGCCGGCCACCCGGCCATCGGCTTGATCACCCTGAACTTTGCCGCCAACGGCCTGGGCCTGGACAACGCCGCCACGCCTATCGGCCTCAAAGCCATGAAGGCGCTGCAAGAGCTCAACCCCATTCCCAACACCGCCAGCAATGCACAAATCCTGTTCCTGGTGCTTAACGCGTCCTCACTGACCTTGCTGCCGGTGACCATCTTCATGTATCGCGCCCAGCAAGGCGCGGCTGATCCGACGCTGGTATTCCTGCCGATCCTGCTGGCCACCAGCGCCTCGACCCTGGTGGGCCTGTTATCGGTGGCCGTCATGCAGCGTCTGCGGCTGTGGGATCCGGTGGTGCTGGCCTATTTGATTCCGGGTGCATTGGTGCTGGGTGGTTTCATGGCGTTGCTGGCGACGCTGTCGGCCACGGCCCTGGCTGGCTTGTCATCGATCCTCGGTAACCTGACGCTGTTTGGCCTGATCATGTTGTTTCTGGTGATCGGTGCGCTGCGCAAGGTGAAGGTCTACGAAGCGTTCGTCGAAGGTGCCAAAGAAGGTTTCGACGTTGCAAAGAACCTGCTGCCTTATCTGGTGGCGATGCTCTGTGCGGTGGGTGTGTTGCGGGCTTCCGGCGCGCTGGACTTTGGCCTGGAAGGGATTCGCCATGTGGTGGCCTGGACCGGCATGGACACTCGCTTCGTCGATGCGTTGCCGACGGCAATGGTCAAGCCGTTCTCGGGCAGTGCGGCGCGGGCGATGCTGATTGAGACCATGCAGACCCAGGGCGTGGATAGCTTCCCGGCGTTGGTGGCGGCTACGATTCAGGGCAGTACCGAGACCACGTTCTATGTGTTGGCGGTGTACTTTGGGTCGGTGGGCATTCAGCGGGCGCGGCACGCGGTTGGGTGTGCGTTGTTGGCGGAGTTTGCCGGTGTCGTGGCGGCTATTGCCGTCTGCTATTGGTTCTTCGGTTAAGGCTTAAATTGCTATCGCAGGCAAGCCAGCTCCCACATTTGAATGTGTTCACAAATCAAAATGTGGGAGCGGGCTTGCTCGCGAAAGGGCCCTCAGCGTTTCGGCGCTGTATTGCCCTGCCCCACCACCCAATCCACCACCTGTTTGTTCAGTGCATCCCCAGCCTGACCAAATCCCACAACCACCGCCGGGACTTTGGTATCACTCACGGGCTGGCGCACTTCAAACCGCCGGCTGGCAATAATCCGCTGATCACCGACCCGCACCAGTCGTGCATCGAAACGAATCACCACCTCGACCGCCCCACCCCGGTACTCACTCTGGAAGGCCTGCAACTGCCCGCCCAGCTCAAAGTCGGCCTGCAAGTTAGTCTCGTCGGTACTGAGCAGCGTCACTCGCCCATCCCGCTGGAACCCGTCCAGCAGACGATTACGCAACAGCACCGGCGCCGGATCGCTCCAGCGTGAATGGGCATAGCTGCTGATCAAGTCGCCCTGAGGCACCACGGCAATGCGTGGGCTGTCGAGGAATTCGCTGCTCTGCGGCTTGGCCAGGCGCAACGACCAGGACACGGGCGAGCCATGGGCGGTGACCTGGGCCGAAGGCAAGCGGTAGACGTCCGATGGGTCGGCCTTGGGCAAGATCGAGCAGGCGCTGACCAAGGCCAGGGCGACAGGGGCGATGACGCGGTAAGCACGCTTCATGGCGTGAACTCCTTGTTCTTGTCGCTGCCCAGCAGATAACCGCTGGGGTTAGCCTCCAGGCGCCGGGAAATGGCCCGCAGCGAACCCAGGGTATCGCGCAGTTCGCGCACGGCCGGGGCCAGTTCGTTGAGGCCCTGCATGCCGCTGTTCAGGGAGTCCTTGTTGTCGGTCAGCAAGGCATTGATGGTCGCGGTGCTTTGTTCCAGGGACTGCATGGCCTGTTCGGCGCTGCCGAACACTTGCTTGCCCTGCTCGCTGAGCAGGCCGTTGGCGTTACGCATCAGGGCGGTGGTCTGCTCCAGCGTGGCACTGGCCTGCTTGCTGACCTGCATCAGTTGCTGCATGACAACCTTGATGTCGCCGCGCTGATCGGCAATCGCCCCGGTGGTTTGTTGCAGGTTGTCCAGGGTCTTGCTGAGCCGGTCGACGTTGTCCCGGGAGAACATGCGGTTGGCGTTGTGCAACAGCAGGTTGATGCTGGTCATCAGGTCGTTGCTGTTATTCAACAGGCGCGCAATTGGCGATGGCGAGGCGATGATTTGCGGCAGCTCGCCATCCTTGCCCTTGAGTTCCGGGCTTTGTGGCGTGCCGCCGCTGAGCTGGATGATCGAGGTACCGGTGATACCGGTCAGTGCCAACTTGGCCTGGGTGTCTTCCTTGATCGGTGTTTGCCCGGTCAGGCGGATGCGTGCCAGTACCCGACGCGGGTCCTTGGGGTCCAGGCGCAGGCTGGTGACATCACCGACCTTGATCCCGCTGTACTGCACCGAGCTGCCCTGGGACAGGCCGCTGACCGCCTCGTTGAAGATCACTTCGTAATCCTGGAAGGCGCTGTCGACGCTGGACTTGGCCAGCCACAGGCCGAACAGCATCGCGCCGACCACCACCAGCACGCTGAACAGGCCGATCATCACATGATGGGCTCGGGTTTCCATGTCATACCTCGTTGAGCTGTTTAGCGGCATCCAATGCCGCGCGGCCGCGTGGGCCATGGAAGTACTCGTGAATCCAGGCGTCGTCCGTTTCCGAGACGACATCGATGGGACCTGCCACCAGCACTTTTTTCTGCGCCAGCACCGCCACTCGGTCGGTGATGGTGTACAGCGTGTCGAGGTCATGGGTGACCAGGAACACACTCAGGCCCAACGCATCGCGCAGGGTCAGGATCAATTGGTCAAATTGCGCTGCGCCAATCGGGTCCAACCCGGCGGTCGGTTCATCGAGAAACAGGATGTCCGGGTCCAGCGCCAGTGCTCGCGCCAGTGCTGCGCGCTTGATCATCCCGCCGGAGAGTGAGGCCGGGTACTTGTCGGCGGCCGAGAGTGGCAAGCCGGCCAAGGCCAGCTTCACTGCCGCCAGGTGCTCGGCGTCGGGACGGCTGAGGCCGGCATGTTCGATCAGTGGCAAGGCGACGTTTTCGGTGACTGTCAGCGAGGAAAACAATGCGCCCTTCTGGAACAGCACGCCGAAGCGCCGTTCCACCAACGACCGCTCGTGCTCCGAAAGACTGGGCAGGTTTTGCCCAAACACCCGCACCTCGCCTTCGCTGGGCCGGCGCAGGCCGATGATGCTGCGCAACAGCACCGACTTGCCGCTGCCGGACCCGCCGACCACGGCCAGGATCTCACCCTTGTATAAATCCAGGTCGAGGTTCTCGTGGACGCTCTGGGCACCGAAACGGTTGCACAGGCCACGGACTTCGATCACCGCCTCGGCAGGCACACGGGTTGCGCGACTCACCAGCCCATCTCCATGAAGAATAAAGCCGCGACCGCATCGAGCACGATCACCACGAAAATCGACTGCACCACGCTGGAGGTGGTATGAGCACCCACCGACTCGGCACTGCCGCTGACCTTGAAGCCTTCCAGGCAACCAATGGCGGCAATCAGAAAGGCAAAGATCGGCGCCTTGACCATGCCCACCAGGAAGTGTTGAACGCCAATGTCCGATTGCAGCAGCGAGAGGAACATCGCCGGTGAAATATCCAGGGCCACGGCGCAGACCACGCCACCACCGATAATCCCCGAGAGCATGGCCAGGAACGTCAGCATCGGCAGCGCCACCAGCAGCGCCAGTACTCTGGGCAGCACCAGCAGTTCCATTGGGTCCAGGCCCAGGGTGCGGATAGCGTCGATTTCTTCGTTGGCCTTCATCGAGCCGATTTGTGCGGTGAAGGCACTGGCGGTACGGCCGGCCATCAGGATCGCGGTGAGCAATACCCCGAACTCCCGCAGGAACGAGAACGCCACCAGGTCCACGGTGAAAATGCTCGCGCCGAAACTGGCCAGCACCGTGGCCCCGAGAAATGCCACCACGGCGCCCACCAGAAAGGTCAGCAAGGCAACAATGGGCGCGGCGTCGAGGCCGGTTTGTTCGATATGGGCAACCATCGGCGTCAGGCGCCAGCGTTTGGGCCGGAATACGCCGCGGGCGAAGGTTTCCAGGATCAGGCCGATAAAACCCAGCAGTTTCATTGCGTCTTGCCAGACGGTATCCACCGCCCGGCCGATGCGTGCCAGCACTTGAATGCCGGCGGCTTCTTCAGGCTCTTTGATGGGTACGCAGAAATCGTTCAAGGAGCGGTAGACGGTTTTGAGTAGCGCCCGATCAGCGATGGAAAGGCTGCAGTCGGTGTGTTCGGCCGATTGCTCGAGGCGCTCGGGGCCGAGCAATTCCACCAGCAGCGAAGCGCCAGCAGTGTCCAAGGCACCCAAGCCGTTCAGGTCGATGTGAGTGCTGGCGTCATATTGGCCATCGAGGGTTTCGGACAGTTTCTTCAGGTTGCTGTAGTGGGCCAGGGTCCAATCCCCCGTAACCCTGAGCTGCGCAGGGTGGGCGGAGGTGTCCAAATGGGCGTTACCGGCGGTTGTGCTGCTAGTCATAAGCTCCGAGCTTGTTTGGCAACTACACAGTTCCTACGTAATAGCACGATCCAGACTACTTTGGCGCGTCTGTCGTCGTCGCGTCAGTCACCTTGAAGCGCAGCACGCCGATCACTTGCCCATCTTCGGTCAGCACCTGTACTTGCCAGCGCCCTACTGCGTCGGGTGGGAAGTTTTGCTTGTGGGTCCAGGCTCGATAGCCTTCCTTGCGCCCACCGTGGATATCCAAGGCAATGCGGTCAACCTCCGTGCCGTTGAATTTCCAGACGTGGTAGATCCGCTCATCCAGGCCGCGCGGCGCATTGATCGCGGTGTACGCATACAGGCCGCTGCTGCGCAGTTGGCTGGCGCTGACTTCTTTTAGATCGTCACCAGGGGTACGGTCCTGCAATTGGGTGCTGATGGCCACTTCGGTCATCCACAGGGTCGCGGGCGGGACCCAACTGCGCAGGAACCAGCCGGCGCAACCGATCGCGGCGGTCACGGCCAGCAACATCACCCAACCGCGTACGCTACGCAGGGGCAAGCTCACGGCCAGGCTCGGAATCGACAACGCCATCGCCACCCCGAGCGCCAACTTGTAACTTTGGGCGGTGGTCAGGTGCAGGATGATCGGCAACGCAGTGAGCAGGGCCGCAAACAGAGTCAACGTGTGCAGGGCCAGAAACAGTGAGCGCTTGGGCGCCAGCCATTTGTAATACAGCGGGTCGGTGATCGAGACCAGCGCCGCCGCCCCCAACAGGCCTGTGAAAACCGATTGGCCGCTGTTCCAGGCGGTGGTGACGAAGAAGAACGGCAGGACAAAAAACAGGCTTTCCTGGTGAATCATCTGCGTGGCGTAACGCAGCAACGGCTCGGGGATTTCCCGCTTGAAGACTTTGCTGAACAGCTGGGTGAAGCTGTTCTCCAGCATCAGCCATAACCAGCTCACCAGCATGATGATTGCAATCCAACTGGCCATGCCCTGCTGGCGATCCACCAGAATGAAGCTGCCCACACCCGAGATAAAACCGCCGAGCGCAATCACCCCTGGGTAGCGCTTTATCAGTTCCAGGATGCGCTGGATGTAATGGGTCAGGGTCGGCATTCGGCGGTTCACAGTCTTTGTAGGAAAAAATCCCAGACAGAATAACGTCTTAGCCGTTTTATCGGGGCCTCATTACGCAATCCCTTTGCGATAACGGCGGATGCCGAGTAACACAAGCGTAATCAGCACTAGCATGCCGCCTGCGATCCAGCTCAGGGCGTCGTAAGTGAACAAGGGTTTCTCGATGCGCCAGTAGCCGGGCTGCTTGAAGACTTGGCGCATGGCCTGGTTGGTTTGCTCAAGGCTAACGGCCTTGATGCGCTTGACCGGATCGCTGAAGTGCCCGTCGACGTAGTCGCCCGAGGCGCTCCAGTAATAGTCGGCCAGCGCACTGTTGCCTTGCACCGCCCAAGCCTGGCGAGCGATAGCGGCCTGTTGCAGGCGGGCGAACGTGGCCGGGTCGAGGCCGTCTTTGAGCAATTGAGCCCTGAGCGTTTGCAGTACCTGTTCGGCCTCGGGCAGGTTTTCCCGATCAAGGTCGGCATTGAGGCTCAGGAAACCGACACCGCCCAGCACCTCCCGCTCGCTCCAGGGGCCGTAGGACAAACTGTGTTCGAGCCGTAGCTGACGATACAGCGCCCAATCCAGGTAGTCCTTGAGCAGGTCGTAGGTTTCATCGTGCTGGTCATCCAGTACCGGCTCGGGGAACAGCCAGTGCAGCTTGGCACCGTCACCGACCCAGCCGTGAATCAGATCGCGACGTGTGGCGGCCGCGTGTTGGATTTCCGGGAGGGGCCGATGCTCGGTGGGGTCAACCGGATCAAGCTGGCCATAGGTGCGCTCCAGATAGGCCGGGAGCAGTTTGTCGAGGTCGCCAACCATGATCAGGGTCATGTTGTTGGGGGCGTACCAATCCTGGCGCAGCTTTTCCAGTTGGGTGCGGGTCAGGTGGTCAACGTCGGCACGCTCGGCACATTTGAGGCCCAGTTCCACTGCCAACTGGTTGCTGGCGCTGTGGCCCAGGTCCTGACGATCCAGCAGGCGTTGCAAGTGTGAATAGTGGCCGCCGTCTTCGCGCTCTACGACTTGCTTGGCGGCGGTGACTGCCGCATCGGTCAACTCGGTGCGGGTCAGGATTGCCAGCAGCAGGTCCAGCACCTTGCGCTGGTTCTGTGCGGGGGCTTCGATGACGAAGGTGGTGTCGGCATTGCTGGTGTAGGCGTTCCATTCTCCACCCAAGGCTTGCATTCGCTCTTCCAGGGCGCCTTCGCCGCCACCGTCGATGCCGCTGAACAACAGGTGTTCCAGCAGGTGCGGCAGTTCCTTGTCCTGGCAACCGAAGTCATCCAGGCCCACCCCCACCGCCAGGCGAATGGCAACATGCCCGCGCTCGGTGCCCGGTTTGAGTAGCAGTTGCAGGCCGTTGGGCAGCGTATAGCCTTCGACCTGCAGGCGATCAAAGGCAAAAGAGTGTGCCGAGCCCATCAGCAGGCAGGCGAGTAGCAGGCGACGCATAAGCAGGTTCCCTGGCAGAGAGTGTGTTTCTCCCGTCAGCTATAACTGACTTCTGTGTCTGCCGGACGTTCAGGGCGAATGTGTGATGTCGGCAATATTGTCTGCGCCCAGCGCTCCGGTTTCGGAGGTTTCCAGCACCACATAGGCGCTGCTGCAAAACAGCGAGTTCAGACGTTTCATGTCGGCAATCAGCTCCAGGTGCAGGGAACTGGTCTCCAGGCTTTGTACAATCTTGCGCTGCAAACGGCTGACGTGGGCATGGGCCAGGCGCCGCTCCTGGGCGCGGAAGCGGCGTTTTTCCCGCAGCAGTTGCCGGGCACTTTCCGGGTCGGCACTGAGGAACACCGAGAGGCCCAGGCGCAAGTTGGCGATCAGTTGGCTTTGCAGGCCGGCCAGTTCTTCCAGGCCGACTTCGGAGAAAGAGCGGCGTTGGGAAGTCTTTTGCTGCTGGACCTTGCGCAGCATGCGTTCGATCAGGTCGCCGGCCAGTTTCAGGTTGATCGACAGTTCGATGATCTCGGCCCAGCGGCGGCTATCTTGCTCGCTGAGGTCTTCGCGAGGCATTTGTGCGAGGTAAAGTTTGATGGCGCTGTAGAGCGCCTCGACGTCGTCGCTCAAGCTGCGTATTTCCTGGGTGATGGCGGTCTGTTTGCCCCGTAGCACCTCCAGCATTGCGGTGAGCATGTTGTCGATCAGGTCCCCCAGGCGCAGGGTTTCGCGGGCCGCATTGGCCAGCGCCAGGCTCGGGGTGGCCAGTGCTGTTAGATCCAGATGACGCGGCTTGGCCAGGCCGTTGACCTCTTCACGCTCCGGCAGTAGCCAGGCGCACAGGCGGGCCATCGGGCCGATAGTGGGCAACAGGATCAGGCAGCGGGTGACGTTATAGAGCAGGTGGAAGGAGATCACCATGCCTTGGGGGCTGTAGTCGAGGCTGTCCATCCACTTCACCAGCGGATCGAGGACCGGGATGATCAGCAGTAAGCCGATCAGCTTGTACAGCAAGCTGCCCAGGGCCACCTGGCGACCGGCGGCGTTCTGCATGCTGGTGCTGAGAAAGGCCAGTACACCGCTGCCGATGTTGGCACCGATCACCAGGCCGATGGCCACGTGCAGGCCGATCACACCGGCGCCGGCCAGGGTGGCGGTCAGCAGGACAGCGGCCAGGCTGGAGTAGGAAATCATTGCGAACAGCGCGCCGATCAAGGCGTCGAGCAAGATATCGCCGGTCAGTGAGGCGAACAGGACTTTGACGCCCTGTGCATGGGTAATGGGGCCGGCGGCTTCGACGATCAATTGCAGCGCGAGGATGATCAGGCCCAGGCCAATACCGACGCGCCCCATCTGCCCGGCGCGGGTCTGTTTGCGCGACAGGAAGAAAATCACCCCAAGAAAAATCAGCAGCGGCGACAGCCAGGATAAGTCTAACGTCAGCACCCGGGCCATCAGCGCGGTTCCGACGTCGGCACCCAGCATGGTTGCCAGGGCGGGCATCAGCCCCATCAGGCCCTGGCCGACAAAGGAGGTCACCAGCATCGCCGTGGCGTTGCTGCTTTGCACCATGGCCGTCACGAGGATGCCGGCGATAAACGCCAGCCAGCGCTTGGACATGTTCTGCCCGATGACTTGGCGCAAGTTGGAGCCGTAAACCCGCAGGATGCCGGTCCGGACAATGTGCGTGCCCCAGATCAACAGAGTCACGGCGGAAAGCAGATTGAGCAGGGTCAGCATGCTCGGCCCCCTGTATTGAGTCGTGCCCCATCGGGGCAAGTAATAGTGCCGCGTGCTGTTCTACGTCTTGTACTTAAGCTGTAGTTGGCGAATGGGCTCTGCGCCAGCATCGCATAGCTAAAGACGGGATTGAAACAAAACTGTCATGAAATCAGCTTTTTGCAGATGAAAAAAAGGGGCTCGAGAGCCTAATGCTGGTCAGTTAAGTGAACGCAATGCTCAAGGCAGAGAAGAACAAATGTGGGAGCTGGCTTGCCTGCGATTGGATCAACTCGGTATACCTGAAGTATCGAGGTGTCTGCATCGCAGGCAAGCCAGCTCCCACACTGAATCTGCTTCGGTTGCTGGATCTCCATTCCTTAACTGAACGGCATTAGGCTCGAGAGCCCCTTTCAGCAGCGGGTCAAGCTTATTGGCCCGGAATGTCCTTGCGCAGTTTCACAGGGTCCTGCTGTTTCTTCTTTTTCGCGATGGCGGTGCGCATCTTGATGTTCACCGCTTCCACCGCCAGGGAGAAAGCCATGGCGAAGTAGACGTAGCCTTTTGGCACGTGCACGTCGAAGGCTTCAGCGATCAGCACGGTACCCACCACCAGCAGGAACGACAGCGCCAGCATCTTCAGCGACGGGTGTTTGTCGATGAATTCGCTGATGGTGCCCGCAGCCAGCATCATCACCAGTACGGCGACGACGATTGCGGCCACCATCACCGGAACGTGGGACACCATGCCGACGGCGGTGATGACCGAGTCCAGGGAGAACACGATGTCGATGATCGCGATCTGGATGATGGTGTAGATGAATTTGCCACCGGCGCCTTTCGGCTCGTCTTGGGTTTCGTCTTCACCTTCCAGGGCGTGATACATCTCCTGGGAGCTTTTCCACAGCAGGAACAGGCCACCGAAGAACAGAATCATGTCGCGACCGGAAATGCCCTGGCCAAAGACCACGAACAGATCGGCGGTCAATTGCATGACCCAGGTAATCGACAGCAGCAACAGGATTCGCGTGATCATGGCCAGGGCCAGGCCGAAAATCCGGGTACGCGCCTGCATATGCTTGGGCATGCGGCTGACCAGGATCGAAATCATGATGATGTTATCGATGCCCAGGACGATCTCGAGGGCCGTCAGGGTGAAGAAGGCAATCCAGATTTCCGGATTGGTCAGCCATTCCATGTGTATTCCTTTGAGCAAGTGTTAAACCGCGCCAGCTGAAGCGCCGCGCGGTGAGTCGGTACGATTATAGAGTGCTGAACAGCGGAAAAATCCCCATCAGCAACGCGGCGACCATTATGCACAGGCACACCAGCACTGCCCACTTGAGGGTAAAGCGTTGGTGATCGCCAAATTCGATACCGGCCAGGGCCACCAGCAGGTAGGTCGAAGGCACCAGCGGGCTCAACAAGTGTACGGGTTGCCCAACGATCGAGGCACGGGCCATTTCCACGGCGGTGATGCCATAGTGGCTGGCGGCTTCGGCCAGTACCGGCAATACGCCGTAGTAGAAGGCATCGTTGGACATGAAGAAGGTGAACGGCATGCTCACCAGCGCGGTAATCACTGCCAGGTACGGGCCCAGCGCTTCAGGGATAACCGCCAGCAGGCTCTTGGACATGGCGTCGACCATGCCGGTGCCCGACAGGATGCCGGTGAAGATACCGGCGGCGAAGATCAGCCCGACCACTGCCAATACGCTGCCGGCGTGGGCGGCGACGCGGTCTTTCTGCTGTTGCAGGCACGGATAGTTGACGATCATCGCGATACTGAAGGCCACCATGAACAGCACCGGCAGCGGCAACAGGCCGGCGATCAAGGTGCACATCAGGGCGAAGGTCAGGGCACCGTTGAACCAGATCAGCTTCGGACGACGGGCGTCCGGGTATTGCGAGACGCTGATTTCGCTGTGGTCGATTTCATCGCCTTGCAGGTGCAGCTCACCGAGACGCGCACGTTCGCGCTTGCCGTACATGTAGGCAATCACCAGGATCGCCACTACACCGGCCGCCATTGCCGGAATCATCGGTACGAAAATGTCCGACGGGTCCACATGCAATGCGCTGGCAGCCCGGGCGGTCGGGCCGCCCCAAGGGGTCATGTTCATCACGCCGCCGGCGAGGATGATCAAACCGGCCATGATCCGCGGGCTCATACCGATGCGCTGGTACAGCGGCAGCATGGCGGCCACGCAGATCATGTAGGTGGTGGCGCCGTCACCGTCCAGGGATACGACGAGTGCCAGCACGGCCGTACCGACCGAGACTTTCAGCGGGTCGCCCTTGACCAGCTTGAGGATCTTGCGCACGGCCGGGTCGAACAGGCCGGAGTCGATCATCAAGGCAAAATAGAGGATGGCAAACATCAGCATCACGCCGGTCGGCGCGAGCTTGGTGATGCCTTCGAGCATCATCGGGCCGATCTTCGGTGCAAAACCGCCGAACAGCGCAAACAGAATCGGAACAATGATCAGGGCGATCAGCGCGGACAGGCGCTTGGTCATGATCAGGAACATGAACGTGATGACCATGGCAAAGCCAAGGAAAGTCAGCATAGGAATACTCCAGGCGTAGCGCGGCTAGGGAATGGCGAACCGGTAGGGGTCAGCGCAGAACGAAAAACGCGAGGCGTACGGGTGGAGTCGGGGCAAACAGGCGGGTACGAGCGGACATCGGGAATCACCATTGTTGTTGTTAACAACCGGTCTGTTGCCGGCAGTGGTGGGCGATCCTAGACCTGGAAGCTTTCAGCCAGCTTTCGCTGAATAAACAGGCGACGGGGAGTAATCTGACGGATTGATGGCCCATGGAGGTGGGAAATGAGCGAGCAACACGTAGGTGGTTGCCATTGTGGCGGCGTGCGTTACCGGTTCGATGGACCGTTGGTGGACATTGCCCATTGTCACTGTTCGGTTTGTCGGCGCGTCAGTGGCGGGCTGGTGACGACCTGGATCACCCTGCCCCGTTCAGCGTTCGCCTGGATCACGGGGCAGCCTGCGCAGTACGAATCTTCAGCGACGTGCACACGGTATTTCTGCGGGAACTGTGGGGCGCAGTTGGCATTGGTGACGCAACTGAGCCCGGAAAGCATTGATGTGACCATCGCGACGCTGGATCACCCTGAGTGGGCGCCGGCAGATCGGCATATCTGGGTGGAAAACCGATTGCCGTGGTTGCATCTGGATGAGCAGTTGCCGGAGGAGGATGGCGAGGCGCTGTAGATGGTCAAATGTGGGAGCGGCGGTGCGACTTGCCCGCGATGCTTTTAAGGCAATTCCAATCCACCGGCCGCTTTGTGCAGCGCACGCAAGTGTTCACCCAGTTGCTTGAGATTGGCTTCGCTCGCGGCAATCTGCTCGGCACGGGACGGATCAAGCAGCGCCCTCACCTCTTTATCCAGATCGCCGGTCAGCGACTGCAACTGCTTCTGGCGCGAGGCGCTTTCCGATTCCAGGCGTTGCGATTCGGCGGGCTGCGGCAGGCCGTAACCACTGCTGCCGAGCAATTCTGCCGGACGGCTGAGGAAGCCGCTGTTGGCGAGAATCTGCTGCAAGGTGGCATTGGCCTTGTCCATCCCGCCGTTCTTCAGCTCCCGGGCACCGAGGTAGCGTTGCTTGACCTCATCCTGAGCCAGCATCAGTTGCCGGCGGAAGCTCGCCTGCTCCAGCAGCAACAAGGCGGCGCTGGTGCGCAGGTCGGCCTGATCGAACCATGGACGTCGCTCTTCGGCGCTTAGTGCCAGCCAGTCTTCAACTTGGGATTGCTTGATTGGCAGATGCTTCTTCAGCACCTCGAACATCGCCTGGTAGCGTTCGCGGAAGGAATCGAAGTGATAGCCCAGGCGCAACGCCCTTTTCGGGTCGTCCAGTACGCTGGTATCGGCCAGGCCCCGGCCCTTGAGCACCTCCAGTAAACCGTTGGGGGTGATGTTGTCCAGGCCGGTCAGTTGCGGGTTGGCGCTGCCGCTGCGTAACAGTTTCAGGCCCTCCACCGCGCAGTTGTTGGAGAGGAAGAAGTAATTGCCGTCGTAGCTCCAGTGCATCTCGGCGGCGTGTTCGACGGTGTCGTTGATCTCCTGGCGCGTCAGGATCAGCGGTACCGAGGCCAGGCTGCGCAATTCGGTCTTGGTGTATTCGTCGATCACTTGGGCCAGCGGCAACACGAACAATCGTGAGGGGTACTTGCCTACCAGGCCATCCCAGCTCGACAGCTGTACGTCACCGACGAAGGCGCGGTAGGACAACACCAAGTGTTGGTCCAGATCCAGCCGACAATCCGGACCGCGGGGCCGGCCAGGCGCGCAGATCACCAGGCGCAACATGCTGTGGCCCCAGCGGCTCACCAGGTTCTGGTTGGCTTCGGCCAGCAGGTAATCGATTTCGTAGACCCGCTCCGGGTCGACCTGGCCCAGCGGTGTCTTGGCGAAGTCGTTACCGGCATTGAGAAAGGCAAAGGTCTTGGCACAGGTGTCCTTGGCCGGCGGAGCCCAGCCGAAGTGTTCCTGGTAATAGCGGTACAGCGCGGGGCGGCGACAGGCGTAGCTCGGGTCAAGGAGGAAGTACTCCATATTGACCGCAACGAACTCCAGAGGGCTGGTAGTTTCGTAGATGTCCGGGCTGCGCGCGACTTGGTGGTTGTTCTGTTCGCGTTCGCCACGGCGGCCGACATATTGCGGCCAGCCGGCGAGATCCAGCAGGCGTGGGTCATCGCTGAGGGTGAAGCGGCGGTCATTTTGGCCCCGGCATTGATCGGGCAAGCCGATCAGGCCGGTGATGTTGTTCTGTCGGCTGCAACGCTGGATCAGCGCGCGGTCGGCGCTGGACCACAGGCGAGCGCGGTCGTAGATGTGGGTCAGCTCATGCAGCACGGTGGCGAGCATTTCCCGGCGCACGGTGCCGTGGGGGCGGTTGGTCTGTTTAGTCGCGGCACTGCCGTCGGTGAGGCTGGCCAGCAGGTTGCGATTCAGGTCCAGTTCGGACACCAGCGAAGCCTGGCCGTAAGCGTTTGCGGGCATGTTGTCGGTCCAGCCGACGTCGATGCGCCGGTCCAACTGCTCGATGAAGCGCGGTGGCAAGGATTGCATGGCTTCATCAAGCAATGCCTGGCTGGCCTGCTGTTCGGCAGGGCTCAAACCATCGGTCTTGAGCCGCAGTTGCAGGCTGGCCTGGGCTGCGCCGGCGCACAGCAGCACAGTCCCGGCGAGGAGCCAGGCCGCGAGACGCCTCACAGTGCGAGGATGGCTTCGGCGAGGACCTGATCACTGGCGTCGCGGGCTTCGGGCACACGGGTACGCAGGGTATCGAAGGCCGCTTCCAGTTGGGCACCGCGGATATCGCCGTTGGTGGCGACGAAACTGGCGGCGTCGTCGTGGGCTTCGCGCACGACTTTGGAGTCACGGATCGAGGTGGTGGTGTCTGAGGTGAAATCAATGGTGCGGCCAAAGGCACGAACAATGATGTTACTGGTGGCCTTCAGGGTTTGCGCCTGGGCCACATCGGTCAACAGCAGCAGGCCGAGGGCGGCGGCGATCAGCGATCTACGCATGGGGTGACTCCGAAACATGAAGATGGTTATTGGACGAGAATTGCCTGGGCCAGTTCAAGGTCACTGGCGTTAAGTTTTGGCTGGGTGCGACGCAGATAGTCCAGCGCTGATTCCAGTCGGGCTCCCCGCCATTGGCCGTCAGTGGCAATGAAAGCGGCAGCGTCATCCTGGGCGGCCAGTATCAGTTTATGGTCGAACGGTGCAGAGGTCACTTTACTGGTGGCATACGCACTGACAACGACGCTCTGGGTGGACAGGTCAAAGGCCAGGGCCGATGCCGACCAGCAAGCAGAAAACAATAGGGGAACGATCAACAGGCGGTATGAAAAAGCCATGGGACTCGACAACTGAAAACGAGCGCCAAGGCTAGCGTAATGCCCGGGCGAGAGCCAGCGGCGCCGAATCAGGGAGCGGCTGGCGCCCCCTTCGTTCCGACCTGCGGTCAGATGGCCAGGATGGCCTGGGCCAACTGAGCGTCAGTGGCCGTGTTCAGTTGTGGAGCCTGTTGGCGGATCTGTGCCAAGGCGCTTTCCAGTTTCACGCCGCGAATGGCACCTTCGCTGGCCACAAAGCTGGCAGCGTCGTCACGGGCAGCGCGTACGACTTTGTTGTCACGCAGGGAAGAGGTTGCATCGGAGCTGGCGTCGGAAGTGGCTTTCAGCGCGCTGACAATCGAATCCGTGGTCATGATCAGGCTAGTTGCATTGGCATTGGCAGCCAGGGTTAACAGGGCAGCGGCACTCAACAGGCGAAGACGGGACATGGGGGGTGACTCCAATAATGAACGAAAAAAGGTGGCGAACAGCCACTCCTGTTTAAAGCAGGACGTTGTTGCCATTGGGCATCAGACGCCCGTTCTACAGGGTTCGCCACGTGATGACAGGATATTAAGCTGCCGCTTATCCGTTCGGATAGTCCATTGGCCGGATTACTCACGCCAGAAGGGTTTGGACAGTTCCGCCATGCGGTCGCTGTGGCTGATACCCGCGTCGGACAATTCCCGAGGATCCAGTTGGGCAAGCTGGCGCCGTGTATGGGCACGCTGCATCCATTGAGCCAGGGCCGAAGCTGTCTGGAGTAAAGCGCGTTTAAAAAACGGCCGGCGTGGTTGTGCGACGAGAGTGTCCGAGGTCATGGCTAGAGCCTTTCGTGAGGTTCTGGAACACCATGTTGGGCGGGTCAGGCTTATCAATACAGATACACTAAGGCTAAATTGTACTGGTTAACTGTTTTGTTTTTTTAACTGTACCTGTCGCTTTAAAAGCCTTCTGTGCGCAGTCCGAAATTTAAGTCCCAGAAACAACAAAACCCGCCTCCGGTTACCCGGGGCGGGTTCTGCTACAACAATTCGGGGTGCTGGCGGTGGACCCGGCGGGTCAGGGCCAGCGGACGCTAATTAGCGCCAGAACGGCTTGCTCAGCTCTTCGTAACGTTGAGCTTCGCTGATACCGGCGTCAGCCAACAGACGCGAATCCAGACGAGCCAGCTGATGGCGGCTGGAGATGCGGCGCTGCCACAACATCAGGTTAGCGATAACGCGCAGAGGCAGGGAAGCCTGGGTGTTTACAGCTTTTTCTTCGAAGAACAGATCGGAACTGAGTGTACGTTCCATGATGACATCCTTCCGCTTGTGGCGGGATTAGGTAGTGGTTTAACTGATGCCAATGATCCTCCTCCCGCGCAAGACTCTCTAGATACAGTTCACTTGTATTGTGAGGGGCCAGTTAACTGTTTATAGGGGCTGTACTGTACGGAAATGGGGCAACTGTACCTGTGCGCACTTAAACAGTGCGAAATAGATGTTTTGAGAGGGGGGTGTGGGATTTTTCGGTAGGAAATGACCAGTACAGCAGTACAGTTTTTTGAAAAATACTCAGTGGCAATCGTGGGCTGATGAAACTGTATTTGCATCAGCCCTGATCTGTACCAATCAAGCCTTCAGCATGTGCCCGGTTTCTTCCAGGTTGATGTGCCAGCTCAGTGCTTCGCGCAGGATATGTGGCGTGTGGCCGCCTATCGCACAGGCAGCGGTGAAGTAGTTGTTCAGGGCGTCCCGGTAATCAGGGTGCACGCAGTTATCAATGATGACTCGTGCCCGCTCACGTGGCGCCAGGCCGCGCAAGTCTGCCAGACCGATCTCGGTGACGAGGATATCGACGTCGTGCTCGGTGTGGTCGACATGGCTGACCATCGGCACCACGCTGGAAATGGCCCCACCCTTGGCAATCGACTTGGTGACAAAGATCGCCAGGTGCGCGTTGCGGGCGAAGTCGCCCGAGCCGCCAATCCCGTTCATCATCCGGGTGCCGCAGACATGGGTGGAGTTGACGTTGCCGTAGATATCGAATTCCAGCGCGGTATTGATGCCGATAATGCCCAGGCGGCGTACCACTTCAGGATGGTTGGAGATTTCCTGCGGGCGCAGTACCAGCTTGTCTTTGTAGCGTTCCAGGTTGCCGAACACGTCAGCGTTGCGGCGCTCCGACAACGTGATTGAGCTCCCCGAGGCGAAACTCAGCTTGCCGGCGTCGATCAGGTCGAATGTCGAATCCTGCAATACTTCGGAGTACATGGTCAGGTCTTCGAACGGCGACTCGATCAGGCCGCACATCACCGCGTTGGCGATGTTGCCGATACCGGCTTGCAGCGGGCCGAGCTTGTTGGTCATGCGGCCGGCGTCCACTTCCTGCTTGAGGAAGTTGATCAGGTGGTTGGCGATCCACTGGGTGTCATGGTCAGGCGGCGTCACGGTGGAAGGAGAGTCCGCCTTGTTGGTGATGACGATGGCGACGATTTTTTCCGGTGGAATCGGGATCGCGGTGCTGCCAATGCGGTCGTCGACCTTGACCAGCGGGATCGGCGTGCGGGTGGGACGATAGGTCGGTATATAGATGTCGTGCAGGCCTTCCAGGTTTGGATTGTGCGCCAGGTTGATCTCAACGATCACTTGCTTGGCGAAAATCGCGAAACTGGCGGAGTTGCCCACAGAGGTGGTGGGAACGATATGGCCCTGTTCGGTAATCGCCACGGCCTCGATCACGGCGATGTCCGGCAGCTTGAGTTGATTGTTGCGCAACTGCTCGACGGTTTCCGACAGGTGCTGATCGATAAACATCACTTCGCCGGCGTTGATCGCCTTGCGCAAGGTGCTATCAACCTGGAACGGCATACGACGCGACAGCACGCCGGCCTCGGTCAGTTGCTTGTCCAGGTCGTTGCCCAGGCTGGCGCCAGTCATCAAGGTGATTTTCAGCGGCGAGGTCTTGGCCCGTTCGGCCAAGGCGTGGGGCACGGCTTTGGCTTCCCCGGCGCGGGTGAAGCCGCTCATGCCGACGGTCATGCCGTCCTCGATCAGTGCAGCGGCATCAGCCGCGCTCATGACCTTGTTCAACAGCGAAGGCAAGCGGATACGATCACGGTGCATGGATGGTTATCTCGGGCTACGGAAGCAAGATGCGCAGTCTAGTGATTTCAAAAAGTTTCGTCCCGCTACCATGGTCGAATGCCGGGCAGCGATTTAGAGCCTTCTGTCGGGTTTTCAGCGGTCATAAAAACCCCCAGCCTACTAAAGGCCAGGGTTTTGGGTATTGCGCTGGCGCAGTGTTTATTCGACGGCTTTAACCATGTCTTCGATGACCTTCTTGGCGTCGCCGAAGACCATCATGGTTTTGTCCAGGTAAAACAGTTCGTTGTCCAGGCCGGCATAGCCGCTGGCCATCGAGCGCTTGTTGACGATGATGGTCTTGGCCTTGAATGCCTCGAGAATCGGCATGCCGGCGATCGGCGAGTTGGGGTCGTTCTTGGCGGCCGGGTTGACCACGTCGTTGGCGCCCAACACCAGCACCACGTCGGCCTGGCCGAACTCGGAGTTGATGTCTTCCATCTCGAACACCTGGTCGTAGGGCACTTCGGCCTCGGCCAGCAGCACGTTCATGTGGCCGGGCATACGACCCGCGACCGGGTGGATCGCATACTTCACGGTCACGCCGCGGTGGGTCAGCTTCTCGGTCAACTCTTTGAGGGCATGTTGTGCTCGCGCTACCGCCAGGCCATAGCCCGGGACGATGATCACGGTGTCGGCGTTGGTCAGCAGGAAGGTGGCGTCATCCGCCGAGCCGGATTTCACCGGGCGGGCTTCTTTCGAGCCAGCAGGACCTGCGGCATCCGTAGTGTTGCCGAAACCGCCGAGCAGTACATTAAAGAAAGAGCGGTTCATTGCCCTGCACATGATGTACGAGAGGATCGCACCGCTTGAACCCACCAGGGAGCCGGCGATGATCAACATCGAGTTGTTCAGCGAGAAGCCGATACCCGCTGCGGCCCAGCCGGAATAGCTGTTGAGCATCGAGACAACCACCGGCATGTCGGCGCCGCCGATCGGGATGATGATCAGCACGCCCAGCACAAACGCCAAGGCGAGCATCAGGGCGAAGGCACTGAGATTGCCAGTGAACATGAACGTCAGGCCCAGGCCCAGTGTGGCCAGGCCCAACACCAGGTTCAGCTTGTGCTGGCCGCCGAACTGTACCGGTGCGCCCTGGAACAGGCGAAACTTGTACTTGCCGGACAGCTTGCCGAAGGCGATTACCGAACCGGAGAAGGTGATCGCACCAATGGCTGCGCCGAGGAACAGCTCCAGGCGGTTGCCGGCAGGAATCGAATCCCCTAGATGTTTGACGATGCCCAGGGACTGCGGCTCGACTACTGCGGCGATAGCGATGAACACCGCAGCCAGGCCGATCATGCTGTGCATGAAGGCCACCAGCTCTGGCATCTTGGTCATTTCCACGCGCTTGGCCATGATCGAGCCAGCGGTACCGCCGACCAGCAGGCCGACGATGACGTAGCCGATGCCGGCTGTTGCCAGCTCGGCGCCCAGCTTATAGATGAGGCCTACTGTGGTGAGAACCGCCAGCGCCATGCCGAGCATGCCGAACAGGTTGCCTCGTCGCGAAGTGGTCGGGTGTGACAGGCCTTTGAGGGCCTGGATAAAGCAGATCGACGCGATCAGATAGAGCGTAGTGACCAGATTCATGCTCATGACGATTGCACCTCTGCTTTAGCCTTGGGCGCTTTCTTCTTGAACATTTCAAGCATCCTGCGAGTAACAAGGAAACCACCGAACACGTTCACCGCAGCGAGGGCCACGGCCAGGGTGCCCATGGTCTTGCCCAGCGGTGTAACGGTGAGCGCGGCAGCCAGCATGGCGCCGACGATCACAATGGCCGAGATGGCGTTGGTTACGGCCATCAAGGGAGTGTGCAGCGCAGGTGTTACGTTCCAGACCACGTGATAACCGACATAAATCGCCAGCACGAAGATGATCAGGTTGTAGATACCGGGGGAGATAAGCTCTTCCATCGTCTGAATCCCTGCTTAGGCGTTTTTGCGGATGACTTGGCCGTCGCGGCACATCAGGCACGCGGCGACGATGTCGTCTTCGAGGTTGATTTCAAACTGCCCTTCCTTGGTGAAGACCAGCTTCAGGAAGTCCAGCAGGTTGCGCGCATACAGTGCCGAGGCGTCGGCCGCGACAGCGCCTGCCAGGTTGGTCGGGCCGCAAATGGTCACGCCATTCTCGACGACAACCTGGTCGGCCACGGTCAGCGGGCAATTGCCTCCCTGGGCAGCGGCAAGGTCGATGACCACCGAGCCGGGTTTCATCTGTGCGACGGTTTCGGCGCTCAACAGTGTTGGGGCTTTACGGCCCGGAATCAGGGCCGTGGTGATGACAATGTCAGCTTGCTTGGCGCGCTCGTGCACGGCCAGGGCCTGGCGTTGCATCCAGCTGGCGGGCATGGGGCGGGCGTAACCACCGACACCGACGGCGCATTCGCGTTCTTCATCGGTTTCGTAGGGTACGTCGACGAACTTGGCCCCCAGGGATTCAATCTGTTCCTTTACTGCCGGACGCACGTCGGATGCTTCGATGACAGCGCCCAGACGTTTCGCCGTAGCAATCGCCTGCAGGCCTGCTACACCGGCACCAAGAATCAACACGCGAGCGGCTTTTACCGTGCCTGCGGCAGTCATCAGCATCGGCATGAAGCGCGGATAGTGATGAGCCGCCAGCAACACGGCCTTATAGCCTGCGATGTTGGCTTGGGAGGACAGCACGTCGAGGCTTTGTGCACGGGAAGTACGTGGCGCCGCCTCAAGGGCGAAGGCGGTGATGCCGCGCTCGGCCAGCTTGGCGATGGTTTCGTTGCTGAACGGGTTGAGCATGCCCACCAGTACGGTGCCGCTTTTGATCAGCGTCAGTTCGCTGTCATTGGGGGCAACCACTTTGAGGATCAGCTCAGCGCCAAACGCGTCGCTGGCACTGCCAATGGTGGCACCTGCCGCCTCATAGGCACTGTCGACGACACTGGCGTTAATGCCTGCGCCGCTTTGTACAGTGACCTTGTGGCCCTGGCCGATCAGCTTCTTGATGGTTTCCGGGGTTGCAGCAACCCGCGTTTCACCGGTCTGGGTTTCGAGAGGAACACCAATGTGCACGTCAAATCTCCTGCATGATCTTTTTGCTTTTGATTTTGTAAAAAGGCCAGTGCACCGCGAGTGGCACATCTGGGGCGGCCGATCAGCACGATCCCGCTGAAATGGCAGCGGGGCGCGGCATTTTGCAGGCGAACTTTACGGCCTTCAAGGGATTATGACGTGTGACGAAAAATTAACTACAAGTCACCCTGTGACTGATTGTCGCAACACATCGAAATAACCCCTTTAAATACAGGTATTTAAAGGGTTAATGGTGAAAATAGAGGTTTCTCTCATCGTCACTATGAATAAGTGAGTATTGCTCCCGAATAGTCGCTATAAGCCACGTAATCAAAGGGTTATTCGATGATTTTAGGTAGACAGGTACAGTCTGTCGAATTGCGACATATACGTATATCTGTAGGCGTTAAATTTAATTGACTACAAGGTCAATAAAAATGAGTTTCCCTTTAAACATTGGCGTTGTAGCGGTGTGATTGGTCCATCAGCCAGTCCCTGAACGCATGTAGAGAGGCTGATTCGACCTTTCTCTCGGGAATCATCAGGTAATAAGCCTTTGAGCTGGCCAGTACTAGAGGGCTGGCGACTACCAGGTGGCGTTCGTTTAACTCCCGCTGAATAAGGAAGGGCGGGATCAGCGCGATTCCCATGTCATGCATGGCTGCCTGAGACAGCATGGAGAATAGCTCGTAGCGCGGGCCTGTCATGTCGCGGGGAATATTCAGTTGCTGCGCGTTGAACCACTGGCGCCAGGCGTAAGGTCGGGTGGTTTGTTGCAGAAGCGGCAGCTCGGCGATTTCCTGCGGGCTGAACTGCGTGCGGTCACCCAGCAGGTGTGGGCTGCACACGGGAAGTGGGTTTTCTCCCATAAGTCTGTGGGATTCGGTGCCGGACCAATCGGCGTCGCCGAAGTAGATAGCGGCGTCGAATTCGGTATCGGCGAACAGGAAGGGCCGGGTGCGGTTGGTGAGGTTGACGGTGACTTCCGGGTGTTGGTGCTGGAAATCCCTAAGGCGGGGGATCAGCCACTGGGTGCCGAAGGTCGGGACCACTGCCAGTTCGATGACATTGGTGCCCTGCTGCCCCATCACGGACAGGGTATCCCGCTCCACTGCGTCCAGTTGCATGGCGACTCGGCGGCTATAAGACAGCCCTGCTTCTGTCAGCTTCACCCCACGGCGAGAGCGCCGAAACAGCTCGACACTCAAAAACTCTTCAAGGCTGGCGATCTGTCGGCAGATGGCGCCTTGAGTGATGGAAAGCTCCTGTGCGGCCTTGGTAAAGCTCTCGTGGCGGGCTGCGGCTTCAAAGCTGACCAGGGCTGTGGTGCTGGGGATCTTTCTGCGCATGTACCGTACCCTCACTAATAGAGGGCGTGTATGCCCTTTTGAATTGTTACGGAGTGAGAAATTAGCACAAGGCTATGCAAAAACCTCGTTTGCCCTCCTCGCCTGCCGGGCCTAGGCTCCATGCACGACTTTTGGTTTTACTTCGCGAGGGTTTTCTCATGGGTGGCAAGGCAAGCTTCAACTGGATCGATCCGCTGTTGCTGGATCAACAGCTCACTGAAGAAGAGCGCATGGTGCGCGACAGCGCCGAGCAGTTTGCCCAAGACAAGTTAGCGCCTCGTGTCCTGGAAGCCTTTCGTCATGAGAAGACCGATCCTGCGATCTTTCGCGAAATGGGTGAGACCGGTTTGCTCGGTGCAATGATTCCGGAGCAGTACGGTGGCAGCGGCTTGAACTACGTCAGCTACGGTTTGATCGCTCGTGAAGTGGAGCGTGTTGACTCTGGCTATCGTTCAATGATGAGTGTGCAGTCTTCACTGGTCATGGTGCCTATTAATGAGTTCGGCACCGAAGCACAAAAGCAGAAGTACCTGCCGAAACTGGCGTCCGGTGAGTGGATTGGTTGTTTCGGCCTGACCGAGCCTAACCATGGCTCTGACCCTGGCGCGATGATTACCCGTGCACGCAAGGTGGATGGCGGCTATAGCCTTACTGGCAGCAAAATGTGGATCACCAACAGCCCGATTGCCGATGTATTCGTGGTCTGGGGTAAGGATGACGCCGGCGACATTCGTGGCTTTGTACTGGAGAAAGGCTGGAAAGGTCTGAGTGCTCCTGCGATTCATGGCAAGGTCGGTTTGCGTGCGTCGATCACTGGTGAAATCGTTATGGATAACGTATTTGTGCCGGAAGAAAACATCTTCCCGGATGTGCGTGGCTTGAAAGGCCCGTTCACTTGCCTCAATTCGGCGCGTTATGGGATCTCTTGGGGGGCGCTGGGGGCTGCGGAGTTCTGCTGGCATACGGCGCGTCAGTACACCCTTGATCGCCAGCAGTTCGGACGCCCGCTGGCGGCTACCCAATTGATCCAGAAGAAGCTGGCAGATATGCAGACCGAGATCACCTTGGCCCTGCAAGGCTGCCTGCGGTTGGGGCGTATGAAGGATGAGGGGACGGCGGCGGTTGAGATCACGTCCATCATGAAGCGCAACTCGTGCGGCAAGTCCCTGGATATTGCGCGTATGGCGCGTGACATGCTTGGGGGGAACGGTATCTCTGATGAGTTCGGGATTGCCCGTCATCTGGTCAACCTTGAAGTGGTGAATACTTACGAAGGCACTCACGACGTGCATGCGCTGATCCTGGGGCGCGCGCAAACCGGCATTCAGGCGTTCTATTAATAGGAGGACGACCATGGGCGCGCTATCGCACCTGAGGGTACTGGATTTGTCGCGAGTACTGGCGGGCCCTTGGGCTGGACAGATTCTGGCGGACCTTGGGGCTGAGGTGATCAAGGTCGAGCGACCTGGTAACGGTGATGATACACGGGCGTGGGGGCCGCCTTTCCTCAAGGATGCTTATGGTGAGAATACCAGTGAGGCGGCGTACTACCTGTCGGCCAATCGCAACAAGGAATCGGTGACTATCGACTTCACACGCCCGGAGGGGCAGAAGCTGGTACGCGACCTGGCGGCGAAGTCGGACATCCTGATCGAGAATTTCAAGGTGGGTGGTCTGGCGGCTTATGGGTTGGATTATGAGTCGCTGAAGGAGATCAATCCTGAATTGATCTATTGCTCGATTACGGGTTTTGGCCAGACGGGTCCTTATGCCACGAGGGCGGGTTACGATTTCATGATCCAGGGGCTTGGCGGGCTTATGAGTCTGACCGGTCGACCTGAGGGTGATGAGGGTGCTGGGCCGGTTAAGGTGGGTGTGGCGTTGACCGATATCCTGACGGGGCTCTACTCAACGGTTGCGATACTGGCGGCTATGGCGCACCGCGATCATGACGGTGGTGGTCAACATATCGATATGGCCTTGTTGGATGTGCAGGTGGCTTGCCTGGCCAATCAGGCGATGAACTACCTGACCACAGGTGTCTCTCCAAAGCGTTTGGGTAATGCGCACCCCAATATTGTTCCTTATCAGGACTTTCCCACGGCAGATGGCGATTTCATCCTGACGGTGGGTAATGACGGGCAATTTCGCAAGTTTGCTGAGGTAGCAGGGCAGCCGCAGTGGGCGGATGATCCGCGGTTTGTCACCAATAAGCTGAGGGTTGCCAATCGGTCGGTGCTGATTCCATTGATTCGTCAGGCTACCGTGTTCAAGACGACGGCCGAATGGGTGGCGCAACTTGAGCGAGTGGGTGTCCCTTGTGGGCCTATCAATGATTTGGCGCAGGTGTTCGCTGATCCGCAGGTGCAGGCTCGCGGCCTGGCTATTGAGTTGCCCCATGCGTTGGCGGGGATGGTTCCCCAGGTGGCCAGCCCTATCCGTCTTTCCAAGACACCTGTTGAGTACCGCAGCGCACCTCCCTTGTTGGGTGAGCACACTCGCCAGGTGTTGGAGCAAGTGCTGGGGATGTCGCCTGCGGGTGTTGCTGTATTGAGGGATGCTGGGGTCATCTGATCCCGCTCTTCTATATAGAGGGGCGGATGGCCTCTCTATATAGAAGAGCTGATCGTTTTTTGGCCATTCCTAAGTAATTGATAGAAAAGCTAAATTAGGGGTTGACGGCAGATTCTGGAAGTCTATAATTCGCCCCACTTCCGGCGCAGTCGAAACGGAAAACTCCTTGGTAAACAAAGAGTTATGTAGGTTTCGACAGCGAGTTGCTTCAGG
>NZ_WNNK01000032.1 GCF_009724245.1 Pseudomonas spelaei | reverse complement strand
ACCCCCGCCAATCGCGGGGTGTTTTGTGTTCGCAACATTGTTGGTGCTGCTTGCCCATTCCGTCAGATGCACGCAGAATCAAATCCCGCGTTGCACATGGCCGGGCATGGATGCGACCTTGCTAGGATTGCAAGGCAATACGGGATAAACCCAGCTCTCAGGCTGGGTTTTTTATGTCCAAAAATTTGTATGGGAAGCCATTGTCGGGAAACCATACCCCCAGGAAAACCTATCTCCTGCTGCACTTGACAAACCGCTTTGAGAGGGCGTCTTACGGCGAGACTTCCACCCGAAAATTACGCCCATACTGAATACATCAAAGAGAAGCCCGCATGCGCGGGCTAATGCTGGGTCGAAGGGGGAGTAAGTTCCCAGCGGGAAAAGTGTACTCCTGCGTGTGAAAGTTAGGTGCTGCCACTGAGCATTTTTAGTCCTGCCTCATCATTAAGGCGATACTCATATCAATGGACGCCTGGTTATAAGCGAGCATTTCTAAGGCTCCGTGCACATTCCTGACGGTGTCCACGGAACCCCGATCGCCTACCCATTTGGTTAACTCTTCGATGGCAGCGACCAGTGCCAGCTGGTTTTCGTTGAGTGCTTTAAGTACTGGGGGAATGACATCTTCATGTCGCATGGCTGGAGACCGGCGAGAAGGGGCTCATAGCTGGGGGGATTTGGGGCTGTAGAGCGTCAGCCTTTTCGTATAGCACTGTTCCATCAGCGGCAGAATTTTGCGCTGCTAATGAGACGCAATCAATAGAATGACGACGAAACGTAATAAAATTGTTACAGGTAGCAGCGTGTCTGTCACTTGTAGCTAGAGTCTGCTCTGAGCTTTGCCAGGCTTTGCTTTATATGCCCAGCATTTTCACCGATTGTGTGCAAGGCTCCACGAACGTTCTCCCCGGCGACACCTGCTCCTTGGCGCTCGACTTCTAAGGTCAACTCCATCAGCGCTGCTTCAAGGGCTAGTTGGTTTTCGTAGATTTTTTCGAGCATATCGGGAAGCACGTATTGGTTTGGCATGGCGTCGATTCCTTTCGAATAGGTCATCAGGTTAGCAGACGAAGAAAAATCCACCATGGGCCCGCCGGAGAGTAGGGAGACCATAATCTCTTGACGGTGAAAAGGGCATGAAGGAACAGAGCCCCACCCATCCGGTCAGCAGCAACACTTTTTGACGTCTGAGGTGGTTCAATGAAATTCCGGCAGGTGGGGAGTCGAAAAAGAATCAGCGTCAACAAATCCCTTCCGCAGTTTTGCCTGCCAGTTTCTGGTACTTCTCAGTGACTCACAAAAAACCTCCTCCCCTGGAAAACCTATTTCCTGCTGCACTTAACAAGCCGGTTTGAGAGGGTGTCTTCGCTTTCGCGCGAGGACGCCCATGAACCTATCACGCCCCACTCGAACCACTGTGATACTCAGCTTCTGCCTTACCATCGTGGCAGGAGTCCTGGGTTATGAGCATTATCAGCTTTCCAAGCTGAGCGTCAGCCTGACCGCTACCGCTGACAAGGATTCGCTTGATACGTTGTTAGCACGATTTACCAAGGTCGACGAAAGGCTGGATGCGGTCGACAGCAAAAATTTAGTGCCCAACGAAGACTTCCGCTCCGGCCAGCAAGCGCTGTCGAACCGGATCGATGCAGCGCAGACTTATGCAAAGCAAGCGGCCGAAACAGTGCAAGAACTTGCTCGAAATGCCGCAACTACCGGCGAGCTGGTAGTACTTCAAGCCAGTCTGGAAGCGTTCGACAATCGGCTTCTCGAACTGAGTCAATCTCAAATCAAACAAGCCCCCGCAGCGGCTCCAAAACCAACGATCATTGCCCGCAAACCTCTTCCTCCCCAAAAGCCCAGTAGCACCGCCGTTTTTCCGCAGGCCCCGCCCTTTACCGTTTTAGGCATCGAATACCGTGGTGGAGAACGCTTTTTGTCCGTAGCTCCCCCTGGAAGCACGCAGCTGAGCCAAATCTATTTGATTCGCCCGGGTGACTCGGTGGTGGGGACAGCCTGGCGCCTCAATGCGCTGGACGGCAGATCCGCACGCTTTGATGTGAGCGGAACACCACAAACCGTAACCGTCGCGCAATAGGAGCCACTATGTACATCCCATTCTCCGCACCCAAAAAACCAAGCTCGACGAGCCCTTCACGATGCATAGCAAGCTGGGCAGCACTTTTATTTGCCTTTGGTTGTCAGGCGGCACCCACGACCTCCGCCATCAGTACGTATCACAGCGAAATCCAAAATACTACCCAAGGTCCCAATCAAACGGAGCTTGCCCGCGAGTGGGGCTTAACCCCCCAAGAATGGACCCGGTATCAAACGGTGATGCAGGGGCCGCGTGGGCTCTATTCGCCAGGTCTGGATCCGTTGGCTGCGCTTGGCATCGAAGCACAATCGGCCGAAGAACGTAGGCGCTATGCCGAGCTGCAAGTGCATGCCGAGCGACAGCGTGTTGATAAAGAACTGGCTTATCAATGGGCCTATGACCAAGCGTTCGCTCGCCTCTACCCCAATGAAAAAGTCATCCAGATTTCATCCAACCCGACCTCTCCGGCCTCTCTTCCTCTGCAGCCTTCTCTGAAGGGGGATGGTCGGCTGGCGATCTTCGTACAAGACAACTGTACCGCATGCATTGCCCGCATTAGAGAACTGCTGGGGCAAAAGCAATCCTTCGACGTGTACTTCGTGGATAGCCAGGGTGATGACGAAAAGATCCGGCATTGGGCGATTCTGGCCGGTGTCGAACCGACCAGCGTGCGCAATCGCCAGATAACCCTGAATCATGATGGCGGCCGCTGGCTTGGCCTTGGCTTAGGTGGCGAGCTGCCTGCAGTGGTACGCGAGGTGAATGGGCAATGGCAGCGTCAGTAGTTCAAGCAGCGCTGGTGGGTGGCCTACTGCTTAGCGTTGCACTTGCTAACGCTGCCGAGGTACCACCACCGGCTTATCAACTGATCGCCCTGCCTGCCGGCGTTCCGTCCGAAGTGTTGTATTCCGTCGCACTGCAGGAAAGCGGTACCCGGCTTCGAGGCCAACTCGTGCCTTGGCCCTGGACATTGAACGTCGCCGGCGCCGGTTACCGTTTTGCAACCCGCAGCGATGCCTGCAAGGCACTGCTAATCGCCATTCAGACCGCAGGCCCCAATCGGGTTGACGTCGGTCTTGGGCAAACCAACATCGGCGCCAATGGCCACCGTTACAACTACCCCTGCGAAGGGCTGGACCCATACAAGAACCTGTCAGTTACCGCGCAGATCCTCGCAGAGCAAAAAGCCAAAGGCGGCGACTGGATCACGGCCGCTGGCCGCTACCACCGCCCGGCCGGGGGCGAACCCGCCGCCCGCTATCGCCGTGCCTTTGCCAAACACCTTAGCCGTGTCACCGGCATCAACCTGATGGCGAATAATCCATGAATAACTTGCTGAATCTCGTGATGTTGCTGTGCTTGGCTTCATCCATGGCGGCGCATGCCAGTTCGTTGATCGTGGTTGAGGATGGCGGCGGTGTTTCCGCCCTACCCTACTATCAGGACTTGGTTCCAGAACCTATTGAGCAGCCGGCACAACCAGAACACATTGGTGTACGTGGACTGGGTTCGTTCCCAGTGCGCTCTGACGAACTGACACCCGGTCGGGTGCAAGGTCGGGTAATCAATGCCCCTGGCCTACAGCCTCTGTTTCTGGTGGGTGATGATGAGCGGTCCCGAACTTGGTTATCAGAACGCCACGAGCTACTGCAGCAGTTGAACGCGGTAGGTCTGGTGGTCAACGTGACCAACGCCGAACGATTTGCCGAAATTCAACGTTGGGCGGGTGGGCTTCAGATGGTCCCGGCACCTTCAAATGATCTTGCACAGCGCCTGGGAATTAAGCACTACCCGCTGCTGATCACTGCCACAACGATCCAGCAGTAACCTGGGTATGGCCTCTCTTATGCACATCACCTTGGTCATCAAGCAACCGGATGACCCGCGAGCAAGCCAACTGCTTTTAGAGCAGGTCACCTATGTCGCCAAGCTCTATGGCGGCACCGTCATCGCCCGCGCACCAGGTGACGAGGTGGCGCTATGTCAGCGGCTAAAAGAGCGCCTGCCAGAGGACGTTGAGCGAGCGAGACAAGAGTTAACCCATTCATCATCACGAGTCAAAGGAGGATCCCGGCCCCATGAAGCTGACTAAGAAGCAACGCTGCGAGCTTCACGCTAAATTCGCGGGTCGGTGCGCATACTGCAGTGTTCTGCTGGGTGACCGGTGGCATGCGGACCACATGGAAGCAGTATGGCGAGAACCTGAACAGGTGAACGGCCAGTACACCGGCGCTATCGTTTTGGGGCGGCCTGAGAACCACGCCATCGGCAACATGATGCCCGCGTGCGTGCCGTGCAACTTGAGCAAGGCAGCGATGCCGCTGGAAGTCTGGCGAGAGCGCATTGCCGGACACGTCAACTCCCTCAACAGCTACCACCCCATTTACCGCCTGGCCAAGTCCTATGGGCTGATCGTTGAGACAGGCAAGCCTGTTGTTTTCCATTTCGAAACGGTGGGGTCGCTAAGCCCTGTCAATCATAGGAAGTGAAACATGGCCAGCGCCTACACCATTGAATCGTTACTACGCCCTGCCGTCGAACTTTATACAGTTTGTGTTTGCGTCGCTGCGTCACTGCTTTGTATTTTCGCGCCTTGGGCGTTTGCTCTGACGCCTTTATTCGGGGTGGTCGCCGCTACAGGTTTTTTGGGCCTTGGGGTTGTTCGCCTGAAACAGGCCCTAGTGGTGTTGCGTTACCGCCGCAATATTCGACGCCTGCCCCACTACACCATGACCAGCAGAGATATCCCGGTCAGCAATGAGCGGCTGTTCATCGGCAAAGGTTTTCGCTGGACTCAAAAACATACCCAGCGGTTGATGGACACCTATCTCCCCAAGTACGCCGAGTATGTCGAGCCTACCTCAATCTATGCCCTGGCGCGGCGCATCGAGGAGCGATTGGAGTTCGCTCCCTTTCCGCTCAAGCTGCTGACCAAGGCCACCTCGTGGGACGTCGCGATTAATCCAGCGCGCCCCCTTCCTCCCGTTGGCGGATTACCGCGCTTGCACGGTATAGAACCGCACGAAGGTGACGTCAGCTTGCCATTGGGTGAGCGGGTTGGGCACTCCCTGGTGCTGGGCACCACGCGGGTGGGCAAGACCCGTCTGGCCGAACTGTTTATCACCCAGGACATTAGACGCACCCGCAAGCGTCCCCGACGCCGCGTTCCAGTGGGTCGTCGCGTGCAGCCTGTTCATCGGAGCCAGCGTAATGAAGAAATGAACCTGGATCGCGAGGTGGTGATTGTCTTTGACCCAAAAGGCGATGCCGACCTTCTGAAACGCATGTACATCGAGTGCAAACGTGCCGGCAGGCTGGATGAGTTTTATGTGTTCCATCTGGGCTGGCCGGACCACTCAGCACGCTACAACGCCGTTGGCCGATTTGGTCGGATCTCGGAAGTGGCCACCCGGATCGCCGGGCAACTATCAGGGGAAGGCAACTCAGCGGCGTTCCGCGAGTTTGCCTGGCGCTTCGTCAACATCATCGCACGCGCCTTGGTCGCCCTCGGACGCAGACCGGACTATGAGCAAATTCTCAAGCATGTGACCAACATCGATGCGCTGTTCATTGAGTACGCCCAAAAGCACTTTGCCGAACATGATCCAAGGGCCTGGCAAACCATCGTTGAAGTGGAAGGCAAGATCGATCGCAAGAACCTCAGTTTTGCCATGAAGGATCGCCCCCTGCGCGTGATAGCCCTGGACATGTATCTTACTCAGCAACGCATCTCCGACCCGGTGATGGAGGGCCTGCGATCAGCAGTGCGTTATGACAAAACCTATTTCGACAAGATCGTGGCCAGCCTGCTACCACTGCTGGAAAAACTGACCACGGGGCGTATTGCAGAGCTGCTGTCTCCTGACTACATGGACCTTGAGGATCCACGACCCATCTTCGACTGGATGCAGGTCATCCGCAAACGGGCGGTGGTCTATGTCGGCCTGGATGCTTTGTCCGATACGGAGGTGGCTGCGGCGGTGGGCAACTCCATGTTCAGCGACCTGGTTTCAGTCGCTGGCCACATCTACAAGTTCGGTATTGATGACGGTTTACCCGGGGCTACAGGCACCAAGGTAGCGATCAATGTGCACGCTGACGAATTCAACGAGCTCATGGGTGATGAGTTTATACCCATGATCAACAAGGGCGGCGGCGCCGGCATGCAGATCACCGCCTATACCCAGACCATGAGCGACATCGAGGCAAAAATCGGCAACCGTGCGAAGGCTGGCCAAGTCATCGGTAATTTCAACAACCTGTTTATGTTGCGTGTTCGCGAAACCGCCACAGCCGAGCTGCTAACCAACCAATTACCAAAGGTCCAAGTGTTTACCAGCACACCGGCCAGCAGCGCCAATGATGCGATTAACGGCAAGACCGCTTTCACATCCAACACCCACGACCAGATCCAAAGCGTCAGTGTGCCGATGATCGAACCGGCACACGTAGTGGCGCTGCCCAAGGGGCAATGCTTTGCGCTGATCGAGGGCGGTAACCTGTGGAAGATTCGTATGCCCTTGCCTGCGAGTGATCCCGACGAAGCCATGCCCAAGGATCTTCAAGCCTTGGTCGAGGGTATGCGCAAAGGATCCGGAACCACCAGCGATTGGTGGCAAGCGCCAGGGTACCAAACCTTGAGTGAATCGCTTCCAGATGACTTGGTCGACGACTTCCGCCAGATGGCCAACAACGGAAAAGCCGCATAGGCCTGAAGGAGCACGGCCATGGCCGATATTGCGGAAAAAGCTCAACAGCAGCAGGAAGGGCAGAAAACCTTCCTGGGCCTGCTGTTTTCAACGCCTTTTCATTTCTTGGGGGTGATGTTCGGCTCCCTACTGGGCGCTGTCCTTGTGGAATGGATATGCATGTACGTGTTCTGGCCTGATGCTGGCTGGAAGCATGCCCAGCAGATGTTCCAGCACGAATTGAGCTGGCTGTCCCAGGACCTGTTGCAAAGCGTTGTGATCAAAGAGCCCGGGCGCACAGCGACGTGGCTCGCACACACAGTCTACGACTGGTTGATGGTGAAAACTGGCCTGCTGGACAACGTCAACGTACTGACCCAGCACGCCCGCTCCACATCGCCACAACAAGCAGGCACCTTCAACCTGCGCTATGAGCTCGGCCGGGTGATGATCAAATTTCAGGACTACGGTTTGGCGGCGCTCTACACCGTACTGACCTTCTGTGTACGGATGGTCATCCTGACACTGACAATCCCATTGTTTGCACTGGCCGCGTTCACAGGCCTGGTAGATGGCCTGGTGCAGCGTGATCTGCGCAAATTTGGCTCCGGCCGCGAATCGAGCTACCTGTATCACAAGGCGCGAGGAACGATCATTCCGCTGACCATCGTGCCCTGGACGGTTTACCTGGCCATTCCGATCAGCATCAGTCCGTTATTAATCCTGCTGCCCTGCGCGGTGTTATTGGGCGTGTCGATTTACATCACAACGTCCACATTCAAGAAATATTTATAAGTACAAGCCGACCCACAGCCCTACGTTATCGGAGCATTGTAATGACAACCCCTACCCACCCCTTGTATTCACAGCGGCCTACCCAGCACACATTAACCCTGTCTTTATTGATCACCCTGCTCATCCTCCAGCTGATGCAGTTCGTGATCATTCTGCCCTTGTTGAACAGCCACTTCTGGTGGGCACTATCAGGCGCTGGCCTTTTGAACAGCATGACCCTGTATATAGCCACGGTGTGGCTGACTCATATAAAAAAAAGCAAAACCCTGGCTGTGAGCACAAGACCAAAACTTCTACCTATTACGCTCTTGGCCATTGCCTGTGTCTCTCTGTTCCTGAGCCCTCGCCTGCAAATGGCCTATACACTTAATGACAGCAGCCTGTCTGAAAATGTGGCATTTCTTTATGTGCTACTGACATACGCTGCGGCAGCGATTGCATTCAGCACGAGCGTTTCTTACTCGATATGCAAACCGATCATTAGCAGGCTGACAACCAAAGGCCCCAATGGTTGACTACCTTGTTGACCCCCCGTGCGCAACTCCGGTGTAGTCATCAAAAGACTACACCGATAAGTAATGACACGGTAACGGCTAACACAAGCACGTAACCTAGCAGCTTATGTATTTTCTTCATCGACCTTTCCTTACAAACAGTTAGTAGGCTGCCCATGCAGTGGACTCATGAACAGCAGCCCATCATCCATTCCACTGCCGACAAGCTGCTGGTCCAGGCCTTCGCCGGCACCGGCAAAACCGCCACGCTGATCGGGTATGTGTAGCGCCTTGTATTTAAAATACACGTGGGCTCGCATTCAACGGCATTTCTGGCGCACATTAATTTCAAATGGGCATGCATTCGACGGTGCGTGCTTGTATTTCATTGCCACGGGCTCACGCTATCTGCAAATGACCTGCGGTTTCGAGCTCTTTGTGGTTATCAGCTCAGATAAAAAGCAATCTGTACTCCTTGTGTAGAGCCGCCATCCTGCTGAATTCTATGGATAATTCGAGTGCAAAAGAGCTGGTGTCTGGTGACCACCTGCAGAATAGGGAGCATCACCGTCGATGTACCGGTACGGAGGGAGTAACGGGCTACAAACTGTCTGGTGCCGCGACCATGACAGTTGGGGTGATGTTCTATCTTTTAAATGACCAGCGGTAGCCCAAGAAGGTTGGCATCTCTGGCGCCAGGTTTATCTGAAGTCCTTCCGGAACGTAGCCCTGCATTAGGTGTCATTCATTTCTTACGAATTCCTTACACCTCCTGCGTGTTCAGTATGGACGAAAAACATGTGTTTCCTCATCAAAAAGTTCAGCGATTGGCGCGCAAAAAAAAACCAACAACTAACAAAACTATCTGGAAAACAAGTTTTTAAGAAACTCAGAGTTACTAAAATAAGAACCATCCTATTTCTTATGTGCGCACAATATTTTATCTTAGAGTGCACAATCCGCACCAATTGCAGGCAAGGACGTAAACGTCGCCCATCTTCAGTGCAAAGACTGACCAAAAGTCATGTCAATGCTCGGCTATTTAAAAAGAGTAAGAACGATGTCTGATGTATGCATGCTGCAAAGAACGCCCCGCCTTTCATCGCGCACGCTCGCCTCGTGTCGCTCTCCCTACACGATGAATACTCCTCCCGGCATCGTGATACATAGCTCGAGCTGCGTCGTCGTGCCCTCCCTATGCAGCGGCGCTGGATAGACGCATGCGCCCTTTGAGTGCTCTCACTCGGTCGCGACTTCCCGCGTAGCCGACGTGGATTACTTCGCTTTGAAAAAAGGCCAGTTATGTCAGACGTTAACGCTGTAACCGTTCCACCCAATCGGCCCTGGGCCTTTGTGTGGCATTACATACGGCTTTATCCATGCTGGTATTGGGCAATTACCGTGTTGCAGATCGGCGCCGCTCTGTTCGCCACTTTGATGCCTTATGCCATCGGCCGTATCACCGGTGCGGTCAGTGAGGGCGCCTGGGCGCATACCGATCTTGTACAGGCCAGCCTGCCCGCACTGGGGTTGCTGTTCGGGTTGGCCGTGGCCCAGATGCTCTGCGCACGTGGCGCGACATTATGCATGATCATGGTTCGGCCGCAGCAAAAAATTCGCATCATCCGTGAGCTGTTCGCCTACTTGCAGCGCCATTCGGCACGTTATTTCGGTGAGCATTTTGCCGGCAGCTTGGCCCATCGCATCGGTGAGGGCAGCATTGGCTTGCTAGAAATCACCTGGGCGCTGGTGGTGGAAATGTTGCCAATCCTGGTGGTGCTGCTGACCAGCCTGGCCTTGCTCACAGTGGCGTCCCCTTGGTTGGGTCTGGGCTTGTTGGTGTGGATCGTGGCCTACACGCTGCTGGCGTTTTTACTGTCGCGCAAGGCCCAGGGGTTTGCTGCCGAACATGCCAAGGCTCGCAGCGTCACCACCGGCAAGATCGTCGACGCGGTGAGCAACTTGAGCAGCATCCGGCTGTTCGCCCGCCAGGACTTTGAGCTCGACTATCTGACCAGCTACCAGAACCGGGAAAAACAGGCAGCGCAACGTTCGTTTTTTTATCAGGAGAAGATCCGCCTGCTTCAAGACAGCCTGTCGATTGTGCTGCGCGTGGGCCTAGTCGCCTTGGCGCTGTTCTTGTGGCATGGGGGCCAGATCGATGTAGGGCAGTTCGCGATGGTGGCCACGCTGGGGCTGATGATCGTCGCCCAGTGCAGCTTCCTGAGCATGCAGTTCATGCATTTTTTCGAGTACATCGGCAATATCGAAAACAGCCTCGACACCTTGCTGCCACCCCACGAAATGCCGGATCGGGCCAGCGCCCTGCCCGCCCACATCCATAAAGGCTCGATTCAGTTTCGTGATGTGGGTTTCGCCTACAGCCCTGACAAGCCGATTTTCCAACACTTCAACCTGAACATTCGCCCTGGCCAGCGGGTCGGCATCGTCGGGCTTTCCGGCTCGGGCAAGTCGACCCTGCTCAACCTGCTGTTGCGCTCGTACGACCCGCAAACCGGCAAGGTGGAAATCGACGGCACCGATGTTAAGGAGATGACCCAGCAATCGCTGCACAGCCAGATCGGCCTGATCCCCCAGGAGCCTGGACTGTTCCACCGCTCCCTGCGGGAAAACATCGGCTATGGCGACGTAAAGGCCAACGAAGCGCAAATTGTGGAAGCAGCCAGGCGCGCCCACGCTCATGAATTTATCCTGAATATGCAGGATGGTTATGACGCCTTGATCGGCGAGCGGGGGGTCAAGTTGTCCGGTGGCCAACGTCAACGCATTGCGATTGCCCGCGCCTTGCTCAAGAACGCGCCGATCCTGGTACTCGACGAAGCCACCGCCAGCCTAGACTCGGAAACCGAAAGCCTGATTCAAAACAGCCTTGACGACATCATGGCGGACAAGACCGTACTGGTCGTAGCTCATCGTTTGTCGACGATCGCGCATCTGGACCGCATTGTGGTGATGGAGAAAGGTTTGATTGTTGAGGATGGCAGCCATCATCAGTTACTTGAACTGAAAGGCCTTTATTACCGTTTGTGGCAACACCAGTCGGACGGTTCGTTAAGTGAAGCCGACAAGCTAAATCATGACTTGATGGTCACTTAATAGAAAACTCCGTAATGACTCGCTATTAATAGATGAGATCTACCCGACCGCCCCATACGCTACCCACTGACTGTTTGGTGGCGAACACGATGAACATTACTCCTGTTCATTAACTTGTAAGACCACCTTTATCCCGGGTGATCGTAAACTTAAGAAGGACAGTACATTGATGAGTACCGCCCAATCGTCTCTTAGACGATTTATGCAGCAGTGCTGCCATTCTCCGGTTTTTTTTTCATTACGCCTGGTTGAGCAACAGTCCCAATCGCTGGTTGTGACCCGCAATATTATCGAGCCACCCTCTATCAGTAATGAATGTGGGGTGATGGTCTGCGTGCAAGTTGATGGCCAGCAAGGTTTCGCCGCTACCAGCGACATCACCCAATCCGGATTACGCTACGCCCTCGACCGTGCCGGTCAAACCGCCAAAGCATTACGCGGTCGCGGCCTGTTGAATTACACCCGCGCACAAAACCTACCTACCCAGGCCCATTACCGCTCCCCCGAACTGGACCTGCCGGTTCCCGACACCGCCGACTGGCTGGCGCTGTTGATGGAAACCTCACAGCGGGTGCCCGCTGACTCGCGTCTGGTACATTGGTCGAGCAGTTTGCAAGTGATGCATGAACAACAGTTGTACCTGGATAACCAGGGCAACGACATTCAGCGCAGCCAGCAACAGCTGTTCCCGGCGCTCGCGGTGACCGCGTTTGATGGCCATGAAAGCCAGCATCGCACCTATCACCTTGCCCAGCAAGGCGGCGCGAGCCTTGTCACCGAATCTGGTTTTATCGACGAAGCCCGGCGCGTTGCGGATGAGGCCTTGCAACTGCTCCTGGCGCCCAACACCCCGCAGGGCCCGCGGGACGTACTGTTGATGCCGGACCAGATGATCCTGCAAATCCACGAATCTATCGGCCACCCCCTTGAGCTGGATCGCATCCTCGGGGATGAGCGCAACTATGCCGGCACCAGCTTCGTCACACCGGACATGTTTGGCCATTACCAGTATGGCTCCAAACTGCTTAATGTCAGTTTCGACCCCAACGTCAGCGGCGAACTGGCCAGCTACAGCCATGACGATGAAGGCTTGAAGGCCGAAAAACACCTGCTGATCGACCAGGGCATCCTGCGACGGCCCATGGGCGGTGCCTTGTCCCAGGCTCGCAGTGAAATGCCAGGCGTTGCCAATAGCCGTGCCTGCAACTGGAACCGCGCACCGATTGACCGCATGGCCAACTTGAATATCGAGCCGGGCGATCAGTCGATACATCAACTGATCGGCGGGATCGAGCACGGAATTTTAATGTCCACCAACCGATCGTGGTCGATCGATGATGCGCGCAACAAGTTCCAGTTCGGCTGCGAATGGGGCCAGTTGATCGAAAACGGCGAGCTGGGCGGTGTGGTCAAGAACCCAAATTATCGCGGGATTTCATCTCAGTTCTGGCGCAACTTGCGCGCCGTCGGCGATGTCTCGACGTATAGAGTAATGGGCACCCCCAACTGCGGTAAAGGTGAACCCAACCAGGCGATCACTGTGGGTCATGCGTCCCCGGCGTGTGTGTTCAGCCATATTGATGTGTTCGGAGGTCAGATCTGATGAGCGTTTGTCTATTCGCCCGCGAATTCAATGCGCTGGAACAATGGCTTAAACGCCGACTGGGCGCCGACGAACATTTCACCCTGGGATACGAGGCCGAAGACAGCCAGTTCGTGCGCTTCAACCACGGTAAAGTGCGCCAGGCCTACCCCGTCCTGCAAATGGAATTGACCGTTCGTTTGATCCGCAACCAGCGCCATTCCAGTGCACGCATCAACCTCAGCGGCGCGTTTGAACACGATACCGTGCAACTTGGAGACACCCTGCAACAGTTGCGTGACCTGCTGGATGTGTTGCCCGCTGACCCGTATTTACTGCTTAACACCCACAACTGGACATCCGAGCACCAGGTGTCTGGCCGCGTGCCTGAGATGCAAAACGTGATCGACACCATCTGCGACTTGAGCCAAGGCCTGGACATGGTCGGCATTTATGCCGGCGGCAAACTGTATCGCGGATTCGCCAGCAGTTGGGGCGCCCATGGCTGGCATCAATGCGCCAATACCGTATTTGACTGGAGCCTGTTCGACACCAGCGGTGAGGCGGTCAAGACCACTTATGGCTCGGCGCAATGGGACGTGGTGGAACTGAAGGAGTTGTTCCACAACGCCCGCGAGCAACTGGAACACCTAGGAAAGCCACGAGTCAGCCTCAAGCCGGGTCAATACCGCGCCTACCTGGCCCCCGCCGCATTGGATGAAGTACTGAGCATGCTCAGTTACAGCGGTTTTTCGGCCAAGGCATTTGCCACCCGCCAAAGCCCTCTGCAACTGTTGCAACTGGGCAAGCAACAGCTGTCCCCTCTGGTCAGCATACGCCAACAGGCATCCACCGGTTTCGAGCCGGGTTTCGGGCATAACGGCATGCCGTCCCAGGACGTGGAACTGATTGGGGCAGGCAAACTCGTAGGACAATTGATTAATTCGCGCTCGGGCGCCGAATACGGTTTGCAGACCAATGACGCCGGGGAAGCGGAAATCCCGCACTCACTGGTCATGGACCCTGGCGAACTGGCCACCAAGGAGGTGTTGCGCGAACTGGGCACCGGCTTGTACATCAGTAACCTGTGGTACTTGAACTACTCGGATGTGGGCGCCGGGCGCCTGACAGGCATGACCCGTTTCGCCACCTTTTGGGTCGAAAACGGTCGGATTGTCGGCCCCATCGAAACCATGCGTTTTGATGACTCGGTCTACGACATTCTCGGCACTCATCTGCTGGCGCTGACCCGCGAACAGGCGCTGTGCATTGACTCTGATACCTACGAGCGCCGACACCTGGGCAGCCATATGATCCCGGGCGCCCTGTTGGAGGGTCTGACGCTGACCTTATAACACGCGCATTTTAGTGCCGCACTAATAACAGGCCATGTGAAGTTAGTTTGGTGCACGAAGTTATTAGTGCCGCTGAACACAACCGAATTGTAGGACAACATAGGCAATTATCAAACACGAACACCACCTGTAACGCCACGATTACAAGCAATATAATTAACACAACAACTCTTTACTGCCGATTATGCGGCAAGTGATGGCAGGTCAATTATGAAGAAGCGCCTACCCAGCGGTTGGGTCGATTAGGTTGGCATAGCGCTTGCTATGCATACAGTAACAAACTTTGTACATCGTCGACTTGAGGTGTCCCGATAACGAAAAGGAGTTCCAATGATTGTTCCCAACCTGAGCGGCTAGTGCCGTTTCTCAAGTGAGCCATCACTTTTTAATGGTTCCATTGCAATAGCCGTTGAATACATAGTTCTCGTCCATGCGTGCAAGGGCGAACGGAGCCTTATTGCCCTTTATTTAGTCGGGGGACTCTTAATGAGTGACGAGGTAAAACATATAGAGCGGCCCACCTCTCTACTCGGTGCTGAGCCTCTGCAGCAGTGGACCCGTATTCCACATGTGCCCAACGCTTCGCAGCCGGGCGGGCTGAGCAAACCGCACATGCTGTTGTTGATCGGCGTGGTCGCGCTGTTGCACGTCTGTGCCTGGTGGGTTTTCCAGCAACCTAAGGCGACCCCGGTGGTGACGCCGCCCGAGATCCCGGAAATGACCGTCGAACTAACCAGCCCGGCACCGCCGGTAGAGGAGCCACCTCCACCGCCACCGCCGCCCGAACCGACCGCCACCCAGGAAGATGAAGATGCGGTGAAGGAACCGCCACCCAAGCCTGTGGAGAAACCCAAGCCCATCGAAAAACCCAAGCCTGTGGTCAAGCCCAAACCGGTGCAAAAGCCGCAACCGCCCAAGCCCATACCACAGGCCTCCCTTGCGCCTGCAGCCCCTGTCACACCGACACCTGTGGCGCCTGCAGTAGCGCCTGGACCGGTCAAGGAAACGGCAGCGGTGTCCGGCCTGGCCAGCCTGGGCAACCCACCACCGGAATACCCGTCGCTGGCCTTGCGCCGCAACTGGGAAGGCTCAGTGGGCCTGCGGATCAAAGTGCTGCCCAACGGCCGCGCCGGCTCCGTGGAAGTCATCAAGTCCAGTGGCAAACAAGTCCTGGATGACGCCGCTGTGGAAGCGGTACGCAACTGGAAGTTTGTCCCGGCCAAACGCGGGGACACCCCTATTGAAGGGTTTGCCACACAAACCATCGGTTTCAAGTTGCCGGAATAAATCCGGCGGGTGCCGACCTTGATCTTTAACCACGTTATTTAATTGCAGTGCGAGGTATAGCCATGAACGAGTCTCTGTCTTCCATGATTGTCCCAGGGGTACTTTGGGCCTTGGTGCTGTTTTCGGTGGTGAGTTGGGCTTTGTTGCTCATCAAGTCGTCGCAATACCTGTGTCAGAAATCCCAGAACAACCAGTTCACCAAGGCCTTCTGGGGCGCCCCGGACCTATTGACCGCCGCCGAACACGCCAGCCAATACCCCGGTTCTCTCGCACGCATCGCTAACAGCGGTTTTGAAGCGATGATTGTCGATGAAACGCCGCGCACCACCCAGCAACTGGCCCATACCATCAACCGTTCGGACCGCCTGGAACGCAACCTGCGCCAGCAGATCCAGAAAGAACGCCGCGCCCTGGAAAGTGGCCAGGCCATTCTTGCCAGTATCGGCAGCACCGCGCCGTTTATCGGCCTGTTCGGTACGGTCTGGGGGATAATGGAGGCCCTGCAAACCATTGGCGCCACCGGTTCGGCCAGCCTGGAAACCGTCGCCGGACCTATCGGCCATGCCCTGATAGCCACCGGTGTAGGCATCGCCGTCGCCGTGCCGGCAGTGCTGATCTACAACTTCTTCCTGCGACGCCTGAAGCTGGCCAGCGCCAACATGGACGACTTCGCCCATGACTTCGACGCCCTCGCCCAGCGCAGCGCCTTCGCCATCGATCGCCAGGCCATCTCCAGCAAGCGCTCGCCAGTACGGGAGGCAAGCTGATGTCCTTCTCAACCCAAGACAGCGACGAAGTGCTCAGCGAAATGAACGTCACCCCCTTGGTGGACGTGATGTTGGTACTGCTGGTGGTGTTCATCGTGACCACACCGATGATGACCAATGCCATCAAGATCAACTTGCCCAAGACCGATGCGGTCGCTACCGAGAAAAAGAAAGACCCGGTGGTGGTCAGCGTCGACCAGGATGGCAAGTTTTTCCTGGCCAAGAACGAAGTGGCCCCCGATCAGCTGGAAAAAAGCCTGCAGGACGTCAAGGCCCAGGACCCGGAAGTGCGGGTTCAGCTACAGGCCGACGCCGGGGTCAATTACGGCCAGGTCGCCAAGGCGATGGCCTCCATTGAGCGCTCCGGCATCACCAAACTCTCGGTGATGACCGCGAGGTAGTTCTCAACCCAACGCCCCCTGCTGAAGCATATGCCCACCCGTTCCCGCAGGATCTGCGTAACCGCGCTGTACCAAGCCATGCCAGGGTTGTTTGGCCCTGGCAGGGGAACGGTTTGCTTAAAAAGGGGTTTTACCACGGGTCGACACAGCCCAAACGGAGTCATGAAGGTTCACAAGACCATTCCAATAAACGTCTAAAAAAGTCGGAAATAACCATGCAGATGAAGAGTTCAGGTTTCACCCTCAAACCGCTCGTCGCAAGTGTTCGGCGGCACCGCTTTGTACCGTTGTACCTGATGGCCATGGGGATGGGCGCAGGTCAGTTGCAGGCCGCCGAAGCTACGGTCGCGCAAGATTCGGCCACCGTGAGTACCGATGCAGCCGCAGCAGCGCCCACCACGCAATTAGATCGCGTGGAAGTGACCGGCTCGGCGATTCGCCGGGTCGACGCAGAGACTGCAGTGCCCATCACGATTCTGCGCACCGATCAGTTGCGCAATGAGGGCGTGACCACAACTGCCGAACTCTTGCAGCGGGTCACCGGCAGCCAGTCAATCACCAACTCGGCCAGCTCTGTTGGCAATGCCACCGGTGGCGCTAGTTTTGCCGACATGCGCGGCATCGGTGCCAACAAAACCCTGGTACTGCTCAACGGCCGACGCTTGGGTAACAATGCCATCGACGGCTCGGCGGTTGACCTGAACACCATCCCTTTCGCCGCCATTGACCGTGTTGAAGTGTTGCGCGATGGCGCATCGGCTTTGTACGGCACTGACGCGATCGGCGGGGTGATCAACTTCATCACCAAGAAATCCATGACCGACGGCACCTTGTCCCTGGGTGGCGAAGGCGCTGATGCCAGCGGCGGCGGCAGCAAGGACTTGAGCGCCAGTTGGGGCTTTGGCAACCTGGAGCAGGACCGCTTCAACCTGATGGCTGTGATGGGCTACAACAAGCAGAACGCCCTCCATGGGAAGGACCGCACCTTCTCCACCAACTACGCCCCGGGCCGTGGCCTGGACCAGACCTCGGGCACGTCCTATCCGGCCAACTACAGCCAGGGCGGCGTCACCACAAACCCGCTGTCGGGCGGCAACTGCAACGGGCCGAACCTGGTGTCGCGCCAGGGCGTATGCCGCTTCGATACACGCAACTACATCGACTTGCTGCCCGAGACCGAAAAGACTTCGTTCTTCGGCAAGGCCACCGGCAAGCTGACCGACAATGACAACGTCAACCTCGAATATTTTTTCGCTCGCAACAACAACGCCACCTCGATCGCACCCGCCACCTTGACCGGTTTGAGCGTGGACCCGACATCGCCTTATTTCCCTGGCAAGGGCATTACCCCAGCGTCCACCAATCCCGCGTTCGACTCGACGCAACCGGTCGACGTCAATTGGCGTAAAACAGCCGCCGGAGGACGCGCCGCCAAAGACCAGAACACCAGCCAACGCTTGGCCCTGAGCTTCGACGGAGTAGTCAAGGGCTGGGACTACACCGTTGGCACCTCGTACAACCAGAACAAGGTGATTTCCAGCATCACCGGCGGTTATGGCAGCGACGCTGCCATGATCAATGGCATCGCTAACGGCATCATCAACCCGTTTGGTCCGCAGAACGCGGCGGGGCAGGCGCTGATTGATGCCAACCAGTACCATGGCCAGTACTCCTCCTCAGTGGGCCGAGTCACCGGGCTTGATGGCCGGATGAGCCGCGAAGTCGGTGACTGGTTTGGTGCCGGGGCTTCGGGCCTTGCAATTGGTGGCGAGTTCCGTCAGGAGAAATTCCATCAAAGCTACGAAGCCTTCACTGCGGATATTTCCAGCTTGGGCGTCGACCCGAACAGCAGCGTCCAGGGTGACCGCACCGTCAAGGCGGTGTATACCGAGCTGAACGTGCCCGTAGTCGACAGCCTGGAATTGTCAGCCGCTGTGCGTCACGACAAATACAGCGACTTTGGCAGCACCACCAACCCGAAATACTCGTTCCGCTACCAGCCGATCAAAGAACTGGTGGTGCGTGGCGCATACAGTGAAGGCTTCCGCGCGCCATCGTTGTACGAGCTATACAACCCGCAATACACCACCTACACCCAGGGTAACTACAACGATCCGAACCTGTGTACCGGCGGTGTAGTGCAAGCTGGCGGCAACGCCGGGCGTGATTGCGGTCAGCAATTTCACAACCGCACGGGTGGCAACACGTCGCTGTCACCTGAAAAAGCGCGCAACGTGACCGTTGGCTTCGTCTATCAGCCGGTACGTAACCTGTCGATGGGCCTGGATTTCTGGTGGATTCACATCGCCAACCAAATCGCAAAGTTCCCGGAATCCAGGGTCTTTGACAACCCAAATACCTACGCCGATCACTTCATCCGCAATGCCGATGGCTCGCTCAACTACGTGCAGACGGGTCTGGCCAACCTGGGGGCAGTCAAAACCAGCGGTGTCGATGTGTCGCTGGACTACAAGTTCCCGAACACTCCGTACGGGCAATTTGGCCTGGGCCTGCAAGGCACTTACGTGTCGCGATATGACTACCAGACCACGATCGGCGGTAGCTATACCGACAAAGTAGACGCGTTTAAAGACGACGGCATGATCGCGCGATGGAAACACGTGCTGAGCGGCACCTGGAACCTGGGCGCTTACCGTGCCTCGCTGGTCAACCGCTTCACCAGCGGTTATGCCGACGCAGACCCAGACACCCATTCGCGTGTTGCGTCTTACGCCCTTTGGGACATGTCAGGTGGGTACACCTTCAACAAAACCGTGGACCTGGATGTAGGGGTCAAAAACATGTTTGACCGCAACCCTCCGTTCTCGAACCAAGCCTACAACTTCCAGAGCGGCTACGACCCTCGTTACAGCGACCCAATGGGCCGTACTTTCTTTGCCCGTGCCACTTACCACTTCTGAGTGATCACCGGCGCGGATCCACTTCTGCCCGTACCGGTGCAATTGCGAGATCGAGACCCCCATTGCCTTTTTGACACGCAAGGCAGTGGGGATTTTTCCAGGCACTCGATGGTTCAACACGCGGTAAAAGGAAATCCCATCATGTTTTCGTCAATCCTGCCCCTGCTGCGTTTTTTGCTGGTGCCCGCGTTGTCTTGCGTATGCATCAGCGTGAATGCCGCGCCCAGCCAAGCCATGACGGTCTATGGCGAAGCGCCAAAATACCCGGACAACTTCCAACACTTCGATTACACCAATGCCAACGCGCCCAAAGGCGGATCGTTGAGTCGGGCGGCAATGGAAATCGGTCAATTCAACTATATCGTCCCCTACATCGACCAAGGCACGGGTGTTGTACAGGTTGATCAATGGGTGTATTCACCGCTGGCGTTTCGCTCACTGGACGAACCCTACACGGTGTATGGCTTGATCGCGCAGAAGATGGAGCGTGACCCTGACGGAATGTGGGTGCGTTTCTACCTGAACCCCAAGGCGCGTTTCGCGGACGACACGCCGATCACCGCGCAAGATGTAGCCTTCACCTACACCACATTGATGACCAAAGGCAGCCTGAGTTTTCGCATGCTTTATGGCGAGGTCAAAGACATAGTGGTGGAGAGCCCGCTGCAAATCCGCTTTAACTTCAAGAACAACCAAAACCGCACGCTGGCCCTGGACATAGCGAGCATGCGCATTCTGCCGGAACACTGGTGGAAGACCCGCGATTTCACCACCGGTGGCGGCTTTGAACCACCACTGAGCAGCGGTCCGTATGCGGTCAGCAAGGTAGACCCCGGGCGCAGCATCAGTTTTGAGCGCAACAAAAACTGGTGGGCCAAGGATTTGCCGGTCAGCAAGGGGCTGTACAACTTCGACCGCTTAACCGTGAATTTCTACAGCGACACCGACGTGGCCTGCCAACTGATCAAGGCCGGCGCGTTTGACTATAACCGTGAATTTTCGGCCACAAGTTTCAGCATCGGCTATGACGGCCCGGCCCTCAGTGACGGGCGCCTGCAACGCAGCGTATTCGCCAAGGACAAACCCGGCACAGCCCAGGGCTTTGCTTTCAACTTGCTCAACCCGTTTTTCCAGGACCGCCGGGTGCGCCAGGCTCTGAGCATGCTGTGGGATTTTGAGTGGACCAACAAACAGATGATGCGCAATTTTTATGTACGTCAGCAGAGCTACTTTCCGAAAAGCGAAATGGCCGCCACCGCACTGCCCGATGCCCACGAGCTGGAGATTCTTGAACCCTTGCGCGGCAAGGTCCCGGACGAGGTATTCACCCATGTATACGAGGCGCCCAAGACCGACGGCAGCGGCTATATCCGAGATAAACAATTGCAGGCGCTGGCGTTGCTCAAGGCCGCAGGCTGGCACCCCAAGGGCAACAAGCTGGTCAACGACCAAGGCCAACAAATGAGCTTTACCTTCCTCGATGGGCAAGGCGGCTTTGACCGTATGATCCTGCCGTTCAAACGCACCCTGGCGCAGATCGGCATCAACATGGACATTCGCAAGATCGACTCGGCGCAATACATCAACCGGGTCAACGCCCGCGACTACGACATGATCGTGGTGCAGTTCCCCCGTGGCGGCCAGCCCATCGTGTCGCCGGGCCGCGAGATGTACGATATGTACGGCTCGCGCAGTGCCACCCAGGTTGGCTCCTCCAACGCCTTTATACTACGCGATCCGGCCGTCGACAGCCTGATCGACGGGCTGGTGCAGGCCAACAGCCGCGACGAGATGGTGCACTACGCCCGCGCCCTCGACCGAGTGCTGCAATGGGGCTACTACATGATCCCCAACTACTACTCGGTGGGCACCCCCACGGTGTACCTGAACCGTTTCGGCCGCCCGGTCCTGGAGCCTAAATTTGACGAAGGCCTGGACAGCTGGTGGGAAGTCAGCAAGACCGCGCTGACCACTGAAGCGTTCAACAAAGTCGGCACACCGCCAGAGGGTCATTGAGATGTGGCATTACACCAGTCGACGTTTACTCCTGATTATCCCCACCCTGCTGTGCATCCTGGTGGTGAACTTCCTGATCGTGCAGGCCGCCCCCGGTGGCCCGGTAGAACAGGCCATTGCACGCTTGCAGGGTTTCAGCGGTGCGGTCGTGGGTGGAGGCAGCGGTGAAATGTCCGCTACCAACGCTGGCGCCAGCCGTAGCAGTCGCGGCCTGGACCCGGCGCTGATTGAAGAGATCACTAAGCATTACGGTTTCGACAAACCCATGCATGAGCGCTTGTGGCTGATGCTCAAGAACTATGCACAGCTGGATTTCGGCAGCAGTTTCTTTCGCGGCGCCAAGGTCACCGACCTGATCCTGCAAAAGCTGCCGGTGACAATTTCCCTGGGGATGTGGGCCACCCTGATCACCTACCTGGTGTCGATTCCGCTGGGCATTCGCAAGGCGATCCACAACGGCAGCGCCTTCGACATGTGGACCAGTACCGCCATCATCATCGGCTATGCCATGCCAGCGTTTCTGTTTGCCATTTTACTGGTCGTGGTGTTCGCCGGTGGTAGTTATGTGAGTTGGTTTCCGATCCAGGGGCTGGTCTCGGATGACTTCGCCAGCCTAGGCTTTTTCGGCAAGATCGGCGACTACCTGTGGCACATGGTGCTGCCGGTCAGCGCCCTGGTGATCGGCGGTTTTGCCACCCTGACCATTCTCACCAAAAACAGCTTCCTCAACGAAATAAGCCGCCAGTACGTAGTGACGGCGCGGGCCAAGGGCCTCACCGAACAGCGGGTGCTGTACGGCCATGTGCTGCGCAACGCGATGTTGCTGGTGGTGGCCGGGATTCCTCAGGCGCTGATCGAGGTGTTCTTTGCCGGCTCCCTACTGATCGAGACCATCTTCAACCTCGACGGCATCGGGCGCATGAGCTACGAAGCGGCGGTGTCGCGGGACTACCCGGTGGTGTTCGGCACGCTGTTTCTATTTACCCTGTTCGGACTGCTGATCAAACTGATCGGCGACCTCTGCTACACCCTTCTCGACCCCCGTATCGACTTCTCGGCGAGGACTGCTTGATGTTTACCCTATCGCCTCTGGGCCGTCGACGCCTTGCCCACTTCCGGGCCAACCGCCGTGGTTGGTGGTCGTTGTGGTTGTTTATCGGCCTGTTCGTGCTGTGCCTAAGCGGTGAACTGATCGCCAACGACAAGCCCCTGGCAATTCACTACAAAGACCATTGGTACTTTCCGATAGTCGCCGAATACACCGAGATCGATTTTGGCGGCGAACTGCCCTTTGAACCCGACTACAGCAGCGACTACGTGCGCAAACTGATCACCGTCCAAGGCGGCTGGATGCTCTTTGCGCCCATCCCGTTCAGCTACGACACGGTCAACTACGACCTGGCTGAACCTTCTCCAAGCCCACCCACTGCCCAGAATTGGCTGGGCACCGACGAACAGGCCAGGGACGTGCTGGCACGGGTGATTTTCGGCGCACGGATTTCGATCCTGTTCGCCTTGATCCTTACCGTCGTCAGCGCCCTCGTGGGGATTACCGCCGGGGCCTTGCAGGGATTTTATGGCGGGTTGGTGGACCTGATCGGCCAGCGCGTACAAGAGGTTTGGGCCGGGCTGCCGGTGCTATACCTGTTGATCATTCTGTCGGGGTTTGTTGCGCCGAATTTCTGGTGGTTGCTAGGGATCATGGCGCTGTTCAGCTGGCTGGCACTGGTAGACGTGGTGCGCGCCGAGTTCCTGCGCGGGCGCAGCCTGGAATACGTCAAGGCCGCAAGGGCACTGGGCCTCACCGACTATGCCCTGATGCGCCGGCACATTCTGCCCAACGCCATGACCTCGACCCTGACCTACCTGCCCTTCATCCTAACCGGCGCGATTTCCACCCTCACCGCCCTGGACTTCCTCGGCTTCGGTATGCCGCCGGGCACCGCCTCGCTGGGCGAGTTAATCGGCCAGGCCAAGCGTAACCTGCAAGCGCCCTGGCTGGGCCTGACGGCGTTCTGTGCCCTGGCGTTGATTTTGTCGCTGCTGGTGTTTATCGGCGAAGCCTGCCGTGATGCTTTTGATCCCCGGAGTTAAAATGACCAACACACTGATAGAAATACACGACCTGCGCGTGAGCTTTGCCGGCAAGGAAGTAGTGCACGGGGTCAACCTGGATATTCGCCGTGGCGAGTGCCTGGCTCTGGTCGGCGAATCGGGCTCGGGCAAGTCGGTGACCGCGCACTCGATCCTACGCCTGCTGCCCGGCAAGGACGTGCAGACCCAAGGCAGCATCCGCTATGACGGCGTCGACCTGGTCAACGCCAGTGAAAGCCATTTGCGCAGCCTGCGCGGCAACCGAATCGCGATGATCTTTCAAGAGCCGATGACTTCTCTCAACCCGCTGCACACCGTGCAAAAGCAAATCAGCGAAGTACTGACCACCCATAAAGGCCTGAAAAAAAATTCCGCCCGCGAGCGCACCCTGGAACTGCTGGAGCTGGTGGGCATTCGTGAACCGCACAAACGCCTGAACGCATACCCCCATCAACTATCCGGTGGCCAGCGGCAAAGGGTAATGATCGCCATGGCCCTGGCCAACGAGCCAGATCTGCTGATCGCAGACGAACCGACCACGGCCCTGGACGTGACGGTGCAGCAAAAAATCCTCGAGCTGTTGATCGAGCTGCAACAACGCCTGGGAATGTCCTTACTGCTGATCAGCCACGACCTCAACCTTGTACGCAGAATCGCCCAGCAAGTGTGCGTGATGCGCGGTGGCGAAATCGTCGAGCACGCCCGTTGCGAAGTCCTGTTCAGCACCCCGCAACATCCCTATAGCCGCATGTTGATCGAAGCCGAACCCGACGGCAGCCCGGTGCCCTGCGACTACCGGCACAACCTGCTGGAAGTCGACAATCTGAAGGTATGGTTCCCCTTGCCCAAACCTCTGTTCAGCCGCGAGCGAAATTATATTAAGGCAGTGGATGGGGTCAGCTTCGAACTGAAAAAAGGCAAGACCCTAGGCATTGTCGGCGAGTCCGGCTCGGGCAAGTCGACCTTGGGCCAGGCGATTTTGCGGCTAGTGGATTCCGAAGGTGATATTCGCTTCGGCAACAAACAACTGGGCCTGCTCAGCCAAGACCTGCTGCGCCCGCTACGTCGGCAAATGCAGGTGGTTTTCCAGGACCCCTTCGGCAGCTTGAGCCCGCGCATGTCGGTGCAACAGATCATCGCCGAGGGCCTGCTGGCCCACGGCATCGGCACAGTGCTAGAGCGCGAAGACGCCGTGATACGCGTACTGCAGGAGGTCGGCCTCGACCCGGAAAGCCGCCACCGCTACCCCCACGAATTCTCTGGAGGCCAGCGTCAGCGCATCTCCATCGCCCGCGCATTGATCATGGAACCGGACCTGATATTGCTTGACGAACCCACCTCGGCCCTCGACCGCACGGTGCAGAAACAAGTGGTGAATTTACTGCGACAATTGCAGACACGCCATGGGCTGACCTATCTGTTTATTAGCCACGACTTGGCGGTGGTACATGCACTGGCCCACGACATGATCGTGATCAAGGATGGGACGGTGGTAGAACAAGGGCCAACACAATCGATATTCAATGACCCCCAGCATCCGTATACACGGGAGTTGCTGCAAGCCATGTCTGCAATGCCCGTTTGATGTTCAATGACGAGCACTCGTCGAACCAGCGGTATTTTTTGCATACAGTCATTTACAACAAGCGTGATCTACGAATGACTGTGGAGGGCAGATTGTATATCGAATACGTTCGGAATGTTCTTAGCGCGACCTAGACGCAGGCTGTTGATATGGGCCAGTTGCGCATCCACTTTCTTGCGGTAGGTCATGCGCCCTCCCGATGGCAGGTCCACGCACCCGTGCGTGTGATCAACTGGGCTTTATTCCAGGTCGGGAAAATACGTGCGACGCTCAGTTGCATCTGGCGATATATCCAAAGGTGTCAGGTTGATCGCGTTTCCAACGCCGCAAGAGATGGCTGGCAAGCGTCAGACCTAGGACTGCACAGAGCCTGGCAGTGGCGATGATCAACGCCCAAAATCAAACGATCGCACTCCGCAGCCAGGTCGAACGACGGATCATTCGCTTTCCGGCTTATCGCAACCGCTTCGCGGATCGGGCAGTCAACGATGAATCGGAAGCGAGTAGCATCCCGCTTCAGTTCAGCCATGGCCTGGATAATTGCCAGCAGACGCTCGGTACCGATCTCGTCGGCATCGCCCAGACAATAACGGTCGCCAACATCCCGCGTGCACTGACAATCGTCGGTGAGTTCTTGAGAGCTACCGACCCACCCGCATACGGTGCACTCGGCGGCCTAATAGCTCCCTACCAGCGGCACCTGGCCGATGTAGGGCGGAACTGGTTTCATGGTGGACATGCGAATTCCTATACATGAACGACAACTCTCTGAAACAGCTCAATAGCCTGGGTGGGCATCGTTATTGTCATCGTTCCTTTCCTGTCATTCTGTAGTGGTCTAATGAAACCGGGCACCCATTTAGGCGAGAATGCTCGCCAGATAGAGGTGTCTGATGACCAAACAACGTCGTTCTTTTTCCGCTGAATTCAAACGCGAGGATGCCGACCTCGTGCTCAAGCAAAACTACAGCTACATCGAAGCCAGCCGTTCACTCGGTATTGGCGAGTCAGCGTTGCGCCGCTGGGTTGACCAGGTTCAGAAAGAGCGCCAAGGCGTCACTCCGCAGAGCAAGGCGCTGACCCCAGAGCAGCAGAAAATCCAGGAACTGGAGGCCCGGATCGCTCGGCTTGAGCGCGAGAAATCCATATTAAAAAAGGCTACCGCGCTCTTGATGTCGGAAGATCACGAGCGTTCGCGCTGATTGACCAGTTGAGTGCCCATGAGCCGGTTGATTGGCTGTGCACGGTCTTTGACGTCACTCGCTCGTGTTACTACGCCCACCGTTTCAGGCGCCGAACACCAGACGTTGAGCGGCTTCGGTTGCGCAGCCGGGTTAACGAACTGTTTACGCAAAGTCGAAGCGCCGCCGGTAGCCGCAGCATCGTGTCGATGATGCAGGAAGACGGCGAGCAAATTGGACGGTTCAAGGTGCGAGGCCTGATGCGGGAACTGGAGCTGGTCAGTAAACAACCTGGATCACATGCCTACAAACAAGCGACGGTTGAGCGGCCTGACATTCCGAACATATTGAATCGAGAGTTTGATGTGCCGGCGCCGAATCAGGTTTGGTGTGGCGACATCACCTACATCTGGGCTCAAGGGAAATGGCATTACCTGGCTGTGGTTATGGATCTTTACGCGCGCCGAGTGGTGGGCTGGGCGCTGTCGAACAAGCCGGATGCGGATCTGGTCATCAAGGCGTTGGACATGGCTTACGAGCAGCGTGGCAGGCCTCAAGGGCTTTTGTTTCACTCGGATCAGGGCTCGCAAGGCGGATTCAACCGGTCGTCGCAACACTGGATTGTTGTACAGACTTTAGATACTCATTCAGTGCTTCGGCAGGTGTTTTCCAGCCGAGTGTTTTTCGAGGTCTAGTGTTAAGTACGTGAGCTACCGCCTGTATTTCTTGGGCACTCCAACGAGAGAGGTCAGTGCCTTTCGGGAAGTATTGCCGTAGAAGGCCGTTCGTATTTTCGTTTGTGCCGCGCTGCCATGGACTATGTGGATCAGCAAAGAAAACCTTTACTCCGGACTCGATGGTAAATCGAGCGTGATCCGACAGCTCCTTTCCACGATCCCAGGTCAAAGATCGCCACAGCTCGATGGGAAGATCAGTCACCGACTTCTTCAATGCGTTGGCCATACTAACAGCCCCATAGCCAGCCAGCGCAGGGCCGTTCTTCGTGCGGGGAATTAGTCCATAACCTTTCTCGCGAGGCAGATGGAGGAGCATGGTAAATCGAGTTGAGCGCTCGACCAGAGTTCCAATTGCAGACCGGTTCAGACCGATGATCAGGTCGCCCTCCCAATGCCCGGGTACAGTCCGATCTTCTACCTCAGCAGGGCGACTGGAGATCATGACGTCCTCGCTGACGTGTGCCCACACTTTGGCCTGCGCTCTGGCTCTCGGCACTTGCAATGCTCGTCCTGAGCGCAGGCAGCTCACCAGTTCGCGCTTGAGAGCTCCTCGACCCTGAATGTAGAGCGCCTGATATATGGCTTCATGAGAGATGCGCATGGATTCATCATCCGGAAAATCGATCTGGCGCCGGTTTTCAATCTGTTCAGGCGACCAGCCATTGACCCATTTACGGTCACTGCGATGCGGTTTATTTCGGCCTTTGAAGGGCGCTTGCCGAGGCCCAGAAATCTCACGACCATCGGCGTCTTGAACCTTGCCCTCAAGGCGGTCGCGTACGTACTGGTGCAGTCGCGGGTTAGTGAGCAGTTTCGCTGGTTTCGGCCTCTTGGCCACCATTTCTGCCTTCCATTGCGCTACTGACGCTCGATATTCAAGCCGACCGCAACGGGTAGCAGCATTTCATGTCAGCTCCCGTGAGATTGTCGATGGGCTTCGTCCAAGGCGACGGGCGATCTCACGAACGCCAACACTTTGTGCTCGAAGCAGCCCAATCTCTTCTCGCTCTGCAAACGATAAGTATCGTCCTGATATGTGATTGGACATGAATAATGGCATCCCGCCTCGATGACGGAACCAGCGTGTACCTACCGCTATTGATACGCCAACGGCATGTGCTGCTTTTTCGCTTGTGATGCCTGTTGCAATCTGCACCCAAAATAGCCGCTCGATCTCATTACGAAGTGAGGGTGCACCTGGAGAACGCATCGCTCCCCGGCCCGTCAATTTTTGCATCCATCCTGCGGGTCGTCCCATAAACACCTCGATCAAGGTGTTGCGACGACCGATTGAATCCGCCTTCTTCGTATTCCTATCAGATCGGATCACCGCCAACAAAAAGCCATACCCGCGTATCAAATCCGTCCAGTTTCCAAAATTGGGCGCTGCTGTGAACAACGCTATTCCGAGCAACTCAACATCCTGGCAAATCGCTCGGCCGACCATTCCTTACGGTCTGAAACCTGACCATCACCCAATTCGACTACTCGCAGTACGCCGTCTGATCTAAATGCCACGTCGATCGAAAAAAAAGGACTGTCAATCAGCTGTGCGCACATGGTCACCAAGTCGGGTACCTCAAGGGTGACTCCATAGGCACGTCCTCGGAACACAAAGAATCGGCACTCGGTTTCATCGAGATAATCCTCTTTGCGTCTGACGCAGATTCCTCCTTCAATTTGACCACGATATTGGCGCATAATCTCAACAAGCGGTGCTATGTCCTCAGTAGTTTCTACCAGACTGCCACTCCCTGTGTTTAGCGATTTTACGTAGTCTTTAATGAAGTAGCCCGGCCAATTTAAACCGTCCAGCGCCCGATTGAAATTTGCATCACTAGCTAGCACTACGGTTTCGCTCGTAAAGTCCACCAATAACGGATACCACTCCGGTAAGTAATGGGAGTGTTGATATTGCCTGATGCTGGTGACTTCAATTGCGCCTTTTTCGCGGATGCGAGCAACCAAAAAAGCGTAAGCGTCGGGCGTGAGCATCCAACCCCGATATAAAACGGAGTCTCCGGGAGCGAAGGGACAGGAAGCCTTGAAAAAACCTGCTTCGAAATCCTCAAACGAGAAAAGAGCAACTTGCAGCCCCACAGACACTACGGCATGGTACTCGTCAGCGTACTGCTCATCGGGACGGCTTTTATCAAACGGGTCGCTAGGATAGAGGATATGCATATCGTGCTCTGCCGGAAGGAAGTGGATACTCAAAAAATACTATACTAACCACATCATTATACCCTTCAATCCGAGAACATTCAAAAACCTCAGAAAGTCCACCTCAAACCAACAAAAAGAGCCAGTTTCAGCTGGGCTCTTTTTACTGAAACCTCAGCACTCCTTCGATAATATATCTTTTCTCCGTAATGAAAGCCGACTCCTTCCAATAGGGGCCTTTTTCTGGAAGAGGATTTTTGTTCTCCACCAAATTACCCTCATGCAATAATCTCTGATATATTTGCAATAGAGCACCACACCCAACAACTTCAAATTTGTAACTTACATACATCCTATCGATGTTTGGATATGTAGTGCGTAGAGCAAAATATAAAAGTACATCTTCCACACTTTCGTTTTTATAGACACTTTCAAGATCTAACATTATTCACTTCCTTCTGCTTTATTGTAAGCATCTTCAGCCTCAGGCGTATACAAAGGCTGTGTTTTTTCATTGATTTTGTAATCTTCCAGGGTTGCTGTATGAGTATTATTCCAAACCTCAGCTCTATTAAGAGGAAGCTCACCATCTTTGTATGGTGATCTAATGAAACCGGAAAATGCGTATGTGTGTGTGGAGGAGGAGGGGGAGGCGATTCACAGGTTATCGGCGCCTATGTGGTTATTTTGGTTTTGTGCTGCTTATTGAAATGGCTCATTACTTCGTGCCGGGACTTTTTCTGTCAGTGCAACACAGAGAAACAATGAGTTAAGTTAAAAATAAAAAACCAGCGAAAAACTGGCTTTTTAAAATATTTCAAGAGACGATTGTCACTATGAAGATCTCATGCCCAGAAGCGATGTCTTCCTCAGTACTAAATTTAGCCCTTTCGTTATTTTTTATTCTCTCCATATTCGGCAATGGATTGATTTGCCCATCAAATATCGCATCGAGACGCGCCTCACACTCCCCAGTATTTCTATGTAAAATGAAACCTTCCACTTTGGATATCGCCAACCCTCTACTTTCTGCCATAGCAATAACTTTCAAAGTGGCTTGGGCGGAAAGCTTCATAAATCCATTACCATTCAGGCTAAAAAAATCATCAGCTTTGTCATAAACCTTAGACATGTCAATAACACCCATTACTTCTGACTCCAAATAATACGACCGTCCACTGCCCAGCTAGGATTTGTCCTATTTGAATTTGTACAATTTCTTTAGTGCGGTCATTAACAACAATATAGCCGTTCGGGGGCACACCATAGACTGTTGCAGCATCATTCCGAGGCACCCCATCTAAAGTTCTGCTTGCGCTTCGCTTATCGATCGAAGTGCCTGTTGGGCCATTGCGAACAACTTCTTTTATAATTTCTTCTGACCACCTGCGCGAAGAAAACTGTTTTTTAATTTTATCATCGATTATGAGATCCTCATATTTGTGATTGAACGCACCTTCGCTGCGCATCACATAAACCGGTGCGATCCCTGAATGTATCGGGAAATGGATGATCGTGTCGTTAGCCAGTGGTAGCACGCCAGGATTGATCAGAGGCTTGATAGACAATGGCCTGACGGTCGCACCGGGATAAATCGGGATGCCATGGGTGATGGCCGGTGTTGTGCTCGAAGGGTTCACTACACCCGGGGGCTGGCCGGGGTTCGCTTCAGGTAATCGGTAGCTGGCTAACAGTTGTGCTTGAAGGTACCACCTCTACAGCTCAGCCACGACGTCTGAAGGTGGCAGCCCTTACTGGACCGCCTTGGATATGCCTGCAACTTTGTTACTCACTAGAGAGTGATGGACTGGTCACCTTTATGTTCGCTGAGCAAACGTAATGGCATATCGATGGTGCCTTAAGCTAAAAAACAATGGCTTGTAAATCCATGTTTGGGGCCCCTATCGGGCGCTAAAATATTACTGTATAAAATTGAACGCATCAGTAATTTCCCCACATTTTGTTTTCATCGCTTCATTTCATGTATACCAACAAGAGATGGCCGAATAGACCGGAGTAATATTAAATCGCACTCAAAGAAAAACCGGCCGAGCCGGGTTTTCTACATTGCGACCTTACAACTACATAACTACATAAACAATAAAAGCCAACTAATCCCTCACCCAATTAAATATAACCATATGAACTGAGGAGTTTGCTTATCTCTTGCTTCAGCTCATTCTCTGTCAGTTCTGCAGGGTGATCTTTGGGGCCATCTGTAAAACTGTCGACAAGGCCGAACATCAAACTTAAACATCTTCCAAGTGACTTGTCATCCCGCCCTAGAATTCCAGAGTCACGTTCGGACCTCCACAACTTGAAAAATCTAGCGGTAAAATCTTTCCCACTAATCGAGGAATCAGTCAATTGTTTAGCAAGATCAATTATAACCATACTCATTATAGCACCTCGTTATCCATATAAAAATCGTACTGATCAGTTCCTGGGCAAATCTTCCATCCGGAGATAAACATCCCATCACCCCCAACAATCACAACCAAGTTGCTTTTTGGATTAAAATACACTTTTGAGTTAGGCCTAGGGTGAAAAGTACCCTTCTCGACAGTCGCAGGATCGTTAAGGTGAGTACGTATTTTATCTCTAAACTCTGCTAGAGTCCTATTGTTAGCATTTTGCCCTTCAAAACCAAAGTCTTTCTTATGACTGTCAAACTTTTTTTGGAGCTGTCTGCGGGTAAATATTCCTGAGTCCAAAGGCTCGCTGAACATCACATAGACCGGCGCAATCCCTGAATGTATCGGGAAATGGATGATCGTGTCGTTAGCCAGTGGTAGCACGCCAGGATTGATCAGAGGCTTGATAGACAATGGCCTGACGGTCGCGCCAGGATAAATCGGGATGCCTTGGGTGATGGCCGGTGTTGTGCTCGAAGGGTTCACTACACCTGGCGGACTGGCCGGGGTCCACGTCAGGGTAATCGGTGGCTGGCTAGCGGTAGTGCTTGGCAGTACTACTTCATACAGCCCGGTTACGACGTTAAAGGTGGCAGCCCTTACAGGAACCGCCTTGGATACGCCTGGAACTTTGGTACTCACCACCGAAATAATGGACTGGTCACCTTTACGTTCGTTGAGCAATCGCAATGGCATGTCGACGGTGCCTTGAGCCAAAGCAATGGCTTGCAGGTCCTTGTTTGGAGGCAATCCCAAGGTCTCGGCTTTAAGGCTAAAACCGTATTGGAGATTATCTGGCACGGGGGCCTCTGGACCAAAATGACGGAACCTCTCCGGCGTGCGGTCCTGTGCTTCGCTGGCCGTGGAGCTGGAATAAACAAGAGCGGCTACAACTGCACCAGGACCATTCAGGGCAATCCGCGCCAATGCAGCAAGCGCCTCGGCAAAGGCTTGGCTTACCTCGATGGCAGTCTCGCCGACAACGATCATGCCTCGACCAACAACCGAAAAACCGTTGACGTTCGCGGGCCATGCAAGCGTACCTGCTCGACCATACATTGCTTGTCGCGCAGCCTGCTGTTGCATTTGTTGTAGATATTGAGCTTCAGCCAACCGGCTCCATGCCCAAGTATTCGCTTGGTTGTAGGCTTGCACCTGAGCCGCCCATTGATTCCAGGGGCCCCAGGCAGCGGCTTGATCCACAGACGGCTGCCCAACCGCTTTCATGGGTGTTCCACCACCAGCCTTTGCGGCGCCCTCCCTGAAGGCGCGCTCGGCGTCAGCCCATTGTGGACCTCCATTGGCTGGAACTCTGCTTGTAGCCGCTTGTTTGATAGCCGCTTTTTCTGCAATTTCCCGTGCAATCTTATCGGCAGCCGCTTTTTTTACAGCTTCCTGTTCTGCCTTCTCAGCGGCTGCTTTTTCCGCAGCTTCCCGTGCAGCCAATTCGGCAGCAGCTTTTTCCGCGGCTTCTCGTACTACTGTTTCAGCGATTGCTTTTTCCGCAGCTTCCCGCGAAGAATTTTCAGCAATTGCCAATTCTGTGCTGATGCTAGTTAGCTGCTCAGCAAGAAGGCTTTGTTGAGCTTCCAACAACTTGGCACGGTAGGCCCCCTCAAAAGACTTTGCCCACTCATGTATCATCTTTGAATAGCTTTCTGGTTCACTTGTACTGTGACCCTTTTTGTTCCTAACTGGATAGGGTGTAGGGTCGAGTCCATCGTAAGCTAACGAAATCGCAAGCTGCGCTTTATGCTCCTGTGCTGTTTGATTAAGTAGTGTCTCGATTGAAGACTTTACGCGCCGCAGACCATCGGTCGTAGTTGCTTCGGGTAGTAATTCAGCCTTCATCTGAGCTATTACTGCACCCACCTGCTGTGGCAATGCATTGACACCCGCATTGTAATCAGCTTCAACTTTTTGCCTAACAGAGCGTTGATAAGCATGGACCGCAGCGTATCCCTTGCGGTAAGCCAAATCGCCGCCTGATGGCAAAGAAGGGTGAGCAATGCTTACGCCATACCCCCCCACTCCAGGGCCGACGTGCGTTCCATGTCCTCCCGAGCCTGGCAAGCTCGGCGAGGTGCTAGACGGGCTCATATGCGGGTTATAGCGAAAGATGATATTTTTTTCCGGGAACCCATTATCTTCTGACATATTGCTTTCCTTGATTAAAGTTCTCCACCTAACTGCTAAATGGTGTGAGTTTTTGTAGGCCTTCGGTCCGTACCTGGTCCCAAGGTGTTCGTGCGGTATCAACCTTCATCGCCCGTTAGCGACTCAGAGAAATACAGCTCGCAACAAACTGTATGAATAGCCAGTTAATTAGCGCAAGCATAAATATGCACAAATGCATTTATCCAGACGAACGGTACTAAGACAACATAATTCAATCGTCGAGGTAGATGCTGTTTTGCTGTACCTTCACAGACTATCGCGAAAATTAGTCGATTTAAAAACGGCACCAATAAAAAATTCATATTAAATCATATAGTTAATATCTAGGCAGTCCATAACATCTAAGACTGGGAGAAAGTTCAAGCCTGGGCAAAATGCGTAACCCAAGAATATAGGCATATGCTTTTATGCATATCTCCTACATGAAACTAGGAACATGATTAAGCTTTCCTACCTAGCAATGGACGCTTGGGTGATCGCTAGACAGGCCATCATTTGTTACGTACGACACATCGGAATCTCACGCACCTTTCTGTAGCACTGCATTGATTAGGAGAGTCAACAGTTGCCGTTCTCTACGCAGGTGGAATATAAAAATTACCACCGCCCCCTAAATCCTATTTCCTGCTGCACCCATAGCCATCGTAAGGTTTCCTGTACCTGAACTCACTTCAGGTACGGTGCCATGACCGACATCCCCCCCAACGTCAGTCAGTTTTTACACAGGCTTTTGCTTACGAGCCTGCTAGCCGCATCCACTGCTGTCCAAGCCGAAACCTGGGTGATCACCAATCAAGCGCACCCCGTATCCGCCCTCTCTGGCGCCCGTATCATTCTCCTGGATGACCAACAACATCTTGAAGAACAGCTGACGGCTCAGCTTCCAGCAGACCCACGTCAGGCAGAAGCAACTATTCAACGCTACTTGGCCAGTCCCGCTGGCAAGCGCCTGCAAAGCGACCTGGCTCAAGCCCAGCAAGGTGTCACGGACGCCTGGAGTCTGGGTGTGGAAAAACTCCCGGCCGTGGTCGTTGACCGGCGCTACGTCGTTTACGGTGAGCCGGACGTAGCTAAAGCCGTCGCGCTGATCGAGCGAGCACGGAGTCGGTCACGATGAGACGCTCGCGTTTTGCGATCCGCCCACTGGCGCTGGCCATCGCTTTCAGCCTGTCGTTCAGTGCATCAGCTGCGATTACCTCGGCAGCGATTATTGCCTCGACCCTTTCGCCAACCTGCCTGGAGTACAAGGTGGTGGGCATTTGCTATTGGCTGCTCTGCACACCCTTCGGCTGCAAAGTCAAAACCTCGACCAAGGTTCGCCACTACGTGCCGGACGCAGTGGTTTCGGCATACGCGAATACGGGCTCAAACCCGTGGATAGAGATGTCGCCTCTGGGCACACCGAATCCGGTGGCCCAGGCAGGTAACGACGGCACCACGAACCATGTCGCCGAAAACAACATCATCAAGTTCAAGGAAGCCGATGTCATTGGCCATCCTGGTGGAGCGGCGTTGAGTCAGTTCGCCAGCGCTTCAGGCTTCGTCTGTAAAGGCGCAACCTTACCGCTTGTGCCTTATTTCCTCAGCACCCTTGATCCCATTGCCTGGCGATACGGCGCACCCGAGTCCGTATACCCAGAGGCACTCATTCCGGGGATGCGCGAAGTCGGTAGCCTGCTCTCCGCGACTAGTTGGGGGAATGTCTATCCACGCAGTGGTTTTCTGAACCAGACCGACGATTACAAGACCGGTGCCGTGATTGCGCAGCGCGCCGGCGACGTGACCACTCGACTTGGCCAGGTCCATGTCTACCTGCCAATGCTTGCCCTCCCCCAGCCCGGTTACTGGCCGGCAGGCGCGTTGCGCGAAGGTGATGCGTCCACCGGGAAGTGGCAAGAGCTCACCCCGGTCCTCAATCCAACCTGCGCGACCTTCCCCAGTATCGGACCCAAAATCGATGCACAAGATGGCGCCTACGCGTGGGCACTTTGGCGCCCGTACTCATGCTGCCAACGCCGCGGGCAAACCTTCCTCGGCAGTACGGACTTCCAATGAATTTCAGTGATCGGAGAGCACGATGAAACTCACTACTTTAGCGATCGGACTCACCTGCTGCCGACCGAACACAAACCACTTTAAACACGATCGGCATAGGGGACGGTCATCATGGACCGTAGACACCTGAAAGAAGCTGTTCACGAATCGCCGCCCACTGGGTCAGCAAGTGTTCGGCGGTCTGTTCAATGTCCAGACCATCGACGCCCGCTGCCCCCTTGTTGGCCTTGACCCGTTTCCACGCCCGCTTCAGGTTTTCTCTCGCAAAGGCCCGTTCCAGCAGCCCTTGCCCTGCGTTGTCGGATTCATCTTGCGGGCGATTGACCTCGTCGCTGATGGGACTTCTCACGGTTTCACCGCTCGCTATCTCCATCCGCCCCGCGTTTGGCAGGCATCTGACTTCCGGTTTCTCGCATCAACATGGCCTATAACGCTTTCTCTCGTTCGGCCCTTCGTCAAAAAAAAAAAGAAGACTACTATGGCCTCTGCTGACTTCTCGCTCCGGCTGGCGCCGTCGCCCTTTCAGGCGCGAGGCGAGATCTCCCCAGGTAAGAACGCAATCCTTCCCCGCACAACCGCCGAATCTACGCTGCCGTCCTTTGACCACAAGAGTTTCGCGGTTATTGGCCCGCTCACCCTGGTCGACATCGCCTTATATCCGGTTCTTGTTCATCGGCTCGCGGTTTCGCTCCACGCTTCCTCCCCACACTCGGTCGCCCTCATGCAGTTGCGTTTCACTTCATTCACTGTGGTCAGCTCACGGCGGGACTTTCACCCACAAGATTGCGCCCATGCTGGGCGCACCAAGAAAAAGCCCGCATGCGGCGGGCTCCCGGACGCTTACAGATCACCGACGTGCGCGTCGAGCGGCTGCAAGACATCACCGCAGAGCAAGCCCGAGCGGAAGGTGTACGCAATGATCCGAAGGTCGAGAACATGGAAGTTGAAGGGATGATCTACGGGTCAAAGACCCTTTTCGAGGTGTTGTGGTGTGACATCAACGGCGAAGATTCATGGGACGCCAATCCATGGGTTTGGGTCATCGAGTTCAAGCGGGTGAAGCCATGATCGTCAACGGCCTATTTCCCGCCCTCCTATTCATGGCCTGGAATATCCATAAGGGGCAGAGGCCATCAGCATGAAGCGCGTACCCACTCAGGCTTGGCTTGTGCTTGGTAACAGACGACCTCTCAACGCTACAAAGAGAGTCCCGGCAATTAGGGAGCTTATCAGTCGCGAAGATGACTGGATCACGCTGAGAAAATCACCAAAGGTCGCGGTCCCCGGATCAGCCAACAGAAGATAAAAGACGATAGGACCAAGATAGCTGCCTAAAGCACATGCAAAAAACCACTTCATTTCTACGCGTACAAAAGCTCCTACGCGATGAAGTATCGCAGAAGCACTACGGACGGCACTTTTTAGCAGTTCGTTCAAGCTCACAGGCTGACTCCTTCCATCAACTATTGACCTAAAACGCAAACAAAACCAACTACATGCCTGCCTGTGAGGGTCATGACTGCTTCTTGCCCTTCGCCCACCCACAAACCATAAGAGCTATGCCAGGGATCCAAAAACCCGGAGCGCCGATAGAAAGTCCAAGGACTGCCATTGGGAGCCCAGTCAAAAACAGCGGTTTTCTAAACGCCTTATCCAAGTCGCGCCACATTTAAGAATTCATCTCATTAAACCATATGTGCCTGCCGGCGAGCGGCGGTCCTATTTACTTGCTTGCAGCCAGCCGATCAATACGAGAGCGAGCCCTGAAATCAAAAGATCTGATGCTATGTCACTGATGTCGGAAAACCTCAATAGGTCGTTTAAGCCAATGCCTAATCCGCAGATCGCTAATGGAACCCCAGTGACGAACATAGGACTTCGAAAAACCTTCTCCATCACCCCACCTCGACTGTAAGAACAATTCTCATCCGATCATAAGCTTGCCGGTGAACGGCAATCAACTTCTGCCGCCCAGCGCGGCAAGGACACCCAAACCAATAAATCCACCCGGCAACGGCGTGGCGAGGTATTCCCATGACTACCAGAAAGCAAACGGTCATCGATGACCCGACGGCATTGGTCGTCGACAAGGTTTCAGAGAAGCGACTCGCCGAACTGATCGGCACCACCGCAAAGGCGCTGGAACATAAGCGCCTGAGCGGCATCATTCCCCGAGGCGTCTGGCTTAAAGAGAGCGGACGCATCATGTACAGCTTGGAGCGATACAACACATGGGCAGAAAATCAATGGGCCTCCCGGCTGGCGTCGAAATCAGAGGTAACTCCCTCAGAGTCCGTTTTACTCTCAACGGTCAGCGTCGAAGTGAACCGACGCCCTATCAGCCGACCCCCAAGGGGCTCACAGCCGCCGGTGGTCTCCGTGCTCGTGTAAAGGAACTGATTCGGCTCGGCGCAATGACAGACGATCTGTACGCCGAGCTGTTCCCACAGTCCAGTTATACCTTGGACCGGAAAACTCCATCCTTATTTTAAGGCTTGGAGGTGTCTACGAAACTAGGGGCGATTCAAAATATATTGCGAACGCCAACCAATAAATTAGGCACACTCCTATTTCCAAGCAGGAAATTTCTTAATTTCAAAAAATTTCAAAAGCAAAAAACGGCACAAGACAACCGTTTTTAATAAGCCTCATTCAGATGATGACTAACCAGGTCGACTTGGTAAGCTACCTCGTGCGACAATTCCGCGCTAGATGTGACTTCTACTAATGGAAATTGTTCGGAATGTCAGCTCCACGAACCTTGCATGCCAAATAAGGTGCAAATGACTGGTTACACCGAATTCAACGCGGGCAAGCTCCTGCAACTACCCAGCTGTGATCTTAAAACTACTGAAAGCAAAACTCTCACGCATTGAGAAATCAATTCAAAATATCTGGTAGGTCCAACGCAAATGCGTGCAACTTCATAAAGTTACCGAGCCTTTCTGAGATTCCGGCTTGAATACCTCGGTAGCACTCATCGCCAATGTCGTAAGCAGAAGCCTCACGCCCACTACAAAATCTTTACAGATTGCTGACAAAATAGTCAGCGACAGCGCTAATTTTTTTAACTAATAATATTTCACCCACCCGTTCTTGACGTGCGACAGATCACCCAGTGTCGAGAGGTCGGGTGGGTCTTCGTCTAACCAAACAACCCTGTCTCTCAACAATATGGCTGAGGTTAACGCCTATTTCCTGATGGCAGGGCCTGGTGTTTTGCGAAATCCGGCAGCTTCGCAAGTTGAGGATGCCGTTATGAGCCGCCAACTATTTGAATACCACACTGAGTTCTCTTCCTTTCAGTACGTTGTCAGAACCAAAAAGCTCTTCATGTTCAAGTCCGAAGAGCCCACCACTGAACCCGACACCCAGGGTTTTCTGGAAGATTCTGAACGTCAAAACCGCCTTGCTCAATTAGGCAGCGAAGGCTGGGAGCTGGTCAGCGTCCAGCCCGTGGTCAAAGGAGAAGTCAAGGTCGGCAATCAAAACGCCCAAGGCTGGGCTTACGGATTCGCCTTGCCCATCGGGTATCTGCTGTTCTTCAAACGCCCTATCTCCAATGATTGATAGGTTCGGTATCGCCTGAAGAAATCCTTACAGCCTTAAATATGGTTTTCTTGCGGCGCACGTCTGGTTGAAAACGGCAAGCTGATGGCCTCAGGAATGACCAGAGCCCAGCCGTGATCCAGTACTCGCGCCTCACTGCATTCATTTGCCGAATTGCCTTGCCAAGCCTCATCGCACTCTCTGGATGCTGCGTGCCTATCTCCCATGCCGCCGCAGCTTCGGCCTCCGAACAGACCAACCTGGTCGTGATGATCCGCCAGTTGAATGCTTTGGAGGACACGGCGCGTCGTAGCGCGCAAGTGGCTGATGAACCGGGCAAGCGCTACTTCTTCGATTACCAGCGTTTGGCGGCCGATATCGCTCGCATTCGCCACGGTCTGGAGGGCTACCTGACCCCAAGCCGAGCCCAGCCGCGTGATCCTGTCGAGCTTTCGGGCCAATACACGACAGAAGGACGCAAGCCATGAGCATGAGCGGCGCTCAGGCCTCAGCCTTTCAAGCAGCGGGAGGATTCCCCGCCTCGTCCAGCCACCTGTTTTTCGTTGGGCTCGCTGTGGCCATCATCTTTTTGTGGGGCGCTTGGGCTGTCTGGAGCTGCTACCGAGGGTGGGCTACCGGAAACCTTGATCGCACGGTGGCCTCGACGTCGGTTGTTCGCATCCTGCTGCTTTGCATGATCCTCACGACGTTTGTTCTCAGTTGACTCTATCGGAGATTCACCATGCCATTGCTCTCACACCCGTGCCGCTTGCTGATCGGCCTCCTTGCGCTTCCCCAGTTGGCCATGGCTGCACTGCCCCAGTCTCAGCCCCCCACACGCGGCGAAGGCTCCAACCTGATGCAAACCATGCAGAACTATGCCTTTGACGGTTTTTTTCTGCTCGGCCTCATCATCTGCGCTGTCATTTTCAGCGGGGTTGCTTGGCATGCCTTTGGCACCTACCACGAGATCCAGCACGGCAAAAAGAAATGGATGGACCTTGGTGCAACGGCCGCTGTGGGCGTCGCTATTTTGGGTATCGCCATTTTTCTAGTCACCAAGGCTACCAACATTCTTTAACGAGCCTAGGCCATGACAGAACTCTCAGACGACGGAACCTTGGTTTTCCTACCAGTGCGACTGAACAATCAGCCAGTGATCATGGGCGGCCTCACCGCCGATGAGATGTGGGCCACCTTGGCGGTCAGTGCCGGCGCAGGGCTGGTTGTGGGCGCTCTGGCAGCGATCCTGACCCAGATTTGGGCGTTGATCATCGCCACTGCCATGTTCTGTGCGGTCCTCGGTTTGACGCTTGCCAGCCGTTTCTTGCGGCGTTGGAAACGCGGTCGACCTGACACCTGGCTATATCGCCAGATGCAACTGAACGTCGCACGTATTTTCCCGACCTGGAACAAAGCCCAGTTGATCACACGCACGGGTGCGTGGACCTGCCATCGGGAGGGCGCATGACCTACCGCAAGAAAGTGGATGCGCAACTGGCCCATATCAACAGCCTGCGCTTGGTTATTGGACTGCTGATTGCCCTAGGCCTGTACATGGCCTATGGCTGGCAGAGCGCTCCGCGCAACTTGACGATCCATGTGCCACCAGACCTTCGATCAGGCAGCACCCGCCAATGGTGGGATGTCCCGCCAGAGTCGGTATATGCCTTTGGACTGTACATCTTCCAACAGATGAACCGGTGGCCCTCTGACGGTGAAACCGACTACGAGGACAACATTGTCCGCCTGAGTGGCTACCTGACCCCCAATTGCAAAACCTTTTTGCAGAGAGATTTCGAACTACGTCGCAACAGCGGAGAACTACGAAAACGCGAGCGAGGTGTCTTTGAGATTCCAGGCAGAGGCATTAACGATAAATCAGGGCAACGTATTGAGCAGCACAGCATCAACGACTGGACCGTTAATTTGGATATCTCCGCCGATGAACACTATGGCGGTGAGCGGGTAAAAAGAGCACTGGCTCGTTATCCCTTGCACATCATTCGAGCCGATATTGATCCCGAAAAGAACCCTTTCGGCCTGGCCTGGGACTGCTACAGCAGTAATCCACAGCGCATCGAAGTCTCTGCAGAACCTACCAGGTCAGGAGGCAAGTGATGATACGCCTCCGGCTGATTATTGGCCTACTGATCCTCTACTTCTGCGGGTTGGTCAACGCAGTTGAAATCCTGCGCTGGGACCGAATTCCGCTGGCACTGCCGTTGATCGTGGGTCAGGAGCGTATTGTCTTTGTCGATCAAAATGTTCGAGTAGGCCTGCCTCGCAACCTGGTCGACAAACTGCGCGTCCAGAGCACCGGCGGCGCTCTCTACCTGCTGGCAAAGGAGCAGATCGAACCGACCCGCTTGCAGCTGCAAAACATGAGCACCGGCGAGATTATGCTCGTGGATATCATCGCAACTGCAGGGAAGCCGAATCAGACCGCGCCCGAGCCCGTGAAAATTATTGCCGAGGAAAGCCCATCATCTCGATATGGACAAGCCAACGCTCATTCCAAGCGTACGAATACTCGGCCTGCAACACCCATAGGTGTTTCTAGCGAACAGTATGCAGAAGAGGAAAAAGAGCCACCAGCGCCCCGACGTGAAACCCCACTGCCGGTGGTGCTGACACGCTACGCCGCTCAAATGCTGTATGCCCCCTTACGCACCCTTGAACCCGTGGATGGAGTTGCGCAAGTCAATCTCAAGCGAGGTCTGGACCTCACGACTCTACTACCAACATTGCCGGTCGCAGCCTCTGCGTTAGGTTCGTGGCGGTTAGATGAGTACTGGGTCACGGCGGTGAAGCTGCGTAACACCAGCGTTCAACACCTCCCCCTGGACCCTCGGGACTTGATGGGCGACTTTGTCACCGCGACGTTCCAGCATCCCTACCTGGGAGCCAAGGGCGATGCCAGCGATACCACAACCGTCTACCTGGTGACCCGTGGCCATGGTTTAGCCGAATCGTTGTTGCCGGCCGCCGCCAGCCAGATCGATCCGAAGGGAGGCCGCCATGAAGAATAATCCGCTGATTAAGTTCCTGGTCATTCCGTTCGCGATCCTGGCGATATTCGTGGTAATCAAATTATTCACTAGCCGCAATACCGAACAACAGGCGCACCCAGAAACGGTCGTGCTCAGTGCGGGTGAAGCTAAAAAAATGGGCGTTGATGGTGATACGCCCGGCGACACGTTGCGCACCATTGTCGTGGAAAGCCGACAGCTCAAGGACCAAGTCTCCAATGCGCTGAAAAACAACGATGAGTTGAAACAACAGAACATTGAGCTGCAAAGACGCTTACAGTCGATCAACGACAACGTCGACAGCAAGCTGCAAAACGTGCAGCAAACCTTGAAACAAGAATCACAACAGCAAAGCCAAACCATCCTGGACACGCTGCAGCAGCAATACAACACCCTGAGCAACAAAAGCGGAAACGTCAGTTCATCTGGAGCGGACTTGCCGATCGGCTTCGGCGTTCAACCAGGTGATGGCCAAGGCTTTCAAGGGGCGCCTGGACTGGACGTTGTTTGGATTGAGCCGCAAGACGCGACTCCGGTCGATATCAACGGAAAACCCATCGCTGCGGGTTCAAATCAAACAGCCAGTGGCTTCAACTTTCCGACCTCCTTTGGCGAGTCCGTAGACCGGGGTCAAAATGCACTACGCACCGGAGCCCAAAACGTGGCGAATGATTTTGCGCCGCAGGAGGCCCGTAAACAGGTGCGCAAGGTTTACACACTGCCGCAGAACTCAACGTTGATGGGATCGGTGGCCATGTCCGCGTTGATCGGCCGGGTACCCATTGACGGTACTGTCAACGACCCTTACCCGTTCAAGGTGCTAATCGGCCCAGACAACCTCACCGCCAACGGTATCGATTTGCCCGACGTCGCCGGCGCCGTGGCCAGCGGAACTGCTTCCGGCGACTGGACCCTGTCATGCGTACGCGGGCAGATAAAAAGTCTGACCTTTGTTTTTAATGACGGCACCGTGCGCACACTGCCACAGCCGCAAGAAGAAACAAACGGCAACCAGAATGCTAATAACCAGAACAACGGCAACCAAACCACCATTCAGGGGGGCCTGGGCTGGATCAGCGATGCCTATGGCATTCCCTGCATCAGTGGTGATCGTAAAAGCAACGCCTCGCAATACATCGGCTCTCAGGTATTGATTACCGCCGCCGGCGCCGGAGCTGCCTCGCTCATCAAATCGGATGGCAAAAGCAGCTCCTTCATGAATACCCAGACGGGCACTGTCGGCACGGTGGGGATGTCTGGCAGCGAAGCCATGGGCAAGATCATCGGCCAGGGCGTCAATGACGTTTCCAGTTGGATAAACAAACTCTATGGACAAGCCTTCGCTGCAGTGTACGTGCAGCCAGGCGCCAAGGTCGCTGTGCACCTGGACCAGCAGCTGACCATCGATTACGAACTCAATGGCCGAAAGGTCAATTATCGCTCAGGAGCCCGGCATGCCTCGACTGAACTTGACTGACCCCCGCTTCAAATTGGCTGCATACCTGGCCATTGCATCTCTCATCATGCTCGCCTCAGGCTGCTCCACCAGCAAGGACGAACTGCTCCCCCATGGCGATACCACGATGATGGACGTTTGGGATCAAGGCGCCGGTGGCTCAAGCAATAGCACGAGCAGCCGCCAGTTGCTCGATGCCCGCCAAGACCTTCGTCGACCTCTGCAACCCCATCAGGCGGGAGCCCTGGACGACAACGCCCGGTTCACGCGCACCGCTCAAAACGAGATCTACAGCCAATTTAAGCGTCTGCCCAATCCGGACCTGGTGATGTATGTGTTTCCTCACCTATCGGGTTCAGACCCCGCACCGATTCCGGGATACACCACCGTATTCCCACTGTATCAGCGCGTGCAGTACGCCATGCCTGGTGAACGCACGGAGGCCTATTGATGGGCTTTTTTGAACGATTCAAAACGCGACGGGCATCAGATCGTGTAGAGCCTGACCTGCTATCAGGTGCTACCGAGCCCGTCGACGTGCAGACGTCGGCAACCGAGACATTCGAGGCCGCTACTGAACGGTATTACGAACGCCTGGCCGCCATGGGTATTCCTTCTCCGAGCGATTGGCGTAATCCAAAACAAAAGCCGGCAACGACGGCTGACGTTGCCCGCATGTACCACGTCAACCCCTCCTTCGTGGATCTTCTGCCTTGGGTGGATTACCTACCCGGGGAGAGCGCAATGCTATTGGAAGACGGCGTGTCGCGCGCTGCGTTCTTCGAGTTGACACCGATTGGTACTGAAGGTCGAGATCCTGAATGGTTGCGCAAAGCCCGGGATGCCCTGGAAAACGCGCTACAGGACTCCTTTGACGAGCTGGAAACCTCCCCGTGGGTCGTGCAGATGTACGCCCAGGACGAAACCAATTGGGACAACTACCTGCAGCAATTACACGATTACATTCAGCCCCGTGCACAAGGCAGCGCCTTCACCGAGCTTTATTTGCAGCTAATGAAGCAGCACCTGGAAGCTATTTCTAAACCAGGCGGACTGTTTGAAGACACCAAGGTCAGCCAGTTGCCTTGGAGGGGCCAGCAACGGCGCGTTCGCATTGTTGTGTACCGACGCACCCAGGGCGCACAAACGGACGTGCGCGGCCAAGCGCCTGGCCCTTATCTGAAAATCATCTGCGATCGTTTGGTAGGCGGACTGGCAAACGCCGGCATTAAAACCCACCGTATGGATGGCCATGCTATTCGCCATTGGTTGATTCATTGGTTCAACCCACGTCCAGACCACTTAGGACCTGCAGATGCGGACATTCGCCGCTTCTATGAGCTGGTCTGCAAACAGGTGCAGCCCTCAGAAGAAAATGAGCTGCCGCTCGCCAGCGGCACTGATTTTTCGCAAAACCTGTTTTACCGTGAACCGTTTTCAGATGCGGAAAAAGGCTTGTGGTACTTCGACGGCCTACCCCATCGGGTAGTGATGCTCGACCGTCTACGAGACGCTCCCCAGACTGGACATCTGACGGGTGAAACCCGCAAAGGCGGTGATGCACTCAACGCACTGTTCGACAAAATGCCAGAGGACACCATTCTCTGCATCACCCTGGTGATTACGCCGCAGGACATTCTTGAAGGGCATCTGGAACAGTTATCGCGTAAAGCGGTAGGCGACACACAAGCATCGATTCTGACCCGTGAAGACGTCACCACGGCCCGACAGTTGCTCGGCCGTAAGCACAAGTTGTATCGAGGTAGCGTAGCGTTTTACTTGCGCGGGAAAGACGACGCGCAGTTACAGGAGCGCAGTCTACAACTGAGCAGTGCGCTTCTAGGCGCCGGCATGGAACCGGTGGAACCTCGGGATGAGGTTGCCCCCTTAAACTCGTACCTCAGATGGTTGCCCGGCAACTTTGATCCCAACGAGCGCAAGGCCCTGGAGTGGTATGCCCAGCTGATGTTCGCTCAACATATTGCGAACCTGGCCCCCGTGTGGGGGCGGTCGACCGGAACAGGACACCCCGGTATCACCCTGTTTAACCGAGGGGGTGCGCCGATAACCTTCGATCCACTGAACAAGCTGGATCGCCAGATGAACGCACACCTGTTCATCTTTGGTCCCACAGGGTCAGGCAAATCCGCCAGCGCGACGAACATTCTTAGCCAGATCATTGCCATTTACCGACCGCGTCTTTTCATCGTAGAGGCCGGCAACAGTTTTGGCCTACTGGGCGAGTTCGCAAAAAAACTGGGGTTATCCGTAAATCGTGTTCGGTTAGCGCCGGGATCGGGTGTCAGCCTGGCGCCCTTCGCTGATGCGGTAAAACTCATCGACCCCAGCCAAAACGTGAAGATCCTTAAAGCCGATGACCTTGAGGCTTCGGACGAACACCTGACCAGCCAAACCGAGGATGAACAACGTGACATCCTCGGTGAACTGGAAATTACGGCCAGGTTGATGATCACGGGTGGTGAAGATAAAGAAGCTGACCGCCTCACTCGTGCCGACCGCAGTGCCATCCGCGAATGCATCCTCACCGCCGCAAAAAAATGTACCGCTGAACAACGTATCGTGCTTCCAGAAGATATTCGTGACGCGCTACATAAAAAGGGTTTGGAGCCAGGGATTCCGGAAGTTCGCAGCGCGCGCTTTTTTGAGATGGCGGAGTCCATGTTGATGTTCTGCATGGGCACCGAAGGTGACATGTTCAACCGCCCTGGTACGCCGTGGCCCGAAGCGGACATTACCATTGTTGACCTGGCCACCTATGCGCGAGAAGGCTACAGCGCCCAGATGGCTATTTCATATATCTCGCTGCTCAACACCGTCAACAACATTGCAGAGCGAGACCAGTTTAAAGGCCGTCCTCTGATCTTCTTCACCGACGAAGGCCACATTCAGTTGAAAGTGCCATTGCTGTCCCCCTACTCCGTCAAGATCACCAAAATGTGGCGAAAGCTTGGGGCCTGGTTCTGGATGGCCACGCAGAACGTTGACGACGTGCCGCCAGAGGCCTCGGCCCTCCTCAACATGATCGAATGGTGGATGTGCTTGAACATGCCGCCGGACGAGGTAGAAAAGATCGCCCGCTTTCGTGAACTGACCCCGGCGCAGAAGTCGATGATGCTGTCTGCACGCAAAGAAAGCGGCAAATTCACCGAAGGGGTGGTGCTGTCCAAAAGCATGGAGATATTGTTCCGGGCGGTACCGCCCAGTTTGTACCTGGCCCTGGCCATGACAGAGCCGGAGGAGAAAAAACAACGCTTCGACATCATGCAAGCCAACGGCTGCAACGAGCTCGATGCCGCTATTGAAGTCGCTGCAACGCTAGACCGCTATCGCGGTATCGAACCACACATCATCACTTTTCCCGAGCACGTTACGGCCTTGGAGCGCCAAGCATGAGAGCATTGAATTCCCTGACCCAGAACCTGATTGAAAGCCTGACCCAGTTGCTTGAACAGCCGGGTGAGGACGCCCTACAAACCCTGGAGGTTTGTGCCCCCGTATTGATCGAGCAACTGCAACAGGTCTTGGTGCGTGCGGTGGATCGCCGTGACATCGAGTCCCAGCTACAAGCGGTGTTAGCCAATTGGCTTCGGCAGCACCCGCAGCCCGAGAGCGCTGAAACCGCGCTTCTTGAAGCGCTGCGCAAACAAGCGCTTCTCTCATCGAAGTCAGCTGAGGCCCGGGCGTGACAGGTCGGCTCGTTAACGATGGGCAACTCCAGATTTACTCTCAGTCGTTGAGGGAAAATTCAAGGGTTGAGCAATTTTTCAATAGGAACAAAAAAATGCATTCATCTTCAATAAAAAAACACCCTCTATTCCCCTTCATCGACATAGGACTAACAGTCGATTTCGCCAAACAATCGGGCGACTACCATCACCCGGATTTTATATCCAGCGACGATTGGTCCTTCCAAATCGAGAAGCTATCAGGCCTTGGAACGTACAGAAGTGAACCAGCGGCAATCTCTGCCTCCGAAAAAACCCTATTTGCAAATTATGGTCACCTGGTAGATAGCTGAATCGCCCCTAGTTTCGTAGACACCTCCAAGCCTTAAAATGAGGCCCATTAGGAGGTGCCATGAGCAACCAGCGTTATCCCGAAGAATTCAAAATCCAGGCGGTCAAGCAAGTGACCGAAAAGCAGCTTCCTGTCTCGGAGGTGGCTGCACGATTGGGTGTGTCTGTGCACAGCCTCTAT
>NZ_WNNK01000031.1 GCF_009724245.1 Pseudomonas spelaei | reverse complement strand
AAATCCGCCCCCTTTTTGCGGAAATGGCCTTTAGATCTCTGTGCCTACCTCTCATCTCAAAAATCATCGATTTTTTGAAATCACACCACCCATGTATTGATTCAAATCGCGCAGATCTTTAATGCTCCATGAGTGCGGCGATAGCTTTACACCATTCTCACGCAAGGTTCTTGGAATCAAGTCTCCATTTGGGCGAAGTATTATCGAAGATACAATCACGCCCGGATAATCATTCAATCGTTTTTTGAAAGTGGATGTTGTTAAATCAGGTGCAGGAGGATTGCTTTTATTGGCCAGTGGTCCTGTTGCTTTGAGATCCATTCCGTGGCACATGCTGCATCGCTGTAGATAGAGATTTTTTCCATTAGCATTATCCGCGAAGGATAGTGATGTTTGAGTCAGCGATAAAATTCCTAGCGAAGCGATGAATAATATTTTCATTGTTTTTATCTTCCTTGATGGGATCAGCGTCGATTGGACGCGATTTGGAGCGCGGGAAAGATATCAGCCATCGCGTTGGCACTCACAGTCATTTCTGATGCTCAACTCGTTTTCCCGGCGCATCCCGGTGACCGCTCTTGGCCGAAACCAGCCCTTTAATCCCCACGCTGGTCTACCATGCCACCCCGGCAGTGGTTTCACGCGCTACCGACTTCAATCCCCCAAGGTATCGCACATGAGCATCGACCAAATCAGCCTTCCCAAAGGCGTAGGCCCGCACGCCATCAAGCTCCTCGACGCCATCACCGGTGCTGACACGAAAGAAGACCTGAACCGCGCAGGCGGCAAAGCCGAGGGTTTTGTGTTGGGCCTGGAAAGCGCCAAGGCCATCAAAAGCCAAATCGCCGAGTCGTTGTATGTGGCTTATGACGACGCGGCGAGTCATCGGTTGGGTGAGTTGAAGGGCTAGTCCCGCAGGACCGCGTTGGGCTTTAGCGGCACGGTGTTTCGCGGTCCATCAGTTTGCCGATCAGCAATACGCTCAATTCGCTCAGTTGGTGAATGGCCAGCGCGACGTCGCGGTCTTTGCCGGTCAGTTCGTCGGACAGGTCGAGCAGCAGGGCGCTGATGGAGGAGGTGGTTTCGTAGCTGTTGGCGATCAGGGTTTCGTTGCTGGCGCCGGCGGTGACGCTAAAAAGGGCGGCTGTCTTTGGAGCTGTCTCGGCATCAGTGCCGGGGCCGAGGTAGTGATTAATGGCGCGCTGGGCAGCCTGGTGGAGTTTCAGGTCCGGGGTGTTTGGAGGGTTCGGCGTTACTTTGAACATGGTGTAATTCCTGAATTGGGCCGACCCCCTTTAGCTACTAAACAAAAAGGGTGGCAGCTGTACGCAGGTTAGTAGACCGGGGAATTACACAAAGCCGGCGCACCCGAAGGTGCCCTACGCACAGCCACCATCAAGCACAGACAGGAACGTCTGATAGATGAAGCTCATGCACGAAGTGTAATTGACCCAAGGGCTACTAAACCCGATCACTGAGTTTTCAGCGACCGAGCAACCTTAGAGACCCCTACCCAAGCGCACAAGCCGGCGGATTCTGACGCAAGCGTAGGCAACGGAGCAAGGTGCTACTGTCTTTCAAAGCGCCTGATTTCTTACCCGGGCGAAGCCGTGTTGAATGTTTCTACCCTGCGCAATCACCGCCAAGAAGGAGTTTCGAATTGGGAACCCACAAGCTCTGGCCCGCCAGCGAACGTGAGTTGGCGCAAATGCAGCGCTTCAACCAGAAGCTCGCCTGGTTGCCGCGTTTTCGAATCCGCAATCGCTTCACGCCCCGTATGATCCAGGCGCTGTTGCGCGCCAGTCAAATGGCCGGCGCGGGCAAGTTGCTCAAGCACGGGCTTGAGGCGCAAAGCCGGTGGGTGAGTGTGGGTGGCGTCTCTGTGCCTGTGCGCATTATCCGGCCGAAAGGCAAAGCCAAAGGCGTGGTGCTGGATATCCACGGCGGTGGGTGGGTGATCGGCAATGCGCAGATGGATGATGACCTTAACGCGGGCATGGTGAAGGCGTGCGATGTGGCGGTGGTCTCGGTGGATTATCGGCTTGCGGTCAGCACGCCGGTTGAAGGCCTGATGGAGGACTGTCTGGTGGCCGCCCGCTGGCTGCTGGGGGATGACTGTCAGGAATTTGCCGGTCTGCCGGTGATTGTCGTAGGGGAGTCGGCCGGGGCGCATCTTGGTGCGGCCACGTTGCTGGCGTTGAAGCAGTGGCCCGGGTTGCTTGAGCGGGTGAGCGGGGCGCTGTTGTATTACGGCGTTTACGATTTGACGGGTACGCCGAGCGTACGTGCGGCGGGGCCTGAAACGCTGCTGTTGGACGGGCCCGGGATGGTTGAGGCGTTGCGGTTGCTCACGCCGGGCCTGAGCGACGAGGAACGCCGGCAGCCGCCGTTGTCGCCGCTGTATGGCGACTTTGCCGGTTTACCGCCTGCGCTGATGTTTGTTGGTGAGTTGGACCCGCTGAGGGACGACACGCTCGATTTGGCTGGGCGGTGGGTGAAGTCGGCATCGGTTGAGGTGTTTCTGTTGCCGTCGGCGGCCCATGGGTTTATTCATTTTCCGACGGCGATGGCCAGCAGTGTGCTTGCTTACAGCCGTGAGTGGATCACGGCGCGTATTGAGGCGCGGAGGGTGGGTCAGCGCTCGGAGGAAGTGCTTTCGTCCTGAGTGGCAGCACTTTCAAGGCCTTTGAAAAACAGCCTTACGGCTCTCCGAACCTGTAGCCGCTGCCGAGGCACGAGGCTGCGATGCGTGTCCGCAGGACCGCCGCCTTGGGGCCGCTACGCAGCCCATCGCAGCCTCATTCTTCGGCAGCGGCTACAGGTTCAGTGCGCGCGCTTAATGGGCCTGTTTTTTTCAAAGATCTTGAAAGGGCTGGTCCTGAGTGGGTTCAGCTTCCAGCTTCAGTCGGTCAGCTTTGCTGATGTATTTATCCTTGCTGGCGGGTGCTAATTTGGCGCTGGCCTTTTTGGCGTGGGCCTTTAAGAGCTGCTTGATTTTTTTGCGGCGGTTCATGGTGTCTGCTCAGCGGGTAACTGTTTGAATGGATGGGTCAGCCGCCGAACTGCAGGGTACCCATGGCCAGCTTGGCGATCAGGGCGCCGGCGCCGAGTTGCACCAGCCACAACGCTAAACCGCCGAGGAAGACGCCGAGGGCGACTTGCAGCACGAGGCTTTTCTGGCGCTTGGCTTGAGGGGCGCGAGGGGTGAAGTGGTCCAGCTCGTCGCGGTCGGCACGCAGGTCCAGGTCGTCGTTTCTCATGGGGTTCTCACAGCAAAGGGCAGTTGGGGTTCAGTCTAGGGGCTATGGGCTCAAAGCTCTATCTCCGCGTAGCGGCTGTCGAGCTTTAGCGAGGCTGCGATGCGGGCACCTGGGTGTATCAGCCCTACCGAGGTGATGCTATCGCAGGCAAGCCAGCTCCCACATTTGATCTGTGCAACGTTGAGCATCGCGGTCAGGCCTACAGCATCTCTATCTCCACGTAGCAGCTGTCGAGCTTTAGCGAGGCTGCGATGCGGGCCGCAGGACCGCCCTCGGGGTCTGCTGCGCAGCCCATCGCAGCCTCGTGCCTCGGCAGCGGCTACAGAGATCAGGCTCCTGCGCAATGTTGAGTATCGCGCATGAAAAAGGGGAAGCCATGTTGGCTTCCCCTTTTTTGCAGCGCGCTCAGGCTTACAGCACTTGAACGATCGCCCTGGTCACGGCACCGATGTTCGCCTGGTTCAGCGCGGCCACGCAGATGCGGCCGGTGTCGAGGGCGTAGATGCCAAACTCGTTGCGCAGGCGGGTGACTTGTTCAACGGTCAGGCCGGAGTAGGAGAACATCCCGCGCTGGCGGCCGACGAAGCTGAAGTCGTGGCCCGCAGCGGCCTTGGCCAGTTCGGCCACCATCTGCTCGCGCATGCCGCGAATGCGCAGGCGCATTTCGGCCAGTTCGGCTTCCCACTGGGCGCGCAGCTCAGGGTTGTTCAGCACCGCTGCCACAACCGCTGCGCCGTGGGTCGGCGGGTTGGAGTAGTTGGTGCGGATCACGCGTTTGACCTGGGACAGGATGCGCGCGCTTTCTTCTTTGGAGTCGGTGACGATGGACAGTGCACCGACGCGCTCGCCGTACAGCGAGAACGACTTGGAGAACGAGCTGGACACAAAGAAGGTCAGGCCCGATTCAGCAAACAGGCGCACTGCAGCGGCGTCTTCGTCGATGCCGTCGCCAAAGCCCTGGTAGGCCATGTCGAGGAACGGCACCAGGTTTTTCGCCTTGACCACGTCCAGCACGTGTTTCCAGTCGGCCGGGCTCAGGTCGACGCCGGTCGGGTTGTGGCAGCAGGCGTGCAGCACAACGATGGACTGCGGCGGCAGGGCGTTGAGGTCTTCCAGCAGGCCGGCACGGTTTACGTCGTGGGTGGCGGCGTCGTAGTAGCGATAGTTCTGCACCGGGAAACCGGCCGCTTCGAACAGGGCGCGGTGGTTTTCCCAGCTTGGGTCGCTGATGGCGACGACAGCGTTGGGCAGCAGTTGCTTGAGGAAGTCGGCACCGATTTTCAGGGCGCCGGTACCGCCGACAGCCTGGGCGGTGATGACGCGGCCGGAGCTGATCAGCGGCGAGTCATTGCCAAACAGCAGCTTTTGCACGGCCTGGTCATAGGCGACGATGCCGTCGATCGGCAAGTAGCCACGGGCGGCGTGTTGCGCCACGCGAATGGCTTCCGCTTCGGCAACGGCACGCAAGAGTGGAATTTTCCCCTCCTCGTTGCAGTAAACGCCCACGCCAAGGTTCACCTTGGTGGTCCGGGTATCGGCGTTGAATGCTTCGTTGAGGCCCAGGATTGGATCGCGTGGTGCCATTTCGACAGCGGAGAACAGGCTCATTTTTGCGGCGGCTCTGAGTGGGGAAAGGAGGGACGTGTCACGCTCCAGCCGATTGCACTAGAGCGGTGCACAAACGGGGAGCTAGTATAGAGGCCATCACCGCTCGCGGCGACAGCCGAAATGGCTTTTCGGCCAAGTTTTTCGGTTTATTTCTCGACCGTTAGTCTTATTGCAACATGGATGCCCCATGGCATGTAGGACGTTTGCCTTGAAACCCGTCACATTCGCCACCACTTCTACAGCTATCATGGTTTTTTTCCTGCCACCTGCACTGAGAAGTCGCGGGTCGCGGTCTTTTTCGTCCCCGCCGTTTTTGACCGGCCCGGGGTGACTTCAGAGGTACGTTATGTCGGATTTCCAGTTAGTCACCCGCTTTGAGCCTGCCGGCGATCAACCGGAAGCCATCCGCCTGATGGTCGAAGGCATCGAGGCCGGGCTGGCCCACCAGACGCTGCTCGGGGTGACCGGCTCAGGCAAGACCTTCAGCATTGCCAACGTCATCGCCCAGATCAATCGCCCGACCCTGGTGCTGGCGCCGAACAAGACCCTGGCCGCGCAGTTGTATGGTGAGTTCAAGGCGTTCTTCCCGAACAACGCGGTGGAGTACTTCGTTTCCTACTACGACTACTACCAGCCGGAAGCCTACGTGCCGTCGTCCGACACGTTTATCGAGAAAGACGCGTCGATCAACGACCACATCGAGCAGATGCGCCTGTCAGCGACCAAGGCGTTGCTGGAGCGCAAGGACGCGATCATCGTCACCACGGTGTCGTGCATCTACGGCTTGGGCAGCCCGGAAACCTATTTGAAGATGGTGTTGCACGTCGACCGTGGCGACAAGCTCGACCAGCGCGCCTTGCTGCGTCGCCTGGCCGACTTGCAATACACCCGCAACGACATGGACTTCGCCCGGGCCACCTTCCGTGTGCGCGGTGATGTGATCGACATCTACCCGGCGGAATCCGACCTCGAAGCGATCCGTATCGAATTGTTTGATGATGAAGTCGAAAGCCTGTCGGCCTTCGACCCATTGACCGGCGAAGTGATCCGCAAGCTGCCGCGCTTCACCTTCTACCCGAAAAGCCACTACGTGACCCCGCGGGAAACTCTGTTGGGCGCGATCGACGGCATCAAGGAAGAATTGGCCGAACGCCTGGAATACCTGCGCTCCAACAACAAGCTGGTGGAAGCCCAGCGCCTGGAACAACGTACCCGCTTCGACCTGGAGATGATCCTCGAGCTGGGTTATTGCAACGGTATCGAAAACTACTCGCGCTACCTCTCGGGCCGCGAATCCGGGCAGGCGCCACCGACCCTGTTCGACTACTTGCCGGCCGACGCCTTGCTGGTGATCGACGAGTCCCACGTCAGCGTGCCGCAGGTCGGCGCGATGTATAAGGGTGACCGGTCGCGTAAAGAAACCCTGGTGGAATACGGTTTCCGCCTGCCGTCGGCGCTGGATAACCGACCGATGCGCTTCGACGAGTTCGAAAATATTAGCCCGCAGACGATTTTTGTCTCGGCCACGCCGGGTAATTACGAAGCGGAGCACGCCGGGCGTGTGGTCGAGCAACTGGTACGCCCGACCGGCCTGGTAGACCCGCAAATTGAAATCCGCCCGGCGTTGACCCAGGTGGATGACCTGCTCTCGGAAATCAGCAAACGCGTGGCGCTGGAGGAGCGGGTGCTGGTTACCACGCTGACCAAGCGCATGTCCGAAGACTTGACCGACTACCTGGCCGACCACGGCGTGCGGGTGCGCTATTTGCACTCGGACATCGACACCGTGGAACGGGTAGAAATCATCCGCGACCTGCGCCTCGGCACGTTCGACGTGCTGGTGGGGATCAACCTGCTGCGCGAAGGCCTGGACATGCCGGAAGTGTCGCTGGTGGCGATTCTCGATGCCGACAAGGAAGGCTTCCTGCGCTCCGAACGTTCGTTGATCCAGACCATTGGCCGCGCCGCCCGTAACCTCAATGGCCGGGCGATTCTGTATGCCGACCGGATCACCGGTTCCATGGAGCGGGCGATTGGCGAGACCGAGCGCCGTCGTGACAAGCAGATTGCGTTCAACCTGGCCAATGGCATCACGCCCAAGGGTGTGTTCAAGGACGTCGCCGACATCATGGAAGGCGCCACCGTGCCGGGCTCGCGCAGCAAGAAGCGCAAGGGCATGGCCAAGGCAGCCGAGGAGAACGCCAAGTACGAGAACGAACTGCGCTCGCCGAGTGAGATCACCAAGCGGATTCGTCAGTTGGAAGAGAAGATGTACCAGTTGGCGCGGGATCTTGAGTTTGAGGCGGCGGCGCAGATGCGCGATGAGATTGGCAAGTTGCGTGAGCGGCTGTTGGCTGTTTGATTGGCAGTGACTGTTGGGGCCTCATCGCAGGCAAGCCAGCTCCCACATTGGAATGCGGTCACGTGTGGGAGCTGGCTTGCCTGCGATGGCCGCACCTCGGTCTAATGCGCCTCCCCAGCCTTAACCCCCGCCGGCAACGCCTTGGTCAACAAGATCGCCACCATACTGACCCCCAGCGCCAACCCCACAAAGTGAAACGCATCGTTATACGCCATGATCTGCGCCTGCTGATGCGCAATCTCACTCAGCTTGCCCAACGCCGCCGTCTCATTGCCAAACTTCTCGGTCAACGTCGCCATCCGCTCCGCCACCTGCGGATTGCTCGGCACAATCGCCTCGCGCAGGTAATCAAAGTAGGTCTTGGTTCGCGCATCCAGCAAGGTCGCCAGCAGCGCAATCCCGATCGCGCCGCCCAGGTTGCGCAGGATGTTGAACAGGCTTGAAGCCGACCCCGCGTCCTGCGGCAGGATGTACGCGGTGGCAATCAACGAGATCGTCACCATGATCAACGGTTGCCCCAGGGCGCGGATGATCTGGATCTGGTTGAACTGGCTGCCGGCAAAGTCCGGGTTGAGCACTCCCGAGGAAAAACTCGCCAGGCCAAACAGCCCGAAGCCCAACGTGCACAGCCATTTTGGCGATACGTATTTCATCAGCTTGGGCACCAGCGGAATCAGGAACAGCTGGGGAACGCCCATCCACATGATCACTTCGCCGATCTGCAGGGCGTTGTAGTTCTGGATCTGCGCCAGGTACAGCGGCAACAGGTAGATCGAGCCATACAACCCCACGCCCATCCCCAGGCTGGAGATGCTCGACAGGCCAAAGTTGCGGTTGGCGAGGATGCGCAGGTTGATCAGCGGGTTGGGCTTGGACATCTGCACGATCACAAAGGTGATCAGGCTCAACAGGGCGACGGTGCCCAGGCTGACAATCAGGCTCGACTCCAGCCAGTCCTTGCGATGGCCTTCCTCAAGAAACACCTGCAAACACCCAAGGCCTACGGCCATGGTGACGATGCCGAGGTAGTCGGTGCTTTTCAGCAGTTCCCAGTGGGAGTCTTTTTTCTCCAGGCCATACAGCAACCCGGCGATCATGAGCAGGCCGGGCGGTATGTTGATGTAGAAGATGTATTCCCAGCCCCAGTTTTCGGTGAGCCAGCCGCCGATGGTCGGGCCGATGGAAGGGGCGAAGGTGGCCGTCATGGCGAACATCGCCATGCCCTTGGCGCGGTGATGTTCCGGCAGTTTGATCAGGGTCAGGGTGAAGGCAAGGGGGATCAGCGCGCCGCCGGTAAAGCCCTGAAGGGCGCGGAACACGATCATGCTTTCCAGGCTCCAGGCCATGGAGCACATCAAGGAGGCGACCAGGAACCCCGCCGAGACCCACACCGCCAGCCGCCGTGCCGACAGCAACTGCACCAGCCAGGCGGTGAGGGGGATCATGATGATTTCCGCCACCAGGTACGAGGTGGAAATCCACGAGCCTTCTTCCAGGGTGGCCGACAGCGCGCCCTGGATGTCCTTGAGGGACGAGTTGGTGATCTGGATGTCGAGCACGGCCATGAAGGCGCCGAGCATCACGCTCATCACCGCGATCCAGTCGCGCCGGGTCGGTTCGCCGACAGGGCGCAGCAGTTGATCACCGGCCATCGTTTGGGTCTTTGATGTTCACTTTGACGGTCACCGACATGCCGGGACGGATTTTGCCGTGCAGCGGGTTGTCGGCGGCAAAGGTCAGTTTCACCGGAATCCGTTGTACGACTTTGGTGAAGTTGCCGGTGGCATTGTCTGGCGGTAACAGGCTGAACTGCGCGCCGGAAGCGGCAAACAGGCTGTCGACCCGCGCCTCGATCGGTGTGTCGCCGTAGGCGTCGAAGGTCAGTTCGGCCTTTTGCCCGGCCTGCATGTGGCCGATCTGGGTTTCCTTGAAGTTGGCCTGGATCCAGATGTCCTGGTCCGGGACGATCGATAACAGGTAGGCGCCGGCCTGCACGTATTGGCCATTGCGCGCGGCGCGTTGGCCGATCAGGCCACTGATGGGCGCATGGATTTCGCTGCGGGTCAGGTTCAGCTCGGCCTGGGCCAGGTCGGCGCGGGCGTTGGCGATCTGTGCATCGAGGCGCTTGATTTCGGCACTCAGGGCATTGACCTGCTGGCGCTGGCCTTGCACGTCGGCCTGGGCCTTGGCGACCTGGGAGCGGGCGATATGGTTGTCGGCAGACAGGGTGGTGACCCGTTCTTCCGAGACATAGCCGGGCTTGCGCAGGGTTTGGGCGCGAGACAGGTCGATCTGCGCGCGGCCCAGGCTGGCCTGGCTGGACGACACCTGGGCTTCACCGGCAGCGATCAGGCTGGCTTGCTGAGTCAGCTTGCTCTGGGCCTGCAAGCGTTCGGCTTCGCGGGTGGCAAGGGCGGCGTTGGCGCGGTCGACGGCGAGGTGAAAGTCGTCACCTTCGAGCCTGACCAGCAACTGGCCTTTTTCGACGTGCTCGTTATCGCCCACTTTCACCTCGACGATCCGCGCGCCGAGCTGGCTGGACACACGGGTGATCTCGCCCTGGACGTAGGCGTTGTCGGTGCTTTCATAAAAGCGGCCCTTGAAGAACCACTGGGCGAAGAAACCCGCGGCGACCAGGGCCACGATAAACAGGAAGATAAACAGGCGGCGTTTGAGTGGGGCAGGCATGAGGGCGATGTCGGTAACAAAAGGTAATGGAATATAGCCAGTCAATGTTCTGGCCAATAGCCGTTCTGGGCTTTAGACCGAAGCTTGGCCTATATGCCCTTTGTTAGCCTTCGTACGCTGGAGCCCGAGTGCCTGGGGCTGTTACCATTCGCCCCTTGTTTCAATTTCAGTTTTATTGCCCATTCGAGACCCGCCATGACCACCGTCCGCACGCGCATCGCGCCATCGCCCACTGGGGATCCCCACGTTGGCACTGCCTACATCGCCTTGTTCAACTACTGCTTTGCCAAGCAGCATGGCGGTGAATTTATCCTGCGGATTGAAGACACCGATCAACTGCGTTCGACCCGTGAGTCTGAACAGCAGATTTTCGATGCCTTGCGCTGGCTGGGCATCACCTGGGCTGAAGGCCCGGACGTCGGCGGCCCGCATGGCCCGTACCGGCAGAGTGAGCGCAGCGAGATCTACAAAAAGTACACCCAGCAGTTGGTCGACATGGGCCATGCCTTCCCGTGCTTCTGCACCGCCGAAGAACTGGACCAGATGCGCGCCGAGCAAATGGCCCGGGGCGAAACCCCGCGCTATGACGGCCGTGCACTGCTGCTGTCCAAGGAAGAAGTCGCCAGCCGCCTGGCCGCTGGCGAGCCGCATGTGATCCGCATGAAGGTGCCGAGCGAAGGCGTCTGCGTGGTACCGGACATGCTGCGTGGCGATGTCGAGATCCCGTGGGATCGCATGGACATGCAAGTGCTGATGAAGACCGACGGCCTGCCGACGTACTTCCTGGCCAACGTGGTCGACGACCACCTGATGGGCATCACCCACGTACTGCGTGGCGAAGAGTGGCTGCCATCGGCCCCGAAGCTGATCCTGCTCTACGAGTACTTTGGCTGGGAGCAGCCGCAGCTGTGCTACATGCCGCTGCTGCGTAACCCGGACAAGAGCAAGCTGTCCAAGCGCAAGAACCCGACCTCGGTCACCTTCTACGAGCGCATGGGCTTCATGCCGGAAGCGATGCTCAACTATCTGGGCCGCATGGGCTGGTCGATGCCGGACGAGCGCGAGAAGTTCTCGCTGCAGGAAATGGTTGATAACTTCGACCTGTCCCGCGTGTCCCTGGGTGGGCCGATCTTCGACGTCGAGAAACTGTCCTGGCTCAACGGCCAGTGGCTGCGCGACTTGCCGGTAGAGGAGTTCGCCAGTCGTGTGCAGCAATGGGCGTTGAACCCCGAGTACATGATGAAGATTGCACCGCACGTGCAGGGCAGGGTGGAAACCTTCAGCCAGATCGCACCGTTGGCCGGGTTCTTCTTTGCCGGTGGCGTGAACCCGGATGCCAAGCTGTTCGAGTCCAAGAAGCTTTCGGGCGATCAGGTTCGTCAGTTGATGCAGTTGATCCTGTGGAAGCTCGAAAGCCTGCGTCAGTGGGAGAAGGATGCGATCACCGCGACGATCCAGGCGGTGGTTGAATCCCTCGAGCTGAAACTGCGCGATGCCATGCCATTGATGTTTGCCGCGATCACCGGGCAAGCCAGCTCGGTGTCGGTGCTGGATGCGATGGAAATTCTCGGTCCGGACCTGACCCGTTTCCGCCTGCGCCAAGCCCTTGATTTGCTTGGTGGTGTGTCGAAGAAAGAAAACAAGGAATGGGAAAAGCTGCTGGGCGCTATCGCCTGAGTAAGCAGTTGTAACGATTAAACCCCGGTTTTCCGGGGTTTAGTCGGTAAGTGATTGTTATGTCGGCAAAAAATTTTGGAAATTGTTGAAAAAAAATTTGACAGCTTTCCAATACGCCCTTAAGATTCGCCCCGTCCTCACCGACGAGGGGCTATAGCTCAGCTGGGAGAGCGCTTGCATGGCATGCAAGAGGTCAACGGTTCGATCCCGTTTAGCTCCACCAATTTACAGGTTCAAGGTCTGGCCACACCGTCCTTGAATTCGATCAGACTCAGCCTGATCACGTTGTATAGAAGGTTTGTGTCCCCTTCGTCTAGTGGCCTAGGACACCGCCCTTTCACGGCGGTAACAGGGGTTCGAGTCCCCTAGGGGACGCCAGTTTCAACAAGCAGCTCGAAAGGTCTGCTGCGCCGCGAGGCGAAAAATCCGGGGCTATAGCTCAGCTGGGAGAGCGCTTGCATGGCATGCAAGAGGTCAACGGTTCGATCCCGTTTAGCTCCACCAATTTACACGTTCAAGGTCTGGCCACACCGTCCTTGAACTGATCAGACTCAGCCTGATCATGTTGTATAGAAGGTTTGTGTCCCCTTCGTCTAGTGGCCTAGGACACCGCCCTTTCACGGCGGTAACAGGGGTTCGAGTCCCCTAGGGGACGCCACGATTACCCGCTCTGCGGGATTTTTAAGGGTCATTCAATTATTGAATGGCCCTTTTGTTTGTCTGGCGTTTGCCGATTTCCTCTCTCCCTGATAATTCTTCTGACCAATGGTCAACTCAATGACTTGCTAAATATTATTATGGGAATAATATTTTACTCGTAATATTCGGAGGCAGCGATGAACGATAAAAAAGCGCAAACCCGTGAACGCATTCTTCAGGCCGCCAGTGCCGCGCTGGTCCAGCGTGGCCCGGCCGAGCCCAGCGTCGGCGAAGTCATGGGCGCGGCGGGGCTGACCGTGGGCGGTTTCTATGCCCATTTCGAAAGCAAGGACGCGTTGATGCTGGAGGCCTTCAATCAATTGCTGGCCCAGCGTCGTGCGTCCATCGACGACATGGACGCCGAGCTGACGGGTGAAGAACGACGTGCCCTGGTGGCAGCGTTCTACCTGTCACGCAAACACCGGGACTCTACGGCCCAGGCCTGCCCGATTCCTGCCACGGTGGGGGAGATGGGCCGCTTGCCGGACGACTTCCGCCGGGTGCTCAACGAGCACGTTGAACTAATGGCGGCCCAGTTGGCCGCCAGTCCTGAAGACACCGACAAAGCCTTGGCTGACATGGCGTTGATGGTCGGTGGCTTGGCGTTGGCCCGCGCCCTTGGGCCGGGAGAGTTGTCGGATCGCATGTTGCGCGCGGCCAAGTCGGCAGTGCGCTGAGGACGGCCTTGGGCCTTGGGAGTGAGTGATGAGCGCACTTAAATGGATTCGTGGCGTCAATGGCACCTTGGGTCGCCTGGCACCCCAAACGGTGGCCAACAAGATGCGCCGGGCGTTTATGACGCCTCGTAACCATCCTCCCCGTGATTGGGAGCTGCCGCTGCTGGCGCAATCGGAGCGTATGACCTTGCGTTTCGGCTTGTCGGCGCTGCGCTGGGGCCAAGGCCCTGCGGTGTTGTTGATGCACGGCTGGGAAGGGCGCCCGACGCAGTTTGCCAGCCTGATCACCGCGCTGGTGGGCGCCGGTTACTCAGTGATTGCCCTGGAAGGCCCGGCGCACGGCCGCTCGCCCGGGCGTGAAGCGCATGTGCTGCTGTTTGCCCGGGCCATGCTGGAAGCCGCTGCCGAATTGCCGCCCTTGCATGCCGTAGTCGGTCACTCCATGGGCGGCGCCAGCGCGATGCTGGCTGTCCAGTTGGGGCTGCGCACCGAGTCGCTGGTGAGCATTGCTGCGCCGTCGCGTTTTCTCGATGTGTTGCGTGGGTTTGCCGGCGTGGTCGGCTTGCCGGCTCGGGCGCGTTCGGCGTTTATCCAGCAAGTCGAGTTCTCCTTGGGGATGCCGCTCAAGCATCTGGATGTGGCCCATTATCAAATGAACATGCCGGGCTTGATCGTGCACGCCGAAGACGACACGTTTGTTCCGGTCAAGGCTTCACAGATGATCCATGAGGCGTGGTTTGACAGCCGCCTGATGCGCCTGGAGCAGGGTGGCCACCAGAAGGTATTGGCCGATCCGCGAGTCATCGAGGGCGTGCTGGCGTTGCTGGCCGGTTCTCGCCTGCCGGAGCGGCAAACCGCCTGAGCCATGGGTTACACTGCTGCCGCCGACATTAATCGACCGGGAGCAAAGCATGGGCTGGGATTTGGCATCGCCGTTTATCATCGATCTGCAGGTAGCGCCTGAGGATATTGACGGCCTGGGCCACGCCAACAACGCGGTGTATGTATCCTGGCTGGAACGTTGCGCCTGGCGTCACTCCCAGCGTCTGGGGTTGGACCTGGCCGAATACCGACGCCTGGATCGCGCCATGGCCGTGGTGCGCCATGAGATCGACTACCTGGCGGCGGGTTATGAGGGCGACGAACTGCAACTGGCGACGTGGATTGTCGACTGGGATCAACGCTTGAAAATGACCCGCCGTTTTCAACTGGTTCGCCCGAGTGACGGTGCCACCTTGTTGCGGGCGCAAACCACCTTTGTGTGCATCGAGCTGTCCAGCGGCAAGCCCAAGCGCATGCCCGCGGAGTTTATCGACGGCTACGGCCCGGCATTGCCTATCTGACGCAGGGGTTAACGGTTGCTGTGGGAAACCCAGTAAACTGCGCCACGTTTTTTGTTGAGTGTTTTCCATGCAAATTGCTTTGGCGCCCATGGAGGGGTTGGTCGACAACATCCTGCGGGACGTGCTGACCCAGGTGGGCGGTATTGATTGGTGCGTGACCGAGTTCATCCGGGTCAACGACCGCCTGCTGACGCCTGCCTACTTCCACAAGCTCGCCCCGGAATTGCTGCACGGTGCCAAGACCGCTGCTGGCGTGCCGCTGCGTGTGCAATTGTTGGGTTCTGATCCGGTGTGCCTGGCGGAAAACGCCGCGCTGGCCTGTGAGCTGGGCAGCGAGGTCATCGACCTGAACTTCGGTTGCCCGGCCAAGACCGTCAACAAATCCCGAGGCGGTGCGGTGCTGCTCAAGGAGCCGGAGCTGCTCAACCAGATCGTCGAACACGTACGCCGTGCGGTGCCGGCGCATATCCCGGTCACCGCCAAAATGCGCCTGGGCTTCGACAGCCCGGACGGTGCGCTGGTCTGCGCCACGGCGCTGGCCGAAGGTGGCGCCGCACATATTGTGGTTCATGCTCGAACCAAGACCGATGGCTACAAACCGCCGGCCCATTGGGAGTGGATCCCGCGGGTGCAGGATGTGGTCAAGGTGCCGGTGTTCGCCAACGGTGATATCTGGAGTGTCGAGGATTGGCGGCGTTGCCGCGAAATCAGCGGTGTCGAAGACATCATGCTCGGTCGCGGCCTGGTGGCTCGCCCCGACCTGGCCCGGCAGATTGCTGCGGCGCGTGCTGGCGAAGAAGTCGTGGAGATGACCTGGGCGCAGATGCAGCCGATGCTTCAGGAGTTCTGGACGCAATCGGTCGCGCAGTTGACGGAGCGTCAGGCCCCGGGCCGTTTAAAGCAGTGGCTGGCGATGTTGACGCGTAACTACCCACAAGCGGTGGAGCTGTTTACCGCGCTGCGCCGGGAAACCGATCTGGAGCAGGTCAGCCGTTTGCTGGGGATGGCGCATCCCGGTCAATGGAGTGCAAAGCCAGCTTTGCAGCATTGAGCTATTACGCATAACGTTCAAGCAATCACGAAGGGCGCCACTGGCGCCCTTTTTTGTGGCTGCGTTTCGGGTACGTCAAGTGTGGCAAGACGCAACAGGGAATCTTCGGTTGTTCTTATCTGATGCCTGAGTTTCACCCGACCTTCAGGGGGCAGGTCGAGCCCTTTAGCGCGCGGGTTTTGTCCGGGTTTTATCGCCCAGATAAATCCTACGTGCCATCAGATTATGCCTCTGGTGATAGTACGAGTTTTGAGGTTTGGCAGCTTGCGGTTACTTGAGCTGCTGGAACCTGTCGGTCTTGGCGGCCACTGACGAAGAACATTAAGCACAGATGATAAGGGGAGTTTTTCAGACGTTCCCTACAGCTTTAAGTTGCTTGATGTTTTTCTTAATTGTTCGTTGAGGAGAGACATATGCATGTTGCAAATATGTTAAGAGCGGTTGATGCGAGAGGGGGAGAGTGGGACGAGGGGGTGGAAAGAAAGGCCACTGAAGTGAAAGTGAAAAGTGCGCCGGTCGAGCCATCGAACAGCTATAGGAATACGGCTGTTAACGATTTTGGTAATGCTACTGCAAGTAATGGTTTCAAAGAGATGGTTGATACGATTCAGGCTGTATTCAACCTGGTCGGCATGGCGGTGAGTTTTTTCAGGAGTTTTTTCTCTTCTACACCCAAGCCGACAATGGTTTGCCCAACTAAACCTTCATCGGTTACGCCCAGGCCATATCCAGCCAATCCATTTCCGGATGCGTATCCAGTTAATCCATTTCCGGTTAACCCATCTCCAGTTAATCCATTTCCAGTTCCGCTTAGGCCAACGCCCGGAAAAAAGCCGGATGATATATGGGGCGGTTTCAGGCAGGGGCCGGATGGCAACTGTGTCACGGTGTCAGCAATCAAGGCGGCGATGATGAAGTTTGGCCAGAAACCCACCGATATATTTAAAGAGGTTAAAAAAACGGGAGACGGGTATGCCGTGATAATGAGGGATGGGGTTGAAGTCAAATTCAGCCAGGCAGAGTTACAAATGGGATCCAGGGGGTCGCAATTTATTGGACCGAACAGGGAAATGCTTGAGGACGCCCGCTTTCTGTTTACCGCCAGCGCCAAGCGAGCGCAGATGGAAAACAATGATGGCACTGCTGCACGCAGCTTCAATCAAGCGATCAAAACACTGAACGACGGCGAGTATTCTCGCGAAGGTCTGCTGCGGCTGGGTTTGAAAAACCATATAAAGACCGTTCCTTTATCGGCTTTGCTCAACGGCATGATCGGTACGATCGAAAGGCGTGGGCATTCCGTTGCCGTGATTGAAGGCGTCGAGGAACTATGGGGGAAACGAGGAGGCAAGCCTTATCAGCCAGGAACCATAACAGGGCTCGTGTGATAGCGTTTTTGTTGCATCGGGTGGTGACTTTCATGCGTAAGGTCGCATAGAAAAGCATAAAGCCGACGTGGCGCAACGCCATGGCTTTTGGGGACAGGTTCCGGTCTTTCCTCGACGGCATGAATGGAGTCCTCTGGGTGTGGCCTGATGTGTCGGTTGTTCAGCTAAACCTTGTGTGGCACCTGTGTAGAAAAGGTTCCGATTTTTTTCGCGGGGTAGGACTGGCAGCGATGCTGCAGTGTTCGGCCCTTTAATGATGAGTAGTGTGGGAGTTATACCGTGATCAATTCTTATCGTCTCAGTGATATTTTTTTAAGCAGTGAAAACTATAACGCTCAAAAGACGGCTGTTGAGTTCAAAGCCAATGCGCCGATTCACTTTATACCGAGAGCACAGCTTTCAATAACGCCACCCTCCATTCCCATTGCGGCGCCGACAGTCACAGTGGCGCCAACACCTGCTCCCGCTCCCGCCGAATCACTTGGCATCATGGGGGAAATTAACAAGTTTATCGATCGGGCAATCGAAACGATCTCTTATTTTGCAAGCAGCCTGAAAAAGTTCGTGATGGGCTTGAATTTATTCAAGGACTGGTTTGTGAAAGTTTGAGTTTTGGTATTTTGATTCGCGATCAGGGCAAATAAACGGGAGAAAGTGTAATTGTCAAAAGGAATTGTGGGGTTATTTCGGTCGTCGATAAATAATACAAAGCCCTCGGCCGATGCCTTGGACCTGGCAGCCACATTGCCCCGGCAAAGTGGCTGCCTTTATTTTCCAGGCTCATTCCAATAACCGTTTTAACCCCTCCAGCGGCAGGGGCCTGCTGTGCAAATACCCTTGATACAAATGGCAGCCCAACCCTTGCAGGAACGCTAACTGCTCAGGCGTTTCCACCCCCTCGGCAATCACCTCAAGGTTCAAGCTTCGAGCCATCGCTACAATCGCCCGGATGATCTCGGCGTCGTTAGGATCATGCGTCGCATCGCGTACAAACGACTGATCGATTTTCAGTGCATTCACCGGCAAGCGTTTGAGGTAAGTCAGCGACGAGTAACCTGTACCAAAATCGTCCATGGCAAAACTCACACCGAGTTTTTTCAGGCGGCGCATCTTGCTGATGGTGTCGTCGAGGTTCTGGATCACAATGCCCTCGGTGATTTCCAGTTTCAGCAGAGAGAACGGCAACTGAAACCGTCTCAGGCTGCGTTCCACCCGTTCTACAAAGTCGTTCTGGCGAAACTGTCGAGGGCTGATATTGACGCACAGGCTGAAATTCAGCGGGTCCACCAAGCCTTCGGCAATCAGATGTGCGAACGCTGCGCACGCCTCGTCGAGAATCCACGTGCCGACCTCCAGGATCAGTCCGCTGTCCTCCAGGACCTTGATAAATTCGGCCGGCGATTGCGCACCCAGCTGCGGATGCTGCCAGCGCACCAGGGCTTCGGCGCCGACGATGCGATTGCCTCGGGCGTCCACTTGCGGTTGGTAATGCACGCTGAATTCCCCGCGGGATAGGGCCAGGCGCAGGTCGGTCTCCATGCGCAGCCGTTCGCTGGCGGTTTTCTGCATACTGTTGTGGAACATCTGGGTGGTATTGCGCCCGGAGTCCTTGGCCCGATAGAGGGCAATGTCGGCGCGCTTGAGCAAGTCAGTGGGTGTAGAGCCGTGATCGGGAATCAGTGCGACGCCAATGCTTGGCGTGACCTGCAAGCGGTGGCCATCAAGAAACATCGGCTCTGACAACAGCTCGCGCAAGGTGTCGGCTAACGTCTGAACCTGGCTGCCGACCTCTGCACGCGAACCCTCCAGGCCGCTGAGCAAAACCACAAACTCATCGCCCCCCAGGCGCGCCACGGTGTCTTCCATGCGCACACTGGCCTCCAGGCGCGCGGTGACGATTTTCAGCACCGTATCGCCTACCGGGTGGCCGAGGGAGTCGTTGATGTGCTTGAAGTGATCCAGATCGAGAAACAGCAGGGCGCCCCGCAGGTTATGGCGTTTGAGCAGGGCGATCTGCTGGCTCAGGCGGTCCATCAGCAATGCGCGGTTGGGCAGGTTAGTCAGTGGGTCGTGATAGGCCAGGTGGCGTATCTGTGCCTGGGCGTTTTTCAACAGGCTGACGTCCCGGGCGGTCAGCAGCAGGCACGGGGTTTCATTGAGGGTGATCGGCTCGACTGACACCTCGACCGCCATCACCTCCCCGCGCTTGTTGTGCCAGAGCATTTCCAGGTGATGAATGCGGCCCTTGATCTGCAATTCGGCCAGCAGCGCCGCACGTTGGTTCTCGTCGGCCCAGATGCCGATCTGGTACAGCGTCAGGCCAATGGCTTCTTCGGCGCGATAGCCGGTCAAGCGACAGAATCCGTCGTTGACCTCCACGTAGCGCCCGGTATCGCGTTCGGTGATGGACACCGCGTCAGGGCTGGAATGGAAGGCCTTGGCGAACTTCTCTTCGCTGGCCTTGAGTGCCGCTTCCGAGCGCTGCTGCTGAGTGATATCGCGCAAGGTGGTGACGATACAAGGGTGCTCACCCACCTTGATCAGGCGGCTGGAAATCACGCAGGTCAGGCTTTGGCCATTCTTGTGATGGACAGTGATCGCCACATTATTCAATGCCTGGTCGCGGATAACCTGCTCGATGCGTTGCAGGCGCTGGCTGGATTCATCCCACAGGCCGAGTTGTTCCGCGTTACTGTTGATGACCTCGGCGGCGGTCCAGCCGAAGGTCAGGGTGAAGGCCGGGTTGATCTCGATGAACTGGCCGGTTTCCAGGCGCGTCACGCAGATCGGATCGGGGCTGGCCTGGAACAGGCTGGCAAATTTTTCCTCGGACGCGCTCAGGCGTTGTTCGCGCTCCACCTGGTCGGTGATGTCGAGCAGAGTGCCAGCCATGCGCAGCGGTGCGCCTTGCTCATCGCGATAGAGGCGCGCGCGGCTTTCCAGGTAGCGGGTGCTGCCATCCTCCAGTTGCACTCGGTACGTCAGCTGATAGTTGCCCGCCGGACCCTCTCGCAGCGTGCGATAGGCATGGCGCATGCTTTCGCGCTCTTGATGGGGCATGCCTTCAAAAAAGGCGTCGAAGGACTCGTGAAACGGTTGAGGTTCCAGCCCGTGCAATTGGGCGGCCCGTGCCGAACCATAGAGCAGGCCGCTGGGGATATGCCAGTCCCAGGTGCCCAGTTGCGCCGAGTCGAGCGCCAGGTCCAGGCGCTCCTGGCTGTCTTTGAGGGCTTGTTCGGCGTTCTTGCGTTCCGTGGTGTCGAGGAACGTGCTGATCAGGTAGGCCTCGCCGTCCATCTCGACTTTTTGCGCACTGAGGGTGCCGTCGTGAATCTGCCCGTTGCTGGCGCGGAACTGCACCTCCATGCTGATGGGCTCGCCCTTGCGCTGGGTGGCCTTGACCAGCAAGGCACGTTGTTCCGGGTGCACCCACAGGCCCAGGTCCAGGGTGCTGCGGCCAATGGCATCGGCCACCGGCCAGCCGAACAGGCTTTCGAAATACTGGTTGGCTTCGCTGATCTGGCCATCGGCCTGGCGGGTCAGCAGCACCATGTTCGGACACAGGTGAAACAGCGTGGCGAAGCGCTTTTCGGAGTGGCTGAGGGCCTGTTCCCGTTCGCGCTGGTGGGTGATCTCGCGGATTACCCCGATCATTCGTCGGCGACCGGTCTTGTCCGGTAGTAGGCTGCCATTGATTTCCAGCCAGTGCAGGCTGCCATCGGGCCATTGAATGCGATGGTGCATCGCCTGTGCGAAGGGTTCTCCCGCCAGCACGGCATGAAAGGCCCGGATCACCTTGGCGCGGTCCTCGACCGCCAGCAGGTCGAGGTATTCCAGGTCCTTGGGCAGTGGCTGCCTGGGGTCGAAACCGAACAGTGCCTGTGTGCCCCGTGACCAACTGATTCGCCCGCTGTCGATTTCCCAAGACCAGGCACCCAGGCGCGCAGCATTGAGTGCGGCCAATAATTGTGGGGCACTTTCCCAACTCTGCTCCGCCTCCTGCGGGTTGAGCGCATGAATGCGAGGCAGCGGTGGGGTGCGGTCAGCGGGGTTGCGCATTGTCAAAGGGCCTTGGCTCAATGGGCGTTCGGCGTGGTTTTCAGGCGTTGTGGCCGCACGGTTTCAGGCCGGCACCCCTGCCGGATCGACCTGTGCATCCAATAGGCTCATGAAAGCCCGCGCAGCGTTCGACAGCGTCCTTTCGGTGTGCACGATATAGCCTAGCTGGCGACTGAGCTGTATGCCCGGCAAAGCAATGCGCGCTACCTGATCGTCGAGCATGGTGCGCGGCAACACACTCCAGGCCAGGCCGATGGAGACCATCATCTTGATGGTTTCCAGGTAGTTGGTGCTCATGGCGATATTCGGCGTCAGGCCCTGGGCCTCGAACAGGCGCTGCACAATATGGTGGGTAAACGTATTGCCGCCTGGAAACACCGCCGGATGCTGGGCGATATCGGCCAGGCTGACCGTGCCGTTATGGGTCAGGCTGTGTTCCGGGGCCACCACGAAGTCCAGCGGGTCGTCCCACACGGGCGTTGCTCGAACCAGCGTGTGAGGTTCCGGCGCCAGGGTAATGACCGCCACTTCGGCGCGGCCATGGAGGATTTCTTCGTAGGCCACTTCTGAATCGAGAAACTGAATGTCCAGGGCGACGTTCGGGTATTCCCGTGTGAAGGTGCGCAGTACGGGCGGCAGGCGGTGCAGGCCGATGTGATGGCTGGTGGCCAGAGTCAGGCGTCCGCTGACTTCGCCCGTGAGGTTGGTCAAGGCGCGGCGGGTGTCGTCCAGTACGTTGAGAATCTGATAGGCCCGGGGCAGCAGGGCGCGCCCAGCTTCGGTCAGGCCCACTTCACGGCCCAGGCGATCGAATAGCCGCACCTTCAATTGTTGTTCCAGGCCGGCGATGCGCTTGCTGATGGCGGGTTGCGTCAGGTGCAGCCGCTCACCGGCGCCAGAGAAGCTGCCGGTCTCGGCGATGGCAATAAAAGCATTGAGATTGGCCAGGTCCATGGTCGTATTCCAGTTGGTTATCCAAAGCATGAAAAATATGAATTTGAGTTATTTAATGTAACGCCATAGCATCAGCCTCACAAGCCAAGGGGTTATTGAATGGCCCAGGGCATAGAAAATAGTAAGACGCTGATGAGGACCGACTGATGGCCGGCAAAACGCTTTACGACAAGCTCTGGGATTCCCATGAAGTGAAACGGCGCGATGATGGGTCGTCGCTGATCTATATCGACCGTCACATCATCCATGAAGTGACCTCGCCCCAAGCGTTCGAAGGCCTGCGCCTGGCCGGGCGCAAGCCTTGGCGTGTCGACTCGATCATCGCCACCCCCGACCACAACGTGCCGACCACCCCTGAGCGCAAGGGTGGCATCGAGGCCATTGTCGACACCGTGTCGCGCCTTCAGGTGCAGACCCTCGACGACTACTGCGACGAATATGGCATCACCGAATTCAAGATGAACGATGTGCGCCAGGGCATCGTCCACGTGATCGGCCCGGAGCAGGGCGCGACCTTGCCGGGCATGACCGTGGTCTGCGGTGACTCCCACACCTCGACCCACGGTGCCTTCGGCGCCTTGGCTCACGGTATCGGCACTTCCGAGGTGGAGCATGTGTTTGCCACCCAGTGCCTGGTCGCCAAGAAAATGAAGAACATGCTGGTATTGGTCGAGGGGCAATTGCCTTTTGGCGTGACCGCCAAGGACATCGTCCTCGCCGTGATCGGCAAGATCGGCACCGCCGGTGGTAACGGCCACGCCATCGAATTCGCCGGCAGCGCGATTCGTGATCTGTCCATCGAAGGCCGCATGACCATCTGCAACATGTCCATCGAAGCCGGTGCGCGCGTGGGCATGGTGGCGGCGGATGAAAAGACCATTGCCTACGTCAAGGGCCGTCCGTTCGCGCCAACCGGCGCCGATTGGGACGCTGCGGTCGAAGCCTGGAAGGACCTGGTGTCCGATGCCGACGCGGTGTTCGACACGGTGGTCAAGCTCGACGCCACCCAGATCAAACCACAGGTCAGTTGGGGCACGTCGCCGGAAATGGTCCTCGCCGTTGATCAGAACGTGCCGGACCCGGCCAAGGAAACCGACCTGGTCAAGCGCGGTTCCATTGAGCGCGCCTTGAAGTACATGGGTTTGAAAGCCAACCAGGCGATCACCGACATTCAGTTGGATCGCGTGTTTATCGGCTCCTGCACCAACTCGCGGATCGAAGACCTGCGCGCTGCGGCGGTGATCGCCAAAGGCCGCAAAGTCGCCTCGACCATCAAGCAAGCAATCGTGGTCCCGGGTTCGGGCCTGGTCAAAGCCCAGGCCGAGGCCGAAGGCCTGGACAAGATCTTCCTCGAAGCCGGATTTGAATGGCGTGAGCCGGGCTGCTCCATGTGCCTGGCCATGAACCCGGACCGCTTGGAGTCGGGTGAGCATTGCGCGTCCACCTCCAACCGTAACTTCGAAGGGCGTCAGGGCGCCGGTGGCCGTACCCACCTGGTGAGCCCGGCCATGGCCGCTGCGGCTGCCGTCAACGGTCGTTTCATCGACGTTCGCGAATTGATCTGAGGAATACCCGATGAGAGCTTTTACCCAACACACCGGTTTGGTCGCACCGTTGGACCGTGCCAACGTCGACACCGACCAGATCATTCCCAAGCAATTCCTCAAGTCGATCAAGCGCACCGGCTTCGGCCCCAACCTGTTCGACGAGTGGCGCTACCTGGACGTGGGCTATGCCTACCAGGACAACTCCAAGCGCCCGTTGAACAAGGACTTTGTGCTCAATGCCGAGCGTTACCAAGGTGCCAGCGTGTTGCTGGCCCGCGAAAACTTCGGCTGCGGCTCCAGCCGTGAGCACGCACCGTGGGCCCTGGAAGAATATGGCTTTCGCAGCATCATCGCGCCGAGCTACGCCGACATCTTCTTCAACAACAGCTTCAAGAACGGCTTGCTGCCGATCATCTTGAGCGATGCCGAAGTGGATGAACTGTTCCAGCAAGTAGAGGCCAATCCGGGCTACGAGCTGACCGTTGACCTCGCCGCGCAGACCGTGACCCGGCCCGATGGCAAGGTGTATCACTTTGAGCTGGATGCCTTTCGCAAGCACTGCCTGATCAACGGCCTGGACGATATCGGCCTGACCTTGCAGGACGGCGATGCGATTGCCGCGTTTGAAACCAGGCACCGGGCCAGTCAGCCGTGGTTGTTTCGAGATGCTTGATTTGATGTAGGCAGGACTGGCCCCTTCGCGAGCAAGTCGAATCGTCGCTCCCACATTTGATTGCATTTCAACTGAAGAAACTCGGTCGAATGTGGGAGCGGCGGTGCGACGATTCGACTTGCTCGCGAAGACGGCCTTACAAACAGCACAAAACCCAAGGATGTCACCATGACCAGCACCGCCCACACCCAAGTCGTGCAAAAACAATTCGGCGAACAGGCCTCGGCCTACCTGAGCAGCGCTGTCCACGCTCAAGGCACCGAATTCGCGCTGCTACAGGCCGAACTGGCCGGGCAGGGCGCTGCACGACTGCTGGATTTAGGTTGCGGTGCCGGTCATGTCAGCTTCCATGTGGCGCCGCTGGTGAAGGAAGTGGTGGCCTACGACCTGTCGCAGCAGATGCTGGATGTCGTTGCAGCCGCGGCAGTAGATCGTGGCCTGGCCAACATCAGCACCGTACACGGCGCCGCCGAGCGCCTGCCGTTTGCCGATGGCGAGTTCGACTTTGTGTTCAGCCGCTATTCGGCGCACCACTGGAGCGACCTCGGCCTGGCCCTGCGGGAAGTGCGTCGGGTGCTCAAGCCGGGCGGTGTGGCGGCCTTTGTGGACGTCTTGTCACCGGGCAGCCCGCTGTTGGACACTTACCTGCAAACCGTCGAAGTACTGCGTGATACCAGCCATGTGCGTGATTATTCCGCCGGCGAGTGGATGCGCCAGATCAGCGAAGCCGGTCTGCATGTGCGCAACAGCAGCCGCCAGCGGCTGCGCCTGGAGTACACCTCGTGGGTTGAGCGCATGCGCACCCCGCCAGTGTTGCGCGCCGCAATCCTTGAATTGCAGCAGGCGATGGGCCAGGAAGTCCGCGATTATTTCGAGATTCAAGCCGACGGCACCTTTAGCACCGACGTGCTGGTGGTCTGGGCCGAGCGTTAATCAATAATTTTTCCCGACCTGCCTGCGGGCGGGTCGCCCGATGAAACGAGGAAAGCATGAGCAAGCAGATTCTGATTCTCCCAGGCGACGGTATTGGTCCGGAAATCATGGCCGAAGCGGTCAAGGTCCTGGCATTGGCCAACGACAAATACAGCCTGGGCTTCGAATTGAGCCACGACGTGATCGGCGGCGCCGCCATCGACAAGCACGGCGTGCCCCTGGCTGACGAAACCCTGGACCGCGCCCGCGCTGCCGACGCCGTGCTGCTGGGCGCTGTAGGTGGCCCGAAATGGGACAAGATCGAACGTGACATCCGCCCTGAGCGCGGCCTGCTGAAAATTCGGGCGCAACTGGGCCTGTTCGGCAACCTGCGCCCGGCAATCCTGTACCCGCAACTGGCCGATGCTTCCAGCCTCAAACCGGAAATCGTGGCCGGTCTGGACATCCTGATCGTCCGTGAGCTGACCGGCGGTATCTACTTCGGCTCGCCACGGGGCGTGCGCGAGTTGGAGAATGGCGAGCGCCAGGCTTACGACACCCTGCCGTACAGCGAGAGCGAAATCCGCCGCATCGCCCGTGTCGGTTTTGACATGGCCCGTGTGCGTGGCAAGAAGGTGTGCTCGGTAGACAAGGCCAACGTCCTGGCTTCCAGCCAACTGTGGCGTGAAATCGTCGAACAAGTGGCCCTGGACTACCCGGACGTCGAGCTGAGCCACATGTACGTCGACAACGCCGCCATGCAGCTGGTGCGTGCACCGAAGCAGTTCGACGTGATCGTCACCGACAACCTGTTCGGCGACATCCTGTCCGACCAGGCGTCGATGCTCACCGGTTCCATCGGCATGCTGCCGTCGGCGTCCCTGGATGCCAACAACAAGGGCATGTACGAGCCATGCCACGGTTCGGCGCCGGACATCGCGGGGCAGGGCATTGCCAACCCGCTGGCGACCATTTTGTCGGTGTCGATGATGCTGCGTTACAGCTTCAACCTGACCGACGCGGCGGACGCGATCGAGAAGGCGGTGAGCCTGGTCCTCGACCAGGGCCTGCGCACCGGCGACATCTGGTCGCAGGGTTGCACCAAGGTTGGGACGCAAGAAATGGGCGACGCAGTAGTCGCCGCGTTGCGGAATCTGTAATCTCTCGGGCCCGCTTGCAGTTGTTGCTGCAAGGCGGCCCACTTTTTAACAAGGTGTAGTTGCGATGAAACGTGTAGGTCTGATCGGTTGGCGCGGTATGGTCGGTTCCGTGCTCATGCAGCGGATGCTGGAAGAGCAGGATTTCGATCTTATTGAGCCGGTGTTTTTCACCACTTCCAACGTTGGTGGCCAAGGGCCGTCTGTGGGCAAGGACATTGCTCCGCTCAAGGACGCCTACAACATTGAAGAGCTGAAAACCCTCGACGTGATCCTGACCTGCCAGGGCGGCGACTACACCAGCGAAGTCTTCCCCAAGCTGCGCGAAGCCGGCTGGCAGGGTTACTGGATCGACGCTGCCTCCAGCCTGCGTATGCAGGATGACGCGGTCATCGTCCTCGACCCGGTGAACCGCAAGGTCATCGACCAGCAGCTCGACGCCGGCACCAAGAACTACATCGGCGGCAACTGTACCGTCAGCTTGATGCTGATGGGCCTGGGTGGCTTGTTCGAAGCCGGCCTGGTGGAGTGGATGAGCGCGATGACGTATCAGGCGGCCTCCGGTGCCGGCGCGCAGAACATGCGTGAACTGATCAAGCAGATGGGCGCGACCCACGCTGCGGTCGCCGATCAACTGGCCGATCCGGCCAGCGCCATTCTGGACATCGACCGCCGTGTGGCCGAAGCCATGCGCAGCGAAGCCTACCCGACCGAGAACTTCGGCGTGCCATTGGCCGGTAGCCTGATCCCGTGGATCGACAAGGAACTGCCGAACGGCCAGAGCCGCGAAGAGTGGAAGGCCCAGGCCGAGACCAACAAGATCCTCGGTCGTTTCAAAAGCCCGATCCCGGTGGACGGCATTTGCGTGCGCATCGGCGCCATGCGTTGCCACAGCCAGGCGCTGACCATCAAGCTCAACAAAGACGTGCCGATTGCCGATATCGAAGGGCTGATCAGCCAGCACAACCCGTGGGTCAAGCTGGTGCCGAACAACCGCGACATCAGCATGCAGGAGCTGAGCCCGACCAAGGTCACCGGCACCCTGAATGTACCGGTCGGCCGTCTGCGCAAGCTGAACATGGGCACCCAGTACGTGGGTGCGTTCACGGTTGGCGACCAGTTGCTGTGGGGCGCGGCCGAACCGCTGCGCCGCATGTTGCGGATCCTGCTGGAACGTTGATCGTGTAAGGCTTCGGAGAAACCCGCGCTCTGGTGACAGGCGCGGGTTTTTTATTGTTCTTGAGGACCTCATCGCGGGCAAGCCCGGCTCCCACATTGACCGAGTTGTACCTGAAGAAATGCGATCCAGTGTGGGAGCCGGGCTTGCCCGCGATGAGGCCATCAGCCGCGCCTGACACCCAAGGCCAATTGCCTCACCCCCAGTCACCCGGTAAAGTGCCGCTCCCCCCCGTATCACCCGAGGTATCCCCCATGACCCAGACCTTTGATATTGCCGTGATCGGCGCCACCGGCACGGTTGGCGAAACCCTGGTGCAGGTGCTCGAAGAGCTGGAGTTCCCGGTAGGCACGCTTCACTTGTTGGCCAGCAGTGAGTCGGCCGGGCATTCGGTGCCGTTTCGTGGCAAGAATGTACGGGTGCGGGAAGTCGACGAATTTGATTTCAGCAAGGTGCAACTGGCGTTTTTCGCCGCCGGCCCGGCCGTTACCTTGAGCTTCGCCCCGCGGGCCACTGCCGCCGGTTGTGGGTTGATCGACCTGTCTGGCGCGTTGCCGGCCGATCAGGCGCCCCAGGTGGTGCCGGAAGCCAACCCCCATGTATTGAGCACCCTGAAGAAGCCGTTTCAACTGAGCAGTCCAAGCCCATCGGCCACGGCATTGGCGGTGGTGTTGGCGCCGTTGCGCGGCTTGCTGGATATCCAGCGTGTCAGTGTGACCGCCAACCTGGCCGTTTCGGCCCAGGGGCGCGAGGCGGTGAGCGAGCTGGCCCGGCAAACCGCCGAACTGCTGAATGTGCGCCCGCTGGAGCCGAAGTTCTTTGATCGGCAGATGGCGTTCAACTTGTTGGCCCAAGTCGGTACCCCCGACGCCCAGGGGCATACTTCCCTGGAAAAGCGCCTGGTGCACGAGTTGCGTGCGGTCCTGGGTATGCCTTTGCTGAAAATTTCCGTCACCTGCGTTCAAGCCCCGGTGTTTTTCGGCGATAGCTTGAGTGTGTCGTTGCAACTGGGCGCTGCGGTCAATCTGGAGGCGGTCAATCAAGCGTTGGAGGCGGCTCCAGGTGTCGAGCTGGTGGAGGCGGGTGATTACCCTACCGCCGTGGGCGATGCAGTTGGCCAGGATGTGGTTTATGTGGGGCGGGTTCGTGCAGGTGTTGATGATCCTGCGGAACTAAATCTGTGGCTGGCGTCAGATAACGTACGCAAAGGTGCCGCGCTCAACGCCGTGCAACTGGCGCAGTTGTTGATAAAAGACCTTGTGTAAAAGATACTTGGCGTCAATTTGTAGATTGATTCTAGCCAGGCGCTATGCTTGGCCCTGTGCAGAAAAAAATGCGCGCCGGTGATCGATCGGCGTGCCATGCCTGATGGCAGCGGTATCCAACCTTCTCGCTGGGCGGGGAGTGTTCAAACTAAGGATGAGGCTATGGTTCAAGTTCGCAAACTGGTGTTAGCAATAGCGGCCGCCTCGGCGCTGTCCTCCGGTATGGCGCAAGCGCTGCAGCTTGGGGAAATGACCCTCAAGTCGAAGCTGAACCAGCCGCTGTCGGTGGAGATCGAACTGCTGGATGTCGGCGGCCTGAGCGCTTCCGAGATCGTTCCCAGCCTGGCTTCCTCCCAGGCCTTTGTGGATGCCGGCGTTGATCGCCAGGCTTTTCTCGATGACCTGACCTTTACCCCGGTACTCAATCCCAGCGGTCGCAGCGTGGTGCGCGTCACCTCCAGCAAGCCGTTGCCTGATTCCTACGTGCGCTTCCTGCTGCAGGTGCAATGGCCTAACGGTCGATTGATGCGCGACTACAGCGTGCTGCTCGACCCGGCCAAGTTTGAGCAAACCCCCTCGGCGGCTGATGCTCCTGCACCGCGACTGAGTGCGCCTGCGACTTCTGCTTCCGCTCCAGCAGTCAGCAAGCCCGCCGAACACACCACGACGTCCCACGACACGTTGTGGGAAATCGCCGCAAAAAACCGTCATGGCGCATCGGTCCAGCAAACCATGTTGGCTATCCAGGCACTGAACCCGGATGCGTTTATCGACGGTAATATCAACCGACTGAAGACCGGCCAGGTCTTGCGTCTGCCGGACTCGGTACAGAGCACCAGCCTGCCGCAATCCCAGGCGATCGCTGAAGTGACCGCGCAGAATACGGCCTGGCGCCAGGGGCGCCGCAGCGGCAACCCGGTTGCGGGGAAATCGCAACTGGATGCCACCAAGCGCACTCAGGCAGGTAATGCACCGTCCCAGACGCGTACCCAGGACAACTTGAGCCTGGTGTCGGCCGAGTCTGCCAAGGCCGGGGTGAAAGGTGCCGCCGGTGATAGCAAGGCGTTGAACAACAAGCTGGCGGTCACTCAGGAGAGTCTGGATTCGACCCGCCGTGAGAATGAAGAGCTGAAAAGCCGCATGGCTGACCTGCAAAGCCAGTTGGACAAGCTGCAACGGCTGATCGAGCTCAAGAATAATCAACTGGCCAAATTACAAGGTGAAGGCGGTGTTCCGGCGCAACCTGTTGCCACGATGCCTGCTGAATTGGCTGCACAACCGGCAACGCCGGGCGCCGCTCCTGCCGCCGAGGCAACGCCAGTCGAACCTCCCAAGGCTGACACGGCTCCGACTGCCGAAGGCAAGTTCAACGACCTGCTGACCAACCCCATCGTGCTGGGTGTGGTCGGTGGTGCGGCCGGTTTGCTGGTGCTGTTGCTCCTGCTGCTGTGGGCCCGTCATCGTAACGCTCGCCTGGAGCAGGAAAAGCACCTGCGCATGGCGCGAGCGCTGGCCGAAGAGCCGGCGTTCTCCCCGAGCGCTGAGCATGATTTGCCGTCCGATAGTTTCGAAGGCCTTGAAGTCCCGCCGCCGAGCGTCAAGCTGGCTCCAGCTCCAGCTCCAGCTCCAGTCGTGGCGCCGGTCATTGCTCCAGTGATCGAGCCAGCGGTGGCACCGGTTGTCGCCGAGCGTCCGGCCGATGCCCTGGCGCAAGCCCAATCCCATATCGATCGTGGTCATTTGAACCAGGCCGCTGAAGTCCTCGAAGAAGCCATCAAGCAAGAGCCCGCGCGCAGCGACCTGCGGCTCAAATTGATGGAGGTCTACGGCCAACAGGGTGACAAGGATGGGTTCGTCACCCAGGAGCGGCAACTGGTCGCTAATGGTGAAAATCACGCACAGGTCGAGCAACTGAAAGGCCGTTTCCCGACCATGGCCGTGCTGGCCGCCGGGGTTAGTGCTGCCGTCGCGGCGGCGGCGCTGGATGCGCAATACGTCAAGGACCTGCTCAAGGATGAACCTGCGCCACCTGCGGCAGCACCTGAGGCGGACGCTTTTGACACGGATTTCGATCTCAGCCTGGACGATCTTGAAGCCGCCTCTCCAGCGGTGGTTAACCCGGCGTCGGATGACCTGAGTTTTGAGTCGGTCTTGCAGCAACAGACCGAGGCCAAGGCCAGCCAGGAAGACTTGTCGGATTTTGACCTGGACCTGCAGCTTGATCCTCCGTCCTCTCAGGCCGATGACGACTTTATGTCGGGCCTTGAAGAACAAATGAAGGACCTGCCGCCGGTCGAGCCGCCAACCCTGACGCCTGCCGCGCTGGATGATCTGGACTTGCCGGAAGATTTCGACCTGTCCCTGGCCGACGAGCCGGACGCGTCCGAGGCATCCAAGCCGAACGCGTTCTCCTCGGAACTTGATGACGTCAACGCCGAGTTGGGGCGTCTGTCCCAGAGCCTTGAGCATCCGCCGATCGAGCCGACATTCACGGCCGAAGATGCAGCGGTCGGTCACGATGAGCCGGATTTCGATTTCCTCTCCGGTACCGACGAAGTGGCCACCAAGCTGGACTTGGCCCAGGCCTATATCGACATGGGTGACGCTGATGGCGCTCGGGATATCCTGGGAGAGGTGCTCAGCGAGGGGGATGCTGGTCAAAAGAGTGAAGCCAAGGAAATGCTCAGCCGGTTGGCTTGATAAGATCACTTGGACTAAGAACGGCGGCCTTCGGGCTGCCGTTTTGCTTTCCGGGGGCGAAGAAAAGTCCCCCGCACATGGCATCCAGCTCCCGTCGCCTTATAATGGCCGCCTTTGCGCAACTCATCAGGCTCTCAGCTCTTGGCAAATATAGATAACGCGGCCGCCGAAATGGCGGCCGCAGGCTTTTTCAGAATCGCGCTGGGCGTGGAATACAAAGGCTCGCGTTATCGCGGCTGGCAGCGTCAGGCGTCCGGCGTGCCGACGGTGCAGGAAACCCTTGAGAAGGCCCTGTCGAAAGTCGCCGACTCGCCGGTTTCGCTGATGTGTGCCGGGCGTACCGACGCCGGTGTGCATGCCTGTGGGCAAGTGGTGCACTTCGATACCCAGGCCGAGCGCTCGATGAAGGCTTGGGTCATGGGCGCCAATATCAACTTGCCCCACGACGTCAGCGTCAGTTGGGCCAAGGTCATGCCTGCGGACTTTCATGCGCGGTTCAAGGCCATCGCCCGGCGTTACCGCTATGTGATCTACAACGATCAGATTCGTCCGGCCCACCTGAATGAAGAAATCACCTGGAATCACCGTCCGCTGGACGCCGAACGCATGGCGCAAGCAGCCCAGCATTTGGTGGGAATCCATGATTTCAGCGCGTTTCGAGCCGGCCAGTGCCAGGCCAAGTCGCCGATCAAGGAAGTCCATCACCTGCGGGTGACCCGTCACGGCAAGATGATCGTCCTCGATATTCGCGCCGGGGCGTTCCTGCACCATATGGTGCGTAATATCGCTGGCGTGCTGATGACCATTGGTACCGGCGAGCGCCCGGTGGAATGGGCCAGGGAAGTGCTGGAGAGTCGGGTGCGTCGCACCGGCGGGGTGACCGCGCATCCGTTTGGCCTGTATCTGGTGGATGTGGAGTACCGGGACGAGTTCGAACTGCCGGAACGGTTCATCGGGCCGCACTTCCTCACAGGTTTCAGCGAACTTGGCGGCTGACGCCCGGAAAAGCATTTGTTACCATCCGGGACTTTCTCGGATAACCCCTGAGGTTCCAACGATATGCCAGCCGTTCGCAGCAAGATTTGTGGGATTACCCGCATAGAAGACGCGCTGGCGGCGGTCGCGGCGGGGGCGGATGCCATCGGTTTTGTGTTTTACGCCAAAAGCCCGCGGGCGGTGAATGTGCTGCAGGCGCGGGCGATCATTGCCGCCTTGCCGCCGTTTGTGACCACTGTGGGGCTGTTCGTCAACGCCAGCCGTTGCGAACTCAATGAAACCCTCGATGCCGTGCAGCTGGATATGCTGCAGTTCCATGGTGACGAGACGCCGGATGATTGTGAGGGCTACCACCGTCCTTACATCAAGGCGCTGCGGGTCAAGGCCGGTGATGATATTGCGGCCGGTTGTACGGCATTCGCCGGGGCCAGCGGGATTCTGCTGGATACCTACGTGGAAGGCATTCCCGGCGGTACGGGCGAGGCGTTTGACTGGTCGTTGATTCCCGAAGGGTTGAGCAAGCCGATCATCCTTGCCGGCGGGCTGTCTCCTGATAACGTCGCGCAGGCGATTGCCCGCGTTCGGCCGTATGCCGTGGACGTCAGTGGCGGGGTAGAGCAGAGCAAGGGCATCAAGGATCACGCGAAGATTCGTGCATTCATGCAGGCGGTTCGCAACAGCAGTGGCGCGATGTGACGGCGGGCAATCTGCCGCCGTCCATAACTACCACTGTGTAAAACAGCTCGGCGCCGCCTGCGGGAGGCCCGGGAATGAAGTGGCAACGCTGCGCAGGCAGGTTGTCTGGAAGGCTGAGGACAGATGCAGGGAATGGCCGGTCGAACGTCTGACCCCGTCCTGGATCTGTCATCGCCACATATGAATTTAGCTCAAGGGCATACGCGGGGCTGTGTTCAAGCCACCGGTACTGGAGAAAGAAAGCATGAGCAACTGGTTAGTAGACAAACTGATCCCCTCGATCATGCGTTCCGAGGTGAAGAAAAGCTCGGTCCCTGAAGGTCTTTGGCACAAATGCCCGTCTTGCGACGCGGTGCTGTACCGCCCGGAGCTGGAAAAGACCCTGGATGTTTGCCCCAAGTGCAACCACCACATGCGTATTGGCGCCCGTGCCCGCATTGATATCTTCCTCGATGCCGATGGTCGTGCCGAGCTGGGGGCCGACCTGGAGCCAGTCGACCGCCTGAAGTTCCGTGACGGCAAGAAGTACAAGGATCGCCTGACCGCTGCCCAGAAGCAGACCGGTGAAAAGGACGCGCTGATTTCCGTCAGCGGTACGCTGCTGGGCATGCCTGTCGTGGTGTCTGCATTTGAGTTTTCCTTTATGGGGGGGTCCATGGGGGCCATCGTCGGCGAACGCTTCGTGCGTGCGGCCAACTACGCCCTGGAAAACCGCTGCCCGATGATCTGTTTCGCCGCTTCCGGTGGTGCGCGGATGCAGGAAGCCCTGATCTCCCTGATGCAAATGGCCAAGACCTCGGCGGTATTGGCGCGTCTGCGTGAAGAAGGTATCCCGTTCATCTCCGTGTTGACCGACCCGGTCTACGGTGGCGTTTCGGCCAGCCTGGCGATGCTGGGTGACGTGATTGTCGGTGAGCCCAAGGCCCTGATCGGCTTTGCCGGCCCGCGCGTGATCGAGCAGACCGTTCGCGAAAAACTGCCGGAAGGTTTCCAGCGCAGCGAATTCCTCCTGGAGCATGGCGCGATCGACATGATCATCGCCCGTTCCGAATTGCGTCCACGCCTGGGTAACCTGCTGGCGCAAATGATGGGGCTGCCGACGCCGGAATACGTGCCTGCTCCCGTCGAGCTGATCGTCGTGCCTCCGGTGCCTGCAAACCTATGACCCAACGTACCCTGGGCGAATGGCTCGCCTACCTTGAGCAGTTGCATCCGTCCGCCATCGACATGGGCCTGGAGCGCTCGCAACAGGTAGCGGCCCGCCTTGGGTTGGGCAGGCCGGCGCCGCGGGTGATCACGGTGACGGGCACCAACGGCAAGGGTTCTACCTGCGCCTTTGTCGCGGCGTTGCTGCAAACTCAGGGGTTGAAAGTCGGCGTCTACAGTTCGCCGCATTTGCTGCGCTACAACGAGCGGGTGCAACTCAATGGCGCCGAAGCCACTGATGAGCAGCTTTGCGAAGCCTTCGCCGCACTCGATGCCGGGCGTGGCGAGATTTCCCTGACCTACTTTGAAATGGGCACACTGGCAGCGCTCTGGCTGTTCGAGCGTGCACAGTTGGACGTGGTGGTGCTGGAGGTCGGTCTCGGCGGGCGCCTGGATACGGTCAACGTGGTGGATGCCGACCTGGCGCTGGTTACCAGTATTGGTGTGGATCACGTGGACTATCTCGGTGATACCCGTGAATCCGTGGCCTATGAAAAGGCCGGGATCTTCCGTCAGGGCAAGCCTGCGCTGTGCGGCGACCTCGACCCGCCGCATACCTTGCTGGACAAGGTGTTGGAGCTGGATTGCCCATTCTTCCTGCGGGGTCGTGAGTTCAATCTCGAGATTGGCAACCCGTATTGGCAATGGCGCGGGCTTGACGCTCGTGGCCAAGCGGTTGAACTGCGCGACTTGCCGCTGCTCAACCTGCCGATGGAAAACGCCGCGCTCGCGCTGCAAGCCTACCTGTTGCTGGATTTACCCTGGAATGCCGAGCAGATTGCCGCTACCTTGCAGGGTACCCGTGTGGTTGGGCGTCTGGATCGGCGTGCGTTCCAGTGGGATGGCAAGCGCCTGAACCTGATGCTGGATGTGGGGCATAACCCTCATGCGGCTGAATATCTGGCCCAGCGCCTGCTGCGTACGCCGCCTGTCGGTCGTCGCCTGGCGGTGTTCGGGTTGTTGTCCGATAAGGATCTGGACGGGGTTGTTGCGCCGTTGCTGGGTAATGTTCAGGCCTGGGCTGTTGCGCCGCTGGATACACCTCGCAGTCGTCCGGCCGCCGAGTTGCAGGTTGCATTGCAGAACCTTGGTGCCCAGGTGACGTCCTATGCCAGTGTGACCGAAGCGCTGGAGGCTCAGTGCGCGGTGGCGACGCCCGAGGATGAGATTCTGTTGTTCGGATCATTTTATTGTGTTGCCGAGGCGCTTGAATGGTTGGCCCGGCGCTCCACGGAGGAAGCTGCACATGGCATTACTGGATAGCGCGTACAAGCAGCGAATGGTGGGGGCCCTGGTGCTGGTGGCACTGGCAGTGATTTTCCTGCCCATGCTGTTTTCCCGTCAGGATGAGCAGCGTCAGGTGGTCGTCGAGGCGCCGGCGGCGCCTCAAGCACCTGTGATGCCTCAGGTTCAGGTTGAGCCCGTGGTGGTTCCCGAGCCGCAAGCGCTGCCTCAGGAACCTGTGCCTACTGACGAAGAGCTGGCCGAGCAGCAAGCACCGTCAATGCCGGTGCAGCCGAGCGTGCCGGTGGTGAAGCCTGCTCCGGCGGCACCTGCGGTTGCGGCCAAGCCTGCTGCGCCGGCACCTGCACCCAAACCGGTGGTTCCGCAGCCGGCGGCACCTGGCAAGCCGGATGTCGGGCAGAGTCGTATTGATCCCAATGGCTTGCCGATCAGTTGGTCGGTCCAGCTCGCGAGCCTGGCCAACCGTGAAAGCGCCGAAAGCCTGCAGAAAACCCTGCGCAGCCAGGGTTACAACGCCTATATCCGTAGTGCCGATGGCAAGAATCGGGTATTTGTCGGGCCGCTGATCGAGCGGGCCGAGGCTGACCGCTTGCGGGACCTGCTGGGTCGCCAGCAGAACCTCAAGGGGTTTGTGGTGCGGTTCCAGCCGGAGAAGGGTTGAAAACAAGGCGGGAAGGGCAACCTTCCCGCCTTATTCTTTTCTGCTATGCCATTGATTTCAAATGCACTGCTAATCGCCGCTTACCGATAGCCCGGCGCTCTGCTAAAATGCGCCGCCTTATCCGTCTGTAGGCTGCACTGTGCCATTTACCTGGGTTGACTGGGCGATCGTTGCAATCGTCGCCATCTCTGCTTTGATCAGTCTAAGCCGCGGCTTCGTAAAAGAAGCCCTGTCGTTGCTGACTTGGATCGTCGCAGGGGTCGTAGCCTGGATGTTCGGTGGTTCATTGGCTGTTTACCTCGCCGGGTACATCGAAACACCTTCGGCTCGCGTCATCGCGGGCTGCGCCATCATGTTCATCGCCACGCTGCTGGTGGGAGCAATGGTCAATTATCTTATCGGCGAATTGATACGCGTCACCGGCCTCTCCGGGACCGATCGATTTCTCGGCATGGCCTTCGGCGCCGCACGTGGTGCGTTGCTGGTGGTTGTGGCGGTCGGGCTATTGAGCCTGGGGCCGGTACAGCAGGATTCGTGGTGGCAGGAGTCGAGTCTCGTGCCAAAATTTCTATTGGTTGCAGACTGGTCCAAGAACCTCATATTGGGGTGGAGCAGTCAGTGGCTGGCCAGCGGAATCAGCGTACCCGCTGATCTTCCGTTCAAGGAGCACCTCTTGCCGGCCAAAACGCCGCAGTAAGTTGTGTTCAGTCAAGATTCATTAAGTAGGGGTTGCGTCGCATGTGTGGCATCGTCGGTATCGTCGGTAAGTCGAACGTCAATCAGGCGCTGTATGACGCGCTAACCGTGCTCCAGCACCGCGGCCAGGATGCTGCCGGTATTGTGACCAGCCACGACGGCCGGTTATTCCTGCGCAAGGATAATGGCCTGGTACGTGACGTGTTCCATCAGCGTCACATGCAGCGCCTGGTCGGCCACATGGGCATTGGCCATGTGCGCTACCCGACGGCAGGCAGCTCGACCTCGGCCGAAGCTCAACCGTTTTACGTCAACTCGCCGTACGGCATCACCCTGGCGCATAACGGTAACCTGACCAACGTTGAGCAACTGGCCAAGGAGATTTACGAATCTGACCTGCGCCACGTCAACACCAACTCGGACTCCGAAGTCCTGCTCAACGTGTTCGCTCACGAACTGGCCCAGCGCGGCAAGCTGCAGCCTACCGAAGAAGACGTGTTCGCCGCGGTCACTGACGTTCATAACCGTTGCGTCGGTGGTTATGCTGTTGTGGCGATGATCACCGGCTACGGCATCGTTGGCTTTCGCGACCCGCACGGCATTCGTCCGATCGTTTTCGGCCAGCGCCATACCGACGAAGGCGTTGAATACATGATCGCCTCCGAAAGCGTGTCCCTGGACGTGCTGGGCTTCACCTTGATCCGTGACCTGGCGCCGGGCGAAGCGGTGTACATCACTGAAGACGGCAAGCTGCACACCCGTCAGTGTGCCCTTAACCCGAAACTCACCCCGTGCATCTTCGAACACGTCTACCTGGCGCGTCCGGATTCGATCATCGACGGCGTTTCGGTGTACAAGGCGCGCCTGCGCATGGGCGAGAAGCTGGCCGAGAAGATTCTGCGCGAGCGTCCTGAGCACGATATCGACGTAGTCATCCCGATTCCGGATACCAGCCGCACCGCTGCCCTGGAGCTGGCCAACCACTTGGGCGTCAAGTTCCGCGAAGGCTTCGTCAAGAACCGTTACATCGGTCGCACCTTCATCATGCCGGGCCAGGCGGCTCGCAAGAAGTCGGTACGCCAGAAGCTCAACGCCATTGAGCTGGAGTTTCGTGGCAAGAACGTGATGCTGGTGGATGACTCCATCGTGCGCGGCACCACGTGCAAGCAGATCATCCAGATGGCTCGCGAAGCTGGGGCGAAGAACGTGTACTTCTGCTCTGCTGCGCCAGCGGTGCGTTACCCGAACGTCTACGGCATCGACATGCCGAGTGCTCACGAACTGATCGCCCACAATCGTTCCACCCAGGACGTTGCGGACCTGATCGGCGCCGATTGGCTGATCTATCAGGACCTGCCGGACTTGATCGAAGCGGTCGGCGGCGGCAAGATCAAGATCGAGCAGTTCGACTGCGCCGTATTCGACGGCAAGTACGTGACCGGGGATGTTGACGAGGCCTACCTGAACAAGATCGAGCAGGCGCGCAACGACTCCTCGAAGATCAAGACCCAGGCGGTCAGCGCGATCATCGATCTGTACAACAACTGAGTAAACACCGGCCCTGAGGGGCCGGTTTTGTATCTTTGATAAAGCATTGAGTTGAGGAGTGGCAGCATGAGTCAGGAATGGGATGCCGGTCGGTTGGACAGCGACCTCGATGGCGTAGCTTTCGATACCCTGGCTGTGCGCGCTGGCCAGCACCGCACGCCGGAAGGTGAGCACGGCGAGCCGATGTTCTTCACGTCCAGCTACGTTTTCCGTACCGCAGCCGATGCTGCTGCACGCTTTGCCGGTGAAGTGCCGGGCAACGTCTATTCGCGCTACACCAACCCCACTGTGCGTGCGTTCGAAGAGCGTATCGCGGCGCTGGAGGGGGCAGAGCAAGCCGTTGCTACTGCAACGGGCATGGCTGCCATCCTGGCGGTGGTCATGAGCCTGTGCAGCGCCGGCGACCACGTGCTGGTGTCCCGCAGTGTGTTTGGTTCGACCATCAGCCTGTTCGAGAAGTACTTCAAGCGTTTTGGCATTGAAGTGGACTACGTGCCGCTGGCGGAGCTATCCGGTTGGGATGCGGCGATCAAGCCCAATACCAAGCTGCTGTTTGTCGAGTCACCGTCCAATCCGCTGGCTGAATTGGTGGACATCGCCGCGCTGGCTGAAGTCGCCCACGCCAAGGGCGCAATGCTGGTGGTGGACAACTGCTTCTGCACCCCGGCACTGCAGCAGCCGCTGAAGCTGGGCGCGGACATCGTCGTGCATTCGGCTACCAAGTTCATTGACGGCCAAGGCCGTTGCATGGGCGGTGTGGTTGCGGGTGCCAGCGAGCAGATGAAGGAAGTGGTGGGCTTCTTGCGCACGGCTGGCCCGACCCTGAGCCCATTCAACGCCTGGATCTTCCTCAAGGGCCTGGAAACCCTCAGCCTGCGGATGAAGGCCCATTGTGCCAACGCCCAGGCGCTGGCCGAATGGCTGGAGCAGCAGGACGGTATCGAGAAGGTCCATTACGCCGGTCTCAAGAGCCACCCGCAACATGCGTTGGCCCAGCGCCAGCAGCGCGGCTTTGGTGCGGTGGTGAGTTTTGAGGTCAAGGGCGGCAAAGAGGGCGCCTGGCGCTTTATCGATGCGACCCGGCTGATCTCCATCACCGCCAACCTGGGGGACAGCAAAACCACCATCACCCACCCAAGCACCACCTCTCACGGGCGCCTGGCGCCGCAGGAGCGGGAAGCGGCGGGGATTCGTGACAGCCTGATTCGCATCGCGGTCGGCCTGGAAGATGTCGCTGACTTGCAGGCAGACCTGGCCCGCGGGCTGGCAGCCTTGTGATCGAGTGGTCCATGGAAGCGGCAGGAGCAAGTAACGGTCGGGTTGCGTTGGTGACCGGCGCAGCGCGAGGTATTGGCCTAGGCATTGCTGCCTGGTTGGTCAGTGAAGGCTGGCAGGTGGTGTTGACGGATCTGGACCGTGAGCGCGGCTCCAAGGTTTCCAAGGTGCTGGGGGAGAATGCCTGGTTTATCACCATGGATGTGGCCGACGAGAAGCAGGTGGCCCTAGGGGTTGCCGAAGTGCTCGGCCAGTTCGGGCGCCTGGATGCATTGGTGTGCAATGCGGCGGTGGCTGATCCGCGCAACATTACTCTGGAAAGCCTGGACCTTGCGTACTGGAACCGGGTCATGGCGGTCAACCTCAGTGGGCCGATGCTGCTGGCCAAGCATTGTGCGCCGTACCTGCGAGCCCATGGCGGTGCCATTGTCAATCTGGCATCGACCCGGGCCCGCCAGTCGGAGCCGGACACCGAAGCCTATGCGGCGAGCAAGGGCGGTTTATTGGCCCTGACTCACGCGCTGGCCATCAGCCTGGGGCCTGAGGTGCGGGTCAATGCGGTCAGCCCTGGCTGGATTGATGCCCGTGACCCTGCTGCGCGCCGTGCCGAGCCGCTGACGGACGCCGATCATGCTCAGCATCCGGCAGGCAGGGTAGGGACCGTGGAGGACGTGGCGGCGATGGTGGCGTGGTTGTTGTCGCGCAATGCCGGGTTTGTTACGGGGCAGGAGTTTGTGGTGGACGGCGGGATGAGCAAGAAGATGATTTACAGTGAGTAAGGGCGGCGACGTTCTTGACGCTATTTTGTCTTTTTCAGAAAAACTTCAAGCGGGCTATTGACTTAGGTCCGCCACCTGCGTAAATTTCGCGGCCTCAACGAAGCAAAGGGTGATTAGCTCAGCTGGGAGAGCATCTGCCTTACAAGCAGAGGGTCGGCGGTTCGATCCCGTCATCACCCACCACTTCTTGAGAGTTTTGCCTTAGGGCAAGACGCAACGTTAAAGGTTGCACCGACGCGCAGCGGTAGTTCAGTCGGTTAGAATACCGGCCTGTCACGCCGGGGGTCGCGGGTTCGAGTCCCGTCCGCTGCGCCATATTTCCAGGTCTGATGTTTCAGATTTGAGATTGAACAGCTTAGGTTGATCAATCAGATGTTTGAAGGCGGTTGAAGGTGACACTTCAGCAGCTTGAGCGATACGCAGCGGTAGTTCAGTCGGTTAGAATACCGGCCTGTCACGCCGGGGGTCGCGGGTTCGAGTCCCGTCCGCTGCGCCATATCTGTTCCAGGGCCCACTGAACGCCCTGAGACGCCAAGGAAAGCCACTGGCTTGATTGGATCGATAGCAAAGACCCTGGTCGAAAGACCGGGGTTTTTTGTGTCTGCGATTTGGTGTTTCTCTCCTTTCCATGCGGCCTGTCTGGCGGCTGTCGACTACGCTCAATTTCTATTCAGGCTCTTCACGTGCGGTGTATCAGCGGCTGTCGGGTCGTGCCCGTTGGTTTGTGTGTTGCTGGGTGGCTTTTGTAACAAGTGGTTTCGTGCGCTGACAGAAACCTATAAAATTAACCTCTTGGTCAGCTTTTGGCTGTTGCCTCCTTGCCTCTCCCAAAAAAAGCCTCTGCAAGACCCGAATATCTTAAAAACATAACCATAAGGGCGGACTCATAACCGTCTGGAGGATGATCCATGTCCAACCGTGATATATCCCGACGCTCGTTCCTCCAGGGCAGCGTTGTGGCGGGGGTGAGCGTGACGCTCACCCCGCTCAGCAGCCAGGCGCTGGCGGCCTTGATGGAAAACAGCGTCACCGTGCCGTCCGAGCAATGGCTCGGCAACAACGGCAAGGCGCGTATGCGTAACGATGCGTTGTCCAAGGTCTGCGGCAGCAAGGTCTTTGCCCGCGACATCCGTTCCAGGGACATGCCAGGCTGGCCCCAGCAGCAGGGCCACGCCATGCTGCTGAAAATCACCAAGGCCGATCGCATCTATGCAGGCTACGACCTGTCGTGGCTCGGCGCGGACTTGCAGCCTGACCGCATCGTCACCGCCGCCGACCTGGACAAGGACGGCATCGTCTTCCCGGAAGAGCACGCGCCTGATCCGCTGCTGCCGGAAGGCAAGGTACCGATGTTCATCGGTCACCCGGTGGCGATCCTGATCTGGAACGATTTCGAGCGCTTCCGCCAGGCCAAGGCCAAGCTCAAATTCAATGACAAGGCGATTCGTTACGGTGCCCAGGTGCCGTTCTACGAAGCTGACCCCTATGGCAGTTTCCGCTACGTGCGCGTCGGCGGTGCGACCTCGGCGGACGAAGATGAATTTGCCAGCCTCAAGGATTCGATCCTGTTCCCGATGCTGCGCAACCGTCGCCCGGTGTGGAATTCCCAACCCAACCTGCACGGCAATCTGACCGAGCGCGGATTGTTCTACGCAGACCGCATGAAGCAGCAAATCGACTCGCCGCCAGACAATTGGCTGGTGTTCGACGAACGCTACAAAACCCCGTCGATTGAACCGGCCGCCATGGAGCCGGATAACGGCAACGGCTGGTACGACCCGGCAACCAAGACCCTGCACTTTGTCGTCGCCACCCAGTGCCCGCTGGAGGCCGCCACCGAAACCGCAAAGATGATCGCGCCGTCGCGTTTCGGCCTGGCCAACCTGAACATGCACCCGGGCTACACCGTCGGTTACGGCTCCAAAGACCACAACATCTTCGTCTACTATGCCGCCCTGGCCGCGTTGTACGGCGCCGGTGTGCCGGTGCGTTTGGCCAATGATCGCTACGAGCAATTCCAGAGTGGGATCAAGCGTCACGCGTTCGACATTCGCTACCAATTGGCGGTGGACAAGACCGATCACAGTTTCAAGATTTTCCGCGCCGAGATGAGTGCCGACGGCGGCGGGCGGATCAACTACAGCCCTTCGGTGGCGGCGGTTGGCGCTACGGCGGCGCAGTCGATCTATTACATGCCGCAGAACGACTTGCAGGTTACGGCTTACTATTCCCGCGCCGTTGAAGCCGGGTCTATGCGCGGTTATGGCACCCTGCAAAGCATGGCGTCCACCGAGATGATGGTCGACGAAATTGCCGCGCGCCTGGGCATTGATGCGATCGACCTGCGCAAGAAAAACGCCATGGTCTCGGGGACGAAAAACACCCAGGGCGCTATCCCGGCGGGTGCGTTGCGCCTGCATGAGATTCTCGACAAGGCCGCCGTCCACGACGTGTGGAAGAACCGCGAGGCGATCAAGCAGCAGCGCGAAGCCGCAGATCCGGACAACTGGTATGGCGTCGGTTTCGCCATTTGCCAGAAAGACTTCGGCACCGGTTCAGAAGCGCCGATGGCCAGCATCGAGTTCACCGCTGAAGGGCACGTGACCCTGCGCCACATCGGTATCGAAATCGGCACCGGCATGTCCACCTCCCAAGCCTTGGTGGTGGCTGATTTCATCGGTATCCCGGCCACTGAAGTGAAGACCGGTGAAACCGAATGGAAAGAGTTGCAACTGATCACCGGCGGCAACCCGTACATCATGAGCCAGGCCGAACAGGACGGTTTTCTGCGTAACCCGCGCTGGGTCGGCAAGCTCGCTTCGGCTTCGTCAGCAACCAACTCCGCCTACTACTTCAGCCATGCCACCCGTGAGGCGTCTCGCGTGCTGTTCAACCACGGCTTGTGGCCGGCGGCGTTGCAGATCTGGGGCCAAGGCCCTTACGGCGGCCAGGCCAACCCGTACGTGGTACGCCGCGAAGATGCGCATTGGGTCGACGGCAAGCTCACCGCCAACGGCATGCAGCCGCTGAGCTTTGAGCGACTGGCGAAACATGCCCACGAAAAAGGCCTGGTGACCGGCGCGACCGTGCACGGCTTCAACCGCTGGAGCTGGGCCGAGGCTGACTTCAGCATCGACGGCGTGCGCGAACGTCTGCCGCTGGATGGCCTGGCGGTGAAGTACGGCGACGGTGCACCGAATGCGAAAAAGGCGCAGATGACCAGCGCCGGTTTCCATCTGCTGGACCGTCAGAACGTCCACTACCCGGACACCCAGTTGAACAACGCGGCAGTGACTTACTACAGCCCGGTTGCGACGCTGGTGGAATTGAAAGTGAACAAGGGCTCGGCCGAAGTGCAAGTGCTCAACCATCACTCGTGGGTCGAGTGTGGTCGGGTGCTGGTGGAGGAACTGGTCAAGGGTCAGCTCGAAGGCGGGATCGCCATGGGCATCGGTCATGCATTGATGGAAGAGATGCCGCTGTACGAAGGCGGGCCGGGGGAGGGTGACTGGAACTTCAACCGTTACCGCCTGCCGATGGCCCGACACGTTGCGGTCTGGAATCAGACGGCGGAAATCCTGCCGCCGTTGTCGCCGAGCGATCCGTCCAAGGGGATTGCCGAAGTGGTGATGATCCCGATCGTCGGCGCCATCGGTAATGCCGTGGCCCACGCCATTGGCAAGCGTGTCCGCGACCTGCCTATCACTTCTGCGCGCATCAAGGAGGCCCTCAATGGCTAACCGTCCGTTTCAACTGACCCTCAACGGTCAATCCGTCGGCCCGGTGGACATCCCTGATGACCTGCCGATGATCGACTACCTGCACGAATACAAAAACCTTACCGGCTCGCGTCTCGGCTGCGGGCAAGGCATCTGCCATGCCTGTGTGGTGATCGTCGATAACCCGGACGGTACCAGCGAAGAAGTGCGCACCTGCATCACTGGCGCGCATTACTTCGAAGGCAAGAAAGTACGGACCATCGAAGGCCACGCGACCCGCGATGAGCAGGGCAAGGTCACTGAACTGAACCCGATCCAGCAGCGTTTCGTCGATGAGTTCGCGTTCCAGTGCAGCTACTGCGCGCCAGGTTTCGTGAACGCTGCGACGGTGTTGGTGGAGAAGCTTCAGCGTCAGCCCATCGTTAAAAGCCAGCTGGAAAAAGTCATCGAGGACAGTCTCGGTCACCACATCTGCCGTTGCACTGGCTACGTGCGTTACTACAGTGCGACCCGTAACGTGCTGACCGATCTCGGCCTGGTCAAGGAGGGTTAAGCATGAAGTATCTACTTTCCCGCCTGGCGTTGGCGGTTGGCTTGGCTGCGCCGGTGTTGCTCGCTCACGCGGAGGATCAGGTCAAACGTGGCGAGTACCTCGCCCGCGCCGCCGACTGCATGGCTTGCCATACCGCACCGGGTGGCGCGCCGTATGCAGGTGGCCTGCCGATTGTCTCGCCGTTCGGCACGATCTACGGCACCAATATCACGCCGAGCAAAGAGCACGGCATCGGTCTGTACAGCGATGAGGAATTCTTCGCCGCGCTGACCGAAGGCAAGCGCCGGGATGGTGCGAACCTGTATCCGGCGATGCCCTATACCTCGTATCACCTGATGCCGCGTGAGGATTCGGACGCGATTCATGCGTACCTGAAAACCGTCGCGCCCATCGAGCGTGCGGCGCCCGTCACCAGCCTGAGCTTTCCGTTCAACGTGCGCCTGGGCTTGATGGGTTGGAACATGCTCTACGGCAAGGACGTGAAACTGGCGCCCACCGAGGGTAAAAGCGAAGCCTTCAAGCGCGGCCAGTACATGGTCGAGGTGCTTGGCCACTGCGGTGAGTGCCACACCCCGCGCGGTTTGCCCGGCGCGATGCAGCAGGACAAACGCCTGACGGGCGGCCTGCTCAACGGCTATCTGGCGCCGAGTTTGCTGGCCAACGACCTGGCGGCTCGCGGCTGGAATCATCAGGACTTGAGTTCGTTCCTCAAGCACGGCATGAGTGCTCAAGGCACGATGTTCAACGAGATGTTCCCGGTGTTCCATAACAGCACTCAAGGCCTCAATGATCCGGACCTGGCTGCCATGGCGACGTTCCTGCTCGGTGATCAGCCACCAGCAGCTAAGGTGCTGGCCGAGGTGCCGCTGGATAAGATGGGCGCCAGCGCCCAGCGCGGTCGTCAGGATTACCTGAACGTCTGTGCCGGTTGCCATGCGCCGGGCGGCGAGGGCAAGCCACACATCGCGGTGGCCATGCGCGGTAACACCACGTTGCGCCTCGACGATCCGCGAAATCTGCTGCGGGTGATTGAGGATGGGATCGGCGAACAGGCCTTTGTCGGATTCGAGCGCATGCAGCCGATGCCGGGGTTTGCGGACAAGCTCAGTCCCGAGCAACTGACCGACCTGCTCAACTACCTGCGGCAAGGTTGGGGTGGGCAGTCGGGCGAGCTGGCGCTCAGCGATGTGCAAAAGCTGCAAGCTGACGCGCCGCTGCTCGAGCACAAGGCGCACTGATATGCAGCATCTCGATCTGCAAGTGATGCGTCGGGCGCTGGAGTGGTCGCTGGCCGGGCACTGTGTTTGGCTGTGTACCGTGCTGGCGACCTACGGCTCGGCGCCTCGCGCGCCGGGTTCGCTGTTGGCGGTGAACGCTGAAGGGCAGTGGATCGGCTCGCTGTCCGGTGGCTGTGTCGAGGAGGACTTTCTGGCGCGGGTCGCGGAGGGCGCGTTTCTGGAGGCGGTCAACGTGGTTCGCTATGGCGAGGGCGATGACCCGCGTTCCCGGGTGAGTTTGCCCTGTGGCGGCATACTTGATGTGCTCGTGGAGCGGCTGGAGGCTGATTGCGCGGTTCAGGCCCACCTGCGGGAGCTTGAGTCCGCGTTGCTGGGGCAGCGCCGGTTGATTCGCGAGATTGATTTGGCCAGTGGTGCGCGCAGCCTGTTCACTGATGCGCAGCAGGGTGGACGTATAGAGCGCGAGATCGATCGGGTACGCGTGCGGGTCGGGGCGGCGCAGCGTCTGTTGTTGGCCGGATACTCCAGTGTCGCCCAGGCCTGTGCGGAGTTTGCCGTAGGCTTGGGTTTCGAGGTGATACTGTGCGATCCCCGCGATGAGGTGCTGGAAGGTGTGGTGCTGAACAACGTGGAGATTCGTCGTCAGTTGCCGTCTGTGTTCATCGAAGCTGGCGGCTGTCACCGTGATACGGCGGTGGTGGCGCTCACCCACGATCCGCGCATCGATGACCTGGCGATGATGGAGGCGGTGCGCACTGAAGCGTTTTACATCGGCGTGATGGGGTCGATGCAGACATCACAAAAGCGCTTTGAGCGGTTGCGCAGGATCGGTGGCTTGAGTGATGTGCAATTGGCGCGGATCCACGCGCCAATCGGTCTGAACCTAGGCAGTAAGACGCCAGCGGAGATTGCCCTTGCGGTACTGGCCGATATCTTGCGGATTCGTAGCGGCGTCACACGCGACCAGCTCTGACGCCGCGTAGAGATCGGTCAAAACCCGAGCTTATCCCGCAATCCGTAGTACCAGGCGCCCAGTGCCGCAAATGGCGTGCGCAGCATTTGCCCGCCGGGGAATGGGTAATGTGGCAGGTCGGCAAAGGCATCAAAACGCTCGGCCTGGCCACGCAGGGCTTCTGCCAGGACCTTGCCCGCCAGATGGGTGTAGGTCACGCCGTGGCCGCTGCAGCCCTGGGAGTAATAGATGTTGTCGCCCAGTCGACCCACTTGTGGCAGGCGTGACAGGGTCAGCAGGAAGTTGCCGGTCCAGGCGTAATCGATCTTCACGTCTTTGAGTTGCGGGAAGGCCTTGAGCATTTTCGGGCGGATGATCGCCTCGATATTTGCCGGATCCCGTGCACCGTACACCACGCCGCCGCCGAAGATCAGACGCTTGTCGCTGGTGAGGCGGTAGTAGTCCAGCAAGTAGTTGCAGTCTTCGACGCAGTAATCCTGAGGCAACAGTGTCTTGGCCAGTTCATCACCCAATGGTGCGGTGGTGATGACTTGCGTCCCACAGGGCATCGACTTGGCCGCCAGTTCCGGCACGAGATTCCCCAGGTAGGCATTGCCCGCCACAATAATGAACTTGGCCCTGACCTTGCCCTGGGCCGTATGCACTACCGGATTGGCGCCGCGTTCAATCCGTATCGCGGCCGATTGCTCATAGATCGTGCCGCCGAGGGACTCCACCGCCGCCGCTTCACCCAGTGCCAGGTTGAGTGGATGAATGTGCCCACCACTCATGTCCAGCAGGCCGCCCACATAGTTGTCGCAGGCGACCACTTCGCGAATGCGTCGTTCGTCCAGCAGTTCCAGTTGGGTGTGGCCGTAGCGCTCCCACAGGCGCTTTTGAGATTCCAGGTGGCCCATGTGCTTGCTATTCAGCGCGGCGAATACACCGCCGTCTTTCAGGTCGCACTGGATCTGGTACTTGGCCACCCGCTCACGAATAATCCTGCCGCCTTCAAAGGCCATCTGTCCCAGCAACTGTGCTTGCTGGGGACCGACGCTGCGCTCGATCACATCGATATCGCGGCTGTAGCTGTTGACGATCTGGCCGCCATTGCGGCCCGAGGCGCCAAAACCCACCTTGGCAGCTTCCAGCACCGTCACGCGAAACCCGTTCTCCAGCAGGAACAGGGCGCTGGAAAGGCCGGTATAGCCGGCACCAATCACGCACACATCGGTTTCGACTTCACCTTGCAGCGCAGGGCGGGGCGTAACCGCATTCGCGGATGCGGCGTAGTACGACTGGGGGTAGGGGGTGTTCGCCATCCTGGAACCTCTGTTTTATATTTTTTACGAGTGCGCCGATCCTACCTGAGTTGAAAATCCGCTGCCAGCCACCTGGAAAATATGGTTGCGTGGGCCAAAAATAAAAAATTCGCATATTCATAGGGTTAGCTGCAAAAAAGGTGTTGACACCCCTCGGGAATTCCGTAGAATGCCGCCTCACAGCAGGCACGTAGCTCAGTTGGTTAGAGCACCACCTTGACATGGTGGGGGTCGTTGGTTCGAGTCCAATCGCGCCTACCAAACAAAATCCGCTCTGCTGGGCGGTCTGGAAGGGCTCACCGAAAGGTGGGCCCTTTTTTGTTGTCTT
>NZ_WNNK01000030.1 GCF_009724245.1 Pseudomonas spelaei | reverse complement strand
CTTTGGTTACTTTGGGGCTTTTCCAAAGTGACCCGCCGTAAGGGCGGAACCCATAGCCGCCGTTACCACAACAACGGATATGCCCCCAAAAACAGATCACCGCACAACATGAGACCGACGCATCAACCTATACGCCGCCGGAATCACAAACAACGACAACAACGGCGCCGTCAGCATCCCCCCAATCATCGGCGCCGCAATCCGGCTCATCACCTCGCTCCCCGTCCCCCCGCCCAGCAAAATCGGCAACAACCCGGCAATAATCACCGCCACGGTCATCGCCTTGGGCCGAACCCGCAACACCGCACCCTCGGTAATTGCCGCCAACAACTCATGCTCACCCTGCCCACCTTTGGCCTGCCGCTCAGCCCAGGCATTTTTCAGATACAACAGCATGATCACACCAAACTCGGCAGACACCCCGGCCAGCGCAATAAACCCCACCCCGGTAGCCACCGACAGGTTGAAACCCAGCCAATACAACAACCACACCCCACCCGTCAGGGCAAACGGCAAGGTAGCCAGGATCAGCAAGGCCTCATCAAAGCGGCGAAAGGTCAGGTACAACAGCACGAAGATGATCATCACCGTCGCCGGCACCACCAATTTCAGCCGCTCATTGGCCCGCTCCAGAAACTCGAACTGCCCCGAATAGCTGAGGCTCATGCCCGGTTGCAACGCAACCTGCTGGTTAATGGCCTGACGCAGATCCTTCACCACAGAAGCCAGGTCACGATCACGCACATCGATATAGACCCAACCGGAAGGCCGCGCGTTTTCGCTCTTGAGCATCGGCGGACCTTCGGTAACCTTGACCCTGGCCACCGTGCCGAGGGTGATCTGACTGCCCGACGGTGTGTAGATCGGCAGGTTACTCAACGCCTCCACCGAGTCCCGCCACGCCCTGGGGTAACGCAGGCTGATCGGAAACCGCGCCAGGCCTTCTACCGTTTCACCGATGTCTTCACCACCAATGGCACCCGAGACAATGGACTGCACATCCGCGATGTTCAGGCCATAACGGGCGGCCGCCTGACGATCAATATCAACATCGATGTAGCGCCCCCCCGTCAGCCGTTCAGCCAGGGCCGAGCTGACACCGGGCACGCCCTTGGCGACCTTTTCCACGGCCTGGGTCACGGCGTCGATCTGCATCAGGCTGGTGCCGGCGACTTTCACCCCGATCGGGCTTTTCACCCCGGTGGCGAGCATGTCGATGCGGTTGCGGATCGGCGGGATCCAGATGTTGGTCAGGCCCGGCACTTGCACCACACGGTCCAGTTCCTTCACCAGTTTTTCCGGGGTCATGCCCGGGCGCCATTGATCGCGGGGCTTGAATTCAATCGTGGTTTCGAACATCTCCAGAGGTGCCGGATCGGTGGCAGTTTCCGCGCGACCGGCCTTGCCGAATACATGGGCGACCTCCGGTACGGTCTTGATCAAGCGGTCGGTGCGCTGCAGCAATTCACCGGCCGTTTGCGCCGATAACCCAGGCAATGCCGAGGGCATGTACAGCAAGTCGCCTTCATCCAGCGCCGGCAGGAACTCACCACCCAGGCGGGACATCGGCCACAGGGCGCTGAGTACCATCAGCAGCGCTACCAGCAAGGTCATGCGCGGCCAGCGCAGGACCGCATCGAGGGCCGGTTGATAGAGTTTGATCAAGCCCCGATTCAGCGGGTTGCGCTGCTCATCGGGGATACGTCCGCGAATCCAGTAGCCCATCAACACCGGAATCAAGGTCACCGACAACCCGGCGGCTGCGGCCATGGCGTAGGTCTTGGTAAACGCCAAGGGCCCGAATAGCCGGCCTTCCTGGGCTTGCAGGGTAAACACCGGAATAAACGACAGCGTGATGATCAGCAGGCAGAAAAACAGCGCCGGCCCGACTTCCACCGCCGCGTCTGTCACCACCTTCCAATGCGCTTCGCCCTGGAGCTCACGCCCCGGATGAGCCTGGTGCCACGCCTCGATTTTCTTGTGGGCGTTTTCGATCATCACCACCGCCGCATCCACCATCGCGCCAATCGCAATCGCGATCCCGCCCAGGGACATGATGTTGGCGTTGATCCCCTGGAATCGCATGACGATGAAGGCAATCAAGATCCCCACCGGCAACGAGATGATCGCCACCAGGGACGAGCGCAGGTGCCAAAGGAAGATCCCGCACACCAGCGCCACCACCAGGAACTCTTCCAGCAGCTTATGACTGAGGTTGTCCACGGCGCGGTCGATCAGTTGGCTGCGATCGTAGGTGGGAACGATCTCCACGCCAGGCGGCAGGCTGCTTTTCAACGCTTGCAGCTTGTTCTTCACGGCAGCGATGGCCTCGCGGGCATTCTTGCCGTTGCGCAGGATCACCACGCCGCCCACCGCCTCGCCTTCGCCATCCAGCTCGCTGATACCCCGGCGCATTTGTGGCCCCAACTGAATCGAGGCCACCTCGCCGAGGGTCACCGGCACATTGCCGGCGTCGAGTCGTAGCGGGATGGCGCGGAAGTCTTCCAGGCTTTTCAGGTAACCGGAGGCGCGGACCATGTATTCGGACTCGCCCATTTCCAGCACCGAGCCGCCGGTTTCCTGGTTGGCCTTGCCGATGGCGTCCTTCACCTCGGCCTGAGTGATGCCACGACTGGCGAGAGCCACAGGGTCGAGTTGTACCTGGTACTGCTTGACCATGCCGCCGATGGTCGCCACTTCGGCGACGTTGGGCAGGGTCTTGAGTTCGAACTTGAGGAACCAGTCCTGCAGCGCGCGCAGTTGCGCCAGGTCATGTTGGCCGGTGCGGTCCACCAGCGCGTATTGGTAAATCCAGCCGACGCCAGTGGCATCCGGGCCCAGCGTCGGCTTGGCCGAAGCCGGCAGACGCGCCTGCAACTGGCTCAGGTATTCCAGCACCCGGGAGCGCGCCCAGTACAGGTCCGTGCCCTCGTCGAACAGCACATAGACGTAGCTGTCGCCAAAGAACGAATACCCGCGCACGGTCTTGGCCCCCGGTACCGAGAGCATGGTGGTGGTCATCGGGTAGGTGACCTGGTTTTCGACAATCTGCGGCGCCTGGCCCGGGTACGGCGTGCGGATGATCACCTGCACATCCGACAGGTCCGGCAAGGCGTCCACCGGGGTGTTCTGCACCGACCACATTCCCCAGGCAGTGACGAACAGCGTCGCCAGCAAGACCAGGAAACGGTTGGCCACCGACCAGCGAATCAGCAAGGCGATCATGGGCGGCCCCCCGGTTGCAGGCTCATGGCTGATTCAGCCGGCGATTGAGGGGTGAGGCCTTTCAGGCTGGCTTCGGAATCCAACAGGAACTGCCCGGAGGCGACCACTTGTTGGCCTTCCTGCAACCCGGCGATGATCATTGTCTGGTCCTGGTTTTCCGTCCCCACCTGAACTTCCACTGGCCGGTAACGACCGCCCTCCTCGGCCACCATCACCAGCACCCGCTTGCCGGTGCGGATCAACGCTTCGCTGGGCAGCCACAGCACCGATTGGCCGCTGGATTGCGTCAGGCGTACCTGGGCGGTCATGCCCGGACGCAAGGCGCCATCAGGGTTAGGCAACTCGACGCGGACCTGTACGGTACGGCTGTCCAGGGCGGTCTGCGGCAGAACCGCGCTGACGGTGCCGCTGAACGTGCGGCCCGGCAAGCCCACAAAGCGGCTCTCCACCACTTGCCCAACCGCCAGGGCTGCACCTTGCGCTTCCGGCACCGCCACCTGCAGCCACACGGTGCCCAGACCGTTGACCCGCGCCAGGGTTTGGCCTGCCGCGACGGTCATGCCCTCACGCACATCAAGGGTTTGCAGCGCACCGCCCAATGGGCTGGTGATGGTCATGACCGATTGCACCTGGCCGCTGCGCTCCATCTGCGTGATCAACCCGCTGGGCATGCCGCTCAGGCGCAAGCGCTGGCGGGCTGCGGCCAACAAACCGGCATCATTGCTGCGGCGCAAGGCCAGGAACTCTTCCTGGGCCGCCGCCCATTCCGGCACCAGAATGTCCGCCAATGGCGCATTGGCCTTGAGCACATCGCCGGGCGCACGGGCATACACCCGCTCGACAAACCCCGCCGCACGCGCCTGCACCACCGCCACGTCGCGATCGTTGAATGCCAGAGTGGCAGGCAGTTCCAGGCTGGACGCCAACACACCCCGGGTAACAGGGGTCAGGCGCATGCCGATGTTCTGGGTCAGGCTCGGGTCGATGCGCAGGGCCGCGCTGTCCGGCGTCTGGTCAGCCTCGGCGTAACGCGGCACCAGTTGCATGTCCATGAAGGGTGACTTGCCTGGCTTGTCGAATTTCTGTTGCGGGTACATCGGGTCGTACCAGTACAGCGCCTTTTTTTCCGGGGTCGGTGCAACGGCTGCCGGTTGCGCCGCACGCATGTCCGCCAGCCAGTAGCCTCCGCCCAGGCCCAGCAGCAAGATGCCGCCCAGCACGGCGACGTTGGCGATTCGATTATTCATTGGCAGGTTCCCCATACGCGAAATACAGCTGTGCACCGGTCAGTGCCCGTTGCTCCAGAGCGTCGATCTGTTTGAAACGCGCTTGCACCAGCTCACGGCGCGCGCTGACCACACTCATCAAGTCACCTTTGCCGGCGCGATAACCGGCCAGGCTCAGCGCGACCTTTTCTTCGGCCAACGGCACCAGGCTGTCCTGGCTACGCTGCACGGCGCGGTCCAGACGCTGGTAGTCGGCCAGGTCGTCGTCCAGCGCCTGGGTGTGTTCACGGGTGGTGGCTTCGCGTTCGGCTTCCAATTGATCGAGTTCGGCCTGTTTGGCGGCGATGCCGGGGTTTTGCCGACGGCCCGGGAAGACCGGCAGATCAAACGTCAGTTGCAGGCTGACCATGTCGCCGTATTCTCGGCCACGGTGCTGGTAATCCACCTCCCAGTTCCAGTCCGAGGTCTTTTGCGCCTTGGCTTCACGCACTCGGGCTTCAGCTTCGCGGGTGCGCGGCACAAACGCTTGCAGCACCGGGTGCTGATGCAGGTTATGGGACAGGCCTTGGGTATCGAGGGACCAGTTGGGCAACTGCCCGCTGGGGGCTTCGCTGGCGGCGGGGCCGATCCAGCGCTTGAGGGCGGCACGGGCCTGGGCGCGTTGTTGAGTCAACTCGTCCTCGCGCCCGGCCAGTTCAGCAGCTTCCTGCCGGGGGATTACCGCGTCGGAGGGCTGGCCGCGCCCACCGGCAAGTTGCGCCCGCACGGTGTCTTGCAGCAGGCGGTTCTGCTGGTAGAAGTCCTTGAACAAGGCGTTTTTGCGCTCCACCGCATAGGCGCGGATCCACGCCTGGGCCGTGGCCTGGCGCACGTTCAGGCGTTCGATCCGCCCTTCGGCCGCGGCCCTCTCTACCGAGGCCTCGGCCAATTCAACCCGGGCCTTGCGCTTGTCACGGCTGGGCACTTGTTGTTGGATACCGACCATTTGCATGGTCATGAAATCGCCGTAGAGGGTCCCGCGATTGGGCCCGCCCACCGGGAAATTTTGCAAACCCAGCACCAGTTTCGGGTCGGGCAGCTCACCTGCAGGGATCGCCGCCTGAGTCGCCGCTTGCAGCTTGGCCGACTCGGCGGTCAGCGAGGGTGCGTTGTTCTGCGCCAGGCGCAGGGCTTCATCCAGGGTCAGCGCCGACGCCAGTGCCGGCCACACCAGCACGCTCGCCAGGGCAACCGCCAAAGGCCGCCCAATGCGCGCACATAGGGAATTCATGTTGAAGATTCCTGTTCTGTTCCACTGTGTGTCGCTTAATACGGCCCACAGCAAGGCCATCCCGGCTCAGCGGGATGAGTCTTTCGGTGCAACAGGAATCAGCTGCGAGGTGGACGCCAGACGCCGGATGGCGTGCGGTCGGGGATGAAATCAGAGGAGAGGCTGGCGATCAGCGCATTGGCGTACATCACCGGGGCCTTGAGCACCGGCATCGACAGTTGCAGCATGCCGCCGGTCTTGCATTCCTGGCCGGGTTTGCAGGACTTGCTGTGATCGGCCGGGGCCGCACCGTCCTGGCAGCAGTCCGGGGACATGTCGCTCATCATCGGCATATCGGGCATCTGCATCGGGCACGGTTCGGTGCTCGACGGCACGCCCGCCATCCCGGTCAGGGGAAGCGCGAGACTCAACAACAGGACCAGGAATAAACGCAGATAGCGGCTCATGGGGCCGGAGTCTAGCTAAAGGACGGTTAAGCGACAATTAACAAAGCGCAGAATGCCCCCCTCCAGAAAAGCCTGGAGAACAGGTTTATGGTGTCATTTGCACCTACATGAATATTTTTTTAGGAAGCTGGCTATCATTTCTTGGCAAAATGCCCCTACTTCAGTGTGAATTGCTCACCAGGTACTCCTTATGACCCGCATTTTGACCATCGAAGACGACGCCGTAACGGCCCGCGAGATCGTCGCTGAACTGAGTAGTCATGGACTGGACGTCGATTGGGTGGACAACGGCCGCGAAGGCCTGGTCCGCGCTGTCAGTGGCGATTACGACCTGATCACCCTCGATCGGATGCTCCCCGAACTGGATGGCCTGGCCATCGTCACTACCCTGCGCACCATCGGTGTGTCGACGCCGATCCTGATGATCAGCGCCCTCTCCGATGTCGACGAACGGGTGCGCGGCCTGCGGGCCGGGGGCGATGATTACCTGACCAAACCCTTCGCCTCCGATGAAATGGCGGCGCGGGTCGAGGTGCTGTTGCGACGCAAAAGCACGGTCAAGGAATTCGAAACCGCGCTGCGAGTGGCCGACCTGGAGCTGAACCTGATCAGCCGCGAAGCCAGCCGCGCCGATCAGCCCCTGAGCCTGTTGCCCACCGAATACAAACTGCTGGAATTCCTGATGCGCAACACCGGGCAGATCCTGTCGCGGATGATGATCTTCGAGGAAGTCTGGGGTTATCACTTCGACCCGGGCACCAACCTGATCGACGTGCACATCGGTCGCCTGCGCAAGAAAATCGATCCACCGGGCCTCACGCCGCTGATCCGTACGGTACGAGGTTCGGGTTATGTCATTGCTGAACCCCTCTAAAGGCTGGCGCTCTTCCAGCAGCCGCTTGCTGGCGCTGTACAGTTCGTTGTTCGTGGCCTGGAGCTGCATCCTCATGGGGGTGCTGTATTACGAGGTGTCGGGTTACCTGAGTGATCTGTCGCGCCACTCCCTGATGCAGCGTCAACACCTGTTCCAACGCTTCGATGGCGAAGAGCTGGTGGAAGCGCTGACCACCAGCATGACCTTCGACATGAAAGGCGTAGACGCCTACGGCCTGTTCGACGAGCAGTTCAATCCCCTGAGTGGTCCCATCCGTGTGGTGCCTCCGGACCTGCCTCTGGACGGGCACATCCATGCCCTCGCCAACTGCATCGACTCCGACGACCCGAAACTGCCCCGAGACAGTTGTGATGCCGTGGCCACCCATACCGGCGACGGCCGCTGGCTGATCCTGGTGCGGGAAAACGGCTCGCTGTTCGGCGTGACCCGGATCATCCTGCATGCCTTGTTATGGGCGATTTCCCTGACCATCATCCCCGGTGCCGCCGGCTGGCATCTGTTGCGCCGGCGACCACTGCGCCGGATTCGCGGAATCCAGGCCAGCGCCGAGGCCATCGTCGCCGGCGACCTGACCCATCGCCTGCCGCTGTCCAATCGGCGTGATGAGCTGGACATGCTGGCGGCGATCGTCAACGCCATGCTCGATCGTATCGAGAAACTGATGAACGAGGTCAAGGGCGTGTGCGACAACATTGCCCACGACCTGCGCACCCCGTTGACCCGCCTGCGGGCGCAGTTGTACCGGATCAAGCAGCAGGCCGATGAAGACTCGCCTCACGCGCTGCAACTGGATGAAGTGATCAGTGAGACCGATACGCTGATGGCGCGCTTTCGCGGCTTGCTGCGGATTTCCGAGTTGGAAGATCACCAACGCCGCTCCGGTTTCCTGGTGCTCGATCCCCTGCCCTTGCTGCGCGAACTGCACGACTTCTACCTGCCCCTGGCGGAAGAAGGCGAAATGCAGCTGCTGCTGGAAACCCCGGAGTCGCTACCGTGGATTACCGGTGACCGGGCCTTGCTGTTCGAAGCCCTGGCCAACCTGCTGAGCAACTCGATCAAATTCACCCCACCGGGCGGCTCGGTGATTCTGCGGGCGGTCAACGATGCCGGCAGTACACGGATTGAAGTCCTGGATTCGGGGCCCGGCATTCCGGTGGCGGAGCGGGATTCTGTGTTCCAGCGCTTCTATCGAGCGGAAGAAGGCAACCAACACGGCGGGTTTGGATTGGGATTGTCGATTGTCGCGGCGATCATCAACCTGCACGGTTTCAAGCTGGAAGTGGGCACCAGCGAGCTGGGCGGTGCGCGGCTGGTGCTGGAGTGCCGGCAGCAGTTGATGCCGGAAGCCTGAATACAGCCCAAACCCTTGTGGGTGCTCTCGAGCCCCAGCGAGGCAGCGATGGGGTCAACGCGGTGTGGCTGTCAGACCGCACCGATCCCATCGCTGCCTCGCTGGGGCTCGAGAGCTCCCACATTAGGTATCGGTGTGCTTAAGCCCGGAAGTTGCCGCGCAACGCCTCAAGCCCACCGCTGTACACACCCGTGAACAATTCCTCCACCGCCACGTCCGTCACACCGGCCACCGGCGTGAACACTCCGGACCACGTTACTTTCGCCGTGCTGTCGGTCAACGCCTCAACCTTCAGGGTCGCCAGGTACTCGCTCACCGGAAACGGCGACTCACTGATGGAGTAGCTGTAGGTACGCGCCGCTTCATCAAAGGTCTGCAGACGCTCAACCACCACGCCACCGTCAGCGGTTTGCAGGTGACGCACACGACCGCCGTCGCTGGGCTCGCTCTTGGCGATAAAGGGCAGCCAATCCGGCAGCGAATTAAAGCCACCGACCAATTGCCAGACCTGTTCGGCCGACGCCGAAATTTCAATAACCGCAGATGCTTTTGCCACGATAAGACTCCAAAAAAATAGTTAAATCGCCAGGCTGTCGACGACGCCGCCGTCAACCCGCAAAGCTGCGCCGGTGGTGGCCGAAGACAGCGGTGAAGCAATGTACGCCACCAGATTCGCCACTTCATCCACATTCGCCGCACGTTGAATGATCGAGGTCGGCCGGGCCTCACGCACAAACACATCAGCCTCCTCCCGCGCACTGCGCCCGGATTTCGCCGTGGCGTCCTTGAGCATCTCTTCCAGGCCGTCGGTAAAGGTCGGCCCCGGCAGGATCGCATTCACCGTCACACCCGTGCCCGCCAGACGCTTGGCCAAACCGTGAGACACCGCCAGGTTGGCGCTTTTGGTGACGCCGTAGTTGATCATGTCCGCCGGCGTCGCCACACCGGACTCCGAAGACAGGAAAATCACCCGGCCCCAGCCCTGCTTGACCATGCCCGGCACATAATGCCGCGCCAGGCGCACGCCGGAGATCACGTTGACTTCATAGAAGCGCGTCCACTCGCTGTCCGGGGCGTCGAAGAAATCCACGTCGTTGAAGATTCCCAGGTTGTTCACCAGGATGTCCGCCCGCGGTTCGGCGGCGAACAGCGTTGCTGCACCTTCGGCAGTACCCAGGTCAGCGACCAATCCACGCAGTTGGGCACCGGGGACCGCCTGGCGAATACTCGCCAGGGCCGCATCGACCTTGCTCGATTCACGCCCGATCACCACCACCGTGGCACCGGATTCAGCCAGGGCCTGGCTGATGCCCAGGCCGATTCCGGCGGTACTGCCACTGACAATTGCCAACTTGCCGCTTACATCGATTTTCATGATTGAACGCCTGTGATTAGAGGGGCAATGGCGCACGCGCCGAAATCAATCGGGCGTCACGCAGGGCCTGCCAAAAGGCGGCTGGAATCTTGACTGACAACGCCACGACGTCTTCGGCAATACGTCCCGGACGACTGGCACCCGGAATCACTGCGGCCACGGCCGGATGGGCCAGGGAGAATTGCAGCGCGGCCGCTTTCACATCCACGCCGTGAGCCTGGGCGATAGCCTTGATCTGCTCGACTTTGCTGATGATCGCCGGGCTGGCTTTCTGGTATTCGAAGTGCGCACCACCGGCCAGGATCCCTGAGCTGTAGGGGCCACCGACCACGATCTCGACGTTCTGGGCCAGTGCTGCATCCATCAGGCGTTGCAGGGCGCGTTCATGGTCCAGCAACGTGTAGCGACCCGCCAGCAGGAAGCCGTCGGGCCGGGCTTCGGTCAAGTCCAGGGTCAGTTCGCAGGGCTCAACACGGTTGACCCCAAGGCCCCAGGCCTTGATGACACCTTCTTCACGCAGCCGGGTCAGCACTTTGAATGCGCCGGTACGGGCCTGGTTGAAGTACTCCAGCCATTGGTCGCCGTAGAAGTCCTGGGCGATGTCGTGGACCCAGACGATGTCCAGACGGTCGGTTTGCAGGCGCTTTAGGCTGTCTTCGATGGAGCGCAAGGTCGCATCGGCACTGTAGTCATTGAGCATTTTGTTGGGGCGGCCGTGTTCGAACACGCCGCTTTTCTCACCCAGGTCCCGGGCGCTGTCTTCCACTTCGTCGAGAATCAGCCGACCGACCTTGGTGCTGAGCACGTAGTCATCACGGTTGTACTTCGACAGGGCGTGGCCCAAGCGCAGTTCCGACAGGCCGGAACCGTAGAACGGTGCGGTGTCGAAATAACGCACGCCCTGGTTCCAGGCAGCCTCGACGGTGGCCTGGGCCTCTTCCTCGGGAATGGCGCGGAACATGTTGCCCAACGGGGCGGTACCAAAACCCAGCACGCCAGGCAGTTTGTCTTTCAAACTCATGGTTGGATCCTCAAAAGGTTCAAGGTCGTTGTGTGACCGTTGAGCAGATCCTAGATTGCGAAGATCGGACCGTCCAAGACATACTGCGACCAACTTGAGTCCCTTTAGGTCTTACATGATCGATTTCCGCCAATTGCGCTACTTCGTTGTAGTCGCTGAAGAAGAACACGTGGGCCGCGCCGCCGAACGGTTGCACATCTCTCAGTCGCCGTTGAGCCGGCAGATTGCCCAGCTGGAAGAGCGCCTGGGCCTGACCCTGTTCGAGCGTAGCCAGCAACGCATTCGCCTGACACGGGATGGCCAGACTTTTCTCGCCGAGACCAAGGCGCTGCTGACCCACGCCAACCGGCTGGAATCTCTGGGTCGTCGGTTGGGTCGGGGTGAAGAAGGTGGCTTGTGCATTGGCTACATCGAAAACGCCATGCATGCAGGCGTACTGCCCAATGCCTTGAAAGTACTGCGTGAAGCACGGCCTAACGTACATATCGCGTTGTACAACCTGCCCTCCGGCGAGCAACTGGAAGGCCTGCGTCAACGCAGCCTGGATATCGCCCTGGTCGGTGAGCCGCCAGCGGCCGACGATCCGGACTTGCTGTCCTTCCAGGTGCTCGATGACCCGATGCTGCTGGCCTTGCCGGAACATCACCCTTTGGCCAGCCAGGCCGAACTGCTGCCGGAACACCTGGCCGACCAGCAATGGATTGGCGTACAGCGTAAACCCGGGACCGCTGACGATTTCGTCGCCGCCTGCATCCGCGCCGGCTTCACACCGCAGATGCCGATGGAGGCGAGTGAGCCGTTTACCGCGTTGGGGTTGGTAGCGTCGGGGTTGGGAGTGGCGATGGTGCAGAAGGGGTTGAGTCGGAACGCACCGCCGGGGGTGGTTTTGCGGGAACTGCCTTGGTTGACCTACACCACGCCGTTGTGGGCAGCGTGGCATCGGATCAATTTAAGGCCGTTGGTGGAGACGTTCAGGCAGGTGTTGACGGGTCCTGGACACGGTCTATAAACCAATATCAATCCAATGTGGGAGCTGGCTTGCCTGCGATGGCGGTGTATCAGCCACCAGAAACCTTGACTGGAAAACCGCTATCGCAGGCAAGCCCGCTCCCACATTTGACCTCATTGCCAGGTCTGTATCACTTCAAGTCGGAGTGAAGGGCAACGCTCGCTTGTGGGCCGTCTTCAGGTAGGCACTTTCAACAATCCCCCTCACCCGCTCACTCACCGCCTCACCCATCAGGTATGCATCAATCTCGTCATAACTGCACCCATACGCCAGCTCATCCAGCTTGCCTGGCGCCAGTTCTTCAAGATCAGCCGTCGGTGGCTTGGCCACCAGATGCTCAGGCCCTCCGAGCGCCGCCGCCAGCAACCGAACCTGAGTTTTAGTCAGCCCCGACAACGGCGCCAGATCACAAGCACCATCACCAAACTTGGTAAAAAAACCCATCAACGCCTCAGCACCATGATCAGTCCCAACCACCAGCCCATTGTGCAAATTGGCCACCGCATACTGCGCCATCATCCGCGCCCGGGCCTTGACGTTGCCCTTGATAAAGTCGATATGTTCGGCGCTGGCATTGGCGGCAGCCAGGTTGCCCATCAGCCCATCGACACAGGCCGCGATGTTCAGGGTTTCAATCACGTCCGGCGCGATAAAGTCCAGTGACGCCTGGGCATCGCGCTCATCGGCCTGGGTCTTGTAAGGCAGGCGCATGGCGATAAAACAGGCGTCGTAGTCTTCGTTGCGCAACTGCTCCACCGCCCGTTGGCACAAGCGCCCGGCTGTCAGTGAATCAACACCGCCGCTGATCCCCAGCACCAGGGCCTGGCAGCCTGACTGGCGCAAGGTGTGCTTGATGAAGTCGATGCGCCGTTGCAGCTCTTGGGCCTCGCCCCCGTTGACCAACATCCGGTTGATATTCAGTTCCCGGGCAATACGTGCCTGAGTTCCCATGTCACACCCCCAGTTTCGGATTGACGTTGCCGACATTGAACACCTGCGCCGCGTACTGCAAAAACGAGGCGTCTTCACAGACGTTCTTGATCGGGTCATCGGAGAATTTCACCACCGGTTCGCCATGCACCCGCACCAGCTTCATGACGATGCTCAACGGCTCCACACCCTCGACATCACACGCCAGGCTGGTGCCCATGCCGAACCCGAACTTGGCCTTGCCACGCACGTGCCGCAGGATTGGCAAGCATTTCTCGAAGTTCAGGCCGTCGGAGAACATCAGGTCCTTGGTCATCGGGTCGATGCCCAGTGCCTTGTAGCGGGCCAGGACCTTGTCGGCCCAGACGATGGGGTCACCGGAATCCTGGCGCAGGCCGTCATACAGCTTGGCGAAGTACAGGTCGAAATCCTTGAGGAAGAAGTCAGTGCTGATGCAATCGGTCAAGGCAATCCCCAGGCGCCCACGGTATTCGCGCACCCAGTTTTCCAGCGCCGCATTCTGGCTCTCGCGCAACCGCCCCAGTTGCTGGTGCACCATCAGCCATTGGTGGGCCATGGTGCCAATCAGCGGCAGGTCGAATTCGTAGGCCAGGTGGGCGTTGCTGGTGCCGATAAACGTACCGGGGAAGTCGCGGGCCATGATGTTGACCACTTCGCGCTGGGCCTTGAACGACAGCCGGCGCCGAGTGGAGAAATCCGAGACCCGCAGATCGGCCAACTCCTCCTGACTGAGGTTTTTCTCCAGCCAGTCAAACTTCTGATAGAGCTTGCGAGTCACGTCTTCCAGGGTCACGTCCGGGTACTTGTCGCGGTTGCGCAACTCGCTGACCAGGGCCAATACCGGCTGTTCGAACATGATGCAGTGCAGCATCGGACCGATCACGCGGATGCTCAGTTGGCCGTCGACCTCACTGACGTGGATATAACGCAGGTTGAAACGGAACAGGCCAAGGAATTGCTCGAAATCCGGGGTCAGGTATTCGCGAAAACGCTTGTTGAACAGAAAGCGCAACTCACCTTCGCGCATGTGCAGGCCGGCGAGCTTCTCAAGCTCGATGCGCAGTTCGGGAATCAGGTGCCCGAGTTTCTCCCTGGAACGCACGATGAACTGGTATTCCACATCCACATTGGGGTGCTGATGCAGTACAGCCTGCATCATGGTGAAGGTGTAGTAGTCGGTGTCCAGCAGGCCCTGAATCACCCCGTTTTCATAGTCGAATGCACTTTCCATGGGCTTCTCCTTAACGCGTGGCCAATGCGGCCAGTTCTTCCCGGGTGCTGCTGATGGCAGCGCCGGCTTGCAGCAGGTCATTGACGGCCTGCACTCCACCCTCCTCGCTGATGCCTCGGCAGGCGGGCAAGTGCAGAATCACTTCAAAGCCGGCCTTGAGCAGTTGCAGCGCAGTGGTCTTGACGCAGTAGTCCAGGGCCAGGCCGCCGACCAGTACACGGGTGATACCCTGGGCGTTCAGGTATTCGATGACGCCAGTGGACAGCTTGTCGTGCAGGTCGTGGTAGCAGGCGCCGTAGGGGTGCAGGTCGGGCTCGACGCCTTTCCAGATGAAGTAGTCGTAGTCATAGGGCGTGGGCAATTCGTCGAGCAAGGTGAAGCCCTCGGTACCCGGCACACAGTGGCTGACCCACGTCACATCGGCGTGTGCCAGGCCGGTAGGTTGCAGCATCTCGCTGTGTTGCTTGACCACCCAGGGCGCCTGCGGAGTGTGGGCATCCTTGCTGCCGACCCGGCGGCTGGCGAGGCTGGCCATGTAGTTGAGCTCGGCGCCAATCTGGTCACCGCCCGCCACCGGCAACTCAGTGGGGCACAGGGGCGTGAAGCTCTTTTGTGGGTCGACGTCGAATGAGGCGATGGTGTTTTTCGAGATGGTCATTTTCGATTTCTCCTCTGGCATGGAAATTAAAGTACATGTCATGTACTTTCAATGCAAGAAACATTTATTAATCTATGCTGAGTCAAGTACATGACATATCCGCCTGATCCGTTAGACTGTGCCCTATCCCGTTTACAAGGACCTCACATGCCCCTTAGTGCCTACCTTCACACCGTCGACCTGTGCGTGCTGTTTTATTGCCGTGCCTCGGGGGAATTGAAGCTGCTGCTGAACCAGCGTGAAGCCGATCCCTTCGTCGGGCATTGGGCGCTGCCGGGGGTGGTGGTGAACGGCGGCGTGCAAGATCTAAGCCTCAAGGATGCGGTGGAGCGCTTGCGCGCCAGCGACAAGGTCGGCCTACCCCTGGCCTGGAGCGAGCAAGTGGGCACCGTCGGCGATGCCTTCCGCGACCCACGCTGCTGGTCGTCATCCACCTACTACCTGGCGATTGTTGATCAAGAATGGCCGCTGGGCGCACATCAGGCCTGGTTCTCCCTCAAGGCCGTGGCCGATGGCAGCATCAAGCTGCCCTTCGATCACAACGTCATCGTCGCCGCGGTACTGGAGCGGCTGTTTTCCAAGTCGCTGTACAGCAATGTGCCGCTGCTGTTTTTGGGGCGTGAATTCAGTGCGCCGGAAGCCACCACGATTTTCTCGCTGGTGCTGGCACGGCCAGTGCTCAAGACCAGCATCCGTCAGCGCTTGCTGAAATTGACTGAGGCGGGGTATTTGCGGGAAACGGGGCGCAAGAAGCAGGGCGACGGAGGCAGGCCCCAGGCAACGGTGGAGAACCTGAAGCCTGGGGAGGTTTATTTCTTTGATCGCAGCTTTTCCGAATGAGTGGGCGCTGACTCAGCTCATCCAGTTTCCACCGTCCACGTTATAGGTCTGCGCCACCACGTAATCAGCGTCCTGGGAGGCAAGGAAAATCGCCATGCCGGTGAGGTCTTCCGCCGTGCCCATCCGCCCAAACGGCACCTCGGCGCCTACGCGCTTTTTCTTCTCGCCCAACGGTAAACCTTCATGCCTGGCGAACAGCGCATCCACCCCGTCCCAATGTTCACCATCCACCACGCCGGGGGCGATGGCGTTCACATTGATCCCCTGCTTGATCAGGTTCAGCCCGGCGGATTGGGTCAGGCTGATCACCGCCGCCTTGCTCGCGCAGTACACCGCCACCAGCGCCTCACCCCGGCGCCCGGCCTGGCTGGCCATGTTGATGATCTTGCCGCCGTGGCCCTGTTGGATCATCTGCCGCGCGGCGGACTGCAGGGTGAACAGCGTGCCGGCGACGTTGATGGAAAACAGGCGGTCGAAGCTTTCCCGGGTGATGTCGACGATAGGTGCCAGGTCGAACAGCGCGGCGTTGTTGACCAGGATGTCGAGCTTGCCGGCCTGGGCCACCACTGCCGCAATCGCAGCGTCGATGGAGGCTTGGTCAGTCACGTCCATCTCTACCGCGTAAGCCATCGGGCCCAGCTCCGCCGCCGTGGTCTGGGCACGCTGCAGGTTGATGTCGGCAATGGCTACGGTCGCGCCCTCGGCGATGTAGGCCTGGGCAAAGGTTCGGCCGATGCCACGGGCGGACCCAGTGATCAGTGCGCTTTTACCGTCCAGTCGTTTCATTGAATATTCATCCGTCTTGAAAAGTGATTACTTCGGATATCCGGCGCGTTTCATCTCGCGCTCGGTGGTGGACTGCGCCTGGGCCAGCGCCTGGTCGACGCTCATCCCGCCGGTGAGCGCGGCCGAGAACAACTTGCCCACGGAGGTGCCAATGGCCTGGAACTCGGGAATGGTCACGTACTGGATGCCCACGTACGGCACCGGCTGCGCGGAGGGATGCGCCGGGTCGGCATGCTGCATCATCTGCAAGGTGACGTTGGCAAACGGTGCAGCCTTCAAGTACGCCTCGTTGTAAGTGGACTGGCGGGTGCCCGGCGGTACGTTGGTGATGCCCTCCTTGTCCGCCACCAACTGGATGTAGTCCTTGGACGTGGCCCAGGTGATAAAGGCCTTGGCCGCGTCCTTATGCTTGGAAGTCGCGGGTATCGCCAAGGACCATGCGTACAGCCAGGACGAACCCTTGTCGGTGACTTCGGTGGGTGCTGCGACAAAGCCCACGCGGTCGGCCACCTTGCTTTGGCTGGTGTCGGTGGTGAAGGAGCCGGCAACGCTGGCATCCACCCAGATCGCACACTTGCCGCTGTTGAACAGCGCCAGGGTTTCGTTGAAACCGTTGCTCGATACGCCGGGCGGACCGTACTTCTTGAGGGTATCGACGTAGAAATTCGCCGCCGCCGCCCACTCAGGGCTGGTGAGCTGCGGTGTCCATTGTTCGTCGAACCAGCGCGCGCCGAAAGCATTGGCCATGGTGCTCAGCAAGGCCGTGTTCTCGCCCCACCCGGCCTTGCCCCGCAGGCACATGCCGTACTGGTCTTTTGCCGGGGCGTGCAGTTTGGCGGCGAACTCGCCGAGCTGGGTCCAGGTGGGGTGTTCCGGCATGTTCAGGCCCGCCTGTTGGAACAGGTCGGTGCGGTAGTAAGTGAGCGTGCTTTCGCCATAGAACGGCAAGGCATAGAGCGTGTTATTGAGCGACAGCCCCTGGCGCACCGAGGGGAAGATATCGTCAACGTCGTACTCGGGAGGCAATTGGGTCAGCGGCTCCAGCCAGTGCTTGGCGGCCCATAGCGGGGTTTCATAAGTGCCAATGGTCAGCACATCGAACTGACCGCCCTGGGTCGCGATGTCGGTGGTCAGGCGTTGGCGCAGGACGTTCTCTTCCAGCACCACCCAGTTGAGCTTTACCTCGGGATGCTGCTGTTCGAACACCTTGGAGAGCCGCTGCATGCGGATCATGTCGCTGTTGTTGACCGTGGCGATGGTGACGGTGTCTGCTGCGTGGCCGGCGATGACCACTGACAGGCCTGTGATCAGCAAAAGCGCTTTCGGGGTATTGATCATGCTGCCCTCCGCCCCGTGCCGTAGACGACGGGAGCTATTATTTTTGTTTTTGACGACTCGATTACAGCAGCTTGGAAGGGGTCGGACAAACGCGTGACGGACACTGTTCCGGTACTTTTTTAACCGAGCATCCAGGATCAAAAAAGTATCAGTCACAGGCAAAACCAAGAGTAGCTACCACTGGCCGAAAGAGCGTACTTTGGTGCTATTCCAAGACCCCATAAGGGCCAAACCCATGCCTGACGGCCACGCCGCCCTGTTCGAGCAACGTCCTGCCGAGCTGGAAGTGATTGTTCCTGAACCCGATCATGCCTTTCGCTGGTACGAACACGACTATCCGTACGATCTCGCCCGCTGGAATCACCACCCCGAATTCGAGATCCACCTGATCCGCCAAGGCAGCGGCAAGTTGGTGGCGGGTGACTATATTGGTGCGTTTGGCGCCGGCCATGTGGCACTGATCGGCCCCGACCTGCCCCACGACTGGATTGGCGACCTGGCGCCCGGCGAGTATCTGACGGGGCGCGATGTGGTGCTGCAATTCGATGGCGCAGCGTTGCTGGCGTTACGTGGCACGCTGCCAGAGTTGGGGGATCTGCAAGGGCTGTTTGAACGGGCTCGACGTGGCCTGGAATTTACCGGTGAGACCGCTACTCGTGCGGCAGCCCTGCTTGAGGCCATCGGGCCGGCGCAAGGGCTCAACCGCCTGATTTTGTTTATGCAGTTGCTGCAAGCGCTGGCGGTGGCGCCGTCACTGGAGTCTCACCCACTGGCCAGCGCTTGCTACACGCCGACGCTGGATGCCCGCAGTTCCGCGCGGATCCACAAGGCCTTCGACTACCTGATGACAGAGCTGACCGGCGATGTGCGCCTGTCGGTGATCGCCCAGCGTTTGAAGATGAGCGAGCCTGGCTTTTCGCGCTTCTTCAAGCGGGTCACCGGCCACGGTTTTATTGATCTGATGCGCAAGTTCAGGGTCCAGCGCGCCTGCCGGCTGTTATTGCAGACCAAGATGTCGGTGGCCGATATCTGCTTTGAAGTGGGCTACGCCAACCTCTCCAACTTCAACCGGCACTTTCGTATCGAAATGAACCAGACGCCCAGCGAGTATCGGCGTGAAACCGCGCGGTACCTGTTTCATCGTAATGGCGATCAAGCGTTGCCGTTTACCAAAGCGCATTGAGCCAGGCGTACCACGTCCAGGTCGACATCTGCCCGTTCCCGTTCGCCATCCTCCAGAAACCAGGCCGCCGACAACCCGGCATGAGCCACAACCCATTGCAGCAGGCGCTGGCGGGTCAGCCCGGCAGCGTGGGCAATGACCTCGACCTGCCGGTTGAAACGCACCGGATCAGCGCAGGTCGGCAAGTCCGGATTGCAGATCAGGTTGGCGTAGTCGTAGCCCCGCTCGCCCATCACCCGCTTCGGGTCGATGGCCAGCCAGCCCCGTGGGCCGAAGTCGAGGATGTTGTCGTGGTGTACATCACCGTGCAGCACCACGATGTCCTGCTGTGAAGCCAATAACGTGCGCGCCGTCGCTGCGCAGTCGAGCAACGGCCCGCCTTCGTGCTCGGCAGCAGTCCATAGCGACTCAAACCATCGTTCCAGGGAAAACAACCCCGGCGGCGGTGACGGCCTCGGCGCGTGCAACCGGGCGACGGTGGCACAAGCGATGCGGCTGGCTTCGTCGTCCTGGCCATTGAGGGCCATCTGCATCAAGGAACCTGGGCCGGTGGCGCGCTCCATCACCAGTGCATTGGCGTCATGGGCGAAGACCCGCGCCGCGCCCTCACCCGCCCACCAATTCATCAACAGGCCGCCGAGTTTTTCTTCGGGCGTATGGGCGATTTTCAGCATCGCAGGCATACCTTGCCAGCGTACCGGCAGCAGATGACTGCCGGGAGTGATGATGGCGTCGCCGTCCGGGGTCAACTTCCAGCGTTGTACATAGTGATCAAACATCTCAGGGCTCCCTGTTCATTGCTCGGCAGGATGCCACAAACCAGAAGCCAGGTTTCTGACCAAAAGGTCGGCTAATTCGACATTTTTCTATCCACTTCAAGCAATTGACAAAAGTTGGTACAGCCTGTGCAAACGTTTGCGAATCGAACTTGACCGCCAACTGGCGACATGTTCACCTCACACCCGGTGAATCGGGTCCAAACCGCGTACGAACAGGGATTTTCAATGCAATCAACCTCCAGACGCCCCGCGTCGGCCACCACTTTGGGTGTTTCCTTGCTACTGGCTGCCGTTACGGGAGTACTCAGCGCGCCCACTTTCGGGCAGCAAGCGCCCGCTGATGACTCAGCACAGGGCGAAACCCTGGCCCCGGAAGCCAGCCCATCGAAAAAAGGCGTTTACCTGTCGGACTGGTTCAACCAGGACCTGACGGTCATTGGCAGCAAAGACATCAGCTTCGGCCCAAAACCTGCTGACGACGTGTATCTGGAGTACGAATACTTCGGCCGCAAAGGGCCCTTCGAGCTCTATGGCTACATCGACATCCCGAAGATCTTCGGCATCGGTAACGCCAATGACAAAGGCGCCTGGGACCACGGTTCCCCGGTGTTCATGGAGCACGAGCCACGTATCTCCATCGACTACCTGGCCGGCCGCAGCCTGGCCATCGGGCCGTTCAAGGAATGGTACGTCGCCTTCGACTGGATCTACGACCACGGCAGCAACAAGGCCAACCGCGCCAACACCCTCTACAGTGGTCTGGGCACCGACATCGAGACCCATTCACGGGTCAACCTGTCGGCCAACTTCTATGGGCGCTACCAGTGGGAAAACTACGGCGCCAGCAATGAATATTCCTGGGACGGCTACCGCGCACAAATGAAGTACATCGTGCCCATCAGCAGCTTTGATAACGGCGCGTCGCTCACCTATATCGGTTTTACCAACTACGATTTCGGTTCGGACTTGCACAAGGACAACCCGGCGCGTACCGCCAACTCCCTGGTTGCAACCAACGTGCTGTTGTATTCGTTCACTCACCTGCGTTTTACCCTGGTGGGTCGCTACTTCCACAACGGCGGCAACTGGGAAGACGGCAGTGAGCTGAATTTCGGCGACGGCAATTTCCGCGCCCGGTCCAATGGCTGGGGTTATTACGCCGGTGTGGGTTATCAATTCTGAGTGCGCGTTTACTTGATAAAGGAGAAATGGATGACTACGTTTGCCCGCCTTTCAATCGCCATCGGCCTGGCCGTGGGTTCCTTGTTGCCCCAGGCAGTGCTGGCCAATACCCCGGCGCCGATCAAGCCCAAAGTGGTGCTGATCACCATGTTCGCCCCCGAGGCGCAGAACTGGATTGATCGCCTGGAGCTCAAGCAGGAAGTCCGCGTGCCGGGCTTGTCCGCCGAATACCCAGTGATCCGCTGCAACACCCAGGACGTGTGCCTGCTGGTGACCGGCATGGGCCAGACCAACGCCGCCGCCTCCACGCTGGCCCTGGCGTTGTCGCCCAAGTTCGACCTGCGCCAGAGCTACTTCCTGATTGCCGGGATTGCCGGGATCAGCCCGAAACACGGCACCATTGGCACAGCCGCATGGGCCCACTACCTGGTGGAGTTCGGTACGCAATGGGAGCTGGATTCCCGTGACGCACCCAAGGATTGGCCGACCGGTTATATCGGCATCAACACCAAGGGCCCGAATGAAAAACCGCCGCTGGACTACAAGACCGAAGTTTTCGAGCTGAACCCGAAACTGCAGGCCAAGGCCTTTGCCCTGTCGCACAAGGTCGAACTCAGTGAAAGCAAAGAGTCCACGGCGTGGCGCAAGCATTACCCGAATGCGCCGGCCAACCAGCCACCCCAGGTCACCCAGTGCGACACCGTGGCGGGCAACACCTGGTTCTCCGGGACACGCCTGAGCGAGCGCGCCGAAGTCTGGACCAAGTTGTTGACGGACAACAAAGGCGAGTACTGCACCACCCAGCAGGAAGACAACTCCACCTATGAAGCGCTGCTGCGGGCCAGCCGTGAAGGCCTGGTGGATATCCAGCGCCTGGCGGTGGTGCGTGCCGGGTCTGATTTCGACCGGCCGTACCCGGGTTACAGCGAAGTGGACAACCTGCTGAAATATGCGGACCAGGGCGGGTTTGTGCCGGCGCTGGAAAACCTGTATCGCACAGGTAACCCGTTGGTGCAGACGATTCTGAAGAACTGGTCGGCGTGGGAGAAAGGGGTTCCTGAAGCCTAACCTCCCGGACACCAGAGATCAAATGTGGGAGCGGGCTTGCTCGCTCCCACACTGACAGCGTCAGGGCAGGAAGATAATCTTGTCCGTACTGCCCCGATTCACTTCCTCGTAGCACCGCACGCCCTCCGCCAGCGGCACCTCTCGCAACCCCGTCGGCAACGGCAACAACCCTTCATCGAAGAATCGCCCGAACTGCTCCAGCATCAGCGCGCAGGCCTCGCTGTTGTAGAGCAACGAATTGATCCCCACCACCGAGCCACCCTTGCGGTACAACGCCAGGGCGGGCAGTTGCACATGACCGTCCACCGGAGCCGCAATGATCGCGATGCGACCAAAGGGTGCCAGGGCCGAAACCGCCGCCGGTAGCCAGAACCCCGTGGTGTCGAAGATCACATCGGCGCCGCCCAATACCGCGTTCACCTGTGCCGACAAATCCTCAGGTTTGTCCAAGGCAATCGCTTCAAAGCCCTGGGCCTTCAACGCCTCGACCTGCTCGGGCCGCCGTACCGCTGCCAACACCTGCGCTCCACGAATTTTCGCCAGGGCCAAGGCCGCGCTGCCCACCGCACCATTAGCACCGATCACCAGCAATCGCGTGCCTTTGCCTACCCCGCTACGCTCCAGGGCATCCCAAGCCGTGGTGTAGGGCACACCGAGGCTGGCCGCCTGGGCAAAACTCAAATGGCTGGGCTTGTGGGCCACCCCCTTGGCCGACACTGTGAGGTACTGGCTGTGGGAGCCGTCGGCGAAGAAACCCAGGTCACGACCGGTGCCCCAGACTTCCCGGCCCAAAAGCGCCCGCGGGCCGTCCACCACAACGCCGGCAAAGTCACGACCGGGAATACGCGGCAACGTGGTGTAGGGGAAACGCCCGAGCACGTTCTTGACATCGCTGGGGTTCAACCCGGCCGCTTTGACCTGTACCAAAACCTCACCGGCAGCCGGTACCGGTGTGGCCACCTCAACATAGTCCAGGGCAGCGAGATCGCCGGTGGCGCAAAACTGCAGTGCTTTCATGTGGCGAATATCCCTTGAAGGTCAGAAAAATTCAGGACAACCAGCCGCTGATCAATTGACGGCCCATGGGCCAGAGCTTTTCGCCCATGAGCATGCCCATCAGCCCTACCAGGGCAATGGCCGGAGGCGCAGGCGAGCGAAAGTCCAGGGCACCGTAAAGCACGCCGACAAACAGGCCGATGGCCAGGGAAATCAGGTAACTCATGGGGCACTCCGCAGCGGTGGTCGATGCGGTCAGTGTAAGGAGCGTAGCCTGGTGCAATCGGCCAGGTGCTTCTGGATTTCGGCCAACCCTCAGGTTCCGTATTGCGACGGCGCCACGCCCAGTTCCCGGCGAAACATGTCGCTGAAACTGCTGGGGGAATAACCCAGGGATCGGGCGATACTGCTGACTGATTGGCCCTGGATCAACTCGGCCACGGCGGTGGCCAGTTGCACCTGTCGGCGCCATTCGGCAAAGCCCATGCCCAGGCTGTTCTGGAACAGGCGGGCCAGGGTGCGCACGCTGGCGCCGGCCATTTCGGCGTGCTGCTCGAAGGGAATGTCCAGGGAGGGCGCCGCCATCACCGCCTGACAAGCATTCAGCAAACGCCGGTCGGCACCTTCAGGCAAGGCGATGCGGATGGCCGAGCGCCGGGCGCGCTGCAACTCCAGCAGGGCCAGGCCCACGACGGCGTCGTAGTAGGCATCAAAGCGGTCGCCCTGCTCTACCAGCGTCACGATCAACTCGCGCAACAGGCCACCGACCTCAATCACCTGTACCTGACTGTCCAACGTCACCGCCAGGGCCGGGCGCAAATAGATATTACGCATCTGCAAGTCCGAGACCACGCGAATGGCGTGCGTAACGCCCGGCGGCAGCCACACCGCCCGCTGCGGCGGCACCACCAACGCTTCCCGGGGTGTCTCGACCCACATCACCCCGCTCATGGCGTAGAGCAACTGGCCCCAGTCGTGCTGATGGGGTTCCACATACAGCCCACGCGGGTAGGTGCGGGCCAAAGGCTGAACGGGGACGCCGTGATCGCTGAGGTCGGGAGGTGCGGCAAGGGCCATGGACGGCACATCACTCAAGGCTGGAACCGCCATGTTAATGATCAACGGCCGACAATCCGAGTGAATTTTTACAACGCCACGGGATCACTTGAAGACACAAGGAGGGTCAACGGATCCATGAACAACGCAAAGCTTTTCGTCATCGACTACACGCTGCACGGCCAGCCCAAGTCTTTCATCATCCGCCTGGAGAAACTCGACACGCCCGAAGCCTGGCATTGGGCAAGCTGCGATGCCGGTGTGGGCCGAATCGGCCGGTTTGCCCGGGAGCAGGTGAAGAAGACCAGCCAGCTCCAGGCCCAACAGTTCGGCATCGACAATGTGCAATGGCGCCGCTCGGGTGGCTGACTCAGAACAACCACTGCCCGATCAACCACGCGTTCGCCCCGCTGATCACGGCAAACAGGCTCCAGGCCAATAGCCGCGTCGGCAGGCGATTGACGAACGGCCCCATGAGTTGTTTATCACCGGTCATGCGAATCAAGGGATACAACGCAAACGGCAATTGCAGGCTGAGTACCACCTGGCTGAGGATCAGCAATTTGCCGATGGCACTGTCCCCCATCAGCCACACCCCGAGAAACGCCGGGATCAGCGCCAGGCCACGGGTGATCAGGCGCCGTTGCCAGCAGGGAATCCGCAGGTTGAGATAGCCCTCCATGATCACCTGCCCGGCAATGGTGCCGGTGAACGTGGAACTCTGTCCGGACGCCAGCAGCGCTACGCCGAACAGCACACTGGCGAAGGCGCCACCCACCAGCGGGTCCAACAGGTGGTAGGCGTCCTGGATTTCCACCACCTCGGTATGCCCGGTCTGGTGGAAGGCTGCGGCAGCCAGGATCAGGATCGCCGCGTTGACCAGCAGCGCCAGGGCCAGGGAGCCAATGGTGTCGATCCGCGCCAGCTTGACCGCATCCTGACGGCTGGCCAGGTCCTTGCCGAACAGCCGGGTTTGCACGATAGACGTGTGCAGGTACAGGTTATGCGGCATCACCGTGGCACCGAGAATCCCGATGGCCAGGTACAACGGCGCAGCGTCACTGATGGCCGACAACGACGGCGTGAAACCCCGGAACACATCCGGCCAGTAAGGTTTGATCAACACCAGTTCGACAAAAAAACACACGCCGATGGTCGCCACCAGCGCCAGCATGATCGCCTCCAGACGACGGAAACCGCGATTTTGCAGGGCCAGAATCAGCAGCGTATCGAAGGCGGTAATGACAATCCCGGAGGTCAGCGACACGCCCAGCAGCAAGTGGAACGCCAGGGCGCAACCGAGGACTTCAGCGAGGTCGGTGGCAATGATCGAGATTTCCGCCAAGATCCATTGGGTGAACGAGGCGCGCTTGCTGTAGCGCTCGCGGCTCAGTTGCGCCAGGTCTTTGCCGGTGGCGATTCCCAATCGCGAGCACAGGCACTGCACCGCCATCCCCGCGAGGCTCGCCAGCAACACCACGAACAACAGGTTGTAGCCGTAGCGTGAGCCGGCCTCGATGGCCGTGGCCCAGTTGCCCGGGTCCATGTAACCGATGGAAACCAGCAGGCCGGGCCCGGCAAAGGCAAAGATTCGCTTGAAAAACGAAGCCCTGGGGTCGACGACAATAGTGCCGGCCACTTCCGGTGGGCAGAACGGGGCAGTAGCGACTTTCGGCAGGCTGAATTTCACGCGGGTACCCGGCAAACACACAAGACAAGGGCGCAGCTTATCAGTCGGACGCGACCGTGCGCATCACCGTCTCCCGAGGTAAATCAAACGCCTCGACGACTTTCACCACCAGGTCCATTTCCTGATTCAGCGCCTCGCGCTCCATGCGCTCGCGAATCACCCCGATCACCAGCACCGCCAAGGTGGTGATGGAATATGCCGGCCCGGAAAAAGCCCGTACACCGGTGACCAGCAACATCGCCGCCGCCAGTGCCTGGCCCACCACCGGGATTGCGGTCGCGGCACCACGGCGCAGGATAAAGCCGGTCAACCCGGCCAGTGCAGTGCCGCTCAGTGCCGTTGTGGCGGAGCGACCCACATCGAAGCGATTGAAAAAACCCTGCTCCTTTTGCGCAGCGGCCTTGAGCTGCGCCTCGAACACTTGCCGGTCGGCCTGGCTGAGTTTGTCCTTGTACTGCTCAATCAGCGTCTCGGCGACCTGGGCTTCGATGTCTGCCAGTGCGACCTTTTCGATAGGTTCATCAAACTTGATCCCCGCCCGCTGCGCCACATCCTGGGCCATTTCGCGGTAGCTGACGCCATGGCCGCGTGCCAGGTTCATGAAGGTGTCGCCGCCCATGCGCTGTAGTTCCACGGCCAGTTTCAACGGCTCGCGTACCGTGGCGTCGATCGTCGCGCTGCGTTTTTGCGCCATCAACTCAGCGAGAAACTTCAACTCTTCCGGCCGTGCCTGCACCAGCAACGGGAACAGGTCGACATCGTCCTCGGCAAAGCGCACCTCACTGCTGCGCTGATCAGCGCGGATCATGCCGCGGCGCTCCTGCAACAGGTCGGTGTATTGCACCACCGTCTTCAACTGCGGCCAGTAGGCGGCGTGGTCGAACGTGGCCAGGTGCACATTCGCCACCTTGGCCTTGAGCGCCGGCGTCACAGGGATTGCGTAACGCCCGATGCAGCGTTCGGTATCCGGTTTGAGCGCCAGCGCCCAGTCCTTGCTGGAATGGCAGTTGATCAACCGGCCCTTGAGGGGCGCCGAGACTTGATCCCACGGGCTGGAGGTACAAATCGCGCCGCCCATCAGCAGCAGATTATTCAATGGCAGCTCACGGGCTGTTTCGGGGTTCGCCAACAGGCTCTTGACCAGAATCCGGGCACCCAGGGAATGGCCGATCAGGTTGATCCGTCGAACGTTGATGGATTCGCGATGCAGGTAGTTGGCCAACTCGGGCAGCAGACTTTTCGCCACCTCATCGACTCGAGCCTCGACACTTTTGTAGTGGTCGAGGAAATAGGCAATCGCCTTGCCCAACCCGATCGTCGCCGCGCCCAGGGTGCCGCCGCCGAGCATCGAGGCGATCACATCCTTGAACGGTGCAAACAGGTTCTCCAGAAAATGCCCCGCCGGCCAGAACAGCATCAGGTTGGTCGAACCGTCGATGCTCGCCAGTTGTTCGGTGAAGTTGCCCAGCTGTTGCTGATTGAAGAACGCCGAGTAGCCGTGAACGTAGAGATTGAGCACTTCCCCTTGAGGCTCGCCACACCGCACGAACGTGGGCTTGCGGGTGCGGTGCATTTCATCCCACTGGTGTTGCATGGGGCGGTGACTCCGGGTGGCGGTGGGGAGGCGATAGTAGCAAAGGGCACGCGCGGAAATTGTGAAAAATTGGCCTGTCAAATCCCAGTCTCCGCTCGTCGGAACTGGTATTTTTCACAGGTTTCCCAGATTTCGAGAGGGTGAATAATAACGTCGTAAACACGTTGAGAAATCGCTTCAACGATAACGCTGCTGTTCCGACAGCATGGGATTATTTCAAGTGCCCAGCGTGCACAACAGGAGCACCACCATGAGTAAGGTAAAACTGACCACTTCTGTTGGAGTAGTTATTTTGGAGCTTGATGGGTCGGGGCGCGGGTGTAAATATTTGTTCGATTTAATTGTAAGATCTATTCAGACCTCGTATAAAAATCATTATTTACGCGACTGATAAAACTCAAGACGTGTGTATTGACTGGGATACCTCATCCATATTAAAAGGAAACTCATATCATGATCAATTACAAGCAAGGTGGCTATACAGCAGCCAGCGTAACTTCTCTATGGGGAGGAGGAGCGGATTTTCACCTCCCAGGGACAAAGTGGTACGAGGGGCCAGTAAATAAAGATGGCGGCGCTGATAAGCAAGGAGCCCCCTATGATGCAAACAAAGTTAAGTACTGGCACCCACGAGGATGTAGTTGCAAGTACTGCATAAACAATTATGAGGGATCATGGCAGCTTGGCCATCCTGAATTCAATGAAAAACCCCCAGTTTATTGGGACGCAGGCGTAATAAACATTAACAAGGATAACGCGGCGGCGAAGTTGCGTGAAATGATTGAAGATTTAGCGTACAGGCTGGATGGGCAACCTATTGCAGGTCTCTTTATTCCTGACGGGGCAAGATACAAGCTAGGTTTTTTAATCAACGGAGGAGGAGATGGAAACCCGACAATGTCTCCCGAGGAAATGATAGATAAGATTTTTTCAGCTGCATTAACCGGTTCATTTAAGCAGGAAGTAGAGTTTGTTAATAGTAGAAAAAGTACACTGCATGTTAAAGTTGATATTATGTTGGTGCCTTTTTAAATGCATGCAACGCACAAGAAGTTTGAATAAGCGAAGGTGATCTTGATCTGACGATTACCAGAGTCCCTGGCTATAATCGTCAGGTTAAGTTCTTTGCAGTTATTTGTGATATATCAATAAAGAAATGAAAAAAAGCACATTACCAGGGAGTCCTAAACGTAGTCGGCATGTTCGCGTGGGCCATCTGGGCGAAGATCCTCTAGGTTCCCATATCCCAGCGCCAGGCCAATCAGACCAGCCCCACACCGCCTTCCAGTTGCAGCCAACAGCCCTCGCGCTTATAGTTCGTGCGCTTGCAGGCTTCGGTCGGCAGCAGGGTTTCGCAGCCCTAACAGATACGTGTAATACCCCGGCATCATGAAACCACAGCGGTCGCGTCTGCGCCGCCGGTATGTTTTATGGCGGCTGTGTGTGGGAGACCTTCGGGTCTGCCGGGTTCCTCGTATCCTCGGTCTGCGAACCCGCACACAGCTGCCACCCATTTCATTTCGCAGTGAATGGTGGTTGTTCTTTCGATACGAGGAGCTACACCATGACGCTAGATACATCGCCCGACCGCTACACCCCCCTCACCCGCATCGCCACTGACACGCCCGTCCTTTTAATCGACAACCAAGCGCCCTTGCTCGACCTGCACGCCTGCGTCAGTGAACGCCTGCGCGCCGCGCTTGGCCTGATCACCACCCTGGCCTGCACCACGCTCAATGACACCGACGAACGAGATCTCAACACCCTGGCCAACGTCGCCCGGGTGTTGCTGCAAGATGCCAGTGATGTATTTGCAGTGATCGAGCGCCGAGCTTTCTGACGGCCGTAAAAAGCCCGGCGAAACGAGTCCTGTGTGGGAGCTCTCGAGCTTTAGCGAGTCTGCGATAGCGGTGGGTCAGGCACCCTCAATGTTGGCTGTGCCGACGTCATCGCAGCCTCGCTAAAGCTCGACATCTCCCACATTTGATCTTCGCAACGTTGAGCATTGTGTTTGCTTGATAGCCTGCACCACTCAGTTGACAGTGCAAGGCTCGTCTGCAGAAATGAACGTCGTCAGTATGAAGAGGCTTGAACAATGAAAGACGAATACGATTTCAATAACGCCAAACGTGGACCCATTGCCAGCAGCAAAGGCAAAACACGTATCACCCTCATGCTGGATGACGCGGTGATCACATCAGCACACGAACAGGCTGAAAGCGCCGGGACGGGCTATCAGACGGTGATCAACGACCTTCTGCGTCAAGCCTTGCTCTCCCCAGATGCGGGTGTTTGATAGTCCGTTGCTGAACGCAAGCCAAAAAAACCGCCCTTTCGGGCGGTTTGAAAAACTCGGCCTTGATCAGAAACCGAGGGAGAAACTGATGGTCATCGCGTGGTCCTTGTCGTTGCGTGAGAGCTGACCGGAGTAGCCCAGGCCCAGCTTGCCGTTGGGGGTGATCTGGTAATCGATACCGGCTTCCAGCACCGCGCTGTCTTTGGCAATCGGCACGCCTTGGGTACTGAACGAACCACCACCATTGATGAAGCTCAGGTCGGCATCCGGTTTGGTGTCACCAAAGGCGTGACGCCAGCCGATGCTGCCCCGTGGGGTGATTTTCGTGCCGTTGCCCAAGCTGATGGTCTTGCCGATACGCAGGCCCAGGGTAGAGAACGTGACGTCCTGATCGGCGTCGCCCTTGAGGGCTGCGGAGCCGCCTTTTTCCTTGATGGTGTCGGTGTCGTAGTTGACGTAGGCCAGGCCTGCGAACGGTTCCAGGGCCACACCGCCTTGCTCGAAGGTGTAACCGACTTCACCGAACACCTGTGCCGTACGGGCCTTGTAGTCAGCCTTCAGGCGCTGGCTGACAGAACCGATGGCGACATCACGTTTGCTGTCGACGTCGTTCCAGCTGTAAGCCACACCCATGCGAGCGGCGAAGGCTTCTTGCTGGTACACGGTGTAGGCCATCAGGTGGTAGCTATCCACTTTGGCACTGGAGCTACGGCGATTAACGTCAAGGTCGCTGCGGGTGTAACCGGCAGCCACACCGGCACGCCAGGCGTCATCCAGTTGTTTGTCGGCACCCAACAGGAAACCACCGAGGTTGCGATTCAGCTTGGCTGTGCCGTCGTCGCCACCCATATGGCCCCAGGCGCCAAGAGCACGTATCCAGCCAACGATCTCATCGTGGCAACCGGCACTGCTCAGGCGGTTTTCGCTAGGTGCCAGGCTGTTACGTGGATCGTCCTCACGCAAGCAACCCTGCTGACGCATACGCTCGTTGGCCGCGTCACGAATGTAACGCGAATCCTCAAGCATGGCGCTGGCGGTACTGGCGTGGATTTCACCCGAGAGGCTGTCGAAGGCCGCACGCGCACTCGCGGCGTTGCCGCTGAGCAACGCGTTTTGCACCGCTGCACCGCCCACTGCCGGGCCGCTGCCCAACGCAGCCGCTACGGCCCGCTGGTTACCGGTTGCCGCCACGCTGGCGTAGCTGACGTTATTACGACTGACGGCCAGCGCAACCTGGTTCGGGCTGTAGTTGAGTGCGGTGTTGAGGAACGCCAGGTTATCCAGGTTAGTGGTGTTGAAGGTGCCGTTGACCCCACCGCTGGCGGTCAACAAGGTGTAGGTGGTAGGCCCGGCATACGGTGCCAGGTTGACCACATTCAAGGTGCCCGCCAGGTTGGCCGTGCCGCCGACCGCCAGGGAGCCTGCAACCGATGGGGTAATGACCAGGTTCAGTGCACCATCAGCAGCGTTGGTGAAGTTGCCCGCCACCGTCAGCTTGCCGCTGTCAGGCGTGACCGAGCCGTGGTTGACCAGAGAGCCGACGCTGCCATTACCGGTCAGGCCCGCACCGTTGGCCACCGTGACCTGCCCACCCAGCACAGTGCCAGGGTTGGCCGCATCACCGACTTGCAACACGCCTTGATCCACCACCACGGTCCCGCTGAACGGCTGGTTGCCAGTCAACAGCAACGCGCCTGTGCCTTGCTTGACCACGGCACCGGTACCCGTCAGTACACCGTTGAAGCGACCATTGCTGTTTTGTGCAAACAGCAGGCGGGCGTTGTTGCGGATGTTGCCCCGCAGGCTGGTGGTGTTACCCGCCAAGGTACCGCCACTGACGGTGGTGCCGCCGGTGTAGGTGTTGGCACCGGTCAACAGCAAGGTGCCGGCATCCAGTTTGTTGATACCGCCGGTGCCCACCAATGGCGCATCGATTTGCGCGGTGACACCCGCGTTAACTCGCACGGCTGCCAGGCTGCCATCCGGCGCATTGGTCGGGCTCAGGCTGCCGCCTGTGCCGGCCACCAGCGTGTAACCCGGGTCGAGCACTTGCAGGCCGGTAAAGGCTTGGTTGCCCGCCACGGTGACGGTCCCGCCCTGCCCGCCAAACACGGCGAACTGGTTAGTGGACGCCTGGCCCTGGGTGCCGTTCGGATCGGTCCAGTTGGTGCCTGGGCCCCACGTACCGCTACCGCCGGTGATGGTCCCGTTAGGGTTGGTGGTGCCGCCGTTCCAGAACTGGATTTGCCCGGGTGTGGTTTGCACCAGCAGGTTGACCTGATTGGCCAGCGCCGTTTGCAAGGTCAGAGCCCCCGGAACGATGCCGGTGGGCAGCGTGCCGTAAGCCAGGCCGTTGTCGGTCAGCGTGCCGCCGTAGCGGAACAGTTGATAGACACCGACGCCGAAGCCGCCCGCGTCCGTGACGTTAAGCGTGCCGTCCAGGGTCAGGTTGCTGCCGACGTTGACCGCCGTGGTGGACGCACCCGGAGCGCCCAGGGCGAAGTTCAGGTTGGTCCCCGAAGACAGCGCCAGGGAGCCCACGGACAATGGTGCGGTACCGCCGCCACCGGCCAGGGTCGAACCATTCTCCATGGTCACCGCACCTGCCAGTGAACCGCTGCCGCCCAGAGACGCGCCGCTGGCGACTTGCACCGCCCCGCTGTTCAGGGTGCCGTTGACCAGCAAACCGCCGGCCGCAACATGGGTGTTGCCGGTGAAGGTGTTGTTGCCGGTCAGCAGCAGGTTGCCTGTGCCGTTTTTGTTCAGCACACCGGTGCCGGTAAGGTTACCGGCGTAGGTACCGTTGCTGCCTTGCTCAAAGTTCAGGGTCGCATTGTTGACGATCGCCCCTTGCAGGCTGCTGGTGGTACCACTGGTGATGCCTGCGTTCAACGTCGTGCCGCCACTGTAGGTGTTAACACCGGCCAGCAGCAGCGAACCGTTGCCGTTTTTCACCAGGCTGCCGGTACCGCTGACCACGCCGTTCAAGGTCAGGTCGTTGCTGCCGGCCAGGGTCAGCGGGCCGCCGAGGTTGATGGCGTTGGCCAGTTGCAGGGCCGAAGCGCCGTCCAGTTGCGCAGCACCGCCGACACTCAGGGCACCACTGCCCAGAGCGCCGTTGTTGCCGAGGACCAACTGGCCGGCGTTCAAGCCGGTGCCACCGCTGTAGGTATTCACGCCGTTGAGGGTCAGGCTTGAAGCACCGTTTTTCACCAGACTGCCGCTGCCGCTGACCACACCGTTGAGGGTCAACGCATTGGAACCGCCGACTGCCAGCGCACCGTTGAGTACCGTGGTGTTGGCCAGGGTCACGGCGGTGTTGCTGTCAAGCGTGGTGCCGTTGGCGGCCGTCAGTGCGCCAGTCCCCAGGGCGCTGTTGTTGCCCACCACCAGCTTGCCGCCATTGAGCGCGGTGCCGCCGGTGTAGGTGTTGGTGCCGTTGAGCACCAGGGTGCCCGTGTCGAGCTTGGCCAGGGTACCGCCGCCGGTGAGGGTCACGCCGAGGGTCGCGGTGGCATTCGGGTCAACGCGGATCGCCGTGTTGCCCGTGCCGCCGTTGACCAGGGTCAGCGAACCGCCAGCGCCGGAGGACAGGTTGTAGCCATCGGTGACGAACTGCATGCCGGTGATGGCTTGCGCACCGTTGACCGTCACATTACCCGCCGCGCCCTGGAACACTGCAAAGCTGTTGCCCCAACCTTGATTGACGGTGCCATCAACGTTGGTCCAGTTGGTGGTGCCCGTGCCCCAAGTGCCGTTGCCGCCGGCGATGGTACCGTTGCCGGCCAATTGGCCACCGTCCCAGAACTGCACGGTGGTATTCGGCGCGGTCACCAGCAAGTTGACCTTGTTGTTGATCGCGGTCTGCACTTGCAGATCGCCCGGTGCCACGCTGCCTGGGACCGTACCAACGGTCAGGCCATTATCGGTCAGGGCGCCGCCGTAGTTGATGAGGTTGTAGACGCCGCTACCAAAGCCGCCGATATCGGTGACGTTGAGATTACCGTCCAACGTCAGGTTGCCGCCGACATTCAGCAGACTGCTGCCACCTCCCACGGTCGGAGTACCCAGGCCGACGTCGAGGTTGGCGTTGGCGCCAAGTGCCAGCGAGCCTACCGACAAGGTGCTGCCGGAAGTCAGGCCAATATGGCCGCCATCGGCCACCGTCACCGCGCCTGCCAGCGAACCGGTACCGGTCAGGGTCGCGCCGTTGTTGACGCCGACCGTGCTGCTGGCCAGGGTTCCGCCAACATTCAAGGTGCCGCCGTTGACGTTGGCCGCACCGCTGATGCCATTGGTGCCGGTCAGGTTGAGCGTACCCGTGCCGTTCTTGTCGAGGTTGCCGGCGCCGCCCAGTGAGCCGCCGAAGGTGTTGTCCAGGTTACTCCCGCCCACCGCCAGGGTGCTGCCGCCCGCCACTTGCACCGCACCGTTACCGGCCAGGGTGTTGAGGTTGGCATTGCCGCCCAGGTTGAGGCCCGCGCCGGTGCCGACGGTCACGCCGGAGGTGTTGCCCAGGGCACCATTGCCGACCGTGGTCAGGTTGCCACCGAGGACACTCAATGGCCCGGTGAAGGTGTTGTTGCCGGTCAGGGTCAGGTCGGCCGCGCCATTTTTGATCAGTGCAGCGTTGCCAGCCAGGGTACCCGTCAAGGTCAGGTTATTACTGCCTGCCACTGTCAGATCGCCGTTGAGATTGACCGAGTTGGCCAGCACCAGTGGCGCGCTGTTATCCAGGGTCGCCGCACCGCCAACCGTCAAGGCGCCGGAACCCAGCGCCGTGGTGTTGCCCAATGTCAACGAACCGGCATTCAGCGCGGTACCGCCGCTGTAGGTGTTGGCGCCGTTAAGCGTCAGGTTGGCGCCACCGTTTTTGATCAACTGCGCAGTGCCGTCAACTACACCGTCGAGCGTCAGGCCATTGCTGCCGGCCACCGTCAGGTTGCCGTTAAGCGTGGCGTTGTTGGCCAGCACCAGCGCCGCACTGTTGTCCAGCGTGGCAGGCCCGTTGACTTGCAAGGCACCGGTACCGATGGCGGTGTTGTTGCCAAGGGTCAGGGAACCTGCATTCAGTTGGGTACCGCCGACATAGCCGTTGGCACCGTTGAGGGTCAGGTTGCCCGCCCCGCCTTTGGTCAGGCCGCCAGCGCCGGTGACCAGACCGTTGAGGGTCAGGTCGGCGGTACCGAGAATGCCCAGGTTACCAGCCACACTCACGTTATTGGCCAGGGTCACAGCGGTGTTGGTATCCAGGGTAGTACCCGCTGCGGCATTCAGCGCGCCTGCGCCAAGTGCGGTGTTGGAGCCGAGGACCAGGCCGCCGGCGTTCAGCGCAGTGGGTCCGGTGTAAGTGTTGGCGCCGTTCAGGGTCAAGGCGGCAATGCCGTTCTTGATCAAGCTGCCGGTGCCGGCCACGGTACCCGCCAGGGTCAGGGCGTTAGTGCCACCCACGGTCAGCGCACCGTTGACGGTGACGCCATTGGCCAGGGTGACCGCTGCGTTGCTGTCCAGGGTGGTGCCGTTGGATGTGGTCAGCAGGCCCGTACCCAGGGCGCTGTTGTTACCCACAATCAGCGTACCGCCATTGAGGGCCGTGCCGCCGGTGTAGGTGTTGGCGCCGTTGAGCACCAAGGTACCGGCGTCGAGTTTGGCCAGGGTGCCGCCACCATTGAGGGTTACGCCCAGAGTCGCAGTCGCGTTGGGGTCGACCCGCACGGCTGTGTTGCCGCCTGTGCCGTTGAACAGGGTCAAGGCCCCTGCCGTGCCGCCCACTACGTTGTAGCCGTCAGTGACAAATTGCAGGCCCGTGATGGCTTGCGGACCGTCCACGGTGACAGTACCGGCCGTGCCTTGGAACACCGCAAAGCTATTGGGTGCCCACGCCGAGTTGAACGAACCGTTGACGCCGGTCCAGTCGGTGCCGGCGCCATTCCAGGTGCCCGTGCCACCGTCCACTGCGCCGTTGCCGGAGGTCTGGCTGCCGTCCCAGAACTGCACGTTGGTGTTGCCGCTGACCAGCAGGTTGATCTGGCTGCCGACAGCCGTTTGTAAATCGAGGCTGCCCGCAGAAGTGTTAACCGGCAGGCTGCCCAATTGCAGACCGTTGTTGGTCAGGGCGCCGGTGTAGTCAAACAACCGGTAAATCCCCGCGCCGAAACCGCCGATGTCGCTGACATTGAGGGTACCGTCGAGGGTCAGGTTGCCGCCGACATGCACCAACGCCGTGCCGCCAGTGGATGGAGCACCGAGGCCCACGTCCAGATTGGCGTTGGCCCCCAGTACCAGGCCGCCTACCGTCAGGGTGTTGCCGGAGTTGACCGCCAGGTGGCCGCCATCGGCGATGTTCACCGCCCCCGCCAAGGTGCCAGTGCCGCCCAGGGTAGCGCCGCTGCCGACGCCCACGTTGCCGCTGGCCAGGGAGCCGTTGACGTTCAGAGTGCCGCCGCTGACCTGGGTGTTGCCGGTCAAGCCATTGATGCCGCCAAGGGTCAGCGTACCGGTGCCGACCTTGTCCAGGCCGCCGGCGCCATTCAAGCTGCCACCGAAGGTGCTGCTCAGGTTGCCACCGCCGATGCTCAGGGTATTGCCGCCACCAATTGCGGCGGTGCCACTGCCGGTGAGACTACCCAGGCTGGTCGAAGCACCGAGGTTCAGAGACGCGCCCGTCGCAAGGTTAACCCCCGCGTTGTTACCCAGTGCCGCGGTGCCAATGGTGGTCAAGCTGCCCGCCTGCACATCGAACAGACCGCCAAATGTGTTGGCGCCACTGACCGTCAGGTCGGAAGCACCGGTTTTGATCAGGCTGCCGGTGCCGGCCAGTACGCCGGCCAGGGTCAGGTTGTTGGTACCGCCGACGGTCAGGCCCGCGTTCACATTGAGGTCATTAGCCAGCACCAGCGGTGCCGTGGTGGCCAGGGTTGATGCACCGCCGACAGTCAAGGCACCCGTACCGAGTGCCGCTGCACCCCCCAGCGTCAGGGTGCCCGTATTGAGGGTAGTCCCGCCCTGGTAGGTGTTGACGCCATTAAGGGTCAGGTCGGCTGCGCCGTTTTTGGTCAGGCCGCCCGTGCCGCTGAGCACGCCGCCCAGGGTCAGGTCATTGCTGCCGGCCACTGCCAGGTTGGCGTTCAGCGCCACATTATTGCCGAGGGCCAGCGCCGTGTTGTTGTCCAGGGTCGAAGCGCCGCCGACAGTCAGACTGCCCAGCCCGAGGCCCAAGGTATTGCCTACGGTCAAGGTGCCCGCGTTGAGGGTGGTGCCACCGAGGAAGCCGTTGGCTGAATTGAGGGTCAGGTTGGCCGTACCGTTCTTGGTCAGGCTGCCGATACCCGCGACGGGACCGTTCAGGGTCAAGTCGGCCGTACCGCCAATGCCCAGGTTGCCTGCCAGGTTGATCGCGTTGGCGACGGTGACAGCGGTACTGGCATCCAGGGTGGTGCCGCCCGCAGCATTCAGTACGCTGGTGCCCAGCGCGGTATTAGACGCCAGGATCAGCCCGCCGGCATTCAGCGCGGTGACGCCGAGGTAGGTGTTGGCACCGCCCAGGGTCAGGTTCGCAGCGCCATTTTTGATCAGGCCGCCAACGCCATTGACCACGCCATTCAAGGTCAGCGCGTTGCTGCCGCCGACGGTCAAGTTACCGGCAAGGGCAACGTCATTACCCAGAGTCACTGCAGCATTGCTGTCCAGTGTCGTGCCCAGCACGGCGGTCAACTGGCCGGTGCCCAGCGCAGTGTTACTACCGACCACCAAGGTGCCGCCATTGAGCAAGGTGCCGCCGGTGTAGGTGTTGGCACCACCGAGCACCAGGGTGCCGGTGTCGAGTTTATTCAGGGTGCCGGCGCCATCGATATTCACGCCGATAGTCGCGGTAGCGCCTGGATCAACCCGCATCGACACATTGCCGGTACCGCCATTGATCGCAGTCAACTGCCCGCCTGCACCACTGACCAGGTTGTAGCCATCGGTGACAAACTGCAGGCCGGTAAAGGCTTGCGGACCTTGTACGGTGACGGTCCCCGCCGCACCGGTGAACACCGCAAAACCGCTGGCCCATGGTGAGTTGGTCAGGCCATCGGCCGATGTCCAGTTGGTGCCGCCGGCGGTCCAGGTGCCGATGCCGCCATCCACTACGCCGTTGGCGGCGGACTGGCTGCCGTCCCAGAACCGAGTATTGGGCGCCGATACCACCAGGTTGACCTGGTTGCCGACGGAGGTTTGTACCAGCAGATCGCCAAGGCCGTAGCCCACGGGAACACCGGCCACCGTCAGCCCACCGGTCAGGCCACCGGTGTAGTTGATCAAGCGATACGTGCCTGCGCCAAAACCACCGGCATCGGTCACGTTCAGGTTGCCGGCAAGGTTCACGTTACCGCCGACATTGAGCAAGGACGTGAGAGACGGCGCACCCAGGGCGACATCGAGGTTGCCGCCCGCGCCCATGTTCAGCACGCCAGCGGACAAGGTATTGCCGCTGCTCAAGGCCAGGTGGCCGCCGTTGTTGATATTCAGTGTGCCCAGTACCGAGCCGGTGCCGGTAAAGGTGCCGCCGCTGTTGACGTCGACCAGGGCACTGCCCAGGGAGCCGGTGAGGTTCACGGTACCGCCGTTGACGGCAGTGTTGCCGGTGAGGCCACTGATACCGGTAAGGTTGAGGGTGCCGGTACCGACTTTGGTCAGCCCGCCGGTGCCGGAAAGGCTGCCGGCAAAGGTGCTGTCGCTGTTGACGCCGCCCACACTCAACGTGGTGCCTGCGCCAATCTGCAAACCACCGCTGCCGCCCAGGGTCGCCAGGCTGCTGTCGGAACCTAGATTGAGGCTGGCACCGGCGCCGATGTTAGCGCCGGAGGTGTTGCCCAAGGCGCCGGTGCCGACGGTGGTGAGGCTGCCGGAGAGCACATTCAACGGTCCGGTAAAGGTGTTGTTGCCACTCAAGGTCAGGTCGGCAAGGCCGTTTTTGATCAAGCCGCTGGCGCCGCTGATCACCCCGCCCAGCGTGAGGTTGTTATTACCCGCCAGCGTCAAGTCGCCATTGAGGGCGATGTTATTGCCCAGGACGAAGGGCCCGCTGTTGTCCAGGGTCGCCGCACCGCCGACGGTCAAGGCACCGCCGCCCAGTGCGCCCCCACTGCCCAGGGTCAGGGTACCGGCGTTGAGGCTGGTCCCGCCCTGGTAAGTGTTGGTGTTATTGAGGGTCAGGTTGCCCGCGCCATTCTTGATCAGGCCGCCAGCGCCGCTGATCAAACCACCCAAGGTCAGGGCGTTGCTGCCGCCAAGGGTCAGGTTAGCGTTCAAGGCCACGTTGTTGCCCAAGGTGACCGCTGTGTTGCTGTCCAGGGTGGCCGCGCCACCAACGGTCAGGCCGCCCAGACCCAGTGCGGCGTTGCTGCCTGCCGTCAGGGTACCCGCATTGAGGGTGGTGCCGCCGAGGTAGCCGTTGTTGCCATTGAGCACCAGGTTGGCGGTGCCGTTCTTGACCAGGCTGCCACCGAGACCATTGACCACGCCGTTCAAGGTCAAGTCGGCGCCGCCGCCAATGTTCAAGGCCCCGCCCAGATTGAACAGGTTGTTCAGGCTAACGGCGGTATTGGCGTCCAGCGTGGTGTTGGCTGCCGCGTTCAACGCGCCAAGGCCCAGGGCGGTATTGGAGCCCACGACCAGTTTGCCGCCGTTCAGCGCGGTGTTGCCCAGGTAACCGTTATTGCCATTGAGGGTCAGGTCGCCAGTACCGTTTTTACTCAGGCCACCGACGCCATTTATAGCGCCGTTGAGGGTCATGGCGTTGCTGCCGCCCAGGTTCAGCAGGCCGCCCAGGTTGACGCTATTGCCCAGGACAACGGCAGCGCTGGCATCCAGTGTGGTGCCGGCCGATGTATTCAATGCGCCGGAACCCAAGGCCGTATTGGAACCGACAATCAGTGATCCACCGTTCAACGCAGTAGGGCCGCTGTAGGTGTTGGCACCGTTGAGGTTCAGGCTCGACGCGCCGTTTTTGATCAACCCGCCCACGCCGGCGATCACGCCACCCAACGTCAGGGGATTGGTGCCGTTGAGCGTCAAGTTGGCGTTGAGGTTGATGGCGTTGTTGGCGGTCAGCGCAGCGCTGGTGTCCAGGCTGCTGGCGCCGGCCACGGTCAACGTGCCAGTACCCAGCGCCGCGCCGTTACCCAGGTTCAGGCCACCGGCGTTCAGGGTAAGGCCGCCCTGGAAGGTGTTGGCGCCATTGAGGGTCAGCAGGCCCGCGCCGTTCTTGATCAACTGGTTGGTACCACCGATCACGCCGCCCAGGGTCAGGCCGTTGGTACCGGCCAGGGTCAGGTCCGCGTTGAGATCGATACCGTTGGCCAGGGTAATGCCGGCCGCATTATCCAGGGTGCCTGCACCACTGACGGTCAAGTTGCCGGTGCCCAGTGCGTTGTTATTGTTGACGGTCAAGGTCCCGCCATTGAGGACGGTACCTGCGAGGAAGCTGTTGGCGCCATTGATAATCAGGTTGGCCGTGCCGTTTTTGGTCAGGCCGCCTGTGCCACCGATTGCACCGCCCAAGGTCAGGTTGTTGCTGCCGCCTAGGTTCAGGTTACCCGTGACATTCACGGCATTGCCCAACGTCACCGCCCCACTGGTGTCCAGGGTGGTGTTGTCGGCGGTATTCAAGGTGCCAACCAGGCCCAGGGCGTTATTGCTGCCCAGGATCAAAGAGCCTGCGTTGAGCGCCGTATTGCCCAGAAAGACGTTGTTGCCGCTGAGGGTCAAGGCGCCGGTGCCGTTTTTGATCAAGCCACCGATGCCGCCAAGGGTACCTGCGAGGGTCATTGCCTGGCTGCCGCCGAGCGTCAGGTTGCCCGCCAGGTTGACGGCGTTGGCCAGCGTGACACCGGTGGTGGCATCCAGGGTGGTGCCTGCCGCCGCATTCAAGGCGCCCGTACCCAATGCGGTGTTGGAGCCTACCAACAAAGTGCCGCCGTTGAGTGCAGTAGGGCCTTGCTGGCTGTTGTTGCCGGTCAGGGTCAGAGTCGCTGTGCCGTTCTTGATGATCCCGGCAGTCCCGGAGATCACCCCGCCGAAGGTCAGCGGATTGCTGCCGACGGTGGTCAAGTTGGCGTTCAGGGTCACGTTGTTGTTCAGCGTGGTCGCGGCGGCGGTGTCCAAGCCAGCAGCACCGTTGACAGTCAAGGCACCCGAGCCCAGGGCATTGACACTGCCGAGGGTCAACACACCGGCGTTCAAACCGGTAGGGCCGGTGTAACCGGCGTTGTTGCCACTCAAGGTCAGGCCGCCGCTGCCATTGACGTTGAGGCCACCGGCACCGGTGAGGTCGCCGCTGAGGGTCAACGCTCCAGTGCCGCTGGTGGTCAAGCCACTGTTGAGGGTGAACGCGTTGGCCAGGCTAACGGTACCGGGTGCGGCCAGGGTTGACGCCCCGGCGACCGTCACACCACCCGAGCCAAGCGCCAGGGCGTTGCCCACTTGCACACTGCCGGAGTTCAGCGTGGTTCCGCCGCTGTAGGTGTTGGCGCCATTGAGGATCAGTTGGCCAGTGCCGGACTTGATCAGTGGGCCAGTGCCCGAAAGCACGCCGCCCAGCGTCATCCCGTTGGCGCCCAGGATACTCAAGCCGCCCGTGCCCAGGCTCATCAAGTTACTGAGCGTCAGGCCCGCATTACTGGCTTGAATCGCCCCGCCATTGGAGGTCAGGACGCCGCTGCCGAATGTGCCGTTGTCGTTGAACTGTGCAACACCGCCATTGAGGGTCGAACTGCCGCTCACCAGCGGCCCTTGCAGGGTCCAGGTACCGCTATTGACGGTCAGGTTGTTGAAGTTGACGTAGTTGGCGCTCGAGGCCGTAGAGGCGCCCGACGTGCCCCCGCCAACGCCGAGTGGGTTTTGCAGGATCAACGAGTTGCTACCGCCCAACCCGCCATCAATCTGGCCGGTCGGGGCGAACCCCAGATTGATGCCTATCAGGCCGCCAAGATTGAGCCCGATGCCACCAGCAGCAGACACAGTGGAACCTGTGACCGCCGTAAAGGTGTTGGTGCTAGCAGCGCCCATCGACAAACCGCCGGCGATGTTGCCGCTGTTAAGGAAGGTGTTGCCGCCTGCCGAGGCCTCGAACGCCATACGCCCGGTTACCGTACCGGTGTTGGTCATGTTCACCTGGGAGCCACCCTGTACTGCTATCACCGGCGCGTCGGAAGAAAACAGGCTCAGGCCGAGCAGTGCGGTGGAGCCGATGCTACCGTTGTTGGTGATGGTGGTGGTGCCCGTGGCGCCGTTATTGATATTCAGCGCCATGCCGCTGAGGGTACCCAGGGAGCCACTCAGAAGGCCCGAGGTCCCTTTCATGACACCGGTTGCAAGGTTCGTGACATTCACCGTACCCGACGCGCCGCTGCCAATCACCGTACCGTTGCTCAGCAGGGTGACCAGCCCCAGTATCGACGGGTCGATGGTGCCCGAGTTATTCAACGTGATGTTGTTACCCGACAGCGCCATCGCGGTCCCACCCAACAGCGCATTGATGGTGGAGCCAACGGTCACACCGACCGTCAGGTTATCCACGGCGCTTGCAAAGGTATTGTCCTGAAAGATTGTCGCAGTGCCCGAACAGCTCACGGTATCGCCTACCGACGGGCTGGCCGGCGTGCACGCCGCCAACGCTTGCGGGCTTGCCAGGCCGATCACCAGACCAGCAACACCGAGACGAATAGCAAGATAGAGAGGAGAAATACGAGGTGCAACGGCAGTAGCAAGTCTTCTTTCCACGTTTAGCTCCTTGGTGGTCCAAACCTTTCGTCCATGAGTGCGCAGAAGCCCCGATAACCCATCCAGGTACGCATCAAATTCGAACAGCCCGGCCATGGTGACAACTGATCTGATTTGTCAAAACGGTAGCCGTCCGCACAAAAGTCATTGAAATAAATGGTATTAATACTTTCGTCCTGTTTCCGTCAGAAACGCCTGATATCCAATGAATACGGGTGGCAAAGGGCTATCCTTCGGCAAAAATTCAGATTTCAAAACGTAAAAAAGCGCTCTAATAGCGCCCTGTTGATTCGGTAAAAGATCCTGGAGTACGCAATGCCCCATGAAGGCAACCTGTTACAAGCAGCCGTGGTGTTCCTCTTCGCCGCCGTGCTGACCGTGCCGTTGGCCAAGCGCCTGCAACTGGGCGCGGTGCTGGGCTATCTGCTGGCCGGCGTGATCATCGGCCCATCGGTGTTGGGCTTGGTGGGCAACCCACAAAGCGTCGCGCAGTTCTCCGAACTGGGGGTGGTTTTGCTGCTGTTTATCATCGGCCTGGAACTGTCGCCCAAACGGTTATGGGTGATGCGCAAATCGGTGTTTGGCGTCGGCCTGGCTCAAGTGTTGCTCACCGGCACGGTGATTGGCGTGGTAGCGCTGTGGGGCTTTGGCCAGTCATGGAACAGCGCGATTGTGCTCGGCCTCGGCCTCGCGTTGTCGTCCACCGCTTTCGGCCTGCAAAGCCTGGCCGAGCGCAAGGAGCTGAACCAGCCTCACGGGCGACTGGCGTTTGCCATCCTGCTGTTCCAGGACATCGCGGCGATCCCGCTGATCGCCATGGTGCCGCTGCTCGCCGGCGGCGACCACACCACCACTGCGGCCCAGGACCTCAACCACGGCTTGCAGGTATTGGGCAGCATCGTCGTGGTGATCATCGGCGGACGTTACCTGTTGCGGCCGGTGTTTCGCATCGTCGCCAAGACCGGCCTGCGGGAAGTGTCCACTGCCACCGCGTTGCTCGTAGTGATCGGCACCGCGTGGTTGATGGAGTTGGTGGGCGTGTCCATGGCCTTGGGCGCGTTCCTTGCCGGCTTGCTGCTGGCGGACTCCGAATACCGGCATGAACTCGAATCACAGATCGAGCCGTTCAAGGGCCTGCTGTTGGGGCTGTTTTTTATCAGCGTGGGCATGGGCGCCAATATCAGCCTGCTGTTCAGTGCGCCCGTGATTGTGCTCGGGCTGACGCTACTGCTGATCGGCATCAAACTGCCGCTGTTGTTTTGCGTGGGCCGCCTGGCCGGTGACCTCAACCGCGAAAGCGCGCTGCGCCTGGGTGTGGTGTTGGCGGCAGGCGGTGAATTTGCCTTCGTGGTGTTCAAGATTGGCCGAGACCAGGGCCTGTTCGAACCTCACCTGTACGACATCCTGGTACTGACCATTACCCTGTCGATGGCCGTGACACCGCTGCTGCTGTTGCTGTGCCCGAAGCTGTTCAAGCCCAAGAGCAAACCCGTGGACGTACCGGAAGAATACCGCGCCATCGAAGGCGATACGCCTCGCGTGGTGATCGCCGGTATGGGCCGGATGGGACAGATCGTGGCGCGGATCCTGCGGGCGCAAAATATCTCGTTTATCGCCCTCGACACCTCGGTGGAAACCATCGAACTGACCCGTAGTTTCGGCGGCATGCCGGTGTTCTACGGTGACCCGCAGCGCCCGGAAATCCTCCACGCGGCGAAGGTCGACCAGGCGGAATTCTTCGTGATCGCCATGGATGACCCCGAGATCAACATCAAGACCGCCGAACTGGTACGCAAGCTCTACCCGCACATGAAGATCATTGCCCGGGCCCGTAACCGCCAACACGTTCATCGCCTGGTGGACCTGGATGCGCAACCCGTGCGCGAAACCTTCTACTCCAGCCTGGAAATGAGCCGCCGTACCCTGTTGGGCCTGGGCTTGAGCCAGGCCCAGGCAGATGCGCGGATCACCCGTTTCAAAAACCACGACCTGCAACTGCTGGCCGCCCAACATGCGGTGTATGACGACGCCGCCAAGGTCATGCAGAGCGCCCAGGAAGCCCGCACGGAACTGGCGCGGTTGTTTGAGATGGATCGACTGGAAGAAGAATCCGACAAGGCCTGAGGATGGATTTGAACGATTTTGCGAATTTTCTGACAGAATGCAGCGCAATTTCGTTCTTTCCTGGAGAGCTTCATGGCCACCCTCAGCAAGACCGCAGCCCTCTTGGCCCTCGCGTTGACCGTCGGGTTCAGCGCCAGCCAAGTGTTTGCCGCCAGCAAACCGGCCGCCCAGAAAGCGGCCACACAAAGCATCTCGACCCTGGGCGGCAAGTTCACCTTCAACTTGCCCAAGGACTACGTCGGTGATGCGTTGCCAACGGGCAATGAAGCTGACGGCACCGCCGGCACCAGCGGCACGATGTACGCGAACCAGGCCACGAAAAGCGTAGTGATCGTGGCCGAGACCGCGCGTAACGATGGTGTGATCATCAAGGACAACGACCCGCAGTTCCTCGACGGTGCCGTCGCCGGTTTCGTCAAGGACCAAAGCGCGGCCCTGCCGGACTTCAAGAAACAGGCCGAGAAGAAACTGACCGTCAAGGGCCTGGGCCTGCGCCAAGTGGACAGCACCGCGACCATGGGCGGTGGCAAGACGTTGAACTCGACCTTCCTCGCCGGCTCCGGCAATCATCTGCTGGTGATCCAGGCTATTTCACGGGCGGATGATGTGAAAGGCCATGAGGTGTTGGTGAAGCAGATTACCGGCGGTAAGTAATCCAGTTTTATCAACAACACCGATCAAATGTGGGAGCGGGCTTGCTCGCTCCCACATTAGTTCTGCATTCACACAGCCAATACCGCCATTACCGAAGACTGTTTTCCAGCCAGTTCTTCAGGTCCTGCAGTTCCGCCTCGCCTATGGTGTGGATCATCCCCGGATAACCGTGAAACTCAGGCTTCAAGGAAAGCCCTTGCAGCACCTCATTGGCCCGGGTCGCCGACACATACGGCAGCGCCTGATCCAGCGTCCCATGACCTATAAAAATCGCCAGCTTTTCAAGCCGCGCATCAGGCTTCAACTCAGCCTTGAGCACCGGCAGCAAACTGCCGCTGAGCGCTGCAATTCCCCGCAACGTCTCAGGATGTCGCAACCCCACCTCGTAGGACATGATCGCCCCCTGGCTGAACCCCACCAGAAACACCCGATCGCTTTCGGTGTGATATTTACGCGTGGCCTGGGCGACAAAATCACCAATCAATTTGGCGCTGCTCTGCAAGTCGGCGGTCTCGCCGTCGTAATCGCCATCCCCCGGCGTCTTGGTAAACCAGCGATAGCCATGGGGCTCCACTGGCAGCGGTGCACGCGCCGACAAATAGGTCCAGGTCGATGGCAGCCGATCCCGCAGGCCGAACAAGTCCTGCTCATTGCTGCCATAGCCGTGCAGGAAAATCACCAGCGGCTGGTTGCGTGCGTCATTCTGGGTCTGCTCCAGATAAAGCAGCGGCAAGTCGGTGTGCAGCGTATCGTCAGCCTGAGCCATGCCGGCAAACAGGGCCAGTGCGAGGGCGATCGATCTGAGCATGGAAGTGAACCTCTAGGGCTTGCGCAATAAATAAGTGTCCATGATCCAGCCGTTGGCCTGTCGCGCCGCCTTGCGTACGCGCTCGATTTCATCGGCCACCTCAGCCACCTTGCCGCTGATCAAAATCTCATCCGGCGTACCGAGGTAAGCGCCCCAATAGATATCCAGACCCTGATCGGCCACGGTACGGTAGGAGTCCTCGGCATCGAGCATCACCACCAGGGTGTCGGCATCGCTGGCCTGTCCTGCCGCCAACCGGCGGCCGGTGGTGATCTCGATGGAGCGACCGATACGGTTCAACGGTACTTTATGCTGGGCCGCCAGGGCCTGGACACTGGTGATGCCGGGGATCACTTCGAATTCAAATTCACAGGCGCCACTGGCCAGGATCGCCTGCAAGATACGGAGGGTGCTGTCGTACAACGCCGGGTCGCCCCAAGCCAGGAATGCGCCGCACTCACCGTCGGCCATTTGCTCGTTGATCATCCGCTCGAAGGTCTGTTGCTTGTCGCGGTTGAGGTCCTGGACGGCAGTGGTGTAGTCGATTTCGCCACGCACCCGCTCGGGGCAATCGGCCTCGACGAAGCGGTAAGCGTGGCCGGCGTTGATATAGGTCTCGCAGATTTCCCGGCGCAGGTCGATCAGCTTGTCCTTGCTCTGGCCCTTGTCCATCAGGAAAAACACGTCGGTACGGTTGAGCGCCTTGACCGCCTGCATGGTGATGTAGTCGGGGTTGCCGGCGCCAATGCCGATGATCAGGATGCTCTTCATGGGAAAGTCTTCATGGGGTGTTCTCAGTGCGGGAGGCCGATTTTGCCATGTTCGTAGCCCTAGGTGGCGTGAGTTTCCAGGCGCAGGCGCCAGACGCCGTTGAAACGCAGCTCGGTGGATGACAATGGCTCCACATCAATCCGATTGAACATCGCCAGCGGGCCTTGCATGACATGCAGCAACGCGGCGCGAATCACAAAGGGATGCGTCACCGCCAGCACATGGCCCGGTGTCTGCTCCAGCGATTGCAGCCACCGCCCTACCCGCTCGCACAGTTGCGCCACGGATTCACCGCCATGGGGCTTGGCGGTGCAGTCCGTCAGCCAGGCCTGCAAGGCGTCGGGTTCGGCCCGCTGGATTTCGTCGAGACCCATCCCTTGCCAACGCCCGAAATCACAATCGCGCAGGGCCGCGTCAACTTGCGGGGACTCGCCAAACAACATCGCCGTTTGCCGGGTTCGTACCTCGGGGCCACAGAGTAAACGGGGCGCGCGCTTGAAGCGGCCGGCCAATGACAACGCCGCCGACTGCCACGCCATCTCCAAGGGTTCGTCCAACGCGAAGCGGGCGCGTTTTTGAGCCGGCGTACTGGCATGGCAAATGAGGGTCAAGCGGGTGGCCTGCATCGAAAATCGCCCTGGCATCAAGGTAAAGGACGCATCCTGACACAGGAACACCCTTCTCTGTAGCCGTCCTTACAACCCCGGACGCGCCAGGTAGAGCACCTCATACCCCCTGCCGGAATGGTTGTCCTCCCGTGCCTTGGCCGACAAGGTAATCCGCACCAGCTTCCACGCCTGGACATCCAGTGCCAGGAACACCGCAACATTATCGCTGCCGTCAGCCACCTGTTGATTGCGCGCCTTTTCAGCTGCCAGCACCTGCGCACGATCCGCCCCCGGCGCCAGCGCCCACTCCTCCCGATACAAACTCAAGGCGTTTTGCGCCGGGCCCCGTCGCAGGTCCAACGGTAGCCAGGATTCGATGTGTGGTTGGCCAAAACTGTCGAGGACTTTTTGAAAGCGCTCGCCCAGTAAAAAGTCTGCCGCAGCCAAGGGATCGGACCACAGGTACACCGAGGCATACAGGTTTCCCACGCCTGCACCCTGCCCTCGCGTTTGGGCAATAAAGGCCTTGAACAACAACCCCTCAGTGTCATCCCACAACGGCCCCAGTTGCGCCGCGCGTTGACGAATGACGCCCATGTCGTAATCGGCGGGCAGGCGGTGTGAATACTGTTTGGCGAACATGCTGGCGCTCCTGTGCAAGATGAGTGTTGAGCTTGCGCAGGCTCAATGATTTTATCAAGATATCGCTAAATATAGGTGTGATAAGGAATGGAAATGACCGACACACTCAAACCTCTGGATATCGACACCGTGCAAGCGTTCGTACTGGTGGCGGATTTCGCCAGTTTCACTCGCGCAGCCCAGGCTCTCGATACCTCCCAGGCCGCCATCAGCCTCAAGCTCAAGCGCCTGGAAGAACGCCTCGGTTATCGCCTGCTGGAGCGCACGCCCCGGCATGTGCGCCTGTCGCCTCAAGGTGAGCAGTTCATCGTCGCCGCCCGCGCTTTGCTCAATGCCCACGAACGGGCTTTGGGTGATATGAGCGCCAGCGCAACGCGACGTTTGGTGATCGGCATCAGCGACCACGTCGCCGGGCCTGACCTGCCGGTATGGCTCAGCCGCCTGGCCGCCTACGACCCGCTGGTGATCCTGGAAGTACGGATTGCCTCCTCCCGTGACCTGGTGGCGGCCTTCGACCGCAACGAACTGGACGCCGTGATCGTACGCAACGAGGGCGACCGTCAGGACGGTGAAGTGCTGGTGGTGGAGCGCTTTGGCTGGTTCGCCGCGCCCACCTGGCAGCACACGCCCGGAACGCCATTGCGCATGGCGACCATGGCCCCGCCCTGCGGTGTACGACACCTGGCAGTGCGGGCGCTGGATGAGGCGCGAATCGACTGGACCGAGGTGTTTGTCGGCGGCGGCGTCATGGCCGTGGGTGCAGCGGTCAGTGCCGGTTTGGGCGTGGCCGCCCTCGCCCGTCGCGTGGCACCAGCGGGTGCGGTGGACGTGAGCGCACAGTGGGGATTACCCGCGCTGCCCGTCAGCGAAGTCGTGCTGTACAGCCGGATCAGCGACGGACGCTCCAGGGAAACGTTACGGGCGTTGAGTGCGACGTTCAGAGGCGTTCTGGAACGCTAAGGCCACTTGAACACCTCACCGTCGTTGCGCCTGCACCTCAGGTGCCTGAAAAATTTCCTACCCAAGTTGACGAACGGTCTTGCGAATGTTCAGATGCCGCCCAGTTTCAGGTGCCTCATGCCGCCGTGCATGGGGTGAAACGGGAAACCGGTACGCTCTTTCCGAGCCAGTCCGGTGCTGCCCCCGCAACGGTATACGAGTGACCCCTTCGACACACCACTGTGGCCAAACCGCCATGGGAAGGTGAAGGGATCGAGCCTCGTGAGCCCGGAGACCGGCCTGGAATTTCTGTTTGGCAAAATCCTGCGGTGGGCGGGCATGGGCCGGTATTGGCGTGTGCTCGATGCCTTCTCCTGCGTGCTTCTGCGAAAGAAACTTTTCGAGAAGACTATGATTCGACGTTCCTGTACTTCCCTGTTGGGCTGCCTGTTCAGCCCGCTCCTGCTCGCCGATGAAACAGCCCTGGTGCTCAAGCAGCAGATCGTTTCTGCGCCCTCGGTGGAGTCCACCACTGTTGCCGATATGGCTCAGTACGGCAGCAAGGTGGAGATCGTCACCCGCGAACAGATCGAACGCGCCGGCCCCAGCGCCGATGTCTCGCGGGTCATGCAAATGTTTATCCCCGGCCTTTACGTCGCGCCGAAAAACGGTCCGTTCGACTACGGCACCTATTCCCTGCTGGGCGGGCGCAACGACGATACGTTGATCCTGCTGGACGGTGTGCGCCTGAATAATCGCCTGTATGGCGGCCTGTACCTGGATACCCTGCCAGCCAACGCCATCGAACGCATTGAAGTACTCAAGGGTGGGCAGAGCCTGTTGTTCGGCACCCAGGCGGTGTCCGGCGTGATCAATATCGTCACCCGCAGCCCACAGTCACGCGAGGTTTCCGGTGAGGTGAACCTGGGCGTGGATACGTTCGGCGGAACCACCGGCGATGCACGGGCAGAGAAGATTTTCAACAATGGCTTCGGCGACCTGGGCTTGCTGGCCTATGTCAGCCGTAATGTCTCCGAGGGTTACCAGCCGTTTCGCAACCGTGATATGAAAAACGTCACCGACAAGAAGCGCTCCTACGAAGTCAGCACCTTCGGCGGCAAGGCCATTCAGTCTTTCAGCGATGACTCACGGCTGGAGCTGTTCTACCAATACGCCGATGCCAACCTGGATTTCGCCGGTGCCACAAACAACCACAAAACTACCAACGACCGAGTGCAACAAATCGCCACGGCGACCTTCGAGCAAAGCCTCAGCGAGCGGTTGAGCTACTTCATCAAGGGCCATATCAACGACTGGGATACGCGCTACACCAGGATCCTCAACACCGAAGGCGGTGGCACCACGGTCAAAAATCACAACGACTATTGGGGCTTCACCGACTGGGGCATACAAGCCGAAGGCAAGGCGCTGTTGCCGGGTGATCATGTGCTGGTATTTGGCTCCGACAACCAGTGGTTCAAGGGCCAGGACGATGTACTGATCATCGACAACAACAAAGCCCAGGCCCACGCGCTGTACACCCAGCTGCGACCGAAAATCGACGCCCTGCCCGACTGGCATCCCAGCATCGGCATCCGCCACGAAGCCATGAGCGGCGGCGACAGTGCCACGGTCGGCATGCTCACTTCGCTCTACGACCTCAACGATAACTGGGCATTGCGCGGCCAGTACGGCACCGCCTACAAACTGCCGAACGCCGAGCAATTGTTCGTCAACGAACCGGGCGACGAGAGGGGCAACCGCAACCTGAAACCGGAGAAAAGTCGCAACGCCGAGTTGGGTGTCGACTACAAAGGCAACCTGTTCAACCGCGACTTCAGCGCCAGCCTGACCGTGTTCAAACGCAAGATCACCGACCTGATTACCCTGGACGGCGAACAGTGGGTCAACGGCCAGGGCCAGATCCAGATGCGCGGCTTCGAAGCCGACGCCAGGCTGGCGCTCAACGATCAATGGAGCCTTCAGGCGGACATGACCCGCAACCTCACCGAGTCCCGCGCGGGTGTGACCCTCAACGATATCCCGAGTTTCTTTGCGCGCTCGCGGGTCGGCTACGAATCGGTAGACCGGATGTGGGGCGCGGGCAGCGCCATCCGTTATATCCGCGATGTCATCAGTTCGAAAAAGGTCGAATACGGCCACTACTCAGTGGTGGACGCCGACGCCTATCGCTATCTCGACAATGCCCACCAGCACCGCGTAAGCCTGCTGGTGGAGAATCTGTTCGACCGAGACTACGTCACCAGTCGCTCCGCCAACGTCGACAACCTCGGCCGGCCCTTCACCTCCGAGGTGCGTTATACGTATCGCTTCTGATGAATAAGCCCGTGCAAAACGACACTGTAGAAACCCACCCGGACTGGTCGCACGTCCCCGACCACGCCCGCCACGTGTTCCTGTGCACCGGCCCGCGCTGTACCCAGCGTGGCGCTTTGCAGTTGTGGAAGGCGCTGCGCCGCCAGTTGCTCGAGCACGCATGCATCGAAACCCCGAGGGGCGTGCTGCTGACCCGCACCCACTGCCAGTTCCCCTGCAACCTGGGGCCGATTGTGACGGTCTATCCAGACACCTGCTGGTACGGCGTGCGCACGAAAGCAGACGTGCAACGGCTGGTAGACGTGCACCTGGTGGGTGGTGAAGTCGTCGACGACCTGTTGATCAAGGCCCGCTCATGAGAAAGCGTTGGCTACTCTTGAGTACCCTGCTCTGGACAGCCCCAGTGTTGGCCGACAGTTACCGCAATTGCGGCCAGGCCTGGCCCCTTGGCCACTCGCCGCCCTCACGTATTGTGGCCCTGAACCAGCATGCCGCCGACCTGCTGTTGGCCCTGGATGCCGGCCCGGCGCTGGTGGGTGTGGCGTACCTGGACGACGACGGCATCGCCCAGCGCCAAAGTACGTATTTCGGCGTGCCCGTGATTGCCCCCCGGTATCCCTCCAGCGAAGTGCTGTACGCGCAAAAGCCAGACTTTGTGGTCGGCGGTTTCGCCACGGCGTTCGGCAATAGCGTCACGTCCCGAACCGGGCTGGCCGGCAACGGTGTTGGCTCGTATCTGCTGGAGTCAGCCTGTGACGGCCATTCCCTGGATTACTTCAATCACATCCGCAACGACCTGTTCACCCTCGGCACCCTGGTGCATAAACAGCAGCTGGCCCAAGACCTGAGCGATGCCATGGACGCCGACCTGGCCAGCGCCCAAGCGCTGATCGGCCCGGGTAAACCGCTCTCGGTGTTCTACCTGGACAGTGAAGTCAACGGCCTGGACAGCGAGGGCCAGCGCGGTTTTGTCACCGCCTTGCTCGCGGCTGCGGGCGCCCGCAACCTGTTCGCCGGGATCAATCAATACCGGGTGACGGTGAGCAGGGAAACCCTGTTGATGAGCGACCCGGACGTGATCCTGCTGGCCGACGCCGTATGGTCCCCGGCCCGGCGCAAGCGCCAGTTACTGACTCAGGATCCGGTACTGTCACAGCTGCGGGCGGTGAGGGAAAACCGCATGATCGATATCCCTTTTACCCACCTGGTGCCAACGATGGGCAGTGGACGTGTGGTATTAGGCCTGGCACAAAAATTCAAGGAATTCTCGCGCCTTCCGTAGCCGCTGGCGGGATCGCACCAAACCGGGATTAATGGGCCCGGCTGCGGGACAACTCCCTCAGCCACGGCAGTACCCGTAAGCCGGTCACCGGCGATGACGGGTCGATGATGTCCATGAAATGCTCAAGGTTGATGCTGTCCGGCGCTCCCGGCAATCGCATAACGAGCGAAGATGCCGCCACGGCGTCCGTACCCCGCGCCTGATCCTCGTAGACCAATACATGGTGTTGTTGCTGGAAGACTGCGATTTCGTCATCCCCCCTGGCCATGCCCGCGTTGAAAATCAGCACGTCGAATGGCTCGGCCGGTAGGGCCGTGAGTATCAGCACTTCTTCGAAGGTCTGCACCGGAACAATGCGGAAGTAGCCCAGTTGGTTGAGCATTTTTTCAATGTACAGCCGTGGTAGATGCTGTTCATCGGCGATCAGGATGGTCAGTGCTTTGTTTGGCATGGTGAACCCCTGAGCATGCATCGCTCATTGAAGAAAAGAGCGGCCCATTCTCCAGACATAATCCGAAGACAAAATCAGCCTTGTTCCACCTTGACGTAGGAGTTCTCCCAAATACCTCAAACGGCTGCAAACAATGCGACAGGCCAGTCAACGCTGATTGCAATAAGCGGTCAGGGTGTGATGCAAAAGACCGATAGCTTCGTCCATACGCTCTAATGCCGGCGCCAGGGCATCACGGTCCTGTCGTTCACATACGCCTTCCAATATTTCACAACAGCTGATCAGTGCCTGGGCCTTGACCATACGGGCCCCACCCTTGGTTCTATGGGCCAGGTCATGTGACCTGGCAAAGTCGCTCTTACCGCGTAGCGCTGCCAATTGCTCAAGGTCTGCCTCAAGGCTGTCGAGCAACGGCGCCAGTAGCTCTTTAATCGCTTCAACATCACCACCGGTCAGCTTCTTCAGATGGCTCAAATCAATGTCCGGGGCCACCTCGGGCACGAGCACCTCGGCTACAGAGGGACTGGCCGTACGCGAAACCAATGCCGCATGCAGGTCTTCAAGCCCGGTGGGTTTGAACAGGCAACTGTCCATCCCGGCCTGCCGGCACCGCTCCGTTTCCTCTGGCTGGGCGTTGGCCGTAAATCCCAGCAACAGACACGCCGCTCGCCCGCTTTGCTGCTCTTGCGCGCGGATTTCCCGGGCCAGCTCGTAACCGTCCATAAGCGGCATATTGCAATCGGTGATGACCACATCAAAAGACGCTGCATGCCAACGGGCAAGCCCCTGGACGCCATCCTCGGCAGTACTGATCCGGTGCCCCAGAAAACTCAATTGCCGGGACAGCAATATTCGGTTGGCCAGATAGTCGTCCACCACCAGGATGTTCAACACATGAGCCGGCGGCGTTTCCAACTCCACAGGCGCCGTGGACGCTGGAGCGGCTGTCGCAATCGCCAGGGGCAGCCTGACATCAACCCGGGTGCCTTGGCCGACCACACTGTCCAGTTGCAATTGCCCGCCCATCATCTGGCACAAGCTGCGACTGATCACCAGCCCCAGGCCGGAACCACTGCGTGCCGATTGTTCAGTATTACGCCCCTGGATAAAGGGGTGAAACAGACGAGCCTGGTCCTCAGTGCCGATACCAATGCCCGTGTCTTCGACACTCAGGGTCAGGGTCAGATAGCCCTGGTCAACAGCCGGTGTCGCGTCAGCAGTGAGGTGCACCTCGCCGGTGTCCGTGAACTTGATGGCATTGCTCAACAGGTTGGAAACCACTTGTTTGAAGCGCAAAGGATCAATCAGCACATGACGATCAATCTGCGGGGCGATGTCCACCCGCAGTGACAAGCCCTTGGCCCGGGCCAGCCCCTCGAAAATCCGACTCACGGACTCCAGCAGCTCCCGCAGGTTTGAAGTCTCCAAGGTCAACGACAGATGACCGGATTCGATACGAGCGATATCAAGAATATCGCCGATCAACTCCAGCATCCCCCGTGATGCATCGGAGGCCACTTCCAGCGCATCACGGTCGACCCGGCCCTGTTCGGCGTTTTTCAGGGCCAATTCAATCATGCCGATCACCGCGTTCATGGGCGTGCGGATTTCATGACTCATGGTCGCCAGAAAGGTCGTCTTGGCGCGGTTAGCGGCATCGGCGCCTTCCTTGGCCTCTTGCAATTGGCCCAGTAACTGCTGCCGTTCACTGACATCCACCCAGCCGCCGATCATACCCACCACTTTTTCATCACCGTCACGGTACGGCAGCATCCAGTGGTAGATGGTGAGGGTTGCGCCACCGGGCACCTTGAGCAGGCGATCACGTATCTGCGGCTCACCTCTTTCCATCAGCCGCAGGAAATCAGCATGGAACAACCGAGCCTGATAGCGATTACCGGGATCGACTTCGATCACCGTTGTGCCGATCACCTCTTCGAGCGTGTAACCGAAGACATCGAGATAAGCGTTGTTGCACGCCATTAACCTTCCCATGCGATCACGGACATAAATCGGATGGGGCGTCCCGTCGATCAGTACGCTCATAAAACGCATCTGATCACTCAAGGCACGTTCGGCCTGGGCTCGCCTACGGATCTGGTGACGTAGATAAATGGCCCAGCCGAGGGTCACCATCAATAGCAGTCCGGACAAAGCGAAGCCCTGGATAATCGTACTCCGGTGACGCCGCCAATAACTGTCTTCAAGCACCACCTCACTGCGCCAGCGATTGGTCAACTCATCCATCTCCTCCGGTGAGATGCTCAGCAGGGCCTTGTCCAGGATCGAATACAGCTCCAGGGCCCCACGTCCGACACCAAAGGAAATACCCGCCGGCTCCGTACCCACCGTACTGGTGATCCGCAACCGGTCCCGATACTCGCGAGAGATAATGTAACGCGCACTGATCAACGGATTGACGGCGGCGTCCACAGCACCGCTGGCAACCAGCGCCATCGCGTGGGCCGCATTCTGTGCAGGGACTTGTTGAATAGAGGGGGCATGATCGGTGATGTAGTCAGCCAACTGGTTGCCACGAATCAATGCCAGGCGCTTGCCAGCCATATCATCCAGCGTATTCGGACTGTTGTGGGTATTACGGCTGATCAGCACATAAGGGCTGGTCAGGTAAGGACGGGTAAAGCGCAGTCGTCCTTCGCGCTCCATGCTGGGGGTGATGGCAGCCACAAGGTCCGCCTTGCCTGTCGCCACCGCCTGAATCAAGTCATCCACCGACTCCATTTGCTGGACATCAAACTTCAGGCCGGTGCGCAAACTGATCCTGGCCAGTACATCGGCGCTGATGCCGCTGAAGCGACCTTCGTCATCAAAAAATGACAAGGGCAAAAAATGTTCGTTGACCACCACTTTCAACTGGCGATGGGTCTGGAGCCAGTGCTGTTCAGCCTTGCTGAAGTGCAGTGATTGAGTAGCGACCATACTGACTCCACCCGCACTCCAACGCCGCAAAATGGCAGCTTTTTCGCTTTCCGGAACGGAGGCCAGCGCACTGTTGACGATACGCAACAACGAGCGATTACCTGCCGCCACGGCAAAGCCAAAGCTGTTGACCTCCATTTCAGAGAAGTCAACCATCTTCACGTTGTTCAGATAGTTCTTGTTGATCAGATAGTTGGCGCTGAATGAGTCCCCCAGGTAGACGTCCGCTTGGCCAAAGGCCACTGCGCCCAGCGCACTGAGTGTCGAAGGATAAAGTTGCACGTCCGCCTTGGGATAAAACGCCCGCACCTGCTCGGGCGGCAGATAGTGATAGAGCATCGCTACCCGTTTTCCGGCCAAGTCAGGTGTCACCGTATGAGGGCCGAGATTACGATCAGCCAACACTGGTTGATCCTGAGCATAAGGCCGGGTCATGGTCAGCTCCGGGTCCGCCGCCTCAAAACCGTTGGCAGTCCCCACCAGATCGACCTCGCCGTTCTTCAAGGCTTGCAGCAGCCTGGTACGAGAGTCATAGCAACGAACCACAATCTCAACGTGCAACAACTGCCCCACCAGGGCGGCATAATCGGCGGTGAGTCCCTCCAGTTCAAGGCCATGGCGGCCCTCTACGGTAATGTCAAACGGCGCATAATCAGGCGAGGAAATGCCCAATTGCAAATGGCCCTTCTCTCTTAACCAGCGCCAATCGCCCTCGGCCAGCTTGACCTGATAGTCCTCGACACGGGAGCGTCCCTGAAGCGTCAACTCCGTGGGCTCGGCCAAGGCTGTTGTGCACGCGCAGCATAGGACGGCCGCCCAGGCCACACTGTGCAGCCACCCGCGTTGCAATACGCTCATGTCAAATCAGATGATTACGCTGGGCGAATTTGGACAAATGCACCACCGACGACATCTTCAACTTCTCCTTCAATCGGGTTTTATAGGTGCTGATGGTCTTGTGGCTGAGCAGCATATCTTCGGAAATTTCCTTGTTACCCAAGCCCAGGGCGAGCTTCTGCAAGACCGTCAGCTCGCGATCCGAGAGCTCAGCCACCATCTCCAGCTCAGTGGACTGCAAATCATCCCGGCGTACAGAACTGGTGGGCAGGCTGGGGAAACAACTGTAGTTGGACATGACTGCCTTGATGGCTTTTTGCAGCTCATCCAACTCACCGGTCTTGGCAACAAACCCCATCGCGCCGGCACGCATGCAGCGCGCGGAAAAGAACACCGCCAGGTACGAGGTCAGCACCAGGATCCTGCACGGCAGGCCCAAGGCCTTCACCCGACTGATCACCTCCAACCCACCCAACTTCGGCATGGCCAGATCGAGGATGATCAGGTCCGGTCGTTCTTCCCTGGCAATCTGCATGGCGTCAGCCCCGTTGCCTGCCTCAAAAATCTTGTCAAAGCCTTCCTGCCTCAGCAAATACCTGACAGTTGCCCGAATAAACGGATGATCGTCCACTATTAACGCTTTACTCATGCGACTCCCTTGGAAAGACACCACACCTCATTGATTCCCTCACTGGCAGCTTGATGAACTCATCAAAGCGCCAATACCCTTACATTGCGCACTGAACTTGGCTACCTGTGAGAAATAACAGTTCCGACGAACGGCGCTGCATACTTCCAGTTCGTTGCTGGCTAGTCGCAAGGGCGCAACATTAGCAATGGAAGCACTATTCATATGAAGGGGAACTCCTACGCACATGTAGGATTTATCCTCATAAGAAGCATAGTAAAAATCATCGAAGGAGGCCGGCCATGCCGTCCTTTCTCCCTGCGAAGGACGGCCACCGGGCATGCGGACAAGAAGCGTGGATTACTCGGTAGTACTCGGGCTCCAGAAAGCCTGCACCACCAGGGTCGATGTGGAGATACGCGAGACCAGGGCGTCCAGTTCGTCGCCGTCCACCGACGTCACCGCCAGGGTGGCCTCGATTTCCACTTCCTCACTGCCGAAGGGGCGCACGTCGACATCACTGGCCGGATAGTTGCAACGCGCCAGCTCCGCTTCCAGCAAGGCCAGCACGGCCTTTTGCTGAGTACGGCGCGCGATCACGTAGAGGATGTTCGTCACCTCGGCCGACACCACGTCCAGTGGCTGACGGTTGATGTTGTTGACAATCGGTCGCAACAAGGTATTGGCCGCCAGGATAAACAGTGTCCCCAGCAGCGCTTCCAGGATCAGGTCGGCACCGGCGCAGGCGCCCACAGCCGCCGAAGCCCACAGGGTGGCCGCCGTGTTCAGGCCGCGCACATTGCCCTCCTCGCGCATGATGACGCCAGCCCCGAGAAAACCGATGCCCGAAACCACATACGCGACCACTCTCACCGCCCCTTCCGCCCCGCCCAGACGGTTGGCCATGTCGACGAAAATCGCCGCCCCCACCGCCACCAACACGTTGGTGCGCAAACCGGCGGTGCGCTGGCGGTACTGCCGTTCAAACCCGATCAACCCGCCGAGGATGAAGGCCGCACTGAGACTGACCAGGGTGTCGACCAGGGAATTGAGGTTGATGTTGTTGATTGCTTGCATGAAAAACGCTCCTTTTCACTGCCTGTCCATGTGAACACTGGCGAACGCAGGGGCTGGCAAACCAGCCCCCAAGCCGTTATTGCCAGCCAAACTTACGGATATAGAAACCTTTCACCGCCTGAGTCAGCGCCATATACGCCAGCAGGATCACCGGCAGGAACACGAAATACAGCGATGGCAGCGCCTGCAATTTGAAGTAATGCGCCAACGGTCCCATTGGCAGGAAAATCCCCACCGCCATGATCACGCCGGTCATCACCATCAACGGCATTGCCGCTCGGCTCTGCAGGAACGGGATTTTCGGGGTGCGGATCATGTGCACGATCAGCGTCTGGGTCAGCAGTCCCACCACGAACCACCCCGACTGGAACAGGGTTTGATGGTCCGGCGTGTTGGCGTCGAAGACATACCACATCAAGGCGAACGTGGTGATGTCAAAGATCGAACTGATGGGCCCGAAGAACAGCATGAAGCGTCCCACGTCCCCCGGCTGCCAGCGTTGTGGCTTGCTCAGCATCTCCTCGTCGACGTTGTCGAACGGAATGGCGATCTGCGAAATGTCATACAACAGGTTCTGCACCAGCAGGTGCATCGGCAGCATCGGCAGGAACGGGATAAAAGCACTGGCTACCAGTACCGAGAACACGTTGCCGAAGTTGGAACTGGCGGTCATCTTGATGTACTTGAGCATGTTCGCGAAGGTGCGACGGCCTTCCAGCACACCTTCCTCGAGGATCATCAGGCTCTTTTCCAGCAGGATGATGTCGGCCGCTTCCTTGGCGATGTCCACTGCACTGTCCACCGAAATACCGATGTCCGCAGTGCGCAGGGCCGGCGCATCGTTGATGCCGTCGCCCATGAACCCCACCACATGACCATTGGCCTTGAGCAGGCGCACGATGCGCTCCTTGTGGGACGGCGTCAGCTTGGCAAACACGTTGGTGGTTTCCACCGCCTTGGCCAGTTGCGTGTCGCTCATGCGCTCGATGTCGTTGCCCATCAGCAGGCCTTGCTGCTCCAGGCCGACTTCGCGGCAGATCTTCGCCGTCACCAATTCGTTGTCACCCGTGAGGACTTTCACCGCCACGCCATGAGCCTTAAGGGCCTTGAGCGCGGGAGCAGTGCTTTCTTTCGGTGGATCGAGGAACGCTACATAACCGATCAGCGTCAGGTCGCGCTCATCGGCCAGGCTATAGGTATCGCGCCCGCCCGCCATGGGTTGCGCCGCGACCGCGACCACCCGCAGGCCTTCTTCGTTGAACGCTGCCGTCACCTGGCGAATCCGTGCCAACAACTCATCCGTCAACGGCTCGTTGATATCACCGTGGCGCACGTTGTTGCACACCGCGAGGATTTCTTCCACGGCGCCCTTGCAGATCAACAGGTGCGGTTGGCCCTGCTCGGCCACCACCACCGACATGCGCCGCCGGTTGAAGTCGAACGGGATCTCGTCGATTTTCTGAAACGCCGTACCGACTTTCAACTCGCGGTGCACTTCAACGTGTTCCAGCACCGCCACGTCCAGCAGGTTCTTCAGGCCGGTCTGGTAGTAGCTGTTGAGGTAAGCCATTTCCAGCACGTCATCGGACTCTTCGCCCCACACGTCCACATGGCGTGCGAGGAAGATCTTGTCCTGGGTCAGGGTGCCGGTCTTGTCGGTGCACAGCACGTCCATGGCACCGAAGTTCTGGATCGCGTCCAGCCGCTTGACGATGACCTTTTTGCGCGACAGGAACACCGCGCCCTTGGCCAAGGTCGAGGTGACGATCATCGGCAGCATTTCCGGGGTCAGGCCCACAGCAATCGACAGCGCAAACAGCAGGGCCTCAGTCCAGTCGCCCTTGGTGAAACCGTTGATGAACAACACCAGCGGCGCCATCACGAACATGAAGCGGATCAACAACCAGCTGACCTTGTTGACGCCGTGCTGGAACGAGGTTGTTGCCCGGTCCGTCGCAGTGACCCGCTGCGCCAGGGCGCCGAAATAGGTGCTGTTACCGGTGGCCAGAACCACTGCCGTGGCCGCGCCGGACACCACATTGGTGCCCATGAACAGGATGTTGTCCAGGTCCAGGGGGTTGAGGGTTTTGGCGTCCTGCTGCTGGGCGAACTTCTCCACCGGCATGGATTCACCGGTCATCGCCGCCTGACTGACGAACAAATCCTTGGCGCTGAGTACGCGGCAATCGGCCGGGATCATGTCCCCGGCCGACAGCACGATCAGGTCACCCGGTACCAACTGCTTGATCGGCAACTCGATACGCTGCACCCCTTCGGCCGCCAGCGCCGCAGCACCGAGGAAACGGCCCAAGCCATGCGCCGGCTCATTGCCCATGTCCCGCCGCAATACGGTGGCGGTGTTGCTGACCATGGCCTTGAGGGCATCAGCGGCCTTGTTCGACTTGGCCTCCTGCCAGAACCGCAGCAAGGTCGACAACACCACCATGGAAAAAATCACCGTGGCGGCCTTCATGTCGTCGGTCAGCCAGGAGATCAACGCCAGCAAGGTCAGCAGCAAGTTGAACGGGTTTTTGTAGCAGTGCCACAGGTGCACCCACCACGGTAGCGGCTGCTCGTGCTCGACTTCGTTGAGACCGTACTGGACCCGCAGTGCATCGGCTTCCTGGACGCGCAAGCCATCGACATGGCTGCCCAGGCGAACCAGCAGCGGCGCGGCCTCGCTATTGGCGGCCGTCACCAGGGTTTGTGCCAGGGTCGGCGGCACGTCACGGCTGACACTCGCGTCGGTCAGCGATTCAAACAGGGCCAGGCGCCGGAAGTGCCGGGCGATATGCCGGGTCCGCAGGAAGCCGGCGAAGAACTCTTTCAACAGAGTAAGTTTCATGGTGTAACTCCTGCGCGAGGAAACCTTCGGGCAGGTACGACCGTCCTGGGGCCGTGGCCGGGTCACGGGCACGACAGGATAGGCCCGCCTGTCGCAAACGACAGGCGCGTCCGTAGTACCGCGATGTGAGGCATCACGTACTGTTCAGCGTCGATGAGAGGACTTCGGGACACGGGCCAGGACTGGCCGTGACGGGATGCCGCTTCTCGCTTTTTCGGCGAGACAACGGCACAGGAAAATGCGCGTTATCTTGCCAAGTATGTGCCGGTTACCGAGACCGGCCGACGACTGTCACTCGAACAAGTACCCACTGAGGGTCTCCGCTATTGATGAAAACGCGGGAAGCTTACGCCCCGATGCGGGGAGAGTAAACCGTAGGAAAGTTTCTGCAGGGGGAATAGGAAGATTCTTCAGGGAGGGTTCAGGTTGTTGGGTTGGGTTGGGGGACATATCCGTTGCTGCGGTAATGGCGGCTATT
>NZ_WNNK01000002.1 GCF_009724245.1 Pseudomonas spelaei | reverse complement strand
CCAAGAACAGCTCCTAACAGTCCGACAATTTTGCACAGTTATTTCTGAGTCAGAACACTAGAATAGGCGCCTAACCTTTTTAGAGTCTGAGTCCGATATGCCCGATCCGGTTGATGCCCTCGCGGTGTCAGATTTACCGCTGGAAGACTTGGTGGCATGCCATGAGTGCGATTTGCTGATGCGCAAGCCAACGCTTGCTCGCGGTGAGAAGGCCCAATGCCAGCGCTGCGGTTATGAGCTGTATGCTCACCGCCACAATGTGGTTGAACGCAGCCTGGCCTTGGTACTCGCTGCGTTGTTGTTGTACGTCCCCGCGAACTTTTTACCCATCATGGAGCTCAATCTACTCGGGCAGTCCTCTCAGGATACTGTGTGGAGTGGCGTTGTCGGTCTGTTTGATACTGGCATGGAAGGCGTTGCCGCAGTGGTCTTCCTCTGCAGCATGGGTATTCCCCTGCTCAAATTGCTGTGCCAACTGGCCGTGCTGCTGAGCATCCGCTGGAACATTGGCCGCAGCTACGGTTTGTTGCTGTACCGCATTTATCACCACCTGCGGGATTGGGGGATGCTTGAGGTCTATTTGATGGGCGTCCTGGTCGCGATCGTAAAGCTGTCGGACATGGCTTCCATCAACGTAGGCTTGGGCTTGGCCTGTTTTATCAGTCTATTAATGGTTCAGGTCTTGCTGGAGGTGGTGATGTCACCTCACCAGATATGGGGAGCATTGTCAGGAGAGGATGCTCATGCGGGCGATTGATGCAGGGATCCTGATCTGCACTGAGTGTCACGAACTGAACAAGCAAGACCCGGACGCCGATGAGCAAACGTGTACCCGTTGCGGTGCTCTGGTCCATGCACGTCGCCCAAACAGCTTGATGCGTACCTGGGCGTTGCTGATCACCGCCGCCATTCTGTACGTCCCTGCCAACTTGTTGCCGATAATGACCGCCAGCTCCCTGGGTCAAGGTGACCCCAGTACCATCATGTCCGGGGTGATTCAGCTGGCTCAACACGGCATGTACCCCATTGCAGCAGTCGTGTTCATCGCCAGTATTCTGGTGCCGACCTTCAAGCTGATAGGCATTGGCCTACTGCTGTTCTCGGTGCAACGCCGCCAGCCACTTTCCGCGCAACAACGCATTATCATGTACCGTTTTATCGAGTTCATCGGCCGCTGGTCCATGCTGGATATCTTCGTGATTGCCATCCTGGTGGCGGTCGTAAACTTTGGGCGATTTGCCAGCGTCGAGGCCAATCTCGGGGCCGTGGCTTTCGCCAGTGTGGTGATTCTGACGATGCTTGCCGCAGTAACTTTCGATCCCCGACTGATTTGGGATAACACGGAGTCGGACGACGACGATGAATGAATTGCCTAAGGCTAAAACCCGCCCAGCTTCCAACTGGTCGGCCATTTGGGTGTTGCCTTTGATTGCTCTGATCATCGGTGGTTGGCTGGGATGGCGCGCCTATAATCAGCAAGGCATCGAGATCCAGGTCCGTTTTGAAAGCGGGGAAGGCATCCAGGCCAACAAGACCGAAGTGGTCTACAAAGGCATGTCCGTGGGCAAGGTCAAAACCCTGGCGTTGGATGATGAAGGCAATAATCGCGGGGTGATTGCTACCATCGAGATGAACAAGGACGTCGAGCAATACCTCAAGACCAACACCCGTTTCTGGCTGGTCAAGCCCAGCGTCAGCCTGGCGGGAATCACCGGCCTTGAAACTCTGGTTTCAGGCAACTACATCGCGGCCAATCCTGGTGACGGCGAGCCAACGCGCAAATTCAAGGCGCTCTCCGAAGAGCCTCCATTATCCGATGCCAAGCCGGGCCTGCACCTGACCCTCAAGGCCGAACGGCTCGGCTCCCTGAACCGTGGCAGCCCAGTGTTCTACAAACAGATCCAGGTAGGCCAGGTCAAAAGCTACCTGCTCTCCGAAGATCAGACCACCGTCGAAATCAAGGTCTACATCGAACCGACTTACGCCAACCTGGTGCGAAAACATACGCGCTTCTGGAATGCCAGCGGCATCAGCATCGACGCTAACCTCTCCGGCGTAAAAGTGCGCAGCGAATCCCTCTCCAGCATCGTCGCCGGCGGTATCGCCTTTGCTACGCCGGAGAACCGCAAGGACAGTCCTCCCACCGATCCGAGCCTGCCGTTCCGTCTGTACGAAGACTTCGACGCCGCCGCCGCAGGCATCCGGGTCAAGGTCCAACTCAGCGACTTCGAAGGGTTACAGGCTGGTCGTACACCCGTCATGTACAAGGGCATCCAGGTCGGTAGCCTGAAAACATTGAAGGTCGCCTCCGACCTCTCCAACGCCAATGCCGAGTTGACCCTGGATCCATTGGCCGAAGATTACTTGGTCCAGGACACTCAGTTCTGGGTGGTCAAACCCTCGATCTCCCTGGCCGGTATCACCGGTCTCGAAGCGCTGGTTAAAGGCAACTACATTGCCATCCGTCCGGGTGACAAGGGCAGCGCCCCGCAACGGGAATTCGTCGCACGAGCCAAGGCGCCACCGCTGGACCTGCGTTCCCCCGGCCTGCACATGGTGCTGCTCACCGAGAGCCTTGGTTCGCTGGAGGTCGGCAGCCCGATTCTCTACAAACAGGTCAAGGTCGGCTCGGTGCAAAGCTATCAGTTCTCCCGCAAGAACAAGCAACTGGTGATCGGCGTTCACATCGAGAAAGAGTACGAAGGCCTGGTTAATGGTTCGACCCGCTTCTGGAATGCCAGCGGCGTGACGCTCACTGGCGGTCTTACCGGCGGCATCCAGGTGAAGAGTGAATCCCTGCAAAGCCTGATGGCGGGTGGTATCGCCTTCGAAACCCCTGAGCCGAACGTGCCGCTGAAAAAGCGTATCCCACGGTTCCGCTTGTTCCCTGACCGTGAAGCCGCCCACAAGCTAGGCACCCTGGTGACCATCAAGGTCGATCGCGCCGACGGTTTAAGCATGGGCACCCCGGTTCGTTTCAAGGGCCTGGATGTGGGCAAGATCGAGAGCGTCGACCTCAGTGCCGATATGCAGTCGGTGCTGCTCAGAGCACGGATCACCGAAGTGCCGGAGCGCATTGCCCGCATCGGTAGCCAGTTCTGGGTGGTTAAGCCAGAGTTGGGGATAATGAAAACCTCCAACCTGGAAACCCTGGTCACCGGCCAATACATCGAGGTCCAGCCCGCCGTGAAAAGTAGCGGGCCGCAAAAAGACTTCGTGGCCTTGGCGCAACCGCCTGAGACCAATGTGCAGGAAGCCGGTTTGAGCCTGGTACTCAGCGCCGCCCGTCGTGGCTCGCTGAAAATCGGGGTACCGGTGACCTACCGTGAAGTCACGGTGGGCAAGGTCACCGGTTACGAGCTAGGCCAAACTGCGGATCGGGTGTTGGTCCATGTGCTGATCGAACCCAAGTACGCACCGTTGGTTCGCAGTGGCAGCCGTTTCTGGAACACCAGCGGCTTTGGTGTCGACTTCGGCCTGTTCAAGGGCGCGACGGTGCGCACCGAGTCCCTGGAGACCTTGATCCAGGGCGGCATCGCCTTTGCGACTCCGGACGGTGAGCGCATGGGCAACCCGGCCCGTGCTGAGCAGACGTTCCCGTTGTTCGACCAGTTCGAGGAAGAGTGGCTGACCTGGGCACCCAAAATCCCGCTCGGCAAATAGACCGAGGCGCGGCCTTCGCGAGCAAGCCCGCTCCCACACTTTTCTCTGTGAAAACATTCAAAATGTGGGAGCGGGCTTGCTCGCGAAGAGGCCCTGAAAAACGCTACACAACTCCACAAAAAAGGCCGCGATCCAATGGATCGCGGCCTTTTGCGTTTCAGTGCAGCCGATCAGACTTCATCCAGCTCCGGCTCATCTGCCTGCACGTTAACGGTCGCCTTCACCACATCATGCCGGCGAATGTACTTCCAGTCCGCCTCATCAATGTAGATCCCGTTTGGCCCGCTGCCGCCTTCCAGGTCAATCGCCACCTGGGCGGAAACCTGCGGCTTCACACTGGCCAGGATCGGCACAAAGCCCAGTTGCAAACTGGTTTCCAGCAATGCCGCCTGGTTCTTCTCGTCGATGTCTGCAGCCTCGTCGAGGTAGTACGGCAGACGCACACGACCGGCCTGGTCGCGGTCCATCAAGTGCAGCAACAAGTACATGTTGGTCAGTGCCTTGATGGTCATGGTGGTGCCGTTGGACGCGGCACCATCGATGTCAGTGTGGATGATCGGCTGGCCATTGACCTTGGTGATCTCGAACGCCAGCTCAAACAGGTCTTTGAGACCCAACTGGTTATGATTCGCCGCCACCAGGCGTGCCAGGTATTCCTTGGCCTCTTCGTTCTTGTTGTCCTGCTCGGCACTCTGGCTCAGGTCGAACACCGACAGGGTTTCGCCTTCTTCATACTGGCCGGCACTGTGGATGATCTGGTCGATATGCTTGAGGGCTTCCTTGTTCGGCGCCAGCACGATACGGAAGCTTTGCAGGTTGGAGACCTGACGCTTGTTGATCTCGCGGTTGAACAATGCCAACTGGTGCTCAAGGCTGTCGTAGTCGCTGCGGATATTGCGCAAGGTGCGCGCGATATCGGTCACCGCTGCACGTCGTGCCTTGCCCAAGGTCAGGGCTTCGTCGGTACGGTGTGCATACGCGTTGATCAGCAAGTGGAGGCGGCGCTCCATATCATCTTCGCTGTCGAACTTGGCCACACCTTTGAGGCGCACCTGTGCGTACAGCGCGTCGATCTGGCCGTCAGCGCGCTGCAAACCCTGCCAACTGTCCTGATAGTCATTGAGCAGCGGCAGCAGGTTGTCCATGGAGTCGTCGACCGGGTCCATGAACGGCGTACCGAACGGCAAGTCTGCCGGCAGCAACTGGCGACGACGCAAGGCGTCATCGAGTGTGCGTTGCTTGGCTTCCATGTCGCCGATCTGCCGGCCCACCAACTGCAGCTTGGCCGACAGTTGCTGGACGCGCTCAGTGAACGCATCGCTGGAGCGCTTCAACTCGTCCTGAGCGGCTTCCATCTGCGCCAGGTTTTCCAGCTTCTCGCCTTCCTCCGCACTCAGCGTCTGGGCACGACGGAAGTCTTCCAGGGCTTTCTGCGCATCCAGTACTTGCTGGTACAGCGCTTCGGTCTGGGTCTTGCTCGCTGCCCGGTCAGAGGCGACGGCTTGCTGGGTTTTCAGTTGTTTGAGTTCTTTTTCCAGACGTTCTTTCTGGTCGCGCAATGCCGCGCGGTCAGCCAGGGCCTGCAACGCCGGTGGCTCGATGTGCGAGATATCGATGGATAGCCCCGGCACTTCAAAACGTTCGCCCTTGAAGCCATCGAGGATCAGCTCCAGGGATTTGACCCACTGGCCGTCCTCATCCAGCGTGATGCCATGTTCACCCAGCGGCAAGCTGAACAACGAACTGTTGAACAGGCGCATCAGGCGCTCGACATCCTGTTGGGAAAACTCTTCGCGCAGTTTGGCGTAGCTGTTGTTATCAGCGTGGTCGAGTTGCTGCTTGACGGACTTCAAGCGTTTTTCCAGGTCCCGCAGGCGCTCATCCAGATCCTCGGCGCTGAACTGCCGGGACTGCGCCAGGGCGCCCGCCAATTCATCGTGAGCATCCTTGGCCGCCAGCAGTTGCTGTTCCAGAACCTTGACTTCATCCACCAGCGCAAAACGATGCTTGAGCACCGACAGTTCGCCCAACCAGCGCTGAATCCCGCTGATTTCCCGCTCCAGGCGCATCAGTTCCTGAGTGCCGCCGCGCTGATCGTTCTGCAGCGCATCTTGCTCGTTACGGTAATGCTCGGCCTGAATCGTCAGTTCTTCCTTGCGTGCACTGGCGTAGTCCGACCAGGTGCCCAGCAACGAGTCCAGCAACGGCGACAGGCGATGCAATTTGCCCCGCAGGATCTCCCGCTGTTTCACACCGTTGGAAAGCGCTTCCACCAGCGGACCAGCGGCCACCAGCGAGTTGTAGTCCTGCTCCATCCGTCGTACATCGCGGAAGGCTTCTTCGCACGCGGCGATGTAATCAACGCTGCCGGAGCGCAGGCTGTGTTCGAAGGCATCGAGGAACAACTGTTTGAGCTTGGCCGCAGTGATTTCGCGCATGTGCAGCAAGTTGATAAACAGCGCACGGAAGGTCTTCAGGCTCTGTTCGCTGGTGGAGCGCAGCGGAATCAGGGTCAGGTCCAGCGGGATCGAGGTGTGCCCGCCCACCAGCAAACGGCGCAGTTCGTCGGGCTTGAGCTCATAGGCTTTCAGGCCTTCGCGCTCAAGGTTGGTGAACAACTCTTTCTGGCGCAGGCAGGTGTCATTCTTCTGGTAATGAGCCAGGTCCAGCTTGCCGGCGTAGGCAAAGAACTGGTGCCCGAAACCGCCGCCCGGGCCGCGACCGACAACACCAATTACATGTGGGCCGTGAGGCAGGGCGACTTCCACGAGGATGTAGCTGGTGTCGGTAGCAAAGTAGAAACGCCGGGATTGCTCCAGGGTGTACTTGCCGAAGCTCATGTCTGACATGCGCGCCAGAATCGGGAACTGCAGGGCGTTGATCGACGCTGATTTACCGAGGTTGTTCGCGCCATACACCGACAGTGGTTCTTCCAGCGGGAACAAGCCCAGGCTGTAACCGGCGGTGTTCAAAAGGGCGAAGCGGCGAATGCCGTAGCGTTCCTTGCTCATGCATCGGTCTCCTGTTCTTCGGCAATGGCGCGGGCCATGGCGTCTTCTTCGCTTTCTTCAGCGAAGTCACTCAAATCCAAGGGATCGTCTGTTTTCAGCAGTTTTTCATCGCTGTCTTCGTCGATCAGCACGGGCACCGGCAAAGGCAACACACTGTGCAGGCTGGCCGCCAGGTCGCGGTCTTGCTGCACGGAGAGGCACACATCAAGGAAGCGATGCATCGGCGGCAGGAAGCGGTAGATACCGTTCTCTTCACTGGCAAACCCGAGCTGGGTCATGCGGCGCATGATTTTTTCTTCCAGCTCTTCCTGGGTCTGCACCTCGGCCTGGATAAACAGGTCGCGGTACTTTTCCAACAAGGACGGCAATTCATCGCGGCCCAGGCTGCCGCCGTCGAGCACGGCAATCGGGTCGCGACCCTGGTCGGCCAAATGTTCAACGATGATGAAGGTGAACAACGCCAGGCGCTGGGCGGTCTTGTTGACCTGCGCGGCGGCAACCGCGGTGTCCGGGACGAAGTAGTAGAACCCCCGGGTATCGCATATCAATTCAAAGCCAAGGGCCTTGAACAGCGTGCGGTACTGGTCCTGGAAGTTCGACAGCTGTGCGTACAGCTCCGGATCGCGGCGGCTGACGTGGTAACCCTTGAACAGCTCGCGAAAGATCGGCGCCAGCTGGGACAGTTCAGATAGATCAAGATGCATAAGGGGTGCTCGCAGAATGCTCGGCCGTATCAATGCTGGCCGGGAGCAGGGCGAAGGAGCGCAGGCTGACCTGGTGCTCGTGAGTGTGGTAATCCCGTCGTTCCAGACGTTCACGCTTGAAGCGCTTTTCCCGCGACAGGCGCGAGAACCAGTACAGCAACTCATCGGTCGCGCCGTCCGGTTCCTGCTCCAGCAGCCAGGTCATCAGGTCTGGCATCGGCAGGGCGTCTTCGCAACGCTCAAGCATTTCCTTGACCGTGCGTGGCGCACGCGGGGCTTCGCCCTTGTGGGATTTGTGCGCCTTGGGGAAACGTGCCGGTTTAGGCTCGAAGTTCGCCAAGGCGTAAACGTAAGCCTCGACCTGGCTGGCACTGCCAAGAAAGGTACTTTGCGGCCGGGTAAACATCGGCATTGCGGCTTGCGGCACGGCGTCCAGGCCCTTGCGGCGGATGGCCGACAAGGCCAGCGCGGCGCCACGGGTTACGGCGTTGTGACGGCGCGCCTCTTCACGTAGCGGTAGCAGCAGTTCGCGGGCGTGACGCAAGGTCAGTTGGGCGCTGGTCTGCATTTCGAGGATGCGCGCATGGGTGCGCAGCAGCATGTCGTCGTCCACCAGGTGGCCGAGGCGTTGCTGCTCGGTGAGCATGCGCAACAGCACGTTTTCGACCTTGCGCACACCTTGTTCGAAGGCGCCGTCGGCGTTGACCAGTTGAATCATCGGTTCGACGTATTCGTCCCAGGTCGCCAGTACTTCGGCGTAACGCTGGCGCAACGGGATCTGCCGGTCGCTGGTCTTGGCCCGGTCGGCCACGGCGGCGAGGGCCTGTTCGTCGTTGGCGAGTTTTTTCAGCACGTCGCGCACGCGCATGTCCAGCAAGCGCAGTTGCCGGGCCAGGTCGTGGCCGTCACGGATGTCGAAGGCGTCCTGGATATAACCGGCCAGGCGCTCGAGGTGGCGCAGGTAGGCTTCGATTTCCAGGCACAGGCCTAGCCGGTGCTCCTTGCGAAGATAGGCGAGGAAGTCGTGGATCTGCGCGTTGAGCTCGAAACGGTTCGGGCTCTTGGCGACAGGCACCAGGATATCCAGGCGAATCCACACGTCCAGCAGGCTGGTGATGTCCTGTGGTGTGCTGTCCAGTTGTTGGGCGGCCAGTTGCGCGCGCAGCTCGGCAAGGCTCAGGGTGCCTTGGTCGAAGTGTTCGCACAGTGGCTCAAGCAGGGCCCAGTGTTCGGCGAGGGCGCGCAAGACGCGCTTGGGTTCGATCATGGGAATGGCCGGCTGGTTGGCAATTAAAAGCAGCGATTGTACTGCATCCTCGGTGAGATTTATCCACAGCCGGTCAGGGCGCGACCGGGAGATGTTTTAAACGATCAACTACGGGCGATCTTCGTCGAAGGGCGGTAGAATCCCCTTTCTTTAGTTATCCACAAGTGGCCGACCCTTGCTTATCGAGTCCCGCCGCCGCGCCTATTTGACCGCCATGCAGGTGGTCAACTGGCTGCCGCGCACCGAACTGCCCTTTGCCGCGCCTTCGCGGCCCGAGATGCTGGAAGCCCTTGAACCGTTCGAGGCTTTCGAGGCGTCGGGTGAGGAAATGGCTGTGCCGGTGGCTGTGGTCAAACCAGCAGTGGAAGCCGTGACTCGGCCCTCGGAGCGGGTCAAGGTTGAAGTACCGCGCCCGTCGCCGCTTGCCAAACCTGCCGCTGCAGAAGAGGCGGTACCGGTGGTCAAGGCCCCGGTCGTGCCGCCGCCGCGCTTTGCCCTGCAACTGTTGCGGGCCGGGCGTTGCCTGCTGCTGGTGGAATTGCCCACCGGCGAGCGCTTCCAGACCCGCGACCCGGCCTATCTGTTGCTCAAGGACATGTTGCGTGCCGCGGGCCTGCCGGACAGCCCGCAAATCGTCGGCGAGCCGGTGCGCTGGCCGCTGTTGGTGCGCGGCACGATGGACCAGGGCCCGGACGCCGCGCGGGACTTCGTACAAGGATTTGTGTCGGCGCGTCTGGAAGATGAGCCGTGCGTTTGCCTATGGCTGATCGGCTTGCCCGCCGTGCGTTTTGCCGGGGAAGCCGATGCCGAAGCCTGGTACCGCGAACTGCAGGTTGAAGGCCTGGGTTCAGTCTGGGCCTTGCCGGGCCTGGAATTATTAATGGAAGAGCCACAGCGTAAGGCTGATGTCTGGCAAGCCATGCGCCGGCTGATGGCGCGTTGGAAAAGTACCGATGAGTGACGCTGTATCCTTTCGCCCGATGACCGAGGCGGACCTCGACGCCGTACTGAAAATCGAATACGCGGCATTCAGCCATCCCTGGACCCGTGGGATTTTTCTCGATGGGCTGGGCAAGTACCAGATCTGGCTGATGTTTGACGGGGAGCAACAGGTGGGACACGGGGTGGTGCAGATCATCCTCGATGAAGCCCATTTGCTGAACATCACCGTCAAGCCGGAAAACCAGGGCCGCGGCCTGGGCCTGAAGTTGCTGGAGCACCTGATGTCCCGGGCCTATGCGGCCAGCGCGCGGGAATGCTTTTTGGAGGTACGTGACAGCAATACCGGCGCGTTTCGGTTGTATGAGCGGTACGGCTTCAACGAGGTCGGCCGCCGGCGGGATTATTACCCCGCCGTGGGTGGCCGCGAAGATGCGGTGGTCATGGCCTGCACCCTCGTCGATTAAACGCACCACCTCATGTGAGAGCGGGCTTGCCTGCGATAGCCATAGGTATCTACACCATTGCGCAGGAGCCTGATTTTTGTAGCCGCTGCCGAGGCACGAGGCTGCGATGCGGGCCGCAGGACCGCCCCAGGGGCCGCTACGCAGCCCATCGCAAGCGGCTACAGGGTTTTTGCAGGATTCAAAAAATGTGTAGATACCTATGCTGCGATAGCATCAGCTCGGTGTTACTGAAAGACCGAAGCGCCTGCATCGCGGGCAAGCCCGGCTCCCACAGGGGCTGTTTTTCATAGTCGGGACGATGGTGCCTCAGCGATTGCCGTCTACCGGATCCCGCTCCGCCATCTCCGCTTCATCCCACCCGTTTCCGCCGCCGATTTCATCTTCATCGACAATACTCAGGTCCCAATCGGCCGGTTCATCGTCACCTTCTTCATGAGCATCCCGCGCGCCGTCCTCACGAATCAGGGTTTGCGGGCTCATGTCATCATCGGTTGAGTCCTCGGTCATGACGGCCTCTTGAAACCGTTCGTCGGGCATCAAGCGTTTGCGCTCTCGGCGTGGAGTTTCATCACCGATCTCCGTCGTCGGCTCCTCCTCGTCAAAGTCCAGCTCCCGCATCGAGCCCATGCGGTCCTCGTTGTCATCAATCGGCTCCGGTTGGGGGGCACCGTAGGGACGTCGTGATTCAGTCATGACCCTTCCTCATACTGTGGGGCTTATAGTGTGTGGACAGGCACTACCCACTAAGATTCAAGGTAATTACAGTTTGCCTTTCTGCATCCCGGGCGTGACCCCGACAGGCGGTCGTCTGTCAAAGCTGCGCATCATTCCTGAGGCTTTCCCTGATGAACGAACTACAAGACCTGCTTGATAACAACGAACGCTGGGCAGATGCGATCAAACAGGAAGATCCCGAATTCTTCGCCAAGCTCGCCCGCCAGCAAACCCCGGAATACCTGTGGATCGGCTGTTCGGACGCCCGTGTACCGGCCAACGAGATTGTCGGTATGCTGCCCGGCGACCTGTTTGTGCACCGCAATGTGGCCAACGTGGTGCTGCACACCGACCTCAACTGTTTGTCGGTGATCCAGTACGCCGTTGACGTGCTCAAGGTCAAACACATCCTGGTCACTGGCCACTATGGTTGCGGCGGCGTGCGCGCCTCGATGCAGGACCGCCAGTTGGGCCTGATTGACGGTTGGTTGCGCTCGATCCGTGACCTCTATTACGAACATCGCGAAGTGCTTGCGCAATTGCCCACGGAAGAAGAGCGGGTTGACCGCCTCTGTGAGCTGAACGTGATCCAGCAAGTGGCCAACGTCGGCCACACCAGCATTGTGCAAAATGCCTGGCACCGCGGGCAGAGCCTGTCGATCCATGGTTGCATCTACGGGATCAAGGACGGGCGCTGGAAAAGTTTGAACGCCACCATCAGTGGTTTCGAGCAATTGCCGCCGCAATATCGTCTGCGCCCGGTCGGCGCGGTTTAAGGGCGTTTGCGTTGGCGCCACTGCTCCATAAACAGCTGGCCATCGGCATTCAAGGTCTCCTTCATGCCGGTGATCCAGCCTCGGCAGTTGAGTTCGCCGCATTGGCAGGCGAACTGCTGGAACAACACATCTTCAGTGCTGGCGTAATCCATGGTCAGTAACGTACCGCGGGGGATGGGCAGGATCGACCACAACTCAAGCTCGCTGATGTCGAGGAACACGTTTGGGTTGCATGAGTGCGACAGCAAGCCGCTGAACCACAGGTCGTGCAGGTGGATACGAGCAGAAATCTGCAGCGTGTGCAGTTGCCGCTCGCCCAGCGCATAGCCGGACACTTTGGCAATACGTATACGGCTGTCGAAAGCGGTCCTGGATTTGATCCCCGCACCGTAGCGAGTCTGTACTACCTGAAAATCGCGCGTCGACGGATAGCCAGGCTTATCGAGAAGGGCCGCAAAGGGGTAAAGGCAGTCACTTGCAGCAGATGCCTTATCCATGGCTTGAGTTTTCATCACTCTCCTGAGTTTTGCTGCTCTGACCTGTTGGCAGCAATGGGCATGCCAGTCATGCAACTGATGGGTTCGCCTCAAGGTTCGCTGAAGTGATGGCCAATATCTACTGTCAAATCTGACAGTAGATATTGGCTAACTGGTGCGTAAGACAACTCCGATCCTTAAAGGGCAGGGGCGCCAATGGACGGGGCGGGAACTGCCCCCTTCAATTGTTTCAGCTGAGCCTTGACCCCTGGCGTGGCGCACTTGGCATTTGCCTGTTCGGGCGTCAGCTCGCGAATCGAGGTATAGAACAGTTCGCAGGTCTGCTCCTTGCGCGTCACCTGCCACGTGTTCATGCAGGCCTTGAGTTGCACGTTGGCATCGCTGGCCGGTCGCTGTCCCATTGCGGCTTGCCAGCAGGCAGCACTCAAGTCCTGGCCCATGACTTTCAAACCGGCTTCGTCGGCCTTTTGCTCGTCGCCGTCATAGGTGTTCGGGTTGGCGGCATACCAGATGTAGCTGGGGTGGTTGGCACCCAGTACCGCCACCTTGCTGTCTTCAGTCGGGCTGATTTGTGCCAGGCCCAGTACGCCTACCGTTTGCCCGTATTGCTGTTTGATCCAGCTGCGCACCGGCGCGCCAAACGCCACCATGGGTAATGAGCCGCTGGCCTGTTGGCTGAGTTCCTTGACCATCCGCGTCTGGTACTCGGTGAAGTAGCTGTAGACGCCCTCCAGGTCCTTGCCGGCCGTGGACGGGGCGGCAATCGGGGCGATATCGATGATGGTCTGGTACTCCGGCGTCTGGGTCGCCGGGATACCGTTGGCGGTGAGCAAGGTGGCCCAACGGTCGGTGGTGGCCGACTCCAGGTAGTCCTGGAAATGGGTCAGGGAGTAATCCGGCGGAAAGTGCATCAGTTCGATGCTTTTGCGGTTTTCCAACGCCATGCCCAACGGCAGGAACAAGTACCAGTTGAACTGCCACTTGCCGTCGTTGTTGAGTTTGCTGGCGCCTTGGTAGGCGAGGTCGGCCGTGTTCAGCAGCGTGGTCAACGGCTGGCCGTAGCTGTCCGGTACACCACTGAATGTAGCGAGGACATTGCCCTGATCGGTTTTTACGCTGACTTTGGCCCGGCTGTAGCCGTCACGTTGCAAGCTCTGGTTCAGGTAGTGCTCAACGGTCTGCTCCAACGTCATCGGACGAAAACAGATGACGCTGCAGTTGTTGGGGTAAGCGAACAACTGGGTGACCCGTTGCGGGGTGCCCAGCGGTACCTCGACATCGGCTTGTACGACCGCACTTAAGGTGAGTGCGGCCAGGGTGAAGGACAACCTGGTCAGTTTAAACATGCTTGGTTCCTTGTCAGCGAATGCCCGTCTGCGCGGGATGAATGCCCACCCTCACACAGTAGCGGTTGACCAGGAAACGCGCGTGGCTAAATGCGGTTTTTTGCCGGGCATTCGGCAAAAACGGTTACACCTTGAAGTGCAACGCGTTGCTCAGGTCTCCCATGGGTTTCTGGCCCCGGGCGACCATCGACTCATCCCGCAGCTTGAGGCCATCGAGCTTCTCCAGTTGGAATACCCGTGTGATCAAGCGCAGGACCGATGCGGTGTCGTAGACCGTATGGTCCACCGTGCCTTTGCGCGCGAACGGTGAAACAACCAATGCCGGAATACGTGTCCCAGGCCCCCAGCGGTCGCCCTTTGGCGGTGCAACGTGGTCCCACCAGCCGCCGTTTTCGTCGACTGTGATGATCACCACCATATTCTTCCACTGCGGGCTTTCCTGCAGCACCTTCAAGGCGCGCGTGATATGCCGGTCGCCCGAGGCTACGTCGGCGTAACCGGCGTGCATGTTCAGGTTGCCCTGGGGCTTGTAGAAAGACACGGCAGGCAGCGTGCCCGCTTGGGCGTCGGCCAGGAAGTGGTTGGTACTTGGTTCGTCGCCCAAGCCACCGTCGCGCAGGCGTTTCTTGCGCTCCACCGGGTTTTCCGGGCCTTGCTGCTTGAAGTAGTTGAACGGCTGGTGGTGGTACTGAAAGCTGGGGATTTTCGGAATGGCCACCGAGTCTTTGTGCTCGTCAATCGTTGCCTGCCAGGCGCCGCCGTACCAGGCCCAGTCGACATTCTTCTTCGACAGCTTGTCACCGATGTGTTCGTGGGACTGTGGCACCAGCACGCTGGGCAGGTCCGGCTTGGCGTAATCCGGGCGTTCCGGGTCGCGGATCCAGGTTGGCCAGTAGGGCGGCGCCATGGTGTTGACCGCATAGCCATCCGGGGTCAGGGCGCTGGGGCCAAACTGGGGTGGGCCAGTCATGGCGCTGGCGGGGGATTTGTCCAAAGGCTTGAGGCGTGTGTCGGTCGGGTCGTCGCTCTGCAACATGGCGATCTGCGACTTGGCCACCGAGTTAGCCGCGTCCGGATAAAACGGCACTTGAGCGCTGATCAGGTATTGATGGTTGAGGTACGAGCCACCAAAGGCACCCTGGAAAAAGTTATCGCAGAGTACGAACTCCTTGGCGACATCCCACAGGCGCAGGGAGTAGCGCGTTTGCGGGTAATAGCCGAATGTCAGCGCCCCCGAATCAGCCCAGGCAACAAAACGGTCGTTCTTGCCGCCATTGATCTGCATCTGGTTCTGATAGAACACGTGCCACAGGTCACGGGTGATCAGGCTTAACGGCAGGTCTTCGCCGTTCGGACCTTTCAGTGCGAAAGGTGCGTTGGGCAGGTGTTCCTGATATTGGGTCGCGATGGGGTAGACCACACCATCAATGGTCTGCGGGCCAAGCTGAGTCACGCCGCCCCATACCTCGGGCAGGGTGTCCAGCAAGCTGCCGTCGCGATCCTGTTGCTGATAGTCCGCAGGCTTGAGCGCGGAGAGCGGGCTTTGTACGCCGGGGAAATCCGCAAACAGGTTGTTGAAGCTGCGGTTTTCGCCGTAGATCACCACAACGGTTTTCACGTTGTCGTGCAGGGCCTTGTCCAGTTCGGCAGGAGACAGCTCGCGGTCCACCGGTGTGCAAGGCTGCTCAGCGGCACCGCCGCAGGCGCTGAGGGTCGCCCCCGCGCCGAGTACGGCCACCCCACCCAGAAAGCGTCGACGGCTGGAGTCGGGGAGGGTGCCTGCGGTGTTTTTGGAGGCGTTCTGGTCTTCTGTTTCGTCGGTCATCCGAGGCTTCTCGCGGCTATTTTTGATTTATTTATTACTGGATGTTTCGTTGAAAAGGGGCGAAATATGGCAAAGCTTAAACGCTTCAGTCAATAAGGCGAGGTCTTGTGGCGTAAGGGTTCTGTGTGTGACTGATGGGTGTTGCAGCGTGGCCGCGCTGCAACGCGTTCCTCGCCTTGATCGGATGGGGAATCGATCAAGGTGAAGGACGCATTGCCGGGCTTCGCTGTGAAGTTTAAGCGGGCAATGTGACAGAAGCGTTTACGGCATCACGGGCGGCAGGTATTTAAGCGTCGTTCCCAAGGCCCACAGCAGAAACAGCACCAGCGGCGTATGCACCAACAATTGCACGAACGAAAAGCCAATCAAATCCCGTGCTTTGAGCCCCAGCACTCCGAGCAGCGGCAGCATATAGAACGGGTTGATCAGGTTCGGCAGCGCCTCGGCGGCGTTGTAGATCTGCACTGCCCAGCCCAGGTGATATTGCAGGTCATTGGCCACCTGCATCACGTAAGGCGCTTCGATGATCCACTTGCCGCCGCCCGACGGAATAAAGAAACCGAGCACCGCCGAGTACACGCCCATCAGCAGGGCGTAGGTGTCGTGGGACGCGATGGAGGTGAAGAAAGTCGAGATATGGTGAGCCAGGGTCTGGCCGTCCCCGCCTTTGACCACGGTCATCAATGCTGCGATCGAGCCATACAGCGGAAACTGGATCAGCACCCCGGTGGTGGTCGGCACCGCGCGGGCCACGGCGTCGAGGAAGCTGCGCGGGCGCCAGTGCAACAGTGCGCCCACCATCAGGAACAGGAAGTTATAGGTGTTCAGCCCGGAGATGGCACTGATCGCCGGCTTGGTCGAGAACTCATGGAACAGCCACCCGGCCGCGAGCAACGCCAGCAGGATCGTCAGCAACGGGCTGTGTTCCAGCCATTCGCCCGGACGGCTCGGCGGCTGTGGCTTGGGCAGATTGAAGGCCGGATCGACCCCACAGGCCTTGGCGTCACGGGCGCTGTTCGGCCCCGGTGCGGTGGCGTAGGCGATGATCAGCGAGACCACGATCAGTGCCAGCAGCAGCACACCGGACTGCCAGAGAAAAATGGTGTCGGTGAAGGGAATCATCCCGGTGATCGACAGGATCGACGGCGGCAGACTGGCCGGGTTGGCCTGCAACTGCGCAGCCGACGACGATAACCCCAGGGCCCAGACCGCACCGAGACCCAGATAGGCCGCAGCGCCGGCGGCGCGATAGTCCATGCGCAAATCCGTGCGCCTAGCCAATGCCCGTACCAACAGGCCGCCGAACACCAGGGACAAGCCCCAGTTGAGCAACGAGGCGACCATCGAGATCAACGCCACCCACGCCACGGCGGAACGGCCGTTTTTCGGGATACGCGCCAGGCGGTCAATCAACTTGACCGCAGGCGGTGAACTGGCGACCACATAGCCACCAATCACCACGAAGGCCATTTGCATGGTGAACGGAATCAAGCTCCAGAAACCATCGCCAAAAGCCTTGGCAGCCTCGGTCGGCGCGGCGCCCATGCTTAATGTCGCCACGGCGACAATGATCACGGCGAGGGCGGCAAACACCCAGGAGTCAGGAAACCAGCGCTCGGCGAAGTTCGAGCAACGCAGGGCGAAACGGGCATAGCGGCTATCTTCGATATCAGCGGCCATGAAGCTACTCCAGATTTTTATGATTATGGTGGGGCGCAGGGCCGCAGGAGGGCCCTTGGGTTCAGTTGCCCACAGTAAATCAAACCGGAGAGAAAATGGCAGTCCGTTTCAACTGGCCTGAGGCTTGGGATTGCCCCGCAGGATGAAGTGCCGGGAAAACCCCAGCCGACGACTGACGCCAGCGGGTTCGGACACCAGTGGTAAGCGAAACTGTGGGTGCTGCAACAGCTCCAGGTGCCAGATGGTATCGCCGATAAACCGAAAGCTCAGGGTGTCGCCATCACCCAGCAGCAAATCATGAAAATGCCCGCTGCTGTACGCCCCGCCGAGGGTCGCCGAGTCCTGCAGCGCGCCACGTTTGTCGAGCAGATGAATGTTGAGGCCTTCTTCAAATGGCACATCATCCGTCAGAAACAGCAGGTAAAAGCTACGCCATTGCACGGCGGCTTCCAGTACCGCACCACTGACGAGAGTGCCACTGGCGATGCCCTGCAACAGTACTTCGCTGGTGGGAATCACGTTTTCATCGGCGTCGGGCTGATGCCGGATGCTGACCTCTGAAGCCAACCGCATCATTGCGTCTCCTTAAAAGAGCATGTCCATGCCAAAAGCGGCCAATGCTCCACCGACAAAGGCGCCGACAGTGACGCACACCGGTGCTCCAGGCCCGCAGGCCAAACCGGCCAAGGCCCCCGAGGCCATGCCGCCGACAATTCCCGCACCCGTCACGGCAATCTCCCGGCCCGCCGCCTGGGTCTTGTCTTCGGCATTCATCACGTTATAAACCGAAACAGCGATCGACAGCACAATCAGCCCGCGTCCGAAGCGGGATAGGTTGCGCATCGTGGCGGTAACCCGCGGGTTGGACTTGCCAGCCGATTTGACGATTTCGGCGTACACCGCGTTCTGCTGTGACGCCGACAAACGGCTGAAATCCGCCGTCGGCCCATGCAGTTGCAGGGTTTTGCGCGCCACCAGCTCGTTGAGCGTCTTGCCCTCACTCTTCAGTTGCTGGGCCATGGCCCGGCCAACCGGCGTGCTGCGCGCGCGAATGATTTCCATGATGGCGTTGCGCGCCTCTTGCGCCTGGGACGCGGCTTGGGTCCAGGTCAGGCGGCCGCTGGCTACCTGCATACGCAAATCATCAGCCATCAGCTTGATGCGCTGGGTATAGGCCAGGCGTGCGCTGGCATCGATACTCAGGTGGGTACCGATGCTGGCGACTTCAGCCTGCAGCGCCTTGATCGAGCTTTCAAAGGCGGCTTGTTGCTGACTCTGCACTGGGGTCGTCATGGCGGGCCTGCATTCGTCCGTGAGGGTGATCGAGTATGCCGCCAGAGATTGTCGGTTGGAAGAACCTCCGCTTACCGGGTTGATCGCGCCAGGGTTTGCGTAGACCATGCCCCCGCATACCGTTATCTCTTCAATATTCAGAGTTTCGCCATGACTGCCATTTCTTATCCACAGGCGCAGCGTTTCTCCCGCTCCGACTACAAAACCCTGGGCCTGGCCGCCCTTGGTGGCGCCCTGGAAATCTACGATTTCATCATCTTCGTATTTTTTGCCCTGACTTTGAGCCAGCTGTTCTTCCCGCCGGAAATGCCCGAGTGGCTGCGCCTGCTGCAAAGCTTCGGCATCTTCGTCACCGGCTACCTGGCACGGCCGCTGGGCGGAATCCTGATGGCGCATTTCGCCGATCACCTGGGGCGCAAACGGGTGTTCAGCCTGAGCATCCTGATGATGGCCTTGCCCTGTCTGCTGATCGGGATCATGCCGACTTACGCGCAAATCGGCTATTTCGCGCCGCTGATCCTGCTGGCGTTGCGCATCCTCCAGGGCGCAGCAGTGGGCGGCGAAGTGCCCAGCGCCTGGGTGTTTGTCGCCGAACACGCGCCGGCCAATCACCGTGGTTATGCCCTGGGGTTCCTGCAGGCCGGGTTGACCTTCGGCTACCTGCTCGGGGCGTTGACGGCAACGTTGTTGGCGCAAGTGTTCACCCCCGCTGAAATTCTCGACTACGCCTGGCGCTTTCCATTCCTGTTGGGCGGTGTGTTTGGCGTGATCGGTGTGTGGCTGCGGCGCTGGCTCAGCGAAACCCCAGTGTTCCTGGCGATGCAGGCCCGTCGTCAAGCCGACGCCGAACTGCCGCTGCGTACCGTCTTGCGCGAACACCGCCATGCTCTTTTGCCGGCGATGATCCTCACCTGCGTCCTCACCTCGGCGGTGGTGGTACTGGTGGTCATCACCCCGACCATGATGCAGAAAAGCTTTGGCATGAGTGCCAGCCACACCTTCGCCCTGAGCGCGTTGGGCATCGTCTTCCTGAACATCGGTTGTGTACTGGCCGGCTTGCTGGTGGACCGCATCGGCGCCTGGCGCGCGGTGCTGGTCTACAGCCTGTTACTGCCGGTGGGCATTGCGATCCTGTATGCCAGCCTCATCGCGGGCGGCGTCTGGCTCGGCGCAGCGTATGCGATTGCCGGCTTGAGCTGCGGCGTCGTGGGTGCGGTGCCGTCGGTGATGGTCAGCCTGTTCCCGGCGCAGATTCGGGTATCGGGGATTTCCTTCACCTACAACATTGCCTACGCGTTGTGGGCGAGTACCACACCGCTGATGTTGATCGCGCTGATGCCGACCAGCCCGTGGATATGCGTCGGGTATTGCGTAGTGATGGGCGCGGTCGGGGTGCTGAGTGCGGCGCACTTTGGCAGGCGCCACACCCTGGCTTGATGGGCGTTACGTCAAAAAGTGCCAGAGCAGCAAGGTGCCGACCAGGCCGACGACTGAGACAATGGTCTGCAACACCGACCACACCCAAATCGTTTGCTTCAACTGCAAGCCAAAGTACTCGCGCACCATCCAGAACCCGGCATCGTTGACGTGGCAAAAGAACACCGAGCCCGCGCCAATCGCCAGGGCCACCAGTGAGCTTTGTGTCGCCGCCAGCCCCGCCATCATCGGCGCCAGGATGCCCGCCGTTGTAGTGGTGGCCACGGTCGCCGAGCCGGTGGCCTGGCGCAAGGCCACGGCGATCAACCACGCCAGCAACAGATACGGCATGTGGGCGCCTTCAGCGAACTTGCTGATGGTCTGGCTGACGCCGGCGTCCAGCAGGGTTTGCTTCAAGCCGCCGCCGGCACCGATGGTCAACAGCAACACGGCGATAGGCGCGAGGGCTTTGCGCAGCGTGTTGCCGACATCGGCGCGTGGCATGCCGCTGGCCCAACCCAGGCAAATCACTGCGGCAATCACCGCCAGGCCCAGGGCAATCAGCGGTTCACCGAGGAATCTCAGGGTCAGGGCGACCGTGCTTTCCGCTGGCATGGCGACCTTGGCCAAGGTGCTGCCCAGCATCAGGATCACCGGCAACAGGATGATCAGCAGCGACACGCCAAAACTTGGCTGGCGCGGCGCCTTGGGCGGGGCGCTGAACAGCGCGCCGATGTCGGCGGGCTCGTCAACGTGCATGCGCTTGGACAGCCAGTTGCCGTAGAGCGGGCCGGCCAGGATCACCGCCGGAACCGCCAGGCAAAAACCCAGCAACATGGTCAGGCCCAGGTCGGCGTGCAGCGCGCCTACAGCAATCAGCGGCCCAGGATGCGGTGGCATCAGCGCGTGCAGGGTGGTCATCCCTGCCAGCGCCGGAATGGCGATTTTCAGCAGCGGCTGGTTCGAGCGCTTGGCCATGACGAAGATGATCGGCACCATCATCACCAGGCCCACTTCAAAGAACAGCGGCAAGCCAATCACCATCGCCACCAGCGCCATCACCCAAGGCAATGACTTGCCCTTGCCCAACCCCAGCAGGGTGGTGGCGATACGGTCGGCAGCGCCGGATTCGGCCATCAGCGCGCCGAGCATCGAGCCCAGGGCAATGATGATCCCGGCCTCACCCAGAATCGCCCCGGCGCCTTTGCTGAACGCCTTTGCCACCTCTTCAGGCGGCAACCCGGCACCGACGCCCGCGATAAAGGTGCCAATCAGGATCGACAGGAACGGCGGCAGCTTGGTCGCGCTGATCAGCACAATAATGCTGGCGATGGCCAGCAGGACGCAGAACATGAGGCGGGTGTCGTGAACCATCCACGCGGCAGTCGATAACTCCAAAACGGGACTCCTTATCGAACAGGTTGGCTAATATGTTTCTTTTTGTTTCCTGCTCGAAAAGCATACCTGATAGAGCCGTGCCAGAGCGTCCGTGCGCAGTTTTGGTGCAACCAACTAACGTCAAACTGGCCGGAAGATGACAATTTTGCAAACCATGCCGGTGGTTTTGGCCTATAGCTCTATGATCAATCGCACATTCAGTCACGAGGACATTTCATGAGCGCAGGACACAGCCACGCCCAGGTACGCGCCGGACACGAACGCAAGTTATGGATGGCCCTGGGGCTGACCGGCAGCTTCATGATTGCCGAGGTCATCGGTGCCTTTGTCACCGGCAGCCTGGCGCTGTTGTCCGACGCCGCGCACATGATGACCGACACCCTGGCCCTGGCGATTTCCCTGGTGGCGATCCAGGTGGCCAAGCGTGCAGCCGACCGCAAGCGCACCTTTGGCTACGCCCGTTTTGAAATCCTGGCGGCGTCTTTTAACGCGCTGCTGCTGTTCGCGGTGGCGTTCTATATCCTTTATGAGGCGTATCAGCGCCTGCAGGCACCCGCCGAAATTCAGTCCACCGGCATGCTGGTAATTGCCGTGTTGGGGCTGATCGTCAACCTGATTTCCATGCGCCTGTTGAGCGCGGCGAGCGGCGAAAGCCTCAACGTCAAAGGGGCGTACCTGGAAGTCTGGAGCGACATGCTTGGCTCCGTCGGCGTGATCATTGCAGCGGTGGTGATCATGTTCACCGGTTGGGGCTGGGTCGATTCGGTGGTGGCAGCGGCCATTGGCTTCTGGGTATTGCCACGCACCTGGACCCTGCTCAAGGAAAGCATGAACGTCCTGCTACAAGGTGTGCCTGACGGTGTTGATATCGATCAGGTAGAGCAAGCCGTTCGCGCGATCCCAGGGGTCAAGGACGTGCACGACCTGCATATCTGGGCGCTGACCAGTGGCAAGAATGTGCTGAGCAGTCACTTGGTAGCAGATGCCACCGTGGGCACTGAACAACAGATCCTCACCCAAGTGACGGAAATGCTGCATGAGCAATTCGATATTTCCCACGTCACGTTGCAGGTCGAAGGTGAAGATTTTCATCACGACGACCACGACGAGGTGCATGCTTGACGGCTATTCCCGTTCCTCCAGCACATAACCGACACCGCGCAGGGTGTGGATAAGTTTGTGCTCGAACGGGTCATCGATCTTGGCCCGCAGGCGGCGAATCGACACCTCCACCACGTTGGTGTCGCAATCGAAGTTCATGTCCCAGACGAACGAGATGATTTGCGTGCGTGACAGCACCACGCCGGTCTGGCGCATCAGCAGGTGCAGCAGGGCGAACTCCTTGGTGGTCAGGTCGATGCGTTGCAGGCCGCGATACGCCCGGTGGCGGCCCTGATCCAGCTCAAGGTCGGCGACCCGCAACACATCAGGTACCGGCGAATGCACACTGCGGCGCATCAAGGTACGCACCCTGGCCAGCAGCTCGGGGAACTCGAACGGCTTGACCAGGTAATCGTCGGCGCCCAGGTCCAGGCCCTTGATCCGGTCGGCCAATCGGCCCTGGGCTGTCAGCATCATGATCCGGGTACTGCTGTTCTGGCGGATGCGCCTGAGCACATCCCAACCATCAATCAGCGGCAGGTTCACGTCCAGCATCACCAGGTCGTAGGCGTGCTGGCGTGACAGGTGCAAACCGTCGGCGCCGGTGGCGGCACAGTCGACGATGTAGCCACTTTCACTGAGGCCCTGGTGCAAATAGTCGGCAGTTTTAGGCTCGTCTTCGATAACCAGAATGCGCATGGGTAAAGTCCCTCGGTTTAATGAAGAAGATAAAGTTGAGTTGGAAAGTGTGTTGAAGGTGAAAGTGGAAACTAACTTTTTCTGAAAGTGTGGGTCGCCTTCGATTGACCCGGATCTTAAAGCAAAGGTCCGTAATAGAGCGGTTGATAACGGATTTGTAATGTTCTGGCCACCCCTCTGATAAGTAACGAAAGTTACATTGCCCGTGCTTGGATTTATCCGCTATTTCATGGGCGTGGAACTCTTGTTATGCCAACTCACGTAAGAAAATTACTGTGGATGGCGGGCGCTTTGTCCGCTGTTTTGTTATTTAGCACGGCGACGGTTCAAGGCGCTCAAGCCCAGACGTTGACCCTCGATTCGGCCCTGCAAACCGCCTTCGCCAACAACCCGGACCTGGCCGCCGCGCAATGGGAAATCGACATTGCCCAAGGCGGTCGACAACAGGCCGGCTTGATCCCCAATCCAGTCGCCTCTTTCGATGCCGAAGACACGCGGCGCAACTCCCGCACCACCACCATTAAGCTGACCCAGACCCTGGAGCTGGGTGGCAAGCGTGGCGCGCGCATTGATGTGGCATCGCGGGCCCAGGACGCGGCGGCGTTGACACTGGAGCAGCGTCGCAACGTGTTGCGGGCCGATGTCATCGAAGGTTTTTACGGTGCGCTACGGGCTCAGGAGCGTCTTGATCTGGCTCAACGCTCACTGGCGTTGGCCGAACGCGGCCTGGTGGTTGCCAATGGCCGGGTCACGGCAGGTAAGTCGTCGCCAGTGGAGGCTACTCGTGCTCAGGTGCAACTCTCGGAGATTCGCCTGGAGTTCAGCCGCGCCGAGATGGGCCTGACTGACGCCTACCGCCGTCTGGCCGCGATTACCGGGGCGGCCAGCACCGACTTCCAATCCGTCGCGTCGCAAGCCATGGCGGCGCCGACGTTGCCAGCGTCTTCACAGTTGCTGGCGCGCTTGGATCAAACCGCCGAACTGCGCCTGGCCGAACTGCAAATCCAGCAGCGCGAAGCAGCATTGGGCCTGGAAAAAGCCGAGCGCATTCCCAACCTCGACGTGTCCATCGGCAGCCAATACGACGCCAGCGTGCGTGAGCGAGTGAACGTGGTGGGCGTGTCGATGCCGATCCCGTTGTTCAACCGCAACCAGGGCAACGTGCTCTCCGCCAGCCGCCGAGCTGACCAGGCGCGGGACCTGCGCAACGCCGCCGAACTGCGGCTGCGCACCGACACCCGCCAGGCCCTGGACCTGTGGTCGACGGCCAACAGCGAAGTGCGCTCTTTCAACCAAGTGATTCTTCCGGCTGCCCAGAGCGCGGTGGACAGCGCCACCCGTGGTTTCGAGATGGGCAAGTTCAACTTCCTGGAAGTCCTCGATGCCCAGCGCACCTTGATTGCGGCGCGTACCCAATACCTCTCCGCGCTGGCCCAGGCCACCGACGCCTGGGTACGTATCGAACGGATTTACGGCGACCTCGCCCGGTTTTGATTTTTCAGGAGTACCCGATGAACAAGAAACAAGGCATTGCTTTGGCCGTTGCGGTGGCCATTGGTCTAGGAGTGGTGGTCACAACCGACCTGTTCCGGCCTGCCCCCAGTGTTGCGGTTGAGGAAAAAGCCGCCGCCGCTGAGGCACCGGAAGAAGAAGGCAAGCTCGAACTCAGCGACCAGCAAATCCAGGCCGCGGGCATTCAACTGGCTCAGGCCCAGCCTCGGCAGATCAGCACCGTGCTGTCACTGCCGGGGGAGATACGTTTTGACGAAGACCGCACCTCTCACATCGTGCCCCGTGCGGCGGGTGTGGTGGAGTCGGTCAAGGTCAACCTGGGGCAGTCGGTGAAAAAAGGCGAGTTGCTGGCGGTCATCGCCAGCCAGCAGATCTCCGACCAACGCAGTGAACTGGCGGCGAGCGAGCGCCGGGTCGAACTGGCCCGCACTACCTTCCAGCGCGAGCGCCAGTTATGGCAGGACAAGATCTCTGCCGAACAGGATTACCTGTTGGCGCGCCAGACCTTGCAAGAAGCTGAAATTGCCCTGAACAACGCCCGGCAAAAAATGAATGCCCTGAGCGGCAGCACTGTATTGGCAGGTGGCAATCGCTATGAACTGCGTGCGCCGTTCGACGGCGTAGTGGTGGAAAAACACCTTGGCGTCGGTGAGGTAGTGAGCGAGACCAGCAACGCCTTCACCCTGTCGGACTTGTCTCAGGTGTGGGTCACCTTTGGTGTGTTCCCCAAGGACTTGAACAAGGTCCAGGTAGGCAAGCCGGTGAAGGTCAGCTCCACCGAAATGGGCACCGAAGTCATGGGCAAGGTGGCGTATGTCGGCAACTTGCTGGGTGAGCAAACCCGTACCGCGACCGTGCGAGTCACCGTGCCCAACCCCGATGACTCGTGGCGCCCTGGTCTGTTCGTGGCCGTGCAAGTAGCGACTGACACCTACCAGGCCAAAGTCACCGTACCCCAGGAAGCGATCCAGACCGTCGAGGATAAACCCTCGGTGTTCGTGCGCACGGTGGACGGTTTCATGACGCGCCATATCGAACTGGGCGTGAGTGAAAACGGTTTCGTCGAAGTCCGCGAGGGGCTCGACGCCGGCGCGCAGGTGGCCACCGTCGGCAGCTTCATCCTCAAGTCGGAATTGGGCAAAGGCTCGGCCGAGCACGCCCATTGATACGCCTTCTCTGCGAGTGATTTCCCATGTTTGAGCGCCTTATCCAATTTGCCATCGAGCAGCGCATCATCGTGCTGCTGGCGGTGCTGTTGATGGCCGGTGTCGGCATCGCCAGCTACCAGAAACTGCCCATCGACGCGGTGCCGGACATCACTAACGTCCAGGTACAAATCAACTCGGCCGCCGCCGGGTTTTCGCCGTTGGAAACCGAGCAGCGCATTACGTTTCCCATCGAAACCGCCATGGCGGGGTTGCCGGGGTTGCAGCAGACACGCTCGCTGTCCCGCTCCGGCTTGTCTCAGGTGACGGTGATTTTCAAGGACGGCACTGACCTGTTCTTTGCCCGGCAACTGGTCAACGAGCGCTTGCAAGTGGCCCGCGAGCAATTGCCCGAGGGGGTAGAGGCGAGAATGGGGCCGATCTCCACCGGGTTAGGCGAGATTTTCCTGTGGACCGTGGAAGCGCAGGACGGCGCCCGCAAGGAGGATGGCTCTGCCTACACGCCGACAGACCTGCGGGTGATCCAGGATTGGATCATCAAGCCGCAATTGCGCAACGTCCCGGGCGTGGCCGAGATCAACACCATCGGCGGCTTTGCCAAGGAATACCAGATCGCCCCGGACCCCAAGCGCCTGGCGGCCTACAACCTGACCTTGACCGACCTGGTCACCGCGCTGGAGCGTAACAACGCCAACGTCGGCGCCGGTTATATCGAGCGCAGCGGTGAGCAGTTGCTGATCCGCGCGCCGGGGCAAGTGGCGTCCATCGAAGACATTGCCAACATCGTGATCAATACCGTCGACGGCACGCCGATTCGTGTGCGTAACGTTGCCCAGGTCGATATCGGCCGTGAGTTACGTACTGGCGCTGCGACCGAAAACGGCCGCGAAGTCGTGCTGGGTACGGTGTTCATGCTGATCGGCGAGAACAGCCGCACCGTGTCCCAGGCGGTGGCAAAAAAGCTTGAAGAGATCAACCGTTCGCTGCCCGAAGGTGTTGTTGCTGTCACCGTGTATGACCGTACCAACCTGGTGGAAAAAGCCATCAGCACCGTGAAGAAAAACCTCTTCGAAGGTGCACTGTTGGTGATCGTGATTCTGTTCCTGTTCCTGGGCAATATCCGCGCAGCGCTGATCACCGCGATGGTGATTCCCCTGGCGATGTTGTTCACCTTTACCGGGATGTTTACCAACAAGGTCAGTGCCAACCTGATGAGCCTCGGGGCGCTGGACTTCGGGATTATCGTCGACGGTGCGGTGGTGATTGTCGAGAACGCCATCCGCCGCCTGGCCCATGCCCAGCAGCGCCATGGCCGGTTGTTGACCCGCAGCGAGCGTTTGCATGAAGTGTTTGCAGCGGCCAAGGAAGCCCGTCGGGCGCTGATCTTCGGGCAACTGATCATCATGGTGGTGTACCTGCCGATCTTCGCCCTCACAGGGGTGGCCGGGAAGATGTTCCATCCCATGGCGTTCACGGTGGTGATTGCGTTGCTGGGGGCGATGATTCTCTCGGTGACTTTTGTGCCTGCGGCGATTGCGCTGTTTGTCACCGGCAAGGTCAAGGAAGAAGAAAACCTGGTGATGCGCACCGCACGCCGGGCCTATGCGCCGGTGCTGGATTGGGTGATGGCGCACCGTCCGCTGGCCTTCGGTCTGGCGGTGATGACCATCGTGGTTTCAGGCGCGGTGGCCAGTCGCATGGGCAGCGAGTTTATTCCCAGCCTCAGTGAAGGCGACTTTGCCCAGCAGGCCATGCGCGTGCCCGGCACCAGCCTCACGCAATCGGTGCAGATGCAGCAGCAGTTGGAAAAAACCTTGCTGGCCAAGGTGCCGGAAGTCGAGCGGGTGTTTGCGCGTACCGGTACCGCAGAGATTGCTTCGGACCCGATGCCGCCGAACATTTCCGACAGCTACGTGATGCTCAAGCCGAAGGGTCAGTGGCCTGATCCGAAGAAATCCCGCGAAGCCATCATCGCCGATATCCAGCGCGCCAGTGCGATTGTGCCGGGCAGCGTGTATGAGTTGTCGCAGCCAATCCAACTGCGCTTCAACGAGCTGATTTCCGGGGTGCGCAGTGATGTAGCGGTGAAGGTGTTTGGCGATGACATGGCGGTGCTGAACAAGACCGCCGGGGAAATTGCCGAGACCTTGCAGGGGCTTAAAGGTGCTTCGGAAGTGAAGGTGGAGCAGACCTCCGGCTTGCCGGTGCTGACCATCAACATCGACCGTGACAAAGCCGCGCGTTTTGGCCTGAATGTTGGTGACGTGCAAGACACCATCGCGGTTGCGGTGGGTGGGCGTCAGGCCGGTACGATGTACGAAGGTGACCGGCGTTTTGACATGGTCGTGCGCTTGTCCGACGCCCTGCGTACCGATATCGACGGGTTATCACGGTTGTTGATCCCGATTCCTGCGCTGGCCAGTAATGCCGGGGGGCAGATTGGTTTTATCGCCCTGTCGGAAGTTGCCAGCCTGGACCTGGTGCTTGGTCCCAATCAGATCAGCCGTGAGAACGGAAAGCGCCTGGTAATCGTCAGTGCCAACGTGCGCGGGCGCGACATAGGTTCGTTTGTCGAAGAGGCCGCGACGGCTATCACCACCCAGGTGAAAATCCCTGCCGGGTACTGGACCACCTGGGGCGGGCAGTTCGAGCAATTGAAAGAAGCCTCCGAACGCCTGCGCATCGTGGTGCCGGTGGCGTTGCTGTTGGTGTTCGGGCTGTTGTTCATGATGTTCAACAACCTCAAGGATGGGCTGCTGGTGTTTACCGGGATTCCGTTTGCGTTGACCGGTGGGATCATGGCCTTGTGGCTGCGGGATATTCCGCTGTCGATCTCGGCGGGGGTGGGGTTTATTGCCTTGTCCGGCGTGGCGGTGCTCAACGGGTTGGTGATGATTGCCTTCATTCGTAACTTGCGGGAGGAAGGACGCACGTTATCGGTGGCGATCAATGAAGGGGCCTTGACCCGGTTACGGCCGGTGTTGATGACGGCATTGGTGGCCTCCCTGGGGTTTATTCCCATGGCGTTGGCCACGGGGACCGGTGCCGAGGTGCAACGGCCGCTGGCGACGGTGGTGATCGGGGGGATTATCTCGTCCACGATCCTCACCCTGTTGGTGTTGCCGGCGTTGTACTACTGGGCGCACCGGCGGGACGAAGAGCCCGTGAGTAACTGACCTGTAGCCGCTGTCGCAGGCTGCGATCGGCTGCGCAGCAGTCGTCAGGGTCTTGAAACCGCCCTCAGCCTGGTGGCAGAGGCTACAACCAACTCGCGTCCCACAATGCGTATTCGCCGGCCTTTCTGACCAGGCCTGCGCGTAGAGGGTTGGCTACGATGTAGCGGGCAATGGTTCGCAGGTCATCTTCCTTGCGAATCGCCCTGTCGTGATAGCCTTTTTGCCAGAGCCGTCCGCTGGTCTTTGTTGATTGGTTGATGGACAGGCTGCTTCTGGACTTTACCCTGCACATTACCTGAGGCAGGGGCTTTTCCTGCAGTTCAAATAGCCAGTGAAAATGCTCGGGCATGATCACCCAGGCCAAGGAAGAAACACTCCCTTCTTCATGGGCGAGCTTCATCTCTTTGACCAGTAACCGGCCCAAATGGAAATCGGTAAAGATAGGCCGACGCTGATCGGTCACAACCGTCACTGCGTAAATTCGTCCTGGCTCGGAGTAACGACCATTGAGAAGCCGGTATCCGTTTGAATGAATGGGCAATCCTTTGCACTCACTGTTGTTGTCGACCCATTCACATTAGTTCGACAAATCGCTTACAACTGCGGCATAAAGTGAGTAGATATTTTCTGTAGCCGCTGCCGAGGCACGAGGCTGCGATGGGTTGCGAAGCGACCCTCAAGGGCAAAAGCCAAGCCAAAAAAAACGCCCCAATCGGGGCGTTAAAAATTCATCTCTTTCCAAAGGAGCTACACAAAAGCTTCAGAGATGAATGTGCTCGGTGTACGCCGTTCAGATAGCCTCTTTCGAAGTTTTATCTGTCTCTGCGGACGGTGTCTGGGCTACCGCTTCTGAACCATGAACCTGCTGCTGTTGCTGGCGAAACTCAGCGAGGAACTGCTTGGAGCGGTCGCTGCCGTCGTCAGCCAACGCTGTGGTTGAAATGGCGCCCAGGAAACTGATCAATAACAAGTCAGATGGCTTCATTAATACTCTCCAGACAAGGCCTGTGCCGTTAGTTGAAAAAAAACCTCGGCTGGGCGATGCGGCCAGTATATGAAGGTCAACTTAACGAGAAGGTGAGGGCGATATTACAGTTCTGACAGGCTGCAAACTGTGAACAGATGTAGGTCAACGGCAAGTGAATGTAAGCACTTGCCGCTGAGATGTATCAGAGGATCGCCAGCGGGTATTCGACGATCAGGCGAAGTTCTTCCAGGTCCGATTCAAAGGCACTGGAGCGCACTGTTGCCTGGCGAACCCGCAGCGAAAGGTCTTTCAGGTTGCCGCCTTGCACCACGTATTTGGCCTCGATATCCCGCTCCCACCGACGTTGATCGGTCAACGGATTACCGGCTGCATCACGTCGCATATACACCGAGTTGGCATTGCTGTAATCGCCTCCGGTGCCTTTGCCATAACGGGTCATGAAGGACAGGCCGGGAATGCCGAAGGGCTGCATGTCCAGGTTATAGGTAACCATCCACGAACGTTCCTTGGGCGAGTTGAAGTCGCTGTACTGGATCGAGTTGTCGAGGAAGATCGAGTCCGACTGGCGCAGGTAATCAAAGTCGTCATTACCGTTGTTGCGCTGGTGCGACAGCGCCAGTTTGTGGGCGCCCATCTTCACGCCCACCTTGGCGCTCCAGATGTTGTTATTGAATTCCCCCAGCAGCTTTTTGCCTTCGTCCTGAGCGTTGTAATAGTTGAAGCCACCGAACAATGACACCTCATCCGTCAGTGGGTAGCTGGCTGCCGTGCCGAAGTAATATTGATCCCAGGCGTCCTTCAAGCGGCTGCTGTAAAGGCTCACGCTGAGATTCGGGTTGACCTCGTAGTCGCCACCGAAGTAGCCGATCCAAGGCGAATCCACCTTGCCGGCATAGAAAGTGGCGAAGCCATTGTTCATGCCGCTGGCGTTGGGCTGGCTCATGGCATGCAGGCGTCCGCCTTGCAGGGTCAAGCCGTCGAAACTGGTGTTTTGCGCGGTGACCCCGCGAAAGCTTTCCGGCAACAAACGCGAGTCGCCGTAATGCACCACCGGCGTTTGCGGGAATACATCACCAGCCTTGATCACGGTGTCCAGCAGGCGCACTTTCAGGGCACCGCCGAGCTTGCTGTAGTTGTCTTCGGGACGATTGTCGCTGTCCACCGGCAGCACGCCGAACGATCCCTTGCCGCCGCTGCGACCGGTGCCCGAGTCCAGTTTCAGGCCGTACATGGCGAAGGCGTCCAGGCCAAAACCGACCGTGCCTTGGGTAAAACCGGATTCGAACTTGCTGATCAGGCCCTGGGCCCAGGCTTCCGAATACCCGTTGCCGGTGGGGCTGGACTGGCCCTTGCGGTCATCACGGTTGAAGTAAAAGTTACGGGCCAGCACGTTCAACGTACTGCCTTCGATAAACCCCTCAGGTTGCTCTTCCACGGCCATGGCGGCCAGCGGCGTACAGCCCGCCAGGGCCGCAATGAATGAAAGGGAAAGTTTGCGGTTAGTGCACATGTTTCGCTCCTCGGTATTGGCAGCTATCAGCCTTTTATTAAGTGGGCGTTATTGTTGGTTTGGCCCAGATTGATAGTTGCAAACACGAGATAACGGCGAGGTGGCGCAAGGATTACAATTTTGGAAGTTCGGCCGTACATAACGGATAAGTAATCTCTCGGTGACGCTCCTGACAGGGTTCGTTCGTTAACCTCGGTACTGAATATTTCAGACGAGGAACACCCCATGAATACCCTAAACGTCACAATAGGCGCGTTGGTCCTGGCCCTGTCGTTCGGTGCAATGGCCGAGGGCGGTGGTGACCGTACCTTCAGCCAGTTGATGGACAACAACCAGAAAGCCATGGCCCTGTATGCCGAGAAAAAAGGCAAGCCAGCCCCCGAAGTCCAGGCTTATCGCTACGGCATGAAGCTGGACATTGCCAAGGTGGTCAACGTGACGCCGCCGATTCGTGCGTGCGAGGTGGTGCCGTCACGCATGACCTACGAAGACTCCACCGGCAAGCTCAATACCCTGGAGTATCAGGTGATGGGCATGTGCCGTAATAACGGCAGTTGAGGCTGTGCAGAAAGTGGTCAGTGCCGTAGGGCAGTTTGCGAATCAGTTGGCCACTTAGGCACTTCCATGGATTTCAAAGTGCAGCATGTCGAACCATTGTCCATGCAGCAGAAAGCTTTTGCGCGAGTGGCCGTACTGAGTAAAGCCACTGCGCTCCAGCACCCGGACCGAGCCCAGGTTTTCCGGGCGCACCGTGGCTTCGATACGCAGTAATCCATGGTCTTGAAAGGCCTTCTGTAATCCCAGGGCTACCGCCTGCCGAGCCAGGCCGCGACCGGTGTACTCGGCGCCCATACGGTAGCCCAGTGACGCGCAATGGTAGTAGCGGCGCCGCACCTGGGTGAAGTTGAGTCGTCCCACCAGCAGGCCGTTCTCACGCACCAGGTACTGATAGGTATGATCTTCGCGGGCTTCCTGCAAGGCGGTTTCGATGGCTCGGGTCACGCCGTCGACGCTGTAGTAAGCGTCCGGGCGGGCGTTGATCCAGCTTTCGAAAAACGCCCGGTTGGCCAGCTCGAATGCCAGCATTTCGTGCATGTCATCCCACTGTGGGGGCGTCAATGTCAGGTTCATCCTTGGCAAGCCTCGCGGTCAGTGTCACTCGTGCCTTCTTCATCTCATGATCCGGCCGGTGGATTCAAGTTTCAGGTATCGTTGGATTTTCCCCGAGCCTCGGAAGACCCTCCATGAGCCTTACCCATCGCCGTCCCGTCCCGCTGTCCAAGGCCTACCGTTTGCTCAACCATGGGCCGACCGTATTGGTCAGTGCCGCCCACAATGGGCAACGCAATATCATGGCGGCCGCCTGGGCGATGCCGCTGGATTTCGAACCGCCGAAAGTCGCGGTGGTACTGGACAAGGCCACTTGGACCCGGCAGTTGCTTGAGGGGGCCGGCAGCTTTGTGCTCAACGTACCGTGCGTGGCCCAGGCCGATATTGTGCAGACCGTGGGTAACACCACCGGCAGCGATCGGGACAAGTTCAAAGCCTATGGTTTGCAGGCCTTCACCGGCGAACACACCGAGGCGCCGATGCTTGAAGGCTGTGTGGCCTGGCTGGAATGCCGCCTGTTGCCCGAGCCCCATAACCAGCAGACCTATGACCTGTTCCTCGCCGAAGTCATCGCCGCCCAGGCTGACGAACGAGTGTTCAGCGATGGCCGCTGGCACTTCGAAGGCCAGGACGCACTGCGCACCTTGCACCATGTGGCGGGCGGGCATTTCCTGACGATTGGCCAGCCGGTGGTTGGGCACCAGCTCGACGTCTGAGGCCTACCACCGCGCCTGGTTCAACGCCTCGGCAAATGCCATCAACTTCGGTGAATATTGCCGGGAGGGCGGATAGACCAGCGACAGCGCCCGGCTGCGGCCGGCGAAGTCTTCCAGCAATGGCACCAGCCGGCCGGCGGCGAGGTCTTCGCGCACGGCGAAGTCCATCACTTGGGCGATGCCAAAACCGCCGACCGCGCCGTCCACCAGGGCGTCACCGATATCGAAGATCAGCCGCCCCTCGACGCTGACATCGCGCACCTTGCCATTGAACATGAACTGCCAGTCCACCAGCCGACCGCTGCGCAGGTTGCGTACGGTCAGGCAGTTGTGATCCTTGAGTGCATCAACAGTGTGTGGCGTACCAAAGCGCGCCAGGTACGCGGGCGAGGCGACTGTGACCCAACGCAGCGGTGGCAGCGCCCGGGCAATCAGGCGCTGATCCTGGATTTCGCCGGTGCGCAGCAAGGCGTCGAAGCCTTCGTCGACGATGTCCACCAACCGGTCAGTCATCACCGCTTCGATGCACAGGTCAGGGAAACGCTGGGTCAGTTCGCCAATCACTGGCATCACCACCTTGCGCCCGAACAGCGACGGCGTGCTGATCTTCAGCAGACCGGAGGGCGTGCAGCGGCGGTCGAGCATCTGCCGTTCGGCTTCCGCCAGTTCGGCGAGTAACGGTGCGCTGCGCTCGTACAGCATCTGGCCGTCGGGCGTGAGGCTGACGCTGCGGGTATTGCGCTGCAACAGGCGCACGCCCAACTCGCTTTCCAGCCGGGAAATGGCCCGGGACAAGCCTGATTGCGTCAGGCCCAAGTCACCGGCTGCGCGGGTGAAACTACGGGTCTCGGTCACCCGAACCAACAAGCGAACAGCGTTCAGATCCATGATTAAAGTCATTACTGAAAGAGTGAAGTGGCTATTTATCATCTGTTGCGCATGAAAGACACTGGCCGCACTTCATTTTCGGACAGGACGCTGTGATGCCCGCTACTTCTTTGACGCGCCCTTCGGGCTGGATGCTTGCGCTGTTGGCGACGGCGCAGTTGATCATCGCCCTGGACGCAACCATCGTGTTTGTTGCGCTGCCGCAAATCGGCAGCCACCTTGGGTTTTCTGCCCAGCAACTGCAATGGGTGGTCAGTGCCTATACCGTGGCGTTTGGCGGCTTCCTGCTCTTGGGTGGGCGAGCGGCGGACCTGTTGGGTAAACGGCGTTTGTACATCCTCGGCCAGTCCTTGTATGCGCTGTCGTCGCTGGCGGCGGTGCTGGGGGGCAGCGCGTTGCTGCTGGTGTTGGCACGGGCGGTCCAGGGTGTCGGCGGCGCATTGTTGTTCCCGGCGACCCTGGCGCTGATCAACACCTATTACGCCGAAGGGCCGGCACGCAACCGGGCCTTTGCGGTGTGGAGCGCGGCGTCGGCGGCGGGCCTGGCCCTGGGGGCTTTGCTGGGTGGCGTATTGACACAATGGTGGGGCTGGGAGGCAGTGTTTTTGGTCAATGTGCCGCTGGCGGGGGGTTGCGCGGTGGCGGCCCGCCACTGGATTCCCGCCGACGGGGAGCGCGCTCGCGGACGCAGTTTTGATATCAGCGGCGCGTTGACTGTGACAGTGGGCGGCACCCTGTTGGTGTTTGCCCTGGTGCAAGGGCCGGAATGGGGTTGGGCGGCGCCTGCCACGCTGGGCTGCATGGTGGTGGCGCTGGCGTTGCTCGGGCTCTTCGCCTGGATTGAACACCGGGGCCGTGACCCGCTGATGCCGCTGCGTTTGCTCGGCTATCGCGAGTTGCGCATGGCGATGGTGCTGACGGCAGTGTTCATGAGCAGCTTCGGCGTGCAGTACTACTTTCTGGCGGTGTACTACCAACAGGTCTACGGCTACAGCGTGTTGGCGTCAGGGTTGGCGTTCTTGCCGGCGACGCTGGTGTGTACCCTGGGTATTTGGCTGGCCGAGCGCTCGTTGGTGCGGTTTGGCTTGCGCACCACCCTGGTCAGCGGTCAGCTGGCCGGTGCCTTGGGCATCGCGTTGGTGTGCCTGGCGTTGCCGACGGGCGCGGGGTTCTGGCCGCTGTTGCCGGGGATATTGATTCTGAGTGTCGGTCAGGGCATGACCTGGACTGCCATGTGGGTTTCTGCCGGCCTTGGTATCAAACCGGGGGAGCAGGGCGTGGCGGCGGGGATGGCGTCCACCAGCCAGCAGATCGGCGGGGCGCTGGGGTTGGCGTTGCTGGTGTCGTTGGCCAATGCCGGTGGTGGGACGGGGGCGGCTCAGGCATCGGGCATTGAGCTGGCAATGTGGTGGAGTGCGGCGATTGCCTTGGCGGGGGCGGTGCTGGCGCTGCGGCTCAAGCCTGTGGCTCTGAAGCCGAGTCCGAGTCTGGAAGCGACCTGAGTCAATTGTGGGAGCTGGCTTGCCTGCGATTGCAGTGTGTCAGACGGAAAAGTTGTGCTGGGAAAACCACTATCGCAGGCAAGCCAGCTCCCACACTCGACGGTATTTCAAGTCACGCATCAGCGCCCGAGCATCTTCACCCACCGTGATGGCGGCAACCCGAAGGTGCTATGAAATTGGCGGGTCATGTGGCTCTGGTCGGTAAACCCGGCGGTCAGCGCAGCATCCACCAACGATTGCCCCTGACCGATCAAGGTCCGCACCAGGTCCAGGCGGCGCATGGTCAGGTAGCGGTAGGGGCTGGTGCCGAACAACAGGCGAAAATCCCGCGATAACGCCCAACGGTCGCGACCACTGTGCGCGGCCATCTCCTCCAGCGTGATGGGGCGACCCAGGGCGCTGTGGATAAACTCCCTGGCACGTTCGGCGGCCTGGTAGTCAAAGGTCTTGCGGACGATGTTGATCCCCGAGGCGTTGTTCAGGGCCTGGGCCAGGTCGAACAGTGCGTCTTGTTCCTGCAACGGATCAATCGGGCAATCCAGGCTTTGCAGCAGTACCTCACTGGCCCGGTACAACCACGGATCGCGTGACAGGCCATTGTGGATAAACGGCAATGGCTTGCCGCCGAGGATCTGCTGGATCAGTGCCGGCTCCACATAAATCATCCGGTACTTGAAACCTTCCTCGCTGCTGGCCCAACCGTCATGGACTTCGTCGGGGTGCAGCACCATGGTGGTGCCGGGCAGGCTGTGGGTCTTGTTGCCGCGGTAATGAAAACTCTGCACCCCGAACAGGGTGCGGCCGATGGCGTAGGTGTCGTGGCGATGGGGATCGAAGCCGAACCCGGAAAAGTACGCCTCGATACGCTCCAGGCCACTGGCGTGGGGCGCGCGGTGCAGCCAGTCGATGTTGGTAGTCGGTTTGCCCATGGTGGCTTGTCGCAAGGTGAGGTGGAAACACGTTAACCCAGTCTGAATCCACTGTCTGCCGGGGTCTTGAACGATTGTGCGGCGTCCCAGGCATGTCGTGCAGGTCATCATGCGGATGAGTTTTTGGTGTGAGATAACGATTAGCATTAAATAATTATTGTTTTACGATAATTAATCTATTATTTTGCCTCTCGCATTCTCTCCAATGAGGCTACTTATGAACTCCCAACGTCTTGCCCAGCTCAGTCAGCGCATGTCGCTGATCACCCTCTTGCTGATTGTTGCCATGTTGTTGCTCAATACCGCTCTGTGGCTGTTTCCGGTGTTGGGTTCATCGGCGGATGGGCTGGGGTTTGGCTTCGCTTTGAGTGATCGACAGATTCAAGGGCGAGCCGGGCAGGTGGCCCTGTTTCCAGGGTGGCAGATCCTGGGCTGTATTGTGCTCTCCAGCATTCCCTTGATGGCGTTGGTGTCTGGCTTGAATCATCTGCGCCGACTGTTTCAGAGCTACGCCAGGGGAGAATATTTCTCCAGTGACGCAGCGCAGCGCTTGGGTAAAGTGGGACGGGCGGTGGCGGTGTGGGTGTTGCTGGATTTTTTGTGTGAGCCGTTGCTCAGCGTCTGGGTCAGCATGAATGAGCCGGTGGGCCAGCGTTTGCTCACTTTGAGTGTCACTGCGCCCAGTTTCGTTGCGTTGTTTCTCGCTGCCTGTATCTCGGTGATCGCGCGTATCCTGTGGCAGGCCAGTGAAGTGGATTCCGAAAACCGTACCTTTGTTTGAGATCAGCATGCCAATTGTGATTGAGCTGGACGTTATGCTTGCCCGGCGCAAGGTCAAATCCAAGGACCTGGCGGCCGCCATAGGAATCACCGAACAAAATCTGTCGCTGCTCAAGCAAGGGAAGGTCAAGGGCATACGTCTCGCGACACTGGATGCCATCTGCACCCACCTGGACTGTCAGCCCGGTGACCTGCTGGTGCATACACCCGAGCCCGATCTGTAGCCGCACACGTTTTTCAACCCGCCGTGGATGGACCGTCGATGCTTGTTTCCAACCTGCCGTATATTGCACCGTTGCTCTCGTTGGCATTGCTGTGGACCGTCGCGGTAGTGACGCCGGGGCCCAACTTCTTCAATATTGCGCAGCTGGCGGCCAGCGGTTCGCGCCGGCACGGCGTAGTGGCGTCCGTAGGCGTGGCCACCGGCACGGTAATGTGGGGGCTGGCGGGTGGCTTGGGCATCAAGTCACTGTTCACCGCTGCGCCCATGCTGTATCTGGCGTTCAAAATCATTGGCGGCTGCTACCTGATTTACCTGGGGTTGAAACTGTTCAAGCGCTCGACGCCAGCCATGAATCAGAACCTGTTGCCGGACGAGCCCCGGCGCTCGCTGTTTTCCGCTTGGCGCCTGGGCTTGCTGGGCAATCTGTCCAATCCCAAGGCGGCGTTGTTTGTCGCCACCATCTTTGCCTCCACCATGCCGGCGTCACCCTCACCGATGCTTCTGACATTGGCCGTCATCACCATGGCGACGCTGTCGTTCAGTTGGTACTCCTGTGTGGCGCTGGTGTTTTCCAGCGAGCGCATGGCCAATCTCTATAGCCGCTCGCGCAAGTGGCTGGACCGCTTTGCCGGCAGTTGTTATATGTTGTTCGGGGCGCATCTGGTGACTACTCGCTGAAACGGAGTCAGGACCATGGATTGGGAATACATTGTGTTAGCGCCGCTGGTCATCGGCTTCCAGGCCTTTGTCTTGTGGATGGTCTATCGGCTCTGGAAACACTTGAATAAGCAGCGGGCTTGCGCGACCACGCCCTATGCGCCAGGGACCGGTCTCAATGGCGCCAACATCCCGGTGCTGGCAACCTTTGTCGGTATCCGCGTACTGCCTTGGGTGGCACTTGCCAGCAACAACCTCAACCCGGTGTTGCGTATTGACGGTGAAAACCTGGTGTATCGAGTCTTGCGTCAGCAGCAACGATTACTGTCTTCGGTGCTTCAGGTGGACGTGCGTAGCGCCTATGGCACCTTCAACCTGATATTCGAGTTCCGGGACTCACCCATGACCTTCATCGCCAACCTTGGCAGCCCAGAACGGGGGGCTTATGTGTTGTCGATGTTGCCCGCCAGCGTGACGCTTTCCGAACGGGCACAGGCTGCGAAAATCGCGCTGCCTCTTTAAGTCCGGGCGAGCCTCGTGTTAAGTAGCGTGACTTTTCAGAACACGTTCAACGCGAGGCCGGTCATGAGCAAGCTGCGGGTAGGTATTATTTTTGGTGGTCGTTCGACCGAGCACGAGGTGTCGCTGCAGTCGGCGCGCAACATCGTCGACGCCCTGGACCGCACGCGTTTCGAGCCGATCCTGATCGGTATCGACAAGGCCGGCCACTGGCACCTCAATGACACTTCGAACTTCCTGATCAACCAGGAAAATCCGGCATTGATCGCCCTCAACCAGTCCAACCGCGAACTGGCGGTGGTACCGGGCAAGGCCAGCCAGCAACTGGTAGAAACTTCCAGCCAGACGATGCTGGAACACGTCGATGTGATCTTCCCCATCGTCCACGGCACCCTCGGCGAAGATGGCTGCCTGCAAGGTTTGCTGCGCATGGCGGACTTGCCGTTTGTGGGCTCCGACGTGCTCGGTTCGGCCGTGTGCATGGACAAGGACATCAGCAAACGCCTGCTGCGTGATGCCGGAATTGCCGTCACGCCCTTCATTACCCTCAACCGTGGCAACGCGGCGCGTACCTCGTTCCAGCAGGCGCAGCAGAAGCTCGGCCTGCCGCTGTTCGTGAAACCGGCGAACCAGGGCTCTTCGGTGGGCGTGAGTAAAGTCGGCAACGAAGCCGAGTATCTTGCGGCGATTGAATTGGCCTTGGGTTTTGACGAAAAAGTACTGGTGGAGTCGGCGGTCAAGGGGCGGGAAATCGAATGCGCCGTACTGGGCAACGACCGGCCTGAGGCCAGCGCCTGCGGTGAGATTGTGGTGCGTGACGGGTTCTATTCCTACGACAGCAAATACATCGACGGCCAGGCCGCCCAGGTGGTGGTGCCGGCCGATATCAGCGTCGAGGCCAGCGAGCGTATTCGTGCCTTGGCCATCGAGGCGTTTGAAACCCTGGGCTGCGCCGGGTTGGCGCGGGTCGATGTATTCCTCACCGACGACGGCGAAGTGTTGATCAACGAGATCAACTCACTGCCGGGTTTTACCCGTATCAGCATGTACCCCAAGTTGTGGCAGGCCGCCGGGATGAGTTACAGCGAATTGGTCAGCCGGTTGATTGACTTGGCGCTGGAGCGGCATGCGGGGCGCAAGGGGTTGAAGATCAGTCGCTAAGACAATTTGGAGGCCAGTAGCGCCATCAGGCGTTACTGAGGACCTCCCGAAAAACGTCCGGTCTGATGGCTGCAATATGCAGCAACGAACGTGCTGCGCCTGAAGGTGAGCGGCGACCTTGTTCCCATTCCTGAAGGGTGCGGACAGAAACTCCCAGTAGCTCGGCAAATTTGGGTTGCGACAGCCCCGTCTTGCTGCGTGCCTCAGCGGCTTGGGTGATTTCAACCTGATGGGTTTGGCCATGACGACCTGCTTTGACGTCAACAATGGCCGCCAGCAATTCTTCGCCAATATTGCGCTTGGCGTCACGTTGCTTGAGCTGTTTCTCAGTGAGTGGCATGGTTCATTTCCTTGGCGATTTTGTACAGGATGTGCGCTGGAATGTCCTCGGTGGCGCCCTTGCCATAAATCAGCAAGGTAACCAGTGCGCCGCAGGCCAGCTGTGTTGTGTAGATGATTCGGACCGAGCCGCTCTTACCCCGGCCTTCCAGGCTCCAACGTACTTTTCGGCAACCTCCAGAGCCTGGGACAACAGTCCCCGCATCAGGGTGGTTGGCCAGAAATGCCATGAAAATACCCCGTTCTTCTTCGGTCCAATAATCGGGCCATAGCTTGCTGAATAGTGGAGATTCGATGATTGTTAACACGCAAAATTCTACGTCTTTGACGTAGCCTCTGGCAAGAAGTGGCGGGGCCAGAAAGTGTCAGGGGAGGAGGGGGGCGTTCAAGGGACTTTTCACCGCAAAAAATGACATGGCACTTTGCATTGAGGCATAGCAGCAGTTAAGCGCAGGGAGCTGTAGGCCTATCTCTCGTTACTTTGTACGCGCAATCCACGAATACAATAACGTCTTCTTTTCCTCGCTGTGATGAGTCCGTCTGCGGTAGCTGGCAAACGCGTTTGACGTGCAGTAAGTGCACACCTCACTGACCTCAACCTGCTGGCGCGCAATCCCTGCCGCTTGCAGCAGAATCAACGCGTATTGGCTTAGGTCAAACCACGCACTCAATGCCTGCCTTGGCTCAGGCGGTGTAATGGTCGGCGTCAGCAGCGGCGCCGGCTGTTCGAATGTCCACGGTGCTTTACTGTCTTGCCACAAGTGGCCTTGGCTCGTTTGCAACTGGGCGATGAACGCCTCACTTACCTCATAACAGCAGGGCTTGATCGATGGACCGATGGCGACTTGCAGTTGGTCCAGGGCAACTCCCTCGGCGGCAAAACGCTGCATGGCGTTGGCGATGATTGCGCCTTGCAGGCCCTTCCAGCCACCGTGGAGCGCGGCCACTAACCCTCCCTCTTTCGAAGCAATCAGCAGCGGCAGGCAATCGGCGGTGATCACGGCGATGGAGTGCTTGTCACGGGTGAAAACACCGTCGGCCTCGATGGTATTGGCCACCTGGTCGCGGTGCCATTCAATGATCGTCGCGGTATGCGCCTGCTTGCAGAAGAACACCTCGTCAGGACGCAAGGGGTCGTTGATCGAGCAAAAGCCGTGGTCAACACCGGGAATGGCGCCGAGGTTACTTGCCTGATGCACGCTGTTCTCTCCGTTCAATAAAACGCGTAGACAGGGCGGCGACCGATGGGATCAATCGTCACCCTGGCGTATTCAATCTCCCAGCGCTTCGCCTTCACGTCGAGGATCGGCGCCGCCGCTCCAGGACGACTTACCCTGGGCATCACGCACCCGGACGACGGCCTGGGCGCCGCTGGTCATGTCGATCTCGCTCAGGGCGTGGCCCTTGTCCTTGAGCGCCTGCTTGAGTTGTGGGCTGAACAGCCCTTGCTCCAGCTCCGTGGCGCCATTGCGACTGCCGAAGTTGGGCAGGCCAACGGCGGCTTGCGGGTCCAGGTTCCAGTCGAGCATGGCTACCAGGGATTTGCTGACGTACTCGATGATTTGCGAACCACCCGGCGAGCCGACGGTGGCCAGCAGCTCGCCGCTCTGGCGGTCGAACACCAGCGTGGGGGCCATGGATGAACGCGGGCGTTTACCGGGCTCGATGCGGTTGGCAACCGGCTGGCCGTTTTCTTCTGGAATGAACGAGAAGTCGGTCATCTGATTATTCAGCAAAAAGCCCTGGACCATGACGTGAGAGCCGAAGGCCGCCTCCACTGTGGTGGTCATCGACACGGCGCCGCCCTGATCGTCCACGGCCACCACTTGCGAGGTGGAAATGCGCAGCGGTGAGCGGTCGGGTGCGTAAGCCACCTGGATCCCGGCCGGTTTGCCGGGTTTAGCGACGCCCATGCTGCGATCGCCGATCAACGCGGCGCGGCTGGCGAGATAGTTCGGTGCAACCAGGCCGGCGACGGGTACGGGGACGAAGTCCGAGTCGGCGACGTACAGGGCGCGGTCGGCATAGGCCAGGCGGTCGGCCTCGGCGATCAGGTGGACGGCCTCCGGCACCGGCTCCAGGCCCGCCGGGCTGTCGGTTTTCACCGGTTTGAGAGGCCCCAGGGCCCGGCGTGGGTCCCGGGTTTCCAGGGCCTGCAAGGTGCCGAGGATTTGCGCAATGGCGATCCCGCCCGAAGACGGTGGCGGCATGCCGCAGACTTGCCAGCGCTTGTAGTCGGTACACAGCGGTGCGCGTTCTTTGGCGGTGTAGCCTTTGAGGTCATTCAGCGACAGGCTGCCGGCGTTGCTGTTGCCCTGGACCTTGCGGGTGATCTCTTCGGCAATCGCGCCATGGTAAAGCGCGTCCGGCCCTTCCTTGGCAATACGCTTGAGTACATTGGCCAACGGCTGGTTTTTCAACAGGGTGCCGGTGGCTTTGGGAGTGCCATCGGCGTTGAGGAAGTACGCGGACATTTCCGGCGAGCGGGTGATGTAGCGGTCGGCGGCGATCAGGCTGTGCAGGCGTGGGGAAATCGGGAAGCCCTGTTCGGCCAGGCGAATAGCTGGTTCAAACAACGTCGCCCACGGTAGGCGGCCGGTCTTCTTGTGCGCCATCTCCAACGCGCGCAATACGCCGGGTGTTGCGACCGAGCGCCCGCCAATCTGTGCTTCGGGGAACGACATCTGCGAACCGTCAGCTTTCAGAAACAGACGCTCGGTGGCGCCCGCCGGTGCGGTTTCGCGACCGTCGTAGGCGTGCACCTGTTTGCCATCCCACAGCATGATAAAGGCACCGCCGCCGATGCCTGAGGATTGCGGTTCCACCAGGGTCAGTACGGCTTGCATGGCAATCGCCGCATCAATGGCCGAACCGCCCTTGCGCAGGATCTCTCGTCCGGCTTCGGCCGCCAGCGGATTCGCCGCCGCTGCCATATGGCGCTCGGCGTGACGGGGGTTCATGTCGGTGCGATAGCCCGAGCCAAGCTCCGGTGCCGGTGGCAGCTCAGGGGCGGTGGCGCTATGGCAGGCGGCGAGGGTGAGGGCGGCGGCTATCACCGAGAGGGTGGTAAGCCGTTGACGGCGGGGAATCGAAAACACGCGATGAACTCCGTTCATTTTGAGAATGATCTGTTGTCCTGGGGTAACGCTCTACAGGTAAATCATGCCTTGCAGGTACTGCACGGTCTTGCCGGAAATCCGCTTGTGGGAAAACGGTGACACTAACAGTGGGTGTGGCCGAGCGTCAAAATGAGGAGGCCTCATGGCTCAAGGCGTATGATTTCTGCTTGGTTAACTTCTGCCCAGGCGCTCTCTAGATGAACCCCAGTGTTTTTTATGCGTTAGCGGCCGCGGCATTGTTCGGTGCCAGTACCCCTCTTGCCAAGTGGTTGGGCGTGGAGGTCTCTGCTGTGCTGCTGGCCGGGCTGTTGTACTTGGGCAGCGGTGTCGGCCTGACGGTTATTCGTTTCGTTCGCGACCGAGGGTGGCGCAAGAGCGGGCTGACGGCCACCGAGTGGCCCTGGCTGATCGGCGCGATTGCCTTTGGCGGCGTGCTCGCACCGGTTGCGCTGATGTTCGGGCTGAGCCGCACGACGGGCGCCACGGCTTCGCTGATGCTTAACCTTGAGTCCGTGCTGACGGCGGTGCTGGCCTGGCTGGTCTTTAAAGAGAACGCAGACCGTCGAATCGTCCTCGGCATGGTCGCGATTGTGCTGGGTGGGATTGTTCTGTCCTGGCCTCAGGAAACGGCAGCCGCTCATGACTGGACCGGGCCGCTGGCGGTGGCGTTTGCGTGCTTGTGCTGGGCCATCGATAACAACCTGACCCGTAAAGTCTGCGCTTCCGATGCGTTGTTCATCGCCGGCAGCAAAGGCCTGGCGGCTGGCGTTGTGAACGGTGGCCTGGCACTGGCCTTTGGTGCGCAGTTGCCTGGGTTCACGACCGTTGTGCCGATTCTGTTGGTCGGGTTGCTGGGCTATGGCATCAGCCTGGTGCTCTTCGTGCTCGCCCTGCGCGGGCTGGGCAGTGCCCGCACAGGGGCCTACTTTTCCACGGCGCCGTTTCTGGGGGCGGTTATTTCGATTGTGATCCTGGGAGAGTCGGTGTCGCTGCTGTTCCTGGTGGCGGCAGCGTTGATGGCGCTGGGTGTGTGGATTCACCTGATGGAGAACCATGCTCACGAGCATCAGCATGCGGCCCTCAATCACGGCCACCGTCATGTCCATGACGAGCATCACCAGCATGAGCACAACTTCGATTGGGATGGCGCAGAGCCCCATAGCCATGCTCATGAACACTTGCCGATTCGGCACAGTCACCCGCATTTTCCTGACATCCATCATCGTCATAAACACTGAGACCTTGTGGGCATGAGTCGATGGCGTTTATAGTTGTGCGATGCAACTATGTGCTCATATTCAGCCGAAGGTGTCCTCCATGAATCGTTGTCAACCAGACCTCATTGATCAAATCCGTTCGGCCTCACGTCTCATGGTGCGAGAGCTGGGCTTTATGCAACCGAGGTTGGCGGCTTCCAGCTACCCGCCTTCATCGGTGCACACACTTGTGGAACTGGGCGAGCGTGGGTCACTGACCGCAGGTGAACTGGTGGAGCTGTTGGGGTTGGAAAAGTCCTCCGTGAGCCGGATGGTTCGCAAGCTGATCGAGGCGGGCGAGATTGAAGAGTTCGCTAACGCTGACGATGCTCGCTCGAAAGTACTGCGCCTCACGGCACAAGGCACGAACACCCTGGGAGAGATTGAAGTGTTTGCCAGGCGCCAGGTGGGGAATGCCCTAGGGCTGTTGTCGGGTGAACAACAACAAGCGGTGAGTCAGGGCATCGAACACTATGGCGATGCATTGCGGGTGCATCGACTGGGGGGCGAGCCTTCTACGCAACAGCGCTTCAGCCTCGTTCGAGGCTACCGGCCGGGTGTGATCGGACGCATTGCTGAAATGCATGCCCATTACTATGCAAAGCACGCCGAATTCGGCCAGCCCTTCGAAAGCCTGGTGGCAGCGGATATGGCGCAGTTGATGGGGCGCTTGGCCAATCCTCGCAACGAGGTGTGGGCGGTGCTGGATAGTGGGCGGATCGTCGGTTCGATTGCGATTGATGGTGAGGGCGAAAATGGCGAAGCAATACTACGCTGCTTCATTCTTGATCCCTCGGCGCAAGGTCACGGGTTGGGTAAACGCCTGTTGAGCGAGGCGATCAGCTTTTGTGATGAGCACCGCTTCTCTGCCGTTCGCCTCTGGACGTTCAAGGGGCTTGATGTGGCACGCAAGCTCTATGAGGACGCGGGCTTTGTGCTGGAGACGGAGCAGGAAGGGCAGCAGTGGGGCAAGTTGGTGGTTGAGCAGTGTTTTGTGCGGCAGGGAAAATAGCACGGCCGATTTTCAGGCATAAAAAAACGGCCTACCTTTCGGTAAGCCGTTTTTAGTACTTGGTGGCTACACAGGGACTTGAACCCCGGACCCCAGCATTATGAATGCTATGCTCTAACCAACTGAGCTATGTAGCCAAGTGGCGCGCATTATTCGCGTAGAACGGGAATGCGTCAAGCGATTTTTTGAAAATTTATCTACGCTATCAACTGTTTAACGGAAAGCAGTGGGTAAGGCGACGAGTGGCTTGGGGTTTTCACCGTTCTCAACATCACAAAAATCTTCTGTGGGAGCTGGCTTGCCTGCGATACAGGCGCTTCGGTGTATCAGTGATACCGGGGTGATGCCATCGCAGGCAAGCCAGCTCCCACATTTGATCGGTGTTAGTCATCAGGTTTTACGCGGATGCAGGCACTCTATCGAGCGATCGACCATGGCCTTGGCGATTTCCAGCAGGTGCCACACGGCGAGCACTTTGGCGCGGTCTGGGCTTTGCAGGTGTTCGCCGCAGTCGAGCGCGGTGGCCGAGGCGCTGTGCAGCAGGTCGGCGGTGTAGAGCAAGGAGTCTTCGAAGCTGATGTCTTCACTGATGGCGTAGAAGTGGGTCGACGGTTGCGGTGGGTTGGTCGGCAAATAGTGGTCGAGCGCACGGTGGAAGGCGGCGCGGTCTTTGGTCTTATCACGGGGTGGATCGGGGACGATCTTAAACATGGCATAGCTCCTGATTAATTCGGAGCCGGCCCGTTCGCGACTAAACGAAGGGTGGCGGCTGTACGCAGGTTAGTCGACCGGCTAATCAGGAAAACCCGGCGCACCCGAAGGTGCCCTGCGCACAGCCACCATGAAACCTCATGAGAGCATGCGCCTGATATAAGTCCGGGCGACTAAACCCGATCACTGAAAACCAGCGACGGACCGAAGACTAGTCACCGACTCCCCCAGGCACAAGGCCGAAAGATTCTCTAGGAAACGTCCCGCAAATTAAAGGGATTCATCTTGCTGGCCCTTTACAAACCATGACCACAGCATCAATTCATCTACTCGTTAGCCTCCTAAGGGTATGGCCTTCCTGCCCCCAAAAGTGGCACATTGTCGCACCTGCACCTGTGCATCCATCTGTTGTACGGAAATCCTCTCCATGGCTCTTAGCAATTCCCAGCCCTCTGTGACTACGGCGCCTGCTGCCGGGCAAACCAGCCCGTTGGTCATGCGTGTCATCGGCGCGGTAGCGCTGGCGCATTTGATCAATGACTTGATCCAGTCGGTGCTGCCGTCGATCTACCCGATGCTCAAGGCCAACTATGGCCTGACATTCACCCAGGTCGGGCTGATTACCCTGACGTTCCAACTCACTGCGTCCCTGCTGCAACCGTGGGTCGGCTATTACACCGACCGCCATCCCAAGCCGTACCTTCTACCGTGCGGGATGATCTGTACGCTGGTGGGCATTTTGATGATGTCCCAAGTGGGCAGTTTTCCGCTGATTCTCTTGGCAGCGGCGCTGATCGGGGTAGGTTCCTCGACCTTTCACCCGGAAGCGTCCCGCGTGGCACGCCTGGCATCGGGTGGGCGCTATGGCCTGGCACAGTCGACGTTCCAGGTCGGCGGTAACGCCGGCTCGGCCTTTGGCCCGTTGCTGGCGGCGGCGATCATCATTCCTTTCGGGCAGGGCAATGTGGCCTGGTTCGGTCTGTTCGCGGTGTTTGCCTTGTTTGTGCTGTATGCCATCAGCCGCTGGTACAGCCACCACTTGAACCTGTTCAAGCTCAAGCAAGGCCAGGCGGCAACCCACGGTCTGTCCAAGGGCCGGGTGCTGAGTGCGTTGGTGGTACTGGGGCTGCTGGTGTTTTCCAAGTACTTCTACATGGCCAGTTTCACCAGTTACTTCACCTTCTACCTGATCGAGAAGTTCGACCTGTCGGTGGCCAGTTCCCAACTGCATTTGTTCCTGTTCCTTGGAGCGGTGGCGGCAGGCACGTTCTTCGGTGGGCCGATTGGCGACAAGATCGGCCGTAAGGCGGTGATCTGGTTTTCGATCCTCGGCGTTGCGCCATTTACCCTGCTGTTGCCCCATGTCGACCTGTTCTGGACCAGCGTGCTCAGTGTGGTGATCGGCTTTATCCTGGCCTCGGCGTTTTCGGCGATTGTGGTGTACGCGCAAGAGTTGGTGCCGGGCAATGTGGGGATGATTGCCGGAGTGTTCTTCGGCCTGATGTTCGGTTTTGGCGGGATTGGTGCGGCGCTGCTGGGGCACCTGGCAGACATCCATGGCATCGAGTACGTGTATACGCTGTGCTCGTTCTTGCCGCTGTTCGGCGTGTTGGCCATCTTGTTGCCGCGCTCGAAAAAGGCCTGATCTCAAGTCGATCAGGTCGGGCAGATATCCTTGCTGCCCAACGTGTGCGATCAAAGATTAAATCGAGTGCTCCTGCGACGGGCTTCGGCGTGATACCGGGGCCCCGATTTACGGATGCAGCGGATTGTGAGTAGCCCGTTTGAGCTGTTCACGCGCGCGTGATAGGCGCGAGCGGACAGTCCCGATGGGTATTTCCAGTACGTCAGCTGTGTCCTGGTAGCTGCCATCGGTCTGCAGTGAGGCGTACAACGTTTTGCGCATTTCCAGCGGCAGGTGTTTGATGGCTTTCAGGGTTCTTTCAAGCCTGCGGTTGACCTCGAACTCCCAATCCAGATTGTGGCTGTCCTCCTGGCCATGCCATAGCGCTTCATCGAATTCGCAATGCACAGGCTTGGCGTACAGGCGCCGAAAGTGATTGCGGATCAGGTTCTGTGCGATGCCGCACATCCAGGTGCTGAGTGTGGCCTGCCCACTGAAACGATCCTTGTTGCGCCAGGCCTCCAGATACGTCAGTTGCAGAAGATCGTCCGCATCTTCCGGGTTGAGTACGCGTTTATGAATGAACCGACGGAGTTTTTTCTGATGGTCGTCCGACAGATCGAGGATGGATTGGTGCGAGTCGGGGGAAAGGTGACCTAAAGCATCGATAGGAATATCCATGATTTTTTCCTCAGGGTGGACACGGTCGAAAATGGTTTCGACGGGAACCCTGTTAGCACTGCTTGTGCCAAGGAGAAAACTTGCATATCTAATTGATATATATAGATAAATATTTTATTTGAGTGGTTTTTTTTGCAGTAACTTGCACAAGCCACTGTCGGCTTGTGCCGATTTTTTCAAAAACGTCGGCATTGCCAATAAATATGGAACCGTACCGGGTTCGTCTGCCACACAAGGAAACGAAACTTCCTGCCCAGGCACTCCCATGAAAGTCGATCCCCATTTTGATGTGCAAAAAAACCAGCGTCTGGATCAGCCTGTGCCTGCGAGAACTGACACGGAGCCAGTCTCCCGAACAACGACAGGGCCTGCCGTCGATGACCTGGCTGCGCTGTTCAGCCAGGAGGTCGATCTCAACAGCAAGGGTTTGAGCCGGCGTCAACTGGGGACGCGTGTGACGCCAGTGGAGCAACTGTCACAACTCTACGAGCAGTTGGGGCATCCGGCTCAAGCGACATTGGCGACCATGGTGCGTAATGTCCGGGTTCAGTTGTTGCTTAAGCCCAATCTGGAAAAGTTGTTGGACCTCACGGGGAACGATCCGGCCCGGGCCTATGTGGTGCTCAAGGCGGTGGCCGCAGAGGCGCAAACCTATGTGCGTACTGCTGAGGCGGCGCTGGCCCGCGATGCGCTGGCAAAGCTGGAGATCCGCTTCAAACCCCATATCCAGGCGGGCTTGAACATTGCGCTGGCGCTACAGGCCGGCAGTGATGATCCGGAGTTGCGTCAGGCCGTACGCAGTCTGTATTACGCCAGCGTGGTCACCCGGCAGTCGTTGCCAGCCATGATGCACGCTTTGTTGGGGTTATTCGGTGGTGAGGGTTTTCATCAGGGGCTGAAGTTGATGCGTCGGGCCCTGGCTGATGATATTGCCGCGCATGCCCCTTCGGTGCCCAGCGCCCAGCTTCGCACCCTGCTACTGGGTTTGCGAAGCTGTGGTCAGTTGGGCAGCGTGTTGTCTGATTGCCGCAAGCTGATTGAGCGCCTGGTGGCTTTGCATCCCGCTGTTGACCGTGACGCCGTGGCGCTGGTGCAGCGTTTTCTGGGGTATGCGAGCACTGGTATTGCGCCTGCTGAGGTCCAGCGTCTGGGACGCGAGTTGGGCGGCGCCGACTCACCTAGCCAATTGATTTCGCTGAATGCCATATATCCGCTGCTCAAGAGCCTGCCCATGGCCTTGTGGCGCGATAACAAGGGGCATCAGGAGGCGCTGCACAACGTCAAGCTGGTGATGGACGAATATACGCTCATCGAACGAGGTACCCGGCCTATCGGAGCTTGGCCGAGCAACGCGGTATGAGTGTGCTACGGGCAATCAATACGATGCTGCTGAAGGTTGCACAACGTGCCGAGGTAATGGGTGCGGTGGTGATCCTGGGCATCGTGTTTATCTTTATCGTGCCATTGCCGACCTGGCTGGTGGATATCCTGATTGCCCTCAATATCTGTATTTCGTGTTTGTTGATCGTGCTGGCGTTATATCTGCCGGGGCCATTGGCCTTTTCCTCGTTCCCGTCGATCCTGCTGCTGACCACCATGTTTCGCTTGGCGTTATCGATCGCCACCACGCGTTTGATCCTGCTGGAGCAGGATGCCGGGGACATTGTCGAGGCCTTTGGCAATTTTGTGGTGGGGGGCAATCTGGCGGTGGGGTTGGTGATTTTCATGATCCTGACCATCGTCAACTTTCTGGTGATTACCAAGGGTTCGGAGCGTGTTGCCGAAGTGGCGGCGCGTTTCAGTCTGGATGCAATGCCTGGTAAGCAAATGTCGATCGACAGTGATTTGCGGGCTGGTCTGATCGATGGCGAGCAGGCGCGCGATAAGCGCGAGCAATTGTCCCGTGAAAGTCAGCTGTTTGGTGCGATGGACGGCGCCATGAAGTTCGTCAAAGGCGACGCGGTGGCAGGGTTGATTATCGTAGTCATCAATTTGCTGGGCGGCTTTTCCACCGGCATGTTTCAGCATGGCATGAGCGCCAGTGACTCCATGGCGCTGTATTCGGTACTGACCATTGGCGATGGCCTGATTGCACAGATTCCTGCACTGCTGATCTCCTTGACCGCCGGCATGATCATCACCCGTGTGGCGCCGAGCGGGCGTAACAAAGGCGCGAATAACATGGGCGCCGAGATTGCCCGGCAAATGACCAGCGAACCCAAGAGCTGGATGATTGCGTCTATCGGTATGCTCGCTTTCGCGGCGCTTCCCGGGATGCCCACCGTGGTGTTTATCCTCATTTCGCTGACGACAGGTGCCTTGGGGTACTACCTGGCACGTCAGCGCAAACAGGCAGAACAACCTGGAGGCGCCGATGCCGATGCCGAGAGCGTTGCGCCGGAAGACAACGGTGTAGAAGACCTGCGCGGTTTTGATCCGTCACGGCCTTACCTGTTGCAGTTTTCGCCCGCCCAGGAGGGCTCGCCCTTGGCGATTGAATTGATCCATGGGATTCGCCAGGCGCGTAATGGTCTTGTTGCCTACATTGGGTTGACGCTGCCGCCGTTTGAAATCGAGTATCAGCCGTTGCTGGCTGATAATGAGTTCCGCTTCTGCGTGCATGAAGTGCCGATGCTCAAGGCCACGCTTGGCCATGAGGTAGCCGTGGAGCACGGGGCGCTGAGCGTCGAGCCGGATAACGGTGTCAGGGGCCTGCCTGCGCGCGATGAAGAGCATTGGGTGTGGTTGGCCGCCGACGACCCCTTGCTCGACGACCCGCAGTTGGAGCGGTTTACTGCCAGCAGCTTGATCATCGAGCGGATGAGCAAGGCGATGCTGCTCAGTGGGCCGCAGTTTCTCGGCATCCAGGAGAGCAAGTCGATCCTGAGTTGGCTGGAGTTCAATCAGCCGGAGCTGGTTCAGGAGCTGCAGCGGATCATGCCGCTTTCGCGCTTTTCGGCGGTGTTGCAGCGCCTGGCCAGCGAGGGGGTGCCGCTGCGGGCCGTGCGGTTGATTGTCGAGTCGTTGATTGAGTACGGCCAGCATGAGCGTGAACCAGAAGCCCTGGCCGACTATGCGCGGATCGCTCTCAAGGCACAGATTCTTCATCAGTACAGCGAAGCTGACGGTTTGCATGCCTGGCTGTTGTCACCCCATACCGAAAACGTGCTGCGCGAGGCGCTGCGCCAGACCCAGACCGGGGTGTTCTTTTCCCTCGACAACGACAACAGCGCGACGCTGGTGAGCCTGCTTAAACAAGCCTTTCCCGTGCGCATCAAGAGCAAAAGTGTACTGCTGGTCGCGCAAGATCTGCGTAGCCCTTTGCGTACCCTGCTGCTGGAAGAGTTCAACCATGTACCGGTGCTGTCGTTTGCCGAGCTGGGCAGTTCGTCCCAGGTCAAGGTGCTGGGGCGGTTTGACCTGAGCCAGGACGATCTACTGACTGGGGCCGTGGCATGAGTACTCTTTTGAGGGTTGTGCTTTGTTGTCGCTCGGCCGGTGCCGTGTGGGTCAGGCTATCGCCAGTGGCTACGAGGGCCTGACTATGTTTGAGCTACGAGTACTTGATGGCTTGCACCAAGGGGCCGCGCTGCCGTTATTCGGCGAGCAGTGGAGCATTGGTGCACGCCCTGACGCTGACCTGGCACTTTACGATCCGGGGATTGCCGAACGCCATGTGCGGTTACGGTGTGTCGAGCAGCGTTGGTCGGTGCAGGCCGAGGAAGGGGTGATGCAGGATGCCGACGGCCTGATCCTGGCACAGATTACCGACCTGGAGCTCAACCGGGCCTTTTCGATTGGAAACATTCGGCTCTGTGTCATGCATGCCGATCAACCTTGGCCCGAAACACCCACTCCTGTCCGTCAGGCGCCCACGCCAATGAGCGATGCACCCGCCGCATTGAAGTTGTCTTCAATCCCGGGGGCGCAGCAGAAGCGGCTGATCAGCTTGGTGGCAGTGGTCGCGGTCATCATCACGGCGTTGGGCATGGCCTCGACGGGCGAGCGTGAGGCCCAGGCGTCATTGATGCCACCGGTAAGCCAGAAAAGTGAACTGGGTTCGCCTTATGACGTGCGCCAGAAGTTACTGAGGATGCTCAGTGAGCGCGAGCTGACCAACCGGATCAGTCTTCAGGTGATCAACGGCCAAGTGGTACTGGATGGCGATGTTCCTCAAGAAGATGTGGAACTGGTATCACGCATGCTCAGTCGATTTGGCGAACAGTTCGAAACAGGCGTACCGGTAATCAGTCGAGTCAAGGTACGTGACGGGGCACTGCCTTTCAAAATTTTGCAGATTGTCGGTGGACCAAACGGCCATGTCGTCCTGGAGCAAGGGAGTCGGTTGTTTGTCGGCGATGAAGTGGATGGCTTGCGACTGGTATTGATCGATAACACCAAGGTGGTATTCGACGGCCAGCAACGGTTTGAGGTGCGCTGGTGAGCCAGGATATGCAAGCGCGTCTCGAGGCCTGGCAGCAGCGTCAGTCGAGTGCGCTGGCCAGCTTTGCACCGGTTGCGGTGCGCGGTCGCATCCAGCGCGTCAATGGCATGTTGTTGCAATGTCGCCTTCCAAACGCGCGCATCGGTGATCTGTGCCAGGTCGAAAAGTCCGCTGGCGAATACATGTTGGCTGAGATTATCGGCTTCGACCAACAGGATGCTGTGCTCAGTGCTCTGGGCAATCTTGAAGGCGTGCGAGTAGGCGCCAGCGTGCAACGCCTGGGGGTGCCACATCGGGTACGGGTCGGTGATGAATTGCTGGGTCAGGTGCTCGATGGTTTCGGACGGCCGATTGCAGGCGAGGGTCCCAGTGCTTTTGTCGAGGCCGACACACCAGAGGCGAGCACGGTGTTGTGCGAGGCGCCATTACCCACCGAGCGGCCCCGGATCAACCGAGCGTTGTCCACGGGGGTGCGCTCGATTGATGGGTTGATCACGTTGGGCGAGGGCCAGCGTATCGGCCTGTTCGCCGGCGCTGGTTGTGGCAAGACCACCTTGTTGGCTGAGATCGCCCGCAACGTCGAGTGTGATGTGATCGTGTTTGGACTGATTGGCGAGCGTGGCCGGGAACTGCGTGAATTTCTCGACCATGAGCTCGATGATCAATTGCGCGCCAAGGCCGTGTTGGTGTGCGCGACGTCTGACCGCTCAAGCATGGAGCGCGCCCGGGCGGCCTTCACCGCGACAGCGTTGGCCGAAGGGTTCCGACGCAAGGGCAAGCGGGTGTTGCTGCTGATTGACTCCTTGACCCGATTTGCCCGGGCCCAGCGTGAAATCGGCCTGGCCGCCGGCGAGCCTCTGGGCCGTGGTGGTTTGCCGCCTTCGGTGTACAGCCTTATGCCGCGTCTGGTGGAGCGGGCCGGATTGACTCGCGACGGGGTGATCACGGCCATCTACACCGTGCTTATCGAGCAGGACTCGATGAACGACCCGGTGGCGGATGAAGTGCGCTCCCTGCTGGACGGCCATATCGTGCTGTCACGCAAGCTGGCAGAGCGCGGCCACTACCCGGCGGTTGACGTGTTGGCCAGCCTTTCACGGATTTTAAGCAACGTCGCCGAGCCTGCGCATATCCAGGCCGGTACGGCCTTGCGACGCCTGTTGTCGGCGTACCAGCAGATCGAACTGATGCTCAAGTTGGGCGAGTACCAACCTGGCAGCGATGCCCTGACCGATCTGGCGGTGGACAGCCGTCAGGCGGTGGATGGTTTCCTGCGTCAGGACCTGCGTGAGCCCGTGCCGATGGAAATAACCCTGGACCAATTGATGGAGTTGACCACCGATGTCCCTTTCTGAAATCGATACCTTGCGGCGCTTGCGCAAGCATCGGGCAGACCGGGCCGAGCGCGCGTTGCGCGCGGCCAAAAGGCAACAGCAAGCGTTGCTGCTGCAAATCCAGCAGGCACAGGATGCACTGGAGCAAACCCGGTTGGATGAAGTCCGAAAAACCGCAGAGTTGTTAGGCAAGCATCAAGGGCAAGTGATCTCGTTCCAGGACCTCAAGTCCTGGAATGCCCAGGAGCGCACGTTGTCCGCCGACACCCGCCGTGAAGAAGGGCAGTTACATGAGCTGCACGGCCAGCGCGAGGAGCAACTGACCCACATCGACAGCGCGCAGAAGCAGGTTACCCAGTGTTTGCGCGAGGTTGAAAAGCTCCAGGAGTTATCCCTTTTGTTGGTGCAGGAAGAGAACGATGACGCAAGTTCCAGCGAACAAGCCTGAGCGCCCGCGTCTGCGCGAGCCCCGGGAAGAGCGTGAGCCCGGCATGGTGGGAGTCGTGCCTTGGGAACAGGGGCGGTTATTTACCCTGCTGTTTACCACCGACCGCGAGGGCGGCGGCTACGGTTCATCCCCGCCGGGCATGACGGCCTCGACTGAGCACCTGATGATCGAGGCACTGGCCGAGCAGTTGGCGCCTCGTATACAGGGGGCCTCGCAATGGCCTCTGCAGGCCACGCTTTACCTGCCGCGCCTGGGGCGGATCAACGCCAGTGTGCGTCGGGAACAAGGTGCCTGGAACGTTGAACTGGAGGCGGAAGAGGAGCACACGGCGCGTTGGCTACCGGGTGTGCGCCAACGGCTCCAGGATGGACTGGCCGGGGTGTTGGCACAGCCTGTCAGCGTGCACCTGGCCCACGTGGACCCGGCATGATCGTGCCGTTTTTAACTGTGCCTGTGGTGGATGGTGCCACGGTTGTTGCGCGACGCAGGTTGGGGCGCGGATTGCGCATGCCGTTTCAGGTTGCAGACCAGAGCGGTGACTTGCTGATGGAGCCCGGCCGTGCCCCCACGGGCGTTGCGCCGCTGTGTTTTGAGAGCGCCTGTGGGGTGCTGGCGTTCGCCGAACCAGGGCCGCTGTTCAGTTTATTGGGTGAATGCCCGGTGACGTTGGCCGAGGCTGGCAATGATCCGGATTCGTGGTTCTGGGAATTGTTCCAGCACCACTTGAGCCCTCAGGTGCGGGCGTTGTTCGGTTACCTGCGGTTGGTGCCGGCCCCCAGGAAGTCGAACTTCGGCTGTCGCTTCACGGTGACCCTGGGGCCTTCGAGGGTTGTGGGTTACCTGTGGCTGGCCCCCGAGAGTTTGCTGGCGTTGTGCGAGGCCGGCCCTTGGCAACCGACAGCGGGCCCGCTGCCGGCGTCGTTTCAGTGGGCAATGGCGGTGACCTTGGGGCGCCTGCAATTGCCGATCACGCAGTTGCGCAGCGTACGTGCCGGTGACGTGGTGATGCTCGAACAGCCTTTTTTCGATGTGCAAGGCAACGGTCATTTGCACATGGGCAGGCATCGGCTGCATGGGCGTATTGACGATGAATCCGGGCCGTTGTGCCTGACGCTTATTTCGATCGAGGAAACGTCCGTGGACGAAGACTTTGCAACACAGCAGTACCCAGAGGATGAGGATGATCAACCCGTGGTGGATGTCTTCGGCCATGAGCCTTTCGACGAGTTGAACATGACCCTGACGGTGCGCTGCGGAACCTTGAGCCTGACCCTGGGTGAACTGCGTAATCTTGCCCCTGGTACGGTGTTGGGTATCGCCGGGTACGCTCCCGGCATGGCCGGGCTCTATTACGGCGACCGGCCGATTGGCCAGGGACAGTTGGTGGAAGTGGATGGGCGCCTGGGATTGCAGTTGTCCCGCGTGATTTTTTCCCGATGACGTTCCAGGGGGTTGATCCCCTTGTCCTGGCGCTGTTTCTCGGCACCTTGTCGTTGATGCCGATGCTGTTGATCATCTGCACGTCTTTCTTGAAAATCGTGATTGTGCTGATGATCACCCGCAACGCCATCGGCGTGCAGCAGGTGCCGCCGAGCATGGCCATCAATGGTATAGCGCTGGCCGCGACGCTGTTTATCATGGCGCCCGTGGGGTATGAGATTGCCCAGAACATCAAGGCTTCGCCCGTGGACACGAGCAGCGTACAGAGGCTGCTGGATACGGGGCTTGAGGCCATACAGCCGTTGCGCGCATTCATGTTGCGCAACACCGATCCGGATGTATTGACCCACCTGCTGGAAAACAGCGCGCGCATGTGGCCGCCTGAAATGGCGCAAAGCACCCAACGCGAAGACCTGATCCTGTTGGTCCCGGCTTTTGTGTTGTCGCAGTTGCAGGCGGGGTTCGAGATCGGGTTCCTGATCTACATTCCTTTCATCGTCATCGACCTGATTGTTTCCAACCTGCTGCTTGCTCTGGGCATGCAAATGGTCTCGCCCATGACCATTTCCCTGCCGCTCAAACTGCTGCTGTTCGTCATGGTCTCCGGGTGGTCGCGGTTGCTCGACAGCCTGTTCCTTTCTTATCTCTGAGTGCCCTATGGAACCGATCGTGCTGTTCAAGCAGGGCATGCTGCTGGTGGTGGTGCTGTCGGCGCCGCCGCTGATCGTGGCGGTGATCGTCGGCGTGTTGACGTCGCTGGTACAGGCCCTGATGCAGATACAGGACCAGACGTTGCCCTTTGGCATCAAGCTGGTGGCGGTGGGCATCACACTGGTATTGACAGGCCGCTGGATCGGCCTGGAGTTGATTCAACTGATCAACCTGATGTTCGACATGATCGCCCGTTCGGCACTGAACTGAGGGAATACGCGTGCTGCTGTATCTTGAATTTCTGCCAAGCCTGCTGGTTGCCATGGCGCGTATTTATCCCTGTGCCTTTTTGGTGCCTGCGTTCAGTTTCCAGCATATACGCGGCATGCCCCGGCACGTCATCGTGATGGTCATGGCCTTGATTCCTACGCCCGGCATTCATGCCGTATTGGCGGGCCAGGATTATTCCGCGCTGATGATCAGCGGGCTGGTGCTCAAGGAGGCTGCCTTGGGTTTTTTGCTGGGCATCTTGTTAGCCATGCCGTTCTGGATGTTCGAGTCAGTGGGGGCGCTGCTGGATAACCAGCGTGGTGCCCTGGCGGGTGGCCAGCTCAACCCTTCGCTGGGGCCGGACGCTACTCCCATCGGGCATCTGTTCAAACAGTTGGTGATTTACCTGCTGATCGCCGTCCTGGGGTTGAGCGTCCTGACCCAGGTGATCTGGGACAGTTACCTGATCTGGCCGGCCACCGCCTGGCTGCCGCTGCCGGCAGTCAATGGCTTCAGTATTTTCCTCGGAATACTCGGCGATACCTTTACCCACATGATGCTCTACGCTGCGCCCTTTATTGCGGTGCTGTTGTTTCTGGAGTTCGGCTTCGCCGTGCTGGGGCTGTACAGCCCACAACTGCAAGTCTCCACCTTGGCGACGCCGGTCAAGAGCCTGGTGGGGCTGGGGATTCTGCTGCTTTACTTTCCGCTGTTACAGGACTTGATCGTCACACGCCTGGCATCGCTGGGGGACCTCAAGCATTCCCTCGGCCTGATGTTCAGGGGGGCGGCACCATGAGCGATTCGGGCGAGAAAAAACACGCCGCCACACCCAAGAAACTCAAGGATCAGCGCAAGAAGGGCCAGGTCGCTCAAAGCCAGGACATTGGCAAGTTGCTGGTGCTGACTATCCTGAGCGAAATTGCCTTGTTCACCGCCGAAACCAGCATGCAGCGCTTTCAGCAATTGATGGTGATGCCCATGTCACGTATCGGGCAGCCCTTTGTGCGGGCACTGGAAGAAGTGCTCACAGAGGGCTTGGTGGTGTTTTTCTCGTTCGCCCTGCTGATGGCCGGGTTGGCGATTACGGTGAAGCTGATCAGCGGCTGGATACAGTTCGGATTCCTGTTTGCACCGGAAAGCCTGAAGCTGAACTTTAGCCGTTTGAACCCCCTCAGCCAGGTCAAGCAGATGTTCTCTGCCAAGTCGGTGATGAACCTGTTGATGGGGGTGGCCAAGGCGCTGCTCCTTGGCGTGATTTTGTATGTCGTGATCGGTCCGTCGCTGGGAGCCTTGATCAACTTGGCCACCAGTGATCTGCAGAGCTATATCCTCGCGTTGATCATCTTGTTCCGCCATCTGCTGCACGCTTGCCTGGGGCTGTTGCTGGTTCTGGCGCTGATCGACATGGCGTTGCAAAAGCACTTCTTTGCCAAGAGCATGCGGATGACTCAAGTGGAAGTCGTCAAGGAGTACAAGGACATGGAGGGCGACCCTCACGTCAAGGGACAGCGCCGTGCTCTGGCTTATCAACTGGCCCAGGAAGAGCCGAAGGTCAAGCTGCCCAAGCTCGAAGAGTCCGACATGCTGGTGGTCAACCCGACGCACTATGCCGTCGCGCTGTACTACCGGCCGGGTAAGACGCCGCTGCCGCTATTGGTGGACAAGGGCACGGACGCCGACGCCCGCAAACTGATAGACAGGGCCAAGGCAGCCGACGTACCCGTCATCCAGTGTGTGTGGCTGGCACGTATGCTGTATGAGAAAAATCTCGGGGCGAACATTCCCAGGGAGACGCTACAAGCCGTAGCGTTCATCTACCGCACCCTGCGTGAACTCGACGATGAAGCCAAGCGTGAGACCCTGGAGCTGCCGGAGCTGGAGCGGCGCTAAGGACGCTACGTAGCAGTTGTCGAGCGCCAGCGAGGCTACGTTGAGCGCACCGCCGTCATCGGTCCAAGCCGCGGCACCGAATCGCCCCCGCCGCAGCCTCGCTGGTGCTCGACAGCTACGAGGTTAGCTATTTCGGCGTGTATCCAGCGCTTCCAGGGTGGCCAGTGACAGCATCCGGCTGATGATGTCATTGAGCCTGTTGGCGTCAGCCGGCAGCGCATGCCAGATCACCAAGGCGCCCTTGGAGTTGAGATACACAAAGCAACCATCGAACGCCACCGCCTGTTCAAAGCGCCGCTCCAGCACGCGTTCCAGCTGCCCGGCCTGCAATGCCTCTGGTTGAATCTGCAAGGCCAGCCCCGGCTGGGCACCGGCTTTCAATGAGCACAGGCCAATACCCGGAATAAGAGGCAGGTGGGCGTTATTGCCGCCCACCAGGTTGTCCAGGAATACCTGGCGATGCGGATCATCGTCTGGCAATCCCATGGCCTTCATCGCTCCAGTGAAACCGTCTGATAATCCGCCCGCTCCCCGGCCGGGCCGGGTTCAACGCGCATTTGCGGTGGCCACCAGACCACCAGTTTATCGGCGCCCGATTGCGGGCGTGAACAGGAGTCGCCCTTGCACGTTGGCGTGCAACCGACGATGAGTAGGGCCAGGCCGACCAGGGTGATGCAGGACAGTCGATGGTTCATTGGGCGTTGTTCCGGGCAGGAGTGAGCAGGGAGGGGCGGGTCACGCCGATGTGTTCATCTTTGATCACAGGGCGCATGGCGATGAACACTTCGGCCTCTTCACCTGGCTTGAGCCAGGCACGCGGCCAGACACTGACCGCCAGGGTTTGCGAATTGCTGCATTCTTTTTCATCGATGCGCACATTGCGGTTGAATTGATTGCGCAGCACCACCACGGCCACGTTGAACTGCGGGCCGGCATACCACTGGCTACGCTCGGTATTGAGTGCCAATAGATCACGGGTGGCACACAAGGTCTCCAGGCCCAGTGGCATTGGTGCAACCTTGAATGCCTTGGGCACTTGCCCGGTGACGAGGTGAGCCAGGGTGCTGGTGATGTCGCTGCGCTTGATCACCGGTTGGTGTTCGGCATAACGCCTGGCCAATGGCTTGAGTGCGGCCTGCAGTTCCACCTGGTCCTCCTGTGGCAAGTACCGTGAAGGATCCGCCTGATCACCGATCACGCGCGGGGTCAGGATAAACAGGCGTTCGCGCCGATTGTTCTGGCGCTCGGTGGAGGAGAACAAGGCCTTGCCCAATAACGGGATATCTCCCAGCAAGGGGATCTTGTTTTGCTTGTCAGTGCTTTCGGTGACATGGAACCCACCCACCACCAGCGAGCGTTTTTCCGCCATCACGGCCTGGGTGCTGACCTTGCCCCGGCGTACATCGGGGCCGATACGCTCGGGGTTGGACTCGTCGAAGTTGCCGTCCTCGATATCCACCACCAGATGGATCTGGTGTTGGCCCCGGGTGGTGATCACCCTGGGCACTACCTGGAAACTGGTGCCGACGGTAATCGGCAAAATCGTTGCGTTTTCTGTTCCGGCCGTCAGGTACTGGGTGCGGTTGAAATCAATCACTGCAGGTTGGTTTTCCAGGGTGAGCACCGACGGGTTGGACACCATGGTGGCCAGGCCGCGTTGTTCCAGTGCCCGCACATCGGCGTAGAAACGGTCGCGGTGTTCGATCGACAACTGTGATGAGGTGCCGGGCGCCATGTTCACGCCACCTCGGAAACGGCTGTTTTGAAAGCCCCAGTTGACCCCGAATTCGCGCAGTTGAGTGCGTTCGATATCGAGGATGATTGCGTCGATTTCCACCAGCTTGCGCGCTACGTCCAGCTGGGCGATCAGCTCGCGGTACATCGCCTGGCGTTCTGGCAGGTCGTAGATCAGTACGGAGTTGTTACGTACATCGGCTTCGACGCGAATTTTGCTTGTGGAAACCGGTGCCCGAGGCGTGAGTGACAGGCCGGTGTCCAACTGCCCGGGGTTCATCCCCTGGCCGAGCATTTGCCCCAGCATCGGATTGTTCAGGCGGGGAAAGGCCGGGGTTAAGGGGGAGGGTTGTGATGAGGTGACGGGGCGTTGGCTCATCCCCGAAAGTGCTGAGGTCGTGCGAGGTTCCAGTAGCCCCCGCAACATGCTGGCAACGCCTGGGATGGTCAGCTTTTCGCCGCGATAATCAATCTGGCGGTCGGCCGCGTTGGCGAACTTCAGCGGGTAGGTCAGCACGCTCTGCTTTTCATCGGGCGATTTACGCTGGCTGCTGAACTGCTTGATTTGTTCGATATAGCGCTTGGGGCCTGAGACCAGCACGACACCATCGTCGGACAGTTCGCCCCAACCGAAACGGCTATCCAACAGGCCAATATCGGTCAGTGCCTGCTTGAGATCGGCGATGGTTTCGGATGAAACCTCCAGGCGTGCAGACTCTTGCTGGTCCAGGGTGCTGATGTACAGGGTGTTGTTGTACAGGTACCACTGGAAACGGTGTTCTACGCCCAGCCGATCGAGCAGCGACTGCGGGGTATTAGCGCGTATCTTGCCATTGACGTTGCCTTCCAGGAGGCCGTCGATTTGCAGTTGCGTGCCGAAGGTTTGGGCGAAGTCCTCGAGTACATCCCGTAGGGGCTTGTGCTCGGCTTCATAGGCGTAGGCGGTGTTTTTCCATTCGGCGGGGACGGCGGCCAGGGTGCTTTCCAAGGGGATCAGTAACCAGGGCATGAACATGAGGTAACGCCAATCGGCTCGTTTTACGGTGGTAGCAGGCGAGTTGAGGCGCAAGCGGGTGTGCTTGTCGATCTTGTTATGCATGGAGATTTCTCTGTTTAATTTAGTGCGCCAGCGAGCGAAGTGACGTGGGTGTGAATTTGTGGGTTGGCCTGGCCAAGCGTGCAGCCATGGCGCGCCAGGTGTCACGTTGGTTGAGCAACGCTTCGAGACATTCGAGAAGAGACTCTATGGTGTGCTCACCGCGCTGACATTGAGTCAGCCAGAGCACCCCATTAGAGGGTGCCTGTGCCAACGCGCCTTGAAAGAAACTCAGGCTTGCGCTGCCCAGACGCACCCAGGCTTCCAATTGAACGTGAGATGGACGATCTGGCGTAAGTTGAATACTCAATAGAAGAGTGCCCGCACAACGCCGCAGAATAATTTCGTCGTTGTTTTCGAATAATGTTATTTGTTCTGTAGCACTATCCAACCATCCCAACAGTAAATTTCTCAATTTACTGCATACCGTCGATGACTAACTTAAATCTTATATGTTGTCCGCGGAAAAGTTCCTTGTAGGCGAACTCGGCATTGGATTTCATATAGGTGAGACCGGCGAAGTATTCCATGTCTTCGTGAGTGAGAGCGTCATGCTGTTTTGTTAGTGCATGAGCTCTATTCTCGAGTTTTTGTGCAATATTATAGTTGAATGTCATGAGGGGGCTCCCGTTATTTTCTTTTTTGTGGTGGCCACTTAGCATCCAGTTCCATCCCAACCGGAAATTTTAAATAACTAGCCGGTGAATTTTGCATCTCGTTTAAGCTATACGTGTATTGCTTATTTAGCCGATACTGATAACGCCTCAATCATGGAAGCCCAGTTGATGTGAAAAGCCCCTTCTTCTGTCTCCAGCACTAAACTTTGAGGTTTAAGGTCTTCGTTGGAGTGAAGATTCCAGGGCATAGGCGGGTGATGGGCGAGACATCGCTCCAAGTCTTCGCGCTCCAAGGGATGGCACAGCAACGTTGCTTTAACGGCGGGTATTTGAGTCAACAGTAACTGTCTGAGCAAGATCGCCAGACGTTGTTCCGGTATCGCCTCTTTAAGCAGGTCCCCAATGACGTGATTGACAATCGTGGCGGCGGTTTTTTCGAGGTGATGGAGCATGTCCTGGCGTTCGTGCTCCCAGCGACTGAGCTGGGCGTTCGCCCTCTGCCAAAACGCCAAGCCGGCATTTTCCAGCCGTTGATTACATTCTTCAGTCGCTTGGCGCAGCAACTCATCTGCCTGTTCATGCGCGTGTTGCAGCAGTTTGTTGGCCTTACCGCAGTCTACAAGTGTTTCCTGTGGAATCAGGATTTGCGGCAGGCCGGGTGTATTCTTGTTTAATTCGATTTTACGTCGGCATAACATTGTTAGCGTCCTCGAGGTCTCAATTAGACAAGTTTTTACTGTCTGAGGGCGAAGCACGCCAGATAACCGCTTTCCAGATTGTGTCTAGCCGACCTTGCGCATCAAGTAAGCGGGGTTGCTTTTCCAGTTTCAAAACGCGGAGTGGCGGAAAGCGCAAACGTAATCGCTGCCAAATGACAGGGTCGAGCCACGCGGACAATAGATGCAGTGGGTCATTACCGTTGGGCAGTAATGCATCAGATTTCAGTGCTTTTGATAGACTCAAGCACCACAGACATTGGTCCTCGCTTAATAAGCCCTCGGTTGCAGGGAGGCAAATTTTTTCTATCAGGGTCAACATCAGGTTGAGCTGTTCCGTTGAGGCGAGAACCAAACGAAGGACTGCCGTGTGTGGAGTGCAAGGCAAGCAGGGAGCGATCCCCAATGCCTTGCTCAGAGCTTGGTGCTGGCTACGATAAAGAGCCGTTGCGCCGTTATGGTTATCGAAGATTTTCCAGTCTGGGTGCGAAACACTCCAAGGTGCGGTCCACCATTGCACCCATGACATATGTTCATTCATTGAACAAGGCATTCGGTTCGGCCTGGGAACTCGTATTTGACTGTGTTCGCTTGCGCCAGAAGAGCACTGCGAAAATGACTGCTATCAAACCTAATGAAGACAGTATGACGCTGGTTCTCCAAAAAAAGAGGTTATCCTCCGGTATCAAGAAGGGGCCGAGAAAGGCAAGGCGTTGCTGTTCGGTATAGGCCGTGGCAGGTACAAACACAACGGTCAGCTTTTGTGAGTTGTCCACAGCCGTAGTCATACCGGGGAGGCTACTTGCTACCATCCTGCGAACGCGAGCCCGGATGTTGTCTGGTTCCAACCTTGGATCGTGTTTGATAAACACCGAAGCCGACGCGGGTTGTACCGGCTCTCCGGGAGCAACACGTTCGGGTAGCACGACGTGTACTCGAGCGACAATGACACCATCAATGTTTGACAGTGTGGCCTCCAGCTCCTGGGATAGAGCGTAGATATATCGGGCACGCTCTTCCAGAGGCGTCGAAATGACGCCCTCCTTGCGAAAGGTATCACCCATGGTTGTACGTGCCACCCTTGGCAGTCCGACAGCTTCCAGAGTGCGAACAGCGCGGCTGATATCGGTGGCATCGACGCGAACAACCACACCGTCCTTGGCGGGAACTTTTCGGGCACGAATATGTTTGTCCGCCAGTTCAGCGATAACCTCGTTAGCTTCCTGCTCAGACAGCTGGCGATGAAGTTCAACACTGTCTCCACAGCCAGTCAGCATCAGTACGATGGATAGCAGTAATGCGAAACCATAGAAACGAATCATTTTTACCTACTGAAGGTTGGAAATTTTCTCAACCAGTTGTGTTGCTTTATTAAGTGTCTTTACTAGAAATTGTGTTTGTAACTGATTCTCGGAAAGATACCTGGCATAGTTTCGTTTCTGCTTTTCGTCATTATTGGTACTGTAGGCTTTCAGGCTGTTGGTGATATGTTTTCTGGACGCGGCCAGTCTATTTGACTGATCTAAAAATATATTGAAGGCAGAAGCTGTGTTTTTGTTGAGTGGAGTAACTTGTGATTCAGTTCGCATGACTTCCGCAGTGAAGAAATTTACATCTTCAGTTGGAGATGCCAGCGTGCCTGATTTTTGGTTAGACCCTCCAGGAGTACTTTTGACTGAGTGTGAGTCCTCTTGTATGCGCATGTCAGGTCTCGGGCTTTAAATGATAAAGTAACCCTGTGATTGGGTGCACATTAATCACAGGGTGGCCCTCCCCGCTAATAGGTGAGGAGGACCGGGGGTTATTGCACCTTGTCGGCGTTTTGCTTTTTAGCGTTATTGTCGGCGATCCTTGTGCCCTCTCTGGCGTTTTTCAACTGGTTTGCTTCGCGTTTTGCTACCTCGGCATCCAACCCACCTCCCAAATCGCTACCAAATCCGCTGTATGAATTGGCGTTACTTCCATAAGAACCAATGGATGACATATGTCTCACTCCGAATTTATTTAAAAGTCACACAATAAGTTTTATCTATGAGTCTGGTTATGACTCGTAGGATACGTGGCGTCAGCTAGCCATGAGGTTCCCAATAAAATTCCTGAGAAATAATTCAAAATATTTCTTTGTGTGACATCAATCTTACAGAGCCTCAGGCTAGTGATATGTGCAGTTGTTTAATCCGATGATAGAGTGTTCGCTTGGCAATACCTAACTCAACAGCTACACCATCTACACAGTGAGAATGACGACACAGTGACTCTTCGATCATTGATTTTTCAATAAACTGTAGCCGTTCCTTAAGACCCATTTGAGTTGCTTGAGTGTCCTCTATCCGCTCCGAGAGCGGCGGTAGGTCTAAGACAAAGCGTTTGGCGGTTGAGCGCAGCTCCCGTACATTACCCAGCCAGGGATGACACAGTAATTGTTGAAGCAGTGTGTTGGGCGGGGGGGGAGCAAGGCACTTGAAGTACTCCGCCTCTTGCCGAATCATGCTCAAGAATAACGGAATAATCCGCTCACGGCGCTCCCGCAGCGGAGGAAGCTTGATGCTGACCACGTTCAGGCGAAAATACAGATCGCGCCTGAATTCCCCTTGCTCAACCATTTCATGCAGCGACTGCTGGGCAGATGCAATAACCCGCATGTCCACTGGGATAAACCGGGTTGAACCCAAACGTTCAACACCCCGGGATTCCAGAACCCGCAACAGTTTGGCTTGCAAGGTCAGTGGCATGCTGTCTATTTCGTCAAGGTACAGCGTCCCCAAGTGCGCCGCTTCAACAAAACCTGCCCGTGATTGCATCGCGCCGGTATAAGCGCCGCTGTTGACGCCGAACAGCTGGCTTTCCGCAAGGGTTTCTGGAATAGCGGCACAGTTGACGGCAACGAAGTTACCGCGCCGGCGGGACAAACGATGAATTCTCTGGGCGAGGGTATCCTTGCCGGTCCCTGTTTCCCCCAACAAAAGAATATCGATGTTCAAGGTCGCAGTGTTGTTTACGGTGGTTTCAATGTTCGGGCATTCAGTGACCGGATAATCCGTTTCAAACTCATCCTGATAGGAAGCCGACATGTTGCTGTTGCTCCTACTGTGTGTCGTGGCGCTTTACTGGACGTGGGCGTCCTTCCGAATGTGGGTAAGTAGATCGGAATTTATCTGGTTTGTCATTGTGGTGGGAAGTGTGAGGTAGATGTTTACAGTGTGCAAAAATACTAAGACTGGAAAAGTTAAATATATGCAAGAGGTCGCTGCTTTTGATTGCCTCGTTATAGGTGGGAATAGTCTTAAAGTTTTCGTGGATTTCGTAAGCTTGCCATTTTGGTGTATGAATAGTTGTATTTGGATTTTTATATCTGTGGGCGTAAATCTTTAGTTAATGTTTCGTAGTACGCCTTTGTTAAAGGACAGAACCGTCGCCCACAAAAAAGCCGATGCAATGCATCGGCTTTTTGTTTTACGGCATGGGCCGTGGGTGTTGCTTACACGTTAAACCGGAAGTGCATTACGTCGCCATCCTTGACGATGTATTCCTTGCCTTCCAGGCGCCATTTACCGGCTTCCTTGGCACCGGCTTCACCCTTGAACTGGATGAAGTCGCCATAGGCGATGACTTCAGCGCGGATAAAGCCCTTTTCGAAATCAGTGTGGATCACGCCAGCGGCCTGTGGTGCAGTGGCACCGACCTTGACGGTCCAGGCGCGGACTTCTTCAACACCGGCGGTGAAGTAGGTCTGCAGGTGCAGCATTTCGTAGCCTGCACGGATCACGCGGTTCAGGCCAGGCTCTTCCAGGCCCAGGGCCTCGAGGAACATGTCTTTCTCTTCGCCGTCTTCCAGCTCGGCGATTTCCGCTTCGATCTTGTTGCAGACCGGTACGACCATCGCGCCTTCTTCTTCGGCGATGGCCATTACCACGTCGAGCAACGGGTTGTTTTCGAAACCGTCTTCAGCCACGTTGGCGATGTACATCACTGGTTTGGTGGTCAGCAGGTGGAAGCCCTTGATCACCGCTTTTTCATCGGTGCTCATGCTCTTCATCAGGCTGCGTGCCGGCTTGCCCAAGGTGAAGTGAGCAATCAATTGCTCCAGCAAGGCTTTCTGGACCACGGCATCCTTGTCGCCGCCCTTGGCGTTACGCGTGACCTTTTGCAGTTGCTTCTCGCAGCTGTCCAGGTCGGCGAAGATCAGTTCCAGGTCGATGATCTCGATATCGCGTTTCGGGTCGACGCTGTTGGAAACGTGAATCACGTTCTCGTCTTCGAAGCAGCGGACCACGTGGGCGATAGCATCGGTTTCACGGATGTTGGCCAGGAACTTGTTGCCCAGGCCTTCACCTTTCGACGCACCGGCCACCAGGCCTGCGATGTCGACGAACTCCATGGTGGTCGGCAGGATGCGCTTGGGATTCACGATGGCCGCCAGGGCGTCCAGGCGTGTATCGGGCATCGGCACGATACCGGTGTTGGGTTCGATGGTGCAGAAGGGGAAGTTCTCCGCCGCAATACCGGACTTGGTCAGGGCGTTGAACAGGGTGGACTTGCCGACGTTAGGTAGGCCGACGATGCCGCAATTGAATCCCATGGTGTTTCCCCTCGGGTAAAGAGTCAGGCCTTCTGGCTGTGCAGGTTTTTCATCGCACGGTTCCATTCACCGGCGAAGATATCCGGCAGCACGCCGAGGGCAAAATCGATGCTGGCATCGAGTTTTTCCTGTTCGGCGCGTGGCGCACGACCCAGGACGAAATTTGAAACCATACTGGCAACGCCCGGGTGGCCAATGCCAAGCCGCAAGCGGTAAAACGTATTCTGATTGCCCAACTGCGCGATGATGTCCCGCAGGCCATTATGACCGCCATGCCCGCCGCCTTGCTTGAGCTTGGCAACGCCGGGTGGCAGGTCCAGTTCGTCATGGGCCACCAGGATTTCTTCGGGTTTGATCCGGAAGAAGCCCGCAAGCGCCGCGACAGCCTGGCCGCTGCGGTTCATGTAGGTGGTGGGAATCAACAGACGAACATCCTGACCCTGATGCGAGAAGCGTCCGGTCAGGCCAAAATATTTGCGATCGGCCACAAGATTGACGCCTTGGGCGTGGGCGATCCGCTCAACAAAAAGGGCCCCCGCGTTATGCCGGGTCTGTTCGTATTCGGCGCCTGGATTTCCCAGGCCAACGATCAGTTTAATGGCAGTCACGACAGGGGCCCTTCCTTTGGAGTTGTGGATAACATCGCCGCAACCTGGGTGCGGCGAAAGTGGACGACAAGAGCTAACTTATCCAGAGATAAACTTCGCGTTGTCGCCCGCTTTCTCGCTACGTTCCGGTCCGCGATGTTTCCTCAAGCTCCGGCATTACAGAGTGAGTTACTCTGCAGCGCCTTCTTCAGCTTCTGGAGCAACACGTGGAGCGTGGACGTTGGCAACAGCCTTGTCATCACCGTGAGCCAGAGCAACAAACTCAACGCCTTTAGGAGCTTTGAGGTCGGACAGGTGAATGATCGAACCGACTTCAGCGTTGCTCAGGTCGACTTCGATGAACTCAGGCAGGTCCTTCGGCAGGCAGGTCACTTCGATCTCGGCAACAACGTGCGAAACTTCGCCGCCTTTCTTGATCGGAGCCGCTTCGCCAACGAAGTGCACAGGCACGATAGCGGTCAGTTTCTGACCGGCTACTACGCGTACGAAGTCAGCGTGCAGCACGTGGCCTTTAGCTGGGTGACGTTGCAGTGCCTTGATGATGACGTTCTGCTTGGAACCACCAACGTTCAGCTCGATGATGTGGCTGTAAGCCGCTTCGTTTTCGAGCAGTTTGGCGATTTCCTTGGCCAGCATGCTGATGGATTCAGGGGCTTTTTCGCCACCGTAAACTACAGCTGGAACCAGGCTAGCGAGACGACGCAGGCGGCGGCTCGCACCTTTCCCCAGGTCGGAACGCAGTTCAGCATTCAAAGTAAAATCGTTCATGTTGTATCTCCAAAATAACCACATTCGCCCCAGCGTTTGCGACCAGCGCTAAAGGCGATATGGGCAAAAAAGCCCCGCCCCAACAGAATGCTGGGGCGGGGCGCTTTTCGTCAGTGAGGTGCTCCGAAGGTTTGACCCTTAGCGGAACATCGCGCTGATCGATTCTTCATTGCTGATGCGGCGAACCGCTTCGGCAACTACCGGTGCGATATCCAGTTGACGGATACGCGAACAGGCTTGAGCAGCAGCGGACAACGGGATGGTGTTGGTCACCACCAGTTCGTCCAGCATTGAGTTCTCGATGTTCTCGATCGCTCGGCCCGACAGCACAGGGTGTGTGCAGTAGGCGAAGACTTTTGCGGCACCGTGCTCTTTCAGGGCTTTCGCCGCGTGGCACAGGGTGCCGGCGGTGTCGACCATGTCATCAACCAGAATACAGGTGCGCCCTTCGACATCACCGATGATATGCATCACTTCAGAGTGATTGGCTTTCTCACGGCGTTTGTCGATGATCCCGAGATCCACGCCCAGGGATTTGGCAACAGCCCGTGCACGCACGACGCCACCAATGTCCGGGGACACGATCATCAGGTTTTCAAAGCGCTGGTCTTCGATGTCATCCACCAGAACGGGGGAGCCGTAGATGTTATCTACCGGAATATCGAAGAACCCCTGGATTTGGTCAGCGTGCAGGTCAACCGTGAGAACACGGTCGATACCTACCACGGTCAGCATGTCAGCAACGACTTTCGCGCTGATAGCCACACGTGCGGAACGCGGACGGCGATCCTGACGGGCATAACCAAAGTAAGGGATTACAGCTGTGATTCGAGTCGCTGAGGAGCGGCGGAAGGCATCAGCCATCACGACGAGTTCCATCAGGTTATCGTTGGTCGGAGCGCAAGTCGGCTGAATAATGAAGACGTCTTTACCGCGGACGTTTTCATTGATCTCGGCTGTAATTTCGCCGTCGGAGAATTTACCGACAGAGATGTCACCGAGAGGGATATGCAGCTGACGTACGACACGCCGAGCTAGATCGGGGTTAGCATTCCCCGTAAAGACCATCATCTTGGACACGCGCAGTACCTAGAGGCTGAGGGTAACCTGGATGAGTATAGAAAATGGCAGGGGCGGCTGGATTCGAACCAACGCATGGCAGGATCAAAACCTGCTGCCTTACCGCTTGGCGACGCCCCTGTATCTGTTGCAACGAGTACCCAGTACTCGGTTCCTTTTAGAGCAGACTTTGCAGCTTGCGATGCAACATCGAAACGTTGCTTCCCTTTGCTACAAACCCTGTAAGGGTCTCTGTCAGAAGGGCCGAGACTTTATCAGCTTCAGCTTTGCTTGGGAAGCCCCCAAACACACAACTTCCAGTTCCGGTTAATTTTGCTTCGGTAAATTTACCTAACAAATTCAAAGCGTTACGTACCTCTGGATAACGCCTTGCTACAACCGGTAAGCAGTCATTTCGACTGTTTCCCTTGGGAACGGGGCGCACTTTAATGGGAGGAGAGTTACGTGTCAACAGTGGATCTGAAAAAATTTCTGCTGTACTTACAGATACTTGCGGAACAAGCACGACATACCACGGCTCTTCGGGGTCTACAGGGGTGAGTTTTTCGCCCACACCCTCGGCAAAAGCCGCGTGCCCGCGCACGAAAACCGGGACGTCGGCACCCAGTGTCAGGCCCAGCGTAGCCAGGCGATCGTCGTCCCAACCCAGTTGCCACAAGTGATTCAGCCCGAGCAGGGTAGTGGCGGCATTCGAGCTGCCGCCGCCGATTCCACCCCCCATGGGCAGGATCTTGTCGATCCAGATATCGATACCCAGCGAGCAGCCGGATTGCTCCTGAAGTTTTTTCGCCGCCTTCACAATCAGATTGCTGTCGTGAGGCACACCTTCAAATGCTGTGTGCAGTTGAATCACGCCATCGTCGCGAACGGCGAAGGTCAATTCATCGCCGTAGTCGAGAAACTGAAAAATGGTCTGCAACTCGTGATAGCCATCTTCACGGCGACCGAGGATGTGCAGCATCAGATTGAGTTTGGCCGGGGAGGGCAGGGTCAGGCGTTGCACAGTCATCTCATTGCCCCAGCTTGCGAGGTTGCCAATCCTTGATCACCAGCGTGACGTCAAGGTCGGTGCCATGCAGCTTGATGCGCTCGGGCAGCCAATAACCGTTCTGTTGCACATAGCTCAAATACTCGACCTGCCAGCCATCCTGTTCCAGCGATGCCAGGCGGCTGTCGCCATTGAGGCTCAGGCGACTCTTGCTGTCGGGTGCAGGCAAGCCGCGAACCCACCAGACCAAATGTGAGACCGGCAACTTCCAGCCCATCTGTTCTTCCAGCAGGGCTTCGGGTGTGGGCGCTTCATAGCGGCCCTGATTGGCCACTTCCAGGCTCACTTGCCCAGGTCGGCCGGTCAGGCGTGCAGCACCTCGGCCCAAAGGCCCGGAGAGACGAATGTCGTAATAGTCCTGGCGTTGCAGCCAGAACAAGGTGCCGCTGCCCGAGTCCTTCGGGGCGCGAATGCCGACTTTGCCTTCGATCTGCCAGCCGTCGAGGCTGCTCAGTTGGTCCTTGTGCTGTTTCCATTGCGCCGGGTTGCCCTGGCCTTCAACGGACTCGCGAGCGCCAAAGCCCGCGCAACCGGCGAGCAGGGCGATAAAGCTGAAAACGATTACGTGGCGCAAAAACATAAGCTTAAAGGGTCTCGGATCCGGTCAGGCGCTTGATGGTGCTGCGCAGGATAGGGCTGTCGGGTTGTTCCTTGAGGAACTTGCCCCAGATTTGTCTGGCTTCACGCTGTTTGCCCTGGGCCCAGAGCACCTCGCCCAAGTGAGCGGCGACTTCCTGGTCGGGAAAGCGTTCAAGGGCCTGGCGCAACAGACGCTCGGCTTCATCCAGATTGCCCAGTCGGTAATTCACCCAACCCAGGCTGTCGAGGACGGCCGGGTCTTCCGGGTTGAGCTGGTGGGCCTGTTCGATCAGGGTCTTGGCCTCGGCGTAGCGCGTTGTACGGTCGGACAAGGTGTAGCCCAGGGCGTTCAGTGCCATGGCGTTGTCCGGGTCGCGCTTGATGATCAGGCGCAAGTCTTTTTCCATCTGCGCCAGGTCATTGCGTTTTTCTGCTTGCATGGCGCGGGTGTACAGCAGGTTCAAGTCGTCGGGGTACTGCAGCAACGCTTGTTGCAGCAATTTCCAGGCGCGATCGCCTTGCTTGTTGGCTGACAGGGTTTCAGCCTGGATCAGGTACAGCTGGATGGCGTAGTCCGGCTCGGCATCCCGGGCCGCGGCCAGGCGTTTTTCAGCCTCATCGGTGCGGCCATTGCTCATCAGGATATCGGCCTGGCGCAACTGGGCTGGCAAGTAGTCATTGCCGGGGCCGACCAGGGCGTACTCGGTCAACGCGCCTTGCGGGTCGTTACGTTCCTCGGCGATGCGGCCCAGGTTCAGGTGCGCCGAGTCGACGTGGCTTTCCCGGCTAATCAGGTCTTCAAGGTAACCCTTGGCCTCGTCCCAGGCCTTGGCTTCCAGGCATACCAGTGCCAGGGAATAGCGCAGCTCGTCATCGTCCGGGTATTGCTGGACCAGATTGGCGAACTGCACCTTGGCGTCTTCCATACGGTCTTGTTCCACCAGCATACGGGCGTAGGTCAGGCGCAGGCGCTTGTCATCCGGGTACTTCTTGATGTTTTTTTCCAGCAGCGGCAAGGCTTCCTGGCCACGGTTCAGGTTTTGCAACAGGCGTGCGCGCAGCAAAATCGGAGCGATTTCACCGTCTTCCGGCGGGTTCTGTTCCAGCAGCGTCAAGGCCGCTTGTGCTTCATCATCTTGTTGCAGCAGCAAGGCCTTGCCAAAAATCAGCTGGCCATTGTTCGGATGTTTTTGCAGCAGGCGGTCGAAACTCTTCATCAGGCCATTGCGGGTGTCCTGATCGGTGTCGGCCGCCGACAGTGCGAGGAAGTCGAAATGGGTGTCGCCCTTGCCTTGCAGGACTTTCTCCATATAGACCATGGAGTCGTCATAGCGCCCGGCGCGGGCCAGTTGAATGGCCGCTGCCCGCTGGGCTTCAAGATCGTCCGGTGCGTTTTTCGCCCAGATCAGCGATGTATCCAGTGCTGCCTGATCGGCTCCCAGGTATTCGGCGATGCGAAATGCCCGCTCGGAAATCCCCGGATCCTGAGTGTTGATGGCCTGGGTCACGTAGTTATCCAGGGCAATGTCGAAACGATTGCGCTGGCCGGCCAGCTCCGCGCTCAGCAAGCTGAAGACCGTCTCTTCACTGAACGAGGAATAAACCTTGGGCTTTTCAGGGGCGGGAGTGCTGTCTTCGACCGGCGACGAATCGTCCGGCGACACGGGTGCCATGGCCTGGCAGCCGCTGAGAAAGACAAAAGCAAGGAGCAACGCGGAAGATCTATTCATATAGGAAGAGGACGACTAACCTGCGGTCGGATCATCATGACACAAGCCTTCGGCCAAACATAACCGAGTCTCAATTGGCGCCTTTATAGGCATAAGGCATTAGGACAATAGACTACGGTGGTTGTTCTGGATCAGACGAAGTAGGACAATTGTCGGCTTCTCGACATCATCAGCGATATTGAATGGCCTTCCTTGCACTCGGTATTAACCACAAGACTGCTTCCGTAGACGTGCGCGAGCGCGTGGCGTTTACGCCCGAGCAGTTGGTTGAGGCCTTGCAGCAGCTCTGCCGGCTCACCGACAGCCGCGAAGCTGCGATCCTTTCAACCTGCAATCGCAGTGAGCTCTATATAGAGCAGGAACATCTTTCGGCGGATGGGGTACTGCGCTGGCTGGCGGATTTCCACCATTTGAGCCTCGATGACCTGCGTGCCAGCGCTTATGTGCACGAAGAGGATGCGGCAGTTCGTCACATGATGCGTGTCGCCTCGGGGCTCGACTCGCTGGTGTTGGGTGAACCGCAGATTCTGGGCCAGATGAAGTCGGCCTACGCCGTGGCCCGCGAGGCCGGCACCATCGGCCCGCTGCTGGGGCGCTTGTTCCAGGCCACATTCAACTCGGCCAAGCAGGTGCGTACCGACACGGCCATCGGTGAAAACCCGGTTTCCGTGGCCTTCGCCGCCGTCAGCCTGGCCAAACAGATTTTCAGTGATTTGCAACGCAGCCAGGCCTTGTTGATCGGTGCCGGTGAAACCATCACCCTGGTCGCCCGCCATTTGCATGAGCTGGGGGTCAAGCGGATCGTCGTTGCCAACCGCACCCTGGAGCGCGCCAGTATCCTTGCCGAGCAGTTCGGCGCCCACGCGGTGCTGCTGTCGGACATTCCTGCCGAACTGGTGCGCAGCGACATCGTCATCAGTTCTACCGCCAGCCAGTTGCCGATTCTCGGTAAGGGTGCGGTGGAAAGCGCCTTGAAGCTACGCAAGCACAAGCCGATCTTCATGGTGGACATTGCTGTTCCCCGGGATATCGAGCCTGAAGTCGGCGAGTTGGACGACGTTTACCTCTACAGCGTCGACGATTTGCACGAAGTGGTCGCCGAAAACCTCAAGAGCCGTCAGGGCGCAGCCCAGGCCGCCGAGGAAATGGTCAGTACCGGCGCCGATGATTTCATGGTGCGCCTGCGTGAATTGGCGGCGGTGGATGTGCTTAAGGCCTATCGTCAACAAGGCGAACGCCTGCGGGATGAGGAATTGATCAAGGCCCAGCGCATGCTCGCCAATGGCAGCAGCGCCGAAGACGTGCTGATGCAACTGGCCCGCGGCCTGACCAACAAACTGCTGCACGCCCCCAGCGTACAGCTTAAAAAGCTGACTGCCGAAGGCCGCCTCGATGCGCTGGCCATGGCCCAGGAACTCTTTGCCCTCGGTGAGGGCGCGACAGAAAGCTCTTCGGATAAAAAACCGTAATGAAAGCGTCACTGCTCAATAAGCTGGACATTCTCCAGGATCGTTTCGAGGAACTGACTGCCTTGCTTGGCGATGGCGAAGTCATCTCCGATCAAAACAAGTTCCGCACCTATTCCAAGGAATACGCGGAAGTTGAACCCATTGTGGCCACCTATAAACACCTGCTCAAGGTTCAGGCCGATCTGGAAGGCGCCCAGGCGCTGCTCAAGGACAGCGACCCGGACATGCGCGAAATGGCCGTGGAAGAAGTCCGCGAAGCCAAGGAAAAACTGGTTGAGCTGGAAGGCGACCTGCAACGCATGTTGTTGCCCAAGGACCCCAACGACGGGCGCAACGTATTCCTGGAAATCCGTGCCGGCACCGGCGGTGACGAAGCGGCGATTTTCTCCGGCGACCTGTTCCGCATGTATTCACGGTATGCCGAGCGGCGTGGCTGGCGCGTCGAGATTCTCTCGGAAAACGAGGGCGAGCACGGCGGCTATAAAGAAGTCATTGCCCGGGTTGAAGGCGACAACGTCTACGGCAAGTTGAAGTTCGAATCTGGCGCGCACCGCGTACAGCGGGTGCCGGCCACTGAGTCCCAGGGCCGTATCCACACCTCGGCGTGCACCGTGGCGGTATTGCCCGAGCCGGACGAGCAGGAAACCATCGAGATCAACCCGGCGGACTTACGGGTCGACACCTATCGCTCATCGGGCGCCGGTGGTCAGCACGTCAACAAGACCGACTCGGCGATCCGCATCACCCACTTGCCGTCGGGCATTGTGGTGGAGTGCCAGGAAGAGCGCTCCCAGCACAAGAACCGGGCACGAGCGATGTCCTGGTTGTCGGCCAAACTCAACGACCAGCAAACCAGCGCCGCCGCCAACGCGATTGCCAGTGAGCGTAAATTGCTGGTGGGTTCGGGCGATCGCTCCGAACGCATCCGTACCTACAACTTTGCCCAGGGCCGGGTCACCGACCACCGGGTCAACCTGACCCTGTACTCCCTGGATGAAATCCTCGCCGGTGGCGTTGATGCGGTGATCGAGCCCTTGCTGGCCGAGTATCAGGCCGACCAACTGGCGGCGATAGGTGAATAAATGACCATTATTGCCAGCCTGTTACGCGCCGCAGACCTGCCGGACTCGCCCACTGCGCGTCTGGATGTGGAGTTGCTGTTGGCTGCCGCCCTAGGCAAGTCCCGCAGTTACTTGCACACCTGGCCGGAGAAAATCGTCAGCAGTGAAGACGCGCTGACCTTTGCCGACTACCTGCAACGGCGCCGCACGGGTGAGCCCGTGGCCTATATTCTCGGCCAACAGGGCTTTTGGAAGCTGGACCTGGAAGTCGCACCGCATACGCTGATTCCTCGTCCGGAAACCGAGATGCTGGTGGAAGCCGCCCTGGAATTGCTGCCTGCCACCCCCGCCAGGGTCCTCGACCTGGGCACCGGCAGCGGTGCGATTGCCCTGGCCCTGGCCAGCGAGCGCCCAGCGTGGAAAGTCACAGCGGTCGACCGGGTGCTGGAAGCCGTGGCCCTGGCCGAGCGCAATCGCCAGCGCCTGCACCTTGAAAACGCCACGGTACTGAACAGTCACTGGTTCAGCGCCCTGCAAGGCCACACTTACAACCTGATCATCAGCAACCCGCCGTACATCGCCGACACCGATCCGCACCTGGTGACCGGCGATGTGCGTTTCGAACCGGCCAGCGCCTTGGTGGCGGGCCATGACGGTTTGGACGATCTTCGCCTGATCATCGCCCAGGCCCCAGGGCACCTCGATGCGGGTGGCTGGCTGCTGCTGGAGCATGGTTACGACCAGGCTGCTTCGGTGCGCGATCTACTGCTGAGCCATGGCTTCGAGCAAGTGCACAGCCGCATCGACCTCGGCGGCCATGAGCGGATCAGCCTGGGGCGTCGGCCATGCTGAATGACCAGGAGCTGTTGCGCTATAGCCGACAGATTCTGTTGCAGCATGTCGACATCGACGGCCAGTTACGCCTGAAAAACAGCCGCGCGCTGATCGTCGGCCTCGGTGGCCTGGGCGCGCCGGTGGCGTTGTACCTGGCGGCGGCCGGTGTGGGCGAGCTGCATTTGGCGGACTTCGATACCGTCGACCTGACCAATCTTCAACGCCAGATTATCCATGACACTCATAGTGTTGGCCTGACCAAGGTTGACTCGGCCATGGGCCGCCTGGCAGCCATCAATCCTGACGTCCGGTTGGTCGCCCATCGCACCGCGCTGGACGCAGATTCCCTGGCGCAAGCAGTGGCAGCGGTGGACCTGGTTCTCGATTGCAGCGATAACTTCACCACCCGCGAAGCGGTGAATGCTGCCTGTGTTGCCGCCGGCAAGCCTTTGGTCAGCGGCGCGGCGATTCGTCTGGAAGGGCAGCTCTCGGTCTTCGACCCACGCCGCCCGGAAAGCCCTTGCTACCACTGTTTATATGGGCACGGCAGCGAAGCCGAACTGACCTGCAGCGAAGCCGGTGTCATCGGCCCACTGGTGGGGGTGGTGGGTAGCCTGCAAGCCCTGGAAGCGCTGAAACTGCTGGCCGGTTTCGGCGAGCCACTGGTAGGGCGCTTGTTGCTGATTGATGCCTTGACCACTCGCTTCCGTGAACTGCGGGTCAAGCGTGACCCCGGCTGCAGCGTGTGTGGCGCCGCCCATGGTTAAGGATGCGCCGATTGGGGTGTTCGACTCCGGTGTTGGCGGCCTGTCGGTGCTGGCTGAAATCCAGCGGCTGCTGCCCCATGAGTCCTTGCTGTATGTGGCGGATGGCGGACACATCCCTTACGGCGAGAAAACCCCGGAATTCATCCTCGAACGTTCTCGCAGGGTTGCCGGATTTTTCCGCGAGCAAGGCGCCAAGGCTTTTGTGATCGCCTGCAATACGGCGACAGTGGCTGCTGTTGCTGATTTGCGCCGGGATTATCCCGACTGGCCGCTGGTGGGCATGGAGCCCGCTGTAAAGCCGGCGGCCGCCGCCACCCGCAGCGGCGTGGTCGGTGTGCTGGCGACTACCGGCACGCTACAAAGCGCCAAGTTTGCGGCGTTGCTCGATCGTTTCGCGACGGACGTACGAGTCATTACCCAGCCATGCCCGGGCCTGGTGGAGCTGATCGAAACCGGCGACCTGGACAGCCCGGCCCTGCGCCTGTTGTTGCAACGCTATGTCGAACCGCTGATCGCTGCCGGTTGCGACACGATCATTCTTGGCTGCACACACTACCCTTTCCTCAAGCCGTTGCTGGCCCGGATGCTACCGCCGACGGTCATATTGATCGACACGGGAGCTGCGGTGGCGCGTCAGTTGCAGCGGCTGCTGGGCGAGCGAGAGTTGCTGGCAGGGGGGACTCCCCAGGCCACCCGATTCTGGACCAGTGGTGATACCGAGCATCTTAGGAATATCTTGCCCACGCTATGGACATCGTCCGGCGTTGTGCGAAGTTTTGACGGGTGACACGGCCAGCCCCAAGGGGCGCCATGTTCAAAGTCAGCGATACACCGTCGCAATTCCCTGGCGTTCCTCGATGCACTCCGGCGCGCCCATCTCGAACTCCCGACAGATCAACGGCCGTTTCTCATAGATGCTGCACATCATCGTGTCGCGATCCAGAGCGGCGCACCAGCCGTCGTCCAGGCGCAGCATCACTTCACCGCCCCAATCGTCAGTGTCGATAAAGCGATCGGGCACGCCGGTGTCGGTAATCAGCATGACTTCCAACTGACAGCAACATGCGGCGCAGGTGGAGCAGGTGACGGCGGGTTCGGCGATTTGGGTGTGGGGGATGTTGGTCATAGGCGCGCAGTGTAAGGCAACGCGGGTGTGTACGTGTGAAAGCTCTGACGGATGTCATGCTCTGCCGATAATTGCGGTTTTCACAGATCATCCTTTTGCGACGGTGGGTTGGGCAGCATGCGTTTGCCGATGCTCAGCTGTGGGCTGTTTGGTAGCGTCGGCAGCGGCCACAGGGCGGCGAGCAACAGCGCGGGGAAGGCAATCTCCAGCGGGCGACCTTGCAGCTTGGCGAAAATATGCCGCGCTGCTTTGTCAGCAGGCCAGTTCAGCGGCATCGGGAAATCACTGCTCTGCGTCGGTGGCGTGTCGACAAAACCCGGGATGACCACGGTGATATCCACGCCTTTGGAAGACCGGTCAACGCGCAGGGATTCGAACAGGTGGCGCAGGCCGGCCTTGGGGTCGGTCTGGGACATCGGTAAATAGGTCACGGCACTGGCAATGCCCACCAGATGTGGTGTTCGGCCAACCTGCAACAGTGGCAACGCCGCTTCGATGCAATAACTGCTGGCCAGCAGGTTAGTGCGCACCACGTACTCGATGATCGAGGCGTCGAACTGCTGGGTGTCCACGTATTCACAGGTGCCAGCGTTGAGGATCACCGTGTCCAGCGAACCCCAGACCTGGGTAATGTGCTCGCCGATTTCGCGCACAGTCTGGCTGTTGGTCAAGTCGCCTGCCACCACCAGTACGTGTCCTGGATACTGTTGTGCGAACTGCTCCAGTGGTTCCTGGAAGCGAGAGCTGAGCGCCACGTGAGCACCGCTCTTGAGCAGCTCTTCGGCCAGCGCAGCACCGAGCCCGTTGCTGGCGCCGGTCAGCCAGTAGCGGCGTGCAGACGTAAGGCTCATCCCATATTCCTTGAGGGCAGGCTGCGGAAGGCGGCGAGGGCACGCTCCCGGGATTTTTTCAGATCGACGATGGGGCGAGGATAATCGGCGGCGCCAAACAAACCACCTGCAGTGGCTGGATTGTGTACTTCTTTTTTATTCAGCGTCGCCAAGTGCGGTAGCCAGTGCTTGATGAAGTGCCCATCTGCGTCGAATTTTTCCGACTGACTCAAGGGGCTGAAAATCCGGAAATAGGGCGCCGAATCGGTGCCGGTGGAGGAACTCCACTGCCAGCCACCGTTATTGGCCGCCAGGTCGCCGTCGATCAAGTGACGCATGAAAAAGCGTTCGCCTTCGCGCCAGTCGATCAACAGGTTCTTGGTGAGGAACATCGCCACCACCATGCGCAGGCGGTTGTGCATCCAGCCGGTTTCGAGCAATTGGCGCATGGCAGCATCAATGATCGGCAGTCCGGTGCGGGCCTCTTGCCAGGCGGCCAAGTCCTCGGGAGCGTTACGCCAGGGGACAGCTTCGGTTTCTGGGCGAAAGGCGCGGTGGCGAGAGACTCTGGGGTAGCCCACGAGGATGTGTTTATAGAACTCGCGCCATAGCAACTCGTTGATCCAGGTGATGGCGCCGATATCACCGCTTTCGAATTCGCCTTGATTGCTTTGCAGGGCAGTATGCAGGCACTGGCGTGGCGAGACCACGCCTGCGGCCAGGTAGGCGGACAACTGGCTGGTGCCAGGTTTGGCGGGGAAGTCACGCTCATTCTTGTAGTCGCTGATGTGCTCGTCGGCAAACTGCTCAAGGCGACGCAGGGCTTCGTCTTCGCCTGCGGGCCAAAGGGTGCGCAAGTGTTCACTTGGCGCGGCGAAGCCGCTGATGTGTTCGGGGATCAAGTCGCTTTTTACCGCCAGCGTCGCCTGAGGCTTGGGCGTCGCCACCAGGCGCGGCAGGGCCGTATGCAGGCGGGCGTAGCAAACCTTGCGGAACTGACTGAAGACCTGAAAGTAGGTGCCGGTCTTGGTCAGGATGCTGCCGGGTTGGAATAACAGTTGATCCAGATAGCGATGGAAGCTGATGTTCTCGGCTTCCAGTGCCTTGGCAACGGCGGCATCGCGGCGGCTTTCATGGATGCCGTATTCGTCGTTGGCGTGGACCGAGTCGATCGACAACTCCTTGCACAGTTGTACCAAGGTTTGCGGGGCCTGGTCCCAGGTGGCGGCATGACGAATCAGCAGTGCAATGTTCAGCTCGTCCAGCGCCTGGCTCAAGCTGCGCAGGTTGCGTAGCCAGAAGTCCACTTTGCACGGCGCGTCACCGTGAGCCCGCCATTGCTCGGGTGTGATCAGGTAGACCGCCACTGTGGGCCCGCGCTCGGCGGCGGCGGCGAGGGCGGTGTTGTCATGTAGGCGCAGGTCACTGCGCAACCAGATCAATTGCTTGTTCATCGTTTAGACAAGTCCGCGCTGGATCAGCGCCTGATGAGCCGACAGGGCATTCTCGGCCAGGAGCAACTCAGGAATGTCATGGGCTAATACGGCCAACTCGGCCTGATGGATACAGACCGTTGGCCCTGCAATCAATTTTGGGCAACTGACGCCGCCCAGAAGTTTCGTTAACGCCTGCACGTTGATCGCCTTGCTCGAATACAGCAGTACCGCGCGGGGTTGCAAATGCTCCACCGCCAAGGCTAATTCGCCGATGGGCAATGGCCAGTCGAAAACTTCCACGGGGCAGTTGGCGCTGCTGACCAGCCAGGCGGTGAGCCACAGGTGAGGCTCCAGGGGCAGGTCGGACTGGTTGATCAGCAACAGCGGCGCGCCCTTGAGCTGGCGATTGTTGTGATAGATCCGTGCGCCGAACTTGCTGCGCAACCAAGAATAGAAAAACACCCGCTCCATCTGTGCGCCAAATTGGCCTTGCCAGCGCAGTTCAAGGTCTGCGAGCAGTGGCATTAATAGCTGTTCGCACAAGGTGCGCGGCGGGTACAGCGCCATGGCCTGGTTGAAGGTTGCGTCAACCCTGTGTTCGGCCAGTTCGCTGATGGCTTGCAGCAGATGCTGGCGCAGGCTGTGCCATTCACTTGGGGTTTCGTCGTTGCTGGTTTGTGCGGTGTCGATCAGTTTTTTAACCTGGCTGACCGGCACGCCACGGTTGAGCCAGGTGAGGATGGAATGGACGCGCTGCACATGTTCGAGGCTAAACAGGCGGTGCCCCTTGGGTGTGCGCAGGGGCACGATCAGGCCGTAGCGCCGTTCCCAGGCTCGCAAAGTCACGGCGTTGACGCCAGTCTGGCGCGCCACTTCACGGATCGGCAACCAGCCTTGTTCCAGGGCCTGGGCGCAGTGGTCTTGCACAGAAGTACTCATGGGTTAGACCGCATTACGCAGGCTGAGGTTTTCCGGATGCGGTTGCAGGTAGGCCTGCTGCACGATATTTGGTTGGCGGGTGGCGGACGGGGTGCTGGGCATGGGTAAACCTCTACAAAATTCCTGTACATAATTATTTTTATGTACAACTAAATCTCATCATAGGTTTGATGCTGTACAAGTCAAATATTCTGTATAGGTATTGGCGGCGAGAGGCTGACCCAGGACATACCCCCGTAGTAGTTGTCGAGCACCAGCGAGGCTACGTAGCCCGCACCAGCCCAGACAACGTCCTGACGAGCCGACAGTTGCTACAGATGTGCGATCAAACGCCGTGCCGCTTCCTGGCCACTGAGCCAGGCGCCTTCGACTCGGCCTGAGAGACACCAGTCGCCGCACACGTACAGCCCTAGGTCGGCATCGGCCAATACGCCAAACTCGTGGCTGCCGGACGGCCGAGCATAGAGCCAGCGGTGGGCCAGGCTGAAGATCGGGGCAGGCATGGCGCTGTGCAGCAGTTCGGCGAAGGCACCGTGCAGTTGTTCGATCACCGCCTCTTTGGGCAAGTCCAGATGCTGCTTGCTCCAGGCACTGGTGGCGTGCAGTACCCAGGTGTCGAGTCTGGTGTCGCGCCCAGGTTTACTGCGGTTACGGGCCAGCCAGTCGAGTGGGCTGTCCTGCACAAAACAGCCTTCCATGGGGGTGTCCAGCGGGGTGTCGAAGGCCAGGGCGACGGCCCAGGTGGGGTCCATCTTCACGCCGGCGGCGGCGCTTGCCAGTTTCGGTGCGGCGGCCAGCAGTGCGGTAGCCTGAGGTGCCGGGGTGGCGATGATGACGTGGCTGAACGGGCCATGGTTACTACCGTCGGCGTCCAGCAGGTTCCAGTGCTGTGTGCCCTGGAACACATCAGTGATCCTGCAGCCAAACTCCACTGGCAGGTCATCCAGCAACGCCCGAGTGATAGCGCTCATGCGTGGGGTGCCGACCCAGCGGGTCTGTTCATCGGGTGAGGGGCTGAATTGCCCGGACTTGAAGTTGTACAACTGGGGTTCCCACTCTGCGGCCCAACCATTGGCCTGCCAACGCTGCACTTCATTGACGAAGCGCCGGTCACGGGCGGTGAAATACTGGGCCCCCAAGTCCAGTGCGCCGGCATCGCTGCGCTGGCTGGACATACGGCCACCGCTGCCATGGCTTTTATCGAAGAGTTGTACAACGTGCCCGGCGTCTTTCAACGCTCGAGCGGCGGAGAGCCCGGCGATGCCGGTACCAATGATCGCGATGGGAACAGTCATGGGAGGCCTCGTTTTACCGTTGGGTACAGACTACGCCGACACCAATAGCTGTACAATATTGTTTTTTGGTATAAGTTTTGGCATGCCTGATCGTTTGGCGTGTCCTATGGTTAAACATGAGGGTTAAACCAACGTTGCGCCCGATTTAAAAGATCCCTGTCTATAAAATAGACCAGTGTTGGACGGCGAACGTTACACGAGGAAAAACTCATGCATATTTTGCTGACGGGCGGTACGGGACTGATCGGTCGCCAGCTCTGCCAACACTGGCTGGCCCAAGGGCATCGCCTGAGTGTGTGGAGCCGTCATCCGGAGCAAGTGGCCAAACTTTGCGGTGGCCAGGTGCAAGGTGTCGCCCGTCTGCAGGACATTAACCAGCCGGTGGACGCGGTGATTAACCTGGCCGGCGCACCCATTGCCGACCGGCCCTGGACCCATAAACGCAAGGCATTGTTGTGGAGCAGCCGGATCGGCCTGACTGAAACCCTGCTTGCCTGGCTCGATGGCCTCGAGCACAAACCGGGGGTATTGATTTCCGGTTCTGCGGTGGGTTGGTACGGCGATGGCGGTGAGCGCGAACTGACCGAAGACAGTGGCCCGGTGCAGGACGACTTCCCCAGCCAGTTATGCATCGCCTGGGAAGAAACCGCCCAGCGAGCAGAGTCTTTCGGTGTACGCGTGGTACTGGTGCGAACCGGGCTGGTGCTGGCGGCCGAGGGCGGCTTTTTGTCGCGGCTGCTGTTGCCGTTCAAACTGGCGCTGGGCGGGCCTATCGGCAATGGCCGGCAGTGGATGCCGTGGGTGCATATCAAGGATCAAATCGCCCTGATTGATTTTCTTCTGCACAAGACTGACGCCCGGGGTCCTTATAATGCCTGTGCGCCGCAGCCGGTGCGCAATCTTGAATTCGCCAAGACGCTGGGCAAAGTGCTGCATCGTCCAGCGTTCATGCCTATGCCGGCCTTCGCCTTGCGTATCGGCCTGGGCGAGTTGTCTGGCTTGTTGCTGGGTGGCCAGCGGGCGGTCCCGCAGCGGTTGTTGGCAGCCGGTTTCACTTTTCAGTTTACTGAGTTGCATGCGGCCCTGGACGACTTGTCCAGCCGCCTCTAGAGATAGGATGTTGCATGACGGATCACGCGTTGTTACTGGTCAACCTGGGTTCACCGGCATCCACTTCGGTGGCCGATGTGCGCAGCTACCTCAATCAATTCCTGATGGACCCTTACGTGATCGATCTGCCGTGGCCGGTGCGACGGTTGCTGGTGTCGCTGATCCTGATCAAGCGTCCCGAGCAATCGGCCCATGCCTATGCCTCGATCTGGTGGGACGAGGGCTCGCCTCTGGTGGTCCTCAGTCGCCGCCTGCAACAGCAAATGACGGCGCAGTGGACTCAGGGGCCTGTGGAGTTGGCGATGCGCTATGGCGAGCCGTCCATTGAGAGCGTGCTGACTCGGCTGGCTGCCCGGGGCATCAAGAAAGTCACCCTGGCGCCGCTGTACCCGCAATTTGCCGACAGCACCGTGACCACAGTGGTTGAAGAGGCCAAGCGTGTGGTACGGGACAAGAAGCTGGCGATCCAGTTTTCGATTTTGCAGCCGTTCTACGACCAGCCTGAATACCTCGACGCTTTGGTAGCCAGTGCCAAGCCGCATTTGCAGCAGGACTTCGATCACTTGTTGTTCAGCTTCCATGGCTTGCCCGAGCGACACCTGAAAAAACTCAACCCGGGTCATGAGTTCGACGGTGCCACCGATTGCTGCGCCAACGCCTCGCCGCAAGTGCGAGCCACCTGTTATCGCGGGCAGTGTTTCAGTGTTGCCCGGGATTTTGCCGAGCGCATGGGGTTGGCGCAGGGCAAGTGGTCGGTGGCGTTCCAATCACGTCTGGGCCGGGCGAAGTGGATCGAACCCTATACCGAAGCGCGGCTGGAAGCGTTGGCTCGGCAAGGGGTGAAGAAATTGCTGGTGATGTGCCCGGCATTTGTGGCCGATTGCATCGAGACCCTGGAAGAGATTGGTGACCGTGGGTTGGAGCAGTTCCGCGAAGCGGGTGGCGAGGAGTTGGTGTTGGTGCCGTGTTTGAATGATGAGGAGCAGTGGGCGGTGGCGCTTAATACGTTGTGTGAGCGGGCCCCCGTGGCGTTGTAATTACCCGCTCGAAATAATGAATATCAATGTGGGAGCCGGGCTTGCCCGCGATGGCGATGTGTCAGTTGATACATCTGGTGATTGATACACCGCCATCGCGGGCAAGCCCGGCTCCCACATTGTTTTGTGGTGTTTATTCGTGATGCGGTTCGCCAAGGAACGTCAGCGAACTGAACAATCCTCGTGTCGCCACATCAGCGTTGTCCTTGAGCGGCACTTCCACCTGTGCCGCAATCACATTCAACCCTTCATTACGCACCAGCACCTGGGCACGGCCTTCAGCGTCAGTCTCGGTGCTCAAGGTGTTCGGTGCATTACGGTAGTCGCCAATCAACTTGACTCCCGCCACGGGCTTGCCATCCAGCAGCACCCGTACCGGCAGTGACTTGCCCGGGCCTACGGTCAACGGGTCGACTTCAGGCAGGATCAGCAGCTTGATCTGATCCAGCTTGGGCAATTTCGCTCCGGGTTGGTAAATCGCCAGGCTGTATTTGAAGGTCTGGGTCGACTCGACCGCGCCAGGCACTTTACTGCGGCCTTGGTTGATCCACTTGTTATCCGCAGTCTTCGACCACATCCCGTTATCCAGCGCGACCGCCAGCACGGCCGGTGGTTTGAGCGGTTGCAGTCGAGCATGATCGTCCAGACGTTGCACCGTCACCGGGATCATTCTTCCGCCCGTGTCATAGGCCCAGGCGCCACTGATTTTTTGAGCCCTGAAAGCATCGTCCTCGGCGCCATGGCCGTAGATGACTTCGATATTGCCGCGCCGTTGTTCGGTCCACAGGCCATGGGCGCAGACCTGGGTGGCAAACAGCAGGCCGAGCACTGCCAGTGATTTGAGAGGGAGCATGGTGACGTCCTTTTACAGGTTGAGGGTCAGGCTGACGGTGAGGTTGCGCGGTTCCCCGGGCATGACCCAGTAGTTGCTGTAGGACCGCTCGTAGTACTTTTCATCGAACAGGTTGTTGAGGTTCAGGCCCACGGTGACGTTGTCGCTGGCCTTGTAATGAGCCAGCAGGTCGACGGTGTGGTACGCCGGTAACTCAAAGCTGCCGCCCGCTTCACCCGAGCGATCACCGACGTAGGTGAAGGCGGCACCGAGGTCGGATCCTCGTAGCAGGCCGTCCTGGAACTCATACACGCCCAACAGACTGCCGCTGCGCTTGGCCACGCCGAGAATCCGGCTGCCGGTCGGAATGGTTTTGTCACCCTTGGTGACTTCGGCATCGATGTAGGCGAAAGCGCCGATAACCCGTACGGCGTCGGTCAGTTGCCCTGTGAGCTGCAAGTCAAAGCCCTGGCTGCGGGCCTTGCCCATGGCGCGGTCGGTGTCGGTAGCCGGGTCCCTGGCCAGGACGTTTTCCTTTTCGATATGAAAGGCGGCGAGGGTGGTGCTCAGGCGGTCGTCGAACAGTTCGCTCTTGATGCCGACTTCGTAACCCACACCTTCTTCCGGCTTGAAGGATTTACCGCCGGCGTCCAGGCCATTGTTGGGTTTGAACGAGGTGGAGGCGTTGGCGAACACGCCCACTTGTGGCGTCAGTTGGTAGAGCAACCCGGCGCGTTGGGTCAGGGCATCGTGGGTCTGTCGGTTTTTGGCGTGGTTGCGGGTGTAGTCGTCGGTACTTTGTTCGAAGTGCTCGAAACGCGCGCCGATCATGCCTCGCAGGCGATCGGTGAAGACGATCTGGTCTTGCAGGTTCAGGGCCTGGCTTTTCACGTGCTCGTAGAAGTCGGTGCCGGAGCGCTTGCCGTTGGGCTTGGGCTGGCCGTAGATCGGCTTATAGATGTCGATCGCGTAGTCGCTGCCGCCGATGGCGGTTACTCGTTCTTTCTTGCGGTAATCCTCGTACTCGGTGCCGATCAACAGTTCGTGCTGCCAACTGCCGATGTCGAACAGGCCACGCAATTCCAGCTGGGTAATGCTGTCGTGCCAACCGGTGGAGCGTTCGCGGTAGCGGCGGTTGACGGTGTGACCATCAGCATTCAGTGCACGGTTTTCCGAGGCGTCGCCCCACAGGCTGCCCTGTTTGTAATGGCTGGCCAGGCGCAGCTTCCAGGCATCGTTGAGGTGATGCTCAAGGGTCGCTTGCAGGCGGTTGTTGTGGTTGCGGATATCGCCGTCGTTGGGCTCGCCGAGGAAGGTCGAGCGGGAGACGCCGCCCCAGCGGTTGTTGGGCGCGACGAGACCTCGGTCGAAGGTCGAGCTGTGGCGCACGAATTCGCTTTCCACCAGCAGGCTGGTGTCCGGGTCCAGTTGCCAACTGAAAGACGGTGCGACGAACACGCGCTTGCTTTGCACGTGGTCGCGGAAGCTCTGATTGTCCTCCACTGCCAGGTTGACCCGTGACAGCACGCGGCCTTCGCTGTCCAGTGGCGTGTTGACGTCAAGGGTGGTGCGGTAGCGATCCCAACTGCCGGCGCTGGTTTGCACGGTGGTGAAGGCTTCGGCCTGGGGTTTCTTGGTGACGATATTCACGGTGCCGCCGGGATCACCACGGCCATACAGGCTGGCGGCGGGGCCCTTGAGTACTTCGATGCGTTCGATGTTGGCCGCGTCCGGGGTGCTTGGGTAGCCGCGGTTGGCGCTGAAACCGTCCTGGTAGAACTCCGAGGTGGTGAAACCGCGCACACTGTATTCGTAGAGGGTCAGGCCGCCGAAGTTGTTCTGCCTGGACACGCCGCCGGCAAACTCCAGGGCGCGTTCGACATTGGTACTGCCGAGGTCTTTAAGCACCGTGGCGGGAATTACGCTGATGGACTGTGGGATGTCGCGTATGGCGGTGTCAGTCTTGGTAGCGCTGGCCGAACGGGTGGCGCGATAGCCTTTGACGGGACTGGTGGCGGATTCGTATGCCTCACTGGTGACGCTGATGGTGTCCAGTTCAACAGTGGAGGCGTCTTCGGCGTAGGCCGGGTCCACCAGTAAACCCAAGGCGATTCCGGCCAGTGGGGCAAATTTTCGAGACGGCATGGTAGAGCGTTCCAATAGCGATATTGAAACAACATAACATAACTGATGAGAATCAATGCTTTTTGAAATATTGGGTTACAGGAGCCTGCACACAGGCTCCTGCAAGCCGCAGGTTATTCCTCTTCTTTCACCGGTGCAGGCGGTGGTCGCAAGCCGATTTCTGCCGACAGCTTGAGCTCTTTGCCATTGCGCATGACCTGGATGGTGACCTTGTCAGTGGGTTTGATCCGCGCCACCTGGTTCATCGATTTGCGCCCATCACCCGCCGGCTCGCCGTCGATGCTGAGGATGACATCACCCAATTGCAGCCCGGCTTTCTGCGCCGGACCGTCGCGGAAGATCCCTGCGACCACGATGCCAGGGCGACCGGTCAGCCCAAAGGACTCCGCCAGTTCCTTGGTCAACGGCTGCACTTCAATCCCCAGCCAGCCACGAATCACCTGGCCATGTTCGATGATCGACTTCATCACCTCCATCGCCAGCTTCACCGGGATCGCGAAGCCGATGCCCTGGGAGCCGCCGGACTTGGAGAAGATCGCCGTGTTGATCCCGGTCAGGTTGCCGTTGGCATCCACCAGCGCACCGCCGGAGTTGCCGGGGTTGATCGCTGCGTCGGTCTGGATAAAGTCTTCGTAGCTGTTGAGGCCCAACTGATTGCGCCCTGTGGCACTGATGATGCCCATGGTCACCGTCTGGCCGACGCCGAACGGGTTGCCGATGGCGAGTGCTACGTCACCGACGCGCAAGCTTTCGGAGCGACCGATGGTGATCGACGGCAGGCTCTTCAAGTCGATCTTCAGCACCGCGAGGTCGGTTTCCGGATCACTGCCGACTACGCGGGCCAGGGTTTCCCGGCCGTCACGCAAGGCCACAACGATCTGGTCGGCGCCGGTGGTCACATGATTGTTGGTGAGGATGTAGCCTTCCGGGCTCATGATTACCCCGGAGCCCAGGCTCGACTCCATGCGCCGCTGCTTGGGCGAGTTATCACCGAAAAAGCGCCGGAACTGCGGGTCTTCAAACAGGGGGTGGGCCGGTTTGTTGATGACCTTGGTGGTGTACAGGTTGACTACCGCAGGCGCTGCGATGACGACGGCATCGGCATAGGTCACCGGGCCTTGTACCACCGCGCTGGTTTGCGGTGCCTGTTGCAGGTTGACATCGAGGGTCGGCAGGCCGACCCATTGTGGATAACGCTGAATAATCAGCATCGCGATCAGCACGCCAGCCAACAATGGCCATCCAAAAAAACGCAGTGCCTTGAGCATTAAGAAAAATCCTGACAGGTTGCAGGGGGCACAAGAGCGCCCATAATGTCGCGCATTATACGAGGCCGAGCGCGCCTCTGAACGGGATATTTAGGAGTCTTTTATGGCCGTCGCCCTGAGCACCTTAGTCGAGGAAGCAGACCGCTACCTCAACAGCGCGAAAATTGCCGATTATTGCCCCAATGGCCTGCAGGTCGAGGGCCGCCCCCAGGTGCGGCGCATTGTCAGCGGTGTCACGGCGAGCCAGGCGTTGCTGGACGCGGCGGTCGAAGCCCAGGCCGACCTGGTGCTGGTGCACCACGGCTATTTCTGGAAAGGCGAAAGCCCGTGCATCACCGGCATGAAGCAGCGCCGCCTGAAAACCCTGCTCAAGCACGACATCAGCTTGCTGGCCTACCACTTGCCCCTGGACCTGCACCCCGACGTCGGTAACAACGTGCAGCTTGCTCGGCAACTGGACATCACCGTCGAAGGCCCGCTGGACCCGGATAACCTCAAGGTCGTCGGCCTGGTGGGCTCGCTGGCTGAGCCGGTGTCACCCCGCGACTTCGCCCGTCGCGTGCAGGACGCCATGGGCCGTGAGCCATTGCTGATTGAAGGCAGCGAGATGATCCGCCGTATTGGCTGGTGCACAGGTGGCGGCCAGGGCTATATCGATCAGGCCGTATTGGCCGGTGTTGACCTGTACCTGAGCGGTGAGGCCTCGGAGCAGACCTTCCACAGTGCGCGGGAAAATGACATCAGCTTCATTGCCGCCGGTCACCACGCCACTGAGCGTTATGGTGTGCAGGCGCTGGGGGACTATCTGGCGCGGCGCTTTGCCCTTGAACATCTATTCATCGATTGTCCCAATCCGATCTGATGAGCATCGCCGAACAAATGTGGGAGCAGCGGTGCGACGATTCGACGTGCATCGCGAATGCGGTTGTAGCCGCTGCCGAAGAATGAGGCTGCGATGGGCTGCGTAGCGGCCCCCAGGGCGGTCCTGCGGACACGCATCGCAGCCTCGTACCTCGGCAGCGGCTACAGCGCGATCGCAGGCAAGCCAGCTCCCACCTTCGACCGAGTAGGGCCAAACCCACCGGTATATTCATATACCGTTTCGTTCTAGTCGGCTCCCTGAATAGAAGAAGGTGCTGTGCTAGCATGCCCCGCTCGAACACGGCCCGATGGCCGTCCATAAGATCGTTTTTCCGTGAGTAGCCATGGTCGACAAACTGACGCATCTGAAACAGCTGGAGGCGGAAAGCATCCACATCATCCGCGAGGTCGCCGCCGAGTTCGACAACCCGGTGATGCTCTACTCGATCGGTAAAGACTCCGCCGTGATGCTGCATCTGGCGCGCAAGGCATTTTTCCCGGGCAAGCTGCCGTTTCCGGTGATGCACGTCGACACCCAGTGGAAATTCCAGGAGATGTACAAGTTCCGCGACCGTATGGTTGAAGAACTCGGCCTGGAGCTGATCACCCACGTCAACCCGGACGGCGTGGCGCAGGGCATCAATCCGTTTACCCACGGCAGCGCCAAGCACACCGACATCATGAAGACCGAAGGCCTGAAACAGGCCCTCGACAAGTATGGGTTCGACGCAGCTTTCGGCGGTGCCCGTCGTGATGAAGAGAAATCCCGCGCCAAAGAGCGCGTGTACTCGTTCCGCGACAGCAAGCACCGCTGGGACCCGAAAAACCAGCGCCCGGAGCTGTGGAACGTCTACAACGGCAACGTCAACAAGGGCGAGTCGATCCGTGTGTTCCCGCTGTCCAACTGGACCGAGCTGGACATCTGGCAGTACATCTACCTTGAAGGCATCCCGATCGTGCCGCTGTACTTCGCCGCCGAACGCGATGTGATCGAGAAGAACGGCACGCTGATCATGATCGACGACGAGCGCATCCTCGAGCACCTGTCCGACGAAGAAAAAGCCCGTATCGTCAAAAAGAAAGTGCGTTTCCGTACCCTTGGCTGCTACCCGTTGACGGGCGCGGTGGAGTCCGAGGCTGAAAGCCTGACGGACATCATTCAGGAAATGCTCCTGACGCGAACTTCCGAGCGCCAGGGCCGAGTCATCGATCACGATGGCGCAGGCTCCATGGAAGACAAAAAACGTCAGGGTTATTTCTAAGGGGTTGTCATGTCGCACGTATCTGATTTGATCAGCGAGGACATCCTCGCCTACCTGGGCCAGCACGAACGCAAGGAAATGCTGCGCTTTCTGACCTGTGGCAACGTCGACGACGGCAAGAGCACCCTGATCGGGCGCTTGCTGCACGACTCCAAGATGATCTACGAAGACCATCTGGAAGCCATCACCCGCGATTCGAAGAAAGTCGGCACCACCGGTGACGACATCGACCTGGCATTGCTGGTCGACGGCCTGCAGGCCGAGCGTGAGCAGGGCATCACCATCGATGTCGCCTACCGCTACTTCTCTACTGCCAAGCGCAAATTCATCATCGCCGACACTCCCGGCCATGAGCAGTACACCCGCAACATGGCCACCGGTGCGTCCACCTGTGACCTGGCGATCATCCTGATCGACGCCCGCTACGGTGTGCAGACCCAGACCCGTCGCCACAGCTTTATCGCCTCGTTGCTGGGCATCAAACACATCGTGGTGGCCGTCAACAAGATGGACATCAATGGCTTTGACCAAAGCGTGTTCGAGTCGATCAAGGCCGATTACCTGAAGTTTGCCGAAGGTATCGCGTTCAAGCCGAGCACCATGGCGTTTGTGCCGATGTCGGCGCTCAAGGGCGACAACGTGGTGAACAAGAGCGAGCGTTCGCCTTGGTACACCGGCCAGTCGCTGATGGAGATCCTCGAAACCGTCGAGATCGCCAACGATCGCAACTACACCGACCTGCGGTTCCCGGTGCAGTACGTCAACCGTCCGAACCTGAACTTCCGAGGTTTTGCCGGGACCCTGGCCAGCGGTATCGTGCATAAAGGCGACGAAGTCGTGGTGCTGCCGTCGGGCAAGAGTAGCCGCGTCAAATCCATCGTCACCTTCGAAGGTGAACTGGAGCACGCAGGTCCCGGCCAGGCCGTGACCCTGACCATGGAAGACGAGATCGACATCTCCCGTGGCGACCTGCTGGTGCATGCCGACAACGTGCCGCAAGTGACCGACGCCTTTGACGCCATGCTGGTGTGGATGGCCGAAGAGCCGATGCTGCCGGGCAAGAAATACGACATCAAGCGCGCCACCAGCTACGTGCCGGGTTCCATTACCAGCATCGTGCATCGCGTGGATGTGAACACCTTGGCTGAAGGGCCAGCCAGTGCCTTGCAACTGAACGAGATCGGTCGGGTCAAGGTCAGCCTCGACGCTCCGATTGCGTTGGACGGCTATGCGAGCAACCGCACCACCGGTGCTTTTATCGTCATCGATCGCTTGACCAACGGCACCGTGGCAGCGGGGATGATCATCGCGCCACCGGCCAGTCATGGCAGTGCTGTGCAACATGGCAAGTCTGCACATGTAGCCACTGAGGAGCGCGCCCAGCGCTTCGGCCAGCAACCGGCTACCGTGCTGTTCAGCGGCTTGTCCGGCGCCGGCAAAAGTACCTTGGCCTACGCGGTAGAGCGCAAGCTGTTCGACATGGGCCGTGCGGTGTTTGTGTTGGACGGTCAGAACCTGCGCCATGACCTGAATAAAGGTCTGCTGCAAGACCGTGCCGGGCGTGCCGAGAACTGGCGTCGTGCTGCTCACGTGGCGCGTCAGTTCAACGAAGCCGGCTTGCTGACCCTGGCCGCGTTTGTTGCCCCGGATGCAGCTGGTCGTGAACAGGCCAAGGCATTGATTGGTGATGATCGGCTGCTGACGGTGTATGTCCAGGCTTCGCCGTTGGTGTGTGCCGAGCGTGATCCGCAAGGCTTGTATGCCGCAGGCGGGGATAACATCCCGGGCGAGTCCTTCCCGTATGACGTGCCGCTGAATGCCGATCTGGTGATCGACACCCAGGTGCTGTCGCTGGAAGAAAGCGTCAAGCAAGTGCTGGAGCTGTTGCGTCAGCGCGGCGTGATCTAAGCGTCACAGCCGCAAAAAGGCCCGCCACCGATCACTCGGTAGCGGGCCTTTTCATTTTCTAATGTGGGAGCTGGCTTGCCTGCGATGCAGGCAACTCGGTCTGTCAGTTGAGCCGAGGCGATCCTATCGCAGGCAAGCCAGCTCCCACATTAAATTGCATCCACATGTTGATTAGCGGCTGGCAGGGAAGTCTTTGTGAAGCTGCTCCAGCAACACATCCTTTTCTTCCCACAACCCATTGATCCACCCCTGGAACGCCAACCGATACTCCGCATCCTGCTCATAGTTCTTGCCAATGAACTGCACCGGAATCTGCACTTCTTCAAACTGCACCACCACGTCCTTCACATTCCCGCACAGCAAATCCCAGTAACCGGGACGCCCGCCAGGATAGTGAATGGTCACGTTCACCAGCGACTTCAGTTGTTCGCCCATGGCATCCAGCACAAAGGCAATGCCGCCGGCCTTGGGCTTGAGCAAATAGCGAAACGGTGACTTCTGCTGGGCGTGCTTACCCTCGGTAAACCGCGTGCCCTCGGCAAAGTTGAAAATCCCCACCGGGTTGTCGCGAAACTTCGCGCAGGTCTTGCGGGTGGTTTCCAGGTCCTTGCCTTTCTTCTCCGGGTGCTTCTCCAGGTAGGCTTTGGTGTAGCGCTTCATGAACGGGAAGCCCAATGCCCACCAGGCCAGACCGATCACCGGGACCCAAATCAACTCCTGCTTGAGGAAAAACTTCAGCGGACGAATACGCCGGTTGAGCACGTATTGCAGCACCATGATGTCGACCCAACTCTGGTGGTTGCTGGTCACCAGATAAGAATGCTCGTAGTCCAGGCCCTCAAGGCCCTTCAGGTGCCAGTGGGTGCGGCGCACCAGGTTCATCCAGGCCTTGTTGTTGCTGATCCACGCCTCGTGGGTGTGGTTCATCAGCCATTCGCTGAAGCGCTTGGCAAACGGAAGAAGCTTGAACAGCGCCACGATAAACAGGAACGAACACAGCAGGATCGTGTTCAGCGCCAGCAACAGCGAGGCGATCACTCCGCGTACGGCGGCAGGTAGAAAATCCAGCATTTAGGCATCCATAGGTCGGTTGGCGGCTTGAATCGCAGTCAGGGCGATGGTGTACACGATGTCGTCCACCTGGGCCCCACGGGGCAGGTCGTTCACCGGTTTGCGCAGGCCTTGCAGCATCGGCCCCAGGCTGACGCAATCGGCGCTGCGTTGTACGGCCTTGTGGGTGGTGTTGCCGGTGTTCAGGTCGGGGAACACGAACACCGTAGCCTTGCCGGCGACCAGGCTGTTGGGGGCCAATTGTCGGGCGACGGTTTCGTTGGCGGCGGCGTCGTATTGCAACGGGCCGTCGATCAGCAGCGAGCTTTGGGCTTCGTGGGCAAGCAGGGTGGCTTCACGAACCTTTTCCACTTCTTCTCCGCTGGCCGAATCACCACTGGAATAGCTGATCATCGCTACCCGTGGCGTGATGCCGAATGCAGCAGCCGAGTCGGCACTTTGCAGGGCAATTTCCGCAAGTTCCGCAGCGCTTGGGTGCGGGTTCATCACGCAGTCGCCGTAGACCAGCACTTGCTCGGGGAACAACATGAAAAATACCGACGACACCAAGGTGCAGCCCGGTGCGGTTTTAATCAGCTGCAAGGCCGGGCGGATGGTGTTGGCGGTGGAGTGGATGACGCCGGAGACCAAACCGTCGACTTCATCCAGCGCGAGCATCATGGTGGCGATCACCACGGTGTCTTCCAGTTGCTGCTCGGCCATCGGCGCGTTGAGGCTTTTGCTTTTGCGCAAGGCCACCATGGGCTCGACATAGCGTTGGCGAATCAAATCCGGGTCGAGAATCTCCAGGCCTTCGGGCAGCTCGATACCTTGTGCACGGGCCACTGCTTCCACGTCCGCAGGTTTGGCCAGCAACACGCAACGGGCGATGCCTCGCGCCTGGCAGATCGCGGCGGCCTGTACGGTCAGCGGCTCGCTGCCTTCGGGCAGGACGATGCGCTTGTTGGCGGCCTGGGCGCGCTGGATCAATTGATAACGGAACACCGCCGGCGACAGGCGCATTTCCCGTGGTGTGCCGCAGCGTTGGTGCAGCCAGCGGGCATCGAGGTGGCTGGCGACGAAGTCGGTGATGATCTCCGCACGTTCGCGGTCATCAATCGGGATTTCCTTGTTCAGGTTATTGAGCAGGTTGGCGGTGTCGTAAGAGCCGGTGCTCACCGACAACACTGGCAGCCCGGCCTGGAAGGCGCCACGGCACAGGTCCATGATGCGTGGGTCGGGCAGGGTGTCGCTGGTCAGCAGCAGGCCGGCCAACGGCACGCCGTTGATGGCGGCGAGGCTGACGGCGAGGATGATGTCGTCACGATCCCCCGGCGTTACCACCAGCACGCCGGGTTTGAGCAGCTCCACGGTGTTGCGCATGGTGCGTGCGCAGATGATGATTTTGGTCATGCGCCGGGTTTCGTAGTCGCCGGCGTTGAGGATTTGCGCGCCCATCAAGTCGGCCACGTCGCGGGTGCGTGGGGCGTTGAGTTCCGGCTGGTACGGAATGCAGCCCAGCAGGCGGAAATCGCCACTGCGCAGCAAGGGCGAATGCTCTTTGAGGCGTGCGGAGAACGCCTCCATGCTTTCCTCGGTACGCACCTTGTTGAGGATCACGCCGAGGACCTTCGGGTCTTTCGGGCCACCGAACAGTTGGGCCTGCAGTTCCACGCGGCCGGACAGTTCGGTCAGCACTTCGTTTTCCGGCGCCGAGACCAGAATCACTTCGGCATCCAGGCTTTTCGCCAGGTGCAGGTTGACCCGTGCCGCATAGCTGGCGCTGCGGGTCGGCACCATGCCTTCGACAATCAGCACGTCCTTGCCCACGGCTGCTTGCTGGTAAAGGGTGATGATTTCTTCCAGCAACTCATCGAGTTGGCCGTCGCCGAGCATGCGCTCGACGTGCGCCAGGCCCAGCGGCTGTGGCGGTTTCAGGCCGTGGGTGCGAGCTACCAGTTCGGTAGAGCGCTCCGGCCCCGTGTCGCCGGGGTGTGGCTGGGCAATGGGTTTGAAGAAGCCGACTTTCAGCCCGGCCCGCTCAAGGGTACGCACCAGCCCAAGGCTGATGGAGGTCAGACCCACACCAAAATCGGTGGGCGCGATAAAAAAAGTCTGCATGCGAATTCTCTGGAGGTGCATGGCTTCGGTGGCTGTCTATAGCTGATGGCCTACCGGGGGAATCAAGTGCCAAGGTTATCTCTATCTGAGCCCTGCGCACACCAGCCACACGCAAAGGGCCGGCCTATTTTTTCAAGGCGTTGCGCAGGGTCATTGACCCAGGCCCGGGATTGCCACGGCGGCTGGTGGCGCAGGTGTTGGGTGTGGCCGCAGGAAAGCTCGACGACCCAGTGTTGGTCTTCATCCTGATGAAAACCCATGACCGTCGAGTCGCTTGTTCGACCCCGTCTGTCCGGGTTCTGTTCGCTTTCGGGCAAATCCTTGTTTAGACTTGTCCGTTCTTCATTCTTATGCAAAAGGTCTCGCCCCATGCCGATCGCCGCCAATAAGGCTGTCTCCATTGACTATACCCTGACCAACGACGCTGGTGAGGTCATCGACAGTTCTGCCGGCGGCGCGCCGCTGGTCTACCTGCAAGGTGCAGGTAACATCATCCCGGGCCTGGAAAAGGCCCTGGAAGGCAAAGAGGTCGGTGACGAACTGACCGTTGCCGTAGAACCTGAAGATGCCTACGGTGAATACTCCGCCGAACTGGTCAGCACCCTGAGCCGCAGCATGTTCGAAGGCGTTGATGAGCTGGAAGTGGGCATGCAGTTCCACGCTTCCGCTCCAGACGGCCAGATGCAGATCGTTACCATCCGTGATCTGGACGGCGACGACGTCACCGTCGACGGCAACCACCCGTTGGCTGGCCAGCGCCTGAACTTCCAGGTCAAGATCGTGGCTATCCGCGACGCGTCCCAGGAAGAAGTGGCCCACGGTCACGTCCACGGTGAAGGCGGTCATCACCATTAATTGATGGACTAAGGTCTGTCAGTTGGAAAAAGGCGCCTTCGGGCGCCTTTTTTGATCGGCAGCTATTATTGCCGACTGGGCGGTTGTAATCTCGAACCGCTGTTATGCGAAGAACATGGGATATCTGGAGTTCGTCATGAGTGCTTTCCACGACCTTAAACTCAAAGCTCTGGATGGTCAGGAGCTGCCTCTGGCGCCCTTCAAGGGGCAAGTCGTGCTGGTGGTCAACGTTGCCTCCAAATGCGGGCTGACACCGCAGTATGCGGCGCTGGAAAACCTCTATCAGCAATACAGGGGCCAGGGTTTCACCGTGCTGGGCCTGCCGTGCAACCAGTTTGCGGGCCAGGAACCGGGTACCGAGGAGGAGATCCAGGCGTTCTGCAGCCTTAACTATGGCGTGAGCTTTCCCCTGGGCAGCAAGCTTGAGGTCAATGGCCCTGAGCGTCACCAGTTGTACCGTTTGCTGGCGGGCGAGGGGGCCGAGTTTCCCGGGGACATCACCTGGAACTTCGAAAAATTTCTGCTGGGCAAGGATGGTCGGGTGCTGGCGCGTTTCTCGCCGCGTACTGCTCCGGATGATCCGACCATTGTTCAGGCCATCGAAAAGGCGCTGAGCTGATACCGTTGTTGTAGTGGGGCTTGTTGTGGCGAGGGGGCAAGCCCCTTGCCACAACAAGCCCATCGTCTTTCCTGCTTTTACCCCTTAATCACCGCAATCAATAGTGCTATCCAGTACTGCGCACTCTCCATATTATCTACGTCATAAAACCCCTTTCCCGTGGAGTGCTCCCATGCCTGTCCAAGCTTTGTTCAAACCCTTCCAGCTCGGTGCACTGCAATTGTCGACCCGCGTAGTCATGGCACCCATGACCCGCTCGTTTTCCCCGGGCGGTGTGCCCAACTCCAAAGTTATCGAGTACTACCGTCGCCGTGCTGCGGCCGGTGTGGGCCTGATCATCACCGAGGGCACCGTGGTCGGCCATCAGGCCTCCAATGGCTACCCGAACGTGCCGCATTTCTACGGTGAGGCCGCGTTGGCCGGCTGGAAGAAAGTGGCTGACGCCGTGCACGCCGAAGGCGGCAGGATCGTCCCGCAACTGTGGCATGTGGGCAGTGTGCGTCGCATCGGCACCGAGCCGGATGCCAGCGTTCCGGGTTATGGCCCGACCGAGAAACTCAAGGACGGCAAGGTCGTGGTTCACGGCATGACGGTCCAGGACATCAAGGAAGTGATCTCTGCCTTCGCCCAGGCCGCCAAGGATGCCCAAAGCATTGGCATGGACGGCGTGGAAATCCACGGCGCCCATGGCTATCTGGTGGACCAGTTCTTCTGGGACGGCAGCAACCAGCGCACTGACGAATACGGCGGCAGCCTGGCCAACCGCTCACGCTTTGCCATTGAGTTGATTCAAGCCGTCCGCGCTGCCGTGGGCCCGGACTTCCCGATCATCTTGCGTTTCTCGCAATGGAAGCAGCAGGACTACACCGCACGCCTGGTACAAACCCCTGAAACCCTTGGCGAGTTCCTCAAGCCACTGGCCGATGCCGGCGTGGATATCTTCCACTGTTCCACTCGCCGTTTCTGGGAGCCGGAGTTCGAAGGCTCGGACCTGAACCTGGCTGGCTGGACCCGCAAGCTCACCGGCAAACCCACCATTACCGTGGGCAGCGTCGGCCTGGATGGTGAGTTCCTGCAATTTATGGTCAACACCGACAAGATCGCGCAACCGGCGAGCCTGGAAAAACTGCTGGAGCGCCTGAACAACGACGAGTTCGATCTGGTGGCGGTCGGTCGTGCGTTGCTGGTGGATCCGGACTGGGCAGTGAAGGTCCGTGAAGGGCGTGAAGGGGATATCTTGCCGTTCAGTCGTGAGGCGTTGGCCGCTCTGGTATGAAGAAACCGGTTTACTTGATCACCATGTGATGAGCCGTCTTGCTCGGCTCATCTGCAAATGGCCTCAGCGCAACTTAGCGGTGGGGAGGTGGTCCCGTTAACCGAAGCTCCTCAAGGAACTTGGCGCCTTGCCCGGCAGTCGAGCGTTTATATGACTAGGAAGAGCTCCGTTGTCCGGATGGACCGTGGATTCGTGCAAATCCTTGAGAAAATGATGAATGGTGGGGAGGAGGTCGGGGCGATCGTGTTCGATACGGTGCAATAAGTCGTAAGAAACCGTCGAGGCGTGGCCAGGTAAGTCTGGATACTTACGCGAGGAAACGCCCAGTTGCTGGCGGAGCTCATTGCGCCCCATCTTGTCTTTCAGGGCTGTTTCATCGGGGGCATCTGCCTCACGTGTGCGTCGGTTAAATCGCGGGCTGTTTAGCAGTTTCTGTTCGTCGGCGCTGAGGGGTTCCTGATCTTTACCGTACTTTTGCCATAATTGTTCATATTGCGCTGGATCTTGATGGCTGCTGGGGTCTTTGATGTCGGGCGTAAAAGCTTGGAACATCTGATGATTGAGATTAACTGACATGGTTGATGGCTCCATCATGTGGTTATCTGATCAGGCCCTTACCTGTGCAGGTATGCCTGAATGTGCTGTTGCACCTCATGTATGGTCGTAAGCTGATTGACGGTTCCATGCCAGAAGTAACCTGATCGTTAAAACGCTGTACCTGGGAAGTGATGCCGACGCTATTCGACGTCTTCCTGCACATCAGTCATCTCCAGCAGATCATCCACAGAGGTCAAGAGGTTCTCCTCCTTTTCCCACCATGGGGTGGTCAGATCCCTGTAAATAGCCGCTTTCTCTGCAGACACACCCTCTCCCCACATCTGTTGGTCGCTCAGGTTGGAAGCAGCCGTCTTTTTCGGCTGATTTTTTTCAGGATGTGGCTGAGGCTGGATCATGGGGGCTGGATTGAAGTTGTTAATCATCATGGATTGGCACCGATCGTTTGGAGCATCGAGAGGGCTGACAAAATGGAGCATCGTCAGGGGAGAGCTCATTATGTGGCCCGAAGTGGGTAATGAGTTCCTGACGGTGTTAAGGATCCTTCCTTCAGTCGTGAAGCGTTGATGACCCTGGTGCAAGCGGCGGGAAGGCGGGTACCGGTTGCCCGTTCTTGCACACCCCGCGTAACTGGCGTTCAAACTGCTCGATAATCGCCGGCCATCCCTGACGGCTGGCGTGTTGCCGGGCATTAAGGCGCACCCGCCGCAAGTGCTCACGCTCGGCCAGCAGCCAGTTGGCCGCCTCACAAAACGCGTCCTCATCCCCGGGCATCGCCAGTACGCCGTTGTAGCCATGGCGGATATGCTGGGTCGCGGCCGCCTGGTCGTAGGCCACCACGCCGAGCCCCGAGGCCATGGCCTCCAGTACCACGTTACCAAAGGTCTCGGTGAGGCTGGGGAACAGGAACACATCGCCCGAGGCGTAATGCCTGGCCAGTTCTTCGCCACGTTGAGTGCCGCAGAAAACGGCCTCTGGCAGTGCTTTCTCCAACGTCACCCGTTGCGGGCCATCGCCGACGATGATCAGTTTCAAGTGACGCTGTGGATAAGTGGCTTGCAGTGAATCGAAACAGCGCTTGAGTACGCCCAGGTTTTTTTCCTGAGCCAGGCGCCCAACATGCAGGACGGCGATATCGTCGTTGCCCAGCCCCCACTCCTCGCGCAACTCGTTGTCGCGTTTGGCCGGATGAAACAGCTGACTGTCGACACCTCGCGCCAGCATGCCCAACCGCTCGAAGTGGCGGCGCTCCAGTTCGATCCGTTGGCTGGCGCTGGGCACCAGGGTCAAGGTCGAACGGTTGTGAAACCAACGCAAGTAGTGGGTCAGCACCCGACTCAGCATGCCCAGGCCGTACTGGTTGGAGTACTGCTGGAAATTGGTGTGGAAGCCGCTGACCACGCTGATCCCCAGGCGCCGCGCGGCCCGAAGTGCCGATAGCCCCAGCGGCCCTTCGGTGGCGATGTACAACACATCGGGGCGCTGGCGTTTCCAGCGCCGCAGCAACTTGTGCATCGACGACTGGCCCCATTGCAGACCTGGATAACCAGGTAGCGGCCAGCCACGGCACAGCATCAGGCCCTCGTCACTGATCTGGCTTTGATCGCCGCCCTGGCGAGGACGGATCAGCTCCACTTGATGGCCGCGTGCGCGCAATCCGTCACACAAGCGTCCAAGGGTATTGGCCACCCCGTTGATCTCCGGCGGGAAGGTTTCGGTAATCAGGGTGATATGCAGGAAGGCGCTCGTCATGGCCCCAGTGTCGGCGCGGGCCATGTCGTCATTGTGTCATCTGGATGATGGATTTGTGACGGCTCAGACCTTCTTCACCGCCATGGCTTCTGCGCCTTGCTCGCGCACCCAGAATAGCGTCGCTCCAGCCACTGCCGCCGGCATCATCAGCAGGTTGACCACGGGCACCAGCAGTACCAGGTAAACGATCCCGCCAAAGCTCATGCTCTGCCAGCGTTTCTGCCGCAGCCAGGCGAGCATCTCGTTCCAGCCCAGCTTGTGGTTATCCGCCGGGTAGTCGATGTATTGGATCGCCATCATCCACACCCCGAACAGCAACCACAGCGGCGCCGCCACCAGGTTGACCACTGGAATGAACGACAGGATAAACAGGCCGATGGCTCGCGGCAGGAAGTAACCCAGCTTGCGCATTTCCCGAGCCAGGGTGCGAGGGACCATGGCCGCCAACTCAGCCCAACTGAACGGTGGGAAGTCGTCGGTGCCGCGCACCACCACTTCGACCTTTTCCGCGAGAAACCCGTTGAATGGCGCGGCGATGATGTTGGCGAGCATGGTGAAGGTGAAAAACACCATCAGCACCACCAGCACCACGAACAATGGCCACAGAAGATAATTCAGGAAGCTCAGCCAACTCGGCAGGGTCGGCATCAGCGTATCGACCCACAGGCTGAACTGATGGCCGGCGAAGTAGATCAATCCGACGAACAGTATCAGGTTGATAGCCAACGGCAGCAGCACGAACAGGCGCAGGCCGGGGCTGAGCACCAGTTTGAGGCCTTCGCGCAGGTATTGCGGGCCTGAGAGAGCGGGGGCGGGCATGGGTAACTCCGGTCAAAGGGACGAACGCGCCGACCTTACCGGCTTTGCCTGAACGGCGAAAGCGGGGTCGACATGTCGACACTAACGGTAACAAAGGCGTCGATTAATAGAGGTGACTGCATAGAGACCACCTATGAGCTGGATTGTTATTCCGTATTTCCTTAATCTTGCCCCCCTCGATACGCTGCACCCATTATTTTTCAGGGCCTGCGAGTTCAAGCCTTCCCCAAGTGCTTCGCGGTCCTTTTTTATTCCAGCCGTTCTGTTGTCCGGACGGTCGATAGGAGTGAGTCATGTCTGATACCCGTCATTCGCGAGTGATTATTCTCGGTTCCGGCCCTGCCGGTTACAGCGCTGCGGTCTACGCGGCCCGGGCCAACCTCAAGCCGCTGCTGATCACCGGCATGCAGGCGGGCGGTCAGTTGACCACCACCACCGAAGTCGACAACTGGCCGGGCGATGTCCATGGCCTGACCGGCCCGGTGCTGATGGAACGCATGAAAGAACACGCCGAGCGCTTCGAGACCGAAATCGTCTTCGATCATATCAACGCCGTCGACTTCTCGAAAAAGCCTTACAGCCTGACCGGCGACAGCGGCGTCTACACCTGTGACGCGCTGATCATCGCCACCGGCGCCAGCGCTCGCTACCTGGGCCTGCCGTCGGAAGAAGCATTCATGGGCAAGGGCGTTTCCGCTTGCGCCACGTGCGACGGTTTCTTCTATCGCAACAAACCGGTTGCTGTAGTCGGCGGTGGCAACACTGCTGTGGAAGAGGCGCTGTACCTGGCCAACATCGCCAGCACCGTGACCCTGGTTCACCGTCGCGAGACCTTCCGCGCCGAGAAGATCCTGATCGACAAGCTGCACGCCCGGGTTGCCGAAGGCAAGATCATCCTCAAGCTCAATGCCACCCTGGACGAAGTCCTGGGCGACAACATGGGCGTGACCGGTGCTCGCCTGAAGAACAACGACGGCAGCTTCGACGAACTGACCGTCGATGGTGTGTTCATTGCCATCGGCCACACGCCGAACACCTCGTTGTTCGAAGGCGTGCTGGATGCCAAAGACGGCTACCTGATCGTGCAGGGCGGCCGTGAAGGCAACGCTACTGCGACCAACCTCGAAGGCATCTTCGCCGCCGGTGACGTGGCTGACCACGTTTACCGCCAGGCGATTACCTCCGCTGGTGCGGGTTGCATGGCGGCACTGGATGCCGAGCGTTACCTCGACGGGTTGAAGGACGCTTCGTTCTAAACCGTTGAAATGAAAAAACCGGCTGCGAGGCCGGTTTTTTTATGTCTGCGATTTATTGCCGCACCGCAGTCCAGAAGTGTTAACCCAATCACTGTGGGAGCTGGCTTGCCTGCGATAGCGGCGTTGGCTGACACACCGCTATCGCAGGCAAGCCAGCTCCCACATTAAACCGGGTTATCAAATTGAATCAGCGGTGGGTCAGTGGCTGTTGAGTGAACTTCACCCCGGCCAGCCCATGTTCGATCAACGCCCGGATATTGCCGTGATCACTGCCCTCCGGCGTAGCCAGTACCGAACGGTAATGCTCACCAAACGCCAACAGCGTTTCTTGATCGCTCAAGCCTTCCAACAGCGCCAGGCCCAGGGTCTTGCACGAACCTTCGTTCTGCCCAGCAGCGTTTTCCACGCCGCCGTTGGTGAAGGCCTGTGGCTGGTAGTCGTAACCGGCGGCAACAAAGGCCAGGGTCTCGGTGAAGGCATGCTCGCCGCTGTTGAGGCTGGCGCGCAGGGTGTTCAGGTCAGTCATGGGTTTTTCCTTTGGCGAACGCCGCTTGCTGGTCGGCGCTGGCTTCTTGCTGGTATTGGGCTTTCCACTCGGCGTACGGCATGCCGTATACCACTTCACGGGCGTCATCGAGGCTGACGTCGATCTGGCGCTCGTCGGCCTCGGCCTTGTACCACTTGGACAGGCAGTTACGGCAGAAGCCGGCGAGGTTCATCAGGTCGATGTTCTGTACATCCTTGCGGCTGTCCAGGTGCGCCACCAGCCGGCGGAAGGCGGCGGCTTCGAGTTCGAGGCGTTGTTGATCGTTCATAGTGCTCACTGCGAATGTAAGGGGTTAGCGGCTCGCCGCGAGGGTGATCGACACCGACTCGGCAAAACGTAGTGCATGGGGTTTGTCGACTTCGACTTCGGCGTACAGCACCGACTCGTTACTCATCACCAGGTCCAGCAGCTCCTGGGTCAGGCGCTCCAGCAGGGCAAAACGATTGCCTTCCACGTGGGCGATGATGGCTTTGGTGATGGTGCGGTAGTTCAACGCATGGTCGATGTCGTTGTCGCGCACCGCTTCCTGGGCCGCGTAGAGGATGGTCAGGTTGATCAACACATCCTGCTTGTTGAGGATTTCGTCCTCGTTGATCCCGATAAAGGTGCGCAAGCACAGGTCCTTGACCCGGATGCGCGCCATGCCTGGTTGAAGTTGTGGCATTGCTACTTGCTCCGTCCAATCAGTTGCAGGAACTCCATGCGGGTGGTGTTCGACTCGCGGAAGGCGCCGAGCATCACCGAGGTGTTCATGGTTGAATTCTGTTTTTCGACACCGCGCATCATCATGCACATATGTTTGGCTTCAATCACCACCGCCACGCCGGCGGCCTGGGTGACCTCCTGGATGGCATCGGCGATTTCCCGCGTGAGGTTTTCCTGGATCTGCAGGCGACGGGCAAACATGTCGACAATGCGCGCTATCTTCGACAGGCCCAGCACCTTGCCCGTCGGCATATAGGCGACGTGCGCCTTGCCGATAAAGGGCAGCAGGTGGTGCTCGCACAGGGAGTACAGCTCGATGTCGGCGACAATCACCATTTCGTCATTGTCGGAGGCGAACAGGGCACCGTTGACGATCTCTTCCACGCTTTGGCTGTAGCCATGACACAGATACTGCATGGCCTTGGCCGCGCGTTTGGGGGTGTCGAGCAAGCCTTCACGCTCCGGGTCTTCACCCAGGCCTTTGAGAATCTCGCGGTAGTGGTGGGGCAGGGACAAAGTCATACAACATCCTCGCAAACGGCTTACTTGATATGCCGCCCGCCGTTGACGGTCAGGGTGGTACCGGTGACATATGGGTTGTCCAGCAGGTAACGCACACTCTGGTAAATCACCTCGGGCCCAGGCTCGATGCCCAGTGCCGACTTGGCCAGCACTTTGGCGCGATACGCCGCATCGTCGCCTTCATTGAACATCACCATGGCCGGGGAGATGCCATTGACCTTGATATCGGGTGCCAGTTGAGCAGCAAAGGACAAGGTCAGGCTGTCGAGGCCGGCCTTGGTGGCGCAATAGGCGATGTGTTGGCGGCTGCCCTTGCGGGTGACGTCGTCGCTGATGTGCACAATATCGGCAGGTCGAGAGCGTTGCAGCAAGTCCGCACAATGCAGGTTGATCAGGTACGGCGCAAGCATATGCACGCTGAACATGTCGGTGAAGGCGCGGCTTTCCTCGCCGGGCGTTTCCGCTTCCCAGGCCGAGGCATTGTGGATGATTGCTCGCAGGCGGGTTGTGTGCGCTTTGAGTTCATCGATGAACGTGAGGATGCCTGCCTCGCTGGAAAAATCGGCGAATAAGGCGATCGCACCGCGCTCGCGCAGGGTCTGCACGCCGGGACGTTCGCTACGGTAACTGAAAATTACCGGCTGCCCCTCGTCCAGCAGGCGCAACGCGCAATGCAGGCCGACGCGTTGGCTGGCGCCGGTGATCAGGATCGGGGCAGGAGTGGGAGTCATGACAGGCTCGAATCGCGGGTAGGCGAAAACTATACCAGCGACCGGCCCGCCTTACCCGCTGTGCGTCGGTTACGCCGCAGCTTCAGTGGCTTTGACCCGAACCGGTGCGGGGTGCAGCCAGTTCGCCAACAAATGGGTCGACAATGGGATAAAGAAATAAACCATCAGCGGCGTCAGCGCCAAGGTGCTGACCAGCACGCGGCTGAGCAGGCCCAGCTCGGCGAGCAGCGGCTCAAGCCCGAAGTTGAACAGCAGCGATACCGGGAAAAACGCCAGCCAGATGGCAACCGCCTGTTTCCAGCGCGGTGGGCGCTGGCCAACGGCGCCAAACCAGCCGTCGATCCCGCGAACTCGATGCTCCGACGGGTCGGCAAACAAATCACTGCCGCGTCCCAACCAGGCGCTGCGGGAAGCGGAAAACTCCCAGGTGTGCAGGGTTTGCTCATCGGCGAAGCGGAAAATGATCTGAAATTCATCATCGCCCGGCGGCGGTGCGAGTACGCCGGAGCCCAGGTAACCGGGAAAGTCAGTGGCCAACTGCTCGCCTTCACGCAACCAGGTGATCAAATCTTCATAACGACCTTTGGCCACGCGACGCGCGACCATCAAGGTGACGGGGGAGGTAGACATTGTGTATCTCCAAATGTAGGGCGCGCTTTTCCGGGTAGGAGGCGTGCCAGACACAGTCACGGGGTGGGCAACTGTGCAAGTTGTTCGTTTCTAGACGCGTGCAAGGATTATTCCTGAATTGACGAAATACACCAGCGACGTTGGTCTATTAGGTAGCAACCTTGAAAAGGACAGGTGTATAGGCGTTAAATGGGATCCAAACTCACAAGGATGTGTTGGGCTTCTAAATGGCTGTGATTATTGCTTCGCTTGATGGCTCAAGGCTCCCCGATGCGGCTGATTCTGATGAGCTGTTTCCGATCCGCGAAGTCTCGAGATTGACAGGCATCAACCCGATCACCCTGCGCGCCTGGGAGCGGCGTTATGGCCTGATCCAGCCAACACGCACCGAAAGCGGGCATCGCCTCTACTCGAAAGCTGATATCGACACCGTTCATCGTATTGTCGACTGGATCGAGCGTGGGGTCGCGGTGAGCAAGGTCGCAAAGATCCTGGCGCGTGACGATCAGCAAGCCGAGTCGGTGCGGGCTGCACAAGAAGAGACCGAAGGGCACGAGTGGGCTCAGTGGCAAATTCAGCTGAGGCAGGCCGTCAATGCCTTTGACGACCGGCAATTGGACCGTTTGTACAACCAGATTTTTGCGGCCTATCCGACGACTGTGGTGTTCCAGGAAATCCTGATGCCTCTCTGGAACCAGTTTTTGCGTCACCAAGGTCTATATGGCCAAGCCAGTGAGTGGCTGTTTTTCGACGCCTTCCTGCGGGTCCGCGCATTGCAGCGCCTGCAATTGGCGTGTGCCTCGGAGAAGCCACGGGTGCTACTGGCGGCGTTGCCTGGGGAATGCCGCAAACTTGAGTTGCTGGTAGCTGCTGTATTAATGAGCAGTGACGCGCTGGTCACGAAGGTGCTGGGTATGGGCCAACCCTTTGATGAGCTGACGCTGATCTGTGAAAAGACCCACCCTCAAGCGCTGGTGGTGTTCTCCAACCACTCACCGACCCATGACCTGCCTCAGCGCCTGACTCGTCTGGCGATGACCCTCGAATGCCCGCTGCTGCTGGCCGGTGACGCCTCGGATCTGGCGCAGAAGTCCCTGGCAGGTTCGCCTATTGGCTGCCAGGGCAATGACGGGCACTTGATGCAGCGGCGATTGCAGGGGTTTCTCAACGGTACTCTGGATACCTGAGATCAGGCGTGAACTTCAGGATGCGCGAGGCGGTGCTGCTGCAGGATGAACTGGCGCAGGCGCTCGATTTCATCCGCATCCCCCTGGTTCAGGCGATAGGCAAACAGCCCTTTGGCGTTTTCGCGCTCCAGGGTGCCGCGCACGGCGATGCGCTCGTAACCGGAAGGGCTGAACCACAGGGAAAAGGTTTTCGGCGCCTTGACCCGGCCGCGAACCTCCAGCAGCAATCCCTTGAATGACACTTCACGCACCCACAACGAACCTGGCTGGCCCTTGATGTTCTCCAGGGCTACTGGCTCCTCGAGTACCAGGCGCCACGGGCGGATCATCGGCCCGTCTTCGAAAATGCTCGGTACGCCCAGGCGCAAATGCACCGCATGGAACTCGTCTTCCACCAGTTGCAGCGGAAAGGTCATTTGCTGGTTGTCGAATTGGGCCTGGATCGTGACATGTTCGTGGGCGGCCAGGCGGGTGAGCAGGTCGCGAATCTGCGCACCGCCATTGACTGTCAGGCTCGACGACGCATCCCGCACGTTGAGTTGCGGGTTATGGTGCATGGTCTGAATGAAATCCAGCTCGTCCTGCGTCAAAAGCGCGTCGCGTTGCATTGATCTGGCTCAAGGAAAGGTGGCAAAAGGCAATTATCACCTTAAAAAGACCACATTTTCTAAGTTTTGTTAGATCCGCTCGTCGCCTTGAGCGCGGCCAACTCAGCCTGGGCCTCGGCCAATTGCGCTTCCAATTGCAGCACGCGCTGCTGAGCTTTGACTTGAACCGTGACGTCTTTCTGCACACCGACGAAGTACGTCTGTTTATCGGCGTCGTTGTAAACCGTTGATAACGACAGTTCATTCCAGAAGTGAGTGCCGTCCTTGCGGTAATTGCGCAGGATTTCCCGGCAGGCACCCCCGCTGTCCAGTGCTTCGCGAATCGCCGCCAGTGCGGGCTGGTCACGGTCGCCCGATTGCAGGAAACGGCAATCCTGGTAAAGGATTTCATCGAGGGTATAGCCGGTCAGGCGTTCAAAGGCCGGGTTCACGTAGATCAGCGGTTTGTCCTTGCCTTCGCGCTCGGCGACGACGATCCCGTCGTTGGAGGCGTTGATCACCATTTGCATCAACTTGGCGTTAATCATAAAGCTGTCCATGGCATGTTTTGGGAGTGTGCAGTCTAGGACATTGGCTGAAAAAGTTGCCGTAGCTGCTAATATCCCAGGCTTTTAGTCAGCTACAGGATCAGATTGATGAAAGTCGCCATCCTTTCCGGCTCGGTGTACGGCACGGCTGAAGAAGTCGCCCGGCATGCCGCAGGCATCCTTAATGAAGCAGGTTTTGAAGCCTGGCATAACGCCCGTGCCACGTTGGCGGACGTGCAGGCCTTCGCCCCGGATGCCTTTCTGGCTGTGACTTCCACCACCGGCATGGGCGAATTGCCGGACAACCTGCAACCGTTGTATTCGATGATCCGCGATCAATTACCCGCCGCCTGGCGCGGCTTGCCGGGTGCGGTGATCGGCCTGGGCGACTCCAGTTACGGCGACACGTTCTGCGGCGGCGGCGAGCAAATGCTTGAGCTGTTTGCCGAGTTAGGTGTGCGCGAAGTGCTGCCGATGCTGCGCCTCGACGCCAGCGAAAGCGTGACCCCGGAAACCGACGCCGAGCCTTGGCTGGCCGAGTTGGTCACTGCTCTGCGCGGCTGACCGGTTACTCGCGCACGATCCCCGGCGGGCCCGGTCAGACGGGCCTTGTTTCTCTGGCACGCATCGAACAAATTGAAACTATGCTGATGGCTGACCCGCTCGGTCATCAAGCTGGCTGGCAATGCAACTACGCCAGCTCTCAGGTCTGACTAGACTGGCCCGTCATCCTCAAAACAATAAGAAAACCACACCGTCGAGGTCATTGCCGTGAGCCTAGCCCCCGTTCAATCGACACAGAGTGTAAAAGACCAGGTCAGTGCCGCCGAATGGCAGACCCGCGTCGACCTGGCCGCCTGCTACCGCCTGGTGGCCATGCATGGCTGGGACGATCTGATTTTCACCCACATCTCGGCTAAAGTGCCGGGCACTGAAGACTTCCTGATCAACCCGTTCGGGCTGATGTTCCACGAGATCACCGCGTCGAGCCTGGTCAAGGTCGATCAGGCTGGCAACAAGCTGATGGACAGTCCCTACGAGATCAACCCGGCGGGCTACACCATCCACAGCGCAGTGCATGAGGTGCGGCACGACGTGGTGTGTGTATTGCACACCCATACCGCGGCCGGCGTCGCCGTCTCGGCGCAGAAACAGGGCGTGTTGCCCATCAGCCAGCAGTCGATATTCGTGTTGTCCAGCCTGGCCTATCACGCCTATGAAGGCGTGGCGTTGAACCACGAAGAAAAAGCCCGGTTGCAGGCTGACCTTGGGGAAAACAACTTCCTCATGTTGCACAACCACGGCTTGCTGACCTGCGGCGGCACTATCGCCGATACCTTCCTGAGGATGTTCACCTTCCAGCGGGCCTGCGACATTCAGGTGCTGGCGCAAAACGGCGCCGCCGAGTTGATCGCCATCGAACCGCAGATCCTGGCAGGTGCCAAGGCAATGATCGCAGGCGTGACCAAAAGCGCCCAGGGCATGGGCGGCGCATTGGCCTGGCCGGCGCTGCTGCGCAAGCTGGACACGCTGGATCCGGGATACAAGTCCTGATGCACCTGGCCTACTCCTGACGATCATCCCCGCGCCTTATTGCGCACCATTCAGCCCCTGCCGTGTTTATTGTGACCACAAGCCCGGTGCTGGACACTCATCCCATTCCCCCTGTCGCCCCTGGAGTTTCGTATGAGTGAGTCTGTGCAATTCAAGGATAAGGTCGTGATCGTCACGGGAGCTGGCGGTGGATTGGGTCGGGCTCATGCGCTGCTGTTCGCCAAGCATGGGGCCAAGGTGCTGGTGAACGACTTGGGTGGTTCGGCCCAGGGCGAAGGTGCCAATGCGTCGGCAGCAGACCGTGTGGTGGCCGAGATTCGTGAGGCCGGCGGCATTGCCGAGGCCAACCATGATTCGGTCACCGACGGCGACAAGATCGTACAGAACGCCCTCGACGTTTTCGGCCGCATCGACGTGGTGGTGAACAACGCCGGGATTCTGCGGGACAAGACCTTCCATAAAATGGAAGACGGCGACTGGGACCTGGTTTACCGGGTGCATGTCGAAGGTGCCTACAAAGTCACCCGTGCCGCCTGGCCGCACCTGCGCGAGCAAGGTTATGGGCGGGTGATTTTCACGGCGTCAACGTCCGGGATCTACGGCAACTTCGGCCAGTCCAACTACGGCATGGCCAAGCTCGGGCTGTATGGTTTGACTCGTACCCTGGCCCTGGAAGGGCGCAAGAACAACATTCTGGTCAACGCCATCGCACCCACTGGCGGCACGCGCATGACCGAAGGCCTGATCCCGCCGCAAGTGTTCGAACGTCTCAAACCGGAGTTGGTCAGCCCGTTGGTGGTGTACCTGGGCAGCGAGGCTTGCCAGGAAACCTCTGGTCTGTTTGAGGTCGGTGGCGGCTGGATCGGCAAGACTCGCTGGGAGCGCAGCCTGGGGGTGGGGTTTGACCCTGAAGCCGGTTTCTCGCCGGACGATGTGGCCGCGCACTGGCAGCAAATCTGCGACTTCGAAGGCGCCGCTCACCCCAAGGACAATATCGAAGCTTTGAAGGAAATGATGGCGAACTTACAGAAGTACGCCCTTTGATCGTTGCATGAAGATTGTTTAATAAAGCGGGGCGCGTAGGGCGCCTCGCTTTATTTCAGACATAAAAAAGGCCGCTGCAAAAGCAGCGGCCGAAGTAAGACGTTGGATCAAGGAGCGATAAATCAACGTCAGTGAACACCGGTAACAGATTGAAAACAATGGTCAATCTGTTTGAAATCGACTTTCTGTTGCATGGCGGACGTACACTGTGGAGCATTCGTTTGCCGTGAAAGCCAAGTAAGAATAGTCGTTTGTTACAGAATGAAAAACACCGATTCGAGACAAGGACTGTTACCAAAGTAGCAACAGTCGTGAAGGGTTCCCATTCTTAATTCATTCCCTTGATAGCCCGCTATCCACCCAATCGATACCCCCGGCAAAACCCCACCCGGCGCCCCCGCTCATCCTTTCGAGCGACAACACGAATACCTCCTTGGTGCGCTTATCGCTCCTGATGTGGGGCAGTAGGGTGGGGGCTTCTGTCACACCACCGGGGAAGACGCATGACAAAAACAACAATGCGCGCCATCTTCAGACCACAGGCGCTGGCCGCTGCGGTTGCTTTGGGTTGCTGCGCCCAGGCGCAGGCTGTTTCGTTCAACATCGGGGAAATCGAAGGGCAATTCGATTCCTCTCTCTCGGTGGGCGCCAGTTGGGGCATGCGCGATGCCGACAAGAAATTGGTGGGTATTCCCAATGGCGGTACGGGCCAGGCCTCCACGGGCGATGACGGGCGCCTGAACTTCAAAAAGGGCGAGACCTTTTCCAAGATCTTCAAGGGGATCCATGACCTGGAGCTCAAGTACGGCGACAGCGGCGTGTTCGTGCGTGGCAAATATTGGTACGACTTTGAACTGCAGGATGAAGACCGCGAGTTCAAGCAGATCAGCAATAACCACCGTGACGAAGGTGCGCGTTCTTCCGGTTACCAGTTGCTGGATGCGTTCATCTACCACAACTATTCCATCGGTGATTTGCCCGGCAACGTGCGCGTCGGCAAGCAAGTGGTCAGCTGGGGCGAGAGCACGTTCATCGGCAACTCCATCAATAGCATCAACCCGATCGACGTTTCCGCGTTTCGCCGCCCGGGCGCGGAAATCAAGGAAGGCTTGATTCCAGTCAATATGGTGTTTGCCTCCCAGAGCCTGACCAACCAATTGAGCGTCGAAGGCTTCTACCAGTTGAACTGGCAAAACACCGTGGTGGATAACTGCGGCACTTTCTTCGGCAACGATGTGGTGGCCCACGGCTGCAACAGCAACTACACGGTTGGCAGCCCGGCGATTGCGCCGTTGCAACCGGTGGCGGCGGCGTTTGGCCAAGGCTTCCAGGTGACGCGCGAAGGCGTCGTGGTACAGCGTGCGCCGGACCGTGAAGCGCGCGATGGTGGGCAGTTCGGTGCGGCCCTGCGCTGGTTGGGGGATGACACGGAATACGGCCTGTACTTCATGAACTACCACAGCCGTACACCGACCGTGGGCACCATCACCGCCAATACCAACCTGGCGACGCTCGGAAGAATCATCAACACCGGCAACGCGCTAGCCCCTGGCAATGGCGTTGGCCTGGCGACCAGCGCGCTGCTTGGTAACGGCCAGTACTACCTCGATTACCCGGAAAACATCCGCCTGTTTGGCGCGAGCTTCTCCACCACCTTACCCACCGGCACTGCGTGGACCGGAGAAATCAGCTACCGGCCCAATGCTCCGGTACAGCTCAACACCACGGACCTGACCCTGGCGCTGGTAACCCCGTTGTCACCTACGGCCTCCCCGATCAGAAGCACCTTCGGCGCCGACAACTCCGGCTACCGCCGCAAGGAAATTACCCAGATCCAAAGCACCATGACCCAGTTCTTTGACCAGGTGCTGGGTGCCGAACGCCTGACCCTGGTGGGTGAAGCGGCCTTCGTCCACGTGGGTGGGCTGGAGGCGAAATCCAAGCTGCGCTATGGCCGTGATTCGGTCTACGGGCAATACGGTTTTGGCGGCGACACCGACGGTTTCGTCACGGCGAACTCCTGGGGTTATCGCGCCCGGGCAATCCTCGACTACAACAACGTGTTCGCCGGGATCAACCTCAAGCCCAACCTGTCCTGGTCCCACGACGTCAGCGGTTATGGCCCCAACGGCTTGTTCAACCAGGGCGCCAAGGCCATCAGCGTTGGCGTCGATGCCGACTACCGCAACACCTACACCGCCAGCCTGAGCTACACCGACTTTTTTGGTGGCGACTACAACACCTTGACCGACCGCGACTTCCTCGCCCTCAGCTTCGGCGTGAACTTCTGATTTGGCTTAAAGAAGGACAAGAGACTATGCGTAAGATGATTTTGCAGTGTGGGATGTTGGCGTTGAGCCTGTTGGCGGCCAACGTGATGGCGGCGGTGTCGCCGGAAGAAGCGGCGAAACTGGGCACCACCCTGACGCCGGTGGGGGCCGAGAAAGCCGGCAACGCCGACGGTTCGATCCCGCCATGGACCGGCGGCATCCCGAAGAACGCTGGCGCAGTGGACAGCAAGGGCTTCCTGGCCGACCCGTTCGCCAATGAAAAACCCCTGTTCGTGATCACCGCCGCCACCGTCGACAAGTACAAGGACAAGTTGTCCGAAGGCCAGGTGGCGATGTTCAAGCGCTATCCCGAGACCTACAAGATCCCGGTCTACCCGACTCACCGCACGGTCAACCTGCCACCGGAAATTTACGAGTCGATCAAGCGTAGCGCGCTGAACGTGCATGCCATCAACGACGGCAACGGCCTGGAAAACTTCACCGGTAACCGCTACTACGCATTCCCGATTCCGAAGAGTGGCGTCGAGGTACTGTGGAACCACATCACCCGTTACCACGGCGGCAACCTGCGGCGCATCATCACTCAAGCCACGCCGCAGACCAACGGCAGCTACACGTCGATCCGCTTCGAAGAAGAAGTGGCTGTACCGCAATTGATGCCGGACCTGGACCCGGCCAAAGGCGCCAACGTGTTGAGTTTCTTCAAGCAGTCGGTGACCGCTCCGGCGCGCCTGGCGGGCAACGTGCTGCTGGTGTATGAAACCCTCGATCAGGTCAAGGAGCCGCGCCTGGCCTGGATCTACAACGCTGGCCAGCGCCGTGTTCGCCGTGCGCCGCAAGTGTCTTATGACGGGCCGGGTACGGCGGCAGATGGTTTGCGCACCACCGACAACTTCGACATGTTCTCCGGTGCCCCGGACCGCTACGACTGGAAGCTGGTGGGCAAGAAGGAAATGTACATCCCCTACAACAGCTACAAACTCGACTCGCCGACCCTCAAGTACGACGACATCATCAAGGCCGGGCATATCAACCAGGACCTGACGCGTTACGAACTGCACCGGGTCTGGGAAGTCATCGGCACGGTCAAGCCGAGTGAGCGGCACATCTACGCCAAGCGCCACATGTACATCGACGAAGACAGCTGGCAAGTGGCGCTGGTGGATCACTATGACGGCCGTGGCCAACTGTGGCGCGTGGCTGAAGGTCATGCCCAGTTCTATTATGACCACCAGGTGCCGGCCTACACGGTCGAAACCCTGTACGACATCATCGCCGGTCGCTACATCGCGCTGGGGATGAAGAACGAAGAGAAGCACAGCTTCGAGTTTGGCTTTGCGGCCAAGGCGGCGGACTACACGCCGGCGGCGTTGCGCTCGGCTGGCGTGCGCTGATCCTTATTTGAAATGCGATCAAAATGTGGGAGCTGGCTTGCCTGCGATAGCGGTGTATCAGTTACAGATGTCTAACCGGATATACCGCTATCGCAGGCAAGCCAGCTCCCACATTTGACTGCGTTCAACCTTCAGGTTTCATGCCGGGCCCCTTCGGGCTTCCGGCATTTTTTATGCCCGGCAATCAGCCTGCTGAATACTCCTCAACAACCGCCAACCACAGGACTAGGGTAGGAGGCACGCAGCCTAATAATAAAAAACAGGGACGCAGTAATGACCGCCATGACCCGTTGTCTGGATCGTCCTGGATTCATGCCCCGTTTGTCTTCCCATCATTTATTGCGCCCACGCCTGACTGAGCCTTTGCTCACCGCAGAGGCGCGGGTGAAGTTGCTCTGTGCCCCGGCCGGCAGTGGCAAGAGTGCCTTGCTCGCCGAATGTGCGTTACAGGCGCCCACTGCCTGCCAGGTGTATTGGCTGCCCTTGAACGGTGCTGCTCTGGGCGTCCGCGATTTCTGCCAGCGCCTGGCGCAAAGCCTCGGTTTGGTGTTTGTCGATGAAGCGACGTTGTCGATGGACCTCAGTCGCTGGCAGAGTGCGGCCTGGGTCTTTCTCGATGACTATTGCCGGTCCCCTGCACCTGAACTGGATGCGTTGCTCGACCGCTTGCTGGTCACCAGCAGCCCGGCCCTGACCTGGTGGTTGGGGGCGCGACGACGGCCGATGTGCAACTGGCCACGGCTGCTGCTCGATGATGAGTTGTGGGAATGCAACTGCGCGGAAATGGCCTTTGATCAGGCCGAAATCCAGCAATTGACCACCCGTTGTCCCCATGTCGGGCAAACCGCCGATAAGGTGCGGCACTTCAGTGGCGGTTGGTGTGCCGGCGTACGCATTGCCCTGCTTGAAGCGGATGGGCATCCGGAAAAAACGCTGCTTGATTACCTGCAACACGAGCTATTCAGCACGTTGATGCCCGAACTGGCCGAAGCCTGGCGCGTGTTGGCGCACTTACCGCGTTTCAATCCCGGTTTGTGTGAGCACCTGTTCGGTTTTGGTGAGGGGGCCGACCACCTGCGGGACTTGCTGGCGCTGGGGGCTTTCATCGAACCGTGGGAGGACTCTGCCGATTGGTTGCAAGTCTTCCCGCCGCTGGCGAAATTGCTGCAAGACGAACCCTGGCCGGCCAAGCGCTCCTGGCACCGGCGCGCGTGCCAATGGTTTACCGTCGCTGAAGACTGGCAGGTGGCGTTCGAACAGGCGTTGTTGGCCGAAGAATATGAAGTTGCCGTCAGCCTGCTGCGTCATTTCAGTTTTGAGGACCTGTTCCGCCAGCAAAACGCGGTGTTGTTGCTGCGTCTGCATGAGCAGCATGGTGATGAGCTGATGTTGGGCTCGGCGCAGTTAGTCGGGTTGGTGACAGCGGCGTTGTTGTTTGCCGGGCGCTTCGATCAGGCGGCGCAATGTATCGACCAGTTGGCGCGGTTCACACCACAGCCTACAGCGCATTTACAGCGTCAGTTGTTGGCCCGCTGGCAGGCGCAGTGGGGGTGGTTGTTGCATCTGGGGGGCGAGGCGTTGCGCGCCCGTGAGCACTTTCTCGAAGCCCTGGCGTACTTGCCGGAAGGTGCCTGGACATCGCGCTTGATGTGCTTGTCGGGGCTGACTCAACAGGCCTTGTTGCGAGGTGAACTGGACGTGGCCCAAGGTCTGAACCGGGAGGCACTGTGCCTGGCCAGGTCTCATGGGTCATTGCTGCTGGAGGCATTGCTGGAACTCGACCACGCGCAGCTGTTGGAACAGCGCGGTGCGCCTTATCGAGCCCAGAGCCTGCTGGAAAATGTCCAGGCGATGCTGGCTGGGCAGCGCCTCAAGGCGGGGCCGTTGGTGGGAAGAATTGCTCTGCGGCGTGGGCATCTGGCCTTGCGCCAAGGCCACGACGCCATGGCCGCCGAATGCTTCGAGGCGGGGTTGGGCATCTGCCTGTACAGCCAGGACAAACGTGTGTTGTACGGTTTTCTCGGCCTGGCGTTGCTGGCGGCCAACAAGGGTGATTATGCCCAGGCGTTTATCCAGCTGCGGGACGCCGAACGCCTGATGCAACAGCGGCAGGTGCCGGACACGGTGTACCGGGCCGTGCTGTTGTTGCTCAGCGGGCATTTCTGGTTGCAGCAAGGCCGTGCTGAATTGACCCTGGAAGCCGTCAGCCGGGTGTTGCGTCACTATCGAGGGCCACAGGCCAAACAAGCGCCGCCGGCCACACTGGAATTGATCCCGCGTCTTGAGTATTTGCAGGTACTGGCCGAGGTGAAACTAAGCCGTTTTGATGCGCCCATCGTGCGGCTTAACGCCTTGCTTGAGAGCGCACGGCAACGGGGCATGCTGTGCCTTGAGGCTGAATTGCACCTGGTGGTGGGGGAGGTGGCCTGGCAAATGGCGGACCGGCCGTTGGCCCTGCGCTCGTTGGAAGCCGGGCTGGAACTGGCGGGCCGTTGTCAGGTGCAGCAGGCGATTCGCGAGTTGCGTTTGCGTCAGCCGGGGTTGTTGAGTGAGTTGGGGTTGGAGCCTCGGGAGTCAGTGGTGTGCGCCGGGGATAATCCACTCAGCCAGCGGGAGCTGGAAGTGTTGCGGTTGATCGCTCTGGGTAACTCCAATCTGGAGATCGCTGACCAACTGTTTATCTCGCTGCACACGGTGAAAACCCATGCACGACGGATTCATAGCAAGTTGGGGGTGGAGCGGCGGACTCAGGCGGTGGCGAAGGCCAAGACGTTGGGGTTGATGGCCTGAACGATCGAGCAAGCCTGCTCCCACACAAGCCCGCTCAGATGTTTACTCAATCAGGGCTGATACCCCATCCGCCAACTCACCGCCTGGCTCGCCGCCAGCAATCGCTTGGCCGCCGGCCCATCCTCATCGGCATGAAACAACGACGTCGGCCCCACCACCGTCAACACCGCCACCACTTGCCCCATCGCGTTGAACACCGGCGCTGACAGCGCATCCACGCCCGGCATCAGCAGGCCGTGGACAAAATGCAGCCCGCGCTGGCGAATCTGCTCACAGGTGTCGGCATACGCCTGGTCATCCACCAGCGCATGGGCAATCCCCGCCTGAATTTCCCGCTCACGCAACTCGACCGTTTCCCGCGACGGTAGAAAGGCACTGAACACCAGCCCCGTGGATGAACTCAGCAGCGGCAGCACCGAGCCCAGTTGCGTCACCACCGTCACGGCCCGTACGGCTGGTTCGATGTGCACCACGGTGGCGCCCTGATTGCCCCACACTGCGAGGAAGCAGGTTTCATTCAACTCGTCCCGCAGCTCTGCCAGGGGCAGGGCCGCGACTTTCAGCACGTCCATACTGCCCAGTGCGGCCAACCCCACACGCAAGGCTTCACGGCCCAGGCCGTAATGGTTGGTGGCGGTGTTCTGCTCGGCGAAGCCACTGGCGATCAGGGCCTGCAAGTAGCGATGGACCTTGCTCGCCGGCATTTGCACGTGCTCAGCCAGGCGCGACAGCGACGTAGCCGGCGACAGTTCGGCCAGGGCCTTGAGGATGTCGGTGCCGACCTCGGCCGAGCGGACTTTCTGTTTACCGGTGTCGCGGGTAGCGGGCGGCTTTTCCATGGAAGGCGTGTATCCCAAGACGAATGGCGGTCTTTATAGCTTGACGGTCAATACCAATCAAATTACGTTATGCGTAATTGGATTACGATAAAAATAACTTCTACGCAGAGGAAGATCCATGACCCTCAATTATCAATCTGGCTTTGGCAATGAATTCGCCAGCGAAGCCTTGCCAGGCGCGCTGCCCGTCGGCCAGAACTCCCCGCAAAAAGCGCCCTACGGGCTGTACACCGAACTGTTCTCCGGTACGGCTTTCACCATGGCCCGCAGCGAAGCGCGGCGTACCTGGTTGTACCGCATCCAGCCGTCGGCCAACCACCCGGCGTTCGCCAAGCTTGAACGGCAATTGGCCGGTGGCCCGCTGGGCGCCGTAACCCCCAACCGCCTGCGCTGGAACCCGTTGGATATCCCGAGCGAGCCGACCGATTTCATCGACGGCCTGGTGTGCATGGTTGCCAACGCCGGGGCGGAAAAACCCGCCGGCATCAGCATCTATAACTACCGCGCCAACCAATCCATGGACCGGGTGTTCTTCAACGCTGACGGCGAGCTGCTGATCGTTCCCGAGCAAGGCCGCCTGCGCATCGCCACTGAACTGGGCGTGCTGGAAGTCGAGCCGCTGGAAATCGTCGTGCTGCCGCGCGGCCTGAAATTCCGTGTCGAGCTGCTGGATGCACAAGCCCGTGGTTATGTCGCGGAAAACCACGGCGCGCCGCTGCGCCTGCCGGACCTGGGGCCTATTGGCAGCAACGGCCTGGCCAATGCACGAGACTTCCTGGCCCCTGTGGCCCATTACGAAGACCTCAAGCAACCCACGATGCTGACGCAGAAGTTCCTCGGCGAACTGTGGGGCTGCGAGCTGGATCATTCACCCTTGAACGTGGTGGCCTGGCACGGCAATAACGTGCCGTACAAATACGACCTGCGACGTTTCAACACCATTGGCACCGTGAGCTTCGACCATCCGGACCCGTCGATCTTTACCGTATTGACCTCGCCCACCAGCGTCCACGGCTTGGCCAATCTCGACTTCGTGATCTTCCCGCCACGCTGGATGGTCGCCGAAAACACCTTCCGGCCACCGTGGTTCCACCGCAATCTGATGAACGAGTACATGGGCCTGATCCAGGGCGCCTACGATGCCAAGGCCGAAGGCTTCCTGCCGGGCGGCGCGTCCCTGCACAGTTGCATGAGCGCCCATGGTCCGGACGGAGAGAGCTGCACCAAGGCCATCGCCGCGGACCTGGCGCCGCACAAGATTGATAACACCATGGCCTTCATGTTCGAGACCAGCCAGGTGCTGCGTCCCACCCGGTTCGCCCTGGAATGCACGCAACTGCAAAACAATTACGATGCTTGCTGGGCCTCGCTGCCCGCAACCTTCAACCCGAATCGGAGATAACCCATGACTCAGTCCACCATCACCCGCAGCTGGGTGGCCTCGGCCAACGGTCATCGTGACTTCCCGCTGCAAAATCTGCCTTTGGGTGTGTTCAGCGTTAACGGTTCGGCACCTCGCAGTGGCGTGGCCATTGGTGAGCATATTTTCGACCTGCACGCGGCGTTGGATTTCTTTGAAGGCGAGGCCCGTCGTGCCGTGGAGGCCACCGCAGGCGGCCAATTGAATGCCTTCTTTGAACTGGGTCGGGGTCCTCGGGTGGCTCTGCGTGAACGCCTGCTGGAACTGCTGGCTGAAGACAGCAGCCTGCGCGGCAAGCTTGAAGTGCTGGGCGCGAAAGTACTGCCGTTGGCCGCCGATTGCCAGATGCACCTGCCGGCGAAGATCAACGATTACACCGACTTCTACGTCGGCATCGAACACGCACAAAACGTCGGCAAACTGTTCCGTCCCGACAACCCGTTGCTGCCCAACTACAAGTACGTGCCCATCGGTTATCACGGCCGTGCGTCGACGATTCGCCCGTCCGGCACGGAGGTGCGCCGTCCCAAGGGCCAGACATTGCCTGCGGGTCAGACCGAACCCACCTTCGGCCCGTGCGCGCGCCTGGATTACGAACTGGAACTGGGGATCTGGATCGGTCAGGGCAACGCCATGGGCGACTCGATTGCCATTGGTGATGCGGCGGATCACATCGCCGGGTTCTGCCTGCTCAACGATTGGTCGGCGCGAGATATTCAGGCCTGGGAATACCAGCCGCTGGGGCCGTTCCTCTCGAAAAGCTTTATCACCAGCATCTCGCCTTGGGTCGTGACGGCCGAAGCGCTGGCGCCATTTCGCAAGGCACAACCGGCACGCCCTGAAGGTGACCCGCAACCGCTGCCGTACCTGCTGGACACGCGTGACCAGAAAGGCGGCGCGTTCGATATCGAATTGGAAGTACTGCTGACCACCGCTTCGATGCGCGAGCAGAACCTGCCGGCCCATCGCCTGACCTTGAGCAACACCCAGTACATGTACTGGACCGTGGCGCAGATGGTTGCACATCACAGCGTCAACGGTTGCCAATTGCAAGCCGGCGACCTGTTTGGTTCGGGCACGTTGTCGGGGCCAGAAGCGGGCCAGTTCGGCAGCCTGCTGGAAATCACCGAAGGCGGTAAAAAGCCGATTGAACTGGCGTCCGGTGAAGTCCGTAAATTCCTCGAAGATGGCGACGAAATCATCCTGCAGGCCCGTTGTACGCGTGAAGGGTTTGCTTCCATCGGCTTCGGCGAATGCCGGGGCACTGTGATCGCGGCGCGCTGAGAGGGCAGGGCCATGGAACTCTATACCTACTACCGTTCCACTTCGTCGTACCGGGTGCGTATCGCGCTCGCGCTCAAGGGCCTGGATTTTACGGCGGTGCCGGTTAACTTGCTGGTGCCCAAGGGCGGCGCCAATCGCCAGCCCGAGTACCTGGCCATCAACCCGCAAGGTCGCGTGCCCGCCTTGCGCACCGATGACGGCGAGCTGTTGATTCAGTCGCCGGCGATCATCGAGTACCTGGAAGAACGTTATCCACAGGTGCCGTTGCTTTCCAAGGAACTGGCAACCCGGGCTCATGAGCGGGCGGTGGCGTCGATCATCGGTTGCGATATTCATCCGCTGCACAACTCCAGCACCCAGAACCTGCTCAAACAGTGGGGGCACGACGAGGCGCAGGTGCTGGAGTGGATTGGTCATTGGGTCAGCCAGGGATTGGCGGCGGTTGAGCAGTTGATTGGTGATCAGGGTTACTGCTTTGGTGATCAGCCAGGCATGGCGGATGCGTTTCTGATTCCGCAGTTGTACGCGGCAGAGCGCTTCAAGGTGCCGCTGGATGCCTACCCACGTATACGGCGCGTGGCTGAGCTGGCAGCGAAGCATCCGGCGTTTATCCAGGCGCACCCGGCAAACCAGCCGGATACGCCAGATACCCCCTAAATCAATGTGGGAGCTGGCTTGCCAGCGATGGGTGTAGCCGCTGCCGAGGTACGAGGCTGCGATGGGTTTGGTGCGGCATTCCGACGCAGCGGCCCCCGGGGGCGGTCCTGCGGCCCGCATCGCAGCCTCGTACCTCGGCAGCGGCTACACCTGCGATTGTTTCGATTGGATTTTCCCAGTCAGAAACCGCCTCGCCTGAAGGCGGATACCTAAAAAACAACACAGGTACCTTGCGATGCACAATCAGATTGCCAGCTTTCGCGCGGCACTCGACGCCCGTCCGGTGTCGCGCTACCAGTGGTTGATTCTCCTGTTGCTGGCGTTGTTGCTGGTCACCGACGGCTACGACGCTCAGGTCCTGGGTTACGTGGTGCCAGCGTTGGCCAGGGACTGGGGCTTGGAGAAAGCCGCGTTTGGTCCGGTGTTCAGCGCCAACCTGTTGGGGCTGACCCTTGGCTCTCTGGCGGTGACACCGCTGGCGGATCGCTTCGGGGTGCGGCGCATCCTGCTGTGTTGTGTGCTGATCTACGCGAGCCTCACGGTGCTGATGGTCTTCGCTAACTCCCTGAATACCTTGATGGCCGCACGGTTCATCTGCGGCATCGGCATGGGCGGCGCGATGCCGAGCGCCATGGCCTTGATGTCGGAATACTCACCGCCGCGTCTGCGCACCTTGATGGTGACGTTGGCGGCGTGTGGTTTTTCGTTCGGTGGCGCGGCGGGTGGGTTTGTCGCGGCGGGGTTTATCGACAGCTTCGGCTGGCAAGCGGTGTTCCTGGCCGGCGGCATCACACCGTTGCTGCTGTTCCCGTTCCTGGCCTGGATGCTGCCGGAGTCACTGCCGCGCTTACTGCGTGACGCACCCCCCTATGCGCGCCTGCAAAAAGTCACCGCACGCATGCTGCCCGGCTGGCAGCCACCGGCGGCGAGCGAGGCAGAAAACCGTCAGGAACAGGGCAGTAAACTGACCGTAGTGGAACTGTTCCGCCATGGTTACGCCCGCCCGACACTGCTGATCTGGGCGACCTTTTTTGTCAGCCTGATCCTGCTGTATTTCATGATCAGTTGGTTGCCGTCGTTGCTGCTGGAAAGTGGCCTGGGCATGAATGAGGCCAATCTGGTGACCTCGATGTTCCTGTTTGCGGGGACCCTGGGTGCTATCGGCATGGCCTGGTTTGCCGACCGACTGAAAAGCAAAGTGCGGCTGCTGTCTGGCGTGTTGGCGGCTGCCGCGGTGTGCACGATCCTGCTGGGGCTCAACCACGACAACCCGCGTTATCTGGTGGCCAGCGTGTTCGCGGCCGGTTTCTGCATCATTGGCGGGCAACTGACCCTCAATGCGTTCGCCAGCAACTTCTACCCGGCCCATGTACGTGCCACCGGAACCGGTTGGGCGCTGGGTGTGGGGCGATTTGGTTCGATCCTGGGGCCGCTGTTCGGGAGCATGCTGTTGGCGATGCATATTCCGGTGCAGCAGATTTTCTTCTTCTGTGCGATTCCAGCGGTGATTGCGGCGCTGTTGATCATTCAAGTTCGTTCGCCGGGCAGCGACGTACCGAAGGATCCGCTGTACAGCGACATTCTCAAAGTGCCGACAAAGTTGTGAACGGTGGCTTCAATGCACCACTGAATTGGGCGGCAGATGCCCCAGCCGCTCGGTCAGGCGCAGCCGCTGGATCGGGTCTTCACTGAGCATCAGGGCGTGTTCCAGATCAAAGCGCTCGGCATTCGGGCAGTCCAGGCGCTGGTACAGGCTGGCGCGGGCCAGGTAGTCGGCCGCGCTGGCATTGCCCAGTTCCAGCACGCGTTCGGCGTCCACCAGGGCGGCGAGGTGATCGTCGTTGGACAGGTGCAACTGGCGCAGATTGCGTGACAGCCGTTGCAGGATCTCCCGAGGCTCGGCAGTGTGCAGGTGATCGGCCTGCAGCTTGAGGTTCGGCCCGTACTGGCGTTGCAGCAGCTCGCGGCAATCGTTGGGGTACAGGCGCCGACCGCCACAGGGGTCCAGCAGATGATCGGTGCCGGGCACGCGGAGCAGGAAGTGCCCCGGAAAGTTGACCCCGACCATGGGAATATCCAGGCGACGCGCCAGCTCCAGGGCGATCAGGCCCAGGGCCAGCGGTTGCCCGCGCTTGCGTTGCAGCACCTTGTCCAGCAGGGCGGCAGCCGGGCGTAACGGGGTGTAGTCGTCCTGGGCGAAGCCCAGGTCATTCATGCGCCGCAGCAGCGGTTGGCCGAGTTCATCGGGCGGCAAGGTGGGCATGCCGAGGTTGATCCGCTGCGCCAGCCATTTGAAGTCGTGCAGGATGACCAGAGGTTCGACGGCGGGGTCGTGCTCGGCAGCCATCCACAGCGCGGCTTCAAACAGCGCGGGGGGTGAACGTTCCAGACAGGCGAAAAAGGCTTGGCGGGGATTCATTGCGGTCTCCGGCGGATGGTTCGTTTTAGCCTTGCAGAGCACTTTCGTCCAGTGCCTTATACGAAACGCCCCACTTGGTTATGTCGCAAAGCCTGTAAAACCGGCGGGCTTATTCCTGCGTACTTCGGCAAGCTTTTACCGCGGGCCTATACTTGGCGATTACAAGAAGTGATTCGGGAGCCCGACGATGTTTGCGCTCATGCACAGCTCACGCCTTGAATCGCTGCACCTGAGTATCGACCCGGTGACGGGGTTGAAGGCGGTCATTGCCATCCACAGCAGCCGTCTGGGCCCCGCCTTGGGCGGTTGTCGCTACTTGGCCTATCCGGACGACGAAAGCGCCGTCGCGGATGCTGCGCGCCTGGCCCAGGGCATGAGCTACAAGGCTGCCTTGGCCGGTTTACAGGTCGGCGGCGGTAACGCCGTGATCATCCGCCCGGCCCACGTGGAAAGCCGCGCTGCGCTGTTCGAAGCCTTTGGCCGCTGCATCGAGCAACTCGACGGCCGCTACATCACCGCCATCGACAGCGGCACCTCCGTCGCCGACATGGACTGCATCGCCCAGCAAACCCGCTTTGTCACCAGCACCACGGCTGCTGGCGATCCTTCGCCCCATGCCGCCATGGGCGTATTCGCGGGCATCCGCACCACCGCCATGGCCCGCCTGGGCAGCGATAACCTGGAAGGCCTGCGCGTGGCGATCCAGGGCCTGGGCAACGTCGGTTACGCCTTGGCCGAGCAACTGCATGCGGCGGGGGCTGAATTGCTGGTGAGCGATATCGACCACGGCAAGGTGCAATTGGCCATGGAGCAGTTGGGCGCTCACCCGATTGCCAACGAAGCCTTGCTCAGTACCCCGTGCGACATTCTCGCGCCCTGCGGCCTGGGCGCCGTGCTCAACCGCCACAGCGTTGCCCAGTTGCGCTGTGCTGCCGTGGCCGGTTCCGCCAGTGCCCAGTTGACCAACCTGCAAGTGGCCGACCAGTTGGAGGGGCGCGGCATCCTTTACGCCCCGGACTACGTCATCAACTCCGGCGGGCTGATCTACGTCGCCCTCAAGCACAGCGGCGCGGAGCTGGCGACCATCACGGCGCACTTGTCGAATATCGGCACGCGGCTGACCGAAATCTTCGCCCATGCCCAGGCTGAAAAACGTTCGCCTGCGCGAGTGGCGGATGAGCTGGCCGAGCGGTTGTTGTACCGATAAACAGGCATTAAAAAGGCCCTGAACCAATGATTCAGGGCCTGTTCAATTCGGGCTTTATTCCGCCGCTGGGTTCAGCAACTCGGACAGCGCGTCCGGCTGGCTCTTGAACGCCTTGGCAAACACATCGCGATTCTTCGCCATGTAGATCCCGGCTTCCTCCACCTGCTGCTCGCTCAGGGACGGCACGGCTTTTTGCAACACTTCTGCCAGCAACTCAGCGAGTTCAAGCATCTTGTCATGACGGTCAGCTTCGGCTTTATCCATGAACAAACGCTCCAGATCTCGGCTGCTGCGGTATACCACTTCGACGGCCATTCACCACCTCACATGCCTTCACGATAGTTGTCTTTTGCGACTACTGTATTTATATACAGCAAAAAGGATAAGCCAATCCACGGGTTTTGGGTAGCAGCTTTTTAATGTAGTCGGTAAATGGGGGTTTGCAGCAGAAGAAATTTCTGACAACTTGCCGGGGTTGCGCCGGTTTCGTCCGGTGGCTTACCTTCGCCGTTCGCTGCACAGGCAGCAAACGGGCTTGGCGGCCCGGTGTAAGATGGCGCAACTGCCCCCCAACAAGATTGCAGACGTTTTTTACGTCCGCATTCCTGTGTTATGGCGGGTTGCGCAAGGACCCTTCGGGGTGCTGGGTTGCTTCTTACCGGTCCGCCAACCTTGTGCAATCCGTCACCCAATCTGCTTGGCGGCAGACGGTGGTGGATTCCCTTCCATTTAAGAAGAGATACGCCATGAAAAAGCACTCCCCCAATCCCCCTGACAACTCGCGCAATGATGGTCGGCTCCAAGCTGCCGCCAATCGAGCCATTGATCACTGCCTGCGAGCTGAATTATCTCAACCTTCACCCGAATCGCCCGCGACGCTTTTCAGCGTTACGCCTCGAGCTGATACGCAAACGTTACTGGTCAATGCCAGCGAAACCTTGAACAGTGCCCGTGAAATGGCAAGCAGTCTGGCTTTTGAACTTGAGGGCTCGCAACGAAGCCTGTTGCTGGCCATCCATCAGTTGGTGGAAATGAGCGGCTTGTTGGTCGATCGAGCGTTGGAGCAAGCCACCCCCACTTGAGGGTGAAGCGAGCGAAACCCTGTTGCCGCTGCCGAGGTATGAGGCTGCGATGGGGTTGGGTGGTATTCCGATGTAGCGGCCCCGGGCGGCGGTCCTGCGGCCCGCATCGCAGCCTCGTACCTCGGCAGCGGCTACAGAGCACCAACGTTGTGTAGATATTTATGCACCCATGTGGGGACAATCATCTATGGAGTCACCATGAACAATCATGATTTACCCCATGTAGCAGAGAACGAAGATTCAGATGTCTCCTATGATCGTTGGTTTCGCAGCAAGGTGCAGTTGGCGCTGGACGATCACGTCCCAGGTATCCCCCATGATCAAGTCATGTCAGAGATGCGTGATCTGTTAATCGCCAAACTTCTACTGCGTGCGACCGATTGAAGTGCCTCATCTCATCCTGCCACCTTCTCACACTCTGTCCCTGGCCTTTTTTCTGCATGCAGAGAAACCGTCACGTCCAACCCGCATTATCCGGTCGAGCCGACCTAAGGAAGCATCATCGTGAAAATCAACTGGGCCGAAAAACTGCGGCATAACGTGCACCAACTGGCCGAGTCCCTGGGTAATCTGTTCGTCGAGTCGTTCCATTATCTGGCGTTGTTCGCCATTGGTGCGGTGACGGCCTGGGCGGCAGTGATGGAGTTTTTGGGGATGCTCGAAAACGGGCACATCAAGATCGATGACATCTTGCTGCTGTTCATCTACCTGGAATTGGGGGCGATGGTCGGGATTTACTTCAAGACCAACCACATGCCGGTGCGGTTCCTGATCTATGTGGCGATCACCGCGCTGACCCGCCTGCTGATTTCCAACGTCTCCCACCACAACCCGCCGGACATCGGCATCATCTACCTGTGCGGCGGGATTCTGCTGTTGGCCTTCGCAATTCTGGTGGTGCGTTATGCCTCGTCGGCGTTTCCGTCGGTGAAGGTTGAAGGCCCGCGGCGCAAAGGCCAGGCGAGCCAGGAGACGGAGAAGGGCGAGCTTTAAAAGCCGGTGGTTAAGGGTGCTCGACTGTTGGGCGGCCGTTGAAGAGCTGGAGGGCTATCGCCATCGGTCATCACCGCAAGGATTTCCATGGCGCTGTGGCCCTGTTCGATGGCAATACCAAATTGCACACTTTGCACCAGGCGCCTGAGCCGTTGCGGATCGTTGCGTTGTGCGGCGCTGATCATGCGTTTGGCCACCACGCCGTTATCGTCGGAAAGGGTCAGCATGATGCTGCCATCCAGGCGTTGAATGCTCAAATTGACCCGGTATTGGGGGGTAAAAGTGTCGGTGATGATCTGAAAAGGATTGTCCATGGTGCGCTACCGCCTGATAAGAGCATGCAGTCATTGACGGTCGGTGTCGGGATTAGTTCGGGTCTCCAGACCACCGGCCATTCGCTCGCTGAGGTTTTCACAAGGTCCGTTTTCCTCATGAGGGGTAGAGCAAGGGCCGTGCCGTTTAGGCAGTAGGTCCGCTCTCCAATGCGACAAATACCCAATGTGGGAGCCGGGCTTGCCCGCGATAGCGGTGTGTCAGGCGCCGGAAATATTGCCTGCCATGACGCTATCGCGGGCAAGCCCGGCTCCCACATTGGATGGGCGCTGTTCTTGAGGTTTGTGTTCCGTTTCAGGGCATAAACGAGAAAACGATCGCAGACAGCGCAATCAGCCCGATCAACACCACAAACACGTTCGATGCCTGACCCGAGTACTGGCGCAAAGAGGGCACGCGCCGAATGGCGTACATGGGCATCAGGAACAACAGGCAGGCGATGATCGGCCCGCCCAGGGTTTCGATCATGCCCAGGATGCTCGGGTTGAAGGTGGCGACGGCCCAGCAGGTCAGGACCATGAACAGCGCGGTGCTGCGCTCCAGCCATTTGGCCGACATCGAGCGGTTGCGCCCGCGCAGGGATTTGACGATCAGGCCCTGGAAGCCTTCGCTGGCGCCGATGTAATGGCCCAGGAACGACTTGGTGATTGCCACCAGCGCGATCAACGGCGCGGCGTAGGCGATGACCGGGGTCTGGAAGTGGTTGGCCAGGTAAGACAGGATCGAGATGTTCTGTTCCTTGGCAGCGGCCAGGTCTGCCGGGGACAAGGCCAGCACGCAACTGAAGCAGAAGAACATCACCGTCAGCACCATCATGCTGTGGGCCATGGCCAGGATGCCGCTGCTTTTGCGCTCGGCTTGCGGGCCGTAGACGCGTTTCTGGTCGACCGCAAAGGCGGAGATGATCGGCGAATGGTTGAAGGAGAACACCATCACCGGAATCGCCAGCCACAGGGTCTTGAAGAACAGTGGCAGCGGCATGCCTTCACTGGCGGAGGCGAAGAATGCGCCGTTCCAGTTGGGGATCAGGCTCAGGCCCAACAGCAGCAAGGCGGCGACAAACGGGTAGACCAGCACGCTCATGGCCTTGACGATCACGCCCTGGCCGCAACGCACGATGGCCATCAGGCCGAGGATCAGCACCAGGGACAGGATCGCCCGGGGCGGCGGCGCCATGTGCAGTTGGTGTTCCATGAAACTGCTCAAGGTGTTGGTGAGTGCCACGCTGTACACCAGCAGGATCGGGAAGATCGCGAAGAAGTACAGCAGGGTGATCAGCTTGCCGGCGCCGACGCCGAAGTGTTCTTCCACCACCTCGGTGATATCACCGGATTTGCCTGACAGCACAAAGCGCGTCAGCCCACGGTGGGCGAAGAAGGTCATCGGGAAGGCCAGCAGCGCCAGCACGATCAGCGGCCAAAAACCGCCGACGCCGGCGTTGATCGGCAGGAACAAGGTGCCAGCCCCAATGGCCGTGCCGTAGAGGCCAAGCATCCAGGTGGTGTCGTGTTTGTTCCAGCCTTTTGTAACGGTGCTTGCAGTCAGGTCTACAGCGGGATTTTCGGCAGCAGGTGTACGTACATCGGTCATCGATATTGCCTCGTTATTATTTTTGCGCGGGCTCACGTTGGGGCGGGTAGAAGTGCTCCGATCAGCACTCCACCCAGCTGACCGCCAGGCCGCCCCGTGAAGTTTCTTTGTATTTGTCGTGCATGTCGGCACCGGTGTCGCGCATGGTGCGGATCACTCGGTCCAGGGAGATGAAGTGTTTGCCGTCACCACGCAGGGCCATTTGCGTTGCATTGATGGCTTTGACGGCGGCGATTGCATTGCGCTCGATACACGGTACCTGGACCAGGCCGCCGACCGGGTCGCAGGTCAGGCCGAGGTTGTGTTCCAAGCCGATTTCGGCGGCGTTTTCCAGCTGTTCCGGGGTGGCGCCGAGGATGTCGGCCAGACCGGCAGCGGCCATGGCGCAGGCAGAGCCGACTTCGCCCTGGCAGCCGACTTCGGCGCCGGAGATCGAGGCGTTTTTCTTGCAGAGAATGCCGACGGCCGCCGCCGCGAGGAAGAAATTGACGACATCATCGTCCGACGCATCGGCGTTGAACTTCATGTAGTAGTGCAGCACTGCCGGAATGATCCCCGCCGCACCGTTGGTCGGCGCGGTGACCATGCGCCCGCCGGCCGCGTTCTCTTCGTTGACCGCCAGGGCGAACAGGTTGACCCATTCCATGGCTGACAAGGTCGACGTGATGACGTTGGGTTTGCCGATTTCCAACAAGCTGCGGTGCAATTTCGCCGCGCGCCGTGGCACATCCAGGCCACCCGGCAAGATGCCTTCATCCCGCAGGCCCTGCTCGACGCATTCGCGCATCACCGACCAGATATGCAGCAGGCCGCTGCGAATCTCGGCATCGCTGCGCCAGGCCCGTTCGTTGGCCATCATCAGTTCCGAGACGCGCAGGCCGTGCTTTTTGCACAGGCTCAGCAATTCGGCGGCGCTGGAAAAGTCGTAGGGCAATTGCACGTCGCTGGCGGGCGCAATACCTGATTCGGCTTCGGCAGCCTCGATGATGAAGCCACCGCCCACCGAGTAATAGGTCTGCTCGGTCAGCAGGCCATTTTCCCCATAGGCGTGCAGGGACATGGCATTGGGGTGGTAGGGCAGGCTTTCGTCCAGCAGCAGGAGATCGTGTTGCCAGTTGAAGGCAATCGACGTTTTGCCTGCCAGCAGCAGTTGGCCCGACTCACGCAACTGCTGAATACGCGGGCCGATGCTGGTGGGGTCAACGCTATCAGGCCATTCGCCCATCAAGCCCATGACGCAGGCGCGGTCGGTAGCGTGTCCTACACCCGTGGCGGAAAGGGAGCCGTACAAGCGGACTTCCACGCGGCGGGTGTCACTCAGCAGCTGCTGGTCAGCCAGGGCCTGGGCGAAGGTCGCCGCCGCACGCATCGGACCGACGGTATGGGAGCTGGACGGGCCAATGCCCACCTTGAATAGATCGAAAACACTGATAGCCATGCTAAAGCCTTACAAGCAATGGAGTAGGAATCGCTGCCATGTTTTGTAGGACAAGCGCAATCGGCGCGATACTGAGCCTCTGGATCGGCACTGACCAACGAATTATCCTAAGACACCCTTTAGCAGGACTAAACCCTATGAGCCGCCCGTTTCATGGCCAGACTTACGTTTGGCTGCACGTGTTTTTGTGCGCCGCACGGCATTTGTCGTTCACCCGATGCGCCGAAGAACTGCACATCACGCCGGGGGCGGTCAGCCAGCAGATTCGCCAGTTGGAGGAACGTTTGGGTTTTCGCTTGTTTCATCGACGGGCGCGTGGGGTGGAATTGAGCGCCGAAGGCCAGAGGTTGGCGATTACCGTGGGTGAGGCGTACGGCAGCATCGACGCCGAGTTGCAGCGCCTGGACGCCGGAATGATCAGCGGTACCCTGCGCCTGCGCTCGATTCCCTCGTTCCTGGGCAAGTGGCTGACCCCGCGCTTGCCGCGCCTGCAACAGCGTTTTCCGGACATCCAACTGCGCCTGGTGGCCGAAGACAGCAGCGTGGCCCTGCACGAGGGCGACTTTGACCTGGCCATCGACCTCAATGACGGCAGCTACCCCGGTTTGTTATCCACAGCCTTGCTGGATGAGCAGATCTTCCCGGTGTGCGCGCCGAGCCTGCTGCGAGGTCGGCCACCGCTCCACGGTCCGGCGGACCTGGTGCATTTCCCGCTGTTGCACGACATCACCGCCTGGCGTGGGAGTTATGAGTACGCGGAATGGGAGTTCTACCTGAATGCCATCGGCTACAACGCGGCGGACGTGCGTCGTGGGCATACCTTCAACCGTAACCACCTGACCATCGAAGCCGCCATCGCCGGCATGGGCGTGGCGATTGCCCGGCGCACCCTGCTCAATGACGAACTGGAACGCGGCACCTTGATCGTGCCTTTCGGCGTGGCCGTGCCCAACCACAAGCGTTATGTGCTGCTGTATGCCCCAGGCGCGCTGAGCCATCCGGGCGTGCGGGCGGTGCATGACTGGCTGGTGGAGGAAGCAGAGAATTTTCGTGGATTGCACCCGTTGGGAGAGGGGCAACTGTAAGGAATACGGGCGTAAGAAGATGTAACTAACTCCCCACCCTAACAGCGCTTTCGGCGGTTGTCAGACTTAATTTGTAATGTGGGATTTATCTTCGCAAAGGGGTTGAATTGTTCCTCTGTCTGCTCAATTGTGTCATCAGGAGGTCATGGTTTTCACCGCTGCGGTGAAGCAGGAGTGACCTCCCGCGAGCTAGCTGAAATAAGGGAAGAACTATGCAAATCCAAGTCAATAGCGATAACCATATTGAAAGCAGCATCCGACTGGAGGAGTGGGTACGTACGACCATTGAGAGCACGCTCGAACGTTATGAAGAAGACCTGACCCGCGTAGAGGTCTACTTGCGGGATGAAAACGGCGACAAGCCCGGTCCCCACGATTTAAGTTGCCGACTGGAAGCACGGCCAAAGGGCCATCAACCGGTTTCGGTCTGCCATAAAGCCGATACGCTGGAACAAGCGATCGATGGTGCGGCCACCAAGCTGGATCATGCACTGGAGCACTTGTACGGCAAACTGCGCGGCAAACCGCGCGCCGCCGGTCAAGGCTTGCCGAATACCAAGGCTGACGAGGCTGAGCTTGAAGAGGAATTCCTGGAAAACGAACAGGCTGCGCTTAACGGCTGATAGCTGATGGTTTTTTCAATGCCAACTGAAAACGGGCCTGCAGATGCAGGCCCGTTTTGGTTTTCTGGCTGGAGTACCGTCGTCAATGCGATCTGTAGCCGCTGCCGAGGTACGAGGCTGCGATGGGCTGCGAAGCAGACCCCGAGGGCGGTCCTGCGGACACGCATCGCAGCCTCGTACCTCGGCAGCGGCTACAACCGCCATCGCAGGCAAGCCAGCTCCCACAGTTGATCTTCGTTTTCCTTTGGACGGTTCCGGTGATTTAGAACGCCACCGACGTCTGCACATACACCGTCCGCGGTTCCCCCACGTACTTGCCCTTGTTGTTATCGTCAAACGAGCGCGTGTAGTACTGCTTGTTGAAGATGTTCTTCACCCCAATCGCCACATTCAAATCCGACAGCTGCGGGCCAAAGTCATACGCCGCCCGGCTGCTGAACAACAGGTAGCCAGGGATTCGTCCGGTGCTGCCGTCAGCGCTTTGCGCCTGGGTGTTGGCGTTGTCGGCGAACTGGCTGCTCTGGTAGCTGCTGTCCACATTCAGTTTCCACGCGCCTTCGGTGTAGCCGACGCCCAGGGTGCCTTTGTGCTTGGACGAGAAGGGCACGCGGTTGCCTTTGTTCGGGCCGTCTTCGCGGATGGTCGCGTCGACGTAGGCGTAGGTGGCGTACACATCAAAACCGGCCAGCGCCGGGCTCAACCCGTCGAGGGCATAGTTGATGCTGGACTCGATGCCCTGATGGCGGGTTTCACCGCGGGCGATCACCGTGTCGTTGGTCTGGTTGCTGTCGTACTGGTTGTCGAAGTTGATCAGGAACGCGCCGATTTCCGCCCGCAGGGTGCCGTTGTCATAGCGGGTGCCCAGTTCCCAGGTGCGGGCTTTTTCCGGCTTCACTTCGCCACTGTTCACACGGTTGGGCATCTGGCTGTATTGCACGCTGCCGAAGGAACCTTCGGTGTTGGCGTAGAGGTTCCAGTCGTCGGTCAGGTGATAGAGCACGTTCAGAGCCGGCAAGGCCGTGTTGTAGTCACCCTTGTATTTGACGTTGGTCAGGTTGTTGGTTTGCTGCGATTGGATCATCTCGTAGCGCACGCCGGGGGTGATGGTCCACTTGCCGATATCAATCCGGTCATCAATGAAGAACGCATGGGCTTCAGTGCCACCGCGGGTGTCGCGGTCGTTGCGGCTGTTGGTGGTAGGCAGTTGCTGGTTGGCGGTAATCGGTGTGCGGTAGCGCAATTCGTGGCCGGCTTCGTTGATGTAGCGGTAGCCGACGCCCACTTCGTGGCTGGTTGCACCGAGGTCGAAGCCTTGGGCGAAACGGGTTTCCAGGCCACGCACCCAATATTCGCGGGGTGACAGCGAGAGGAAATTGCCTTGGTCCAGGTAACCGCTGCGCAGGGTCTTGGTGAAGAAGCTGTTGACGGTGAACTCCCGGCGATCTTCCTGGTAGCGATAGCCGAAGTTGAACATCGTGCGCCGGCCCCAGAATTTGTCGTTGGGACGGGTGGACTGATACGGATCAGCCTTGTAGTCCGCCGCGCTCAAACCACCAGGCATATCGGCCTGGCCTTCGTAGTACTGGGCCATAGCGTTGAAGCTGTTAGCTTCATCCAGTTGGTATTTGCCCTTGAGGATCAGGTCGTCGATTTGCGTGTCGCTGTGTTCGCGCCAGTCACCGCCGCGGGTGCCGGAGTACAGGATCGCGCCGCCCAGGCCGTTGTCGGCGGTGCCACCCGCCAGCAGGTTGCCGGTGGTCTTGAAGCCATCGTGGCTTGAGGACGGGCTGGTTTCGGTCTGTATGCCACCTTTGACCGTGGGCGCATCGGGAATCGCGCGGGTCACGAAGTTGACGATGCCGCCGACGTTCTGCGGGCCGTAACGCACCGCGCCGCCGCCGCGCACCACGTCCACGGCGTCCATGTTGCCCATGCTGATCGGGGCGAAGGACAACTGTGGCTGGCCATACGGCGCGAAGGGCACCGGGATGCCGTCCATCAAGACCGTAGAGCGCGATGCCAACCGTGGATTGAGCCCGCGAATGCCGAAGTTCAGCGCCATGTCGTGGCTGCCGGTGCCGTTGTTTTCCGGGGCATTCACGCCGGGGATGCGGTTGAGCACGTCACGGGCCTGGGTCGCGCCCTGGCGTTCGAACTCTTCGCGGCGGATTACGTCCCGGGCGCCTGGGTGTTCGAAGACATTGGTCTGGGCGGCATCGCCCAACCAGTCGCCGACCACGCTGGAAGTGCCCAGCTCCAGGGTGGCCGGTGCGTTGATCGATTGCAGGCTGTAGGCGTTATCGCCTTCGGCACGCGCCTGCAAACCGGTGCCTTCCAGCAGCTTTTGCAAACCCTCTTCGGCGGTGTAGTTGCCCGACAAACCATGACTCTGCACGCCAGCGGTCACTTGGGAGCCAAAGGAAATCAACACGCCGGCTTCACGACCAAACTGGTTCAGCGCCGCTTCCAGGGAGGAGGGCGCGATGCGGTAGGGCTTGGTCTCGGCCGCCATGACTTGTGGCAGGACTGTGAAACTGAGGCTGGCGCCCAGCAGCAGGTGGCGCAGGGTGCGAGCGAGTGGCGTCAGGCGAGTCGGTTGCTGGGGCATGGAAGGCGGTCCTGAGAAGGAGGAAGTCTGGGTGGCTTTCCTTCTCTGTCACGCGAGGTGTGGAAAACGGCTCACAGGTGCAAAAAATAATTCAGGCGCGGGCTTCGACCGTCACCCAATAGCGGGTAAAACGCCGCACTTTCACCGGCAGGCTGATTTCCAGCAGGTCGAGAATTCGCTCGCTGTCGTCCAGCGGGTAGCTGCCGGAGATCAGCAGGTTGGCCACTTGCGGGTCGCAGTTGAGTTGGCCACGGCGATAGCGGCCCAGCTCGTCGAGGAAGTCCGCCAGGCGCATGTGAGCCGCCACCAGCATGCCGTCGGCCCAGGCGCCGCTGCCGGCATCGACGGGTTGTGCGGTGTCCCAGCCTTTGCGGGTGAAGTTCACCTGACGGTTTTTCTCTACCATCAGCGGCAGGCCGGAGTAGGCCTTGGGCGTGACCTCGACGTGGCCGTCAAACACCGCCAGTTGGGTGTGATCGCTGAATTGCCGCACATTCAGTCGCGCCGCCTGGGCACTGAGCAGCCCTTGGCCGGTGAGGACGCGCAGTGGGGTGGTGCCAGCGTTGCTGGTGAGTAAAATCTCGCCTTCGAGCAAACGAATCAGGCGCTGTTGGCCGTCGAAATGCACATCCACCGCGCTGCCGGTGTTGAGCTGCAACTGGCTGCCGTCGGCCAGTTGCACCTTGCGGCGCTGACCGACGGGGCTGCGGTAATCGGCACTTAACGGTGGCAGCAGGTGTTTGTCCCGCAGGCCCCAGGTCACGGCCGAGCCGGCGCCGAGGATCAGCAACAGCTTCAAGGCGTGGCGCCGGCTGCTGGACGTCGGTGCATTTAATGCCGCGTGGGCCAAGGGCGAGGGCATGCCGCGCAACCGCTGGTTGACCCGTTGAATATGCTCCCAGGCCCGTTGATGTTCGCTGTGGGCGTCTAGCCATTGCTGCCAGGCCGCCTGTTTACGCGGGTTGAGCGGCGCTTGCTGCATTTCCATCAGCCAATGCACTGCCTGTTCGGCGACGTGGGTGGAGAAGTTCGTGGCCGGGTTCATAGGGCGAAGTAACAGCGCAGGGCTGCCTTGTTCAGATGACGTTTGACGGTGGCGATGGAGATTTTCAGTTCGGCGCCGATTTGCGCGTAGGTCAAACCGTCGAGCTGGGCCAGCAGGAAGGCGCGCTTGACCACCGTGGGCAAGCCGTCCAGCAATTGATCAAGCTCAATCAGGGTTTGCAGGATGATCGCCCGGTCTTCTTCCGAGGGCGCCACGCATTCCGGCATTTGCGCCAGGGCGTCGAGGTAGGCGCGCTCCAGGTCGCGACGGCGGAAATGGTTGAACAGCACGCGCTTGGCAATGGTGGTGAGGAACGCGCGGGGCTCGATGAGTGTCGGTGTTTGCGGTGCCGTCAGCACTTTGATGAACGTGTCCTGGGCCAGGTCGGCGGCACTGTCCGGGCAGCCGAGCTTACGTCGCAACCAGCCGGTAAGCCAGTTGTGATGGTCGTGGTAGAGGACTTCGACGGTAGTGGACGGCCGCAACGTGGATACTCCGGCAGCATCTGCATGCTTTAGAGAACAAGAATTGTTCGCATTGTAGTGGTGGCGAATGGCATTCGGCAATCAGTGACAGACCGATGGAATGCGAATGCATCCGTTCTCTTTTGCTTATGAGAATATTTATCATTAATATTGCGCCCTGATAAATCAGGCGTTGCCCGCATGAAACGTAAGGCCTCACTTCCCGTCTCCTACCGTCTCGCCGTGACGTCGCGCGCGTTGGCGGCTGTCTTCGGCGGCTACCTGCTGGCATCCCTGGCCAGTGTCTGTATGGCCTTCTGGCTGCCCATCTCACGGGCTGATGCGGTGGTCAGCGCGATGATGAGTGCCTTTGTGTTCTACCTGCTGGCGGTGATCTGGTGTTTCGCCTGCCGCAGTGCCTGGCGTGCCTGGTTTGGCATCCTGGTACCCGGTGCGGTATTGGCGACGCTGGCGGGTGTCAGCTACTGGATGGCCCGGCCATGAAAGAGGGTTTCCGTCAGGCCATGGCCTGGTTGCACACCTGGGTTGGGCTGATCTTCGGCTGGCTGCTGTTCGCGATTTTCCTGACGGGCACCTTGTCCTATTTCAAGGATGAAATTACCCACTGGATGCAGCCCGAGGTGCAAGCCCATCCTCTGGACAACGCCCGCAGCCTGGCGATGGCCCAGACCTATTTGCAACAACAGGCGCCCCATGCCGCGCGCTGGTTTATCACCTTGCCTGACAGCCGCCAGCCAGGCCTGTCGGTGATGTGGCAAGACAAGGTCGACCCCGGTAAACGCGGCAATTTCATCCGCAAACGCCTCGACTCACTCGCCGGCAGTGAGGTCCAGGCCCGGGAAAGCATGGGCGGCGAGTTCTTCTACCGCTTCCACTTCCAACTGCAAATGCCTTACCCGTGGGGCCGCTGGCTGTCGACCATGGCGGCGATGGTGATGTTTATCGCGTTGATCACCGGGATCATCACCCACAAGAAAATCTTCAAGGACTTCTTCACCTTTCGCCCGCGCAAGGGCCAGCGCTCCTGGCTCGATGGACATAACGCGGTGGGGGTGCTGGTGCTGCCGTTTCATTTGATGATCACCTACAGCAGCCTGGTGATTTTCATGAGCATGGTGATGCCGGCAACCATCGTGGCCTCCTATGGCAGTACCGACGCGTTCTTCGATGACCTGTTCCCGGCCACCAATAATGCGCCCGCCTTGGGTCAGCCAGCGCCGTTGCTGGCGCTGGGCCCGATGTATGACGAAGCACGCAAACAATGGGGCGGCGGTCACGTCGAACGGTTGGTGGTGAACAATCCCGGGGATGTGAACGCTTCAGTCAATGTGATCCGCGCCGGTTCCGACCGAGTGGTGCATGACTTTGGCAGCGTCGTATCGTTTAACGGCGCCAGTGGTGAAGTGGTGCGGGTCAGCACCGAACAGTCCCTGCCCATGGCCATCAGTGGCAGTTTTTATGGCTTGCACATGGGGCACTTCGCCGGCCCGGTGTTGCGTTGGTTGTATTTCATTTGTGGCCTGGCGGGCACGGCGATGATCGGCACCGGGCTGGTGATCTGGCTGGGCAAGCGTCAGCTCAAGCATGCCAAAACCGGTGTCATGCCCTTCGAGTTGCGGCTGGTGGAAGTGCTGAACATCGCCAGCATGTCCGGGTTGATGATCGCTATCGGCGCGTTCTTCTGGGCTAATCGGCTGCTGCCGGTCGGGTTTGCCGAACGCTCTAATTGGGAAGTGCAGAGCTTCTTTATTGCCTGGGGCCTGACCGTGCTGCACGCCATGGTAAGGCGCGGTCGCCAGGGGTGGGTTGAGCAACTGAGCCTGGGTGCATTGCTGTTTATCAGCGTGCCGCTGCTTAACGCCTTGACCACTTCCCAGCACCTTGGGGTGTCGCTGGTTCAGGGCGACTGGGCGATGGCGGGCTTCGACCTGACTTGCCTGGGCAGCGGTGTGTTCCTCGCCTGGGCTGCGTGGAAGATGCAGCATCGCGTTGTGGCGCAACCCAACGCTGAACGCGTTCGAGCGATGCATCTCAAGGGCGAGGTGAACTGATGCTGCTGGCGCTGCTGTTGTGTTACCTCGGATTCACCGCGTTGTGCCTGTCCACCGACCGCCACCATGGCGAGTTACTGCACAGCAAACCCTCGCCGAAACGGCGACTGGTCTTGCGTCTTGGGGGGTGGTTGCTACTGATCGTGTCGATCTGGCCAGCGGTGCGCGTTATCGGTTGGAGCCAGGGCCTGGTGGAGTGGTGCGCGGTGCTGATGTGCAGCGCTTTGCTGCTGGTGTTGCTGTTGCCATACCGGCCAAGGTTGGCCTTGATCCTGGCGGGCGTCAGCCTGCTGGCCAGCCCGGTTGCGGCGTTCGCGGCACTGTGAGCAGGCCTTGATGATTACCACGCCACCTGAATCCCAGAATCGCCAACACGCTGAATCGGCGGGTGGACGTGCGCATTTTCTGCAAGTGTTTTTGTCCCAGCGTTCGCAGATGGAAGCGCTGGTCAGCCGTCGCGTGGGTTGCCGGGCGACGGCGGCGGATCTGGTGCAGGACTTGTTCCTGCGCTTCTGGCGCCGGCCACTGGTACAGGTCGAAGAACTCAGCACCTACCTGCTGCGTTGCGCCGGCAATATCGCCATCGACCACCTGCGCAGCGAAGGCGCGCGGGTGCGCAGCAACGAAGGCTGGTTGCCGGAGCAACAGCATAACCAGAGTTGTGAACCCCAGGCTGCACTGGAAGCCGGCAACGACTTGCGTCATGTAGAAGCCGCCTTGCGCAGCTTGCCTGAACGTACGCGGCAGATCTTTTTGCTCAACCGCATTCACGGACGCAAGTATGTAGAGATCGCCAAGGCCATGGGCTTGTCCCAAAGCGCCGTGGAAAAACATATGATGCGTGCCCTCGAAGCCTGCAAGGCCAGCCTTCGGGAACCTTCATTGCCGCGCTCGCCAGGGAAAGCACCGTGATCACCACTGCCAGCGTCACCCCGACGCCCGAACAGGAACAGGCCGCGCTGGCCTGGCTGAGTCTGCTCCACGACCAGCCCAGCAGCGGTGACCAGGCCACGTTCAGCCGTTGGTTGCGGGCCGATCCGGCTCACGCTTGTGCCTACGCGCAGGCCCAGGTGGTGTGGGAATTGAGCGAAGTGCCGGCGAGCACGCTCGCGGATGAAGAGGCCGTGGCGTTGCAGGGCTACCTGAAGGCGATGGACCGTTCAAAACGCTCAAGCGTACGGCGTTGGTCGGGCGCCTTGGCCATGGCCGCGTGCCTGCTGTTGATGGTGGCCCTCGGCACCGGTTGGCAGCCGTCGCGCTGGGTCGACGAGTTCGGTGCCGATTACGTGACGGCGCCGGGGGAGGTGAAGACCTTCACGTTGGCGGATCAATCCAGGGTGACCCTGGATACCGACAGTGCCATCGCGGTGGATTTCAGCCATGGCGAACGCCATATCCAACTGCGCCGTGGTGCCGGTTTTTTCAGCGTGACCCACACCGGCGAACCCTTTGTGGTGGAGGCGGGCAGTGGTGAAGCGCGGGTGCTGGGCACGCAATTCGAAGTGCGCCTGCAACCGACGGGCGCCCAGGTAACGGTGTTGTCCGGGCGTGTTGGCGTCACGCCGTCCAAAAGCGGGCAGCAGCAGATTCTCACCGCCGGCCAGCAAGTGGCCTACGCCGACGGCGTCGCCGATGAACTGCACGCGGTCGACAGCGAATCACGCCTGGCCTGGCGTGACGGCTGGCTCAACTACTACAAGGCGCCCCTGGCCGATGTGGTCCAGGACCTGCGCCGCTACTACCCGGGGCGCATCCTGCTGCTCAATGACGAGCTCGGCAACCGCCGCGTCAGTGGCAGCTTTCCGAGCCAGGATCCGCAGTCGGTCATCAGCGCCTTGCAAGCGGTTTTAGGGTTCGAGCAGCACACCGTGCTGGGTCGTGTGATTGTGTTGCGTTAGACATCAATTGCCGCGCAGGCACCCCGTGCACACCAATACTTTTCCTGCATTCCTCTTTCGCCTATCGCTACAGGTCAGGCCGTACGGCGTCTGCAGACTTTTCATCTAACCTTCATCGCAATCACCCAGACCTGTCACCAAACCGTTACACGAGGCGCGGATGATCGCCGGATTCCTGAGCGGATGGTCAGGAAGATTGGCGTCATCTGTCAGCTCAGTCCCGACGCAAATTCCTCTCTACAACAGAAAAATGTAAGCAAGGGATCTACTCGTGAAGATCAACACACTCTCTGCCCTGCTTTTAGCATCGGGCCTGGGCAGCTTTGCGCCGCTGGTTCTGGCGGACGACACCCAAGACGTTGGCTCGGTGAATGTGGCCGGTAAACAAACCCTGGGTAACGGCCACATGATCCGGGAAGAAAGCGCCAAGGCCCGGTCGACGGTGACCAAGGAAGCCATGGACGAAATGTCGGCCACGGCCAACGCCATCGACAAACTCAAATACACGCCGGGCATCAACGTTTCCAGTGATGACGCCAGCGGTACCAGCGGCACCAACTTCACCATGCGTGGCATGAACTCCGATCAGGTCGGGGTTTCCATGGACGGTGTGCCGATCAACGACTCCGGCAACTACAACGTTTATTCAAACCAGTTTGGCGACCCGGAAAACCTGGCAGAAGTGTTTGTCACCCAGGGTTCTTCGGAGGCAGACGGTCCGCACATCGGTTCCAGCGGTGGCAACATCGGCATGATCACCGTTAGGCCGACCAAGGAGTCCGGGGTTTTCGTCAAACAGATCGTCGGCGCCAATGCCCTGCGCAAGACTTTCGCGCGGATCAACACCGGTGAGATGGGTGGGTTCAAGTCCTGGCTTTCGGCGTCCCATCTTGAAGGTGACAAGTGGCGTGGCGAGGGCACCATGCGCAGTAACAAGGTTGAGTGGAGCGGCCTGTTCGAAGATGACAACGGCAATTCCACCCTGGCTACTGTGAAATACAACAAGCAGGAAAACTACAATTACAGCAGCTTGAGCAAGGCGCAGTTCCAGCAGCAGGGACGGAAGCTGGACTATGCTGAAACACCGGTCTACAAGGGCGGCTTGCTGTCATCGTCCTACAAGCTCAACCGCAACCCGTTTGAAAGCGTCAACGCGACGCTCAACCAGCGCTGGCAACTGCGTGACAACCTGTCCCTGACCGTCACGCCGTATTACTACTGGGCCAGCGGCGGCAGCTTCAGCGGCCAGACCGCCTCCAACCTGGGGCCGAACTCCGACAAGGCCGGCAACTACGACCTGAGTAACCTGCGATCGGCTAACTATTACCGCCCATCGTGGACCGAGACCTGGCGCCCTGGCGTCACCGCCAAAATGAAATGGGACATCAACGAAGAGCACAGCCTGGACTACGGCTACTGGTACGAACGCGCACGCCAGCGCCAGACCCAGCCGTTTATCGGGATCAACAGTGAAGGCGCACCCAACGACGTGTGGGGTGACTACAACAGTGGCAATCAGGTGGTCGACAAGAACGGCGCGACCGTCCAGGGCCGCCACTACTACACCGAGACGCCGTCGCAGAAGCTCTGGGTCCAGGACAGCTGGCAAGCAACGCCGGACTTGAGTTTTGTCGGCGGTGTGGCTTACCAGTATGTCGAGCGTGACGGCAACAACCTGGGCAGCCTGTACGACAAGGCGGAAAAACGTAACGCCCGCTACCACCAGTTCCTGCCCAACTTCAGCGCCAAGTACCAGGTCGATGAGAGTAACCAGGCGTTCTACAACGTCACGCGCAACATGCGGACGCCGCCGAACTACGTGCTGTACAACAAGGGTGATTCATTAAGCCTCAGCCCCGAGTTGAGCTGGAACCAGGAACTGGGCTGGCGCTACACCGAAGAGAAGATGGCGCTGAACGCAACCCTGTTCTACATCACCTTCAAGGACCGTCAACTGTCGACCACCGACCTCAACGGTGACTTCGTGATGGCCAACGTCGGCGACGTGACCAACAAGGGCCTGGAGCTGGAGTGGAGCGGCCTGCTGCCGCACAACTTCAACTACTACGCGTCCTACACCTACACCAAGTCCGAGCAGCAAGACGACTTCGTCAGCAAGAACGTGCTGTTGCCGACCTCGGGCAAGCAGTTGGCCAACGTGCCGGAAAACATGTTCAACCTGGTCTTCGGTTATGACGATGCGCGGTTCTACGGCAACATTGCGGGCAAGTACGTCGGCAGCTTTTATGGCGACTTGACCAACAACGAGAAAATCGAAGGCCGCACGGTGTTTGACCTCAACGCCGGTATCTACCTGCCGGTGGACAAAAAAGTCATCAAGTCGGCGACCTTGCGTTTCTCGATGCTCAACGTGTTCGACAAGGAATACCTGAGCTCGGCGCGCACCGTGTCGTTCAACTCGGCGCCGGTCAACGGCCTGGCGGCGAGCACGGCGTTTTACAACGTGGGTGAGGAGCGTACAGCGATGGTTTCTCTGGAAGCCAATTTCTAAGCACTATTGTAGGAGCGAGCAAGCTCGCTCCTACATGAACGGCCTCCTTATCAGCGGTTCTGAAAAATATTTTCAGTTTCCCATGAGGTAAACCCACCCCTCATCCGTGTAGTGCTTGAAACTGCGATTAATTCGCATTAACAGCGCTTCTCTACACGGGTTCTCAAGCATGAAGTCCAGGGCAAAGTCGGCGGCAGGTGGTTTGGTTAAGCATTGGCTGGGAGCCTCGGTGATGGTGGTATCGGGGCTGGCGTTGTTGCCCCTGTCGGTGGCGCGGGCGGCGGAGTCGGAGCAGCAAAGCGCCGTGTTCAGCTTTGCCCTGGCAGCCAAGCCGTTGCCTCAGGCGTTGAGCGATTTCAGCCGGGTCACCGGGATCAGCGTGGTCTACACCGATGAAGCGCCTTATGGCCTCAAGGCCCCGGCGGTCAATGGGCGGATGAGCGCGGCCCAGGCCATGCAGCATTTACTCGGCAATTCCGGTTTTACCTTCCGCCAGATCGATGCCCGTACCCTGGCCCTGGAGCCGCAACCCACTGAAGGTGCGGTGAACCTGGGCGCCACCACCATCAGTGGCCTGGGCCAATCCGAGGAAACCACCAGCTATCAGCCACCGCCCACCAGTTCGGTGATGCGCTCCCAGGGCTTGTTGTTGGAAACCCCGCAAACCGTCAACGTGGTACCGGCTCAGGTCATTCGCGATCAGGTGCCGCGTAATCTTGACGATGCCTTGGCCAACGTCAGCGGTATCACTCAAGCCAACACCCTCGGCAGTACCCAGGACGCCGTGATGCTGCGGGGTTTTGGCGACAACCGTAACGGTTCGATCATGCGCGACGGCATGCCGGTGGTGCAGGGCAGGGCGCTGAACTCCACGGCGGAGCGGGTCGAAGTGCTCAAGGGCCCCGCGTCGTTGTTGTACGGTATCCAGGACCCGGGCGGTGTGGTCAATATCGTCAGCAAAAAGCCGGAATTGACCCAGTCCACGGCCCTGACCGTGCGCGGCTCGACCTTCGGCAGCGGCAAGAACGGCAGCGGCGGCAACCTCGATACCACCGGCCCCATCGGTGATTCGGGCCTGGCATACCGCCTGATTGTCGACCATGAAGATGAAGATTACTGGCGCAACTTCGGCACCTACCGTGAAAGCCTGATCGCGCCGTCCCTGGCCTGGTATGGCGAGAACACCAAGCTGTTGTTCGCGTATGAACACCGGGAGTTTCTCTCACCCTTCGACCGTGGCACCGCCATCGACCCGAAGACCAACCACCCGCTGGACATCCCGGCCACCCACCGCCTGGATGAGCCTTTCAATAATATGGAAGGCCGCTCCGACCTGTATCGCTTCGAAGCCGATCACGACCTGAACGATGACTGGAAAGCCCACTTCGGCTACAGCTGGAACCGTGAAACCTACGACGCCAGCCAGGTGCGTGTGAGCAAGGTCAACGCCAATGGCACCCTGACCCGCAGCATGGACGGCACCCAGGGCGCACTGACGACCGACCGTTTCACGACCGCCAGCCTTCAAGGCAAGGTGAATGTGTTCGGCATGCGCCATGACCTGGTGTTCGGCCTGGATGACGAGTACCGCAAGATCTACCGCGCCGACCTGATCCGCCAGGCCAGCCGCAGCGTTTTCAGCTACATCGACCCGGTGTATGGCCGGGAAGTGGCCGGCACCACCGTCAGCGCTCCGGACAGCAACCAGACCGACTTGCTGCGCAGTGACTCGTTGTTCTTCCAGGACGCCATTCACCTGACCGACCAGTGGATCCTGGTGGGCGGCGCACGCTTCCAGAAATATGACCAGTACGCCGGCAAAGGCGTGCCGTTCACCGCCAATACCGACAACAATGGCCAGAAGTGGGTGCCGCGGGTTGGCTTGGTGTACCGCTACACCGATGAGTTGTCGTTCTACGGCAGCTATACCGAGTCATTCAAACCCAATTCGACCATCGCGCCGCTGGCCAACAAGAGCGTGCTGGACGGCAGCCTTGAGCCGGAACAGTCCAAGTCCTGGGAATTGGGAGGCAAGCTGGACATTCCTGGGCGCATCACTGCCAGTGCGGCGGTGTTTGATATCGAAAAACGCAATGTTTTGGTGTCCGTCGGCGACGGTTTGACCTCGGTGTACAGCGTTGCCGGCCAGGTACGTTCCCGTGGCCTGGAACTTGATGTGAGCGGCCAATTGACCGATCAATGGAGCCTGATCGGCAGCTATGCGTATACCGATGCCGAAGTCACCCAAGACCCGAAATACCAGGGCAACCGCCTGCAGAACGTGGCGAAGAACACCGCTTCGCTGTCGGCCGTCTATGACTTCGGCAGCATTGTCGGTGGCGACCAATTGCGCGTCGGCGCCGGTGCGCGCTACGTCGGTGAGCGTGCGGGTGATGCCGCCAACAGCTTCGAGCTGCCGGGTTACACCGTGGCCGATGTGTTTGCCACCTACGACACCAAGGTTGACGGGCAGAAGGTCAAGTTCCAGCTCAACGTGAAAAACCTGTTCGACCGCACCTATTACACCTCCGCCGTCAGCACGTCCTTTGTATCGATTGGCGATGCACGGCAGGTGTCGGTCTCGAGCACCCTGGAGTTCTGATGAAAAACTGGCTAGTGGCACTCCTGCTGATCAGCGGGACAGCGTTGGCGGATGATGCGTTGTATCACCGTGAACACCGGGTGACATTGCCCGGTTCCGGCCACAGTTGGGGGTTTGTCGCGCTGGACCCGACTCGGCCCTATCTGTTCCTGGCTCGACGCGAAAACGGCTTGAGCGTGTTCGATACCCGGCAACAGCGGCTGGTCAAAACGGTGGAACAGTCCGAAGGCGCCAATGGCGTGGTGTTTGTGCCGGAAGTGGACCGGGTGTTTGTGCTCAACACCGACGGCAGTTTGAGTGTGGTGCAGTTATCCACACTCACACTGTTGAAGCGCATCCCGGTGGCGCAAAGCAACCTCAACAGTGCGGTGTACGAGCCCACCACCGGTAAGGTGATTATTGTCAGCGGACGGCGGGCGGATCGTTCGACGCTGTTTGAATTCGATCCGAAGCAGGAGCGGATCACCGGGGCCCATGAGCTGGCGGTGAAGAAAATCGACCCGTTGCTGGTCAAGGGTGACGGCAGTTTCTTCCTGCCGATGCGAGATGAAGGCAAGGTGGCCCGCTTCGATGCGAAGACCTTTGCCGTACTCGATACCTGGCAGTTTGCCGATTGCCCCAAGCCGAGCGCCCTGGCCCAGGATGTGGAGCGTCAGCGCTTGTTCATCGCCTGTCGTGGGGAGGCGCCGCAGTTGATCGTCGCCGACCGTGAAACCGGCGAAGTGAAAGCCCGCTTGCCGATCACCCGCGACGTCAACGCCCTGGCTTATGACGTGCCGCATCGCCGCCTGTTGATCCCCAGCGGCGTGGACGCCAGCCTGACGGTGATCGAGCAACACGACGCCGATCGCTATGTGCTGCGCGCCAGCATCAGCACCTTGCCGATGGCCTACAACATGGCGTTCGATCCGCAGACCCGGCGGGTTTTCCTGTCGACCATGGACTTCATTCAACCGGCGCCGAGCCTGGCAGAGCCCAAGCCGGACCCGTTGTTTCAGGCCGATACGTTCTCGGTGACGACCCTGGCACTTGATTGAGCGAGGTGAATTCACCAAGCTGCGCACTCTCGCACATCAAGGAACACACGGTTTATGCGGTTGGGACGATGGACACACGCCAGTGGCATGCTGCTGGGCTTGAGCTTATTGCTGGGCGGTTGCGCCACGGCGCCGACACCTTCAACCCGCCAGGCCCTTGACCGCCTGTTGGCCGACCCGGCACTGAACGGTGCCAGCGTTTCGCTGATGGTGCGTGATGCTCGCAGTGGCAGCACGCTCTACCAGCACAACCCGCGCAGCCGGTTGACTCCGGCGTCGAGCCTCAAGTTGTTGACCACCGCAGCGGCGATGGATGTCCTCGGGCCGCAGTACCGGTTTTCCACGCAACTGTTGAGCAACGGTGCTCGCCAGGGTGAGCGCCTGAACGGCAATCTGTACCTGCGTGGTCTTGGGGATCCGACGATTCAGTGGGCGGATTACCAGGCACTGGCCGCGCAATTGGCGGGTCAGGGTATTCGTCAGGTCCAGGGCGACCTGGTGTTCGACGACACCTGGTTTGACGCCGAGCGCCTGGGCGTCGATTGGGCCCATGACGACGAAAGCACTTACTACGGCGCGCAGATTTCGGCGCTGACCGTGTCGCCCGATATGGATTTTGATGCAGGCACCTTGCTGGTTATCGCCAAGGCTCCGGCGGTTGTCGGCCAACCGGTGAGTGTCGAGATCAGCCCTGCTACCGATTATGTGCAGATCAGCAACCGGGCGGTCAGCGGGCCGGGCAACAGTTATGGCCTCAACCGCCAGCACGGGACCAATCTGCTGCGGCTTAGCGGTGCGGTGGCGCCGGGCAAGCAAAGCCAGCAAGCGGTCAGCGTCTGGGAGCCGACCCAACTGGTGGCCAACCTGTTTGAACGGGCATTGGCGGAGCAGGGGATTAGCGTTCAGGGGCGCCGCGTGATCGGTGGCACCCGTCCAACCACGGCGACGGTGTTGGCGGTGCATGAATCGGCGCCGTTGCAGGAATTGATCACGCCGCTGCTCAAACTCTCCAATAACAGCATGGCCGAAGCGCTGCTCAAGGCCATGGGCCGCAAGACCGCCAATGCCGGGACAGCGGCTGCGGGTACGGCGGCGGTGGCTGGTTTTCTGAAGCGCCAGGGAGTGGACCCGGCGACGTTGAACCAGGTGGACGGTTCGGGTTTGTCCCGGCGTAACCTGGTGTCGGCGCAAAACCTCACCGACCTGTTGTTGGCGGCGAGCAAACAACCGTGGTTCAACGCCTGGTACAACGCCTTGCCGATTGCCGGTAATCAGGACCGCATGACCGGTGGCAGCCTGCGCTATCGCTTGCGAGGCACCTCGGCCGAGAACAACCTGCACGCCAAGACCGGGTCGATGGGCGGGGTTTCGTCGTTGACCGGGTACGTGACTGATGCGCAGGGACGACAGTTGGTGTTTTCGATGGTGACCAATAACTACGTGGTCGAGGGGGCGCGGATCAAAGTGCTGGAAGATCGATTGGCCGCTGCGTTGGCGCAATGGGCGCACTGATAAAAAGATAGCCTTCTGAATATCACACAGATCAAAGGTGGGAGCTGGCTTGCCTGCGATGGCTGAGTATCAGTCAACAGATTCATCGGCTGGCCCACCGCTAATCGCAGGCAAGCCAGCTCCCACCTTTGATCTGTGTGATTATTCGAAGTGTATTTCAGGCCAAGAACGCCTGGCGGTATTCCCCCGGCGTTGCCCCCATCGCCTGGCGAAACCGATTGGTGAAATGACTGGCACTGGAGAACCCACAGGCCAGGGCAATTTCGCTCAAGGGCAGTGAGCTGCTGCGCAGCAATTCCCTGGCCCGGTTCACCCGACGTGCCAGTAAATATTGATGGGGCGGCAAGCCAAAACTCTCACGAAACATCCGCGCAAAGTGGTACTCCGACAACGCGCACATTCCCGCCAGTTGCCCAAGGCTGATGGGCTCGGCCAGTTGCTGGTCGATGTACTCCACCAATTGCCGGCGCTGGTGGGCGGCCAATCCGCCCTTCAAGCGCAAGCCCTCGCGCATGCCCACTTGGCTGAGCAAGGTGTGGCTGAGCATTTCGTGGGCCAGGCTGCTGGTGAGCAAGCGTTCGGCGGGCTCGTGCCAGTTCAGGCCGATCAACTGGTGGAAGCGATGGGCTTGCCGGGCATCTTCCAGAAAGGTGTTTTCCCGCAGTTGCAGTTCGCGGGGTTCGCGGTCCAGCAGGGTGACGCAGCCGAGGGCAAACTGTTCCGGGCTGAAATACACATGAGCCAGGCGGATCTCGCCGTTGATCACCCAGGCTGACTGATGTTCGGCGGGCAGGATGCACAGTTTGTCCGGGCCGCCCTTGGTGCCGGGCTGGTCGCGCCGGAACGTCCCGGTGCCGCCGCCCACGTAGCAGGACAAGGTGTGGTGGCTGGGCGCTTCATAATCCTGGGCATCGTGATGGTTGCTCCACAAGGCTGCAGACAAGCCGTCACCGAGCTCGGCGCACCGCTCAAGGCGAGCGTTGGGCGAGCGGTTGAGGGATTGAAAGACTTGCAGGGTTTCCAGTGGCGGCATGGCGGTTCTCTCTGACGACTTGCATCCTACTCCCCACAGCGGGCGCTGTGATCCCGCCAGCCGACAAAAGCGCAAGAATGTGCAAGAGGCGCCGGTCGCTGCGGGGCGACACTGTGGTTCAACAACCGGAGTGCGCCATGAACCTTTCCCTGTATTTACTCACCGTGCTGATCTGGGGCACCACCTGGATTGCCCTCAAGCTGCAATTGGGCGTGGTGGCGATTCCTGTGTCCATCGTCTATCGCTTCGGCCTGGCGGCGCTGGTGTTGTTCGTGCTGCTGCTGGTCAGCCGCAAGCTGCAGGTGATGAACCGGCGTGGGCACTTGATCTGCCTGGCTCAGGGTTTATGCCTGTTCTGCGTCAACTTCATGTGCTTCCTGACCGCCAGCCAATGGATCCCCAGTGGGTTGGTGGCGGTGGTGTTCTCCACGGCAACCTTGTGGAACGCCCTGAACGCCCGGGTGTTTTTTGGCCAGAAAGTCGCCCGCAACGTGTTGATGGGCGGCGGTCTCGGGCTATTGGGTTTGGGGCTGCTGTTCTGGCCGGAGTTGGCCGGCCATACCGCCAGCCCGCAGACCTTGCTCGGCCTGGGGTTGGCGCTGCTGGGAACGATGTGTTTCTCGGCGGGCAATATGTTGTCGAGCCTGCAGCAGAAAGCCGGGCTCAAGCCGCTGACCACCAACGCCTGGGGCATGGCCTATGGCGCCTCGATGCTGGCGCTGTACTGCGTGTTCCAGGGGATTCCTTTCGACATGGAATGGAACACCCGTTATATCGGTTCGCTGCTGTACCTGGTGATCCCGGGTTCGGTGATCGGGTTTACGGCTTACCTGACGTTGGTGGGGCGCATGGGGCCGGAGCGTGCGGCGTATTGCACGGTACTGTTCCCGGTGGTGGCGCTGAACGTCTCGGCCTTTGCCGAAGGTTACCAATGGACGGCGCCGGCGTTGGCGGGACTGGTGCTGGTGATGTTGGGGAACGTGTTGGTGTTTCGTAAGCCCAAGCCGGTGGTAGTTGGGGCTCGAACCCTGGCATGAACCTGTAGCTGCTGCCGAGGTACGGGGTTATTTCATCCCCAATCGCTTGGCCATCCGGCCCAGGTTCGCCCGGTCCAGTCCCAGTTCCCGGGCGGCGCCGGCCCAGTTGTGCTGGTGCCGTTCCAGGCAAGCACCGATCACCTGGCGCTGATAGTTTTCCGTGGCCAGGCGTAGATCGCCTGTTACCTCTGGTATGGCCGCAACCGGTTGCTCTTCGAGCAGCGGTGCCGAGACATTCGGTAAATCCAGATCCTGGGCACTGAGGCTGAGAATCTTCGGCCGTTCCCGGCAATTGCCCAGCGCCTTCAAGGCGCTGCGGCCGATCAGGTGTTCCAGCTCGCGCACGTTGCCCGGCCAGGCATACGCCAGCAAGGCCGCCTGAGCGTCGCTCGTCAGCCGCAGGCTGCCCAGGCCCATGCGTGAGCGGTTCTGTTCAAGGAAAAAGCCAGCCAGCAGCAGCACATCGCGGCCACGCTCACGCAGGGCCGGGACTTGCAGCGGGTACACACTCAAGCGGTGGTAGAAGTCGGCGCGGTAACGACCGTTGCGCACTTCCTCGGCCAGGTCGCGGTTGGTGGCGGCGATCAGGCGCACATCTACCTGATGTTCCTGATCCGAGCCCAGGCGCTGCAACTGCCCGCTTTGCAGCACCCGTAACAGCTTGGCCTGGACCGTGAGCGACAACTCGCCCACTTCATCGAGAAACAGCGTGCCGCCATTGGCCAGTTCGAACTTGCCCCGGCGCTCATTCAGCGCGCCGGTAAAGGCGCCACGCACGTGGCCGAACAGTTCGCTTTCCACCAGGGTTTCCGGCAGCGCCGCGCAGTTGAGGCTGATCAGCGGTTTTTCGGCCCGGGGCGAGGCAGCGTGGATGGCCTGGGCCACCAGCTCCTTGCCGACGCCGGTTTCGCCGGTGATCAACACCGTCAGGTCGCTGCCGCCCACCAGTTTGATCTCCTCCACCAGGCGCTTGTGGCGTTTGCTCTGGCCGATCATTTCCTTGTGCTGCTGGCCGCTGGCCTGGCGGTAGATCTCGGCGCGCTGGTGCTCATCTTCGGCGCGGATGGCCAGGCGTTCGATTCGCTCGGCAGCATTGACCGTGGCGGCGGCGAGGCTGGCGAAGGCTTGCAAGGCGTCCAGTTCGACTCGTTCGAAACGCTCGATGTCGAGGGCATCGAGGGTCAGCAGGCCCCAGGGCCGGTCGTCAATAAACAGCGGGCAGCCCATGCAGTCATGGACTTCCAAATGACCGTGGAGGCCATCGACCAGGCCGTCGTAGGGGTCGGGCAGTTTGCTGTCGCTGTCAAAGCGGGTAGGGCCGGGGTTGCCGAGCAGCACTTCGAAGCGCGGGTGTTCGCTGATCTTGAAGCGTCGTCCCAGGGTATCGACGCTCAATCCATCCACTGCCAAGGGCACCAACCATTCACCGTCCAGGCGCAGCAACGCGGCGGCGTCGCACGGCAGCAGGGCGCGCATGGCCTGAAGCAAGCGCCGATAGCGTTCGCCCTCGGGCAGTTCGCGGGACAGGTCGGCGACCAGGGGCAGCAGGGTGGTGAGCAGTGATTGTGCAGTCATAATGACTCCTTGTAGTCCTAATGACTATAGTTCGTAAGAAGTCATACTGACTACATATAATTTAAGTCATTAAAAAATAACGATTTATTTGTTGGCATGATTCCTGAGTAACACAGGGTAATCAGTTAGAAGCCCAAAGCTCAGGAGTGTCCCCATGCTTAGCGTTCAAGACCGTGCCATCGTCAAGTCCACCGTACCGCTGTTGGAAAGCGGCGGTGAAGCCCTGATCACTCATTTCTACCGGATGATGCTGTCCGAATACCCTGAAGTACGCCCACTGTTCAACCAGGCCCACCAGACCAGTGGCGATCAACCCCGCGCCTTGGCTAACGGTGTGCTGATGTACGCCCGGCACATCGACCAACTGGATCAGTTGGGTGACCTGGTGGCGAAGATCATCAATAAACACGTGGCCCTGCAAATCCTGCCGGAGCATTACCCGATTGTGGGCAACTGCCTGCTGCGGGCGATTTCCGAAGTGTTGGGCAGCGAGATTGCCACGCCTGAAGTGATGAGCGCCTGGGGGGCCGCGTATGGCCAGTTGGCCGATATCCTGATCGGTGCCGAAGCCGCCATTTACGACGAGAAAGCCCAGGCCCCGGGCGGATGGCGCGGTGCACGGCCATTCACTTTGGTCAAGCGCGTGGAGGAGAGCAGCGAAATCATCTCCTTCTACTTTGAACCTGTGGATAAAGGCCCGATCCTGGCCGCCGAACCTGGCCAGTACATCGGTATGAAAGTGTTGCTCGATGGCGAAGAAGTGCGCCGCAACTATTCATTGTCGGCGCTTAGCGATGCGGGTCAGTACCGCATCAGCGTCAAGCGTGAAGACGGTGGACGGGTGTCCAACTACCTGCATGATCAGTTTCAGGTCGGCGCAACCATCGACTTGTTCCCGCCATCGGGCGAGTTCACCCTGGTGGCCAGCGACAAGCCGCTGGTGTTGATCAGCGGTGGTGTTGGCATTACCCCAACCCTGCCGATGCTGGAAGCGGCGCTGGCCACCGAGCGTCCGGTGCACTTTATCCACTGCGCCCGTAACGGCGGGGTGCATGCGTTCCGTGATTGGGTGGACGCGCTGGCCGAACGTCATCCGCAGCTGCAGCGCTTCTATTGCTACGCCGAGGACGATGGCGTGAGCCCGGCGGCGGATAAGGTGGGAATGCTCAGCCAGGAGCAATTGGCGGCGTGGCTACCTGAGCAGCGGGACCTGGATGCGTATTTCCTGGGGCCCAAAGGGTTTATGGCGGCGATGAAACGCCATCTGAAAGCGCTGGGTGTGCCGGAGAAGCAGAGCCGGTACGAGTTCTTTGGGCCGGCGGCGGCCTTGGAATAAGGTTTAACCCATACACCGGGTCGGCCTCATCGCGGGCAAGCCCGGCTCCCACAGTTGAACGGTGTTTGCTTGAGCAACTCGGTCAACTGTGGGAGCCGGGCTTGCCCGCGATGGCGTCAGCACAGTCACAACCTGTTCAACGATTAATCCGCTGTTAACCCTTGCTGTTTAAACCTCCTGACGCCAACTGCTCAACGTTCACGCTCTGCGTGTAAACTTGCGGCCATTGGCATCGACACGGTCGACAACAACCATTATTGGCAAAGGGAAACGGGGATGAGTGACGAAATGCGTTTGGGACGGGAACGACGCTTTCTGGTGTTGCTGGGCATCATCTGCCTGGCGCTGATCGGCGGGGCGCTGTACATGCAGGTGGTGTTGGGCGAGGCGCCATGCCCGCTGTGCATCCTGCAACGTTATGCCTTGCTGCTGATTGCGATCTTCGCCTTTATCGGTGCCGCCATGCGCACCACCCGCAGCGTCACGCTCTTTGAAGTGTTGGTGGTCCTCAGTGCCATCGGTGGCGTCGCCGCCGCCGGGCATCATGTGTACACCCAGTTCTACCCTCAGGTCAGCTGTGGCATTGATGTGCTGCAGCCGATTGTCGATGGCCTGCCCCTGGCGACGATCTTCCCCCTTGGTTTCCAGGTCGACGGTTTCTGCAGCACGCCTTACCCGCCGATCCTCGGCCTGTCCCTGGCGCAATGGGCGCTGGTGGCCTTTGTGCTGACGGTGATCCTGGTGCCGCTGGGCATTTACCGCAATCGTCACAGCAAAGCCTGACCCGTTAATCAAGAACGCCCCAGTCTTCCTTACAGGCAGGCCGGGGCGTTTTTGTTTGTAGGAATTTTGTGAAGGGGGCGTGACGGAGAGCAATATTGGGTGCGCGCAGCATGCGACATGTTGTCACAGTGGCGATGTCGCAGGACGTTTCCCACCCCTTAGGCGGCTATGTAAATTTGCATCCGCGCAAGAATTCTGGCTGTCAGTTCGTCGTTTGGCCAACGCCGCGAGCCACGTGCCGCCGATGACATTGCCTGATGTCCGAATGCCTTGTTTTTAGGGGACTTGGATGCGTTTGCTATTCCCTTACGCAGTGTAGGGGATGCGGCGCAATGCCCTATAACACGGTACTTTTTGGGGTTTTTGTTGAGAATCAAACGCGATACGATCACGCACCTTTGCAATAATGGTGAAGGATTATTGCTGGAAACGATAAAAATTATTTCTGGATAAGACATGGTTTCTACCTCCTTACCTATCTACAATCGCCCGCACTGAATGTCCGGTGCTGCTCATCCCATGAGCATTAGGGCGGTCGAGAGGCGAAGGAACTGCTTCATGCGACCCCCAGGTGCCGGCAGCCTTCAACTATCCGCACCAAATGGAATTGGTCTGTAACAAGGCCTTTGACCCACGAATTCGAATAAGAACTCACCGCTAACCCGGACGTGTCGATCGCGTATAGCGCGGCGAGCGGGCCCTTATTCAATCGAAGAGAAATGCCAACCCTTGGCAGGGTGAAGTGTTGGCGATCAAAACCCAACTGCATTGCGCAAGCTGCTTTAGAGGTCGTGAGATGAGTAAAAACAGGTACCCCCGATTACTAGGCTTTTTGCCGCTGCTTGGCATGATGTTAATGCTGGGAGGCTGCAAATGGACCTTGCTCGACCCCAAAGGTCAAGTCGGTCTGGATCAACGAAACCTGATCATCACCGCCACCCTGCTGATGCTGTTGGTCGTGGTGCCCGTGATCATCATGACGTTCGCGTTCGCCTGGAAATACCGTGCCTCCAACACCAGCGCGACGTACGCGCCGAAGTGGTCGCACTCCACCAAGATCGAAATCGCGGTGTGGCTGGTCCCGATCCTCATCATCATCGCCCTGGGTTACATCACCTATAAGTCGACCCACGAGCTGGACCCTTACCGTCCGCTGGACTCCGACGTCAAGCCGATCAACATCGAAGTGGTCGCGCTGGACTGGAAGTGGCTGTTCATCTACCCGGACCTGGGTATCGCCACGGTGAACGAGATCCAGTTCCCGGAGAACACCCCGCTTAACTTCCGGATCACCTCCGACGCCGTGATGAACTCGTTCTTCATCCCTGCTCTCGGTGGCCAGATCTACGCGATGGCAGGCATGCAGACCCGCCTGCACCTGATCGCGAACGAGAAAGCTGAAATGGAAGGCATCTCCGCCAACTACAGCGGCGCTGGCTTCACCGGCATGAAATTCAAAGCGATCTCGACGAGCCAGGAAGACTTCAACGCCTGGGTAGCCGAAGTCAAGGCCGCACCTAAACAGCTTGATCAAGCTGAATACGAAGCCCTTGCCAAACCAAGCCAAAACAACCCTGTCGCCCTGTACTCCACGTACGAGCCGGACCTGTTTCAGAAAATCGTCGACAAGTACGAAGGCATGAAACCAGGCAAGCCGGTCAAGCACGAGAAGAAAGAAGTGGCCGCGGTTGAAGGTACTGACATGAGCTCGAATTCAGCTGCTGGGGCAGAGGAGTAAACGATGTTTGGTAAATTAAGTCTGGACGCGATCCCGTATCACGAGCCGATTGTCATGGTGACGGTTGCCATGATCATCCTCGGTGGTCTGGCGCTGGTCGCGGGTATCACTTACTTCAAGAAGTGGACCTACCTGTGGACCGAGTGGTTGACATCGGTCGACCACAAGAAAATCGGCGTCATGTACGTCATCGTTGCCATGGTCATGCTGCTGCGTGGTTTTGCCGACGCCATCATGATGCGTACCCAGTTGGCCATGGCCACCGAAGGTTCGCCTGGCTACCTGCCACCTGAACACTATGACCAGATCTTCACCGCCCACGGTGTGATCATGATCATCTTCATGGCGATGCCTTTCTTCACCGGCCTGATGAACCTTGCCTTGCCGCTGCAGATTGGTGCGCGTGACGTTGCCTACCCGTTCCTGAACTCCTTGAGCTTCTGGTTGCTGGTATCCGGCGTGGTGCTGATCAACCTGTCCCTGGGCGTCGGCGAGTTCGCCAAGACCGGTTGGGTTGCGTATCCGCCATTGTCGGGCCTGCAATACAGTCCGGGCGTGGGTGTGGACTACTACATCTGGGCGCTACAGCTATCAGGACTCGGGACGACATTGACGGGGGTCAACTTCCTGGCCACCGTCTTGAAAATGCGTACCCCTGGCATGAAGCTGATGGACATGCCGATCTTCACCTGGACCTGCACCTGGGCCAACGTACTGATCGTTGCTTCGTTCCCGATCCTGGCTGCAACCATGGCGTTGCTGTCGCTTGACCGTTACCTGGATTTCCACATTTTCACCAATGAACTTGGTGGCAATCCAATGATGTACGTGAACCTGTTCTGGGCATGGGGTCACCCTGAGGTGTACATCCTGATCCTGCCAGCGTTCGGTATCTTCTCTGAAGTGATCTCGACCTTCTCCGGCAAGCGCCTGTTCGGTCACCACTCGATGATCTACGCCTCGGGCGCGATCTCGGTGCTGGGCTTCATGGTTTGGCTGCACCACTTCTTCACCATGGGTTCGGGGGCCAGCGTCAACGCCTTCTTTGGCCTGGCGACGATGCTGATTTCTATCCCGACGGGGGTGAAGCTATTTAACTGGCTATTCACCATTTACCACGGCCGTTTGCGCATCACCAGCCAGGTTCTGTGGACCCTGGGCTTCATGGTGACCTTCGCCATCGGCGGCATGACCGGCGTACTGCTGGCCATCCCGGGTGCTGACTTCGTGTTGCACAACAGCCTGTTCGTGATCGCTCACTTCCACAACGTGATCATCGGCGGCGCGGTATTCGGCTACATCGCAGGTTTCAGCTTCTACTTCCCGAAAGCGTTCGGCTTCAAGCTGCACGAAGGTTGGGGCAAGGCTGCATTCTGGTTCTGGATCTCGGGCTTCTTCGTCGCGTTCATGCCGCTCTACGCTTTGGGCTTCATGGGCATGACCCGTCGTCTGAACGCCACTACCAACCCTGAGTGGGTGCCGTACCTGTACGTCGCCATGTTCGGTGCGGTGATGATTGCTGTCGGTATCGCCTGCCAGTTGATCCAGCTGTATGTCAGCGTACGTGATCGCAAGCTGAACGCCTGTGACTCCGGCGACCCATGGAATGCACACACCCTGGAATGGTCGACTTCCTCGCCACCTCCGTTCTACAACTTCGCTGTACTGCCCAAAGCCAACAGCATCGATCCGTTCACCGAAGCCAAGGAAGACGGTACTGCGTACCAGAAACCGGCTCACTACGAACCGATCCACATGCCTAACAACACCGCCACTGGCGTGGTGATGGGCGCGCTGTTGACCGTGTTCGGTTTCGCGATGATCTGGCACATCTGGTGGCTGGCCATCGTGAGTCTGGTGGGTACCATCGGTTACTTCATCGTCCACGCTGCCCGTGACGATCAAGGCTACATGGTGCCGGTCGACGTGATCGAACGCATCGAAGCCGAGCAACACGCTCGCCTGGTAGCCGAGAAGAAGATCCCGGCCAACCGTGTTGAAACCTCGTTGGAACAGGCTTAAACCATGTCGAACTTAGTGACCAATGCTGGACACGCCCATGTCGATGACCATGGGCACGATGACCATCACCACGACTCGGGGCCAATGACCGTCTTCGGTTTCTGGCTCTACCTGATGACCGACTGCATCTTGTTTGCGTCGATCTTCGCGGTGTACGCGGTACTGGTAAACAACGTAGCGGGTGGCCCGTCGGGCCACGACATCTTCGAACTGCCTTACGTGCTCGGCGAAACCGCCTTGCTGTTGTTCAGTTCGATCACCTACGGCTTCGCCATGCTGGCCTTCTACAAGGGCAGCAAGAAAGGCGTCCTGAGCTGGTTGGCCCTGACCTTCCTGTTCGGCCTGGGCTTCATCGGCATGGAGATCAACGAGTTCCATCTGCTGATCTCCGAAGGCTACGGCCCGCACCGCTCTGGTTTCCTGTCGGCGTTCTTCACGCTGGTCGGTACCCACGGCCTGCACGTATCCGCCGGTCTGCTGTGGATGGCGGTGATGATGTATCAGGTCAACAAGCATGGCCTGACCAACACCAACAAGACCCGCCTGAGCTGCCTGAGCCTGTTCTGGCACTTCCTGGACGTGGTCTGGATCTGCGTCTTCACCGTTGTCTACCTGATGGGGACTCTGTAATGGCTAATGCACATTCCCATGACAGCCATGATGATAGTCACGGCAGCGTTAAGTCGTACGCCATTGGCTTCATCCTGTCGGTCATCCTGACGCTGATCCCGTTCGGCCTGGTGATGTACCCGACCCTGCCGAAATCGATCACCTTGATGATCGTTCTGGCGTTCGCGGTGATTCAGGTTCTGGTTCACCTGGTGTACTTCCTGCACCTGGACCGTTCGAAGGCTCAGCGCGATAACGTGATTGCATTCGTGTTCGCAGGGTTGGTAATCCTCCTGCTGGTTGGCCTGTCGGTATGGATCATGTTCAGCATCCATACGTTCATGATGGCGAAGTGAGGTAAGACCCGATGTCGCTTAAGCACTTTATCCAAATCACCAAACCGGGGATCATTTTCGGTAACGTGCTTTCTGTGGCAGGCGGCTTCTTCCTGGCCTCCAAGGGGCATGTCGATCTGGCCATTTTCCTGGCTGCGATGATCGGCACGTCCCTGGTGGTGGCTTCCGGTTGTGTATTCAACAACTGCATCGACCGCGACATCGACATCAAGATGGAGCGCACCAAGAATCGTGTGCTGGTCCAGGGCCTTATCTCCCTGAAACTGGCACTGATCTTCGCGACCGTCCTGGGTGTTGCCGGTGTGGTGCTGTTGTACAAGGTGGCCAATCCGTTGGCGGCGCTGTTTGCCGTGATCGGTTTCGTCATCTACGTCGGCCTCTACAGCCTGTACCTCAAGCGCAAGTCGGTTCACGGCACGCTGGTGGGCAGTCTGTCGGGGGCGATGCCGCCGGTGATTGGTTATGTCGCGGTGACCAATAGCTTCGACATGGCCGCGCTGGTGCTACTGGTGATGTTCAGCCTGTGGCAGATGCCGCATTCTTACGCCATCGCGATCTTCCGTTTCAACGACTACCTGGCGGCTTCGATTCCGGTATTGCCGGTCAAGCGCGGCATCCAGGTCGCGAAGAAACACATCCTGCTCTACATCCTGGCCTTCCTCGTGGCGACCTTGATGTTGACCTTCAGTGGCTACGCCGGCATGAGCTACCTCGCCGTCGCGGCCGCCATGGGCATGTACTGGTTGTACATGGCCTGGACCGGCTACAAGGCGGTGGATGACACCGTCTGGGCGCGCAAGCTGTTCGTGTTCTCGATCTTCACCATCACCGCCTTGAGCGTGGCGATGTCCCTGGATTTTCGGGTGCCGAGTGAACTGCTGGTGACCTACGCGCACTGAGTGGTAACGCAGTCAAAAGACCCCGCCTTCGAGAGAAGTGCGGGGTTTTTTATTGAGTGCCCTGCGGTGGGCCGTTTAAAATGTTGAAATGACCCTACTGACTGATGCAGGAAGCAGAATAATGAAGAAAAAAGCCGTTATCGTTTTCAGCGGCGGGCAGGATTCGACGACCTGTCTGATCCAGGCGCTGCCCCTGTACGATGAAGTGCACTGTATTACGTTTGATTATGGCCAACGTCATATCGCCGAAATCGAAGTCGCACAGAAGCTCTCAAAACAACTGGGGGCTACCGTGCACAAAGTACTGGATACCTCCTTGTTGAACGAGTTGGCGATCAGCAGCCTGACCCGCGATAACATCCCGGTGCCGACGGTAAACAGTTCAGGTGAAAGTTTGCCAAGCACTTTTGTACCGGGACGAAACATTCTGTTCTTAACCCTGGCGTCTATTTATGCCTATCAGGTGCAGGCTGAGACGGTCATCACCGGTGTGTGTGAAACCGACTTCTCCGGCTACCCGGATTGCCGGGATGAGTTTGTCAAAGCGCTGAATAAAGCCCTTCAACTGGGCATGGAATATAACGTGCGCCTTGAAACACCGCTGATGTGGCTGAACAAGGCAGAGACGTGGGCGCTGGCGGATTACCACAACCAGTTGGACTTGATTCGTGATCAGACGCTGACCTGCTACAACGGCATTATCGGCAGTGGTTGCGGTAACTGTGATGCTTGTAATCTTCGTGCCAAAGGGCTGAACGATTATCTGGGAAACAAAGCAGACGTCATGGCAAGTCTGAAAAGCAAACTGGCCTGATAGCGTTGCCTGCCAATGGGTTCATGTTATTGAACCCATTGGCCTGGAAACCGTCAGGTGGTTTGTTGTTGGGCCTGGCTATCGCCCGTTATATAGCGCTTGAACAGCGAGCGGGCACCATAGGCTGGCAGGATGTTGAAAAAGGCAAAGCAGACTTTGATCGCGATCTGCACATAAATCATGTTGAGGATGTCATTGGTTTGCATGGCGCAGTAGAAGGCGATGAAGCAAAACACGAAGCTGTCAATGATCACCGCAAACAACGTGCTCAGGAATATGCGCAAAAACAGGTATTTGGAGTTGGTCAGCTCCTTGATTTTGCACAGCAGGTACGAGTTTATGTTTTCCGAAACAAGAAACGAAACCGAAGAGGCGATCAACACCGATGACACTTGAACGATCACATCGTTGTAAGGCCCGTCGAGCTTCCAGCCGGGCAAGCCGGGAAGGAAGGTCGAGCCATAGAGCAGAATGATGATCATCGCGTTGCTGGCAAACGCAAACAGGATGGCTCTTCTCGCCAGCCTCAGGCCGAATTGCTCATTCAGCAAGTCAACGATTAAAAATGTCAGGGGGTACAGAAAGGTGCCCGGAGTCACAATGATATCGAGCGACTCCAGATAAATAGGCTTGGTCGCGGCAATGCTGGTGAAAATATAAAATGTAAAGAGCAGCAGGTTGAGAATGATATAGATCATCCATGAGTTTTCATGACGGTCATTTATATCGTAGGCAGTAAGTGTTCCGCCTTGAGAATAGAATTTCTTATACAAGTTCTTAATTTCCGTTTTATTTAAGTTGTCCATTATTTCACTGTTCACTACTTCGCTCAGTTTTATCCTGATGATCTTGCCCGTGGCGATGATCATGATGACGGCCAAACTCTTGTCGTTTTCGAATCCCAGCAGTTTATATTTGCTGTTCTCGATATCACCCTCATACGCCGTCATTAAATCGCTCCTCAATGATATCGCCGACGACACACATGCGTTCTGAGCTGGCACACACGTCATTCGTGATAAACAGTCTTTTTGTTACTCTGTCGTACACCAGCTTTTCCTTGTCGTCGCTCGACGCGCCTTTTTGTATGATCAACAGATCACCGGGCTCGTTTATTCCGCTGATATCGTTCTCCAGAAGTACCGCGATCAAATTGTAGGATGTGCCGAAGTAATAGGTCAGTGGATAAAGAGTGGCCAACTCGCCAATTCGCTTATCCATGCTTGAAATAAGCAGGCTTTCTTTGATGATCGGGACTGCCGCCGGGTTCATGTTGCCTTGCAGGGAAACGCTACTCTCGATTATCTCCTTCTCTTCAAAGTCGACGGTTTCTATTTCCGTGTAAGACACCCCGAAAAAATCAGAGATCTTGCGAATGGTCGACTGTTGTACATTAACCACCTTGCCTTCCAGAATATTATAGATGGTGGTTCTGGTCAGGCCGCTGGAATTGCACAAAGACAGTTGCGTCTCTCCGCGACTTTTTATCAAGTACTTAATGTTGCTCTTCAAGTACTCGGTTCTTTCTCTTTTGTGCATCAAATGCCCACCATTTCCTTATAGTCGTGACACGTCGAGTTTTTACAGCGCTCGCACCCTGGGAGTGTCATTCAATACCCGACGCAAATCTGGGCGATCAAATCGTGGGAAAGTCCGATTCGGGTTTGCGTTTCGGGGGCCGCCGCTGACGGAAGTGTTGCATGCGCCAGCTATAAGAATAAAGGTCCGGGTGCTCGCCATCATGGTTTTCCCGCGATCGTAGCCCCCGGCCGTTCAAAAAAAGCATCATTTAATTTGGAAAGTGTTTAATTTTCTGTTTAATTGCCCTGCGTAGGGCGCAGTCTGCACCAAGGCTTCATACGCACACACGAACGTGAAACCCAGGAAAACGTGCTGTCGTTCGTAGCACGCAATCACCAAGGAAGGGGCACAGAATAATGGCAGCCAATACTGAACCACTGAAGAACCAGGCTGACCTGCTGCGACGAGGCATGGCGGATCTGCGAGCAGAAGACGCCGAGTTGGCGGGAATCCTGGACGCAGAAGTCACGCGCCAGCACCACACACTGTCACTGGTCTCTTCTTCCTGCGCAGTCACGCCTGGAACCCTGGCGGCATCTGCCTCGGCGCTGGTCAACGTCACGGTAGAGGGCACGCCGGGCCGGCGCTATCACGCAGGCTGCGAGAATGTCGATCGGGTTGAGTCGCTGGCGATCCGCAGAGCGCGAGAGCTGTTTGGTGCCCAGTACGCAGGCGTGCAGTCACACTCGGCCTCGAACGCCAATGCCCAAGTGCTCGCCGCCCTGCTTGAGCCTGGGGATACGTTGCTGGGAATGGCCCACGATCACGGTGGGCATCTTACCCATGGTGGCCCCGTCGCTTTCACCGGCGCCTACTACAAGGTCATCCGCTACGGTACGACATCTGACGGCCTCATCGATTACGACCAGGTGCGCCAGCTCGCGCTTGCTCATCGTCCGCGCATCATCATTTGCGGTGCGACGGCTTACTCACGGGTCATCGATTTCGAGCGGTTCCGCGCGATTGCCGATGAAGCCGGGGCCATCCTGCTCGCTGACATTTCCCATATCGCCGGGCTGGTTGCCACTGGGCGGCATCCGAGCCCGATCGACGCTGCACACGTCACGACGACATGCACGCACAAGCAACTCGCGGGGCCGCGCGGAGGCCTGATCCTTTCCGGCCGTGACGCCCACACAAAGGTGCCTGGCCTGAAGTCGACCTTCAGCCGCGTGCTCGATCAAGCCGTGTTCCCTCGCATGCAGGGGGCGCCGGCCGTCAACATGATTGCGGCAAAGGCGGCTGCGTTGGGTTACGCCATGTCTCCAGCGTTCGACGCCTGGATGGAACGGATTCGGATCACGGCGGATGCGGTGGCCAGCGCGTTTCAGGCCTATGACTATGAGGTCGTAGGCGGGCGCAGTGAAAACCACACGGTCCTGATTCGCTTGCGTGGAGGCATCACCGGCGCTATTGCGGAGTCAGCGCTGGAGTGCTGCGGGATCATCGTGAATAAAAATCGCGTACCCGGCGAGACCCGATCGTCACTCGTCACCAGCGGGTTGTGTATTGGTACCGGATCCATGGCGCAACGTTACATCGACCCTGAGGGATGTCGCCGAGTTGTCGATTTGGTTTGCCGGATACTCGATGAGGTGACGCCGCTCGGTGAGCAGGAATACAGGCTGGAACCTGCGTTACAAGAGCGGTTCCGTATTCAGGTCGAAGCGTTGTGCGCGATGTATCCCATCACCGACTATATGGAACACTGATGTTTCATGTGATTACGGGATGAATTGCTGTAGGGTGGTTCGGCAACTGTCATACCTGCTCGTCTTACTTCTCATTCTTATTATAAGCAAGCTGTCCGGCAGCTTGATGTTCTCCAGGCAGTTATAAAAAGGGCTCTTAAAGTCCGATCAACTTCAGTGACCGAAGTAATTAGCCTTTTGCAGTGAAGTCGAAATTGATCTATCCGCCGATCATTGCTCGACTCATGTGGAGATACCCCGTGATTACCAGAAGAAAACTCCTTTATTCAGGTGCAGCCTTGACCGGCGCCGGCCTGTTCGCCCCTTTGTGGGCGGGCTCTGTGCTGGCGCAGGATGTTCGCAGCGCAGCCAGTGACGATGTTGAATCCTTCCGTCAGTTATCGATGTTCCTTACCGAACGCCAGACCCTGGACGCCACCTTGTCCCTGCGGATCCTGGCCCAGTGCACGCAGAACGATCCAACATTCCCGGACAAGATGAAAGCGTTGTGGAGCAAGGTCGGCCAGCAGCACTTGCACAGCGTCAGCCAATTGTCCGGCAGCCCGTTCTATCGCGATCCGGTGGTTAAAGACACCGTGCAAAAAATCGTCTCGGCCTGGTACCTGGGCTACACCGGCACCCCGGTTTCCTGGCGTGCCACGGACAACACGCGGCTGGTGACCTTTACCGGTGCGTTGGCTTATGAGCCGACTCGGGACGCCACGGTGATCCCGACCTATTCCCGTGGAAAAACCAATTACTGGGTTGATCCTCCGGCCACGCTGGCCAACGACTAAGACAAGGCACCTTTATGAATCAGGATTATGACGCCGATGTCATTGTGGTTGGCTCCGGCGCGTTAGGCAGTAATGCCGCTTTTGAATTGGCCAAACACGGCAAGTCAGTGATTATTCTGGAAGCGGGTGAGCATATTCCCCGCTGGAAGATCGTCGAGAACTTCCGTAATTCGTCAAACAAGAGCAATTACAACTCACCGTATCCCAATGAACCGTGGGCTCATCATTCTTATGATGAGCAATATATCGAGAACACCGGTTCTTTCGAATTTCGCCCCGGCATGTTGAAACTGGTGGGCGGTACTACCTGGCACTGGGCGGCAGCCTGCTGGCGTTATTTGCCTAACGATATGAAGTTGAAGACGTTGTATGGCGTCGGTCGTGACTGGCCACTGGAGTACAGCGAGCTGGAACCCTATTACGTCAGGGCGGAAATTGCCCTGGGCGTGTGTGGCAACGACACTCAGGACCAGAGCGGGCAGGGCGGCGGTGCTTTCCCTCCGCGCTCGGCCCCTTACCCGATGGCACCGGAAGGCGACACCTACCTGTTCCAGCGCCTGCGGGCGCGGATGTCACCGGCCGGTTATCACTTCATTCATGAGCCCAACGGCCGTGCCACCGAACCTTACGATGGCCGCCCGGCGTGCAGTGGCAATAACAACTGCATGCCGGTGTGCCCCATCGGTGCGATGTACAGCGGCGACGTTCACGCTCGTCACGCGGAACAGGCCGGCGCCAAGCTGCTCACCGACGCCACCGCGTATAAACTGGAAAAGGGCGCGGACGACAAGATCGTCGCCGTCCATTACCGCAGTTCCACCGGTGCCGATGTGCGGCTCACGGCCAAGTATTTCGTGGTCGCCGCCCATGGCCTGGAAACCCCCAAGTTGCTGCTGATTTCCGACGTTGCCAACTCCTCCGACCAGGTCGGGCGCAACCTGATGGACCACACTGGCATGGGCCTGCAGTTTCTCGCCGACGAGCCGTTGTGGCCGGGGCGCGGAGCGGTGCAGCAGGGCGGGATCTTCAACCGGCGCGACGGTGAGTTCCGTAAGGAACGGGCTTCGGTCAAGCACTCGATCTCCAACAACGTGCCCAACATTGCCGTGGCCAAGCGGTTGATCGCCGAGGGCGTCTACGGCAAGGAACTGGACGAGCGCATCCGCCACGACGCGGCCCGCTGGGTCGATGTGTCCACTGTCTATGAAACCCTGCCGCTGCCCACCAACACCGTGCGCCCGAGCCGCACCCGCAAGGACGCTCTCGGTATTCCGATGCTGGTGGTCAATTACGATGTGGGGGATTACGTCAAGGCCGCCAAGGCCGACGTCGATGAAGACTACGCGCACTTTGTGCGCCTGATGGGCGGCACGGTGGTGGAAGACAACACCGGCTACCAGAACCGCGACCACCTGATGGGCACCGTGATCATGGGCACCGACCCCAAGGACTCGGTGGTCAACCACGAGTGTCGCACCCACGACCACGGCAATCTGTTCCTGGCCACCACCGGGGTGATTCCGGCCTCCGGCACCATCAACCCGACCCTCGCGGGTGTGGCGCTGAGTATCCGTATGGCCGACATCATTGCGCGGGAGATCTAGGTCATGGGATTACTGAAATTTCCATTGCTGGCGCTGTTGGCGACTGCGCTGCCGGCCTTCGCCGCTGAAGACAATGCGGCGCTGATCGAGCAAGGGGCTTATGTCGCGCGGGCCGGGGATTGTGTGGCCTGTCACCGAACCGTCGAACACGGCGGTCCGGAAATGGCCGGCGGCTATGTGATCGACTCGCCCATGGGCAAGATCATCTCCAGCAACATCACGCCGTCCAAGGCCTACGGCATCGGCGACTACACCGAGCAGCAACTGGCGGATGCCTTGCGCAAAGGCATCAACGCCAAGGGGCGGCACCTGTACCCGGCGATGCCATACACGTCCTATCAGGGCATGAGCGATCAGGACATCCACGCGCTGTATGTGTACCTGCAACACGGTGTCAAACCGGTGGACCAGCCGGTGCCGGAAACGAAGTTGGCGTTCCCCTTCAACATCCGCCAATTGATGTTCGGCTGGAACCTGGTGTTCCTCGATAGCCAGGGCTTTGTGCCCAAGCCGGGCGCCAGTGAGCAGGTCAACCGTGGCCAGTACCTGGTGGACAACCTGGCCCACTGTGGCGCCTGCCATACGCCGCGCAACGTGTTGATGGCCGAAGACAACAGCCAGTACCTGGCCGGGGCAAAGCTGGGCGGTTGGGTTGCGCCCAACATCACCTCGGACAAGGTCAGTGGCCTGGGTGACTGGAGCGAGGACGACCTGGTCGACTTCCTGAAAAACGGTCACCTGACCGACAAGGCCCAAGCCGCTGGTGGCATGGCCGAGGCGGTGGAAAACAGCTTTCGCCACCTCAGTAACAGCGACCTGCACGCCATGGCCGCCTACTTGCGCACGGTCCCGCCGATCCGCGATCCGCAGCAGACCGAGCGGGTGGTGCGTGAGGTCAAGCCGGTGGACATGAGCACCCTGGAAACCGGCCAGGGTGATCAAGCCTCACTGGCCGACGCCAGCGGCACCGATGGCGCGCGCCTCTACAACTCGGCGTGCTCCAGTTGTCATGGTCGTGATGGGCAAGGCACCTCGGATGCGTTCTATCCGTCCCTGAGCCTCAACAGCGCGCTGAACGGCAACCAGGCCAACAACCTGGTGATGGCGATCATTGCCGGTATCGACCGCAAGGGCGCTGACGCAGCGGTCAGCATGCCGGCGCTGGGCGGTGACCTGAATGACGCGCAAATTGCTGCCATCGCCAACTACAGCCTGCAAACTTTTGGCAACCCGGCACTGAGTGTCAGCCCGGCAGACGTGGCCAGTATGCGTCGCGGCGGGGACGCGCCACTGTTGATCACGGCCATGCCGTATCTGTTGTGGGGTGGAGGATTGCTGGTGTTGCTGCTGATGGTAGTGCTGGTGGTGTGGCGGCGTCGCCGCGCACAGGTGCAGGCGCTGGAGGCCAAGCGCATTGCGTTGAATCGCCGGCTACATTCAAAGTAACGGCCAGTAAAAAGCCCCGCCTTCGTGAGAAGCGCGGGGCTTTTTTATGACTCGAACTTTGCGTAGATACCGTCTTGAACCTCACCCGGCAAACACACCAGCCCGTAGCAGCTGTCGAGCTTTAGCGAGGCTGCGTCAGGCGCGACGGTGGTGGTGAGCGCCTACGCGATGCTGTAGCCGTCAAACGCGGTCTGCTGTTGCAACGCAGTCACGATGCTTTTGCGGGTCAGCGGCTGCTCGTTACCGGCGTTATCCACAAAGGTTTCGACTTCCAGTTCCGCTTCATCGCCTTCACCGACAAAGCTGAAGCCGAGGAACTCAAACGCTTCACGGTCGACATTCGGCTTGGCACGCGGCGAGCGCATGGGCAAGGTAACGCTGATGCCGTCCTTGCTGATGGCGAACACTTCGACTTCCTTCTTGGCCCGGGCCGCCTTGCTTTTGCCGGCGCTCGGGTTGCTGATGGCCTGGTGCGTCTGGTTCAGCACCTTGAGGGCCAGGCCGTAGACCAGCTCCTGGAACTCGGGGTCGTCCTTGAAGCTGGACAGGATGCGGCTGATGGAAAATTGGCTGTTCAGGTCTTCCAGGGCAGCATTGTCGGCGGCTTCGGCGTCCTTGAGCTGCTTGAGCTGGCCCATCAGGTCGTAGGCCTTGTCGTCGTCGAAGGCGTCGTGGGCCTGACGGATGGCAACGCGCAACTCGCGGATCTGGTCGCTTTCCTTGGAGGTGTGGAACGCGTCCAGCACCATTTCACTGATGCTCTTGGCCACTGGCACGTGTTGTGAAAGGTTGATGGCGTTTTCGTATTCAGCTTTGGACTGCAAGGTGGCTACGGATTCTTCGATACGGGCATCAGACATTGAAATTTCACTACTTCGTTAAACGGGGAGACGGGAAAAGCGTCGGGCATTTTCAGCGGGGAGGCGGATCAGGTCAAGGCAGCACTCTGCCTTCATTGCCACTCAACGGCGTGAGCGCGAGCTGTCCATCGGTTTAATCGAGGCGCTTGCCCATTTCGAAGGCACGTGTTTCGTAACCCAGTTCCCTGTAAAGCCGCTGTGCCGGTTCGTTGAATGCCCACACGGTAAGGCGCAAATCACCGGCGCCTTGCCTGATAGCCCAGCGCTCGGCGAACTCCATCAAGGTGCGGCCAATGCCCTGGCCACGCTGTGCCTCAAGGACACAGATCGAGCCGATCCGGCCGACGCGCAGCGGCTGCAACAATGGGCTGCTGGTCTCGATGATTTGCACGGTGATGAACCCCACGCCGGCACCTTCCTGTTCGGCAAGAAACACCGTCTGAAGCCGGCTGGTCAAGCAGGGTCGCCAGTGGGTCTGGTCGCGCTCCACGTGTTCGGTCGCCTCGCGATAGATATCGGGCCGCTCCTGGTGGTGCAAGCGATTGAGCGGCTGGCCGAGTTCGCACAGCGTCGGCAGATCAGCCACGGTGGCCTGGCGATAGGTTAACTCTTGGGACATGGGCACTCCTTGTGCGTGAAGCAGCTGTTATGCCGTTAATCAGCGCTGTCGTAAATAGCGCTGACTCATATCAATTGGCTGCTACCGAAAATCCGCTACAACGAAGCCGGGGCTGACCTTGCCCCGGTTATCCGCCTGATGACCTCATAACAACGATTGCAGACCTGTGCCGAGGAGACCACTCCAGGCCCGGTTATTAAAGGAATAATGTGATGGCCCTTTCCCTGTTACGTCTGGCCCTGATGGGGGCGACGCTGTTGTTGGCGCACCCCGTGCACGCCAACGAACCCGATACCCCCCTGGTGGAGCATGGCAAATACGTTGCTCAACTGGGCGACTGCATTGCTTGCCACACCGCCAAAGAGGGCCCGGTGATGGCTGGAGGGCTGGAACTGAAGACGCCGATGGGCACGATCTTCTCCAGTAACATCACCCCGGACCGTGACACCGGAATCGGCCAATACAGTTTCGAACAATTCGACCGGGTCATGCGGGAAGGCGTGACGCCGGCGGGGGGCAATCTGTACCCGGCAATGCCGTACCCGTCCTACGCGAAGATGAGCGAAGCCGACATGCGCGCCTTGTTCGCCTACCTGATGCAGGGCGTGGAACCGGTGCGCCAGGCCAATCTGGAAGCGGACATGGGGTTCCCGTTCAATCAGCGCTGGGGCCTGGCGTTGTGGAATTTTGCGTTTCTCGACAAGCAGCCGTTTGCGCCGGATTCGGCCCGGGATGAAGTGCTTAATCGTGGCGCCTATCTGGTCCAGGGCCTGGGGCATTGCGGTTCGTGCCACACACCACGCGGCATTGCCTTCCAGGAAAAAGCCATGAGCGACGCCGGGCGCGGCGGCCAACATTACCTGGCGGGGGAAACCGTCGAGCATTGGCGTGCCCTGAGCCTGCGCAACCTGTGGACGGTGGACGACACCGTGCAGTTGCTCAAGACCGGACAAAATCGGTTTGCCACGGTGTCCGGGAACATGGCCGATGTGATTCACCACAGCACGCAGCACTTCACCGACGACGATTTGACTGCCATTGCCAGCTACCTGAAGTCTCTGCCTGCGGGCAAAGACGACTTGACGATGCCGGCTGTGGCGCAGGCGCCCGCAGCACCGCCCAAGGATTTGTTCACCAGTCGTGGCGGCTTGGGTTACATGCAGTTTTGCAGCGACTGTCACCGCAGCGACGGCGGTGGCGTGAAAGGTCTGTTTCCGCCGCTGGCCGGCAACCCGAGCGTAGCGTCGAACAACCCGACTTCGCTGTTGCACATCACCCTCACCGGTTGGGAAACTGCGGAAACGGCGACCCATCCACGGGTCTACACCATGCCGGGTTTCGCCCGGTTGGCCGATCAGGAAATCGCTGAAATCCTCAGTTTTGTCCGCACCCGCTGGGGCAATGAAGGCACACCTATCAGCGCCGCGCAGGTCAAGAAGCTGCGCGGCCAACTCAACCCGGCCAGCACCGATTCATCGGCCTTTGAAACCCCGCGGCTGGCCAACTTGCTGGCCGCGCCGAATGCCGATCAAGTGGTGCGCGGCATGCGCCTGCACCTGCAAACCAGGGAACTGCTGCCGGGCAATGTCGGCAACTCGCTGAACTGCACCAGTTGCCATTTGAACGCGGGTACCGTAGCGGACGGTTCGCCCTTTGTCGGCGTCTCTGCGTTTTTCCCCAGCTATGCGCCGCGTGCGGGCAAGGTGGTGAGCCTGGAGGAACGGATCAACGGTTGTTTCCGCCGCTCCATGAACGGCAAACCGCTGCCACCGCAATCGGCGGATATGCAGGCGATGGTCGCGTATTTCGACTGGATGAAAATGAACACCCAGCCCGAAGACAAAGTGGCCGGGCGTGGCGTCGGCAAGATCGATCCGGCAATCAAGCCCGACCTGGCCAACGGCAAGCAGGTGTATGCCAAGCAGTGTGCGGTGTGCCACGGCAATGACGGTGAAGGCTTGGCGCGCGCCGACGGCAGTCTTGTCTACCCACCGCTGTGGGGCGAACGCTCCTTCAATATCGGCGCAGGCATGGCCCGCACCTACACCGCTGCGGCTTTCGTCAAACGCAACATGCCGATTGGCTTCCACGAGAAATTCCCGCTGGGGCAGGGTGGTTTGTCGGATCAGGAAGCGGTGGATGTCGCCGCCTACTTCTCCGGCCAACCGCGCCCGGATTTCCCGGACAAGGTGAAGGACTGGCCGAACGGCGGCAAGCCGGTGGATGCGCGGTACTAAGAGCCAGGCCTTTCAAGGTCTTTGAGAGCGCAGCCCAATACGGTTGAAACACTCCGCTCAGGGTAGTGAAAATCAACGGTGGGAGCTGTCGAGCTTTAACGAGGCTGCGATGACGTCGGCACAGCCAACATTGAGGGTGTCTGACCCACCGCTATCGCAGCCTCGCTAAAGCTCGACAGCTCCCACAAGGGTTTCACATTGCCGGTTAGATCTTCATCCATAGCCTGATGCAAAGGGTTGGTACTAAGAGCGCAACCGCTCCTGCACGAAGTCCATCACTTTCAAGGAGCGATAGATCGCATTCGCCGCGACCAGCCCAAACGGCCCGCCATTCCAGGGCAGCAGGTAGGGCTTGAACAGCTCATACCTGCGGGTCTCGCCGCAGACGGCCTCGGCAATCACCCGGCCACCGATGGAGCCGGTGTTCAGGCCATGCCCGCCAAACGAGGTGCAGGCCCACACGCCCGGTTCCAGCAAGCCCAGGTTGGGCATTTTGTGGGTCGCGTAGCCCATCAGGCCAGACCAGGCGAGCTCAATCTTTACGGGGGACAGTTGTGGGTACACCGCGACCATATCGGCCTTGAGCATGGCTGCCAGGGCGTGTTCGTTCTGTTCGTTGCGGGTGGTGATGCGCCCGCCCCACAGCAGGCGATCGCCTTCCACGACGCGGTAATAGTCTGAGGCGCGACGGTCGTCGGAGAAGGCGGCGTTGGAGTCGAGGACGTTTTTGATGCGATCGCCCAAGTGTTCCGTCAGTACCACATAGGTGGCGATGGGCAGGTAGGCGCGGCTGAGTGCTTGCAACTCTGCACCACCGTAGCCACCGGCGCATAACACCAGGTCCTTGCAGCACACCGTGCCGTCGGCGGTCTGGACAATGCGGTCATTGCCGTCGCGATGCCAGGCGAGCATTTTCGATTGTTCGAAAATTCGTCCTCCAACAGCTTCGATAGCCTGGGCCAGGCCCAGGCAATAATTCAGTGGGTGGAAATGCAGGGCGCTGGGGTCTTCGATGCCCTGGTAATAACGCTGGGTGTGGGCTCGCTCGCGGACCTGGCGAGTGTCGAGGTAGTTGAGCTCATAGCCGAAGTTCTGGCGCATGCTTTCGATATGGTTTTTCACGCTGGCGCTGTCGTCGTAGCGCTTGACCCGAATCGTGCCGGGTGCGGGATCACAACCGGGAAGTGCCAGATCAACGATGTTATGCCGTACGATCTCGACGCCTTCGGCCGACAGGTTGAACAAGGCCTGGGTGTGTTCCAGCCCGAGTTTTTTACGGATGGCCCCCGAGCCTTCGGCCCAGCCTGGCGAAACCACGCCACCATTGCGTCCGGAAGCACCCCAGGCAATGTGATGGGCGTCAAGGACGATCACCCGTTTGCCGCGCCGGGTCAGTTCCAGCGCCGCCGTGAGGCCGGCGATACCCGCGCCGATAATGCACACGTCGCAGGTTTCGTCGGTGCTCAGGCTGGGGCGCGGTGTGCGCGGGAGTGAGGTTTGCGAGTACCAGGTGGTGGGCATGGTCATTCCTTGCGATCTCTTTCTCTCAGACACGGATTGTGAGGGAGCCGGGCCCCTCTCAAAAACACTGAAGATCTACTGTGGGAGCTGTCGAGCCCTGGCGAGGCTGCGATGGCGGCGGGTCAGGCAGCATCAATGTGTGCTGTGCCGACGCTATCGCAGCCTCGCCAGGGCTCGACAGCTCCCACATTTGATCTTCGTCCTGATCAACAGGAACCGTGCTATTTGACGGTTGAGTAGTCCACGCCATACCACTTGGTCGACAGCTTGGTCAGCGTGCCATCGTCATGCATGGCGCCGACGATGTCGGCAAGCTTGGCCTTCAGTTCCGGGTCGCCCTTGTCGGTGGCAATGGCCAGCGGCTCGTAGAACACCACGCCATCGACCGCCTTGAGCGGGTAGTTTTTCTTGATCGCAGCTTCCAGGGTGCTGCGCTGGGTGAGGATCGCGTCCAGGCGCACGCCGTCCCCCAGGCGCAGGTCGTCCAGAGGTGCGAGGGAGCCGGCGTAAGTCTTCAGTTTGCCGGCCTTGACGTCGCAAGAGGCCGGCGGAATATCACTGGTTTCGATCGCCAGTGCCTGATTCAAGCAGTCTTCTGAGGTGGTGCCGCCTTCCACACCAATGGTCTTGCCATTGAGGGCCTGGCGGTCGGTGACGGTGGACGTGTTGTGCACCGCGAACACATAGGGCACGTAGTAGTAAGTGGCCGGGAAATCGAGAATTCGCGCGCGGCTTTTGGTCGCCGTCATCGAGCCCACGGACATGTCCCAACGCCCATTCCACTTGCCGGCGGTGATCACGTCCCAGTCCGGCGTGATGAATTTGACCTCCACGCCCAGGCGCTTGGCGATCTCCTTGGAGACGTCGATGTCGAAGCCGTCGATTTCATTCTTGTCGTTGATAAAACCCTGGGGCGGCCAGATCGCCGATGTCGCCACGGTCATTTGTTTGCTGCTCTGGATCTTGTCCAGTACTGCACCGGCGTTGGCCGTGCCGATGAACAGCAGCGACAGGGTTGCCGCCAGAGTCATTGCGCGTTGTTTGCTGAGCATGTCCATCTCCACGTCTGATTATTGTTATGGGTAAAGCGGCACTCAGTGACCGATGATTTGCGAGAGGAATTTCTGCGCGCGCTCGGTCTGTGGGTTATTGAAAAACTCGGCGGGGGTGGCTTGTTCGATGACCTGGCCCTGATCCATGAACAGCACCCGGTCGGCAACCTTGCTGGCGAAACCCATCTCGTGGGTCACGCAGATCATGGTCATGCCGTCGGTGGCCAACTCGCCCATCACTTCCAGCACTTCATGCACCATCTCCGGGTCCAGGGCTGAGGTGGGCTCGTCGAACAGCATGACCTTGGGGTTCATGCACAGCGCCCGGGCAATCGCGACTCGCTGTTGTTGGCCACCCGACAATTGGGACGGGTACTTGTGGGCGTGTTCGGCAATGCGCACGCGTTCGAGGTAAACTTGGGCGCGTTTTTTTGCCTCGGCCGAGGACGCGCCTTGCACCAGTTGCGGGGCCAGAGTCAGGTTGTCCAGGACGCTGAGGTGGGGGAACAGGTTGAAACTCTGGAACACCATGCCGATTTCCCGGCGCACTGCGCTGACGCTTTCCGCTTCGCTGGTGAGGGTGATGCCGTTGACCTGGATATGGCCCTTCTGAAAGTTTTCCAGGTGATTGATGCAGCGGATCATCGTGGATTTGCCCGAGCCCGACGGGCCGCACACCACCAGGATTTCGCCGCTGGCAACGTTCAGGTCGACGTCACGCAGCGCATGGAAATTGCCATACCACTTGTTCAGGCCAGTGATGGTGATCATCGATGGGGCGAGGGTCTGGCGCTCGGTGATATGAATCTGAGTGGTCATGGTTCAGCCCCTCGCCGTGGATCGGTTGACTCGTTTTTCGATCCGCGCCTGCACCCGTTCGAGGATGAAGGACATCGCCCAGTAAATCATTGCGGCGGTGATCAGCATTTCCAGGTGGCGGAAGTCGGCGCGGCCCTGGGTCTTGGCCAGGTACATCAACTCCCAGACGCCGATCACCGAGACCAGGGAGCTGTCCTTGAGCATGGCGATGAACTGGTTGCCGGTGGGTGGAATAATCACTCGCAAGGCCTGGGGCATGATCACTCGGCTCAGGGTTTTGAACGGGCTGATACCCAGGGCTCGGGATGCTTCCCACTGGCCCACCGGAATACTCTGGATGCCTGCGCGAAAAATCTCCGTCATGTAGGCGCCGTAGCACAGCGACAAGGCGAGGATGCCGGCGGGCACCGCGTCGACCACGTAGCCCAGTTGTGGCAGGCCCAGGTAAATCAGGTAGATCTGGATCAGCAGCGGCACGCCGCGAAAGAACGAGGTGTAGAACGAGGCCAGGGCGTTGGCCACACCGTTGTTCGACAGCTTGGCCACCGCGCCGATGAGCGCCAGGACGAAGGCCAGCACGATGGCGATGGCCGAGATATACAGCGTGGTGGCTGCGCCCTGGATGATCAGGAAACCCACCTTGTCGAGGATGAAGCTGTAAGAGAGGTTGAAGGTGTCGAAGAACGCCAGGAACAGCAGCAGCAACTCGACCCAGACCACCGTCGTCTGCACCTTGAGCTTCAAGCGTCCCAGGACATGAAAGTTGAGTGTGCCGAGCACCGCAATGCCCAGGCCGATGGCGATATTGCGCGCGGTCAAACTGTCCGGCGCGTTGCCCAGCAGGGGCTGCAGGGCGTGACTCAGGGCGCTGTTACCCAGGTTCATCAGGTATGCGCCGAGAAATAAAACCACGGCTACGCCGAGCAGGAACCGAGGATCATTGGACTTCTTTTTATAAATTATATTGTCGTGATACATGAATGCCTCTGGCTTATCAGGGGTACTGATCTCGTCGGGTAGAGGGGATATCGGCCAGTATTGCCGGGCAAAATTGCCCACGACAAGTGACCATAATTCGCTATGTCAGTCCCTGAGGTCATCCTGGGTTTAGCGGTTCAATCCAGTGCAGCCAGGCAGGCTTCAAGAATATTCAGGCCTTCTTCCAGCACGGCGGGTTCGATGGTCAACGGCGCCAGCAGGCGGATGATGTGCCGGGATTTACCACTGGGCATCAGCAGCAAACCGGCATCCCGCGCCAGGCTCAGCAGTTGGGTCAGTTGTTTGGAGGCAGGTGTTCCATCGCTGTTGACCAACTCGATGCCGCGCATGGCGCCGACGCCAGTCAAGCGGCCCAGGTACGGTGAGAGCTGCCTGGCTCGCCACGATTGGTAGCGGCCTACGATCGCTTCTTCCTGCTGTACGCCCCAGTGCTTCAACTGTTCATCGGTCATCACCTCCAGGGTAGCCAGCGCCGCCGCGCAGGCTATCGGGTTGCCGGAATAGGTGCCGCCCAGGCCGCCCTTCGGCAAGGTGTCGAGCAACGACTTGCGACCCACCACCGCTCCCAGCGGCACACCGCCGGCAATGCTTTTGCCCAGCAGGATCAGGTCCGGTTCGATGCCCAGACGCGAGAAGGCAAAGCGCTGGCCGGTGCGGCCGAAGCCGGACTGGATTTCATCGGCAATCAGCAGGATTTTCTTCTCATCGCACAGGCGTCGCAGGGCTTGGGCGAACGCTACGTCGAGGGCCAGGAAACCGGCTTCGCCTTGCACCGGTTCGATGATGAAGCAGGCAACGTCATCCACATCGATTTCTACGCTGAACAGCCGCTCCATGGCCTTCAACGCCTCATCGCAGGTCACGCCATTGTCCTTGCTGGGGAAGGGCAGGTGATACACCGGGCCCGGCAGCACACCGACTTTTTGCTTGTAGGGCGCGACCTTGCCGTTGAGGTTCAGCGTGGCCAACGTGCGGCCGTGGAAGGCGCCGTCGAAGGCGATGACCGCTGTACGGCCGGTGGCACCACGGACGATTTTCAAGGCATTTTCCGCCGCCTCCGCGCCACTGTTGGTGAGCATGCCGCTGACTGGGTAATCCACCGGGATGAATGCGGTGAGGCGGTCCATCAGCTCGATATAGGGTGCGTGGGGCGCGGCGTTGAAGGCGTAGTGGGTGAGTTTTGTCGCCTGCTCGCGAATCGCCTCGACGATGTGCGGGTGACAGTGGCCGAGGTTGAGCACGCCGATGCCGCCGACAAAGTCGATGTAGCGTTTGCCGGTGGTGTCCCAGACTTCAGCGTTTTTGCCGTGGCTGAGGCTGATGGGGTGGACGATGGAAATCGACTGGCTAATGGTTTCACGGCTCATGGATCTCGGACTCGCAAGTGGGGTGCTTCTTTTTATCTAAGCCGTGAGCCGCACTGCCCCGCAAACGAAATAAAGTCGCCGGGTCATTATTAAAAGTCGGGATGTGCGGTAGTCGCGAGTGGGTTTGCTCTGATACGGATCAGTTACGCGGGCACAGTGTTCCTGCCAGCGAAGAATAAATGTGGGAGCTGTCGAGCCCCAGCGAGGCTGCGATAGCGGTGGGTCAGGCAACATCAATGTTTACTGTGCCGACGCCATCGCAGCCTCGCTGGGGCTCGACAGCTCCCACATTTGTTCTTCTCTGCTGAACATTGCGTTGGCTTAACTGACTGTCATTGATGGCTAAAGGTTGTTTGTGGCCAAGGTGTAAAGCAGTTGATACTCATCGCTCACGATCAACCGGCGCGGGTTTGCGGCGCCGAATAATAAAAATCGACAAGGAGAGCTTTGCATGAAAAACGTGAAACACACGCTGGCCGCATTCAGCGCCGCTGCGTTATTGGGCCTGACCGGAGCCGCCCAGGCAGGCGCGACGCTGGATGCCATCCAGAAGAAAGGCTTTATCCAGTGTGGCGTCAGCGACGGTTTACCTGGCTTCGGCGTGCCGGATGCCAAGGGCAAGATGACCGGTATCGACGTGGACGTCTGCCATGCTGTCGCCGCTGCCGTGTTCGGCGATGCCTCGAAAGTAAAGTTCAGCCAGTTGACCGCCAAGGAGCGTTTCACTGCGTTGCAGTCCGGGGAAATCGACCTGATCTCGCGTAACACCACCTGGACCAGCTCACGGGATGCAGGCATGGGCCTGGTGTTCACCGGGATCACCTACTACGACGGCATCGGCTTTCTGGTGAACAACACGCTAGGGGTGGCCCATGCCAAAGAGCTGGACGGTGCGACCATCTGCATCCAGGCCGGTACCACCACCGAGTTGAACGTTTCCGACTACTTCCGCGCCAACGGCATGAAGTACACGCCGATCACCTTCGACACCGCCGATGAAAGTGCCAAGGGCCTGGAGGCCGGCCGCTGCGACGTGCTGACCACCGACCAGTCGGGCCTGTACGCCCAGCGGATCAAAATGGCCCATCCGGATGAGTTCATGGTGCTGCCGGAGGTGATCTCCAAAGAACCGTTGGGCCCCTTGGTGCGCAAGGGCGATGAGGAATGGTTCAGCATCGTCAAATGGACCCTGTTCGCGATGCTCAACGCCGAGGAAATGGGCATTACCTCGCAGAACGTTGAAGAGCAGGCCAGGAGCACGAAGAACCCCGATGTCGCTCGCTTGTTGGGCGCGGACGGTGAGTACGGCAAGGACCTGAAGCTGCGCAAGGACTGGGTGGTGCAGATTGTCAAACAGGTGGGCAACTATGGCGAAGTGTTCGAGCGCAACATCGGTCAGGGCAGCGTGCTGAAGATCAAGCGTGGCCTTAATGCCTTGTGGAGCAACGGCGGTATTCAATACGCGCCGCCGGTTCGTTAAACGGTGAAAGGAGCGGGCTTGCTCGCTCCTGCGTCACTCCGAGACCCCGTCTTTTCCCGCCGCCTTGGAGCGGTACAGCGCCTGGTCCGCCCGGGCCATCAGGCGGGTGGGCGACTCGTCATTGACGCGTTGCACGACTCCCAGGCTCAGGGTCACCTTGAATTCGCCCACGCTTGGCAGGTTTCTCAGCGCCTGGCGCATGCGCTCCGCCAGGGCTTTTGCCGTTTCCAGGGTGCTTTTGGGCAGGACGACCATGAACTCATCACCGCCCCAACGGGCCAGCAAATCGCCGTGGCGCACGCAGGCTGCAAGGCATTCCACCACCCGCACCAGTGTCTCATCGCCTACCGCATGGCCGTGCCGATCATTGATCGGCTTGAAGTCATCGATATCCATCGCAATCACCGACAGGGGCAGGCGGAATCGCTGCGCGCGCTCACACTCTTCCAGCAGTACTTTCTCCAGGCGGTACCGATTGGCGATATGGGTGAGAGCATCGCTCTCGGCAAGGGAGCGGTTTTCGTTCAGTTGCAGTTGAAGCTGCTGATTGACCCGAGACAGCTCAAGGGTGCGCTCGGCCACCAGGGCTTCCAGTGATTTATTGCGGCGTTCAAGCTGTTCGATAGAGTGTTTGCGCGCCTGAATATTGCGGTGTGCACCGATCATTCGCGCCACGCTGTCATCGGCATTACGCGTAATCACGTAGCCTCGGTCTTCAATCCACAGGAAGGTGCCGTCTTTCTTGCGGCAGCGGTATTCGGCTTGATAGTGGGCTGTGCGATGGTGGAGGTAGTCATCAAACACCTTCATCACCTGCGGGTAGTCGTCGGGATGAATGACGTTTTCCCAAGTGAAGACGCTGTTTTCCAGGGAGTGGTTGGCGTATCCGAGCATCTCGTACCAACCTGGGTTGCGATAGACAAATCCGGTATTGGCGTTCCAGTCCCAGATGCCATCACTGACCAACTCCATGACGGCATGCAACATGTCGGCGTTCAGGTCGGAAAAATTATTGTTCAAGGGTCCGATATCGGATGTATCGCACATCTGCGCGCTCCCTGCGAGGGGCTGGCTCGAAATGGCCAGTCAAGTGTTAACGCCGATACTCCGTGGCTGGACGTACTGTACAACGGGGCTTTTTGGGTTAGAAGGGTGTGGCTATGAGCCACTATTGCGGGCATCCGTGCTCACTGTTTCAGGCTATATCACTCGCGTAGCATGGAGATTCGGCACCAGCCGTACTTCAACGCGTTGCCCCAATGCCCGGGCAGCACTTGTCAGGGTGGCCAGGGTCATGCCGGCATCATTTTGATCCAGCGCTCTGTCCACGGCAGTACGGCTGGTGTGCATGCGCTCTGCCAGTGCTTTCTTGCTGATTCGTTGGGCTTTCATCGCTTCGGCCAATTGCCAGGCGATGACACGTTTCAAGGCTGCGGCGGAAACCTCTTCAATGAGCCCCTGTTCATCAAGAAAGTCGTCAAAGTCGGAGCCGATAGGGTTGTTCATGATGTATGCCTCATAGTCTGGCCTTGCGTTGCCTGGCGGTGTACAGCTCGGCCATTGGTGTTTTTTGACTCTTCTTGACGAACCCGTGGAGTAGCACCATGTCGCAGTCAACCAGTGTGAATATCACTCGAGCGATGTTGTTACCCAGATCTGTCCGAACCTCCCAGAGCCGGTCCTCAAGCTTGCGCACCAATGGCATCCCTAACGGCCAGCCGAACTGGACAGTCTTGATGTCCGTGCCGATGAGTCTTCTCGAATCCCGTGGCAGTTCCATCAACCAGTCACGAACGGGCTCGTTCCCCGCGTCAGTGCAAAAGAAGCGTACGTTCAAGACAAGACAGATATCGTTCACAGGCGAGTGTACCAAAAAAGGTTCATCTGACAATCGGCGATGAGTGAGGCCGTTTCGCAAAAAGCGGCCAGAGATTCGCACGTTGTTCTGTCAACGGTGGGGATTGAAATGTTGCCAAAAATGGCGCTGAAAACCGGGTATTCAGTGGTTTCCGGAGAGGGCGCGGGAAGCTGGCAGAGCAGGGGTAGGAAAGCTTACTGCGGTGCTTCCATCTTCGTCCGAGGCGTTCCATCGGCGTTATGTTGATAGATCGCCTCTGGCTGCCCCTGCTCATTGAAAAACACTTGGCCGACTCCTGCCGAATTCCACAACCGTTCACCCGCCCGAGCGTGTTCCGGAATATGTGGCACCACTTGCATGGGCCGGCGCCGGGTCAGCCAGTTCAAGGGCGAGCGGGGCGAGTAGAGCCAGCGGTTGAGGCGGTCGAACCAGTCCAGCAAGCGTCTGGGGAATTCGTTCTTGATGCCACTGCTGGTGATCTGCCAGATCTTTGGTCCGGCGTTGCGGTGGCGGATCAACACTTCGTAGACGAATGAGTAGTGCACGTCACCCGACAGGATCACGTAGTTGCCCGGCGTGCGCGAGTGCCGAAAAATATTCAGGATCACCTGGGCGGCGCCGCGATGGGCCATCCAGTTTTCGGCATCCACCAGCAGCGGGTAGCCGCACCAGCTGAAGGCTTTTTGCACCGTCTCGATCAGCTTCACCCCAAACACCGGGGCTGGTGAAACGATGATCGCCGAAGGGTGGTCCAGCAGTTCTTGTTGCAACTCACTCAGGGCCTCCCAGTCCAGCAGGCCGGACGGTTGCTTGAGGTTGAACTCGCTGCGCCAGCGCCGGGTGCGGGTGTCGAGTACCACCAGCGCCGGGGTGGTGGGCAGTACGTAATGCCATTGCTGGAACTTCAGCAGCTCATCAATCAGTTGGTCCTGGGCGTGAGCGTCCAGGTAGTTATCGCGAACCTGTGCGGTGAGAGCGCAGGTCCGGCTTAGCACTTCCTTGAAGGCATCCGGGTTATTGCCCCAGCCCTGGCACAGCATATAGGCCAGCAAAGCGTTGCCGATAATGCGCTTGGAGAAGGGGTGGCCGTAGGCGGTTTCTTCCCATTGTGCGCTGAGGTTCCAGTCGTCGGTGATGTCGTGATCGTCGAAGATCATCAGGCAAGGCAGGTGAGCCAATACCCTGGACACGCCGTTCAGGCCGTCGCGGAATGTATCGATCTGCACTTGCTCGCGGGCATAACGCGCCTGTTCTTCGGGCGTCAGTTGCGGCGCTTGTGGCGTGATGAGGGCCCAGGGCGTTGGCGACCACACCAGCAGGTACATGGCCATCACTTCGGCAAAGGTCACCAGATGATTGTCCGCGCTACTGCTGGTGAAGATCGGTTTTTTCACGCCACCGAAAAATCGCTCGCGCAGGGTTTCATTGTGCTTCAGGGCGGGGAGCAGGTCGGCGCGATGGTAGTAACTGGCCGGGTGCTCGTAGAGTTTGGTGCTGTCGTCCACGACGGCACCGTCCAGATGTTCGTCGAACAGGCCAAGACGCTCGATCAAGTGGTGAAGGGCCCGCAGCATCGGCCCCGCCACGTCATCGGCATAGACCTGATCGCCGCTCATTATCAATAAAGCCGGACGTTCAGCCGGCGTGCGGGCTTCGCCCAACAAGCGGTCCACGCACAACAAACCTTCGGCAGCGGGGTGGTGTGGTTTACGGCAGGAACCGTGCATCAGTTGGTGAATGTGACTGTACAGGACAAAATTGGGAGTTTGCGCATTTGCGTAGAGCAGGTGCGGCGCCCATTGGGCGATGCCGGATGAGCGCCCGTGGGCTTCGGTGATCAGCAGGTCATAGCCGATGCTCACGTCCTGGGGCAGGGCATCGGCGAACGCCACGTCGATCAGGTGGATAAAGGCTTGGCGCCCGACGGGAACCACTTGGCAGAGCGTAGCGTCCAGTTCGATATCGAGCGCCTGTTCAGGCAGTTGCAGCCTCAGGGTCAACGCCAGCGCCCGAGACCCTACCAGCCACAGCACCAGACGCCCGGGTTCCAGGCGGCGCAGCAGTGGGCCGGCAAGCACGGCGGGCAGTGTGTCGGGTTGAGACATACAGGAAGTGGCTCTGTGCAAGGAGTGGTCAACAAGAGTAGCGCAGGGGATGTCAGTGTTTTGTTAAGCGGCTCCATGAAGCAAAAGCGTGAACTTACAGAGGGGGAGGAGGGCCGAGCTATAAACGCCTCGCGTCAAATTATGACGCTAGACGCCGGGCGTCGGAACGGTTGCTTATCGCGGTAGCCGAGGTCTCTCCCTGGTCAATCAGCCAGCGCAATACGTCCTCCAGCGCGACGCTGTACTGACGCTCGACCCAGCGCACACCCTGTGGGCTGTACTGTTCCATGTACCGACTGAGCACCAGTCGATTCTGGTCCGAGGAAAGGTGCAGGCGGGTTTCACGGCACAGCAAGGCGTGGGTGCCGCGTTTGCGCACATGATGTTGCAGGAGCAGTGAGCCGGGTTCAGAGATCATCCTCAGTCTCCTTCGCGCAATGGTTTGCCTGGGGTGTCGTAAGCCCTTGCTTGCCTTCCAGCACATAAGCGGCGCGGTGTTCAGCTACGACGTTGCGCAGTGCGCTGTAATAATCCGGTAACTGTTGCAGGCTGTCAGTCAGCGGCAGCAAAGATGCCCGGGTATCTACCGTGCCACCCACCAGGCTGACGGTGTTCAGGGTCTTCACGGTGTCGCTGTTTCCCAGCGGCGATACCAGCAAGTTCAACACCTTGCCCACCGAATCGCGGCTGTTGCCGGTGCCCAGCAGCGGCAATTCGACGATTGGCCCGTTGCCGATGCCCCAGACGCCGAAGGTCTGGCCGAAATCGGAAGTGTGACGGGGAATGCCCAGCGGGTCGGAGACATCAATCAAACCGATGATCCCCACCGTGGTGTTCACGGCGAATCTCCCCAGGGTATTGACCGAACGTCGCGGGTTGCCCTGCAACAGATCGTTGATAAACACCTTGGGCTCGCTGAAGTTGCTGGCGAAGTTATGCACACCCTTCTGGAAAAAATCCGGCAGATAACGATATCCACGGGCTACAGGGGCCAGGGCATAGTCATCCACGGCCCGGTTGAAGACGAACACGCCCCGGTTGACCGGCTCGGCAGGGTCATATACCGGATAGGAAACCTGCGCACAACGGGTTGTACTCGCCACCGGGGCCGGGCTCGTGCAACCCGCCAGGTAAGACAGGGTCAATAGCAACGCGGCCTGGCGGGCCAGGCGTGGGGAATACGTCAGCGAGTGCATTAGTACGGTCTCCGAAAAAGGGAGGCCGATGCTGGCATTCGCGGCTTGCGCAAAGATGTCTGCTTTATTACGCCCTTGACGCTTTGTTGCACGGTTGAAATATATGACGGGCCGCGCCGAATGGTTTTAGATAGCGGCCCTACAACCCCAAGTGATGCGCACCGGTGAGCAACCTTTTAATTGTCGACGATGACCTTGAAGTCCTCGCGCTGCTGAAGAAATTCTTCCTGCAACATGGCTATACGGTCGAAACCGCCGCCAGCGGTACCGACCTGTGGGCGGCCATGGAGCGCCAGCCTGCGGACCTGATTATTCTCGACCTGATGCTGCCGGGGGATAACGGCCTGCTGCTGTGCCAGCGCCTGCGCCAGCAATACGCGACCCCGGTGATCATGCTGACCGCCATGGGCGAGCTCAGTGACCGGGTGGTGGGCCTTGAAATGGGCGCCGATGATTACCTGAGCAAACCCTTCGACGCCCGCGAACTGCTGGCCCGGGTGCGCGCGGTGTTACGTCGCGCGGGTGAAAACCACCCGCCCGTGGGCGATGCCATGCGACCGTTGATCCGCTTCGACGGCTGGCAACTGGACCTGACCCGTCGTGAGCTGCGCTCGCCGGATCAGGTGATGATTCCGCTGTCGTCCGGTGAATTCGACCTGTTGTTGGTGTTTGTCGAAAACCCGCAGCGGGTACTGACCCGTGAGCAGTTGTTGAACCTGGCACGTGGCAACCGTCACGACGCCTTCGACCGCAGCATCGACGTCCAGGTCAGCCGTCTGCGGCGCAAGCTGGAGTACGACACCAAGCGCCCGGCGATGATTCGTACCGTGCGCAATGGCGGTTACCAGTTCACCGTCAGCGTGACCCGCTCATGATGGGCCGTCGCCCCCGGGACACGGTAGCCCGCTGGATTGCCCTGACCATCCTGATCGCCATGCTCACGGCCCTGGCCTTTAACGCGTTGTTCGCTCAGTTGGCAGGCGTATGGGCGCGGCCGCCCCTGAGTGAAACCGGTTTGTTAGACAAGTTGGCGGTGATCGTTCGAGTGGTCGAAGCGGCAGATCCGGTCCAGCGTTCCAGCTTGGCTCAGTCAGCCGCAGATGACAGTTTCAGCGTGAGTTGGTCACCCAATCGTGAGCGTTTCGGGCTGCCTCCCGCCAGGGACAAGGCTTTCCACTCCAGTGAAGAGGTGTTCGGGCATTCGCTCACGTGGCCACAACGGCGAGTGGAAGGCTTTGAGCCGGACGACTGGCCAGGTCCCGGCGGGCACTACGCTTTGCTGGTGGAACTGACCGACCGCTCCTGGTTGATGTTCAGCGCACCCTCCCGCAGTTGGGGCCTGGCCGAGGGGCCGCGCAGTGTGATCGTGCTGGTCCTGGTACTGATTTCCACCGCGCTGGTGACGTTGATTGCCACTCGCCGCCTGGCCCGGCCTCTGGAGCATTTCGCCCTGGGTGCCCGGCGTTTTGGTGCGGACTTTCGGGCACCGCCCATCGAACCGGTCGGCCCCCATGAAATTCGTCAGGCGATCCTGGCTTTCAATGGCATGCAGGCCCAGTTGCAACACTTCATCCAGGACCGCACGCAGATGCTCGCGGCAATTTCCCACGACCTGCGGGCGCCCTTGACCCGCTTGAGATTACGGGGGGAATTCATTGAAGACCGCGACCAGCAGCAGAAGCTGTTCCGTGACGTCGATGAGATGCAGGCCATGATCAACACCGCGCTGGAGTTCTTCCGCGACGACGCTCGCCTCGAACAGGCCACCCATCTGGACCTGGCGGAACTGTTGCAGACGTTAGTGGACGACTATCGCGATCAGTCTATCGACATCACCTTCAGTGGGCCGCCGCGCCTGGTGTACTTCGGCCGGCCTCTGGGGCTCAAGCGGGTCATGACCAACTTGATGGACAATGCCATTCACTATGGGCATGCACCCGAAATTGAACTGCACCAACGTGCGGGTGAGGTCCTCATTCGCGTGCTGGACCGAGGCCCTGGAATTCCCGTGGCTTTTCACGAGCAAGTGTTCCTGCCGTTTTTCCGCCTGGAAGGCTCGCGCAACAAAAGCACCGGCGGGGTTGGGCTGGGGCTTTCCACGGCGCGGGCGATTGTGCTGGAGCATGGTGGCACGCTGACGCTGGCGGATCGCCAGGGCGGCGGGCTGGAAGTGGTGGTGGTATTACCGGTGTAGGGCACGCGAGGTTATCAAGGGTGGGTCAGCGCTGACTGCACGTAATCAAGCAAACCCTCGACGCTCCACGGTTTGGGCAGGAACCGTACGGTGCTGCCCAATTGCGCGGCCATCGCCGTGTTACCGGAGGTCAGCACCACCGGCAAAGAGGGCCAGCGGTGGGCAACTACCTTGCTCAAGTCATAGCCATTGAGCAGACCAGGCATCTGGATATCGCTGACAATCAAATCCACCGGATCGCTCGTGCGCTCCAGAAAGGTCATCCCTTCGTCCGCCGAGGGAAAGGACGTGACGTGCGCGCCGAAGTCTTCCAGCACCTCCACCATCAACGCGCGAATGATCTCGTCGTCTTCCAGCACTAAAATCGATGGCTGAGCCATGATCATTACTCCACCATCGGGGTTCAGTAGGGTGGAGTCGGGCATGATGGAATAGGTTCGATTGAATGTTTTTTATTGGATGGATGGTCGTTCGGCTGGCTTTCAACCCACGGGGAACATGGCTTGCAGGCCCGATGCAGGATACGTCAGGATAGCGTCGCCACCCGAAGATAGACCGCACACACCCTATGCCTGTCGTGATTCGCCTTGCCACACCCGATGATGCCGCGTTTCTGCCTGCGATTGAGCGTTCGGCCGCGCTGACCTTCCGTCTCATCAAGGAGGTGAGCTGGCTTGCCGAGGCTGAGGTGATGAGCGTTGATCGCCATCTTCAATTGATCATGCTGTCTACCTGCTGGGTGGCGGTCGACGCTAATGATCAGCCCCAGGGATTCTTGAGTGCGCAGCTGTATGGCGAGGACCTGCACATCCATGAACTGTCCGTCATGCAGGCCCTGCAAGGTCAGGGCGCCGGGCGGCAACTAATCGAGGCCGCGATGAACGAAGCACGGTCACGACATCTGCGCGCCGTCACCTTGACGACCTTTTGCGACGTACCCTGGAATGCTCCCTTCTACCGGCGGCTGGGATTTGAGCAGGATTCGTTGGCGACGCCGGATCCGCGTCTGGCAGCAATTCTGTGTGATGAATATGGCCATGGTTTTACGCCGGGCAGTCGTTGCGCCATGGTGTGGCGCGTATCGCGATAGAATCGGCGGTACTTTGTTGCCAGTACTACCTGATCGGGAGTCACCCATGAAACATGCCGCTCTATTGACCTGCGCCCTGACGCTCATGGCGGGGTTGTCCAGCGCCCCGTTATTGGCGGCCGGTGATGCTGAGGCGGGTGGGAAACTGTTCAGCAAAACCTGCGGCGGCTGCCATAGCATCGGCGCTAACGCCCGCGGCGGCTTTGGACCAGAGCTCAATGGGATTATCGGGCGACCGGCTGGGACCACCACGGATTATCAGTATTCGGACGCGATGAAAAATTCGGGTGTCGTGTGGACGCGGGAAAAACTGGCGGCCTATATCGAGGCCCCGAAAAAAGTCGTGAGTGGCACCCGGATGATTTTCTGGGGGATCAGCGATCCGGAGAAGATCGAGAATTTGCTGGCGTACCTTGAGACGTTTCAGCCGCACTAGCGGCTGCAACGTCCCAAAGGGCGTATCAAGAACCCTGCGGCGTCTCCCCTCGTGCCAGACGCGCGTTGATATCCTCGATCACCGCCGGCAGTTCGACGATGGTGTCGATCAAGTAATGCGGCCGCGAGCCCTCGAACATTTGAGTGATGCGTACACGCTCTTGCGCCAGTCTATCGGCGGGCAGCGCCTTGTATTGCTCATAGGTCAACCCCAGGGCATTGCCCGAGCAGGTCAGGGCGACGGTCCACATACCGGCGCTGCGACCCTCCAGAATCCCGGGCCAGGTGTCATCGACCTTCACGCACGCGGCGACGTCGCTGACCCCCAGGGCAATCACATTCGCCAGGGCCTGGGCCGGGTGTGGGCGACCATTGGGCACTTCGTCAGTCGCCACCACATGATCGGCGACGTAGCCATTGTGCCGAGCCAGTTCGACCACCTTGGCCATGACCACCGCCGGATAACCGGAGCAGGAGCCGATCTTCAGGCCCTTGCCGCGTAACGCTTCGATAGCTTCAAGCGCACCGGGAATGATCGCCGAGTGCAGTGCGATTTTCTCGATCTGCAACGGCATGAAGCGCTCATAGAGGGCCGTGACGTCATCATCGGTCGGCAGTCGATCGAACACTGCGCGGTAGCGTTCGGCGATCTGCGGCTGGTTGCACAAGGTACGGATGTGATCCCACTTGCCCATGCCCATCGGGCCGCGTGCTTCTTCCAGGGAAACGGCTACGCCGAACTCGCCGAAGGCCTCGACAAAAATCTGTGTGGGGGCGAAGGAGCCGAAGTCGACGACGGTGCCGGCCCAATCCAGGACCACGGCTTGCAGCTTGGAAGGTTGTTGGTAGTGCATGGTAAGTCTCCGGTTTCAGATGTGAGCAGGCCGTCCCTCTGCTGAAACAGAGGTAAGCCTGGTGAGTGTTTTAAACGGGTGGTGCAATCAGGTGGCCGGGATCGGGCTGGCCTCGAACAGCTCCGCAATCATCGGGCGGTTGCGCCGAATACCCAGGCAACACAGGTGGTAGTCGATGGAGAACGGATGATCGACGAAAGTGATCGGTGTGGTCCCCGGCGTTTCGGCGTACTCCACCGCCGAGACAAAGCCGATGCCAATGCCTTTGGTAATGGCATGCACGATAGCCTCGCGGCTGTTCAACTGCATGACGCAGTTGAGGTGGATATCCAGGCGCTTGCAGCTTTCCTCCACCAGTTGCCGCGTGCGTGAGCTCTTTTCGCGCATTACCCACTTCTCACCGCTGATCTGCTCGACGTGCACTGCCTTCTGGCTCGCCCACGGATGGTCATCGCGCACCACGGCAATGATCGGGTAGCGCCGATACAGCTGGGTATCAAAGCGCTGGTCGAACTCCGAGAGCGCCAGAATCGCCACGTCGATGTCGAAGTTGAACAGGCGGTCCAGGGTTTCCCTTTCCGGGGAAAACGAGGTTTCCAGTTCGATGTCCGGATGGCGCTGCATCAGCTCATAGGTCAGGTTCATCGCAATCGGCGGGGAGACCGCGCCCAGGCGCAACAGGCCGGTCTTGCGCTGTTTGAAACTCTGCAACAGTTGCATGGCTTCATCCTCCTGGCCGAACAGCCCTTGGGTGATTGCGTAGAGTGCGTGGCCGGCTGCGCTCATTTCGATAAAGCGGCCGCGACGGTGGAACAGCTCCACGGAAAACTGCTTCTCCAGCCCGTTGACCTGCTCGCTGATAGTCGGCTGGCCGATGCTCAGGTAGTCGGCGGCGAGGGTGAAACTGCCGGTCTTCGCCACCGCATGAAAGGAGCGCAGCCACTTGTGGTACTGGTACATAAAAAGTCCTGTTCCCGAGGTTCGCGGTGCCGAGCCATCAACGCCGGATGAACAACGCCACCGCCGCACTGCACAGGCAGGCCGAGGTCACGACGATGAAGATCAACGACGTATTGCCGGTACTGTCGAGCATACTGCCGATCAGCGGTTCCGCCAGGCCGGCGAACAGATAGGATGAGAAGTTCATCACGCCTGTGGCCGTACCGGCACGCTTGGCCCCGACCAGGTCCGGGCACAGTGCCCAGAAACTCGACGCCGGCCCGTACACAAAGAAACCGCAGAGGAACAACGCCACCAGGCCGATTGCGCTATGGGGCGGCAGGCTCCACATCCACAGGCTGGTGGCGGCACCGAGGAACATGTACAGCATGATCGCCAGGTAGCGTTTGGAACCGAACAGCTTGTCTGACACCCAACCGTTGCTCAGGGCGCCGATGGCCATGCCTACGGGCAAAGCGACGGTGATCCACTTCGGATCGATCATGCTGTCGCCGCTTTTCCAGTTGGCTCCCAGGAAGTGCACCGGCACCCAGACGATCAAGCCGTAGCGCGCGGCATTCTGGAAACCGAGGGACACGGCGGCGATGATCAACCGGGCGTTCTTCAGCACCGCCTTGTAGCGTTGCACCGAGGTTTCGACTTCACCGTGGGCAATCTCATGGTTCTTGTCATCAGCATTCGCCACACCGGTATCGGCAAGCGGTTCGAAGCCAAGATCCTGAGGACGCTCGCGGGCTACCAGGTAGAAAATGATCCCGCCCGCCAGCATCAGCAGTACCGGCAAGCGAAAGATCCAGCGCCACTCCAGTTGCAGTACTTCCAGCACCACGATGGAGGTCACGTAAGACAGGACCGAGGCGCAACCGGCGGCAAACACATAAAAGCCATACACCTTGCCGCGCTCGCCGGCGCTCCACCAATTGGAGATCAGCCGACTGCCGGGGGCCCAGCCCAAGGCCTGGAAATACCCGTTGATGCCCCACGGCAGGATCAGCCCGGCAAAGCCGCTGGCAAAACTGGTGACCCAGTTGGCGGCGCAAGACAGTACCGCGCCCAGGGTCATGATGCGGCGCCCGCCGAACTTGTCCGCCAGGTTGCCGTTGATCGCCTGGCCAATGGCATAGGACCAGAGCATCGCGGCGGAAGCCCAGCCGAGGGTTTCCTTGGTCAGGCCGAACTCGGCCTGGATCCCCGGAATCGCAAAGCCGAAGGTCTGGCGACCGGTGTAGAAAAACAGATAGCAGAACATTGCGGCCAGCAGCATGCGCCACTGGGCGACACGAAACGATGAGGTACGCACGGCAGGAACTGGCAGGGCATGTGCACGATTCATGATGTTTTCCTTATTGTTATTCGCCCCGGCGACCACAGCCGCAGGGGGGCACGCTTTACAGGTGCAACAGGAAACGACCGAATGATATGAGTCTAGGCCGCTTGCGAGCCGATAAAGTTTTTGCCGCGTGCGCCCTGCATGGCGAAGCGGATCATCGCTTCAGCCTCTGGGGCGGTCACGCCGTAGTCGGCAAATTCGGTCTTCACTTCCAGGCTGTGGAGGAATTCACGTAACTGCGCCTGGGCCTTGGGCAAGTCGCTGCCGAACACCCGCTGCAACGTGCGATCCCGCGCCGCGTCATGCCCCCACGCCAGCCCCAGTACCAGCGGCAAGGTGAAAGAACAGGCGATGCCATGGGGCAAGCCGTGGTGCAGGGTCATCTCGTAGGAAATGGAGTGAGCCAGCGCGGTCTTGGTATTGGAAAATGCCAAACCAGCCTTCAATGCTGCCAACGCCATGCGCGAGCGCAGTTCCTGATTGCCCAGGTCACGCCGTAGCTGCGGCAGGCATTCCAGGATGTCCTCGATGGCCGAGATCGCGAAGGTGTCGGAAACCGGGTTGGCATTGATGTTCCAGATCGATTCCAGTGCATGGGACAGGGCATCGAGCCCCGTTGAGACGGTGACTCCGGCGGGGACCGTCAACATCAGCTGTGGATCGATAATGGCGACTTTCGGCCAGGTACAGTCCAGGTGCAGCGAGTACTTCTTGTGGCTGGCGCTATCCCAGATCGTCGCCCATGGCGTCACCTCGCTGCCGGTGCCCGCCGTGGTGGGCGCGGCAATCAACAGTTTGCTGTAGGCGGGCACGAAGGGCTTGCCGGTGGCCAGCAAGGCCAGCAACTCATCGAAATCGCCGGTCTCGGTGCCGACGATTAATGCCTTGGCGGTATCAATCGCGCTACCTCCGCCGACTGCGAGCACCACTTGGCAGTCTGCGGCCTGTTGCCAGAAACGCTCATAGGTAGCGCGCAATTGAGCAACATCGGGATTGGGCTGTACGTCTTCGATCACGTACACCAGGCGGTCGCCCAGCAGCGCCTGGATGCGCTCCACCAAACCCAGCCCACGCGCTTCGGGGAAGGTCACGAGGGCGACGGTCTGGTGTTCGGTGAGGGTGGCCAGTTCTTGCAGGCAGCCCCAGCCGAAGCGGGTGTCTACCGGGTTGTGGAATCGGGCAGTCATGGCGGTTTCCTGATTTTTGTTATTGGAAGTCGCGCCATGGTCGGGGAGGGTGAGGAAGAGCTCAAATCGATAGATTGGGGGGATGGATTGGCTGAGCCGATAGTAATGTCCGCTGAATACCTTCAGCGGACATTGCGAAACAACATCAACCGCGCACTTTCATGCAGCCCGCGCGTCAGTGCCTGCAAGCGTTGAAATTCCTCCGGGTACTGCTGCGCCACATCCTCGCGGGGTGTTTGCGAGGCCAGGTCATGCAAGGTCGGTGAACTGCCATCGTGTTCCATCTGCAGTAAAAAGTCCTGGGTCACGCCGCCAATTACCGGGAAGGTTCCCTCACGCAAGACCAGCGGCACCACGCGCTCACCTTCCGGTGCTGGTTGCTGGATATCGCGGCCCATGGCGCCATTACGAAAGGGTATACCCGCCATCCCGGCCACCGTGGGCAGCAAGTCCGCCAGGCCCACGGCCTCTTCAATCACCTTGGGCTGCAAGCGCCCAGGCGCATGAATCAGCAGCGGTACGTTGTTGCTTTCCAGCCCCAACTGTTCGAAAGCCGGCGCCATGTGCGGGATCTGGCTGATGCGGGTGTTGTGGTCGCCGAAGAACACGAAGATGGTGTTGTCGTAGTAACCACCGGCCTTGGCGATCTCCATCAGGCGACCGATGTTGAAGTCCAGCAAACGGACGGCGTTGTATTGCTCGACGCTGCGCGAGCCTGCGGCCTGAACCTGTTCCAGGGTCAAGTCATGGGCCACGAAGCCATCGTTGTCCTTGGGGATGGTGAATGGCCGATGGTTGCCGGAGGTTTGCAGGTAGGCAAAGAACGGCTGGTCTTTGGGCACGGCTTGCAGCAATTGGTCGCCCTCTTTGAACAGGTCCAGGTCGGAAATGCCCCATACGTCCACCCGTGGCGAACGCCAGTTGCTTTCCTCATACAGCTTTACGCCGTCGATGCTCTGGCGGATCAATGCATTGATGTTGGCCCAGCCGGCGTTGCCACCGATCATGTAGAACTTCTGATAACCCTCGAACGCATTGATCAGCGTGTGTTGCCGGGTAATCAGCGGGTGACGTGTCGCGGTCTCCTGGCGGGTGACGTCGGGCACGCCGGTGATGCTGGCCCAGACGGTTTTGGCGGTGCCGGTCACGGGCACGTAGAAGTGCTTGAAGAACCAGCTTTCGGTGGCCAGTTTGTCGAGGTTCGGCGTCGGGTTCAGCGGGTTGCCGTAGGCGCCCACGGCGCTGGTGCCCAGGGATTCGAGCATGACGAAAACCACGTTGGGCGGGCGTTCGCCGGCAAACCGATAAGGCTGCACGCCTTGCTCGCGAACGAAGTTCAGTTGCTGCGCATCCGGTTGGTTTACACCCAGGTAGCGAGCGACCTGCGGGTAATGCTCGCGCACCTGGGCCTCGTCGAATTGCGACTGGCCGGCTTTGAGCGTGTCATACAAAAACAGCACCGGATTCAGGCCCACGGCCGCGATCTGGTTGTTGCCGGAAAAGAACGCATCGCTCCAGCGCAGGGGCACCGGGTTTTCGAGATTCAGATTGGCGACGCGCCCCAGCAGAGCCAGCAGGACTGCGATCACACCGACCACGGCGACAGACGCGAGCGCCAGCTTGCCAATAGCCTGAGGTTCGCGGTCCAGAGTGATCCGCTCAAGGCGAATCAGCGCCCAGGTCCAAAGCGTGGCGGCGGCGAGCCAACTCAAGGTTATCCACAGCACCGGGTAGGTTTCCCAAACCATCTGTTGGGAGATCTGCGCATCTTCCAGGTAACGCAGCACGGTGGCGTTGATACGCACGCCGAGGTAGGCGTAGTGGCCGAAGTCGATGATATACACCAGCCCGACGACACTCAGCACCAGCAACAGGTAACCCCGCGCCAACCAGCGCAACGCCGGTAGGGTCAGCAAATTCCAGCGTGGCAGCCAGGCGAGCAGGGCCAGCGGCAGCAGCATCAGCACCGCCAGGCGCAGGTCGAAACGCAGGCCGATGCCCAGGGTTTCCAGCAGTGCAGGTGTGCGTAGATCAACGCCGGAAAACCCCAGCAAAAATATCAGCCGCAGCCCGACCAACAGCGCAAATACCAGCCCGATCGCGCCCACGCCGTAGCGCAGGCGGCGTGATTGCAACCATCCCATTATTGACCTCTGTTTTTTCCAGTTTTCTATAGCACGCAGCAGATCCAGTGTGGGAGCTGGCTTGCCTGCTCCCACATTTGATCTTCATTGTTTTACCGGGAGTGCTCGGCGTGGGCTTTGATGTACCCGCAGCCAAGCCGCTATCGCCAACATCCACACCCCAGCGACCAGGCAGTAACCCGCCAGCAGCGGATCAACCACATAGTCCCAATAGTTCTCCGACGCCTTGAGCCGCAAGGCGAACGCCAGGGTGCCCGCCGCCAGCATCCACACGGCCAGGGTGTTACGCAGTGCCAGCATCACCAGCGCCGCCACGCCCATCAGCACGATCATCGGCCGTGGGTTGAAGCCCCAGCGGTAAGGGTCGAAATAAGTCAGGCCCAGGGTGGCGGGGTACAGCATCAGGCTCAGCGCACCAAACAGCAGCAGGACTTGCAGCCGGTGACGACCATTGAGCGGTTGCACCACACCCAACCGGCACAGGCCAACCCACGCCAATAGCACCAAGGTGCTGATGGCCAAGTCATCGGTAAAACTGCGCACATAAGCCGCCAGCGGCAACTCATTGATCGGGATAAAACTCACCGCCGCCAGCAGCGGCAACAACCACGGACGCCAGGGCGCGGTAAAGCGCAACGCGCTCAACAGCACAAAGCCCAGCAGGACAAAACTCAAATGGGCTTGCCACAAGGAAACCATCACAGACGCTCCGCCAGCCAGGCCTCGTTGAAGCTGACATGTTTGATAAAGGTGTTATTCCACGAGTAGACCAGGTGGTACATGCCGTCCGGGCTGCGGCTGAAATAGGGATACTCGTATTCGAATTCGCAGCCTCGGGGTTTGCACACGCGGTAATCCAGGCTGCTGAGGAAGCGTTGCTCCATGGGCAAGCGCAGGGCGCCGCTGGAGGCGCGGAAACCTTCGCCGATGATTTCCTTGTAGGCTTCTGGAGAGAACGGCTGGCCCAGCGGGTCCGGCGACTGATCCAGTTCTATCAGGTTGCGCCACTGATTGAGCCCGGCGTTGGTGCCATACAGGCTGAGCTTAAAGCGCCCGTCCTGCAGGTCATTGAGGGCTACCAGCAATCCGTCGTTGGCCATGCCCACCGCCGCCAGGGACGAGTTGGGGTTGGACGGCTCCAGCGGATACGGCTCGCTCCAGGTCTGCCCGGCGTCTTCGGTACGGCTGGCGAGTATGCGGTGATGGGTCTCGCCGGCGTAACGCAGCATGGCGATGGCGCGCTGCCCATCCTGCGCGACGATGGTCGGCTGCAGTGAATGTTTCCCACGGCTGATGCGGAATTTATCGATCACCGCACCGTCGGCGCTCAAATACAGGTACTCGGCAAACTTGCCCATGAACTCGTGATACACCGGCAGTCCGATGGAACCGTCGGCGTGAAACACCGGTGCGGCGCGCACCAGGGTGCTGATGTTGAAGAATGGCGACGTGATCAATTGCCGAGGCGCCGACCAACTCGTCCCCAGGTCGTCGGAGACCATCACATTGATCGCGCTGGTGGCCCAGCCGCCGACCGACACCGAGACATAAAACATCCACAGTCGATTATCTGGCGCCAGGGCGATCACCGGATTGCCCAGTTTGCGAATGTAGCGCTGAGTGCCGTCGCGAGTGCTTTCCCGAGTGGCCAACACCTGCTCCGCACCCCATTCGCCGCTGTTGGCGTCAAAGCGTGCGGTACGCACCTGCACATCGGCGGCGCCTTCACGGGAGCCGGCAAACCACACTGCCATAAGATCGCCGCCGGGCAGGGCGGTCACGGAGGAGGAGTGGACAAAGTCTGTGAGCTGCGAGGAGACGAAGCGGCTGCTGTATTGCGGGGCTGATGCCACGGTTGAGGCGGTCTGGCTCGCTTGGGCAAACGGTGCCAACACATGGGGCGGATGGCTTTGCCAGGCAGCGAAAAATACCGTTAGCAGGCCGCTGATCAGTAAAAGCGCACGCAGGGAGCGTTTGTCGAAAAAAGGCTTACTGCACACGGAAACACTCTCAACAGACGTGGGATGTTCCACTGTGCAAAACCAACCTTAGTGAAAGCTTAGTTGGCAACGAGCGGTAACACCTTTCTCCAAATCCTCGTCGCCGGAACCCGGCATGATGCGGCCGTTTCCTACAGAGAATCCGCTATGCGCCTGCTCCTCGTCGAAGATGACCGTGCTCTCGGCCAGGGCATTCGTGTGGCCTTGAGCGCCGAAGGCTACACCCTGGACTGGTTGCAAGATGGCGTCAGCGCGCTGCATGCCTTGCGCAGCGAAAGCTTTGACTTGCTGCTGCTCGACCTCGGCCTGCCGCGCCTCGACGGGCTGGCATTGCTGCAACAACTGCGCGCGGAACAACAGGACCTGCCGGTACTGATCCTCACCGCCCGCGACGGTACCGCTGATCGCATCGCCGGTCTCGATGCCGGTGCCGACGATTACCTGATCAAGCCTTTCGACGTCGAAGAATTCAAGGCCCGTGTCCGCGCCCTGTTGCGCCGCAGCCAGGGCCGGGCGCAGCCGTTGCTGGAACACGCGGGTGTCAGCCTCGACCCGGCGACCCAGCAAGTCAGCTACCAGGGCCAGAATATTGTCGTCACGCCCATGGAGTACCAGTTGCTCCACCAACTGATGGTGCGCCCCGGCAAAGTCGTCACCCGCGAGCGTCTGTCCCGCGCGCTGTATGGCTGGCAGGACCGCGTTGAGAGCAACACCCTGGAAGTGCTGATCCACAACCTGCGCAAAAAGCTCCCCACCGAGTTGATCCGCACCGTGCGCGGCGTCGGCTATGTGATGGAACTCAAGCCATGAACTCGGTCCGCGCACGCATCCTCATCCCGGTGCTGGTGCTGATTCTGCTGGGTGATGCCCTGATCAGTTGGCTGGTACTGCGAGACAGTCACCACGAAATCGAAGAAGTCTACGACGCCCAACTTGGCCAAAGTGCTCGCCTGCTGCAAAGCGTGCTGCGCCAGCGCGACCCTGGCGACGCCGACTGGGACCGCCTCTATCAGGCCTTCGACCACGCCATGAGCCGCGTGGGTGAAGACGGTGCTGCACATCCCTACGAAACCCGCCTGACGTTCCAGGTGTGGCGCACCGACGGCCAGTTGCTCGTGCGCTCCGCCGAAGCGCCGATCCTCGATGCACCGCCCACCACCTTCGGGTCCCACGACATCACGGAAAACGGCAACGACTGGTGCGCGTTCCTCCTGGCCGATCCGCAACAAGGCGTGCTGATCTGGGTGGGTGAGCGCGACGACATTCGTCAGGATGTGATCGAGCGCATCGTGCGGCACACATTATGGCCGAGCCTTATCGGCGTGCCCCTGTTGGCCGTGCTCATCTGGCTGTCCATCGGCTGGGGCCTCAAACCCTTATGCGCCATGGCCCAGGCCATTCGCGGGCGTAATACCAATACCCTGCAACCCCTGCAACTTGAGCCGCTGCCTGCGGACTTGGAGCCGATGCAAACCGCACTGAACCAGTTGCTGGTGCAGATCGATAATTTGCTGGAGCGCGAGCGGCGGTTCATTGCCGATGCAGCACATGAGTTGCGTACGCCGCTGGCGATATTGCGTATTCACGCACAGAACGCCCAGAGCGCCGGGACTGAAGAACAGCGTCGGGAAGCATTGGATTTTCTGGTGAACGGCGTGGACCGGGCGACACGCATTGGTAGCCAACTGCTGACCATGGCGCGCATTGAGCCGCAGTTGAACAACCCGGTTCGCGTCCGCGTGCAACTGACGGCATTGGTGCGAGAGGAACTGGCAGAGCTGACACCTCTGGCGATGGAAAAAGGCGTTGAGCTGGTGCTGGAAGGGGATGAAGCGTGTTGGGTCGAAACCGAACCGATGGCGTTGGCGATTGCGCTGCAGAATCTTGTGACCAATGCGCTGAATTTCTCACCGGTGGGAAGTGAGGTGAGGGTGGTGGTCAAGGTGCTGGATTCCGGGGTGGTGCATCTGTGTGTAGAGGATGCGGGGCCGGGGATTGAAGAGGGGGAAATGGGAAGGTTGTTTGAGCGGTTTTATAGCCAGGGCAACGCCAATGGCGCAGGGTTGGGGTTGGCGATTGTGGAGATGATTGTGGGGAAGATTGGTTGTGGGTTGGAGTTGTATAACCTGGAGGCGGGTGGGTTGTGTGCTCGGGTGAGTTTTAGCTCCTGCGCGGTAGAGCCTGGGGAAATACCACGCCGTTGAAGGTGTGAGTGCAGCAGTCGCAAAACGGTTTCATACGCTCTGCATTTAACTGCGGATTGACCTTCTGCAGCAGACCTGTGTTATCGACGTACAGCCCGCTGTAGTAGGTCGATTCGCCTACTCTTACGTACTCTGTTTTGTCGGCGTCATGCAGGGCAACCATCCAGAATACCGGCTCCGGCCGATCCAGGCGGGCATTGGCCTCGCTGAAAACGTCATCCCATTGATGACCGACCTTGGACAGTAGAAAGCTGAATAGCGGTGTGTAATCAAAACCGTGTCGGTGATGGCTGTGCATCGAGCCACGGTTGGAGAGTGAGCTCTTTTCGCTTTTGCTGTGGCGCTCATACCGATAAGCGCCACAACTACCATGGCGCACATTGTGTGTTCGGGTATTGACTGAGCGATAGAGAGGGGGCTTTTTCATTGGGTTCCTTTTATGGCAGCTTGGTGGGTTGGGGCGGCCATTTACCTTGGTAGCGGAAAGATATTTGGTAATCGAACTGTTCGGGTTCAATTACATGCTGAAAATGTGGTTGGATAATCGCTATCCAGCTTGGAAGAACGTTGAACACATCGGCATATATCGCAGGTTCTTGGTTCAAACCTAACGCCTCAAAAAAGCTGTTGTCATCATCAAATTCTGCCGAATATTCATCCGCTTTAACGTAATTGCTGTACTTGTCATACCATCGCAATCTGACTTTCATAACCATTCTGGACGCTCCACGCTATCTATAAATTCGGCGGTTATTTTTTGCTGGCCCTCGACGTTCGGCGGTATAGGGATCAAATGCGTCACCGGTAGGGTTGTTGTAACTGATGATGCCGTTGGGCAGTTGGCACGACTTGGCGAATACGTAGCCCGGAACCTTGGCGGGCTCAGGCGTGGAAGCGGGAACAACGTCGGGCAAATCAATGAACGATGAATAAGGCGCCCGCGAAGGCTGCGGGGTCAAAATTCGCCGTCTCAGCTGTATCGGATAAGCGCGTTCTGGCATGACTGGATCACTTCCCTGTGCAGGGGAGTGAGCCTATGAGAGCGGGGGAGAGGCTGAAATTCTCGTTGTTCGATGGTGTACGTGGGAAAAGTCATTTTGAGCAATGGGCTCCTATAACTCAGCTCAGGGCGCGCAGGGCTCAATCAGCTTAGGTAATGAATCTCTGGCGCAAGATCCGGGTATTCGATCGTCATATCCGTAAGGCACTGCCGCATGAGCCTCGCGTCGCGGGGCAAGCGTTCCGAGAAAATACTCCAGCCAACAAGCTCCAGCTTTATTGGCATCTCTACCAGGCTGGTGATGGCATCCCAGAACGCGTCCCAGTTTTGGCCGTACCAGTCGGGGAAGCCGAGTGCGTTGCTTAGGGTTGAGTGGAGTTGGTTGGATTCGTTGATGGGGCTCAAGTCGATTTTTATTACTGGCAATCTGGCCATTTATTCACCGGATGTAAGGTCTGTGGGGGAAGTGTGAGTTCGACTGGATTTGAGAGTGCGCAAATTGTGGTTTGTCCCTGCATTCTTGCAATCAAAGCCTACACGTCAGTAGGACCCTTCCGATTTTCATTCGGGCTTCGAGGTAACCGCCATCGAATGTGAGCCGTTTGTTACGGTGCGCAAGCACAAAACGCCAGGGAAAAGCAGAATGCTCACATTCAACACGTTATGGAAAAACCATCCGGAAATTTTTGGAGATGCTGCTCCGTGTAGAACCAACGGGGCCAAAAACTTCAGTGATCAATGCGCCATCAACCTTGGTGTGGCCATGCGCAGAGCAGGCGCCGACCTCAGTAAATTGAAAGGCGTGCGCTATTGTTGGCATCACCCCAAAAGTGAAGGCCATATCCTGGCGGCGGAGGAAATGGCTAAAGCCTTAAGCCTGGCGAGCATTCCTGGTGTACAACCAGTGAAAAAGATAAAGCCCGAACACTTCGAAGACACACTGTCAGGGCAGCAAGGCATCATCTTCTTCAAAGACTTCTGGCGCCGAGGCAATGAAACCTTCGGTAACCGCAGCGGCGACCACATCGACTTGTGGAACGGGCGCAGACTGACGGACTGGTTGAGCTACCCTCGTATTCAACTGGGCTTCTCGATTGAAGGCACATTCTCGGATTATCACGAGTCTAGGGAAATCTGGTTTTGGAAGGTTATATGAGCATTGTCAAAGGCACGTTGTTTGTCATTTTGGTGGTTGTTTTGGCGGTGGTTGTGTTCAACGGGGTGTTCGTAGCAGCTTCTGTCTACTTTGGGCCGTTTTACGAGGGGGATGGGGAGCAGAGTCGCAACTTTGGGATCTGGTTGTTGGGGAATGCTGTTGTGATTGTCGTTGCGGCTGTGGGGGGTGTGGTTTCGTATCTTAGACGGCTGCGGAGGGGGCGGGTTTGAAGCATTTGCTCTTTGGGAGTGTTGTTCAATTTGCCAAGACTGGCTCCATTGGCGAGTCCGGCTCACCGTTTGATTGCGTTCAAGAGGCTGCGTGGTGAGGGCAGTCGGAAGGTGATGGCATTGACGTAGCAAGCGCAGGAATTGAGATGGGATATGACGGATGAAGCGGCTGGCCATTTTTATTAACGCAGAGGGGGTAGTAAATAAATCCGCCCCCTCAGGGGGCTGATCTCGGCTATAGGAGAAGGTATGGTCAGGTGCGACCTCACCGGAAGTCCATTTTTTGCAGGAAGAGACTCAAACCTTTGTTTTTTCGGTGTTTCCCTGCTTTAGAAAGATCTCGCCACAAAGTGCGACTTTCAGCCTGCTTCCTACGGCATTACTGTCTGTTCCGTCGCTGCCAATTCAGCGGCCGGGCTTGAGAATCCGAAACAATAGGCGCATAGGCGCCACCATCCATTAGACTGCTGGCGCTGTTTTTGTGCCCGCATATCTGTGTCATGGCGGCTATGCGTGGGAGACCTTCGGGTCTGCCGGGTTTTCCTATTGTCCCGGTTTCTCAGCCCGCGCATAGCTGCCACCCATTCGCATGAGAAACGAATGTGGCAGCTCTCTACATTAGGAGCTAAGCCAATGAGCGTTTCTGCCAGGTCGTATCTTTGCTGTTTTGCAATTCACGCTCCGGTCCATTCCGGAGGTGCCCAATGATCAATCCACCTCTCAACAAAACCCTCGGCGTTATCACCTTTTCCACCTGCGGCGAGCAGTCGGATCTTCACCACCTCTTCCGCGTCAATTCCGGCGTACCCATTCGCGATGCTCTAGAGCACGCTTCTGTCCTGCTCCACTGCTCAAAAATGCTGGCCTTGGACGCAGCCATGGATAAGGGCGCTGATCGCTACGCTTGGGCTGCGCATTATTTGGGGGAGATGGCGAAGGCGGTGGTGGATGATTTGGCGAACGGGATGTTGCCGAATGGGGCGGTTGAGTAGGGTGGTTGGTGGTTAGGTAGTTGGTTTTGCAGGGTGTGGGAGGACGTCATCGCAGGCAAGCCAGCTCCCACATTTGATTGAGTTTATCCAGGAGTACTTTTCCGTAGGCAAAAAAAGACCTCGTTATTCGAGGTCTTTTTTGTTGGGCGTCTGACGGCTTCGGTGGAGTCAGAGCACATGCCTGGAAATCAACTTCGATATCTCAACAATCGACGTCTTCCCGGTGAACTCAAACTTAACCTTCCCCACCGACGAAAAGTAAATCTCCAACTCCGAATCCAGGTCAAACGTGCCAGACGTTTCCACCGAATACGCGACGATATTTTATAGGGCAGGGAGGTGAAGTCTTTCTTGCTGCCGGTGATGCCTTGCACGTTCACGGCGATGATGCGCTTGGTGGTGAAGACCACGCCGTCGCGCATGGCTTTGTAGGCGTCGATGACGTGCTCGTCATCCAGCAGCAGGGACGATACGCGTTCGGCGTATTCGTTGTTTTGCTTGAGCTTGAAGAAGCCTTTGTTGTTGAAGTCGATCATGTTGACGGTCCTTGTGGTGAGCCAGTGAGGGCGCGTTATCGTTGACGTCCATCGCGGGCAAGCCCGGCTCCCACAGGGGAACGGTGTCACTGGATGGCTTTGAGGTAGTCCTTGAGTGCGTCGAGTGGCGTGTTGAGTTCCTCGAGCGTTGAGGCTTGGTGAACCTCAGTCGCCAGTTTTTGCAGCTCGCGACCCAGCACGGTGTCGGCACCTAAGGCGTGCAATGCCTGCGCGATGCACTCATCGAGCTTGAGTTGAATGGCACCGAGGTCGCCTTTGCGCACCAGCAACCCAAACACCTCCCTCTCATACTCGCTCATGATCAGATCGTCCCGCAAAACCGGGCTGCCACCGTCTGTCTCATAAGCCAATTTGAGGGCGAATAGCGCCACCGTCTCCAGCGTCAACTCCATGGTCCAGGTTCCTCTGCTGTCTCGTGCGGCCGCCAACCGGCACTTTTCTACAGGCGAAAAAAAAGACCTTGAATTTCAAGGTCTTTTTTTAAGATGGTGCCCCGAGGGAGACTCGAACTCCCACTCCTTTCGAAAACGGATTTTGAATCCGCCGCGTCTACCAATTCCGCCATCAGGGCTCAATGGCGGCGAAGTATAGAGATGAGATTACCGTTGGTCAATCACGTTTCATGGTCTATTTTCACTATTTCCGCTAGACTTCCCGGCCCTGCTAGACGAACCCCATCATGCGCGTTGCTGACTTTACTTTTGAGCTCCCTGATTCGCTGATCGCTCGCCACCCTTTGGCCGAGCGTCGCGCCAGTCGACTGCTGACCCTGGACGGGGTCAGCGGTGCCCTTGCACACCGTCAATTCACTGATTTGCTTGAGCATTTGCGCCCGGGCGATTTGATGGTTTTCAACAATACCCGGGTGATTCCGGCACGGCTGTTTGGCCAGAAAGCCTCCGGCGGCAAGCTGGAAATTCTGGTGGAGCGGGTGCTGGACAGCCATCGTGTGCTGGCCCATGTGCGCTCCAGCAAGTCGCCGAAAGCAGGGTCGAAGATCCTCATCGACGGCGGTGGTGAAGCTGAAATGTTGGCGCGCCATGATGCGTTGTTCGAGCTGGGGTTTGCCGAGGAAGTACTGCCGCTGCTGGAGCGGGTCGGGCATATGCCGTTGCCTCCTTATATAGACCGTCCGGACGAAGACTCGGACCGCGAGCGCTATCAGACGGTGTACTCCGAGCGCCTGGGCGCGGTGGCGGCGCCGACAGCGGGGCTGCACTTTGATCAGCCGTTGTTGGAAGCGATTGCCGCCAAGGGCATCGAGTCTGCCTTTGTGACCCTGCACGTGGGGGCCGGGACGTTTCAGCCGGTGCGTGTGGATAACATCGAAGACCATCACATGCACAGCGAATGGCTGGAAGTCAGCCAGGAGGTGGTGGATGCGGTCAACGCGTGCAAGGCGCGCGGTGGTCGTGTGGTGGCGGTCGGTACGACCAGCGTGCGTTCCCTGGAGAGTGCGGCGCGTGATGGCGTGCTTAAGCCGTTCAGTGGTGACACCGATATCTTTATCTACCCAGGCCGGCCGTTTCATGTGGTCGATGCCCTGGTGACCAATTTCCATTTGCCGGAATCCACGCTGTTGATGCTGGTGTCGGCGTTCGCGGGTTATCCCGAAGCCATGGCCGCCTATAAGGCCGCCATCGAGCATGGATACCGTTTTTTCAGCTACGGTGATGCGATGTTTATCACCCGCAATCCGGCGCCGCGCGGCCCAGAGGAACAAGTATGAGTCGTATGTCGTTTGAACTGCTGGCCACCGACGGCAAGGCCCGTCGCGGTCGCCTGACCTTTCCGCGTGGCACCGTCGAGACCCCGGCGTTCATGCCGGTGGGTACCTACGGCACGGTGAAAGGCATGCTGCCACGGGATATCGTCGCCACCGGCGCCGAGATCATCCTGGGCAATACCTTCCACCTGTGGCTGCGCCCGGGCACGGAAGTGATCAAGAAGCACGGCGACCTGCATGACTTCATGAAGTGGCAAGGCCCGATCCTGACCGACTCCGGGGGTTTCCAGGTGTTCAGCCTGGGTGCCATGCGCAAGATCAAGGAAGAGGGCGTGACCTTCGCCTCGCCGGTGGACGGTTCCAAGGTGTTCATGGGGCCGGAAGAGTCGATGCAGGTCCAGCGTGACCTGGGCTCCGACATCGTGATGATTTTTGACGAATGCACGCCGTACCCGGCCGATGAAGAAGTGGCGCGGATCTCGATGGAGCTGTCGTTGCGTTGGGCCCAGCGCTCGAAGAATGCCCACGGTGACAACACTGCGGCCTTGTTCGGCATTGTGCAGGGCGGCATGCACGAAAACCTGCGCAAGCGTTCCCTGGAAGGCCTGGACAAGATCGGTTTTGACGGCCTGGCCATCGGCGGTCTGTCGGTGGGCGAACCCAAGCACGAGATGATCAAGGTGCTGGATTACCTGCCGGGCCTGATGCCGGCTGACAAACCTCGTTACCTTATGGGCGTTGGCAAACCGGAAGATCTCGTAGAGGGTGTGCGCCGCGGTGTGGACATGTTCGATTGCGTGATGCCAACCCGTAATGCCCGCAATGGGCATCTGTTCATCGATACAGGCGTGCTGAAGATCCGTAACGCGTTCCATCGCCATGATGATTCGCCGCTGGATCCCACCTGTGATTGCTACACCTGCCAGAACTTCTCCCGTGCTTATCTGCACCATCTGGACAAGTGTGGGGAAATGCTGGGTAGCATGTTGAATACCATCCACAATTTGCGTCACTACCAAGTCCTGATGGCTGGTTTGCGCGAGGCTATTCAACAGGGTACATTGGCCGCCTTCGTCGATGCCTTCTATGCCAAGCGCGGGCTGCCTGTGCCGCCCTTGGACTGAGTTTTCCGACCCTAAGATTCACTATTTGCAACTGGAGTGCTAAATGAGCTTTTTTATCTCTAATGCCATGGCTGATGCCGCTGCACCGGCCGCTGCCGGTCCTATGGGTGGTGGTTTTGAGTGGATTTTCCTGGTCGGCTTCCTGGTCATCTTCTACTTGATGATCTGGCGTCCACAGGCCAAGCGCGCCAAAGAGCAGAAGAACCTGCTGGGCAGCTTGCAGAAAGGCGACGAAGTTGTGACCACCGGCGGTATCGCTGGCAAGATCACCAAGGTTTCCGACGCTTTCGTGGTTCTGGAAGTCTCCGACACCGTAGAAATGAAGTTCCAGAAGGGCGCCATCGCCGCCACGCTGCCAAAAGGCACGCTTAAAGCGATCTAAGTTCCAACCTTTACCAATCGACGGGGCGCGCAAGGCGCCCCGCGTTATAAGCGGGCGGCGTGATGCTGAACAAATACCCTCTGTGGAAATACGTACTGATCCTGGCGGTGCTGGCGATCGGTTTTATTTATTCCGCTCCCAATCTCTATCCTGATGACCCGGCGATCCAGATCACTGGCGCCAGCACTGCGTTGCAGGTTAATCAGGCTGATCTGGACCGCACGAGCAAAGCGCTCACCGACGCGGGTATCCAGGTTAAAGCGGCAACCTTGGCAGCTGATGGCAAGGGCGGCTTGTTGCGCCTGACCAAGCAAGAAGACCAATTGCCGGCCAAAGACGTTGTGCGCAAGTTCATGGGTGATGACTACGTCGTCGCGCTGAACCTGGCACAGACCACGCCAAAATGGCTGCGCAGCATTGGCGCGCACCCGATGAAGCTGGGTCTGGACTTGTCCGGTGGTGTGCACTTCCTGCTGGAAGTGGACATGGACAAGGCCCTCGACGCTCGCCTGAAAGTCTATGAAGGCGATGTGAAGAGCCTGCTGCGTAAAGAGAAGTTGCGCTATCGCAGCCTGCCGCAGCTCAACGGCGCTATCCAGCTGGGCTTTGCTGATGAAGCCAGTCGCGAACAAGCCCGTGCGCTGATCCGCAAGAACTTCAACGATTTCGACATTGTTCCGGCCGACCTCAATGGTCAGGCGGTACTGCGTCTGGCGATGACCCCGGCCAAGCTGGCGGAAATCCGTGAATACTCCATCAAGCAGAACTTGACCACGGTACGTAACCGCGTCAACGAGCTGGGTGTGGCCGAGCCGCTGGTTCAGCGTCAGGGTGCCAACCGCATTGTGGTTGAGCTGCCAGGCGTGCAGGACACCGCTGAAGCCAAGCGGATACTCGGCAAGACCGCCAACCTTGAGTTCCGTCTGGCTGCAGAGCCGGGTGCTTCGAAAGCCACTTCCGAAACCTTCGAGTTCCGTGAAGGCAACCGTCCTCCGGCTCAGATCGAGCGTGGCCTGATCATCACCGGTGACCAGGTGACGGATGCCAAGGCGGGTTTCGGCGAGCATGGCACGCCTGAAGTGAACATCCGTCTGGATGGTCATGGTGGCGAGCTGATGAACCGCGCGACTCGCAGCAACGTCGGTCGCAGCATGGCGGTGATCTTCATCGAGCAGCGTCCGGTTACCACCTACACCAAGCAGATGGTCAACGGCGTCGAGAAAGACGTGCCGGTACAGACCTTCAAGGAAGAGAAGAAGATCATCAGCCTGGCGACCATCCAGTCGCCGCTGGGTGCTCAGTTCCGTATCACCGGCCTGAACGGCCAGGGTGAATCGTCCGAGCTGGCACTGCTGCTGCGTGCCGGTGGTCTGGCGGCGCCGATGTACTTCGCTGAAGAGCGCACCATTGGCCCGAGCCTGGGTGCTGACAACATCACCAAGGGTATCGATGCTTCCTTGTGGGGCATGCTGTTCGTGTCGCTGTTCATCATGGCCATCTACCGCTTCTTCGGTTTGATCGCCACGGTCGCACTGGCGGTGAACATGGTGCTGCTGCTGGCCTTGATGTCGCTGCTGGGGGCTACGCTGACCCTGCCAGGCATCGCCGGTATCGTACTGACCATGGGTATGGCGGTGGACGCCAACGTGCTGATCTTCTCGCGGATTCGTGAAGAGATCGCCGCCGGCATGACCGTACAAAGGGCAATCAACGAAGGCTTCGGCCGGGCATTTACCGCGATTCTCGACGCCAACCTGACCACGCTGTTGGTCGGCGGCATCCTGTTTGCCATGGGCACAGGCCCGGTCAAAGGCTTTGCGGTGACCATGTCCCTCGGGATCTTTACCTCGATGTTCACGGCCATCATGGTGACCCGCGCAATGGTCAACCTGATCTTTGGCGGGCGTGACTTCAAGAAGTTGTGGATTTAAGGGGCTGCCATGTTACGTACAATCAACTTCATGGGCGTTCGCAACGTTGCGTTCGGCGTCACTGTGCTCCTTACCGTCCTGGCGTTGTTCAGCTGGTTCCATAAGGGCCTGAACTATGGTCTGGACTTCACCGGCGGTACGCTCATCGAGCTGACCTACGAGAAGGCAGCCGATGTTACCCAAGTGCGGACCGAGCTGAACCAGGCCGGTTACCACGAGGCCATCGTGCAGAGTTTCGGTGCGACTACCGACCTGCTGGTGCGTATGCCGGGCGAAGACCCGCAATTGGGTCACCAGGTAGCCGAGGCCTTGCAGAAGGCGGGTGGCGATAACCCGGCGACGGTCAAGCGTGTCGAGTTTGTCGGCCCGCAAGTGGGTGAAGAGCTGCGCGACCAGGGCGGCCTCGGCATGCTGATGGCGCTGGGCGGCATCCTGATCTACCTGGCGTTCCGCTTTCAGTGGAAGTTCGCGGTCGGCGCCATTGTGTCGCTGATTCACGACGTGGTGGTGACCGTGGGTATTCTGGCGTACTTCCAGATCACCTTCGACCTGACGGTATTGGCGGCAGTGCTGGCGATCATTGGTTACTCCCTCAACGACACCATTGTGGTATTCGACCGGGTTCGCGAGAACTTCCGCGTACTGCGCAAGGCGACGTTGATCGAGAACATCAACATCTCCACCACCCAGACCCTGCTGCGCACCATGGCGACGTCTATCTCGACGTTGCTGGCGATTACCGCGCTGATGGTGTTTGGTGGTGACAACCTGTGGGGCTTCTCGCTGTCGCTGTTTATCGGCGTGCTGGCAGGTACCTACTCGTCGATCTACATCGCCAACGTGGTGCTGATCTGGCTGAATCTCAACAGCGAAGATTTGATCCCTCCGGCCAGCACTGGCAAGGAGGTCGACGACCGTCCTTGATGGGCGTTTGTTGATCTGCTGTTACAAAGAAGGCGCGAGTATTGAACTCGCGCCTTTTTTTTTGCTCCAAGGCTGGGTATAGCGCGGACGTATCGGTCCGTTTGTGATGGTCAGGAGGTTCATGTGAACAAGTCGTTGCTGGTTGGTGCGGTATTGGGTGCTGTCGGTGTGACTGCCGGGGGCGCTGTTGCCACCTACAGCCTGGTAAAAAGCGGCCCTGAGTATGCGCAAGTGCTGGCGGTGCAGCCGGTGAAAACCCAGATCAAAACCCCGCGTGAGGTCTGCAAGGACGTCGCAGTGACCCGGCAGCGGCCGGTACAGGACCAGCATCAGATCGTCGGTACGGTGGTCGGTGCGCTGGCCGGTGGTCTGCTGGGTAATCAGGTTGGTGGTGGTAATGGCAAGAAGCTGGCCACCGTGGCGGGTGCGGTCGGTGGTGGTTATGCCGGTAACAAGGTTCAGGAAGGCATGCAGAACCGTGATACCTACACCACGACTCAAACCCGCTGTAACACTGTGAATGACATCAGTGACAAGGTTGTCGGGTATGACGTGCGGTATCTGCTGGATGGCAAGGAAGGTTCCGTGCGCATGGATCGTGATCCAGGCGGCCAGATTCCGGTGAACAAAGAAGGGCAGTTGGTACTGGGTCAGAATCAACCGGGCCAATAAGTCGCCTTGATTGAGTGTTCTTCAGGGCTCACTCAAAAACCAGGCATAAAAAAAGCACCCCCAGCGGTGCTTTTTTGTGCTCGCTCGCTTAGCGCTTCAGCGAGGCCGGCAGGTGCGGCTGGATCGCCGTCAGTACTGCCTTGAAGCATTTGGTGTTGCCGGCAACCACGTGGCCCTTCTCCAGGAAGTCGTGACCGCCGGTGAAGTCGCTCACCAGGCCGCCTGCTTCTTGAATCAGCAGGGCGCCTGCAGCCATGTCCCACTCGGACAGGCCCGACTCCCAGAATGCGTCGAAACGACCAGCGGCCACATAAGCCAGGTCCAGGCTTGCCGCGCCGGCGCGACGGATGCCGGCGGTCTGGCCTACGAGGGCGCGGAACATGCCCAGATAGTTTTCCAGGTTGTCCATCTGGTCGTCACGGAACGGGAAGCCGGTACCCAGCAGGGCGCCGTCCAGGCTGGTGCGACCGCTGACACGCAGGCGGCGACCATTGAGCTGGGCGCCACGGCCACGGCTGGCGGTGAATTCTTCCTGGCGAACCGGGTCCAGAACAACAGCGTGTTCCAGGCGGCCACGGTATTTGCACGCGATGCTCACGGCAAAGTGCGGGATGCCGCGCAGGAAGTTGGTGGTGCCATCCAGTGGGTCGATGATCCACAGGTAGTCTTCGCCTTCGCCGCTGCCTTTGTGCAGGCCGGTTTCTTCACCGAGGATGCCGTGGGTAGGGTAGGCCTTGCGCAGGGCGTCGATGATTTTCTGTTCGGCGGCGCGATCCACCTCGGATACGTAATCCTTGGCGTCTTTTTCGTCGACCTTGATGGTATCCAGGCGCTCGATGGAGCGGAAGATCAATTCACTGGCGCTGCGGGCGGCGCGCAGCGCGATATTCAGCATGGGCTGCATGGATGTGTCACCTAAGGTTGTTAAAGAAAGCCGAGCATTCTAGCAGAAACTTTCTTCAGGTGAAGGACGACGTTAGCTTTCATGGCATAACCTTAGGCTGTTCTGTAAGATTTGCTCCCCTTTCCCGTGTCCGAGAGCGCCTCCCTTGCTGCAAAACATTCGTGTCGTCTTGGTCAATACCAGTCATCCCGGCAACATCGGTGGGGTGGCGCGAGCCATGAAAAACATGGGGCTGACGCGCCTGGTGCTGGTCGAACCGCGTGTGTTTCCGCACCACGAGGCCGATGCCCGTGCGTCTGGCGCCAATGACATCCTTGAAAAAGCCCAGGTCGTCGCCACCCTGGAAGACGCTCTGGTGGGCTGCAATCTGGTGCTCGGCACCAGCGCTCGTGACCGTCGTATTCCCTGGCCGCTGTTGGATCCTCGCGAGTGTGGGACCAAGGTGGTCGAGGAGGCCGCTGGTGGTGCTGAAATCGCTTTGGTCTTTGGTCGCGAGGATTCCGGCCTGACCAATGACGAGCTGCAGCGATGTCATTACCACGTGCACATCCCCTCAGACCCTGAGTTCAGCTCGCTGAACCTCGGGGCGGCGGTGCAGGTGTTGAGTTATGAGGTGCGCATGGCCTGGTTGGCGGCTGAAGGCCAGCCCAGCAAGGTTGAGAAGGACGAGGTTGCATCGACCAAGAGTGGCGAATTGGCCACCATGGACGAACTGGAGCGGTTCTATGAGCACCTGGAGCAAACCCTGGTGGCCATTGAATTCCTCGATCCTGAAAAGCCACGGCACTTGATGGCGCGCCTGCGTCGGTTGTACGGACGCAGCTCGGTCAGCCGAGCGGAAATGAATATATTGCGTGGCATCCTCACGGAAACCCAGAAAGCGGCCCGTGGCGAGCTTCTTAAGCGGAAGGATTAAAAATGTTCGAGCGTTTGCGAGAAGATATCCAGAGTGTTTTCCACCGTGACCCGGCAGCGCGCAACGCCTTTGAAGTACTGACCTGCTACCCCGGCATGCACGCCATCTGGATTCATCGTCTGTCCGGCGCCTTGTGGAATATGGGGTGGAAGTGGCTGGCGCGGCTGGTGTCGAACTTCGGGCGCTGGTTGACCGGGATCGAGATTCATCCGGGGGCCAAGGTAGGGCGTCGCTTCTTTATCGACCATGGCATGGGCATTGTGATCGGTGAGACGGCCGAAATTGGCGATGATGTGACCCTGTATCAGGGCGTGACCCTGGGTGGTACCACCTGGAACAAGGGCAAGCGCCACCCGACCCTGGAAGATGGTGTTGTAGTGGGGGCGGGCGCCAAGGTGCTTGGTCCGTTTACTGTCGGTGCAGGGGCCAAGGTTGGCTCCAATGCTGTGGTTACCAAGGCTGTGCCACCTGGGGCAACTGTGGTGGGTATTCCGGGGCGGATCATCGTCAAGCCACAAGTGGGTGATGAGCAGGAAGCCAAGCGCAAGGCCATGGCCGAGAAGATCGGGTTTGATGCCTACGGTGTCAGCGAAGACATGCCCGACCCGGTGGCTCGTGCCATTGGCCAGTTGCTTGACCATCTGCAGGCGGTGGACGGCAAGCTGGACGGCATGTGCGGGGCGCTGAAGGAGCTGGGTAGCAGCTACTGCGCCAAGGACCTGCCTGAGTTGCGCGAAGAAGACTTTGCCGAGATCAAGGACGAAAGCGCTACCAAAGCCGGCTGACTTTTGAGTCGGGTGCGGTCCGTGTGGGAGCTGGCTTGCCTGCGATGGCGGTGTCTCGGTGCTAAATAAGTTGGCTGGCAAACCGTCATCGCAGGCAAGCCAGCTCCCACATTTGATCTCCATTGGTCTTGAGGCTGGGGGCTTGGCCTTGTTCCCGCTGGTCCATGCCGCCCCATCCTGCTATTATTCGCGCGCCCTTTTTACGGGTAATCCCGACTAAAGTACTAGGTCTTATAGTTGACTTAAATACTCGGGAATCGCATACTTGCTTCCATTCTGAAACACCTTGGTACTTGTCCATGAGACTGACTACAAAAGGCCGATACGCGGTAACCGCCATGCTTGACCTGGCCTTGCACGCGCAAAATGGGCCGGTGTCCCTGGCCGATATCTCCGAGCGCCAAGGCATTTCCCTGTCCTATCTCGAGCAACTGTTCGCCAAATTGCGCCGCAGCAATCTGGTTTCCAGTGTTCGTGGTCCGGGTGGTGGTTATCAATTGTCCCGCGACATGCAGGGCATCCAGGTGGCCCAGGTGATCGACGCGGTCAACGAATCCGTCGATGCCACCAAATGCCAGGGCCTGGGTGATTGCCATGCCGGCGACACCTGCCTGACCCACCACTTGTGGTGTGATTTGAGCCTGCAGATCCATGAATTTTTGAGTGGTATCAGCTTGGCTGATCTTGTGACTCGCCGTGAGGTGCAAGAAGTAGCCCAGCGTCAGGACCAGCGCCGTTGCAACACCAAGGCGCCGCGTCTGGACAAGATTGAAGCGTCCGCCGTCGAGTGACAGCCGCAGAGCTAACGGCGCGCCAGCCAGCCTGATTTAGGAGAAAGTCCATGAAATTGCCGATTTACCTTGATTACTCAGCGACTACCCCGGTTGATCCGCGTGTCGCGCAAAAGATGAGCGAATGCCTGCTGGTTGACGGAAACTTCGGCAACCCTGCGTCCCGTTCCCACGTTTTCGGCTGGAAAGCCGAAGAGTCCGTGGAAAACGCTCGTCGCCAGGTCGCCGACCTGGTCAATGCCGATCCGCGTGAAATCGTCTGGACCTCCGGTGCCACCGAGTCCGACAACCTGGCAATCAAGGGCGCCGCGCATTTCTACTCCACCAAAGGCAAGCACCTGATCACCACCAAGATTGAGCACAAGGCTGTCCTCGACACCATGCGCCAACTGGAGCGTGAAGGCTTTGAGGTCACCTACCTCGAGCCAACCACCGACGGTATCGTGACCCCTGCGATGATCGAAGCGGCGATGCGTGAAGACACCATCCTGGTCTCCGTCATCCACGTGAACAACGAAATTGGCACCATCAACGACATCGCGGCCATCGGCGAGCTGACTCGCTCCAAAGGTGTTCTGCTGCACGTTGACGCCGCTCAGTCCACCGGCAAGGTCGATATCGACCTGTCGAAGCTGAAAGTCGACCTGATGTCGTTCTCTGCCCACAAGACCTACGGCCCTAAAGGCATCGGCGCTCTCTACGTGAGCCGCAAGCCTCGCGTGCGCATCGAAGCCACCATGCATGGCGGCGGTCACGAGCGCGGCATGCGTTCCGGCACCCTGGCGACCCACCAGATCGTCGGCATGGGCGAAGCGTTCCGTGTGGCCAAGGAAGACATGGCTGCCGAAAACGTACGTATCAAGGCCCTGAGCGATCGCTTCTACAAGCAGGTCGAAAACCTTGAGGAGCTGTACATCAACGGCAGCATGACTGCCCGTGTACCGCACAACCTGAATTTGAGCTTCAACTACGTCGAAGGCGAGTCGCTGATCATGGCGCTCAAGGATCTGGCGGTTTCGTCCGGTTCGGCCTGCACCTCGGCCTCTCTTGAGCCGTCCTACGTCCTGCGCGCCCTGGGCCGCAACGACGAGTTGGCGCACAGCTCGATCCGCTTTACGTTCGGCCGTTTCACCACCGAAGAAGAAGTTGACTACGCCGCGCAGAAAGTCTGCGAGGCTGTTACCAAGCTGCGCACCTTGTCGCCGCTGTGGGACATGTACAAAGACGGTGTCGATATCTCCAAGATCGAGTGGGCGGCACACTAAATATAGAAGCCGCCACCCAAAGGCTCTGTAAAAACGTGGCGGAAAACGCAGGCGTTTTTGCAGGGTTCCAGAGCGGCCCTGATGAGTGAGGATTCAGTACCATGGCTTACAGCGAAAAGGTCATCGACCACTACGAAAACCCGCGTAACGTCGGCAAGATGGACGCGGAAGACCCAGATGTGGGCACCGGCATGGTCGGCGCTCCGGCGTGCGGCGACGTTATGCGCCTGCAGATCAAGGTCAACGATCAGGGCGTCATCGAAGACGCCAAGTTCAAGACTTACGGCTGCGGTTCGGCCATCGCCTCCAGCTCCCTGGCGACCGAATGGATGAAAGGCAAGACCCTGGATGAGGCTGTCACCATCAGCAACACACAACTGGCCGAAGAACTGGCCTTGCCGCCAGTGAAAATCCACTGCTCGGTACTCGCAGAAGACGCCATCAAGGCGGCCGTTCGCGACTACAAGCAGAAGAAAGGCTTGATCTAAGCATTTGGCGACGGGTAAGGAGTCACGATGGCTATCAGCATGACAGAAGCGGCGGCTAAACACGTGCGACGCTCCCTTGACGGGCGCGGCAAAGGTGAGGGGATTCGTCTGGGTGTTCGCACCACGGGCTGTTCCGGTCTTGCCTACGTGCTGGAGTTTGTCGACGAGGTGGTTGAGGAAGATCAGGTGTTCGAAAGTCACGGCGAGAAAGTGATCATCGACCCGAAAAGCCTGACCTACCTGGACGGCACCGAACTCGATTTCGTCAAGGAAGGGTTGAACGAAGGCTTCAAGTTCAACAACCCCAACGTACGCGGTGAATGTGGCTGCGGCGAAAGCTTCAACATCTGAGGCTGATTGTGGGTACTCCTTGTCATTTCGCTTTATTCGAGCTGCAGCCGAGTTTTCGCCTGGACCTTGAACAGCTTGCCACGCGCTACCGTGAATTGGCGCGTGGGGTGCATCCGGACCGCTTCGCTGACGCTTCCGAGCGTGAGCAGCGCCTGGCGCTGGAGCAGTCGGCCAGCCTCAATGAAGCCTATCAGACGCTCAAAAACCCTCCCAAACGCGCGCGCTACCTGCTCGCCATGGGTGGTCGCGAGCTGCCACTTGAGGTCACGGTTCAAGACCCTGATTTCCTGATGCAGCAGATGCAATGGCGTGAAGAGCTCGAAGATCTGCAGGACGAGGCCGATCTGGCTGGCGTCGCGGTCTTCAAGCGCCGTCTGAAAGTGGCCCAGGATGAACTCAATGAAAGCTTCGCGGCTTGTTGGGATGATGCGGCGCAACGCGAACAGGCCGAACGCCTGATGCGGCGCATGCAGTTCCTCGACAAGCTCACCTACGAAGTGCGCCAGTTAGAAGAGCGCCTCGACGATTAACCCAGTGCTGCCCATGTTGCACGCCTGATAGACAGATAAGACCTGATTACCATGGCCCTACTGCAGATCGCCGAACCCGGCCAAAGTCCTCAACCGCACCAGCGTCGTCTGGCGGTCGGGATTGACTTGGGCACCACCAATTCGTTGGTCGCTGCGTTGCGCAGCGGTCTTTCCGAGCCGCTGCCCGACGCAGATGGCCAGGTCATCCTGCCGTCTGCCGTGCGTTATCACGCTGACCGCACTGAAGTGGGTGAATCGGCCAAGCTGGCGGCATCCACTGATCCCCTGAATACCGTGCTGTCGGTCAAGCGCTTGATGGGTCGCGGTCTGTCCGACGTCAAGCAATTGGGCGACCAACTGCCGTACCGTTTTGTCGGCGGCGAATCCCATATGCCGTTCATCGACACCGTCCAGGGCCCGAAAAGCCCGGTGGAAGTCTCGGCGGATATCCTCAAGGTTCTGCGCCAGCGCGCCGAAACTACTTTGGGTGGTGAGTTGGTCGGTGCGGTGATCACCGTTCCTGCGTATTTCGATGACGCTCAGCGTCAGGCCACCAAGGATGCGGCGAAGCTGGCCGGCCTGAACGTGCTGCGCCTGCTCAACGAGCCGACCGCTGCGGCTGTGGCTTACGGCCTCGATCAACACGCCGAAGGCCTGGTCGCTATTTACGACTTGGGCGGCGGTACGTTTGATATCTCGATTCTGCGCCTGACCGGCGGTGTCTTTGAGGTTCTGGCTACCGGTGGTGACAGTGCCTTGGGTGGTGACGACTTCGACCACGCCATTGCTGGCTGGATCATCACCAGCGCCGGTTTGTCTGCCGACCTGGATCCGGGTGCGCAACGTAACTTGCTGCAAACCGCCTGTGCCGCCAAAGAAGCGCTGACTGATGCCGCGTCGGTTGAGGTTTCCTACGGTAGCTGGTCGGCCCAACTGACGCGCGATGCCTTTGATGCGCTGATCGAGCCAATGGTCGCCCGCAGCCTGAAAGCCTGCCGCCGCGCCGTTCGTGATTCCGGTATCGAGTTGGAAGACGTCGGCGCTGTGGTCATGGTGGGTGGTTCGACTCGGGTGCCGCGTGTTCGTGAAGCGGTTGCCGAAGCCTTTGGTCGCCAGCCGCTGACCGAAATCGATCCGGATCAAGTGGTGGCCATTGGTGCCGCGATCCAGGCCGATACCCTCGCCGGTAACAAGCGCGATGGTGGCGAACTGCTGCTGCTTGACGTGATTCCGTTGTCCCTGGGGTTGGAAACCATGGGCGGCCTGATGGAGAAGGTGATTCCACGTAACACCACTATCCCTGTCGCCCGTGCCCAGGACTTCACCACTTACAAAGATGGCCAGACGGCCATGGCGATTCATGTGTTGCAGGGCGAGCGTGAGCTGATCAGCGACTGTCGCTCCCTGGCGCGCTTTGAGTTGCGTGGCATTCCGGCCATGGTTGCCGGTGCGGCGAAGATTCGCGTGACCTTCCAGGTCGACGCTGACGGCTTGCTTAGTGTGGCCGCTCGTGAATTGGCTTCAGGTGTTGAAGCCAGCATCCAGGTCAAGCCGTCCTACGGTTTGACCGACGGGGAAATCGCCAAGATGCTCAAGGATTCGTTCCAGTACGCCGGTGACGACAAGGTCGCCCGTGTACTGCGCGAGCAGCAAGTCGATGCCCAGCGCCTGCTCGAAGCGGTGCAGGGCGCCTTGGAGGCTGATGGCGACCGTCTGCTGGATGCTGAAGAGCGCCTGGTCATCAACCTGCAGATGCAGGACTTGGCCGAACTGATGAAAGGCACCGATGGTTACGCCATTGAGCAGCAGACCAAGCGCCTGTCGCAAGTGACCGATGCCTTTGCCGCCCGTCGTATGGACCAGACGGTGAAAGCCGCCCTGGCGGGCCGCAACTTGAACGAACTTGAGGATTAACTGATGCCGCAGATCATTTTTCTGCCACACGCCGAGCATTGCCCGGACGGTATGGTTGTGGAGGCTGAGACCGGCAAGTCCATTCTCGAAGTCGCTCACGACAACCACATCGAGATCGAAAGCGCCTGCGGCGGCGTCAACGCCTGCACCACCTGTCACTGCATTATCCGTGAAGGTTTCAATAGCCTTGAAGAGGCTGATGAGCTGGAAGAGGACTATCTTGATAGGGCGTGGGGTCTGGAGCCGACATCGCGCTTGAGCTGTCAGGCAAAAGTGGGAACAGAAGACCTTACCGTCGAAATTCCGAAATACTCGCTTAACCATGCCGCCGAAGCGCCGCACTGACTGGTAGAACTGTCATGAGTTACGGTTGGAATGATGTACAACGCATTGCTGAAGAACTGGCTGAAGCCAAGCCGGATGTCAGTCCGCTGACGGTCAACTTCGTCGACCTGCAGCGATGGATCATGGAGCTGCCTGATTTTGACAATACCTCCGGTCGCTGCGGCGAGAAGGTGTTGGAGGCAGTCCAGGCGCTCTGGATCGAAGAAATAGACTGATCATCCCCGCAGGTTAGGCAATACCCAAGAACCCGCGTATAATTCGCGGGTTTAATTTTTCGTAAATTACCGTTTCTGGAGTTACACCATGGCTGTTCAACGTACTTTCTCCATCATCAAGCCTGACGCTGTTGCAAAAAACGTCATCGGCGAGATCACCACTCGTTTCGAAAAAGCCGGCCTGAAGGTTGTAGCTTCGAAACTCAAGCAACTGTCCAAAGCTGAAGCTGAAGGCTTCTACGCTGAGCACAGTGCCCGTGGTTTCTTCGGCGACCTGGTTGCTTTCATGATCTCCGGCCCTGTTGTTGTTCAGGTTCTGGAAGGCGAAAACGCTATCGCTCTGAACCGTGAGCTGATGGGCGCTACCAACCCTAAAGAAGCAGCTGCCGGCACCATCCGCGCTGATTTCGCTGACTCCATCGACGCCAACGCTGTACACGGTTCGGACTCCGAAGCCGCTGCTGCTCGCGAAATTTCGTACTTCTTCGCAGCTACTGAAGTAACCACTCGCTAAGCATTGGCTTAAGAGTGAAGGTGAATCCATGACTACATTGACTGCAAAAACCAACCTGCTGGGTCTGACTCAACAGGAAATGGAAAAATTCTTCGACTCAATCGGGGAGAAGCGTTTCCGTGCCGCTCAGGTAATGAAGTGGATTCACCATCTTGGCGTCGATGATTTCGACGCCATGACGAACGTCAGCAAGGCCCTGCGCGACAAGCTCAAGACCATTGCCGAAGTTCGCGGCCCCGAAGTGGTCAGCGAGGACATCTCCAGCGACGGCACCCGTAAGTGGGTGGTGCGCGTGGCGTCCGGCAGCTGCGTCGAGACCGTCTACATTCCCCAGGGCAAGCGCGGCACTCTGTGCGTTTCGTCCCAGGCAGGCTGTGCCCTGGATTGCAGTTTCTGCTCCACCGGCAAGCAAGGTTTCAACAGCAACCTCACCGCCGCCGAAGTCATCGGCCAGGTGTGGATTGCCAATAAATCGTTCGGCAGCATCCCGGCGACCGCCGACCGTGCCATCACCAACGTGGTGATGATGGGCATGGGCGAGCCGCTGCTGAACTTCGACAACGTTGTTGCGGCCATGCATTTGATGATGGACGACCTGGGCTACGGCATTTCCAAGCGCCGCGTGACCCTGTCGACCTCCGGTGTGGTACCGATGATCGATGAGCTGGCCAAGCACATCGACGTCTCCCTCGCGTTGTCGCTGCACGCACCGAATGACGCATTGCGTAACCAATTGGTGCCGATCAACAAGAAGTATCCGCTTAAGATGCTGCTCGAGTCTTGCCAGCGCTACATGGCGACCTTGGGCGAGAAGCGTGTGTTGACCATTGAGTACACCATGCTCAAGGACATCAACGACAAGGTCGAGCACGCGGTCGAGATGATCGAGCTGCTCAAGAACGTACCGTGCAAGATCAACCTGATTCCGTTCAACCCGTTTCCCCATTCTGGCTACGAGCGGCCGAGCAACAACGCCATCCGTCGTTTCCAGGATCAACTGCACCATGCAGGCTTCAATGTCACCGTACGCACCACCCGCGGCGAAGACATCGATGCGGCCTGTGGCCAATTGGTAGGACAGGTGCTGGATCGCACCCGTCGTAGCGAACGTTATATCGCCGTGCGTGAGTTGAGCGCCGCCGACGATATGCCGCAAAGCGCCGCGACTCGAACCTGAGAGAGGATCTCTATGCCCTTGCGCCTTGCGCTGCTGTTGCTGGTTGCCAGTCTCACGACTGGCTGTGTTTCATCGGGCTATGACAGCCCTTTGCACACCGGCAAGGGCCGTGACGAGGCGCGTGCAGCTTATGTGCAGTTGGGCTTGGGCTACTTGCAGCAAGGGATGACCGAGCGGGCCAAGGCTCCGTTGAAGAAGGCCCTTGAGCTGGATAGCAACGATGCCGACGCCAACGCGGCATTGGCCCTGGTATTCCAGGCCCAGGCCGAACCTGAGCTGGCCGCCCAATATTTCCAAAAGGCCCTGGCTTCACGTCCTGCCGATCCACGGTTGCTGAATAATTACGGTAGCTTTTTGTTTCAGCAGAAACGTTATGATCTGGCGTCCGATTATTTCCAGCAGGCTGCGGCCGATACCCTCTACCCTGAACGCTCGCGGGTTTTCGAGAACCTTGGGGTGACCTCAATGCTTCTCGGCCAGCGCGATACCGCTCGCCAGCAGTTGGAAAAAGCCCTGCACCTGAACCAGCGCCAGCCACGAGCGTTGCTCGAAATGGCTGAGTTGTCCTTCGAAGACAGGCATTATGTGCCGGCACGTGACTATTACGAGCGTTTTAGCCTGCTCAGCGGGCAAAATGCACGTAGTCTATTGCTCGGTGTGCGCTTGGCGACGGTTCATGAAGAACGCGACAAAGCCGCACGTTTTGGCCAGCAATTAGAACGACTCTATCCCGGTACGCCGGAATATCAGCAATACCTGTCGGAGCAATGATGAAAGCGGCGCACCCGGAAGTTGTAGCAGCTAATCGCATAAACCCAGGCGAGACCTTGCGTCAGGCCCGCGAGAGTAATGGTTGGTCGCTGGCAGAAGTGGCCCTCAAGCTCAATTTGACCGCCACTTCATTGGGTAACCTGGAAGCCGGCGCGTTCGACAAGCTGCCAGGGCATACCTTTGCCCGGGGTTATATCCGTGCCTATGCCAAACTGCTGGGCATCGACCAGACCGTTCTGGTCCAGGAATTCGACCAGTTCACCGGTACCGACTCCCAGGGCAGCAATGTCCACGGCCTGGGCCGCATTGAAGAGCCCGTTCGGGTTTCCCACACTATTTTGCGAATTGTCAGCCTGTTGCTGTTGATTGCCGTGATCGGCGGCGGCTTTGTCTGGTGGCAGGACCAGACGTCCCTGCGCTCCAAGGACCTGGTCAGCAACGCCATGGAGCATGTTGAAGTCGAAAGTGCCGACGGTACTACCCAGATTCATCCGCTGGATGAACCGGAAGAGCCGGCCGTGACTCAGACCCAAACGACAGCTGAGGGCCAGGCCAACCTGGATCTGCAAGCGGGTCAGCCGGCTGCCGAAGCCAGCGTTGCCCCGGTCGCCACGGTGGTTGCGCCAGCTCCGGCTGTGCCTGCAACGCCTGTGGCCCCGACTCATGCCCCGACAACTCCAGTCCAGCCCCCAGCTACAACGGCTCCGGTCGCTCCAGTAGCACCGACGGTCGCCGCGCCAACAGCGCCAGCGCTTATCGCCGGTGACGGACGTGTGCAGATTACCTATGTCGCTGACTGCTGGACGCAAGTCACCGATGGCAATGGCAAAGTGCTGTTTAGCGGTCTGAAGCGTAAGGGAGATACGCTTGACCAGGGCGGCAAGCCTCCTTTGACGCTGCGTCTGGGCTTTGCCCGTGGTGCGCAAGTGGCCTACAACGGCCAGCCTGTGGACGTGGCGCCGTTCACCAGTGGCGAGACTGCTCGCCTGAAGTTGGGACAATAGTCATGCACGGCGAATCTCCAATCAAACGTCGCGTATCGCGCAAAATTTGGGTCGGCTCGGTGCCGGTGGGTGGCGACGCCCCCATCGCGGTGCAGAGCATGACCAACAGCGACACCAACGATGTGGCGGCCACCGTCGCCCAGATTAACCGTCTGGAAGCGGCCGGCGTCGATATCGTTCGGATTTCCGTTCCGGACATGGATGCTGCCGAAGCCTTCGGCCGCATCAAGCAGCTGGTCAAGGTACCGCTGGTGGCCGACATTCACTTCGACTACAAGATTGCCCTGCGCGTGGCGGAGTTGGGCGTCGATTGCCTGCGGATCAACCCGGGCAACATCGGTCGCGAAGACCGGGTGCGCGCCGTGGTGGATGCCGCCCGTGATCGCGGGATCCCGATCCGCATCGGTGTCAACGCCGGTTCCCTGGAAAAAGACCTGCAAAAGAAATACGGCGAGCCAACTCCGGCGGCACTGGTTGAGTCCGCGTTGCGCCACGTTGAACACCTCGAACGCCTGAATTTCCAGGACTTCAAGGTCAGCGTAAAGGCTTCCGACGTGTTCATGGCCGTAGAGGCATACCGTCTGCTGGCCAAGGAAATCGTCCAGCCATTGCACCTGGGCATCACTGAAGCCGGTGGTTTGCGTTCAGGCACAGTGAAATCTGCGGTGGGTCTCGGTATGCTGCTGGCCGACGGGATTGGCGATACTATTCGCATCTCCCTGGCGGCAGATCCGGTAGAGGAAGTGAAAGTCGGCTACGACATTCTGAAATCCCTGCATTTGCGCTCCCGCGGTATCAACTTCATTGCCTGCCCGAGTTGCTCGCGGCAGAACTTCGACGTGGTGAAAACCATGAACGAACTGGAAGTGCGCCTGGAAGACCTGCTGGTGCCGTTGGATGTTGCCGTGATCGGTTGTGTGGTCAACGGGCCGGGTGAGGCCAAAGAGGCTCATGTGGGCCTGACGGGTGGTACGCCGAACCTGATTTACATCGACGGCAAACCGTCGCAGAAATTGACGAATGACAATCTGGTGGATGAGCTGGAACGGCTGATCCGCCAGAAAGCGGCCGAAAAGGTCGAAGCTGACGCTGCGGTTATCGCGCGCGGCTGATCGAACGAATTTAAGGATTTGATGTGAGCAAGTCTCTGCAAGCCATTCGTGGCATGAACGACATCCTGCCCGAGCAGACGCCCTTGTGGCGTTATTTCGAGGCGACGGTCGCGCGCCTGCTGGATAACTACGGTTACAAGCAGATCCGCATGCCGATTGTCGAGTTCACCGAGCTGTTCAAGCGCTCTATCGGTGAAGTGACCGACATCGTTGAAAAAGAGATGTACACCTTCGAAGATCGCAACGGCGACTCCCTGACCTTGCGTCCGGAAGGCACTGCCGCGTGCGTACGCGCTGTTCTGGAACATGGCATCACCGGTGGTGGCCAGACTCAGAAGCTGTGGTACATCGGCCCGATGTTCCGCCACGAGCGCCCACAGAAAGGCCGTTATCGCCAGTTCCACCAGATCGGTTGCGAAGTGTTCAACCTGGACGGCCCGGACATCGACGCCGAGTTGATCGTGCTGACGTGGCGCCTGTGGGGCCAGTTGGGCATCCGCGACGCCGTCAAGCTTGAACTCAACAGCCTGGGCACCAGCGAATCACGGGGCCGCTACCGCGAAGCCCTGGTGGAATTCCTGTCGGCCCACCTGGACAAGCTGGATGAAGACAGCCAACGCCGTCTGAAAACCAACCCGTTGCGGGTACTGGACACCAAGAACGCCGATACTCAGGCGGTGCTGGTAGATGCGCCGAAAATGGCCGACTACCTGGACGATGAATCTCGTACGCACTTTGAGGGCCTCAAGGCTCGCCTGGATGCGGCCGGCATTCCTTACGTCATCAACCCGAAACTGGTGCGCGGCCTGGATTACTACAGCAAGACCGTATTCGAGTGGGTCACCGACAAACTCGGCGCTCAGGGCACCGTGTGTGCCGGTGGTCGTTACGATGGCCTGGTCGAGCAGATGGGCGGCAAGCCGACCACGGGTGTCGGTTTTGCCATGGGTATCGAGCGACTGATCCTGCTGCTGGAAACCCTGGAGCAGATCCCCGAAGAAATTTCCCGTCAGGTGGATGTGTACCTGTGCGCCTTTGGCGAGGCCGCCGAACTGGCAGCCCTGACCTTGAGCGAAAAGGTCCGCGACCAACTGCCTAACCTGCGCCTGCAGATCAATGCCGGCGCCGGTAGCTTCAAGAGCCAGTTCAAGAAAGCCGACAAGAGCGGCGCGTTGTATGCGCTGATCCTGGGCGATGACGAGTTGGCCCAGCAAGTGGTAGGTTTCAAACCCCTGCGTGGCCAGGGCGAACAACAAAGCATTGCCTTTGATGCGCTTGCAGCGCACTTGGCCACCTGCATCGTGCAGGGTTGAAGCTGTCAAACAGCCGATTTAGCGATTAAGGAGTATTGGGGTGTCGAGTACTGATGATGACCAGCTGGCCGAGTTGAAAGACTGGTGGCAGCGCAACGGCAAGCCCCTGGTCACTGGCGGCTTGCTGGCTTTAGTGGTGGTGTTCGGTTGGCAAGCCTGGCACAAGTATCAGGGCAACCAGTCCCAAGGTGCCTCGATCCTCTATCAGCAACTGTTGGAAACCACGCTGACGCCGGATGGCAAGCCTGATCCTGCCCAAGTAGCGGACCTGGCCGGCAAGCTGAAAAGCGAATTTGGCGGTAGCGCCTACGCCCAGTACGGCAGCCTGTTCGTCGCAAAAGTTGCGGTCGATACCGGTAAGCTGGATGACGCAGCTTCCGAGCTGAAAGCCATCACCGACAAGCCGGTCAACCCGACTCTGGGTGAAATCGCACGTCAGCGCCTGGCACAGGTACTGGCGGCACAGAACAAGCCTGACGATGCACTGAAACTGCTCGACGGCGATGCTGACAAGGCATTCCTGGCTACTCGTGAAGAGCTCAAGGGCGACCTGTTGGTCCAATTGGGTCGTACCGACGAAGCCAATGCTGCGTACCAAAAAGCCAAGGCTGCGCTGTCTGATGAAGCGGCGGTCGGTGGCTTACAAATCAAGCTGGACGACTTGGCCAAAGGGGATGCATGACGTGATCCGTTGGAAACATGCAGCATTGCTGGCTCTGGCCGTTTTGGCCGCGGGTTGCAGCAGCAACAGCAAAAAAGAACTGCCTCCTGCCGAGCTGACCAGCTTCAAGGAAGAAGTGGTCCTGCAAAAGCAGTGGAGCCGTTCCGTCGGTGACGGTCAGGGCGACCTCTACAACCTGTTGGTACCGGCAATCGACGGTGACAACATTGTGGCTGCTGACTCCACTGGCGTGGTGATGTCCATGGACCGCATGAACGGCGACGTCAAGTGGAAGAAAGACCTCGACGTGCCGGTGTCCGGCGCTGTTGGTGTGGGTTACGGCCTGGTGATGGTGGGTACGCTGAAAGGCGAGATCATTGCGCTGGACTCGACCAACGGTGAAGAGAAATGGCGCGCTCGCGTGACCAGTGAAGTGCTCGCAGCACCTGCCAACAATGGCGATGTCGTTGTTGTGCAGACTCAGGATGACCGCGTGATCGGCCTCGATGCCGCCACCGGCACCCAGCGCTGGTTGTACGACAGCACCCCGGCAGTCCTGACCTTGCGCGGTACCAGCGGTCCGATTGTGACCAATAACCTGGCAGTGGCAGGCTTGTCGACCGGTAAAGTGGTCGGCCTGAATATCCAGAACGGCGTGCCGGCCTGGGAAACCCGGGTAGCGATTCCACAGGGTCGCTCGGAACTGGATCGCGTGGTGGACATCGACGGTGGCTTGCTGCTGTCGGGTGAAACCATTTATGTCGCGACTTACCAGGGCCGTGTGGCTGCGCTGGACCTGCAAAGCGGCCGGATCAACTGGCAGCGTGATGCCTCCAGCTACGCCGGTGTCGCCCAAGGGTTTGGCAGCGTCTATGTCAGCCTGGCGTCCGGGACTGTTGAAAGTGTCGACGAGCGTTCCACCACAGCACTGTGGAGCAACGACTCTCTGGCTCGCCGCCAGTTGTCGGCACCGGAAGTGTTCTCCAGCTATGTAGCGGTAGGTGACTTTGAAGGTTACCTGCATCTGCTGAGCCAGGTAGACGGTCGTTTTGTCGGTCGCGAACGCATTGACAGCGACGGCCTGCGTGTCCGTCCGCTGGTGGTAGGTAATATGCTTTACGTGTTTGGTAACAGTGGCAAGCTGGAAGCCCTGACCATCAAGTAAAGAACTATGCTTGGGGTAACCCCCAGGCGGCCCTGCTTCGGCAGGGCATGCGGCACCTTCGGGTGCTGCCCCGAGCACCAGCCGCTGCCTTGCAGCGGCTTTTGTATTTTCTGAAATAACGAAGTGGAGAGCCGCATGGTTCCCGTAATCGCCCTGGTGGGCCGACCCAATGTCGGCAAGTCCACCTTGTTCAACCGCCTGACCAGGACTCGCGACGCCATCGTCGGCGACTTGTCCGGTCTGACCCGTGATCGCCAATACGGTGAGGCAAAGTGGCAAGGGCGCTCCTACATTCTTGTCGACACCGGCGGTATCTCCGGTGACGAGCATGGCATGGACGAAAAGATGGCCGAGCAGTCGCTGCTGGCCATTGAAGAAGCCGATGTCGTGTTGTTCCTGGTGGATGCCCGTGCGGGCTACACCGCTGCTGACCAGATGATTGGCGAGCACTTGCGTAAGCGCAACAAGCGTTCCTACGTGGTGGCCAACAAGATTGATAACATCGATCCGGAACTGGCCCGTGCTGAATTCAGCCCGATGGGCCTGGGCGATGCAATTCCGATCGCTGGTGCCCACGGTCGCGGCATCACCCAGATGCTGGAAATCTGCCTGCGTGATTTCCCTCGGGATGACGTCGAGGAAGAAGACGGCGAAGAAGAGATCGTTGCCGAAGGTGAGGAAGCCAAGCGCATTCCTGGCCCGAGCGAAAAAGACGGTATCAAGATCGCCATCATCGGCCGGCCGAACGTCGGCAAGTCGACCCTGGTCAACCGCATGCTCGGTGAAGACCGGGTAATCGTTTATGACCAGCCCGGTACTACCCGCGACAGTATCTACATCCCGTTTGAACGTAACGACGAGAAGTACACGCTGATCGACACCGCCGGTGTGCGCAAGCGCGGCAAGATCCACGAGGAAGTTGAAAAGTTCTCGGTGGTGAAAACCCTGCAGGCGATCAAAGACGCCAACGTGGTGATCTTCGTCATGGACGCCCGTGAAGGCGTGGTTGACCACGACCTCAACTTGCTGGGCTTTGCCCTGGAAGCGGGTCGGGCGCTGGTGATCGCGATCAACAAGTGGGACGGCATGACGCCGAGCGAGCGCGACTTCGTCAAGATCGAGCTGCAGCGTCGCCTGTTCTTCGTCGAGTTTGCCGATATTCACTTTATCTCGGCACTGCACGGTACCGGCGTGGGCAACCTTTACGCCTCGGTGCAGAACTCGTTCAAGTCTGCGGTAACCCGCTGGCCGACCAACCGTCTGACCCAGATTCTCGAAGACGCCGTAGGCGAGCACGCACCACCGATGGTCAATAACCGTCGGATCAAACTGCGTTACGCCCACTTGGGTGGTGCCAACCCGCCGATTATCGTGATCCACGGTAACCAGATCGAGAAGGTGCCAAAATCCTACGTTCGCTACCTGGAAAACACTTACCGCCGTGTCTTGAAACTGGTCGGCACGCCGATCCGGATCGAGTTCAAAGGTGGCGAGAACCCATACGAGGGCAACAAGAACAGCCTCACCGATCGCCAGGTAAACAAGAAGCGTCGGATGATGACTCACCACAAGAAGGCCGATAAGAAGCGTCGCGACAAACGCTGATCCTGATCTGTCAAAAGGGCGCCTCTGGCGCCCTTTTTCATGCCCGCCGTATGGGCTATCCTCGGGGGCTTCCCGTGCCGCCGTAGAGCCGGGTGTTCAGCAGGGACTCACCGATGATCACCAGCAAACTGCCGAATGTCGGCACTACTATTTTCACCACCATGTCGCAACTCGCCGCCCAAACTGGCGCGCTCAACCTGTCTCAGGGCTTTCCCGACTTCAATGGGCCTCAAGGTTTGCTCGACGCGGTGGGCAAGCATATCGCCCTCGGCCATAACCAATACGCACCCATGACCGGCTTGCCAGTGTTGCGCGAGCAGGTGGCGGCGAAGATTGCTCGCAGCTATGGTGCCACGGTGGATGCCGACACCGAAGTGACCATCACCCCGGGTGCCACCGAGGCGATTTTCTGCGCGATCCAGGCGGTAATCCGCAACGGCGACGAAGTCATCGTCTTTGATCCCGCCTACGACAGTTACGAGCCCTCGGTAGAACTGGCGGGCGGTCGCTGCGTACATGTGCAACTGGGCCTGGATGGCTTCGCCCTGGATTTCGAGCAAATCAAAGCCGCGCTGTCACCGCGTACCCGCATGATCATCCTCAACAGCCCGCACAACCCCACTGGCGCCCTGATCAGCCGCGCTGAGCTGGACCAGTTGGCCGAGTTGATCCGCGGCCGTGATGTCTACCTGGTCAGCGATGAGGTCTACGAGCACCTGGTATTCGACGGCGTGCCTCACGTCAGCGTGCTGGCCCACGAAGAGCTCTACCAGCGCGCCTTCGTGGTCAGCTCCTTCGGCAAGACCTACCACGTCACCGGTTGGAAAACCGGCTACGTCGTCGCGCCACCGGCCCTTAGCGCCGAGCTGCGCAAGGTGCATCAATATGTCAGCTTCTGTGGCGTGACCCCGTTGCAGTACGCTCTGGCGGACTTCATGGCCGAACACCCGGAACATGTCGAAGAGCTGCCGGCGTTCTATCAGGCCAAGCGCGACCTGTTCTGTGACCTGCTGGCACCCTCGCGTTTCAGCTTTACCCGGGTGACCGGCACTTACTTCCAATTGGTGGATTACTCGCAGATTCGCCCTGACCTGGATGACGTCGCCATGTCCCTGTGGATGACACGCGAACACGGCGTGGCGACGATCCCGGTCTCGGTGTTCTACCAGAGCCCACCGCAAGGCCAGCGCCTGGTGCGTCTGTGCTTTGCCAAACGCGAGGAGACGCTGCGTCAAGCAGCAGAAAAGCTATGCGTGATCTGACTGCACTGCCCAACCTGAATATCGCCCTGGTGCAGACCACCCTGGTGTGGCATGACCGCCAGGCCAACCTCGAGCATTTTGAACTGCTGCTGGAACAGGCCCAAGGTGCTGACCTGATTGTCCTGCCGGAGATGTTCACCACCGGCTTCTCGATGGAGTCGCAAACCCTCGCCGAGCCGGAGCACGGCCCTACCCATCAATGGCTCCAGGCCCAGGCAAAAAAATACAACGCGGTCATCACCGGTAGCGTGATGATCCAGGCAGCCGATGGTAGCCATCGCAACCGTTTGTTGTGGGCGCGGCCGGACGGCGAAGTGTGGCACTACGACAAGCGCCATCTGTTTCGAATGGCCGGTGAACACGACCACTACACCCCCGGCGAGCGACAGGTGCAGTTCGAGCTCAAGGGGTGGAGGATCCGTCCGCTGATCTGCTACGACTTGCGCTTCCCGGTGTGGAGCCGCGATGCGCAGGACACTGATCTGCTGCTGTACACCGCCAACTGGCCTGGCGCACGGCGTCAGCACTGGAACCGCCTGCTGCCGGCCCGGGCCATCGAAAATCTCTGCTATGTAGCGGCGGTGAATCGAGTGGGGACGGATGGCAAGGGCTTTGCCTATACCGGTGACAGTCAGGTCCTGGACTTCCAGGGTGAGAGCCTGCTGAGCGCGGGGGAGGCGGACGGGGTGTTTCAGGTATGCCTGGAAGCGGCGGAGTTGGCGGCGTACCGTGCCAGGTTTCCGGCGAATCTGGATGCCGACACTTTCGAGTTCATCTGAAAGATCTTTATTGCTTGAGAGATGGCTATCGCGGGCAAGCCCGGCTCCCACATTGGGTATGTATTTTTCCAGACAATGCAGACCCAATGTGGGAGCCGGGCTTGCCCGCGATGAGGCCATCAAGGCCAGCGCTGAAATTAACCCAACAAAAAAGGCCCCTGGATTCGCATCCAGGGGCCTTTTGCATTTCAGCGGCGGGTTATGCCGCTTTAGCTTCCAACTGGCTCAACGAGCGGTTCAGCGCGCTGAACACGGCCTTGAAGCTCGCCGTGGTGATGTTTTCATCAATCCCCACGCCGTGCACCGGACGTTCGCCGTTCACACGCAGTTCAATGTAGGCCGCTGCCTTGGCATTGGTCCCGGCACCGATCGCGTGTTCGTTGTAGTCCATGATCTCAACCTTGATCGGCAGGGCCGCAACCAGTGCTTCCAGGGTGCCGTAGCCCTTGCCGTTCCAGCGCAGGTTGGTCTCGCCCTGGCCTTTGCCAGAGACTTCTACTTCCACCGAGCTGTTGCCGTTTTCTTCCTGCAAGCGATGGCTGACCAGCGCGTACGGGGTGTTGGCTTGCAGGTATTCACGCTGCAACAACGCATGAATCTGCGAGGCGGTCATCTCCAGGCCGACACGGTCGGTTTCAGCTTGTACCACTTGGCTGAACTCGATCTGCATGCGACGCGGCAAGCTGATCCCGTATTCCTGTTCCAGCAGGTAAGCGATACCGCCCTTGCCCGACTGGCTGTTGACGCGGATCACCGCCTCGTAGCTGCGGCCGATGTCGGCCGGGTCGATCGGCAAGTACGGTACTTCCCACAGTGCGTCGGATTTCTGCTGGGCGAAGCCCTTGCGAATCGCGTCCTGGTGGGAGCCGGAGAAGGCGGTGTGAACCAGATCACCGACATACGGGTGGCGAGGGTGCACCGGAATCTGGTTGCACTCCTCGACGACCTTGCGCACGCCGTCGATGTCGGAGAAGTCCAGCTCAGGGTTCACGCCCTGGGTGTAGAGGTTCAGCGCCACGGTCACCAGGTCGACGTTGCCGGTGCGCTCGCCGTTGCCGAACAGGCAGCCTTCGACACGGTCGGCGCCGGCCATCAGGCCCAGCTCGGTGGCAGCCACGCCGGTGCCACGGTCGTTGTGGGTGTGCAGGCTGATGATCACGCTGTCACGACGGTTGATATGGCGACCGAACCATTCGATCTGGTCGGCATAGATATTCGGTGTGGCGCACTCGACGGTCGCCGGCAGGTTGAGGATCACCTTGTGCTCGGGCGTCGGGTTCCAGACTTCGATCACGGCGTCGCAGACTTCCTTGGCGAACTCCAGTTCGGTAGCGCTGAAAGTCTCTGGCGAGTACTCGAAGGTCCACTGGGTTTCCGGCTGCTGGGCGGCGTATTTGACAAACAGTTTGGCGGCGTTGACCGCGATGGCCTTGATCCCGTCCTTGTCCTGGTTGAAGACAATGCGGCGGAACGACGGCGAAGTGGCGTTGTACAAGTGAACGATAGCTTTCTTCGCCCCGCGCAGGGATTCGAAGGTGCGGGCGATCAAGTCTTCACGGCCCTGGGTCAGCACCTGGATGGTGGTGTCCTCGGGGATATGGTTGTCTTCGATCAGGGTACGCACGAAGTCGAAGTCAGTTTGCGAAGCGGCAGGGAACGAGGCCTCGATTTCCTTCACGCCGACCGACACCAAGGTTTTCCAGAAGCGCAGCTTTTTCACTGCGTCCATCGGTTCGATCAGCGACTGGTTGCCATCGCGCAAGTCGGAACTGCACCAGATCGGCGCGGCAGTGATGGTCTTCGACGGCCAGGTGCGGTCCGGGATATCGATGGTCGGGAACGCGCGGTATTTCGAAGACGGGTCTTTGAGCATGCTCATCAGAAAAATCCTTGTTGTAGGGCCGAGAAGAGGCGGCCTGCCGGAAAGCGTTTAGGGATAAAACCGGGGACGAGGCCGTTCGATTCAGCCTGGCAGTCGTGCGCTGACAAGGCACAGGCTGCGGTGCTGGCGAAGCTGAATGAGGGTGTGAGAGGTTTTCATAAGCTCAACCCTAACCGCGGGGGTGAAAGATGGCAAGCTGTTGAAAAAAATTGAGAGAAGTTCTTCTATTACCGTCTGAAACAAGATTTTATGGTTGGGAATGGGGGATAGATTGGTTTTGTTTGCGCACCCGTTGCTGGGCGCGCAATTGAGGTGATTTACTGCTTAAGGCTGGAACGCCCCGATAAAAATCGCCGGATCCACGCGCGCATCATTCAGGCTGATATTCCAATGCATATGCGGCCCGGTCGCCCGTCCGGTGGAGCCTACTTTGCCGACCACGGCACCACGCGCCAATTGCTGGCCCACGGTCACATCGATCTTCGACATATGGCAAAACATGCTGATGAAGCCCTGGCCATGGTCGACAAATACAGTGTTGCCGTTGAAGAAGTAGTTGCCGGTCAGAATGACCTTGCCCGCTGCCGGAGTCTTGATCGGCGTGCCAGCACCGACCGCAAAGTCCAGGCCCGAATGCGGGTTGCGTTCCTCGCCATTGAAGAACCGGCGCACACCAAACTTGCTCGACAGTGGCCCGTTGACCGGTTTGTCCAGCACCAGGTTACTCGGTGTGTTCGGGCTGAAGCTGCGGTACGCCTTGAGCTGGACCGCCAGTTCACCTTCGATGCGTTTCAACTGCGCCGGGTCCGGGTTCACCTGGCTTTTGTTCTTCAAGGTGATGTGCTGTTCCGGGTATTTCTTGTTGCCCACCGTGAACGGCAAGTTGCGCGCACCGCTGCTGATCTGCTGGCTGCCAGGCTTGACGGTCAGCGGGATGCCGACAATCGCCAGCCAGTTGTTCTGTTCCTTGACCACCAGTACCGGTTTGCCTTGATAGGTAGCCTTGGGCGCCGTCGCCGAAACACCCAGGTCAACCACCGCAACGCCACCGGGTACCGGCTTATTCAGTATACGGGTGATGTAGCTGTCGGCATGGGCATTGAAGGTCAGGCACAACAGCATCAACAAGCTTAGAAAACGTGGCATGCATCAATCCAGTAGCGAAAGGGTGACGGGTGTCAGGTGGTTGTCTTCCACCCGCACTTGCAGTTGGCCTTCACCGAGACGCGCGGTGAGGCGCTGGCCGGTGTGGGTTTGCGCGGCATTACGAATCGCCTGGCCGCGCTCATCCAGCAAAATGCTGTAGCCACGGCCCAAGGTTGCCAGTGGGCTGACCACTTGCAGCGTTTGCACTTGGCTTTGCAGCTGCAGGCGACGTGCCTTGAGGCCTTCGCGCATGGCGCGGGGCAGGCGTTCGGCGAGGCTGTCCAGGCGCTGGCGCAACAGGGCCAGTTGACGGCCGGGGTGCTGGCCGGCAAGGCGGGTTTCGAGGCGGATCAAGCGTTCGCGACGGGTATTGAGGCTGCGCTCGAAGGCGCGGCGCAGGCGCATGTCCAGGTCGTCCAGGCGCTGGGCTTGCTGACGCAGGCGTTCGCCAGGGTGACGCAGGCGACGAGCCATGCCTTCCAGGCGCAGACGGTCATGCATCAGGCGGTTACGCATGCGCATCACCAGGCGCCGGTGCAGGCTTTCAACTTGGCGCACCAGGTCGTTGGCGTCCGGCGCGAGCAACTCGGCGGCTGCAGACGGCGTAGGTGCGCGTACATCGGCCACAAAGTCGCTGATGGACACATCGGTTTCATGGCCGACGGCGCTGACAATCGGCGTCACGCAGGCATCCACGGCGCGGGCCACGGCCTCTTCGTTGAAACACCAGAGGTCTTCCAGAGAGCCACCGCCACGGGCCAGGATCAGCGCGTCGAAGCCACGGGCATCGGCCAGCTTCAAGGCGCGGACGATTTGTGCCACCGCTTCACGGCCTTGGACTGCCGTGGGGATCAGCGTCAATTGCACTTGCGGCGCACGGCGGCGGAACACGCTGATGATGTCGCGAATCACTGCGCCGGTGGGCGAACTGATAATACCAATGCGTCGCGGATGAGCGGGCAGCGGCACTTTGCGTTCGGCGCTGAATAACCCTTCGGCACTGAGCTTCTCCTTCAACGCATCGAAGGCCAGGCGCAGGGCGCCATCGCCGGCCGGCTCCACCGTGTCGAGGATCAACTGATAGTCGCCACGGCCTTCAAACAGCGAGACCTTGCCCCGTACCTTGACCGCCAGGCCGTCCTTCAATGCCTGTCGCACCCGCGCGGCGTTCTGCCGAAACAGCGCGCAACGCACTTGGGCGCCGCTGTCCTTGAGGGTGAAGTACACGTGGCCGGAGGCCGGGCGAGCGAGGTTGGAGATTTCGCCTTCGACCCAGATATTGGTGAACACGTCTTCCAGCAACACCCGCGCGCGGCCGTTGAGCTGGCTGACTGTCAGGACTTCGCGGTCCAGGCCCAGACGGGCAAAGGGATCTTTAATCATGGGCGGCAGTTTATAGGCATTCGTGCAGGGTTTGACAGAATTGCTCCACCAACGCCGTCGGCGCTTGTCGACAGGCCAGGGCGATGGTGCTTTGGCTGTCGGGATCGGCCAGCGGCAAGAAATGGATGTTGGCGGGCGCAATGTCCTGCATCGACTCGGGCAGCAAGGCGATCCCGAACCCGGCCTGGATCAACTGCAATTGGGTGGTCTTGCGCGACATCACTCGTGCGGCCTTGGGGAAAAATCCGGCACGCATGCACAATTCGGCGGACAGATAACTCAGCCCACCACGCTGGGGGTGCGGGATCGAAATAAACGCTTCGTCCCGTAACTGGGCCAAGTCGATACCGCCGGCCGGTGTGTCTTGGGCCAAGGGGTGATTCGGCGGCACTGCCAGTAACAGCCGTTCGCTGTATAAAGGCACGATTCGCACACCTTCGCGCTGGCGCAATACCGGCAAGCGCAACAGCCCTGCATCCAGCCTACCGTCGGCGATTTCTTCCAGCTGCGCTTCGGAGGACAGTTTGACGATGTCCATCGACACGCCAGGGCACCGCTCAAGATAAGTACTGATCCCTTGCAACAGGCGGCCGCTCATGGGCACGGTGCTGGAATGGCTCAGGCGCAAGGTGCCGAGTTGGCCATTGCCCACTTGGGTGGCCATTTCACTGGCTTTGAGCAGTTCGCCCAGCAGGTTGCGTGCGCGTGGGTAAAAGGCTTCCCCGGCCGCCGTCAGCCGTGGCTGGCGGGCCGTGCGTTCGAACAGCGGGGTTTTCAGGAGGATTTCAAGCTCCTTGATCTGCCGGCTGAGGGCTGATTGCGCGACGAACAGCCGTTCGGCAGCGGCGCTGAAACTGCCGCTCTCGGCGATTTCGACGAAGTAGCGCAGTTGACGGGTGGAAATCACAAGTCATGCCTTTTCGAGATGGGTGAGTGGCTTTGAAGATATTAGTCGCAACTCGCGGTGATGGCTAAAGTGACTGCCGTCATCTTCAAGGAATGCCTCATGAACTGGGTCGAACTGCTTAACCAATGGGCTTTCAGTGGTGTCGACTGGCTGGTGATCGGTGTCGGGATTGTCGTGGCTTATATCGTGTTTGGCATCGCCGGGTTCGGTACGGCGCTGGTGGCGGGGCCGATCCTGATTCTGTTCATGCCGTTGTCGAAGATCATCCCGTTGCTGGTGCTGCTGGATTTTGTTGCCGCCTTTGGCAACCTCCTGCAGTCGCGGCGGGACGTGAACAAGCCGGAACTGTTACGGCTGCTGCCCTGCATGATGATCGGTTGCACCTTGGGCGTGATCTTTCTGCTCAATCTCCACTCGAACCTTTTACTGCTGCTGATGGGACTGTTCATCAGTGCCTACGCGATCTATAGCCTGTTGGTGAAAGCTCGCCCCACGCAGTTGGCGGCCGGCTGGGCCATTCCCATGGGCACTGTCGGTGGCTTGTTTGGGGCGTTGTTTGGCAGCGGCGGCTTTTTATATGCGATCTACCTCAACAGTCGTTTGCCCAAAGACCCGGCGCGGGCGACCCAGAGTGCCTTGATCAGTTGCAGCACGGTGGTGCGTTTGAGTCTGTTTTTGCTCGCCGGGGTGTATGCCGAGCTACCGTTGCTGGTGTTGGCGGTGTGCTTGCTGCCGGCGATGGCCTTGGGGCTGTGGGTCAGTCGGCGGCTGACCCTGCGTATGTCCCGTGAGGCGTTCGTGCGGCTGGTGACCTGGCTGGTGCTGGCCAGTGGCATTGCGTTGATTGCCCGGTACTTGAGTACTTGACCTGTTTTTTTCAGGGATTAAGCTGCCGTCCTCCCGGGCCTCATCGCGGGCAAGCCCGGCTCCCACAGTTGATTGCATTCCAATGTGGGGGCCGGGCTTGCCCGCGATGAGGCCAGAAGCCACACCGCAGGACACCCAGGCCTCATGAACTCCCAAAGCATCCTTGTCCCGAAGATCTCCACATTGCCCGTCCACGAACCCCGGGCCCGGGCGATTGTGCGCTGGCTGGTGCGCAAGAACATCGTCAAGGAAGAGCTGACCACTTGCGGCCGTACCGGCAACCGCATGGCCTATGCCCTGGCTGACGGCGCCCGCGCCGTGGTGCTGCACCCCGAGGCGCTGCCGTTCAACGAACCGGTCAATGGCCTGGAAATCATCTACAAACGCTGCATCTACACGCCGGCCAAGGGTTTTCTCGAGGAAGCAGGCTGCCCGGAGTGCCTGAAAGAAGTCGGCGAAGCGCTGTTCGAAAGCCTGGAAGACTGGATGCCCGGCCACACCGATAACTTCACGTGCCCGTTGTGCGGTCATGAAGACGACATCAACGGCTTCCTGTACCTGCAGGAGTGCGGCTTTTCCAACCTTGGGTTCATCTTCAATAACTGGGCGGAGGCGGGGTTCAAGCAGAGTTTTATCGACGAATTTGCCGATTGGTTGGACCAGAAGATGAGTTGGGTCAAAGTCGAGCTTTAACCCTTCTATCAGTATTACCAAGTTTGTCAGAGTTTTACATTGAACCCGAGGGGGTGTCTGACTATAATGGCGCGCTTCCATTTTCCCGCTCGGGAGCCCCCGCGATGCTGCGTATCAGCCAAGAAGCTCTGACATTCGACGACATTCTCCTAGTGCCCGGTTATTCCGAGGTGCTTCCTAACGAAGTCAGTCTCAAGACCCGCCTAACCCGTGGCATCGAGCTGAATATTCCTCTGGTTTCCGCTGCCATGGACACCGTCACCGAAGCCCGTCTGGCCATCGCCATGGCTCAGGAAGGCGGCATCGGCATCATCCACAAGAACATGACCATCGAGCAGCAAGCTGCCGAAGTGCGCAAGGTCAAGCGTTACGAAGCCGGCGTGGTCAAGGACCCGATCACCATCGAGGCCGACGCCACCGTGCGTGACCTGTTCGACCTGACCCGCCTGCACAACATTTCCGGCGTTCCGGTGCTGCACGATGGCGACCTGGTCGGCATTGTCACCTCCCGTGACGTGCGTTTCGAGAACCGTCTTGAAGTCACCGTCCGCGAAGTGATGACGCCTAAAGAGCGCCTGGTCACGGTCAAGGAAGGCGCTGACAAGAACGACGTGCGTGAATTGCTGCACAAACACCGCATCGAACGCGTACTGATTGTCGATGACAAATTCGCCCTTAAAGGCATGATGACCGTCAACGATATCGAAAAAGCCAAGGCTTACCCGCTGGCCAGCAAGGACGATCAAGGTCGTCTGCGCGTAGGTGCTGCGGTCGGTACCGGTAAAGACACCGGTGACCGCGTCTCGGCCCTGGTCGCCGCCGGTGTTGATGTGGTGGTGGTCGACACTGCCCACGGCCACTCCAAAGGTGTGATCGACCGCGTTCGTTGGGTCAAACAGAATTTCCCTGACGTGCAAGTGATCGGCGGCAACATTGCCACCGGCGCTGCCGCCAAGGCATTGGTTGAAGCGGGCGCTGACGCAGTCAAGGTCGGTATCGGCCCTGGCTCGATCTGCACCACCCGTATCGTTGCCGGTGTAGGTGTGCCGCAAATCAGCGCCATCGCCAACGTCGCCGCGGCCCTTGAAGGTACGGGCGTACCGTTGATCGCCGACGGCGGTATCCGTTTCTCCGGTGACCTGTCCAAGGCCATCGTGGCCGGTGCTTCCTGCGTGATGATGGGCTCGATGTTCGCCGGTACTGAAGAAGCGCCAGGCGAGATCGAACTGTTCCAGGGCCGTTCTTACAAGGCTTACCGTGGCATGGGTTCGCTGGGCGCCATGTCCCAGGCTCAAGGCTCTTCCGACCGCTACTTCCAGGACTCTTCGGCAGGCGCCGAGAAGTTGGTACCGGAAGGTATCGAAGGGCGTGTTCCGTACAAGGGCACCCTGAGCGCCATCATCCATCAACTGATGGGCGGCCTGCGTTCCTCGATGGGCTACACCGGCAGCGCCGACATCGAAGAAATGCGCACCAAGCCTGAGTTCGTGCGGATCACCGGTGCCGGCATGGCCGAATCCCACGTTCACGACGTACAGATCACCAAAGAAGCGCCGAACTACCGCGTAGGTTGATGCTTCAAGCAAATAGTTAAGTAACCGGGGCTGTCTTATTCAGCCCCGAGTTGTTTCTGATTCATTAGACGAGACTGATCTCATGGCCCTCGACATTCACGCCCACCGCATCCTGATCCTCGACTTCGGTTCCCAGTACACCCAACTGATTGCCCGCCGTGTGCGTGAAATCGGCGTGTACTGCGAACTGCATCCGTTCGACATGGACGACGAAGCGATTCGCGAATTCGCTCCAAAAGGCGTCATCCTCGCCGGTGGCCCCGAGTCGGTACACGAAGCCAACAGCCCTCGCTGCCCGCAAGCCGTGTTTGACCTGGGCGTGCCGGTCTTCGGTATCTGCTACGGCATGCAGACCATGGCCGAGCAGCTGGGCGGCAAGGTCGAAGGTTCCGAGCTGCGTGAATTCGGTTACGCCCGCGTTGATGTCGTCGGCAAGAGCCGCCTGCTGGACGGTATCGAAGACCACATCGACGCCGACGGCCTGTTCGGTCTCGACGTGTGGATGAGCCACGGTGACAAGGTCACCAGGATGCCGGAAGACTTCCACATCCTGGCCAGCACCCCGAGCTGCCCGATCGCCGGCATGTTCAACGACGAGCGCGGCTACTACGGTGTGCAGTTCCACCCGGAAGTGACCCACACCAAGCAAGGCGGTCGCATCCTGTCGCGCTTCATCCTCGACATCTGCCAGTGCGAAGCGCTGTGGACCCCGTCGAAAATTGCTGAAGACGCCATCGCCAACATCCGTGCCCAGGTCGGCACCGACAACGTCCTGCTGGGCCTGTCCGGCGGCGTTGACTCCTCGGTGGTAGCGGCGCTGCTGCACAAAGCCATCGGCGACCAACTGACCTGCGTCTTCGTCGACAACGGCCTGCTGCGCCTGCACGAAGGCGAGCAAGTGATGGCCATGTTCGCCGAGAACATGGGCGTCAAGGTGATCCGCGCCAACGCTGAAGATCAGTTCCTGAACAACCTGGCCGGCGAGTCCGACCCGGAGAAGAAGCGCAAGATCATCGGCCGCACCTTCATCGACGTATTCGATGCCCAGTCCAACAAACTGGACAACATCAAGTACCTCGCCCAGGGCACCATCTACCCGGACGTGATCGAGTCAGCTGGCGCCAAGAGCGGCAAGGCCCACGTGATCAAGTCCCACCACAACGTGGGTGGCCTGCCTGAGGAGATGAACCTCAAGCTGGTTGAGCCGTTGCGCGAACTGTTCAAGGACGAAGTCCGTCGTCTGGGCCTGGAACTGGGCCTGCCGTACGACATGGTCTACCGCCACCCATTCCCGGGCCCGGGCCTGGGCGTGCGGATCCTGGGTGAAGTGAAGAAGGAATACGCCGACCTGCTGCGTCGCGCCGACCACATCTTCATCGAAGAACTGCGCAAGGCCGACTGGTACCACAAGGTCAGCCAGGCGTTCGTGGTGTTCCAGCCGGTGAAATCGGTGGGTGTTGTAGGCGATGGCCGTCGTTACGCCTGGGTCGTGGCCTTGCGTGCGGTGGAAACCATCGACTTCATGACCGCCCGTTGGGCGCACCTGCCGTACGAACTGCTGGAAACCGTCAGCGGCCGTATCATCAATGAAATCGAAGGCATCTCGCGCGTCACGTATGACGTGTCGAGCAAGCCGCCGGCGACCATTGAGTGGGAGTGATCCTGCCGTAGCAGGTGATCGCTGAATAACAAAACCCCGGCCATGTGCCGGGGTTTTGCATTTGAGGCTACAGGCCAGGTTAGAAGAACTCGTCCAGCAGGCAGTAGAACTTCATGCGCTGCTCATCGGGTTCTACACCGTAAAGCTCAAAGAATGGTTTTACCCATGCCGGCCCAAGGTTGCGTTCGATGCTGCGTGCCGCGAGGGCCAGGTCCTGATAACGGTCACTGATCCCCAGGCGTCCGCAGTCGATGAAGCCGCTGAAGCGACCGTCTGCTGCCATGAAATTTGGCAGGCAGGCGTCACCGTGGGCCACCACCAGGTCATGAGCCTTTGGCTGGGTTGATATGAGTTCTGCGAATACATCTGTGGCGCTTCGTCCCAATCGTTCATCGTCGAAATCCGTCTCGTCAACCAGACCGGCGCTGACGTGCTCCTGCGCGACCGCGATCCTCTGCTCAAGCGCGTGATCGAACGGGCATAGCGCAAGGGGTATCTGATGCAATGTACGCAGGGCAGTCGCCAGGATGTCGATGATTTGCGCGGCAGAGAGCGTGTTGACGCTGGCCAGGTCCTGCCCCGGTAGGGCAGTCATCAGCAACCAGTGGCGATGGTTTTCTGTCAGCTCATCCAGAACGATAGGTGCCGGTAAATCAACCTGCCGGAGCCACCGAAGGCGTTCGATTTCGTCCGCAAGTTCTCCCCACTCTATCAGGGGCTCGGCCTTCAGGAACAGATCCGCACCGCTGTCCTGGCGTAGGCGAAAGACGTCAGCCCGCGATTCACCGATGGCTTGCTGCTCAATGAGCGCATGCGGGAATTGTTCACGCCATTTGTTCGGAATATCCACTGTGCTTTTCCCTTTCTCGCTTCACCGCCGCGCAATATCCGAAAAGTAAAACTTATCCAGCGTATGCCGCGACTCGGTGTACTCGAACTGCCGCCCGTCCTGCAAAAACGTCTGGTTACTCACCACGATCACATGGCTTTGACCCTCCAGGTCCAGGTGCAGTTGATCATCCTTGCCCCGCGGCAGCGCTTCGATGGTGCGCTGGGCGTAGCTGATCTGCAGCTGCAATGTCTGCTCGATAAACGCGTAGATCGACTGCTCGGCAATGTCTCGATCCAGCCCCGGGATCAGCTCGGCGACGAAGTGGTTGATGTCGAGGATCACCCGTTTGCCACCGATGCGCCGTACCCGCTTGATCCGGGTGATCAGGCTGCCGGCTTCGGCCTCGATGTGTTCCAGCAGCGCGCCTTCCAGCGGGAACTGGGAGAACTCGACGACGTCGGTGCGCACGTCATCCCCCAGGTCGGCATGGGTTTCGCGGAAGCTGACAATCCCGCCCAACTGGAACTCGATGGGGTTGGGCGACAGTACAAAGGTGCCTTTGCCATGAATCTTTTGCGCGAACCCACGCTCCTGCAGCTGCTCGATAGCCCGGCGCACGGTGCCGCGGCTGGCCTGATAGGCGTCCATCAGTTCGGTTTCGGAGGGCAGGCGAGTGCCGCGTTGCAGGCGTTCGGTGGTGATGCTGGCAAGCAGATCGGTGTAGATCTGGTTGTATTTGCTCATGGGGAGGGCTCTGTGCCGCGTTTGCGTTCAAGGCAGGAACCTTAGAGCCAGAGGTGGGGTTTGTCCATTCAACCTATTGGCTAATCACGGAAATATCTGACCCGAAAAACAGAAAATCAATTAATTCCAAACTCGTCTGTACGAGTTGTTGCTTTAACTCGTCTGTACGAGTACTTTTGCCCTCGGCGTGCTGCCAATGACTGCCCGAATAACAAAAAAACCAAGTGGAAACCAAGCATGAGCCACGACTATCCGACTATTGCCCGCGAGATTCTCCAGAGCCTCGGGGGCAGCGACAACCTTGAGCAAGCGGCCCACTGTGTGACCCGCCTGCGCCTGGCCCTCAAGGACCCGAGCCTGGTCAAGAGCAGCGAGCTGAACCAGATCGATCTGGTCAAGGGCTCCTTTTTCACCGGCGGCTTGTTCCAGATCGTGATCGGCCCCGGCGAAGTGGAAAAGGTCTACGCCGCCCTGCGCGAACAGACCGGTCTTGCCGCCTCGACCATTGCCGACGTGAAGCAAAAGGGCGTCGAAAAAACCAACCCCATGCAGCGTCTGGTGCGGGTGTTCTCCGATGTGTTCATGCCCATCCTGCCGGCGCTGATCATTGCCGGCCTGTTGATGGGCGTGAACAACCTGATGGGCGCCAAGGGCATGTTCATTGCGGACAAGACCTTGCTTGAGGCCTATCCGAACCTGGATGGTCTGTGGAGCCTGATCAACCTGATGGCCAACACCTCGTTCGTGTTCCTGCCGGCGCTGGTGGGCTGGTCGGCGGCCAAGCGCTTTGGCGGCAGTGAAATCCTCGGCATCGTCCTTGGCCTGATGCTGGTGCACCCGGACCTGCTCAATGCCTGGAACTACGGCAAGGCGGTGGCCGGGCTCGACGGCCAGAGCCTGCCGTACTTCGATATTTTCGGCTGGTTCAAGATCGAGAAGGTCGGCTACCAGGGGCAAATCCTGCCGATCCTGATGGCGGCCTACGTCATGAGCGTGATTGAAAAATGGCTGCGGGCCCGCGTGCCGAATGCCATTCAACTGCTGGTGGTACCGATCACCACGATCGTCGTCACCGGTGTGCTGGCGCTGGCGATCATAGGCCCGGTGACCCGTCACCTGGGCATCCTGATCACCGAAGGTGTCGTCACCCTGTTTGACCTGGCGCCAATGGTCGGCGGGGCGATCTTCGGCCTGTTGTATGCGCCGCTGGTGATCACCGGCATGCACCACATGTTCCTCGCGGTGGACCTGCAGCTGATTTCCACCCAGGGCGGCACGTTTATCTGGCCGATGATTGTCATGTCCAACCTGGCCCAGGGCAGCGCGGCGCTCGGTGTGTTCTACATGAGCCGTAATGCGCGGGATAAAAGCATGGCCTCGACTTCGGCGATTTCCGCTTATTTCGGCATCACTGAACCGGCGATGTTTGGGGTCAACCTGCGCTTCAAGTTTCCGTTTTATGCGGCCCTGACCGGCTCGGCGCTGGGCAGTATTTTCCTCTCGCTGAACAAGGTCCAGGCCTCGGCCATCGGGGTGGGTGGCTTGCCTGGTTTTATCTCGATCATTCCGCAGTACATCCCAAGCTTTGTCATCGGCATGGTCATCGCGATCGTGGTGCCGTTTGTGCTGACCTGTGGGTTGAGCATGAAGATTGTTCGGCCTGGGTACAGGGTTGCCTGATAGATCGCTATCGCGGGCAAGCCCGGCTCCCACATTTGTTTTGTGAACACACTCAAGTGTGGGAGCTGGCTTGCCTGCGATGAGGCCCTCAGGGCCAATACAAAAACTGAAGGAAACCACCATGCAAGACTGGCAACACTCGGTGATCTACCAGATCTACCCCAAAAGCTTCCACAGCCACGCGGGTAACGCCACCGGTGACTTGCTGGGTGTCGTGGACAAACTTGATTACCTGAAGTGGCTTGGCGTTGATTGCCTGTGGATCACCCCGTTCCTGCGATCGCCCCAGCGCGACAATGGCTACGACATCAGCGACTACTACGCCATCGACCCCAGCTACGGGACCATGGCCGACTGCGACCTGCTGATCAGCGAAGCCGCCAAGCGCGGGATCAAGCTGATGCTGGACATCGTGGTCAACCACACCTCCATCGAACACGAGTGGTTCCAGCAAGCCCGCAGCAGCCTCGACAACCCGTACCGCGATTTCTACATCTGGCGCGACCAGCCGAACAATTGGGAGTCCAAGTTCGGTGGCTCGGCCTGGGAGTATGAGGCGCAGACCGGCCAGTACTTCCTGCACCTGTTCGACCACACCCAGGCCGACCTCAATTGGGATAACCCCAAGGTTCGCGCCGAAGTATTCAAGCTGATGCGTTTCTGGCGTGACAAGGGTGTGGGAGGTTTTCGCCTGGATGTGATCAACCTGATCTCCAAGCCGAAAGACTTCCCGGAAGACAACAGCGACGGTCGTCGTTTCTACACCGACGGCCCGAACGTGCACGAGTACCTGCAGGAAATGCACCGCGAAGTCTTTGAAGGCCATGACCTGATCAACGTCGGCGAGATGTCTTCCACCAGCCTTGAGCACTGCATTCGCTACTCGCGTCCCGAGTCGAAAGAGCTGTCGATGACCTTCAACTTTCATCACCTGAAAGTGGATTACCCGAACCTGCAAAAGTGGGTGCGGGCCGACTTCGATTTCTTGCAGCTCAAGCAGATTCTTTCCGACTGGCAGTTGGGCATGCAGGCCGGTGGCGGCTGGAACGCGCTGTTCTGGTGTAACCACGATCAGCCGCGAGTGGTCTCGCGTTTTGGCGACGACGGCGAGCACCGCGTGGTCTCGGCGAAGATGCTCGCCACTGCGCTGCACTTCCTGCAAGGCACGCCCTTTGTCTATCAAGGCGAAGAACTGGGGATGACCAATCCCGGTTTCGACAAGATCGAGCAGTACCGTGATGTCGAGACCCTGAACATCTATCGGCTCAAGCGCGATGCCGGTGAGTCCGAAGCTGAAAGCATGGCGGCGATCATGCAGAAGTCCCGGGATAATAGCCGCACACCGATGCAATGGAATGAGGGGGCCAACGCCGGTTTCAGCAGTGGTAAACCGTGGATCGGCATCCCGGCCAATGCCGCGCAGATCAACGTCGAAAGCCAACTCGATGACCCGGAATCGGTGCTGCATCACTACCGCACGCTGATCGCCCTGCGCCGCCATGAGCCGCTGATTCAGGAAGGCGTTTACCGCCAATTGCTGCCGGATCACCTGCAGGTCTGGGCCTATCTGCGCGAAGGCCACGGCGAGCGTTTGCTGGTGGTGAACAACTTCTACGGCACACCGTGCCAGGTCCAATTGCCGCAAAGACTTTTCAATCAGGGGATCGAACAACGCCTGCTGATCAGTAACTACCCCGACTGCCCGCGGCGTACGAGTCTGGTGTCGTTGCGTCCTTATGAGTCCTTTGTGCTGCACCTCAAGGACTGAAGAGCAGAACTGTAGCCGCTGCTGCCAGGCTGCGATGGATCACCGTGGCGTCTTGGGAGAAACCGTGATGACCGTTTACCAGTGCTGCGCACTGGATCGCAGCCTCGTTCCTCGGCAGCGGCTACAGGGGGGTACAAAAAAATGAGCCAAAAACATAATAAAAATATCGGAGCGCTGTATGAAAACAACAATAAAACTGGGCCTCGTCGCCTCTTGTCTGTCTTTACCTTTTGCTGCCCAGGGACTGGAGTTTGCCGGTTACTTGCGCAGTGGTGCGGGGACCTCGACGGGCAGTGGCAAGCAGCAGTGTTTTCAACTGCCCGGTGCGCCATCGAAATACCGTCTGGGTAACGAATGCGAACAGTACGCCGAGCTGGAGTTGCGCCAGGACCTGTTGACCCTCGACGATGGTTCGGTGCTCAGCGTTGATGCCATGGCCTCGCTGTATAACCAGTACGACCGCGAGCTGAAGTTCCAGGGCGAAAACAACGGCTCGGCGCGTATGCCGCAGATGTATGCGCAGTGGTCGAATCTGCCCAACCTCAACGGTGGTTCGCTGTGGGCCGGTCGGCGTTACTACAAACGTAACGACATCCATATTTCCGATTTCTACTACTGGAACCAGAGCGCCACGGGTGGCGGTATTGAGGACGTGAAAATTGGCGACCTGAAATACAGCTACGCGATTTCCCGCAAGGACAACCTGTACCAGAAGGAATACGCCACTCGTCATGACTTCAACGTAGCCGGCTTCAAGACCAACCCTGGCGGCGAGCTTGAGCTGGGGTTGAGTTACATCGAAAAGGCCGGTGGTCGCGACGCCAACAGTGGCTGGGCCATCACCGCCCAGCACGTACAGAAACCTTTCCTCGGCGGGCGGAACAAGTTCGCGCTGCAATATGGCGAAGGCCCGGGCACAGGCCTCGGCTACACCGGCAATACGGCCTTGGATAACAGCAGCAAAAGCTACCGCGCCGTGGAGTTTTTCGACTGGCAAGTGACGCCGCGTTTTGGCGGCCAGGTCGAGGCGGTGTACCAGAAAGACATTCGCCCGGGCAGCCAGGATCAGACCTGGATGTCCATCGGTGTGCGCCCGGCCTATGCGATCACCGAGCAGTTCAAGCTGGTGACCGAGCTGGGTCATGATCAGGTTGAGGCCACCGGTGGTACGCGCAAGTTGAGCAAATTTACCTTCGCCCCGACCTGGTCGCCTAAAGGCCCGGATTTCTGGGCGCGGCCGGAAGTGCGTTTGTATTACACGTACGCGACCTGGAACGAAGCAGCCAAGCGTGCGGCCAATGAACTGGCGGCGGGTTCGGCGTTGTCCGACACCGGCGCCTACGGCACGGCGCGGCATGGATCGAATTTTGGTGTGCAAGTCGAATACTGGTGGAAATAAATGGGCTTTATGTGGGAGCGGGCTTGCCCGCGATTGCGGTGTGTCAGTTGGTCGATAAGGTAGCGGACCTACCGCCATCGCAGGCAAGCCAGCTCCCACATTGGATCTCCATCGTTTGCTCGATGATTTTTACAGAACAAAACAGCAGGTGAAGTCATGACCACAACCCAACCCCTGGAACTGCTGGCGCCCTTGTCCGGTGTGCTGCTGCCCCTGGACCAGGTGCCCGATCCGGTGTTCTCCAGCCGGCTGATTGGCGATGGCCTGTGTATCGACCCGACATCGCAGACACTCTGTGCGCCCCTGGCCGGGGTGATCAGCAATATCCAGGACAGTGGCCATGCGGTGAGTGTCACCGGCGACAACGGCGTTCAGGTGCTGATGCACATCGGCCTGGACACTGTGAACCTGGCCGGCAAGGGCTTTACCCGGTTGGTCGAGGAAGGCCAGCGGGTACAGGCCGGCCAGCCGCTGATCGAATTCGATGCCGACTTTATCGCGCTCAATGCTCGCAGTTTGCTGACCCTGATGCTGGTGGTCAGTGGCGAACCGTTTGTGCTGCTGACGCCGGGCGCTGGTGTGGTGGCGGAGGGGCAAGCGTTGCTGCGGGTGACGCCTGTGGCGGGTGCTGATGACGTGGCGGAAGAAGAGGGCGATGCGCTGTTTTCCAAGCCCCTGACGCTGCCCAATGCCAATGGCCTGCATGCCCGGCCGGCGGCGGTGTTTGCCCAGGCGGCGAAGGGCTTCAAGGCAAGTATTTATCTGCACAAACAAACCCAGAGCGCCAATGCCAAATCGCTGGTGGCGATCATGGCGCTGCAGACGGTGCAGGGCGATACCTTACAGGTGAGTGCGGCGGGGGATGATGCTGACGCGGCGATCAAGGCGTTGGTGGCGTTGCTGGCCGAAGGATGCGGCGAGACGGTGGTGGTTGCCCATGCCGAGACCGTCGAACCGGTCGCGCCGGCGTCATCGGCGAACCTGCTGCGAGGCGTGTGTGCGTCGCCGGGTTCGGCGTTTGGCCAAGTGGTGCAGGTGGCCGAACCGGAACTGAGCATCACTGAAGCGGGCGCCGGCGAAGCCGTCGAACGTGTCGCGCTGGTGAGCGGCCTGTTGCAGGCCACCGAGGCCCTGCAAGCGTTGCAGGCCAAGGCTGTAGGCAGCGCTCAGGCGGAAATTTTCCGTGCTCATCAAGAGTTGCTGGAAGACCCGACGTTGCTGGAGCAGGCCCACGCTCTGTTGGCCCAGGGCAAGAGCGCTGCGTTCGCCTGGAACAGTGCCACGGTTGCCACGGCCACGCTATTCCAGGGCTTGGGCAGCGCGCTGCTTGCCGAGCGCGCCGCCGACTTGGCAGACGTCGGCCAGCGGGTGCTGAAGCTGATCCTCGGGGTCAAGGACAGCGCCTGGGATGTGCCGGAGCAAGCGATCCTCATCGCCGAACAACTGACTCCTTCGCAAACCGCCAGCCTTGATACCCGCAAGGTGTTGGGTTTTGTCACGGTCGGTGGTGGCGCCACCAGCCATGTCGCGATTCTCGCCCGTGCCCTTGGCCTGCCTGCGATCTGCGGCGTACCGATGCAAGTGCTGACGTTGGCCAACGGTAGACAGGTACTACTGGATGCCGACAAGGGTGAGTTGCACCTGAGCCCGGACGTAGCCGAAATCGAGCAATTGCAGGCCACTCGCCAACAGCAAGTGCTACGCCGCCAACGGGAAGTGGAGCAGGCTTCACTGGCCGCCACTACGCGTGACGGTCATCACGTGGAAGTGACGGCCAACGTTGCCTCGCTGCAAGAGGTCGAGCAATCGCTGGCCCTGGGCGGTGAAGGCGTGGGCCTGCTGCGTTCGGAGTTCCTCTACCTGGATCGCAATCGTGCGCCGAGCCCTGAAGAGCAGGCCGGCACTTACAGCGCCATCGCCAGGGCGTTGGGGCCGGACCGCAATCTGGTGGTCCGCACCCTGGACGTGGGTGGCGACAAGCCGTTGGCCTATGTGCCGATGGACAGCGAGACCAATCCATTCCTCGGGCTGCGCGGGATTCGCCTGTGTCTGGAGCGCCCTGAGCTGTTGCGCGAACAGTTTCGGGCGATCCTCGCCAGCGTGGGCCTGACTCGTCTGCATATCATGTTGCCGATGGTTAGCCTGCTGTCGGAGCTGCGCCTGGCGCGCAAGATTCTGCAAGAGGAAGCACAAGCCCTGGGACTTACGGAGCTGCCGAAACTGGGGATCATGATCGAGGTGCCCTCGGCGGCCTTGATGGCGGATCTGTTTGCGCCGGAGGTGGATTTTTTCTCTATCGGCACCAACGACCTGACCCAATACACCCTGGCGATGGACCGTGATCACCCGCGTCTGGCCAGCCAGGCCGACAGCTTTCATCCGGCGGTGTTGCGCCTGATCGCCAGCACGGTCAAGGCTGCCCATGCTCATGGCAAATGGGTGGGTGTCTGCGGCGCTTTGGCTTCGGAGGCACTGGCAGTGCCGATGTTGATTGGGCTGGGGGTGGATGAGTTGTCGGTCAGCGTGCCGCTGATCCCGACCATCAAGGCCACCGTGCGTGAGCTGAACCTGGCGGACTGCCAGTTGATCGCCCGCCAAGTGCTGGGCCTGGAAGAAGCCGCGCAAGTACGCGAGGCCTTGCGCCTGTACCACGCGGCGACCGTCGAAACCTCTTTGGTTGTGGAGAACTGAGCATGTTCGAGAAATTGCAGCGAGCGTTCTGGAAGGCCCTGACGCCGGATTTGATTGTCGAGGCGGTTGCTGTGCCGACGGGCGAAGCACCCCTGGCGCCAGGGGTGTTGAGTGCGCTGGGTGGTGCGGGCAATCTCAAGTCGCAACAACGGGTGGCGTTGACTCGAGTGCGGGTGCAACTGCACGAACCGGGGCGACTGGATGCGGTGGCGCTACGGGCGGCAGGTGTGCCGGGGGTTATGGTGTTGGCGGGTGGGGTGGTGCATCTGATCACCGGCCTATAAAACACAGGAGATCAACTGTGGGAGCGGGCTTGCCCGCGATAGCGGTGGGTCAGTAATACATGGGCTGACTGACACAACGTCATCGCGGGCAAGCCCGGCTCCCACAGGTTTTTTGCAGTGTTGGGGCGATCGAGTTACAACTGCGGCGTTTCTTCGGTGGGCTTGGTCTTGTCCACGCCCGGCACATGCAGATTGCCTTCCACCACCTGGTTGCCTTCCAACTGCGGCTGGGTCACCCAGGTCAAGATATCGTAGTAGCGCCGGATGTTCGCCACGAAATGCACCGGCTCACCGCCTCGGGCATAGCCGTAGCGGGTCTTGCTGTACCACTGCTTCTGCGACAGCCGCGGCAGCATTTTCTTCACGTCCAGCCACTTGTTCGGGTTCAGTCCTTCTTTTGCGGCCAGCTTGCGGGCGTCATCCAGGTGACCGGTGCCGACGTTGTAGGCGGCGAGGGCGAACCAGGTGCGATCCGGCTCGGCAATCTTGTCGTCCAGCTCATCCTTGATCCTGGCCAGGTACTTGGCGCCGCCCATGATGCTCTGTTTGGCGTCCAGGCGGTTGGACACGCCCATCGCCTGGGCGGTGTTCTGGGTCAGCATCATCAGGCCGCGTACGCCGGTCTTGGATGTGACTGCCGGTTGCCATAGCGACTCCTGGTAACCAATGGCTGCCAACAGGCGCCAATCGACCTTTTCTTCCTTGGCGTAGGTCTTGAAGTGCTTTTCGTATTTTGGCAGGCGCTGTTGCAGATGTTGGGCAAAGGTATAGGCGCCGACATAGCCGAGTACATCGACGTGCCCGTAATAGCGATCTTTCAGACGCTGCAAGGTGCCGTTCTTCTCTACCTTGTCGAGGTAGCTGTTGACCTCATTGAGCAGGCTGTTGTCTTCGCCAAGGGCCACGGCCCAGGCCTGGTGGCTGGCATCCCCCAGGTCAAAGGCGACCCGCACGTTGGGGAAGTACACCTGGTTCATCGCCACTTCATTGGAGTCCACCAACGTCAGGTCGATTTGCCCTTCGTCGACCATGCGTAACAGGTCGACCACCTCAACGGCGTCGGACTCTTCATATTCAATCGCGGGAAATTGCTTTTTCAGCGCGGCCAATTGCTCGGCGTGGGTGCTGCCCTTGAGCACCATGATCTTCTTGCCCACCAGATCCGCCGCCGTGGTGGGACGAGACTGGCCGTTGCGGTAGATGATCTGTGGCGTGACTTCCAGATAAGGATGAGAGAAGCGCACCTGCTGGCGACGCTGTTCACTGCTGACCAGGCCGGCGGCGGCCAGTACCGGGCCATTGGGTTTACCCACCTGTGCGAACAGGTCATCAAGGTTGTCGGCGGTCTCGATTTCCAGCTTCACGCCCAGTTCGTCGGCAAAGCGCTTGACCAGTTCGTATTCGAAACCGGTTTCGCCGTTGCGGTCCTGGAAATAGGTGGCCGGGCTGTTTCGGGTGACCACCCGCAATACGCCATCCTCCTTGATTCGCTCGAGCGTGCTGGGTTTATCAACACAGGCGCTGAGCATCAGGAAGAGTCCGGTGACGATGAGCCATTTGGCGCATCGCGGGCGCAAAGCAGTTGGGGAAAACATCTGCGCAGTATACGCAAAGGACCCTCGGCGCCATATCTCGACAGCGTGGGCGTTGTCTGCTAGCGCCCCGCAAGCCGGGCTGGAGGCCGTAGAAACGGGGCCTGGCGAGCCATTGTGACGGTTAAAATAACTGTCGCGAATAACCCTGATGGCCCTCTGATACGGTGCAATTTATGCCAACTGACGTCCGGCAGCGGCCACCGGTGCCGTTTCGGGTGCCGTTGGCGGCGGTTTACGCTAGAATGCACGGCCTCAAAGCACACCCCTTCCCGAGGCTGTCCCGAAGATGTTGATCCTGCGCGGCGCTCCTGCCCTTTCTGCCTTTCGCCACAGCAAACTCCTTGAGCAACTGAGCCAGAAAGTCCCGGCTGTCAGTGGCTTATATGCCGAATTTGCTCACTTCGCCGACGTTACCGGCGTTTTGACTTCCGACGAGCAGCAAGTGCTGGCGCGCCTTCTGAAGTACGGTCCCAGCGTCCCAGTCCAAGAGCCTAGTGGCCGCTTGTTCCTGGTTCTGCCACGGTTCGGCACCATCTCGCCCTGGTCGAGCAAGGCCAGCGACATCGCCCGCAACTGCGGCCTGGAAAAAATCCAGCGCCTGGAACGCGGGATCGCCTTCTACGTCGCCGGCCAATTCAGCGATGCCGAGGCCGAGCTGATCGCCAGTAGCCTGCATGACCGCATGACCCAGATTATCGTGGGCCAGCTGGAGCAGGCCGCCGGTCTGTTCAGCCACGCCGAACCCAAGCCGCTGACTGCGATTGACGTGCTCGGTGGTGGTCGCGCCGCCCTGGAAAAAGCCAACACCGAGTTGGGCCTGGCCCTGGCTGAAGACGAAATTGACTACCTGGTCAACGCCTTCAACGGTCTCAAGCGCAACCCGCACGACATCGAACTGATGATGTTCGCCCAGGCCAACTCTGAGCACTGCCGTCACAAGATCTTCAACGCCAGTTGGGACATCGACGGCCAGAGCCAGGAAAAAAGCCTGTTCGGCATGATCAAGAACACCTACGTGATGCACAGCGAAGGCGTTCTGTCGGCTTATAAAGACAACGCCTCGGTGATCGTCGGCAGCGTGGCCGGTCGTTTCTTCCCGGACCCTGAAACCCGCCAGTACGGCGCGGTGCAGGAGCCGGTGCACATCCTGATGAAAGTCGAGACCCACAACCACCCGACCGCGATTGCCCCGTTCCCGGGCGCAGCCACCGGCTCCGGCGGCGAGATTCGCGACGAAGGTGCAACCGGTCGTGGTGCCAAGCCAAAGGCTGGCCTCACCGGTTTCACCGTCTCCAACTTGCAGATCCCGGGCTTCGAGCAGCCGTGGGAAGTGCCGTACGGCAAGCCTGAGCGCATTGTCACCGCGCTGGACATCATGATCGAAGGCCCGCTGGGCGGCGCCGCGTTCAACAATGAGTTCGGTCGCCCGGCCCTGACCGGCTACTTCCGTACGTTCGAGCAGTCCATCACCACCCCGCATGGCGATGAAGTGCGCGGCTACCACAAGCCGATCATGTTGGCGGGTGGCATGGGTAACATCCGTGAAGATCACGTCCAGAAGGGCGAAATTCTCGTCGGCTCCAAGCTGATCGTCCTCGGTGGCCCGGCGATGCTGATCGGCCTGGGCGGCGGCGCGGCTTCCTCCATGGCTACCGGCACCAGCTCGGCAGACCTGGACTTCGCTTCCGTACAGCGCGAAAACCCTGAGATGGAACGCCGTTGCCAGGAAGTCATCGACCGTTGCTGGCAGTTGGGTGACAAGAACCCGATCAGCTTCATCCACGACGTCGGCGCGGGCGGTTTGTCCAACGCCTTCCCGGAACTGGTCAACGATGGCGACCGTGGCGGCCGCTTCGAACTGCGCAACATTCCAAACGACGAGCCGGGCATGGCCCCGCACGAAATCTGGAGCAACGAATCTCAGGAGCGCTACGTGTTGGCGGTGGGTCCTGCAGACTTCGAACGCTTCCAGGCGATCTGCGAGCGCGAGCGCTGCCCGTTTGCCGTGGTTGGCGAAGCCACTGCCGAGCCGCAGCTTACTGTCACGGATAGCCACTTCGGCAACAGCCCGGTGGACATGCCGCTGGAAGTGCTGCTGGGCAAAGCCCCGCGCATGCACCGTTCGGCCGTGCGTGAAAACGAACTGGGCGACGATTTTGATCCGTCGACCCTGGCCATCGCCGATTGCGTGGAGCGCGTCCTGCACCACCCGGCCGTTGCCAGCAAAAGCTTCCTGATCACCATTGGCGACCGCACCATTACCGGTCTGGTTGCCCGTGATCAAATGGTTGGCCCGTGGCAGGTTCCGGTGGCTGACGTTGCCGTCACCGCCACCAGTTTCGACGTCTACACCGGTGAAGCCATGGCCATGGGCGAGCGCACACCGCTGGCACTGCTGGACGCTCCGGCGTCGGGCCGTATGGCCATCGGCGAAGTGCTGACCAACATCGCGGCTTCGCGTATCGGCAAGATCTCTGACATTAAACTGTCGGCCAACTGGATGTCCGCTGCCGGTCACCCAGGTGAAGATGCGCGCCTGTACGACACGGTTAAAGCAGTCGGCATGGAGCTGTGTCCTGAGCTGGGCATCACCATTCCAGTGGGCAAGGACTCCATGTCCATGGCCACGCGCTGGAACGATGAAGGCGTGGACAAGAGCGTCACCTCACCGTTGTCGCTGATTGTCACCGGCTTTGCGCCTGTCACCGATATCCGCCAGACCCTGACCCCGCAACTGCGCATGGACAAGGGCACCACCGACCTGATCCTGATCGACCTCGGTCGCGGCCAGAATCGCATGGGCGCCTCGATCCTTGCCCAGGTGCACGGCAAGCTCGGCCAACACGCTCCGGACGTCGACGACGCCGAAGACTTGAAAGCCTTCTTCGCCGTAATCCAGGGCCTGAATGCCGACGGTCACCTGCTGGCTTACCATGACCGTTCCGACGGTGGTCTGCTGACCAGTGTGGTCGAGATGGCCTTTGCCGGTCACTGCGGCCTGAGCCTGAACCTCGACGGCCTGGCGGAAACTTCCGCCGACATCGCTGCGATCCTGTTCAACGAAGAGTTGGGCGCGGTGATCCAGGTTCGCCAGGACGCCACTCCAGACGTGCTTGCACAGTTCAGCGCCGCTGGCCTGGGTGACTGCGTGGCGGTGGTCGGCCAGCCGATCAACAACGGCGAAATCAACATCGTCTTCAACGGCGATACCGTGTTTGAAGGCCAACGCCGTCTGCTGCAACGCCAATGGGCCGAGACCAGCTACCAGATCCAGCGCCTGCGGGACAACGTTGACTGCGCCGAGCAGGAATTCGACGTGATCCTGGAAGAAGACAACCCGGGCCTGAGCACCAAGCTCAGCTTCGACGTCAACCAGGACATCGCTGCGCCTTACATCAAGAAAGGCATCCGCCCACAAATTGCCGTACTGCGTGAGCAGGGCGTCAACGGCCAGGTGGAAATGGCAGCTGCGTTCGACCGGGCCGGTTTCAATGCGATCGACGTGCACATGAGCGATATCCTCGCCGGTCGCGTTGACCTCAACGAGTTCAAAGGCCTGGTGGCCTGCGGTGGTTTCTCCTACGGCGACGTACTGGGTGCCGGTGAAGGCTGGGCCAAGTCGGCCTTGTTCAACAGCCGTGCCCGCGACGCGTTCCAGGGGTTCTTCGAGCGTAACGACAGCTTTACCCTGGGTGTGTGCAACGGTTGCCAGATGATGTCCAACCTCAGCGAACTGATCCCGGGCAGCGAGTTCTGGCCGCACTTTGTGCGTAACCGTTCCGAGCAGTTCGAAGCCCGTGTTGCAATGGTTCAGGTGCAGGAATCCAACTCGATCTTCCTGCAAGGCATGGCCGGTTCGCGCATGCCAATCGCCATTGCCCACGGCGAAGGTCATGCCGAGTTCTCCAGCGAAGAAGCACTGCTGGAAGCCGACTTGTCCGGTACCGTGGCCCTGCGGTTTGTCGACAACCATGGCAAGGTCACCGAAAACTACCCGGCCAACCCGAACGGCTCGCCACGCGGGATCACCGGGCTGACCAGTCGCGACGGTCGCGTCACCATCATGATGCCGCACCCGGAGCGTGTGTTCCGCGCCGTGCAGAACTCGTGGCGCCCGGAAGAGTGGAACGAAGACGGCGCGTGGATGCGCATGTTCCGCAACGCTCGCGTGTGGGTGAACTAAGCCGGTGTACAAGCTCAGCTTCTTTGTGCCCGACAGCCATGTGGAGACGGTGAAAACCGCCGTCTTCGCAGCGGGCGGCGGGCGCATCGGCACCTACGACAGCTGTGCCTGGCAAGTGCTGGGCCAGGGCCAGTTCCGACCGATGGACGGCAGCCAGCCTTTTATTGGTCAGGTGGGCCAGGTTGAAAGGGTTGAAGAATGGAAGGTTGAGCTGGTGGTGGCGGATGAGTTGATCAAGGTCGTTGTGGCCGCATTGAAGCTCAGTCACCCCTATGAAACACCAGCGTACGAGGTTTGGCAGTTGGCAGATTTCTGATCGAACGACTGTAAAAACAAGAAACCCGCTGGGCCACATTGGCCCAGCGGGTTTTTTGTTGGCAGTCATGAAATCAAGGTTAAACCCTCAATGACTCAAGGCGCGGGTACCAACCCCACTTCCGCCCGCAGCGCTCCTATCAACGTGCTTGCGTACCTGAAGCGCTTGCCCTGCATCGGTTCCCAGCGTTCGACGTAAAACATGCCCTTGTCGTCGACCTTGATCGGTGTCGACACGATTTCCCCGGTGCGGGAGCGGTGCAGCACATTGCTCTGCGCCGGCGATGGGCGTTCGATCAGAAACAGGCCTGGCCGCTTCAATCGTTTCTGGTCCACCGGTGTAAAGGGCGTGGGGGCTTTTGTCCCTTTGATACCGGCCTCCAGGGTGAGGTCGCTGCGCAATGCGCTTGCAAAAGGGTCCATGCCCTCGGCAAATGTCTCCCAGGTTCCGGAGTGAATATTTTTCGCCAGTTCGGGAGCCGTATCCCTGACATGCAGGCTGACCGCACCTTGCAGCTCTGCCAGGCCAAGCACACCCAGGTTGTTATTGGTATGTGCACTGGCAACCAAGGCGACCCACTTGTGAGGCCCATGTGCTGCCTGGTCGGCCTTGATCACCTCGGAGGCGAAGTAGCTGAACATCTGCTTGCGCGCCAGGTTCGTGTCCCCCAGCCCCGTGACGATGTGACTGGCGGTGCAGTCCAGTGCTCGAATGCGCAGGCCATGCCTGGCTGCTGCCTGAATGACCTCAGTATAGGTATCGTTTCCTGGGTAGTTCGGCATACAGCGCTTGTCCAACTGCTTGAGATAGCGCTTGAGGTTGTCCGTCAGCCGTTGGGTACGCAAGAATATATCCAGGTCCGCTTGATGCAGATCGGTTAGCAACTGTTCGACATACAGTGTCTTGAACTCCAGCTCCTTGAGTTTTCCCATCTGTTCGCGCAGTAACCGTTTGCTTGATTGTGCAGAGTGTTCTTCACCGAGGACGAGTCCCGAAAACTCGCTTTCGCGTAGTTTTTCCAAGAATGATTCCGGGCTTTTCGACGAGGCCAGTACGGATGTATCGGGCCTGGCCGGCGGCAGGTGGTTGGCCAGGTAAGTTTCGGCATCGGTGTTCAGGCGTTCTCTGGCGTTCTGGAAGGCCTTGCGGGCAGGAGTTTTTAGGCCATAGCTGGCGTCCAGTCCATGCTGTGTAGAGGTCTCCCGAATCATGGCTTCACTGAAGGGCAGATCAATATCGTATTTGTTGTAATGCGCTACTGCGGTGCTGGACGACGCGGCTTGCTCCGCAACTTTGTACGGGGTGTGTAAGGTCAACCGATAATCGGCCTTGGCCAACGGGTCACCCGCTATGCCGCCGGGCGTGTCGAGCCAGAGGCCCACTGTCTGCTCCGGGCCCACATCTTCCACGCGTAATGCGACGGCGTCCTGCAAGTCTGCAAGGCCTGGCGTCTTATCGAAGGTGCGCAGGCGGGACGAGTCCACCAACGCAATCCAGCGCGCGTCTGGCTCGTCGATGGCGTCGGTCTCGATAGCCTTGTGGGAATAGAAGTTCCTGACCGCGTTATCCCGGGGCGTGGTGGTCGGGGTGTCACCCAATTGCAGGGCATCGTCCAGTTGATAAGCGGTGGAGGCGTCCAGGGCTTTGATCTTCACGCCTTTTTCTTGCGCTTTGCGCACCAGGGCAACATAGGAGTACTCGGCACCTTCGACAAAACCTAAGGCTTTATCCACGGCCTTGAGGTGCTGTTCGATATGCAGCCAGGATTTGCCGCTGTTGAGTTTCTCCAGTTTGGGGCGGAAGACATCGGTGGGCAGGTACTCGATATACAGATGCTTGAACCCCTTGCTGATCAAGGCATCCATCTGGGTGATCAGCAGTTGTTTACTGGCGATGGAGCCCGGTATCGCGCCAATGACCAGGTTTTTGTTGCCACTGAAGGCGTCGCTGGTGATCAGTTGCGAGAATGAGGTGCTGGCCTCGATCGCCGGGGTTTCGGCGCGGGCCGGCAGCGGGATGAGGTTCTTGAAGAAGTCCTGGGCGTCGCTGGTCAGGCGTTCGACTTGTTGCAGGTAGGTCGTGCGCAAGGCATTGAGGTCACTGGCTATACTGCCCAGAACCACGTTCCGCGAGCCGAATAGCCATTCAGACTGCTGCAGCATCCCTTCCCGCACATCCGGGTTGAGGGCCAGCTCCATTTTGCTGGCGTACTTCGCCGGAATCTCATAAGGACTGAGCGGTTTCGGTGTATCGGGCAGTTTTTCATACTTGGGGGCGCCACCGGTGATGCCGGTACGGCTCCAGACGCCTTGCGCATCGGGGGCTGCCACACGTGTGGTGGAGACCAGTTTGCCGGTGACCGGGTCCAGTCGGTACAGCAAGTAGCGGCCAATCGCATCCGGGGTCTTTTTCGCCCAAAGGCCCTCGCCACCGAACAGCACCGCTTGCATGTCTTCAAGCGCCAGCGGCTTGGGTTGCAGTGGCTGGATCAGTTTCAAGGCCTCGCTTGGCAAGGCGGTACTTTTGGCGACCTGACGCAGGGTTGGCTTTGCCAGTTGTTTGAGCGATACCAACGCCGGGCGCAGATCGGTGAATGCCGCACCGGCACTGTTGAGCACGTAACCGATCAAGTGCTCCACGGCGGCGCCAATATCGCCTTGCTGATAGGCGTGCAACGCCAGCATGCCGTCCTTGAACGCCAGCAGCATGCCCAGGCTCAGGCTGAGGATGGGGAACGGCGCGGTGGCAACGGCGGTGACCCATTCCACGCAGGTCCACGCAATACTCATGATCATTTGGCTGCGGTTGGCGGTGGTGCCTTCAACGTCGTCGACCTTGCGTTGCAGCTTCATGTTGTACAGGGCCTGGCGCAAATCCAGGAGCGGAGATTGGGCGCGGGTCGAGTCGTACCGTGCAGGGCTGGCAGACGTTTTGTCCAGGTCTTCGGGCAATTGCGCCTTGGCGCTCTCCAGAAAGGCGCGCACCCGGGTTTGGGACGGAGCACCTACCCGTAGGGTGAAATAACCGATCATGTCGGGGGTCTTTTTCAGCAGGTAATTGAACTGCCGTGCCTCACGAAAGCTGATGCCGTCCGGTGCATTGGGGGTGTAAAGCAACGTCGGGAAACCGGTGTGACTGAAGAGAAAGTTGTCGATCACCCATTCACCGTCGACCAGTAGCCGATGGATGGCGTAGGAGCTGCGCGTTTCGGCGGCGGTATTGTCCATGCTGGCGATACTGCGCTCCAGCCATTCCCAATCGGCCCCGGCGATATACCCTTGCAGGCGGCACGCCAGGGCTGCGCTTTGCATCTGGCACTGGGTAATGCTCAGGGTTGCATTGCGTCGAAACTCATAATCTGCGCTGCCGGCATTCAACAGCCGGGCCTTGACCTCGTTAATGTAACGTTGGCCGATCCAAATACCGGTGACCGAACGAGCGACCTTTTCAGCGGTCAGCGGGCTCAGATCAACGTCTTTCGGGCCTCTGAAGCGGGCAGAGCGAGAGAACTTCTCGTCAAGAAGGCCCACGCCGTCGGCATAGCCGTCACGGTACAGCTGGGTGTAGGTCAGGGGCGGCGGGGTCGAACCGAGCAGCGCCGCAGGTGAGAAGGCCCAGACGGTATCGGGGTCAACGTCGTTCTGGCGGCGCCCCAGCAGCTCGTTCAGGCGTTTTTTCGCCTGCTCATGCAGGTAGCTGGAGAAGCTGGGGAAGCGCGCGTCAGATAACGGGAAGTCGTTGTAGGTGTGCAATGCACCTTCGGCATCTTCAGACAGTTTCAGCAGTTTCTGGCGGTTGGCAGTGCTGGTGGAGCGATACCAGCCTGGCGTGCTGAAGTCATAGTCGTCGATGCGGGTCGCCAGCACATGGGCTGACATGGCCTTGAGGCAGTTGGCGTGGCTACCGATGTTGTCAAAGCGGATCTCTTTGTATTCCTGGGCATGAGGCTTGAAGCTCAGGCCGATCAATACTTGTTTCATTGCCGCGCGAAAGCGCAGGGCAACCCGCTTGATCAGGTAGTCGGTGAGGCTGCCTGGTGGACTTTTGGTGCCGTTGTCCAGGCTCCAGCCGAGGATGTGGTTCTGGCAGGCGATCTCACTGTCGAATGCCTTGAATTGCTGCTCTCGAGGTGCTTCCGGGGTACACAGCAGCAGGCGGGTGACTGTGCCGTTGGCATCGCTTTGGCGCAGTACCCACATGTCCTGCAACTGGGCTTCGTGCAGCGACAGGGTGGCGGCGCTCAGACGGGTGTCGGTGCCTCGGCGCAGGTTCTGCACCAACTGGAAGTCATCTTCACTGAGGTGGCCCTGAAGCAGGGCGGTATAGGCCAGCGCGTTGATCCGCTGGTCGAGCATTTGTTCGATCGCGTGGCTGGTTTCGGGTTTTGCATGCATCTGTTGTTGCACGTCGGCAAAGTCGATGCGCGGCTGCAAGGTGCTGAGCAATTGCACCAGCCAGGCCACAGTCAGGTCTTTGTAGGCCTTGGGCAGTGGGATCCCTTGATAGGTGAGTGTGGTTTTGCTCAGGAAGTCCGAGCCCGTCTGTTCATCACCGGCTTGCAGCCCGCGCAGGGCCAGGTCAATCAGCGTACGACTGTGTTCATATTCGCCGATGGGGGAGACGTAGCGACGGGTGTTGATCACCAGGTGTTCCGGCGTCAGGTCGTGGATATCCAGGTCGTCGCTCAGTCGTTCGAGCAGTTGATAGCGGGCCAGGGTTTCAGGCGTGGTGACCGGGCCCAGCAGATCGAGCAGGTTCTGGCGGGCTTCGTTGTAGTCCGCCAGGTTACCGGCCAGCGCGACTCGGCGGGCTTCGCTGGCGCTGCGGTACCAGTCTGGGGCGCTATGGCGCAGGTAGCGCTCCAGCAAGCGTTGGGCGCGCCACGCCAGGCGTGGGGTGAGGTCGGGCTGGGCGGCTTCGATTGCCCGGTCGAGGGCGCTGAGCAACTGACTGACATCTTGGTCTGGGTTATCCGCGAGGCTCAGGGCTCGCTCGACGTCCTCTGTGCGCTTGTTGATTACGGCGTTGTAGGTGTGTTCAAACAGCGGTTCGCCGTCGATGGGCGATAGTTCCAGCGGCCAGATCGCCCCTGGCGACAAGGCGCGATAGCGGGCGGGCAGCAGGTTCATGAAAGCGTTATGTTCGGTGGCGCTTTCCATGTTCTGTAGCAGGTGGGCGTTCAGTTCGGCCAGCGAGTCGAATGTCTCGATCCCCCGCGTTGGGGTAAACAACATCACTGCGCCGACGGCCTGCGTTGACGCCAGGCTGGCCACCACCGGGCTGGATTTTTCGGTGAGCACAAAGGCTCCGGCCAATTCGAGGGTGCGGTTCTGATAGCTGAAGGTCAGCGCGTACAGGCCTGGACGCAGGGTCAATCCCAGGGGGACACGTTCGAGAGTCGCGCGTTCTTGTGGGTGTAACAGGCGATCCTGGGTACCGAGGGCTGCCTCGTGGGTCAGGGCGGAGAACCCTGCCTCAAAGGTCATGAAGGATTTGCGCGCCTTGCCACCGACGGGCTCGTAGTCATCCAGGCGCTGCAACTGAGTATTGAGTGTGGCTTTGAGCGTGGCGAGTTGGGCCTGGCCTTCCGGGGTTGCCAGGTCGCTGTGTTCCAGCGATTGATAGAGTGCTCGGCTCTTCTGGAAAAGCGGCTGGTGGTAGGTTTTGAGGATGCCGTTCAGGTGTTCCAGATAGGCCAGTTCGGTAGAAGGTTTCTGCTCTGGCAGCAACGGTGCTTCGGCGTTGAGCAGGTGATGACCAATCGGGTTAAGGGCGCCTTCGATGTCTTCAAAGGACGTGGGTGTAGTGCTCACAGGCACGCTCTCCATGCTGAGGGTAAGAGCCATCAGCATGGGGAGCGGTGCCCTCGCAAGGGCGGTAGATAAGTAGGGGTCAGACGCCGGTGCGGATCGGGTCTCGGCTCGACAACGCCTTCAGAGCAGCGCTCAATCCCTGGGCCGAGTCGCCCACCAGCAGGTGCCAGATGCCGCCTTCGAGCTGGCTCACACCCTGGCAACCCAGGGCCTTGAGTTGCTGCTCCGACAGCGCCTTATCATCGGCCAGTTGCAGGCGAATGCGGCTCATGGCGACGCAGTCCAGTTGCAGCACATTGTCGCTGCCACCCAAGGCGCTCAGCCACTGTTCGGCTTCGGGCGTTGCGACGGTGTGCGCCTGGGTTTTCGTGACGACGGCGGTAACCGGCGTGTTGCTTGCGGTCGGCATGGCCTGGCGGATTTCATCGGCAATGCTGTCAGCCATTGGCCCCACTACCACCTGCAAGCTGCCGCCATTGCCAGGACGAACCACGGCCATTGCACCCAGCGCCTTGAGTTCTGCGTCCACGGCTTTGTTGCGGTCCACCATGTCCAGGCGCAGGCGGGTGGTGCAGGCGCCGACGCTGAGCAGGTTGTCGGCACCGCCGAGGGCGCGGATGTAGGCCCCGGCGCGTTGGTTATCGGTCATGGCTTCGGTCGGTACGACCTGAATATCTTCACGGCCCGGCGTCTTCAGGTTGAAGCGACGGATGCAGAAATCAAACACCGTGTAGTAGACCACCGCGTAGGCCAGGCCCACCGGCAGCACCAGCCAGCCATTGGTGGACTTGCCCCAGCCGAGGACCATGTCGATGAAGCCACCGGAGAAGGTAAAGCCCAAGTGAATGTTCAGCAGGTTGGTAATGGCCATCGACAAACCGGTCAGCAGCGCATGCAGCAGGTACAGGAACGGCGCGAGGAACATGAAAGCGAATTCGATCGGCTCGGTCACCCCCGTAAGGAACGAGGTCAGGGCCATCGACAGGAAGATCCCGCCCATGATCTTGCGCCGTTCCGGCAGGGCGTTGCGGTACATCGCCAGGCACGCGGCGGGCAGGCCGAAGAGCATCACCGGGAACATGCCGGTCATGAACTGGCCGCCTTTCGGGTCGCCTGCGAAGTAGCGGGTCAGATCGCCGGTCACGACCGCACCCGTCGCAGGGTCAGTGAAGCTGCCGAACACAAACCAGGCCATGTTGTTGAGGATGTGGTGCAGGCCGGTGACGATCAGCAAGCGGTTGAACACGCCGAAGACAAAGGCGCCGAAGCTGCCGCTTTCCATCAGCAACACGCCGAAGCTATTGATGCCGTGCTGGATCGGCGGCCATATCAGCCCGAAGATCACCCCCAATCCCACCGCCGAAAAACCGGTGACAATCGGCACAAACCGTCGCCCACCGAAGAACGCCAGGTACTCCGGCAGCTTGATGTCCTTGAAGCGGTTATACAGGGCGCCGGCCATCAGGCCGCTGACGATCCCGGCGAGCATGCCCATGTTGATGGTGGTGTCCATCACCTTGAGCGTGGAGACCATCACCAGATAGCCAATGGCACCGGCAAGCCCTGCCGTACCATTGTTGTCCCGGGCAAAACCCACGGCAATGCCGATGGCGAAGATCAGCGCCAGGTTGGCGAAGATCGCCTGGCCTGCGTCGTGCATCACCGCGATGTTCAACAGGTCGGTGTCACCCAGTCGCAGCAGCAGGCCGGCAATCGGCAAGATGGCGATGGGGAGCATCAGCGCACGGCCCAGGCGTTGCAGCCCTTCGATAAATAGTTGGTACATGGCGTGTCTCCTTTTTTCTTGTTGTTGTCAGCTCAGCGGCCAGTGGTGTTGACAGGCTTGGCGAACGGCTTTGGCGCTGCTCAGGTTAAGCAGGCCAAGGCTCAGTTGCCGGCATTGAGCCGCGTCCATGTGGCGGACGCGGTCCTTGATTTCAGCAATTTGCGGCGGGCTGACGGACAGCTCGCTGACGCCCAGGCCGATCAGTACCGGCGTGGCCAATGGATCGGAAGCCAGGGCGCCGCACACACCGACCCAACGCCCATGCTTGGCCGCGCCGATGCAGGTCTGGGCGATCAGCCGCAACAGTGCAGGGTGCATTGCATCGACGCGGGCAGCGAGGCCGGCGTGGTCGCGGTCCATGGCCAAGGTGTACTGGGACAGGTCGTTGGTGCCGATGGACAAGAAGTCCGCGTGCTCGGCCAATTGTTCGGCCATCAGCGCGGCGGCGGGCACTTCGATCATCACCCCGAGTTCCGGGCGCTGAGTCAGTTCCAGTTCGGCGCACAGCTCGTCGAGGCGCTGGCGGATGTGCAGCAATTCGTCGACTTCGCTGACCATCGGCAACAGGATCCGGCAGCGTTGCAGAGGGCTGACCTGAAGCAGCGCGCGCAGTTGCTGGTCCAGCAGTTCCGGGCGCACCTGGGCCATGCGAATACCGCGCAGGCCGAGCACCGGGTTGGCTTCGGCGGGCAGAGGCAGGTAGTCGAGCTGTTTGTCGCCGCCGACGTCGATGGTGCGGATGATCACGGATTTGTCACCCATGGCATCCAGTACCGCTTGATAGGCTTGGCGCTGCTCCTGTTCATCGGGTGCCGTACGGCGGTCGACGAACAGAAATTCGGTCCGCAACAGGCCAACGCCATCGGCGCCGTTTTCATGGGCAATCTGCGCTTCGGCACTGGAAGCAACGTTGGCCGCCACTTCAATGCTCACACCATCAAGGGTCTTGGCCGGTGCTTGAGCCTGGGCCTGTTGTTCTTGACGCCGCAGTTTTTGCGCGTCGCGAATCTGGTGGACCTGGGCGTGGCGTGCATCGTCCGGCGTGAGTTCCAGGCGACCATTGACGGCGTCCAGCACCACCCGTTGGCCTGGCGGCACGTCGAGTACCTCCGAGCCCAGCGCGACCACACACGGCAAGCCTTTGCCTCGGGCGAGAATGGCCACATGAGAGGTCGCGCCCCCTTCGGCCATGCAGATACCGGCGGCATTTTGCGCACTCAGTTGCAGCAGATCCGAGGGGGTCAATTCATGGGCGGCGACAATGGCGCCGGCGGGCAATTCGAAATGCCAGGCCTCACCCAACAGCGCTCGCAGCACGCGTTGTTGCAAGTCCCGCAGGTCGTTGGCGCGTTCGGCGAACAAGGGTTTGCCCAAGGCCAACAGTACGGCGCACTGGGCCTGGATTGCATCACGCCAGGCGTGAGTGGCGGCATTGCCTTGTTCGATGGAACCCGTGGCGGCTTCCAGCAGCGTTGGGTCTTCCAGCAGGGCGAGGTGGGCGGCGAAGATTTCCTCTTCCTCGACGGCCTTGCGCTGGCGGGCGTGGTCCAGGGTGTTGCGGATTTCGCTGCGTACCTGTTCCAGGGCACTGTCCAGGTGTTGCAATTGCTCGTCGGCCGAGTGGTTGCCTGGGTCCTGCGGCAACTCAATCCCGTTCAGCCGGAACAGCGGCCCGCACACCAGACCGGGTGCGGCGCATACGCCTTGCAGTACACCGGCTTCGGTATTGGCCGGGCGTGGGGTGACGGCGACCGGTGCATGAGACTCCTCGCTGACGGCGACCGACAGCGCGGCAATCAGTGCCTGCAACGCAGCGTCGCAATCCTTGCCACGGCACGTGACTTGCACCTCATCCTGTTCACCGATGCCCAGTCCCATCAAGCCAATCAGGCTGTCGCACGACGCCGATTTGCCGGCGAAATGCAGGTGTGACTGGCTGCTGAAACCCTGGGCGGTCTTGCGAATCAAGGCGGCAGGCCGCGCATGCAGGCCGCCCCGGTGGGTGATGCGAATGCTCGCGTTGGCTTCGGTATGAGCGTTGTCGGCCACCAGCGTGCGTGCGGTGGATGCGTGGCGGGAAACCACTCGCAGCATAGGCTCGCCAACCTTGATCGTCTGTGAGGCAATCGGTTGCAGCTCAAACTGATCGCCATTGGTGACGATGATCAGGCTGATCAGGCTTTTGCACTGGCGAGCGATACGGTCCAGGTCGAAGCGCACCAGCGCCTGCCCATTACTGACCCGTGCGCCTTCCTTGACCAGCAGGGCAAAGCCTTCGCCTTTCAATTCAACGGTGTCGATGCCTACGTGCAGCAGCACTTCGGCACCGTTGTCGGCACGAATTGTCAGGGCGTGGCCGGTGCGGGCGACATGGATCACCACGCCGTCGCACGGCGCATGCAGGCAGTCGTTGAGCGGGTCGATGGCAATGCCGTCGCCCATGGCACCACTGGCAAACACTTCGTCAGGAACGTTGCCCAGGGTCAGCACCGGCCCACTGAGGGGAGCGCTGAGGGTGAGGTCATTATTATTGTGGGACATGGGCACGGTACTCATCAGGAAACGGCAGAAATCAACATCAGTGGGTACGGGTGACTTTGCTCAGGTGGCGCGGCTGGTCCGGGTCCATGCCCCGGGCTTCAGCCAGGCCTGCGGCCATCACGTAGAAGCTCTGGATTGCCAGGATCGGGTCCAGGGCCGGGTGTTCGGCGCGGCTCAGCGTCAGGTCGCGTTCGGCGATATCGTCCGGCGCGGCCAGTAATACGCGGGCGCCGCGCTGGCGCATGTCGGCGGCCAGTGTCAGCAGGCCGGCTTGCTCGGCACCGCGTGGGGCGAAGACCAGCAGTGGGTAGTTTTCATCGATCAGGGCCATCGGCCCGTGGCGTACTTCGGCGCTGCTGAAGGCTTCGGCCTGGATCGCCGAGGTTTCCTTGAGCTTGAGTGCGGCTTCCTGGGCGATGGCAAAGCCGGCACCACGGCCGATGACCATCAGGCGTTGGCAGTCGCGCAGGGCGTCGATGGCCAGGCGCCAATCCTGTTTGGCGGCTTCGCGCAAGCCATCCGGCAGGGCATGGCAGGCTTCCAGCAAACCGTCTTCCTGGTTCCAGTGGCCAATCAATTGGGCGCTGGCGCTCAGGGTGGCGATAAAGCTTTTGGTAGCAGCGACGCTGTTTTCCGGCCCGGCGCACAGCGGTACGTGGAACTCGCACGCGGCTTCCAGGGGCGAATCTTCAGCGTTGACCATCGAAATGCTCAGGGCGCCACGCTTGCGCAACAGGCGCAGGCTGTTGACCAGGTCCGGGCTCTGCCCCGACTGGGAGAAACCGAACGCCACCTGGCCGCTGACTTTCAGCGGCGATTGCAACATGGTCACCACGGACATCGGCAACGACGCCACCGGAATCCCCAGGTGCTGCATGGTCAGGTAGGCGAAGTAACTGGCGGCGTGGTCCGAACTGCCGCGGGCGATGGTCATCGCTACTTGCGGCGGCTGGCGGCGCAGGCGGCCGGCGACTTCCTCCAGCAGCGGGTCCAGGCGTTGCAGTTGAGCCTCGACGGCCACACAGGAGGACAGGGCCTCTTCAAGCATTTTTGAAGTCAATGGTTTCTCCTTCGACCATTACGTCGGTGAGGTTCAGGGAGCGGTCCAGGCGCACGCAGTCGGCAAAGCTGCCGGGTTGCAGGCGGCCGCGTTCTGTAAGTCCCAGGTAGTCCGCCGGAAATTGCGACAGGCGTTGTGAGGCTTCGCTGATGGGCAGGCCGATCTTCACCAGATTGCGCAGCGCCTGATCCATCGTCAGGGTGCTGCCGGCGAGGGTGCCGTCAGCCAGGCGTACACCGCCCAGGCATTTGGTCACGGTATGGCTGCCCAGCTTGTATTCACCGTCGGGCATGCCGGCGGCGGCGGTGGAATCGGTGACGCAGTACAGGCACGGGATCGAGCGCAGGGCCACGCGCATGGCGCCCGGATGCACGTGCAACAGGTCTGGAATCAGTTCGGCATATTGGGCATGGGCCAGGGCCGCACCGACGATGCCCGGCTCGCGGTGATGCAGCGGGCTCATGGCGTTGTACAAGTGGGTGAAGCTGGTAGCACCGGCGGCGAGAGCGGCGACGCCTTCTTCATAGCTGCCCAGGGTGTGGCCGATCTGCATACGCACACCCCGATCGCTGAGGGCGCGGATCAACACATCGTGGCCGGCGATTTCCGGGGCAATAGTGATCACCCGGATCGGCGCCAGGCGCAAATACGCTTCCACTTCGGCCATCAACGCGGTGTGGGCGAAGTTCGGTTGTGCGCCGAGTTTGCCGGGGTTGATGTACGGACCTTCCAGATGCACGCCGAGGACGCGGGCGCTGCCTGTCGGGCGTTTTTCGCAGAAGCGGCCGAGGGCACCCAGCACACTGGAAATTTCGTCCACCGGCGCAGTCATGGTGGTGGCCAGCAGCGAGGTGGTGCCAAATCGCACGTGGGTGCGGGTGATGGTCTCGAAGGCCTCGGTGCCTTCCATGATGTCTTTGCCGCCGCCGCCATGAACATGCAGGTCGATAAAGCCCGGCAGCAGGTAGGGCAGGTCATTTTCGGTCGGGTCGCAGGGCACACCTTCAACGGCAATGACCTTGCCGTGCTGGTGCACCAGGTGGCCGCGAATCCAGCCTTGAGGCGTGAGGATGTTGTCTTCGGACATGGGCAGATCTCTAAGGCCGCAGTTCAGCGGAAAAGTCATAACGGCGCAGCTCTGCGACAAAGTCGTAGTAATCGTTGCGGCAGTAGGTGTCGGTAATTTCGATGGGCGTGTTGTCGGCGGTGTAGCCGACACGCGTCATCAGCAACATGGCGGCGCCGGGGGCGATGCCCACCAGGGCGGCGAACTCATCCGAGGCGTTGATCGCCTGGATGTGCTGCAGGGCGCGCACGATGGGTTTGCCGATGCTCTCCAGGTATTCGTAGAGCGAGTTGCCGATGGCTTGTGGTTGCGGCAGCACCGAGGCCGGCATGGCGGTCATTTCGATCGCCATGACCGTGTCGTCGGCCTTACGCAGGCGCTTGAGGCGCGCCACTTTGTCGGTGGGCGACAGGCACAGGCGGATCAATTCTTCGTGGGTCGGCGGGGTGATGTCGCGCTCCAGCCATTGAGAGGTTGGGACAAAGCCCTTGAGCCGCAGCATTTCGCTGAAACCGGAGAGGCGCGACAGCGGCTGTTCCAGGCGCGGCGTGATGAATGTCCCGGAACCCTGGCTGCGGCGGATAAGACCTTGGGCGAACAGCACTTCCAGCGCCTTGCGGGCGGTCACCCGGGAAATACTCAACTGCTCGCTGAGGGCGCGTTCCGACGGCAACGCTTGTTCGGATTTCCACTGGCCAGCATGAATCGCGGCCTCCAGATTACGGGCCAGTTGCAGGTACAACGGCGTGGATTGTTTGTCGTCAGGGCGCAAGGCCAGGATGGGGTTCATCTGTAGGGTTTCCGATGCGGTTATTGGAGTGTTGTCGCCCGGTAGTGGTCGGAAATTAATACCACTTAAATACCATGTCAATGCCACGAAAATGGTGCAGGCAAGCGTTTACGGGCGCCTTTATAGTGCGCTGAATCAAGTGGTATTAGAGAGGTCTTTCTTTGTGGCAGAGGCGCGCAGCCTCCAGTCATGCCTGGCAGGTGAACTGGTATTCACTGGCGGGCATCGCTTGAGGCTGGGATTTTTTTTGAGTTTTTTAGCTGATTTTTACCAGCGGTCGAAAGTTACGGCCGGATTTCGATCAACGTGCCGTCCTTGACCAGGTTCCAGACCTCGCGCATGTCGACATTGCGCATGCCGATACAGCCGTCGGTCCAGTCCAGGGTGTGGAACCATTCTTCCGGGTAATCCTCGGCGTCGGGGGTGCCGTGGATCATGATCATGCCGCCCGGAAGTACCCCTTCGCGGCGCGCACGGGCAGCGTCGGTAATGTTGGGATAGGAGATGTGCATGGACAGGTTGAAGCGGTCGCTGGTCTTGCGCCAGTCGATCCAGTAGAGGCCTTCCGGGGTTCTGCGGTCGCCCTCCATCAGCTTGGTACCCTTGGGGTTTCTGCCCAGGGAAATGCGGTAGGTCTTGAGTGGTTTGCCGTCATTGATCAGCTGCAACTGACGGGCGGATTTGAGAACCAGGATCTTTTCGACAGGTTTACCGTTCAGGGTCTCCAGGGTGGAGGCCGGCGACAGCGTGGCGAACGACAGGCAAATCAGAGCAAGCAACCAACGCATCAAGCGATATCCCTTAGAAGACTACGGACTGTCTGGATTGTTATTTGGCCAACGCAGTCAGTGGCGGTACCGATTCGCTGCGCACCGGGTACGACTGTTGCCGACGGTCAGCGAAAAAGCATTCTAGGGTACGCCCGACCGTGCGGAAAGCCAGCTCGGACCAAGGGATGTCGGCTTCATCAAATAGCCGTACTTCCAGGCTCTCGGGACCGGCGGCAAAATCCAGATCAACCAGCTCGGCGCGGTAGAAAATATGCACCTGGCTGATGTGCGGCACGTCAATCAGGGTATAGATGCTCAGATTGCGCACTCGGGCGCAGGCTTCTTCCATGGTTTCGCGCATGGCAGCCTGTTCCACGGTCTCGCCGTTTTCCATGAAGCCTGCGGGCAGTGTCCAGAAGCCCAGGCGCGGCTCGATGGCGCGGCGGCACAGCAGCACTTGGTCACCCCAGACAGGCACAGTGCCGGCGACAATATTAGGGTTTTGGTAGTGAATGGTCTGACAGTGATCGCAGACGAAACGCAGGCGTGCGTCGCCTTCGGGAATGCGCTGTGTGACTGGTTTACCGCACTGGCTGCAGAAGTTCATGCTGGGGTTCCTGACGAGTGCGCCTATCTTGGCGTGACAGGGTTGGGCCTGCAAGTTGTCGTTTAGCGACACCGCCCGGGTTTTGGGGTTGGGCGCCTGCACGCTTTGGTGCATGATGCAAGGTAGCCAACAGATCGAGATGACTCATGCTGGACGAGCTACTTCGCCGGGTAAGCAATCATACGCCACACACGCTGGAGACTGACGGCCGTTTCCCGGAGGCGGCCGTGCTCGTACCGATCACCCGCAGCGACGAACCAGAGCTGATTCTGACGTTGCGGGCCAGCGGTTTGTCGACCCATGGCGGTGAAGTAGCGTTTCCCGGAGGGCGGCGCGATCCCGAAGACCCGGACCTGATATTCACCGCCTTGCGCGAGGCCGAAGAAGAAATCGGCCTGCCACCGGGTCTGGTGGAAGTGATCGGCCCGCTAAGTCCCTTGATTTCCCTGCATGGCATTCGTGTCACACCTTATGTCGGTATCATCCCCGATTACGTGGAATACCTGGCCAACGATGCGGAAATCGCCGCTGTCTTCAGTGTGCCCCTGGAATTTTTCCGCCAGGATCCCCGTGAACACACCCACCGTATCGATTATCAGGGTCGCAGTTGGTACGTACCCAGCTATCGGTTTGGCGAGTACAAGATTTGGGGGCTGACGGCGATCATGATCGTCGAGCTGATCAATCTGCTCTATGACGACGCTGACATCAGCCTGCATCGTCCGCCAAAAAGCTTTATCAATACTTAATAAGCCATCGTTTCGTATGGCACGCCGTGAGGGCCACACCATGAAATACCGCCTGGGCGACGCCCGAGTCGAGACCCATCCCCACAGCTGGGTAGCGCCCAACGCCACGCTGGTGGGCAAGGTCAAGCTGGAAGAGGGCGCCAACGTCTGGTTCAACGCGGTATTGCGCGGCGATAACGAGCTGATCCTGATTGGCAAGAACAGCAACGTGCAAGACGGCAGCGTGATGCACACCGACATGGGCTACCCACTGACCCTGGGCACCGGCGTGACCATTGGCCATAACGCCATGTTGCATGGTTGCACCGTCGACGATTACAGCCTGATCGGCATCAATGCGGTCATCCTTAACGGCGCGAAGATCGGCAAACACTGCATCATTGGCGCCAACTCGCTGATTGGTGAAGGCAAGGAAATTCCGGATGGTTCGCTGGTGATGGGTTCGCCGGGCAAAGTGGTGCGCGAACTGACCGATGCGCAGAAACGCATGCTCGAAGCCAGCGCCGCGCACTATGTGCATAACGCTCAGCGTTATGCCCGTGATCTGGTTGAGCAGGAAGAATGAATACACCGGAACGCCCAGTGGCTTCGCCTTGCGTCAATATTTGTGCGTTGGATGACGATGATATTTGTACCGGCTGCCAGCGCACGGTGGATGAAATCACGCGCTGGAGTCGCATGGACAATGCCGAGCGGCGGGTGGTGTTGGGGTTGTGTCATGAGCGGGCCAAGGCGAGCGGGATGATGTGGATGATCCCGGGTAAGTCTGGCGCCTGATGGTGCGCTATCGCAGGCAAGCCAGCTCCCACATTGCTCTGTGCGCTACCTGACAACTCGGTCAAATGTGGGAGCTGGCTTGCCTGCGATGAGGCCCGCCCAGACGACATCTTTCTCAATGTGCAGTACCCTGTGGCCCTTGCCCACAGGTCCCTCGCCCCATGTTTTTCCTGATCGCCTATATCAGCAGCGTCGTGCTGATCAACTTCGCTTTTTCCACCGCCCCGCACCTGGACATAATCTGGTCCGCCTGGGGTGGTTTGGTGTTTGTCTTGCGTGACATGGTGCAAACCCGTTTCGGTCATGGCGCGATCATCGCCATGCTGGCAGCGCTGGTGCTGTCCTATGTCACCTCCGACCCCGCCATCGCCCTGGCCAGCGCCACGGCCTTCGCGGTCTCCGAGTGCATTGACTGGCTGGTGTTCAGCATCACCAAGCGTCCATTGCACGATCGGCTGTGGATAAGCTCGGCACTGAGCATACCCCTCGATACCTTTATCTTTTTCGGCCTGATCGGCGCCCTGACACCCGCCGTTGCGGGGACCGCTTTGGTCTCGAAATTCGCCGGGGTGACGGTGGTCTGGCTGGCGATGGCCTGGCGGATACGCAAGCAGCGTGTCGCCAACTGAGGCCAATCTTTACAGTTCATGTAAAATGCCGGCCTTTCTCCCTACGATCCGCTCCCCTGAGGACCTGAGATGACCCGAATCGGAACTCCATTGTCGCCAACCGCGACCCGCGTTTTGCTGTGTGGCTGCGGTGAGCTGGGCAAGGAAGTGGTAATCGAGCTGCAACGCCTGGGCGTTGAAGTGATTGCCGTGGATCGCTACGCCAACGCGCCGGCCATGCAGGTTGCCCACCGCAGCCATGTGATCAACATGCTCGATGGCGCCGCCCTGCGTGCGGTGATCGAGGCGGAGAAACCGCACTACATCGTCCCGGAAATTGAAGCCATTGCCACGTCCACCCTGGTGGAGCTGGAGTCCGAAGGCTTTACTGTGATTCCTACCGCTCGCGCCGCGCTGCTGACCATGAATCGCGAAGGCATTCGTCGTCTGGCCGCCGAAGAGTTGGACCTGCCGACCTCGCCGTACCACTTCGCCGACACCGTGGAAGACTACCGCAAGGCGGTCGAAGACCTCGGTTTCCCGTGTGTTGTGAAGCCGGTCATGAGTTCGTCGGGCAAGGGCCAGAGCCTGCTGCGCAGTGCCGATGATGTGCAGAAAGCCTGGGATTATGCTCAGGAAGGCGGCCGTGCCGGTAAAGGTCGGGTGATCATCGAAGGCTTTATCGACTTCGACTACGAAATCACCCTGCTGACCGTGCGCCACGTGGGCGGCACCACCTTCTGCGCGCCGGTGGGCCACCGTCAGGAGAAGGGTGATTACCAGGAGTCCTGGCAGCCTCAGGTGATGAGCCCGATCGCTCTGGCCGAGTCCGAGCGTGTGGCCAAGGCGGTGACTGAAGCGCTGGGTGGCCGCGGTTTGTTTGGCGTTGAGCTGTTCATCAAAGGCGATCAGGTATGGTTCAGCGAAGTGTCGCCGCGCCCGCACGACACTGGTCTGGTGACCCTGATTTCCCAGGACTTGTCGCAGTTTGCCCTGCACGCACGGGCGATTCTGGGCTTGCCGATTCCATTGATCCGTCAGTTCGGGCCATCGGCTTCGGCGGTGATTCTGGTGGAAGGGCAGTCGACCCAGACGGCGTTCGCCAACCTCGGTGCTGCACTGAGCGAGCCGGATACGGCGCTGCGTCTGTTTGGTAAGCCGGAAGTGAACGGCCAGCGCCGCATGGGCGTGGCGTTGGCACGGGATGAGTCGATCGAGGCTGCTCGGGCTAAAGCAGTGCGTGCTTCCAAGGCTGTTGTAGTCGAGCTGTAACCGCAGCGCGCCTATCGCGGGCAAGCCCGGCTCCCACATTTAACTGCATTCCAACTGTGGAAATACGGTCAAATGTGGGAGCGGGCTTGCTCGCGAAAGCGGTCTATCAGTCGACCTTGTTCAAATCGTTATCCCGCGTCTCTTTCAGGCACAGCACAGCAATCAAGCTGAGCAACGCTGCCGCCGACACATACCCGCCGACATAACTCAGGCCACCCATCGCCACCAGCTTGGTAGCGAAGAAGGGCGCGGCCGACGCACCCACGATTCCACCCAGGTTATACGCCGCTGAAGCACCGGTATAACGCACGCGGGTCGGGAACAGTTCCGGCAGCATCGCGCCCATCGGGGCGAAAGTAATGCCCATCAGGAACAACTCCAGGGCCAGAAACAATGCCACGGCCCAGGTCGAGCCATGGGTCAGCAACGGCTCCATGGTGAAGCCCGACAGGATCGCCAGGACCGCGCCGACGATCAGCACGGGTTTGCGCCCGTATCGATCACTGGCCAAAGCTGCCAGCGGTGTGGCCAGGCCCATGAACAGCACCGCAAAGCACAGCAACCCGAGGAAGGTCTCGCGGCTGTAGCCCAGTGTCGAAACACCGTAACTCAGGGAAAACGCCGTGGTGATGTAGAACAGCGCATAGCACACCACCATCGAGGCCGCGCCCAGCAGCACCGGCAGCCAATGCTGGCTGAACAGCTCCACCAATGGCACTTTCACTGGCGCTTCCTTGGCCACGGCATTGGCGAAGACCGGGGTTTCATGCAGCTTCAGGCGTGCATACAGGCCGACCATCACCAGCGCTGCGCTGAGGATGAACGGGATGCGCCAGCCCCAACTGCGGAACTGTTCATCGTTCAGGTTCATGGCCAGGATCAGGAACAGCCCGTTGGCGGCCAGGAAGCCAATGGATGGCCCCAGTTGTGGGAACATGCCGAACCAGGCGCGTTTACCCTTCGGTGCGTTCTCGGTGGCCAGCAATGCCGCGCCGCCCCATTCCCCGCCCAGGCCCAGGCCCTGGCCGAAACGCAGTACGCAGAGCAGAATCGGTGCCCAGGCGCCGATACTGTCATAGCCGGGCAGCAAGCCGATCAGCGTGGTGCAGACCCCCATCAGCAGCAGGGACGCCACCAGTGTCGATTTGCGGCCAATGCGGTCACCGAAATGCCCGAACAATGCCGATCCCAGTGGGCGAGCGATAAAGGCGATACCGAAGGTCAGGAATGACGCGAGCATCTGCGCCGTGCCGGATGTCTGTGGGAAGAACACCGGGCCGATCACCAGTGCGGCGGCGGTGGCGTAGATATAGAAGTCGTAGAACTCGATGGCGGTGCCGATGATGCTTGCGGTGGCGACACGGGCGGTCGAGTTGGTCGGGGCGGCGGTCGCGGCCTCGTTATAGGCGGTGCTCATGGAGTATCCCTGAAGTCATTGCGCGCTTGAGCGCGGATTATTATTGGTCTTGCACCCATGGATCAGGGTTATGCGCGGAGCGGCTCGGGATGGGAGCGAGCACCGGTCGGACGGGGTTTGGTAAGCCGTGGGGATTATAGGAAGGGGTTTGAGAGGTAAACAAGGGTCCAGGCACGGATCTTTGGGAATGAGTCGGATTGGTGTGGGAGCTGGCTTGCCTGCGATAGCAGCACCTCGGTACACCTGATATACCGGGGCGCCTGTATCGCAGGCAAGCCAGCTCCCACACGGATCGCGTTCAGGCGGCCACTGGCACCGTGCTGGTGTGCCAGATCAACACCTTGCTCACGCGGTTGTCTTCGGTTTCGACGATTTCCAGGCGATAGCGGCCAATCTTCAGGCACACCGCGCAATCGGGAATGGTCTCCAACGCTTCGGTCACCAGGCCATTGAGGGTTTTCGGCCCGTCGCTGGGCAGGTGCCAGCCCAGGCTTTTGTTCAGCTCGCGAATCGAGGCCGCGCCGTCGATCACGTAGCGGCCGTCCAGTTGCGGCTCAATGTGCGGGTTATCCACACTGTGCTCGCTTTCGAATTCCCCGACGATTTCTTCGAGAATGTCTTCCAGGGTCACGATGCCCAGCACTTCGCCGTATTCGTCCACCACCATGCCCAGGCGTCGCTGCTGTTTATGGAAGTTCAGCAGTTGCAGTTGCAGGGGCGTGCTTTCGGGGACGAAGTAGGGTTCATGGCAGGCCGCCAGTAACGCGTCCTTGGTCAGGCTGGCGTCCGGCAGCAGGTGCTGGATCTGGCGGGTATTGAGCACCGCCTCGACCTGGTTGATGTCGCTGTGGAACACCGGCAGTCGGGTGCGCTTGGAAGTGTGTAACTGCTCGATGATCTCTTCGATGGGGTCATCCAGGTTGATGCCGTCCACTTCGCTGCGGGGGACCAGGATGTCATTGACGGTGATGTTGTCCAGGGCGTGGATACCCGGCATGCCTGCTTCCCGGCCGTTGGAGGTTTCGGGTTCCGGCTCATCGTCGTGATCCAGTTGTGGTTCGTCGCTTTTCTTGACGATGCCGGCCTTGCGGGCAAACGGACGCAGTAATAACAGACTGATGCCGTTAAGTAGCCAGGCCAGCGGATAAAGGATTTTCAGCGGCACGCCCAGCAGCGTATTACCAAACCCCAGCACTGCGTGGGGGTGGCGGGTAGCCAGAGTGCGCGGCAGGTAATCGGCCAGCACCAGTAGCGCGGCGCAAGAGATTGCCCAGCCGAGCCAGGGGCCGTTTTCCGCCCACGCGTAGATCGCCAGCAAGGTGCAGAGAATCACCACCACGGCACGGCACAGGGTGTTACAGAGGATCAGGCTGTTGCGCGGGAAACTCAGGCGGGCGTCGGCCTTGTCGCTTTGGCGAGTGCCAGGGCGCAGGGCCAGTAAATGGTGTTGGGCGGCTTCGATGGCGGTAAATAGCGCCGACCACAAAATCAGCAAGGCGATTACCGCGAGCATCGGCCCCAGGGGCAAGTTGTCCATTATTACTGCCCGTCAGATATGCAGGATGAATTCACGAACCAGCTTGCTGCCGAAATACGCCAGCATCAGCAGGCAGAAGCCGGCCAGGGTCCAGCGGATCGCCTTGTGCCCGCGCCAGCCGAGGCGGTTGCGGCCCCACAGCAGCACGCTGAACACTACCCAGGCCAGGCACGCCAGCAGGGTTTTGTGCACCAGGTGCTGGGCGAACAGGTTCTCGACGAACAGCCAGCCGGAGATCAGTGACAGTGACAACAAGGTCCAGCCGGCCCAGAGGAAGCCGAACAGCAGGCTTTCCATGGTTTGCAGCGGCGGGAAGTTCTTGATCAGCCCGGAGGGGTGCTTGTGTTTGAGCTGGTGGTCCTGCAAGAGCAGCAACAAGGCCTGAAACACTGCAATGGTGAACATACCGTAGGCGAGGATCGACAGCAGGATGTGGGCCAGGATGCCCGGCTCTTCATCAATCACCTGCACCGTGCCTGATGGCGCGAACTGCGCCAGCAGCACGGTCAGCATCCCCAACGGGAACAGCAACACCAGCAGGTTTTCCACGGGAATCCGCGAACAGGCCAGCAGGGTCAGGGCGATCACTGCCGCAGCAATCAGGCTGGCGGCGCTGAAAAAATCCAGGCCCAGGCCGACCGGCGTCATCAGATGGGTAAACAGGCTGGCGGCGTGGGCCAGCAGGGCGAGCACGCCAAGACTGGCCAGCAGGCGCTTATCCGCCTTGGCGCATTGGGCCAGGCGTGTGCCTTGGTAGATAGTCGCAGCGGCATACAAGAGGGCGGCGGCGAGACTGGTGAGCAAACTGGGTGACAAAGGGAGCATAAATCCTGTTAAGCAAGCCCGAAAGCCGATGAGTTTGGCATACACCTGCGTTCCACGAAAGACCACTGGGCCAGACAGCGGGTGTGCATGTCGACAGTCTTCGCTATAATCCGCGACCTGCCCACGCCGCAGGCTCGCCGAGCGCTGTTTTTAATAGCGATTTACCACAGCCTGGGCCGCCATTACCTCGGTCTACCAATGCACTTCGATGAATAGGGCCTGAAAGGATCGCGCATGTTTGAAAACCTGACTGACCGTCTCTCGCAGACGCTGCGCCATGTCACCGGCAAGGCCAAGCTGACCGAGGACAATATTAAAGACACCCTGCGTGAAGTGCGCATGGCGTTGCTGGAAGCCGACGTTGCCTTGCCTGTGGTCAAGGACTTCGTCAACTCGGTCAAGGAACGTGCGGTCGGCACCGAAGTGTCCCGCAGCCTGACTCCGGGCCAGGCCTTTGTGAAGATCGTCCAGGCCGAACTCGAAAGCCTGATGGGCGCGGCCAACGAAGATTTGAACCTCAGTGCCGTGCCTCCGGCCGTTGTGCTGATGGCCGGTTTGCAAGGTGCGGGTAAAACCACCACCGCCGGCAAGCTGGCGCGCTTCCTTAAAGAGCGCAAGAAAAAGTCCGTGATGGTGGTTTCTGCCGACGTTTACCGCCCGGCGGCTATCAAACAGCTGGAAATGCTGGCGGGCGAAGTGGGCGTGACCTTCTTCCCGTCCGACCTGAGTCAGAAACCGGTCGACATCGCCCAGGCGGCTATTAAAGAAGCCAAACTGAAATTCATCGACGTGGTCATCGTCGATACCGCCGGTCGTCTGCACATCGACGAAGAGATGATGGGCGAGATCAAGGCGCTGCATGCCGCGATCAACCCGGTCGAGACGCTGTTCGTGGTCGACGCCATGACCGGCCAGGATGCGGCCAACACCGCCAAGGCCTTTGGTGATGCGCTGCCGCTGACCGGTGTGATCCTGACCAAGGTCGACGGCGACGCCCGTGGTGGTGCCGCGCTGTCAGTGCGCGCCATCACCGGCAAGCCGATCAAGTTCATTGGTATGGGCGAGAAGAGCGAAGCGCTCGAACCGTTCCACCCTGAGCGGATCGCCTCGCGGATCCTTGGCATGGGCGACGTGCTCAGCCTGATCGAACAGGCCGAAGCGACGCTCGACAAGGACAAAGCCGATAAGCTTGCTAAAAAGCTGAAGAAGGGCAAGGGCTTCGACCTCGAAGACTTCCGTGACCAGCTGCAACAGATGAAGAACATGGGCGGCCTCGGCGGCCTCATGGACAAGCTGCCGAACATGGGCGGTGTGAACCTGGCGCAAATGGGCAACGCCCAGGGCGCGGCAGAGAAGCAATTCAAGCAGATGGAAGCGATCATCAACTCCATGACCCCGGCCGAGCGCCGCGACCCTGAGATGATCAGCGGTTCGCGCAAACGCCGGATCGCCATGGGTTCCGGCACTCAGGTGCAGGACATCGGTCGCTTGATCAAGCAGCACAAGCAGATGCAGAAAATGATGAAGAAGTTCTCCGCAAAAGGCGGAATGGCCAAAATGATGCGCGGCATGGGCGGTATGTTGCCCGGCGGCGGCATGCCCAAGATGTAAAGTATTCGAGCGGAAGTTCGCTTCTGCTCCGACCCACAAGGATGTGGGATCTCCAGCAAACCCGCACTTGGCGGGAGCTGACTGGCCGTTTTAACCGACGGCTCTATAGCAGATCTGAATGGCACACAGGTAGGTGCCGGAAAAAGACATTTGCAAAAGTCCGGATATTCCTTAGAATATGCGGCCTTTCGGGCACCCATGCCCGCTGTGCATTTAGATTTGCAGCACCGACTACAGGAACGATGTTCACATGCTAACAATCCGTCTTGCCCTTGGCGGCTCCAAAAAGCGCCCGTTTTACCACTTGACCGTAACCGACAGCCGCAACCCGCGCGACGGTTCGCACAAGGAACAGGTTGGTTTCTTCAACCCTGTTGCTCGTGGTCAAGAAGTTCGTCTGTCCGTGAACCAAGAGCGCGTAGCCTACTGGCTGAGCGTTGGTGCACAACCTTCTGAGCGTGTTGCTCAGTTGCTGAAGGACGCTGCTAAGGCTGCGGCCTGAGCAATATGAACGCGACGCCTGCCATTGCTGATGATTTGATCGTTATCGGCAAGATCTACTCTGTTCACGGCGTTCGCGGCGAAGTGAAGGTGTATTCCTTTACTGATCCGACTGAAAACCTGTTGCAATACAAAACCTGGACGCTCAAGCGTGAAGGCAGCGTTAAACAGGTTGAGCTGGTCAGTGGACGCGGGAGCGACAAGTTCCTGGTCGCAAAGCTCAAGGGTCTTGATGATCGTGAAGAAGCTCGTCTTCTGGCCGGTTATGAGATCTGCGTGCCACGCAACCTGTTCCCTGAATTGACCGACGGCGAGTACTACTGGTACCAGCTCGAAGGTCTGAAGGTCATTGATCAACTTGGACAATTGTTCGGGAAAATCGATCATCTTCTGGAAACCGGCGCCAATGATGTAATGGTGGTCAAGCCTTGCGCTGGCAGCCTGGATGATCGCGAACGCTTGTTGCCGTATACCGAGCAATGTGTGTTGGCCGTCGACCTGGCAGCGGGCGAGATGAAGGTGGAATGGGACGCGGACTTCTAAACGTGGCTAATCTGCGCGTAGAAGTGATCAGTTTGTTTCCCGAGATGTTTTCCGCCATCAGCGAGTACGGCATCACCAGTCGTGCGGTGAAACAGGGGCTCTTGCAGCTCACCTGTTGGAATCCGCGAGACTACACGACGGATCGACATCACACTGTGGACGATCGCCCATTTGGCGGTGGCCCGGGCATGGTGATGAAGATCAAGCCCCTGGAAGACGCTCTGGTTCAGGCCAAGGCAGCAGCCGGGGAGAAGGCGAAGGTAATTTACCTGTCCCCTCAAGGCCGTCAGCTGAATCAGTCGGCGGTGCGCGAGTTGGCGAATCAGGCAAGCTTAATCCTGATTGCCGGTCGCTATGAAGGCATTGACGAGCGGTTTATTGAAGCTCATGTCGATGAAGAGTGGTCGATTGGGGACTATGTTCTGTCTGGCGGCGAGCTGCCGGCGATGGTCCTGATAGATGCGGTTACACGACTGCTGCCCGGAGCTTTAGGGCATGCGGACTCCGCGGAGGAAGACTCCTTCACGGATGGTTTGCTGGATTGCCCGCACTACACCCGACCGGAGGTGTATGCGGATCAGCGTGTTCCCGACGTATTGCTAAGTGGCAATCACGCACACATCCGGCGTTGGCGTTTACAGCAGTCCCTCGGGCGGACCTATGAACGACGCGCCGATCTTCTGGAAAGCCGCTCGCTTTCTGGAGAAGAGAAGAAGCTGCTCGAGGAATACATCCTCGCGCGGGACGATAGTTAACAACGTATCGATGGTAGGTCCGACGACTTACCTTAGGAGCACAGCATGACTAACAAAATCATCCTTGCACTCGAAGCAGAGCAGATGACCAAAGAGATCCCTACCTTTGCCCCGGGCGACACCATTGTCGTTCAGGTGAAAGTGAAGGAAGGCGACCGTTCGCGTCTGCAAGCGTTCGAAGGCGTGGTAATTGCCAAGCGTAACCGTGGTGTGAACAGTGCTTTCACTGTTCGTAAAATCTCCAACGGTGTTGGCGTAGAGCGTACTTTCCAGACCTACAGCCCGCAAATCGACAGCATGGCCGTTAAGCGTCGCGGTGACGTACGTAAAGCCAAGCTGTACTACCTGCGTGACCTGTCCGGTAAAGCAGCTCGCATCAAGGAAAAACTGGCTTAAGTCCAGCTTCCCGATGCAGAAAAAAGCAGCCTACGGGCTGCTTTTTTGTTGCCTGGGATTTGTCTATTGTTCCGGCTGAATCACGGCCAGCAACGTCCAGCCTGCCACCGGCTTCAAGCCGCTTTCGGGCGTCACCACATGCACCCAGCCGCTGGTGTCCCGGGCAAACAGCAAGATCGCGCGCTCGCCGTGCAGCGCTTGATAGTCGTCCCAGCCAAAACCGTCCGTCAGGTTAGTGCTGTAGAGCTCGGCCCCTTGCCCCAACAGGCTGGCCAGCTTGGTGTAGCTCAGCGGCTGGCTCCCCAGCAGATGCCCACGATGCTCATGGCTGGCCCGGTGCTTGTCGGTTCGCCGGCTTTCCTGACTGCTGGCCAGGGCAAACAACCGCTGGCCAAATTCATGGCGAAAACGCATGGCGGCCAAGGTGTTCAATTCGCCTGATGGCGACAGCGCCAACAAGTGCCCCAAGCCCACCAGATCCAGATGTGACTCGGCATGTTGCGACGCCGGGTTACCAAAATAGGTCGGCAAACCTTCCATCCGGCTGGCGCGGATATTCTCCCAGCTTGAATCGGTCAACAGCACTCGGCAGCCCAACTGCTGCAAGGCTTTACCCAGTATGCGTGCCGGCCCGTTGGCACCGACTATCAGAAAACCGCTGGGCGCAGGCTCCGCCACGTTCAACAGGCGGGCCAGTGGACGTGCCGTGGCACTTTGCAGCACCACCGTACCGATAATCACCGCGAAGGTCAGGGGCACCAGCAGCAGTGCACCTTCATGACCCGCTTCATCCAGACGAATCGCAAAAATCGCTGACACCGCCGCCGCCACAATCCCTCGTGGTGCAATCCACGCCAGCAGCGCCCGTTCGCGCCAATTCAGGTTCGAGCCAAAGGTCGACAGGGCGACATTCAATGGCCGTGCAATAAACTGAATGATCAACAACAGGATCAGCACGAACGGCCCCAGGGCGATCAATGCGTTCAGGTCCAGGCGCGCCGCCAGCAGGATGAACAGCCCGGAGATCAGCAAGACGCTGAGGTTCTCCTTGAAGTGCAAGATGTGTCGCACATCGACGCCCTTCATATTGGCCATCCACATGCCCATCAGCGTCACCGCCAGCAGGCCGGATTCGTGCATCACCTGATTCGAGGCGATAAAGACCCCCAATACGCCCGCCAGGGTCGCCAGGTTGTGCAAGTACTCCGGCAGCCATTGCCGGCGCATGATCTGCCCCAGTACCCAGCCGCCGGCAATACCGAACAGGCTGCCGCACAGAATCACCCCGCCAAACGTCAGCAGGCTGTGGTTCAAGCCGTCGCCTGAGGCGCGGGCGATGATGAAGCTGTAGACCACCACCGCCAGCAGTGCGCCAATCGGGTCGATAACAATGCCTTCCCAGCGCAGGATGTTGGCGATGGAGGCTTTGGGGCGTACGACGCGCAGCATGGGCACGATCACCGTCGGCCCGGTCACCAGCGTCAGGGTGCCGAACAGCAAGGCCAGCATCCAGTCGAAACCCAGCAGCCAGTGGGTGGCGAGGGTGATTACGGCCCAGGTCGACAGAGCGCCGATCGTTACCAGTCGGTGCACCACGCTGCCGATTTCCCGCCATTCCGAGAGGTGCAGGGTCAGGCTGCCCTCAAACAGAATCAGCGCCACCGCGAGGGACACCAGGGGCATCAGCAACGGCCCGAACATCTCTTGCGGGTCGAGCCAGCCCAGCACCGGCCCCACCAGAATCCCGGTCACCAGCAGAAACAGGATCGCTGGCAGTTTCAGGCGCCAGGCCAACCACTGGCATCCCAGCGCGGCCACGCCGATGCCGCCAAAAGCCAACAGAATCTGTTGTTCGTTCATTGAAGCTCCCTGTTCCTTGAAATAGCTGGCTATGAAAGACTAGTGACCTTCTTCACAGTTCACTATTAATTTGCGCAAAGCCCCATGCCAGCGCTACCTGAGTGCCCATGCCTGCCATCGATCATCCCCTGATAGACCGCTTCCTCGACGCCCTCTGGCTGGAAAAGGGCCTGTCGGACAACACCCGCCAGGCCTACCGCAGTGATTTGGCGCTGTTCAATGGCTGGTTGCAGGAGAAGCACCTGGAGCTGATCAACGCCGGCCGCGAGCTGATCCTCGACCATCTGGCCTGGCGTCTGGAGCAAAACTACAAGCCGCGTTCCACGGCGCGTTTTCTTTCCGGCGTGCGTGGCTTCTATCGCTACTTGCTGAGGGAGAAATTGATCGCCGTCGATCCGACCCTGCAAGTCGACATGCCGCAACTGGGCAGGCCATTACCCAAATCTCTGTCAGAAGCCGACGTTGAAGCCTTGCTGGCGGCTCCCGACTTGAGTGAAGCCATCGGCCAGCGTGATCGCGCCATGCTCGAAGTCCTGTATGCCTGCGGCCTGCGAGTCACGGAGTTGATCAGCCTGACCCTGGAGCAGGTCAATCTGCGCCAGGGGGTGTTGCGGGTGATGGGCAAGGGCAGCAAGGAACGGTTGGTGCCGATGGGGGAGGAAGCGATTGTCTGGGTCGAGCGCTACATGCGCGATGCGCGCAGCGAACTGCTGGGCGGGCGTCCCAGCGACGTGCTGTTCCCCAGCTTGCGGGGTGAGCAAATGACCCGACAAACGTTCTGGCACCGCATCAAGCACCAGGCCAAGGTCGCCGGGATCGGCAAGTCGCTGTCGCCCCACACGCTGCGGCATGCCTTCGCCACCCATCTGCTTAACCACGGTGCGGATTTACGGGTGGTGCAAATGCTGTTGGGCCACAGTGACCTGTCCACCACCCAGATCTACACACATGTGGCGCGGGCACGTTTGCAGGACCTGCATGCCAAGCACCATCCGCGCGGCTGAAAAGCGCCAATTTACCCACCACAGTCGGCCGTCCCGCCCAACTGTGGTAGGCTTTGCCGGTTCGCAAAGGGGACGGCCCCAACCCGTGTTTTCAGTGTGGTGTTCTTGCCTCCGTCCCTGCCTCTGCCTTCAGGAGTTCCCATGCGCTTGACCCAGATTTTTGCCGCCGCAGCTATTGCGTTGGTCTCAACCTTTGCCGTTGCCGATGATGCCGCCGAGAAGGCTATTCGCCAGAGCCTGCAAAACCTCAAGCTTGATACCCCGGTGGAAAGCATCAGCGCCAGCCCGATGGCCGGCCTGTACGAAGTCAAACTCAAGGGCAGCCGCGTGCTGTACGCCAGTGCCGATGGCCAGTACATCGTCCAGGGCTACCTGTTCCAACTCAAGGACGGCAAGCCGGTCAACCTGACCGAGAAAGCCGAGCGCCTGGGCGTGTCCAAGCTGATCAATGGTATCCCGGTTGCCGAAACCGTGGTTTACCCGGCGATTGGCGAAACCAAGACCCACATTACCGTGTTCACCGACACCACCTGCCCGTATTGCCACAAGCTGCACGCCGAAGTGCCTGAGCTGAACAAGATGGGCGTTGAAGTGCGTTATGTGGCATTCCCGCGCCAAGGTCTGGGTTCACCTGGCGACGAGCAGTTGCAAGCGGTCTGGTGCTCGACTGACAAGAAAGCGGCCATGGACAAGATGGTCGACGGTAAGGAAATCAAGGCGGCCAAGTGTGCCAACCCGGTTTCCAAGCAGTTCGCCCTTGGCCAGTCGATCGGAGTGAATGGTACGCCGGCTATCGTCTTGGCCGACGGTCAGGTCATCCCGGGCTACCAGCCTGCACCACAAGTTGCCAAACTGGCGCTGGGTGCCAAATAAACAGTATCGTCGAGCCTTTGACGATCATGGCGCGACGACAGTGGTCGACGCGCCATTAATAGAGAGCCGCAGTTGTGCGGCTGTTTTCCACGGCCGACCTCGAGTCGGCCGTTTCATGGGGAGTTCTTCAGTGAAACCGGTCAAAGTAGGCATCTGTGGGTTAGGGACCGTCGGTGGCGGCACCTTCAACGTACTTCAGCGTAACGCCGAGGAAATCTCCCGCCGTGCAGGGCGTGGGATTGAAGTGGCTCAAATTGCCACGCGTACGCCAAAGCCTCAGTTCCAAACGACCGGTATTGCGATTACCAACGATGTCTTCGACGTTGCCACCAACCCTGAAATCGATATCGTCATCGAGTTGGTGGGCGGCTACACCGTGGCTCGCGAGCTGGTGCTCAAGGCCATCGAAAACGGCAAGCACGTGGTCACCGCCAACAAGGCGTTGATTGCCGTACACGGTAACGAAATCTTCGCCAAGGCCCGTGAGAAGGGGGTGATCGTCGCCTTCGAAGCGGCTGTGGCCGGCGGTATCCCGGTGATCAAGGCGATTCGTGAGGGCCTGTCCGCCAACCGCATCAACTGGGTGGCCGGGATCATCAACGGCACCGGTAACTTCATCCTCACCGAAATGCGCGAGAAGGGCCGTACCTTCGAAGACGTGCTGGCCGAAGCCCAGGCGCTAGGTTACGCCGAAGCCGATCCGACCTTCGACGTTGAAGGTATCGACGCTGCTCACAAGCTGACTATCCTGGCGTCCATCGCCTTTGGTATCCCGCTGCAGTTCGACAAGGCCTACACCGAAGGCATCACCAAGCTGACCACCGCGGACGTGAACTACGCCGAAGCGCTGGGGTACCGCATCAAGCACCTGGGCGTGGCCCGCAGCACCGCCGCCGGTATCGAGTTACGCGTACACCCGACGCTGATCCCGGCCGACCGCCTGATCGCCAATGTGAATGGCGTGATGAACGCGGTGATGGTCAACGGCGATGCCGCCGGTTCGACCCTGTTCTACGGCGCCGGTGCCGGCATGGAGCCGACCGCCTCCTCGGTGATCGCCGACCTGGTGGACGTGGTTCGTGCCATGACCAGCGACCCGGAAAACCGCGTGCCGCACCTGGCATTCCAACCGGACTCGCTGTCGGCCCATCCGATCCTGCCGATCGAAGCCTGCGAAAGCTCCTACTACCTGCGAATCCAGGCCAAGGACCATCCAGGCGTGTTGGCCCAGGTCGCCAGCATCTTGTCGGAACGCGGCATCAACATTGAATCGATCATGCAGAAGGAAGTCGAAGAACACGACGGCCTGGTGCCTATGATCCTGCTGACCCACCGTGTGCTGGAGCAGCACATGAACGATGCCATTACTGCGCTGGAAGCCCTGCAGGGTGTGGTCGGGCCGGTGGTGCGGATTCGCGTTGAACACCTGAACTAACCGATTTTTCCAGGGGCCCCGCGTGTTCGGTGGCCTCTGTTCGAGAATGTTGTAGAGGAGCCAGTCATGCGTTACATCAGCACCCGCGGCCAGGCACCGGCCCTGAATTTCGAAGACGTCCTGCTGGCCGGTCTTGCCACCGACGGCGGCCTGTATGTGCCGGAAAACCTGCCACGCTTCACCCAGGAAGAAATCGCTTCCTGGGCCGGCCTGCCGTACCACGAGTTGGCGTTCCGGGTCATGCGCCCGTTCGTCACTGGCAGCATCCCGGATGCGGATTTCAAGAAGATTCTGGAAGAGACGTACGGCGTGTTTTCCCACAATGCCGTCGCCCCATTGCGCCAGTTGAACGGCAACGAATGGGTCCTGGAGCTGTTCCACGGCCCGACCCTGGCGTTCAAGGATTTCGCCCTGCAACTGCTGGGTCGCCTGCTGGACTACGTGCTGGAAAAACGTGGCGAGCGCGTGGTGATCATCGGTGCCACCTCCGGTGATACAGGCTCGGCGGCGATTGAAGGCTGCAAGCATTGCGAAAACGTCGACATCTTCATCTTGCATCCGCACAACCGCGTGTCGGAAGTGCAGCGTCGGCAGATGACCACCCTCTTCGGTGAGAACATCCACAACATCGCCATCGAAGGCAACTTCGATGACTGCCAGGAAATGGTCAAGGCGAGCTTCGCCGACCAGCGTTTCCTCAAGGGCACGCGCCTGGTCGCGGTGAACTCGATCAACTGGGCGCGGATCATGGCCCAGATCGTCTACTACTTCCATGCTTCCCTGCAGTTGGGCGGCCCGGCACGCTCGGTGTCGTTCTCGGTGCCAACCGGCAACTTCGGTGACATTTTCGCCGGTTACCTGGCGCGCAACATGGGCTTGCCGATCAACCAGTTGATCGTCGCCACCAACCGCAACGATATCCTGCACCGCTTCATGAGCGGCAACCAGTACGTCAAGGAAACCCTGCACGCCACGCTGTCGCCGTCCATGGACATCATGGTCTCGTCGAACTTCGAACGCTTGTTGTTCGACATGCACGGTCGCAACGGCGCGGCACTCGCTGAGCTGATGGAGAGTTTCAAGCAAGGTGGCGGTTTCAGCGTCGAGCAAGAGCGCTGGACCGAAACCCGCAAGCTGTTCGACTCCCTGGCTGTGGATGACGCGCAAACCTGCGAAACCATCGCCGAAGTCTACGCCCAGACCGGCGAGCTGCTGGACCCGCACACTGCCATTGGCGTCAAGGCCGCGCGTGAATGCCGTCGTAGCCTGGACATCCCGATGGTGATCCTTGGCACCGCCCACCCGGTCAAATTCCCGGAAGCGGTGGAAAAGGCCGGTGTCGGTAAAGCCCTGGAACTGCCGCCGCACCTGGCGGACCTGTTCGAGCGCGAAGAGCGTTGCACCGTCCTGGCCAATGACCTGAAAACCGTGCAGGCGTTTGTCAGCCAGCACGGCAATCGCGGTAAGCCGCTCTGACCTCAAGGCGTTACAGCGTTGTACAAGCCCGTCCTCGTGACGGGCTTTTTCTTTTTAGCGAGCCATACTCGCTAAGGCCTGCTTTTCAGCGGGCCAGTTGGCAAAAATAACAATCAAGGAAATCGACACGGTGTGGTTCTCGACCCGATGGCGTTTGTGGCTAATGTGCGTGCTATGGCTCTGCCACGTGGCCCCAAGCCTGGCTGCGGTCAGCTTGCCCTTCAAGTTGGTGCCGGCGTTTATCCCGCTGGCATCCATGCCCCTGGCGCCTGCCGAACAGCAGTGGTTGGCAGCCCACCGAACGCTGAGAGTGGGTATCTCCATAGATGACTATCAGCCGATAGATATCACCCGTGATCGTAATCGCTACCAAGGCATCAGCGCCGACTACTTGAGCCTGGTGGGCGCGCGCCTGGGTGTGCCGATGCAAGTGCTGGGTTTCGCCGAGCGGGCGCAGGCGGTGGAAGCCTTGCGTGCCGGGGCGATCGATATTCTCACCAGTGCCAATGGCTACGAGCGCGACGTGCCTGGGCTGGCGTTTACCCGGGACTACATGCCGGACCGTTCGGTGGTGGTTGTGCGGCGGGACGACAACACACAAAACGAAGACCTCAAGGACAAGAAAGTGGTGTTGCTGGAGGGCTACGCCAACGTCAACAACGTGCACGCGGCCTACCCCGACAGCCATATCATGCTGGCCCCCAATCTCTACAGCGGCCTGGAAGCCCTGAAGCAGGGTGATGCCGATGCCTTTATCGGCAATGAAGTGATTGTGCGGGCCTACAAATCCCTGCGCCCCTACCTGGGTCTGCAGATCCGGTTGGAGAGCAGGCTGGCGCCGATTGGCTTTGCCTTTGCCACGCGTCAGGCCGATCCGTTGTTGGGGACGATGATGGATCGCGCGCTGTCGAGCATCGATGAGTCGGTGCAACGGGAAATCCTCGCACGCTGGACCACGGGCCTGGGCGTTGGTCTTGCCAGTGAGCGCATTGAGTTATCGGCTTCGGAGCAGGCCTGGCTCTTGCGCCATCCCCATGTGGTGGTGTCGACCCAGCAGCTGTCGCCCTACGTATTCAAGGATAAGGACGGTGTGTGGGTCGGCCTGAATGTCGACGTGCTCAGTCGCATCTCGCGGATGACCGGCTTGCAGTTCGTGTTCGAAGAAGTATTTTCCACTGCACAGACCCTGGAGTTGTTGGAGGCGGGCAGGGCGGACATGAACACCACGTTGGTCGAGAATCAGGAACGCAAGGGATTCCTCAATTTCAGCCATGGTTTTGGCGGTTCCGGCTGGGTGTTTGTCGAGCGTGTCGAGGCGCCGCCGGTGACAAGCTTGAGCGAACTTTCCGGTAAGGTGCTGGCGCTCCCTGCACGGCATGTCCTGGAACGTTATATCCGTCGTGAGCACCCCACGATCAAGCTGCAGCTGGTGGACAACTACGCCCAGGCGCGTGAGTTGGTGATGCGCGGTGATGCAGCCGCGACCATACAAAGTGAAGTGGAAGTGCAAAGCTACCCGACCGATGAGTTGCGCATTGGTCGTAGCGTTGACGGCAAATGGTCGGCCAACAGCCTGTCGGTGCGCAAGGACCAGCCTGAGCTGCTGAGTATTCTGAACAAGGCCCTGGAAGCGTTACCGGTGGCAGAGTTGAGCGCCTTGCGTTTGCGCTGGTTGGGGGCTGTGGCAATTCCGATGCCGGTCTGGCAACGCGTGCCGCCTTGGGCCTACTGGACGGTCGCCACGGCCATCTTGTTCGTATTGGTGTCCCTGGTCTGGAACAGCCGGCTCAAGCGCCAGATCCGTCAACGCCTGACGGCTGAGCAACGGCTCAATGACCAATTGGCGTTCAAGCGTGCCTTGCTCGATGGCATGCCCAACCCGGTGTTTGTTCGCGACCTGGCCGGCCGCCTGGTGACCTGCAACAAAAGTTATGAACAACAATTGGCCACTCGACTTGAGCTGATCCAGGGCCTGACCCTGATGGAAACGGGCCTGTTACCCGAAGCCACTGCGGCACACTTGCACGCAGGCCACATGGAGCAATTGGCCAGGCAGCAGTCATTGTTTGTTGATCGGGAGTTGGAGTTCAACGGTGGAACCTTCCATGTCTATCAGTGGACAGTGCCGTTCTTCGACGCCCAGGGCGAACTGCAAGGTCTGCTTGGAGGCTGGATTGATATCAGCGAACGCAAGGTCCTGGAAACTCAGTTGATGGATGCGCGCCAGGCTGCCGACGAGGCGAACTTTGCAAAAAGTGCCTTCCTCTCGACCCTCAGCCACGAAATTCGTACGCCGATGACCGCCATCATCGGTTTGCTGGAGTTGGAGCAGGAACGCGCGACGGCCTCAGGCAAGCCGGTGTCCGAAGCGCTGCGAGTGGCCCATCGTTCGGCTCGCGAGTTGATCGCGTTAATGGGTGACAGCCTGGACCTGGCCAAGATCGAAGCGGGCCATTTGCAACTGGCGCCACAGACTACCGACCTGAAAGTGTTTTTCGAAGGCATTCAGCGGCTGTTTGAAGCGACCGCGCAGAAAAAGGGCCTGCACCTGACCCTGGCTTTCGATCCGCAGGCACAGGGGCATTATTGGTTCGATCCGCTGCGCCTGCGCCAGGTCATGCATAACCTGCTGGGCAATGCGCTCAAGTTCACGGAGCAGGGAGAGGTCCGTGTCAGCGTCGCGTGCAAGGTCGATGAGGCCGGCGCAGAGTATTTGCACCTGTGTGTTGAAGACAGCGGCCCGGGGATCGGTGTCGAACAACAGGCCCGGGTATTCAAACCGTTTATTCAGGTCAGCCCAAGCACGGCCGCCGAGCACGGTGGGACGGGGCTGGGCTTGAGCATCTGCCAGCAATTGGTGGAGCTGATGGGCGGTCAAATTACTTTGCACAGCGTGCTGGGCGAAGGCACGACGGTGTGTATTGATCTGTACCTGGACCGGGTCAGCAGTGACGACGTGCCCACAGCCGCCCCGCCGCAACCTGCCGCTCGACCGCTGTCGGTGTTGATTGTCGATGACCTGCCGGCCAACCGCCTGGTGCTGGCGCAGCAATTACAGTTCCTCGGCCACCAGGTGGTGTCCCTCAATACCGCCGAGGCAGCCCTGCGGCGCTGGCGTGTCGAGGCATTCGACCTGCTGGTGACTGACTGCCAGATGCCAGGGATGTCGGGTTATGCCTTGAGCCAGGCCATCCGCGAGATCGAGGCTCAGGAGCAACGCCCGCGTTGTGCACTGGTGGGTTGCACGGCCAATGCGTTTGATGACGAACGCCTGCGTTGCCGGCAGGCTGGAATGGACGAGTTGCTGGTCAAGCCCGTGACCCTGGAGCAATGGGCCCAGGTGTTGGCCCGCGTGGTGCCCCCGCGTTCCTTTGATATCCATACCCTGCGCACCATGACCCAGGCGGACGGGCCAGTCCTGCAGCGGATGTTGCAGGAGTTGGTGAAGAGCCTTGAGCACGAACACAAGGCCTTGTCCGTTGCCATGGCCGATCAGGACCTGACGCGGCTGACAGCCTCCTTGCATCGCCTCAAGGGCATTTGTTGCCTGGTGGATGCGCTGCCATTGGCCAAGGCCTGTGTGGCACTTGACCTCAGTGTGCGTGAGCGGCGCAGCGATGAGTTGTCGGCGCAATGGCTGACATTGTCTGGCGCATTGGCGCAGTTGCGGCGAGATATTGAGCCTTATTTGCTTGCGGCTGAATAGGACACGTCCTATGGGGAATTGAGCGGATTTTGACTAGTGTGGGCAGCCTTGCTCGTGCTCACAGAGTTTCCCATGCGTTCACTCAAAGTCCTGATCCTCGAAGATAACCCGTTTCAACTGATGGCCCTGCACCAGATGCTCAATGCCAACGGCGTGTTCAATGTGCTGACGGCGGAAAGTGTCGAAGCGGCCCGCCAATCACTGGCCAGCAAGGGGCCGGTGGATATCGCCATCTGCGATCTGTACCTGGAGCAGGGCGACGGCCTGGAGTTGATCCGTGAGCTGGCCGAACACCGACAGGCCCAGGTGTTGATTCTGTTGAGCAATGCCGAGCCCGACGTACTGGAGGGCGTGGCGAACATGGCGCGTCAGGCCGGGCTCAACGTGTTGGGGTGCTTGCCCAAGCCGGCCTCGGCGACATTGATTGGGCAATTGCTCACGGCGTGTCAGCAGCGCTTGCGTCCAGGGCCGCCGGTGATGTCCTGGGAGCGGGTGTGCCAATTGCTGGGAACGAGTGAGGTCCAGGCTCAGCCCATATCCCTGGAGGCCAGCCAGGCAGCCATTGCACGCTGTGCCAGTGCCTGGTTCCAGCCTATCGTCAGCCAATCGGGAGCGCTGCAAGGCGTCGAGGCATTAGCCCGATGGCAGCACCCTGAGCGTGGCTTGTTGTTGCCCGATGAGTTTTTACCGGTGTTGGAGTTTGGCGGGTTGGAAGAAGCCTTTACCTGGCACGTGTTGGAAGAGGTGCTTGGCATCGCCGCTCAAGTGTTACAGGAGTCGGGTAAGGTGCTGCCGGTGGCCGTCAACATTCCCGGACGGATGCTTGAGCACGGGCACTTTCCCCAGACACTGCAAGGCTTGTTGCAACGCTTCGCGATCCCTGCCCACAGCCTCACTCTGGAACTGGTCGAGACTTCCCGCTTGAAGACCGACAGCACCCATGTCACCGGTTTACTGCGCCTGCGTATGATCGGCTGCAAGCTGTCTATCGGCGACTTCGGTGTCGGTGGTACCAGCTTGCAGCGTTTGCTGGAGTTGCCGTTCACTGAGTTGAAAATCCCGCCAGCCTTCGCCTGTGGGATGGCTGATGACGAGCGCAAGGCAGCGGTCGTAGCGGGAGCTATGAGTATGGCGGGGCACTTGGGCGTGGGCGTGGTGGTGACCGGCATTGAAACCGCAGCTGACCGTGAAGCGGTTTGCGCGCTGGGCACAGCCTGGTTGCAAGGTTGTTTCATCGCTCGCCCCATGAATGCCCAGGCGTTGAGGCAGTGGATTGCGCAATGCCCGGAGTTTGCGACTTAGGCCAAACCGTGTTCCTGCCCATAGATGAACAGTGCGGCATCATTGGAAAGGCCGAGTTTGCGCATGGCACTGACTTTTTGCGTGCTGACGGTCTGCTTGCTGCGATTGAGGTTCGCCGCGATTTCGCCCACCGTCAGCCCAGCGGCCAGCAGGCGGATCACTTCCAGCTCGCGGGGTGACAGTTGCTCCTGGGACTGCAGGCGATCGGGACCCACTTCACCGGCGAAGCTCAGTGCCTGACGAATAGTGTGGGCCACATAGCAGCGCTGTAGCCGCACTTGCCGGATGGCTTCGGGCAGCTCATCGGCCAGGCTGGCCTTGCTCAGCAAGCCCATGACCCCCAGCTCCAGAATGGAATGAAACAGTCCGGCGTTATTGAGCATCGTCACCACTACGATGGGCAGGCTCGGGTAATGCCGGCGCAGCTGCTCAATCAGGCGCAGGCCATCGGCCTGGGGCTCGGCGGGCATCATGAAATCGGTCACCAGCACATCGCAGGTACAGTGTTGCAGCAGCTCGGTGAGGGCTTGGGGCGAACTGGCTTCGCCGACGATGCTCACTTGTGCGTCGCGCTCCAGCACCGCGCGCAAGCCGATCAGGAAAATCGGGTGATCATCGGCGAGGACGATGCGCAATGGCTTTTCAGACGCGGCTTTCAAGGTGGCCTCCCAGGATAATTAGGGGATTCTAGCCTGTTAATGGAGGATGTGGCCTGAAGGTATGGCCTGACGATGCTCAAAAAAACGCCGCATTCCCTGCTTGGGACTGCGGCGTTTTTCGTTCTGAAGGCCTTGACCGGTGTTGGGGGCACCCGGGTCTTCGTTTAGGTGATCAATTTGATCAGCAGCGCAGTGGCGGTGGAAATCGTGGCAATCATGGCCAATACGATGCCCACGGGATACCAGAAAATCTCGCGGCTAATCTTGCCTACTTCTGCGTTGTATTTACGTTGCTCGGCTACCAGCTTTTTTATTTCTACGTGAACCTTCTCCAGTTCAGCCTGTTCTTTGGTGTGTTCCAGCATGGGGTTCATCCTTCGGGGTTGGGCCTTGTGACATGCGCCTCTACCTGTCTGGTGGAGTGAAGCGCGCTTACCGAGTATAGGTCTGGCCAATCACGTCATTGGCGGCTGTGTCGCCAGATTCCAGGCCAATGAGTAAGCATTTATGTGCAGCCGTTTTTTCGTTGTCATGTTGCAAGTGCATGCTGGTCGCAGTCACTCCCCGACAGCCCAAAAAGACGAAAAGGCGAACTTTCCTACGCAAAAAGTAGTCACTTAAGTGCGATGCATCTGCCGTTTACATGACTGTTTTCGAACTATTGAAGGGTGATCGAGATGGAAAGTATCAGCCTATTGCTCGGTGAAGCACTGAGCCCTTATCAGGTTACGCTGACCCCCTCGGGCGTGAAGGGCGAATGCCTGGTGACGGTGAAGAGCCCAAGCGGTGCCATCGTTGTCGAACGTGAAGTCGATCAGGCCCAACTGAGCGATAAACGCACCTTGGTGGATGTGGTGGATTGTCTGCACCGCGACCTGATGATTGCCGAAGGTCGACTGGAGCCTTCGGTGATCGCGGCGCTACGCAATGCGGCCCTGACCCGTTCCACAGTCTGTACATGAAGATTTATTTTTGTTTGGAACCTTCCTAGACCAAGACGAGTCAGACTTTGTAACAACGGGATCAAGCATTGTGCTCCGGTGCTTGTAGCCTTTTGTTACTGGTCTTTGTAGGCCATGTTTAACCCCGAGTTGTCTCCCCACTGCTCGGGGTTTCTTTTTGCCTGCGATTTGTCATTGATCCGGGGAGTCCTGGAAAAACTGCGGGTTGTCATTCAAGTAATGCGCTCGCGTTACCGGGTCGAGCCATGAGGCGTAGGACTGCAACAGCTTGTCCTGAGGGATACGACGCAGTACCTGGTTGATGCGGGTCATGGCATTGCGCCCATGGGGCGTGTCAGAACAACCGATATGGATGCGCTGGTAAGGCGCGCTTCCTATGATCGGATAGAAGATCAGGCCCTTGGGGTCGATATTCTGCTGCTGGGCCTGATAGCGAACTTCCGGCCAATACCCCAAGACCACCTCCAGGCGCCCCCGTTGTTGCATTTGCAACAGGCTGCCGATGGCGTTATTGCCGTAGTGTGCTGCCAGCGTGTGAGGGTCGGCCTGATGCAGCCGCTCGTCAATGAATGGGCCGTAACTGCGTTCGGCGATGATTCCGAGCCGCGCTTCCCGAGTCGCCAGAAACGCCCCCAGATCAAACTGCTCGCCGACGATGAACGGTGCCAGCACCGCCTGCTGGCTTTGGCGGATCGTCACTCCATTGGCCACCACCGCGAAGGCCGGGGTGGAAAACACAATCGACTTCGCCCGCATGGGTGTCCACAGCAGGGATGGATCGCAGGTGAACGAGGGCGCCTGAAGCATTTGCAGGCCACGGGCGCGATTCACGTGCAGGATCTGATGTCGGTATTCCGGCAGGCGCTCGATGAGTATCGGCAGCAGTTGGTCCACGGCACCCCGGCCTTTTTGCGGGCCTTCGAAAATCGTCATCGGTGGCAAGTCACGGACCAGCCAGGTCAAGGTTTCTTCGGCGTGCCCCGAGAGTGGCAGGGCACTGAGCAGCGAGGTCATGAAGCACAGCCGAATGAATCGGCGTTTGAAGCAACAGGCCATTGTCTTGAGTGTTCCCCTGAAAACCCGTTTCAGATCGCGCCATCTGTGCGCAGTCGGGTGATAGCGGCGGCGTCGTAGCCCAATGCATTGAGCACCAGATTGTTATGTTCCCCCAGCTGCGGCCCCACCCACTCGCAGCTGCCGGGGGTGTCCGAGAGCTTGGGCACAATGCCCGGCATCTTGAAGTCCTTGCCGCCGGGCAGCTTTGCCTTGAGGAACATCTCCCGGGCAAGAAACTGCGGGTCTCCCAGCATGTCTTCAGCACTGTAAATCCGGCTGGCGGGCACTTCGGCCTTGTTCAACTGCTCGACCACCTGCTCCAGCGGCAGCGAATTGACCCAGCGGTCGATCACCCCGTACAGCTCATCACGACGACTGTCCCGGCCGTCGTTGCTCGCAAGCTCAGGGTCGTTGGCCAGGTCCTCACGGCCAATGGCCGACATGAAGCGCTTGAAGATCGCATCGCCATTGGCGCCGATCTGCACATGCTTGCCGTCCAGGCTGGTGTGGATTGATGAGGGGGTAATCCCCGGCATGATGTTGCCGGTGCGTTCACGGATAAAACCAAATACGTCGAATTCGGGGATCATGCTTTCCATCATGGCGAAGATGGCTTCATACAGCGCCACATCCACCACCTGGCCCAGGCCACCATTGACTTCGCGATGACGCAAGGCCATCAGCGCGCCAATCACCGCCCACAACGCCGCAATGGAGTCGCCGATGGAGATCCCGGTGCGTACCGGCGGGCGGTCCTCGAAACCGGTGATATAGCGCAGGCCGCCCATGGATTCGCCGACCGCGCCAAAGCCTGGTTGATCCTTCATCGGTCCGGTCTGGCCAAAGCCGGAGAGGCGCACCATCACCAGTTTCGGGTTCAGGGCATGCAAGGTTTCCCAGCTCAGGCCGAGCTTTTCCAGCACGCCGGGGCGGAAGTTCTCGATCAGGATGTCCGCGTCGGCCAGCAATTGCTTGAGGATTGCCAGGCCGTCGGGGTGCTTGAGGTTCAGGGTCAGAGACTTCTTGTTGCGCGCCTGGACAAACCACCACAGCGACGTGCCTTCATAGAGCTTGCGCCACTTGCGCAGCGGGTCGCCGCCGTCCGGGGATTCGACCTTGATCACCTCGGCGCCGAACTCGGCGCAGATACGCGAAGCAAAAGGGCCGGCGATCAGGGTGCCGAGTTCGATGACTTTCAGGCCGGCAAGCGGTTTGGCGGTAAACGACATGGGGATCCTTTCAGGCGCGGGGCAGGTTTGTGATGCCTTTTAACATAGGCCAGTGGCACAGGGATAAGGATGATGCAGCGCAGGATTCGTTGAATGACCCCACCATCGGTTAGACTTGCCGCCTTTCCCTGTCTTTAGAAGCCCGTTCATGGCCCAGCCGTCCACGACCTATAAATTTGAACTCAACCTCACCGACCTTGATCGCTCGGTGTACGAGAGTGTCAAACAAACCATCGCCCGCCACCCTTCGGAAACCGAAGAGCGCATGACTGTGCGTTTGCTGGCCTACGCCCTTTTCTACAACGAACAGTTGGCTTTTGGTCGTGGTTTGTCAGATGTAGACGAGCCAGCCCTGTGGGAAAAAAGCCTGGATGATCGTGTTCTGCACTGGATTGAAGTCGGCCAGCCGGATGCAGATCGCCTGACCTGGTGTTCGCGCCGTACCGAACGCACCAGTTTGTTGGCGTATGGCAGCCTGCGTGTCTGGGAAGGCAAAGTGGTACCGGTGGCGAAGAACCTGAAAAACGTGCACATCGCTGCCGTGCCCCAGGAAATTCTGGAAACCCTGGCCAAGGACATGCCACGGGTGATCAAGTGGGACGTGATGATCAGCGAAGGCACGATCTTCGTGACCGATGACCGTGGTCAGCATGAAGTCCAGCTGGAATGGTTGGTTGGCGAGCGCGACTGAAATTTCGCTACCTGGTCAGGCATACGGTCCGGGGAAACGAAGCAGGTCAATGTGGGAGCTGTCGAGCCCTGGCGAGGCTGCGATGGGATCACCTGGGTGCATCTGCCAAACCGTAGCGCCTGCATCGCAGCCTTGCTAAAGCTCGACAGCTCCCACACGGGATCACTGCTGTTTTCATTTTCAACGTTGTATCAAAGAGAAGCCCCCGTCATCCCATGCGTATCGATCCCCGTCCGTTGCCCGCCATCCTGCCGTTTCTCGGTGAACTGCCACCGCTGTTGACCCGTCTCTACGCCGCGCGCGGGGTGCAATCGGAAGCCGAACTGGATAAAAGCCTGGCGCGGTTGATTCCGTATCAGCAGCTCAAGGGCATCGATGCCGCCGTGGACTTGCTGGTGACGGCGCTGGAGCAACGCCAGCGGATCCTGATCGTCGGCGACTTCGATGCGGACGGTGCCACCGCCAGTACCGTGGGTACCCTTGGCTTGCGCTTGCTGGGTGCCGCTCACGTCGACTACCTGGTGCCTAATCGCTTCGAATACGGCTACGGCCTGACCCCGGAAATCGTCGCCGTGGCCCTGCAACGCCAGCCACAGCTGCTGATCACCGTGGACAACGGCATCTCCAGCGTCGAAGGCGTGGCGGCGGCGAAAGCGGCGGGGCTCAAGGTGCTGGTGACCGATCACCACTTGCCGGGCGACGAACTGCCGGCGGCCGATGCCATCGTCAACCCCAACCAGCCAGGCTGTGAATTTCCCAGCAAGGCCCTGGCCGGCGTCGGCGTGATTTTTTACGTGCTGATGGCTTTGCGCGCCCGTTTGCGCAGCCTCGGCTGGTACGACAGCAAACCGCAGCCGAACATCGGCGAACTGCTGGATCTGGTCGCCCTCGGCAGTGTCGCCGACGTGGTACCCCTGGACGCCAACAATCGCATCCTGGTCCACCAGGGCCTGGAACGCATTCGTGCCGGTCGCGCCCGGCCGGGCATCAAGGCGATCCTCGAAGTGGCCAAGCGCGATCACGCCCGCATCACGTCCACCGACCTGGGCTTTATCCTCGGCCCACGACTGAACGCCGCCGGTCGCCTGGACGACATGAGCCTGGGCATTGAATGCCTGCTCACCAGTGATGTTGCCGCCGCTCGGGAAATGGCTGCACAACTGGATGGCATGAACCAGGACCGCAAATCCATCGAGCAAGGTATGCAGCGCGAGGCCCTGGCCCAGCTCAAGGACTTGCCGGTGGAGTCGATGCCCTATGGCTTGTGTCTGTTCGATCCGGAATGGCACCAAGGTGTCATTGGGATTCTGGCTTCGCGGATGAAGGAGCGGTATTTCCGTCCGACTATCGCCTTTGCCGATGCCGGCGACGGCTTGCTCAAGGGATCGGGGCGTTCGGTGCCGGGCTTTCATATTCGCGATGCGCTGGCGGTGGTGGCCAGCCAGCATCCGAGCTTGATTGCCAAGTACGGTGGTCATGCCATGGCGGCGGGGCTGACCTTGCCTGAGGCCAACTTCCCGCTGTTCGCCGAAGCCTTTGACGCTGAAGTGCGTCGGCAACTGCGCGAAGAAGACCTCACCGGGCGGCTGTTGTCTGATGGCACCCTGGCGGTCGAGGAGTTTCACCTGGAACTGGCGCGTGCCCTGCGCAACGCCGGTCCTTGGGGGCAACACTTCCCCGAGCCGTTGTTTCACGGGGTGTTCCAGTTGGTGGAGCAGCGGGTGGTGGGCGAGCGGCATCTAAAAGTCGTGCTCAAGAGCGAATGTGGTTCAGTGAAACTCGATGGCATTGCTTTTGGCATTGATCGGGAAATCTGGCCAAACCCGACCATTCGCTGGGTGGAACTGGCCTACAAACTTGATGTGAACGAATTCCGGGGCCAGGAAACCGTGCAGTTGATGATCGCGCATATCGAACCGCGCTGAACCCTCCAAGATCCCGTGTTGTCGACTAGGCTCTAAGCACTGTGTGATTGGTCTTGTGACCTTGTCCTGTTTCAGCCTACCGGGGGGTAGGTATTTTCGTCGACCTTTCAAACAGAACCCTGGAGCCAGCCCACCGGATACGAGAAGAGGTGCCCCATGAGTCTGCTGCTTGAACCCTATACCCTGCGCCAACTGACCCTGCTCAACCGCATTGCCGTGTCGCCGATGTGCCAGTACTCAAGCACAGACGGGCTGGCCAATGACTGGCACCTGGTGCACCTCGGCAGTCGTGCCGTGGGCGGCGCCGGGCTGATTTTTACCGAAGCCACTGCTGTTACCGCCGATGGTCGTATCACCGCCCAGGACCTGGGGCTGTGGAACGATGAACAGATCGAACCCTTGCAACGCATCACCCGCTTTATCAGTGCCCAGGGCGCGGTAGCGGGGATTCAATTGGCCCACGCCGGGCGCAAGGCCAGTACCCACCGGCCGTGGCTCGGCAAGCACGGCAGCGTCAAGCCAGGCGACGGTGGCTGGCAGCCGGTTGGCCCGTCGCCGATTGCCTTCGACCCGCAGCACACGTCACCGAAACCATTGGACGAAGAGCAACTCCAGGCTGTGATCGAAGCCTTTGTTGCGTCGGCCCAGCGTGCCCTGGTCGCCGGTTTCAAAGTGGTGGAAATCCACGCAGCCCACGGCTACCTGTTGCATCAATTTCTTTCGCCCTTGAGCAATCAGCGGCAGGACCAATACGGCGGCTCGTTTGAAAACCGCATCCGCCTGGTGCTGCAAGTGACCGAAGCCGTACGCGCGGTCTGGCCGCAAGAACTGCCGTTGTTTGTACGGCTCTCGGCCACCGACTGGGTGGAAGACGGCTGGAACCCGGATGAAACCGTAGAGCTGGCGCGCCGGCTGAAAGGGCTGGGTGTTGACTTGATCGACGTGTCGTCCGGAGGCACCGCCGCCAATGCGGAAATCCCGATAGGCCCCGGCTATCAAACACGCTTCGCCGAGCGTGTGCGCAAAGAGTCCGGGATAGCCACCGGTACCGTGGGCATGATTACCGAGCCGGCTCAAGCCGAGCACATCCTGCGTACCTGCCAGGCTGACATCATCTTCCTCGCCCGTGAGTTGTTGCGTGATCCGTATTGGCCGCTGCACGCCGACGATGACCTGGGTGGGCGAAAGGCGATCTGGCCGGCACAGTATCAACGGGCGACACACCGCGACCAGCCGATTCATGAGTCGGACTTGCGGGACTGACAGGCTGTTTGTTCGATCAGGACCCACCGCTGACAACGGTGGGTTTTTTCTTGCTCGTTGTCAGAGAAGTCGTGATCCTTGGTCATCCGAAAGCTGGAATCCATCATGCTGATTGAACGTGCTTTAAAAGAGACCGACATTTCTCTGTTGGCACTCATTGATCGCACCGAACTGATCAACGAGTGCTATCGCCTGGAAAACGGCGAACTGCTGTTGTACCCCGAGCACCATGACATGCGCGGCTGGCCCGAGGGTGAAGCGGAGCAGGACGCCGTGGCCTTGCATGCCTGCTTCAAGCGCGGCGGCTGGTTGCATGGGGTGTTTGACGGTGAACAACTGGTGGCGGCCGTGGTGGTGGACACCCGGGTTATCCACAATCAGGGGCTGCAGATGCGTCAGCTCAAATTCCTGCATGTCAGCCAGGGTGCTCGTGGGCTTGGTCTGGGTGGACGGTTGTTCGCCCTGGCCTGTCAGCACGGGGTCAGCGTCGGCGCCCAGGCTTTGTATGTATCGGCAACCGGGTCGCGTAATACCGTGGATTTCTATCTCAGGCACGGCTGCCGCTTAGTCAGTCAGCCCGATCCTGAGTTGTATCGCCAAGAGCCCGAGGATATTCATCTGTTCCGGATGCTCCCATGACATCAGTCGGAAAAGGCTGTAGGTCGTTGCCGTATAAGTGCTTTTTTTAAGTGATTGCTCTAAAAAAATCTCACATGCGCCTGGATAGTTTCTACGCTTTAAGTAAGGCGGATTTCTGGCCCAGGAAGTCAGTCTGTTTATCCACGGAAGCATTGCGCTTCACGGGAGGAGGTTATGGGCACAAGGAGTCGATGTTTATGACACGGAGAAAGAGTCCATGGCCAAAACCTATGGTTTAGCGGGTGTTCTGGAGTTTTTTCTGACCCGTAAGTTGTCGTTACGCCGTCGTTGGTTGAGTTCGGATGAGGCGCAATTGCTGGAGCAGTACCGTGCCCTGACCGAAAACGATCAGGTGGCGATGCGGTACCTGATTGGGGCAATGCAGAGTATTTCGCGGTTCTGAAAAAGGCGTTGATCGTTCCCGCGTAGTGGGAACGATCAACGTGCCTGTCAGGTGTATTTGCGCTTGTCTGGCGCCGGAGGGAAGTACTGGTACAGCCAGGTTTCACTCAGGGTCCGGTCCTGGGTGCGAATAAACAGCCGCAGCTCTACGGGCTCCACGCTGTCACTGGTCGGGTACCAGTCGAAGAGGATTCGATAGCCTTTGATGGCGTCGAGTACCAGCACGCTGAAATCTTTCACTTCACCATGGGAGCAGGTGACTACCGGCTCGATGCCTGTGCCCTCGGGCAAGCGGTCCAGGCCGCCACCGTTGAAGTCCACGGCAAAACGCCGGGCCCAAACCTTGGGATAATGCTCACCCGGTGCCCAACCTTCAGTGAAACCGCCCATGCCTGAACGGGTGGCGTTGACCTGCGCCAGCGGTGTACTGACCGGCGGCAGGGCACTCCAGTAAAGCTTATAGCCATAGTTCAGGGAGTCGCCGGCGGCTACGGGTGTTTTCGGGGTCCAGAAGGCCACGATGTTGTCCAGGGTCTCTCCGGTGGTAGGAATTTCCAGCAGGTCGATCGAGCCTTCGCCCCACGCGGTTGTCGGCTCTACCCACAGGCTTGGGCGCTTGCTGTACCAGTCGACGGTGTCCTGGTAGCTGGCGAACTCATGGTCGGTCTGTACCAGGCCGAAACCTTTTGGGTCCTTGTCGGCGAAGGCGTTGAATTGCAGGGTGGCCGGGTTGTTCAGCGGGCGGCAGATCCACTCGCCATTGCCACGCCACATCGCCAGGCGATCCGAGTCGTGGATCTGCGGGTGGATGGTGTCGCACATCCGGCGCTCATGAGTGCCACAACTGAACATGCTGGTCATCGGCGCGATGCCCAGTTGCTCGATGGCGGTGCGGGCGTTGATGTGGGCGTCGATCCCCATGACCACCTGGTTAGCCTGGCAGTCGATGTCGAAGCGGTAGGCGCCGGTAGCGCTCGGCGAGTCCAGCAGGGCATAGACCACGAAACGGGTGCTGTCCTTGTCCGGGGTCTCGAACCAGAACTGGGTGAAGTCGGGGAACTCCTCACGTTTTTTCGCGTAGGTGTCGATAGCCAGGCCGCGCGCGGAAAGCCCGTACTGGCCGGTGGAATCCACCGCGCGGAAATAGCTGGCGCCGAGGAAAGACAGCACATCATGGCGATCCAGCTCCGGCGCCTTGAACAGCTTGAATCCGGAAAAACCCAGGTCGCCCTTGAGCTGTTGGGTGTCGACTGTGGTTTTTGCGTAGTTGAACAGTGACGGCCGGAAATGCACCTCGCGGGACATACGGGTCTTAGGGTCGACACTGTGCATGCGCACCGGTGTCTTGAAGCCCATGCCGACGTGAAAGAACTGCACATCCAACTGGCCGTTCAATTCCTTCCACAACGAATGGTTGCCGTCGTAACCGATGGCATTGAAATTCTGCGGGGTCATGTTGGCCAGGGTGGGAGGCAGCACCTGCTTGGTGTCCTGATATTGCGTGTTGGCCAATTGCTTGGCCTGGGCCTTCAGTGCCTCGAAGTCGAAGGCCAGGGCGTCGCCATCCGCGGCACGATTCCCTGCCCAGGCCTGGGCGGCCAACAGACCGCTGGCCGACAGACCGGTATAAGCCGCGATGGCCATGGACGCTTTGAGCAAATTCCTGCGGTGCATAGATACAACCTGTCGTGAGCAATCCCGTGCCGTTCCTGGCACGTGCTGGATCAAAGATAACGGTTCGGACATGCCTTCGGCCAAACGCAACGGACATTAAACAGATGCCAAATAGCTTAAGCCGTTCGGTGTCGAAGGAAAAATGATTGATGGCGGGGTGATGGCCTTGTATGTGAAACAAGACGTGTCGGCTCAAGCCTGAAGTTACAAGAGCGGTGTTACATCTGGAAGTACTCTAGGGCGTGGGACTTTGGCACTTAGTTTTACGCTGTGGGCCGAATGAATCCTATGAACTGAAGTTTCTGGAGGCTGCGATGAATACCCGTGGGTTGCTTGATCAGTTGCTCAAGTCCGGTCAGGACATGTTGCAAAACAAGGCTGGCGGTCAGCGTAAAAGCGAGGACAAAGGCGCTCTGGGCGGGTTGCTCGGCAGTGGCGGGCTCGGCAGTTTGCTGGGCGGGGCGGGTGGTGGCGCCCTGGCGGCCGGGGCTATGGGTTTGTTGCTGGGTAACAAGAAAGCCCGCAAATTTGGTGGTAAGGCGCTGACTTATGGTGGTCTGGCAGCGTTGGGGGTGATTGCCTATAAGGCTTATGGCAACTGGCAGGCGCAGCAGGCCAGTGCGCCGCAGGGGGAACCTCAGACCATTGATCGTTTGCCAGCGGCTCAGGTTGAGCAGCATAGCCAGGCGATCCTCAAGGCGCTGGTGGCGGCGGCCAAGGCGGATGGGCATGTGGATGAGCGTGAGCGGGCGTTGATTGAAGGGGAGTTCACCAAACTCGATAGCGATCGGGAGTTGCAACAGTGGTTGCATGCGGAACTCAACAAGCCCCTGGATCCGACGGATGTGGCGCGGGCGGCGAGTACGCCGGAGATGGCGGCTGAGATGTATATCGCCAGTGTGATGTTGGTGGATGAGGAGAACTTCATGGAGAAGGCCTACCTTGATGAGCTGGCGCGGCAGCTTAAGTTGGAGCCGGGGTTGAAGGTTGAGTTGGAGCGGCAGGTGAGGCAAGCGGTTGCGGGGTGATGGGGTACATATCCGTTTTTGCGGTAATGGCTGCTATTGGTTCCGCTCTTACAGCGGGTCACTTTGGAAAAGAGCCCCAAAGTAACCAAAGGGCTCTTGCCCCACCACTCGGTGCCTCGCCTAGGCTCGGCATGCCCTCACTCCGGCATTGCTCCGTGGGCCGCCGCAATGGGCCATCCCTGGCCCAGTGCGGCTAAACCGGCGTCCTGCCGGTTTACCCACGGACCAATGCCTGCGTTCAGCCAGCGTGGTTTAACGGGGCGCCTAAGATCAAAATCAAAAGCACGGCGGCCTGAAAGCCGACCTGAGTGGTAGAAGCAAAGGCAAGGGCCAGAGCGAAAGCAGATCTGCTTTTCTGTGGGAGCTGGCTTGCCTGCGATGCAGACAACTCGGTCTTTCAGGAACACCGAGGTGATGCCATCGCAGGCAAGCCAGCTCCCACAGTCGACCATGCCCGCTTTTGATCTTGCCTTTGCTTCACACCACTCAAGCCGGCCGGTAGGCCGCTGTGTTCTTGATCTGCTTTTGATGTTGATCTTAGGCGCCCCGTTAAACCACGCTGGCCGAACGCAGGTATTACGGAGTGGGTAAACCGGCAGGACGCCGGTTTAGCCGCGTTGGGCCATGGATGGCCCGTCGCGGCGGCCCACGGAGTAATGCCTGCGTTCGGGCACACCGAGCCTGAGCGAGGTGCCGAGTGGTGGGGCAAGAGCCTTTTGGTTACTTTTGGGCTCTTTTCAAAAGTGACCCGCTGTAAGAGCGGAACCAATAGCGGCCGTCACCGCAAAAACGGATATGCACACCAAACAACCTGCCCCCCCCCCACAATCTTTTTGCATTCCCTGAGACCCACCCCACAACCCATTGATAGATGATGGCATTTGCTCAGCTATACTCCCCTCCATTTGATCGGCCCTCGAGGAATTACTGTGAAGAACTGGACTTTGCGCCAAAGGATTTTGGCGAGCTTTGCGGTCATTATCGCCATCATGTTGCTGATGGTCGTGGTCTCGTACTCACGGTTGCTGAAGATCGAAGTCAGCGAGACATCGGTCCGCGACGACGCCGTACCGGGGGTGTTTTTCAGCTCGATGATCCGCAGCGCCTGGGTCGACAGCTATCTGCAAACCCAGGAATTGATTGGTTTGCATAAAAACCAGGGCATTTCTGACGCCGACAAGCAGGACTACAAATCTTTCGAAGCACGCCTTGAGCAGCACATGGCCAGTTACGCGGCCACGATCAACCTGGACCAGGATCGGAGCGAGTTCGATACCTTCGAAAATCTGCACCAGGCCTACAACAAAATCCTCGCTCAGGTTCTGGACTTGCACTTGGCTAACAATGACGACGATGCGGTCAAGATGTTTAACGAGCAACTGACACCGGCCTGGACCGCAGGCCGCATGAAGCTCAACGACATCATCAACGAGAACAAACAAGTGGCGGATCACGCTACTGCCGCGATTGACGATGCCGTGAACGCCGCGAAAATCAGCATGGGTGTCTCGCTGATCCTGGCGATCCTCGCTGCCGGTCTGTGTGGCCTGCTGCTGATGCGGGCGATCATGGCGCCGATGAACCGTATCGTCGATATCCTTGAGTCCATGCGCACCGGCGATCTGAGCAAGCGCCTGAACCTGGAGCGCAAGGACGAGTTCGGCGCCGTGGAAACCGGCTTCAACGACATGATGACCGAGCTGACCGCCCTGGTGTCCCAGGCCCAGCGCTCGTCGGTGCAGGTCACCACGTCGGTCACCGAGATTGCCGCCACCTCCAAGCAGCAACAGGCCACGGCCACCGAAACCGCCGCTACCACCACCGAAATCGGCGCCACGTCCCGGGAAATTGCAGCAACGTCCAAGGACCTTGTGCGCACCATGACGGAAGTGTCTACCGCTGCCGATCAGGCCTCGGTCGCCGCCGGTTCCGGCCAGCAAGGCTTGGCCCGTATGGAAGAAACCATGAATTCGGTGATGGGCGCCGCCGATCTGGTGAATGCCAAGCTGGCGATCCTCAACGAGAAGGCCGGCAACATCAACCAAGTGGTGGTGACCATCGTCAAGGTCGCCGACCAGACCAACCTGCTGTCCCTCAACGCCGCGATCGAGGCCGAGAAGGCCGGTGAATACGGTCGTGGTTTTGCCGTGGTTGCAACCGAAGTACGGCGTCTGGCAGACCAGACTGCCGTGGCCACCTACGACATCGAGCAGATGGTTCGTGAGATCCAGTCGGCGGTGTCTGCCGGTGTGATGGGCATGGACAAGTTCTCTGAAGAAGTGCGCCGTGGCATGTCCGAAGTGCAGCAAGTGGGCGAGCAACTGTCGCAGATCATTCATCAGGTCCAGGCCCTGGCGCCTCGTGTATTGATGGTCAACGAAGGCATGCAGGCCCAGGCCACCGGCGCCGAGCAGATCAACCACGCTCTGGTGCAATTGGGCGACGCCAGCAGCCAGACCGTGGAGTCTCTGCGCCAAGCCAGTTTCGCCATCGATGAACTGAGCCAGGTCGCGGTGGGTCTGCGCAGTGGCGTGTCGCGTTTCAAAGTCTGATGAGCGACCTCGCGGCTAAACGCGGCGCCGTTACGGCAGCGAAAAAAGCGTTGTTCCTGGTGTTTCACATCGCCAGCGAACGTTATGCCCTCAAGGCCACCGAGGTGGCCGAGGTGCTGCCGCGTTTGCCTTTGAAACCCATCGCTCATGCGCCTGTCTGGGTAGCCGGGATCTTTGCCCATCGCGGGGTGATGGTGCCGGTCATCGACCTCAGTGCCCTGACCTTTGGTTCACCGGCCCAGGCCCGAACCAGCACACGATTGGTGCTGGTCAACTATCGGCCCGAGCCTTGGGTCGATGCGCGCTGGCTGGGGCTGATCCTTGAACAGGCCACCGATACCCTGCGTTGTGACCCGGCGGACTTCCAGCCTTATGGCCTGGACAATCGCCAGGCGCCGTACCTGGGGCCGGTGCGTGAGGATGAGCGGGGTTTGATGCAATGGATCGGGGTGGCTGACCTGCTGACGGCCGAGGTACGGGCCTTGCTGTTTTCTGCCGACATGACGCCTGAGGAGGGGTGATGAGCAGTGACCAACGCTTTTTCGACTTCCTTAAAGAACGTATCGGCCTGGACGTCGCCTCGGTGGGCGAAGCCATTATTGAGCGTGCCGTGCGCCAGCGCAGTCAGGCCCTGCAGGCGCTGACCGCGGACCAGTACTGGCTGCATTTGCAGGGCTCCCATGATGAACAGCAAGCGCTGATCGAAGCGGTAATCGTCCCCGAGACCTGGTTTTTCCGTTACCCCGAATCCTTCGCCACCTTGGGTCGGCTGGCGCTGTCGCGGCTGGCCGAGATCAAGCAGATGCGCGCCTTGCGCATTCTCAGCTTGCCGTGTTCCACCGGCGAGGAGCCTTATTCAATTGCCATGGCCTTGCTCGATGCGGGGCTTGCGCCCCATCAGTTCAAGGTCCAGGGCATGGACGTCAGCCCATTGTCGGTGGAGCGTGCCCGGCGAGGGGTATATGGCAAGAATTCCTTTCGTGGTCAGGACATCGACTTTCGCGAGCGTCACTTTGCCGAGCAAAGCGATGGCTACCGGGTTTCGGACCGTGTTCGCGAACAAGTGCGCCTGCAAGTGGGCAACTTGTTGGACCCGGCGTTGTTGGCCAATGAGCCGACCTATGACTTCGTATTTTGCCGCAACCTGCTGATCTACTTTGATCAGCCGACGCAGAAACAGGTATTTGAAGTACTCAAAACCCTGACCCATGCCGACGGTGTGCTGTTTATCGGCCCCGCCGAGGGCAGCTTGCTGGGGCGTCTGGGCATGCGCTCGATTGGTGTGCCGCAATCTTTTGCGTTCAGCCGGCATGCTGAGCCCGTGCCCGAGCCGGTCTTTGCGCCGATGCCCGCGCCGGTACCTCAGCGCAGCGCGGCACCGATTCCTGCAAAACCTCGGCCTTTCAGCTCATTCAGTGCGCCGGTAATGCCAATCAAGGCCGCACCCGCGCATTCGGATGCTGCCGATTTACTCAGTCAGATCGCAATCCTGGCCAATGAAGGCAAAAGCCTCGAAGCCCGTGCTGCCTGCGAGCGTTATTTACAGAGCCATCCACCAGCGGCCCAGGTGTTTTATTGGCTGGGCCTGCTCAGTGATGTGGCCGGCAGCGCCCTGGAAGCCCAGGGCTATTATCGAAAAGCCTTGTACCTGGAGCCCCAGCACCCGCAGGCCTTGATGCATCTGGCCGCGTTGCTTGAATCCCAGGGTGATGTGGCGGGAGCCCGCCGTTTGCAGGCCCGTGCCGCCCGCAGCGAGCGAGCAGACAGTGAGCGTAAACGATGATTGATCCTGTATCCCTGGACCTCGGTATGGACCTGACCCTGGCCGACACCCAGGCCATCGACGACTGCTGGAACCGTATCGGTATCCACGGTGACAAATCCTGCCCTTTGCTGGCCGAACACATTCACTGCCGTAATTGCTCGGTGTACTCCGCCGCCGCCACCCGTCTGCTCGACCGTTATGCCTTGCAGCAGGACGACCGTCGGCCGGTGGCCACGGTAGAAGCTGATGGCGATATCGTTACGCGTTCGCTGCTGATGTTTCGCCTCGGCGAAGAATGGTTGGGCATCGCCACCCGTTGCCTGGTGGAAGTGGCGCCGATGCAGCCGATTCATTCTTTGCCTCACCAGCGCTCGCGGGCGCTGCTGGGGGTAGCCAATGTGCGTGGAGCCTTGGTGGCGTGCCTTTCGCTGGTGGAATTGTTGGGGCTGGACGGCTCCGGCAGCGGCCCCGGCGGTGGGAGGATCATGCCGCGCATGTTGATCATCGCGGCGCAAGACGGCCCAGTGGTGGTGCCGGTGGATGAAGTGGACGGTATCCATGCCATTGATGTGCGCACTTTGAAGGCGGCGTCTGCGTCCGGTACCCAAGCCAGCGCCCGCTTCACCCAAGGTGTATTGCAGTTCAAAGGCCGCAGCTTGCGCTGGCTGGACGAAGAACAATTGTTGTCCGCCGTGACCCGGAGTCTCACATGACCCCCGACCAGATGCGCGATGCGTCGCTGTTGGAACTGTTCAGTCTGGAAGCTGACGCCCAGACCCAGGTCCTTAGCGCTGGCCTGCTGGCCCTGGAGCGCAACCCGACCCAGGCCGACCAGCTTGAAGCCTGCATGCGTGCCGCCCATTCCCTCAAGGGCGCGGCGCGGATTGTTGGCGTGGATGCCGGGGTCAGCGTGTCCCATGTGATGGAGGACTGCCTGGTCAGTGCCCAGGAGGGCAGGCTTTACCTGCAACCGGAGCATATTGACGCGTTGCTGCAGGGCACCGACTTGCTGATGCGCATTGCCACCCCCGGCAACACGGTGGGCCCGGCGGATATCGAGGCGTATGTGGCGTTGATGGAGCGTTTGCTCGATCCGTCGCAATTGAGCGCCAAGGTCGCGCCCCCCACATTGCAACCAGAGCCAGCCTCTGCGCCGCTCGTCGAAGACCTGCCACCGGAGCCCGCGCTGCCAGTCAGCAGCGACGCGCCGCGGCAGAACAAGCGCATGACTGAAGGCGGCGAACGGGTATTGCGGGTCACTGCTGAACGTTTGAACAGCCTGTTGGACCTGTCCAGTAAATCCCTGGTGGAAACCCAACGGCTCAAACCGTATCTCGCCAGCCTGCAGCGTCTTAAACGCATCCAGAGCAACAGCTCCCGGGCACTGGACAACCTCGATGGCCAGCTCAAGCTCGTGGAACTGAGCCTGGAGGCCCAGGAAGCGCTGGCCGATACACGCCGCCTGTTAAGTGAAGCGCAGTCGCTGCTGGCGGAAAAAACCGCCGAGTTGGATGAGTTCGGCTGGCAGGCCGGGCAGCGTGCCCAAGTGCTTTACGACACCGCGCTGGCCTGCCGCATGCGGCCCTTTGCCGATGTGTTGGCCGGGCAGGTGCGCATGGTCCGCGACCTGGGCCGTAGCCTGGGCAAACAAGTGCGCCTGGAGATTGAAGGCGAGAAGACTCAGGTTGACCGCGACGTGCTGGAAAAGCTTGAAGCGCCGCTGACCCACTTATTGCGTAATGCCGTCGATCACGGCATCGAAACGCCCGAGCAACGTCTGCTGGCCGGCAAGCCGGCAGAAGGTCTGATCCGCCTGCGGGCTTCTCATCAGGCGGGCCTGCTGGTGCTGGAGCTGAGCGATGACGGCAACGGTGTCGACCTCGAGCGCCTGCGGGCCACCATCGTTGATCGCAATCTGTCGCCGCTGGAAACTGCCCTGCGGCTCAGTGAGGAAGAACTGCTGACGTTCCTGTTCCTGCCGGGTTTCAGCCTGCGGGACAAGGTCACCGAAGTCTCCGGGCGTGGTGTCGGCCTGGATGCGGTGCAGCACATGGTCCGTCAGTTGCGCGGCGCGGTGGTGCTGGAACAGACGGCGGGGCAGGGCAGTCGTTTCCATCTGGAAGTACCCCTGACTCTGTCGGTGGTGCGCAGCCTGGTGGTGGAAGTCGGGGATGAAGCCTATGCGTTCCCGCTGGCCCATATCGAGCGCATGTGCGACCTGGAGCCCGATGACATCGTGCAGGTGGAAGGTCGCCAGCATTTCTGGCATGAAGGCCGGCATGTTGGCCTGGTGGCTGCCAGTCAATTGCTGCATCGGCCGCCAGGGCAGAGCAATGAGGAGACCCTCAAGGTCGTGGTGATCCGCGAGCGGGAGGCGGTCTATGGCATCGCCGTGGAGCGTTTTATCGGCGAGCGTACGCTGGTGGTGTTGCCGCTGGATGACCGATTGGGCAAGGTCCAGGACATCTCCGCCGGGGCTTTGCTCGATGATGGTTCGGTGGTGTTGATCGTCGATGTCGAGGACATGCTGCGCTCGGTCGACAAATTGCTGAATACCGGTCGTCTGGAGCGCATTGCCCGGCGCAATCAGCACGTCGTCGAAGTGGCGCGCAAGCGTATTCTGGTGGTGGATGATTCGCTCACCGTGCGCGAGTTGCAGCGCAAGCTGTTGCTCAATCGTGGTTATGACGTGGCGGTTGCGGTGGATGGTATGGACGGCTGGAATGCCTTGCGCTCCGAAGACTTTGACCTGCTCATCACTGACATTGATATGCCTCGCATGGACGGTATTGAATTGGTCACACTCTTGCGCCGTGATACCCGTCTGCAGTCGTTGCCGGTGATGGTGGTTTCCTACAAAGATCGAGAAGAAGACCGGCGCCGTGGACTGGACGCTGGGGCCGACTATTATCTAGCCAAGGCTAGTTTCCATGATGACGCACTGCTGGATGCGGTGGTGGAGCTGATTGGAGGTGCCAGGGCATGAAGATCGCTATTGTCAATGACATGCCGCTGGCCGTTGAGGCGTTGCGCCGGGCCTTGAGCCTGGAGCCGGCCCATGAAGTGGTGTGGGTGGCCAGCAACGGCCTGGAAGCGGTGCAGCGTTGTGCCGAGTTGACGCCGGACCTGATCCTGATGGACTTGATCATGCCGGTGATGGATGGCGTGGAGGCTACCCGACAGATCATGGCCGAGACCCCGTGTGCGATTGTTATCGTCACCGTGGACCGCCAAGCCAATGTCAGCCGTGTCTTCGAAGCCATGGGGCACGGTGCTCTGGACGTAGTGGATACCCCGGCCCTGGGGGTGGGTGATGCCAAGGAAGCGGCGGCGCCGTTGCTGCGCAAGATCCTCAATATCGGTTGGCTGATTGGCCAGCGGGGCGCTCGTGTACGTGCCGAGCCCGCGCCGCAGCGGGTCATGGGTAAGCGCCAGAGGCTGGTAGCCATTGGCTCTTCCGCCGGTGGTCCGGCCGCCCTGGAAGTGCTGCTCAAGGGCTTGCCGCGAGATTTCTCGGCGGCCATTGTACTGGTGCAGCATGTGGACCAGGTGTTCGCCGCTGGCATGGCGGAATGGCTGAGCAGTGCTTCGGGCCTGCCGGTACGCCTGGCGCGGGAAGGTGAGCCGCCGCAAAGTGGCGTGGTGTTGCTGGCAGGCACCAATCATCATATTCGGCTATTGAAGAACGGCACGCTGGCTTACACCGCCGAGCCGGTAAACGAGATCTACCGGCCGTCCATCGACGTGTTTTTCGAGAGTGTCGCCAGTTACTGGAGCGGCGATGCCGTCGGCGTATTGCTGACAGGCATGGGGCGCGACGGGGCTCAGGGACTCAAACTGATGCGTCAGCAAGGCTACCTGACCATCGCCCAGGACCAGCAAAGCAGCGCGGTGTATGGCATGCCTAAAGCGGCAGCCGCGATCGACGCTGCTGTTGAAATTCGCCCATTGGACAGAATTGCGCCACGATTGCTGGAGATATTCGCAAAATGACCGATATAACTCGCGTCCTGGCCGGCAAAGCAGTAATTCAGGTGACCGCAAATGAATGATTTACAACTCGATGACTTCAAGACCGACGAGAACGCCGCCATGGTGTTGCTGGTCGACGATCAGGCGATGATCGGCGAAGCCGTGCGGCGTGGCCTGGCCCAAGAAGACAATATCGACTTCCACTTTTGCGCCGACCCGCATCAGGCCATTGCCCAGGCGATCCGCATCAAGCCAACGGTAATCCTTCAGGACCTGGTGATGCCGGGCCTGGACGGGCTGACCCTGGTACGCGAATACCGTAACCACCCGGCCACGCAGAATATTCCGATCATCGTGCTTTCGACCAAGGAAGACCCGCTGATCAAGAGCGCGGCGTTTGCGGCCGGGGCCAACGATTACCTGGTCAAGTTGCCGGACAATATTGAGCTGGTGGCGCGGATTCGCTACCACTCGCGCTCCTACATGACCCTGTTGCAGCGGGACGCGGCGTATCGCGCGCTGCGAGTCAGCCAACAGCAATTGCTCGACACCAACCTGGTATTGCAGCGGCTGATGAACTCCGACGGCCTGACCGGGCTGTCCAACCGCCGGCACTTTGACGAGTATCTGGAACTGGAATGGCGCCGCGCGATGCGCGACCAGACCCAATTGTCGCTGCTGATGATCGACGTGGACTTCTTCAAGACCTACAACGACAGTTTTGGCCACCTGGAAGGCGACGAAGCCTTGCGCAAAGTGGCCGCGACCATTCGCGACGCCAGCAGTCGTCCCTCGGACCTGCCGGCCCGTTATGGCGGTGAAGAGTTCGCCCTGGTGCTGCCCAATACCTCACCGGGTGGTGCACGGCTGGTGGCCGAGAAACTGCGCCAAGCCGTGGCGGCCCTGAAAATCCCCCACATCACCCCGGCCGAAGGCGCGAGCCTGACCATCAGCATTGGCCTGTCGACCATGACGCCGCTGCAGGGCACCGATTGCCGGCAGCTGATTTCGGCGGCAGACAAGGGGTTGTACCTGGCCAAGCATAATGGGCGCAATCAGGTGGGTATCGAATAGCCGAAACACCACAAAACCCTTGTAAGGCTTGCTCGCAAATGCGGTGTAGCCGCTGCCGAGGTACGAGGCTGCGATGGGCTGCGCAGTGGCCCCAGGGGCGGTCCTGCGGACACGCATCGCAGCCTCGTACCTCGGCAGCGGCTACAACCGCATTCGCGCTCCCACATTTGTTCTGTGTTGATGCACTGATCGCACTCAAACCCGCCTTTTCAGCCAAGCGGACTGCCGTTTCCAGCCGTTTGCCGTTATACTCGCCGGCTTTCAAAAGTTCGCCAACGAGTGCTGCCCGCCATGGAAATCAACCCGATCCTTAACAGTATCAAGGACCTGTCCGAGCGCTCCGAAACTATTCGGGGGTATCTTTGACTACGATCAAAAGCATGAGCGTCTGACCGAGGTCAATCGCGAGCTTGAAGATCCGAGTGTCTGGAACAACCCTGCCTATGCCCAGGAACTGGGGCGCGAGCGCTCCCTGCTGGCGCAGATCGTAGAAACCCTCGATGAGATGCACTCAGGCCTGGCCGATGCCAAGGACCTGCTGCTGATGTCTGCCGAGGAAGAAGACCAGGGCGCCGTCGATGACGTGGCCGCTGAAGTCGAGCGCCTGCGCGAGGCCCTGGAAAAACTCGAATTCCGTCGTATGTTCAGCGGTGAGATGGATGCCAACAACGCCTACCTGGATATCCAGGCCGGTTCCGGTGGCACCGAGGCCCAGGACTGGGCCAACATCCTGCTGCGCATGTACCTGCGCTGGGCTGACAAGCGCGGTTTCGACGCGACCATCATGGAACTGTCCGCTGGTGAAGTCGCCGGGATCAAGGGCGCGACCGTGCACATCAAGGGTGAATACGCCTTTGGTTGGTTGCGTACCGAGATCGGCGTACACCGCCTGGTGCGCAAGAGTCCGTTCGACTCCGGCAACCGTCGCCATACCTCGTTCTCGGCTGTGTTCGTGTCGCCGGAAATCGATGACAACATCGAAATCGACATCAACCCCTCGGACCTGCGCATCGACACCTACCGCTCCTCGGGTGCCGGTGGTCAACACGTAAACACCACCGACTCGGCCGTACGGATTACTCACGTACCGTCCAACACCGTGGTCAGTTGCCAGAACGAACGTTCCCAGCATGCGAACAAAGACACCGCGATGAAAATGTTGCGGGCCCGTTTGTATGAGCAGGAAGTGCAGAAGCGCAATGCCGCGTCCCAGGCCCTGGAAGACACCAAGTCCGATATCGGCTGGGGTCATCAGATTCGCTCCTACGTGCTCGACGCGTCGCGAATCAAGGACCTGCGCACCAACATTGAACGCAGCGACTGCGATAAAGTCCTCGACGGCGATATCGACGAGTACCTGGTGGCCAGCCTGAAACAAGGCCTGTAACCGTCAGCCAAGACCTGAAGTCCCCTGCCTCCGGTGGGGGCAACGAACCTGTGATGGAATTTCAAAAGACATGAGCGACCAACAACTCGACCCGCAAGCCCTGCAACAGGAAGAAAACTCCCTGATCGCCCTGCGCAAGGAAAAGCTTGCTGCCGAGCGCGCCAAGGGCAATGCCTTCCCCAACGACTTCCGTCGCGACGCCTACTGCGAAGACTTGCAGAAACAGTACGCCGACAAGACCAAGGAAGAGCTGGCAGAAGCGGCGATCCCGGTCAAGGTGGCAGGTCGCATCATGCTCAACCGTGGCTCGTTCATGGTGATCCAGGACATGTCCGGGCGGATCCAGGTCTACGTCAACCGTAAGACCTTGTCCGAAGAAACCCTGGCCGCAGTGAAAACCTGGGACCTGGGCGACATTATTGCCGCCGAAGGCACCTTGGCTCGTTCCGGCAAGGGCGACCTGTACGTTGAAATGACCAACGTGCGCCTGCTGACCAAATCCCTGCGCCCGCTGCCGGACAAGCACCACGGTCTGTCCGACACCGAGCAGCGCTATCGCCAGCGTTACGTTGACCTGATCGTCAACGAAGACGTGCGCCACACCTTCCGCGTGCGTTCGCAAGTGATTGCCCATACCCGCGCCTTCCTGATGAAGCGTGACTTCCTGGAAGTGGAAACGCCGATGCTGCAAACCATCCCGGGTGGTGCTGCGGCCAAGCCGTTCGAGACTCACCACAATGCGCTGGACATGGAAATGTTCCTGCGTATCGCGCCTGAGTTGTACCTCAAGCGCCTTGTGGTGGGCGGCTTCGAAAAAGTGTTCGAGATCAACCGCAACTTCCGTAACGAAGGCGTTTCGACTCGTCACAACCCGGAATTCACCATGTTGGAGTTCTACCAGGCCTACGCCGACTACGAAGACAACATGGACCTGACCGAGGAGCTGTTCCGCGAACTGGCAGAGCTGGTCCTGGGGACTACCGATGTGCCGTATGGCGACAAGGTGTTCCACTTCGGCGAGCCGTTCGTACGCCTGTCGGTGTTCGATTCGATCCTCAAGTACAACCCTGAACTGACCGCCGATGACCTGAACGACATCGACAAGGCCCGCGCCATTGCCAAGAAAGCCGGTGCCAAGGTGCTGGGCTTCGAAGGCCTGGGCAAATTGCAGGTGATGATTTTCGAAGAACTGGTGGAGCACAAGCTGGAACAGCCGCACTTCATTACCCAGTACCCGTTCGAAGTCTCGCCGCTGGCCCGTCGCAACGATGACAACCCGAACGTCACCGACCGCTTCGAGCTGTTCATCGGTGGCCGTGAAATCGCCAACGCCTACTCCGAGCTCAACGATGCGGAAGACCAGGCCGAGCGCTTCATGGCCCAGGTGGCCGACAAGGACGCCGGCGACGACGAAGCCATGCACTACGATGCCGACTTCGTCCGCGCCCTGGAGTACGGCATGCCGCCAACCGCCGGTGAAGGTATCGGTATCGACCGTCTGGTGATGCTGTTGACCAACTCACCGTCGATCCGTGACGTGATCTTGTTCCCGCACATGCGGCCACAAGCGTAACCGTAGCGAATCAAAAGCCGCCTTTTATAAGGCGGCTTTTTTGTGTGGCCTGAACAAGCGTCAAGCTTCCAGCGCCTGGCTTTAACCTCTTCCAAGGATGTGTGTCGTGAACCGCGTATTGGCTAAAGAAGGCGCCGCTGGCATCGCTGCTGCCGTGGTTGAAAGTGTTCAGTATCAGGGCCGCAAGGCGAGCCGGCAGGGCAGTGAACAGCGCAGACAAGATATCCTCGATGCCGCCATGCGGATTGTCGTGCGTGAAGGTGTGCGCGCCGTTCGGCACCGGGCGGTGGCTGCCGAGGCGGGGGTGCCGTTATCGGCCACCACCTATTACTTCAAGGACATTGATGACCTGCTCACCGACACCTTCGCCCAGTATGTGGAGCGCAGCGCGGCTTTCATGGGCAAACTGTGGGTACGTAACGAAGGCTTGCTGCGGGAAATGGTGGCCTATGGTGATGGCAGTGCGCAGTCACGTTCGCAGTTGGCCGATGACATTGCGCGGCTGACCGCTGACTATGTCCAGCGGCAATTGCACAATCGTCGTGAACACCTGATGGCCGAGCAGGCATTTCGCCAGGAAGCACTGTTGAACCCGCGCCTGGCGGATCTGGTACGTTCCCACCAGCAAATCCTGTTGCAGGGCACTTGCCAGTTTTTTCAGGTGCTGGGTTCCAGCGAGCCGCAACAGGATGCCAGGGTGTTGACGGCGATTATCGGTCGGATGGAATATCAGGGCCTGCTTGGCGGGCCAGAGCCTCTGACGGGCGAAGAGATGCTTGAAATTCTCAAGCGTCACATGCATCTGGTGCTGGCTTCGGTGTAATGATCGCGCAAAAGGTACTACCGTTGAGACCATGCGCTACCGGCGTGCGGACACATAACGTTTAAAGAGGGAGCATCGGGTGGACGATTACCAGCAGACGATACGCACCTTGTCTGATCGCATTGTGCTGGCGCAAACACCGATTCGTGTCCTTGATGCGGTGAAGTGGGACGAGAATATTCGCAAGGGTTTTCTCAAGGCCAAGGGCAAGGAAATGCCGGCGGTTGACCGCGACTATTACCTTAATCGCCCCCTCTCGTTCGATTCCAGCGCGGTGAAACTGGAGTTTCAGAACATCGAGCGCGATATCACTCGCACCCTCGGCCAGTTCAGCCCGGTGGGGCAGATCATGCGACGCATGTGCCGGGAATACCGCATGGTGGTGCGCATGCTTGAGGCCCGCGGCACGGCGGATTTCGGCCTGATTTCCCAGGAACTGTATGGCGCCGCTTCCGACGCGTTCCACGCCGGTGACCCAACCCTGGCCGACCTCGGCCTGATGCTCTCCGATTACCTGAATAACATTGATGGCCGTGGCGATCTCAAGGACGAAGCCAAGACCTTGACCGCCAAAGATGCCGTCAACTTGCTGCAAAGCCGCCTGAACAAAGTATTTGGCGAAGCAGAAGAAACCATCCGGGTGTTCGAGTCCGATGGCATCGTGGCCGACGCGGCGGCGGGGGCCGACTACATCAAGATTCGCGCCGACGCGATGTTCAACGACCGCGACGTGCGTGCCCTGGAAGTCCACGAAGGCCTGGTGCATGTAGGCACCACCCTCAATGGCCAGAACCAGCCGATCTGCACCTTCCTCTCGAAGGGGCCACCGTCGTCCACCGTCACTCAGGAAGGCCTGGCAATCCTGATGGAGATCATCACTTTCGCCTCTTACCCCAGCCGCCTGCGTAAATTGACCAACCGTACCCGCGCCATTCACATGGTGGAGGAGGGGGCAGACTTCCTGCAGGTCTACGAATTCTTCCGCGAGCAGGGCTTTGAAATGGCCGAAAGCTACGGCAACGCCAGTCGTGTGTTCCGTGGCTCGGTGCCCAATGGTCTGCCGTTTACCAAGGATTTGTCCTACCTCAAGGGCTTTATCATGGTTTACAACTACATTCAGTTGGCCGTGCGCAAAGGCAAACTGGAGCAGGTGCCGTTGCTGTTCTGTGGCAAGACCACTCTGGAAGACATGCGTACCTTGCGCCAGTTGGTGGACGAAGGGCTGGTGGTGCCTCCCAAATATTTGCCGGAGCAGTTCCGCGACATGAATGCCCTGGCGGCCTGGATGTGCTTCTCCAACTTTCTCAACCACCTGAGCCTGGATCGGATCGAGGCGGATTACTCCAATATCCTGTAGCCGCACCCCGTTCCTGTAGCCGCTGGCGCAGCCTGCGATAAGGCCGAAGACCTTCAGCGATTTCGATAACCTGCGCCTCTTCGAGGCGTTCGCAGGCTACAGGTTGATGTGCAATTCAATTGCGAGGCTTCAACGGATGAGAATCCTCGGCATTATTTGCCTGCTACTGACCTTGAACGGCTGCAGCTCGTTGCTGTTCTACCCCGAACCGGGCCTGCCGTTCACTCCAGAGCAAGCCCGCCTGCAATACCGCGACGTCACCCTGACCACCGCCGACGGCCTCAAACTTCATGCGTGGTGGTTACCGGCCAAAGCCGGTGTGCCCATCAAAGGCACGGTGCTGCACCTGCACGGTAACGGTGGCAACCTGTCTTGGCACTTGGGCGGTAGCTGGTGGTTGCCGGGGCAGGGTTATCAAGTGTTGTTGCTGGACTATCGTGGCTATGGCCTGTCCGAAGGCAAACCTTCGTTGCCCGCGATCTATCAAGACCTGGACGCTGCTTTCAACTGGATCGATAAGGCCCCTGAAACCCAGGGTCAACCGTTGATCGTCCTCGGCCAAAGCCTGGGCGGCGCACTGGCGGTGCATTACTTGGCCGAGCATCCCGAGCGTCAGCGACAACTCAAGGCCATTGTCCTGGACGGCGTGCCGGCCAGTTATCGTGATGTAGGACAATTCGCCCTGAGCACTTCCTGGTTAACCTGGCCGTTCCAGGTACCGTTGTCGTGGCTGGTGCCGGACGCCGACAGCGCGATCAACGCCATGCCGCAGCTGACAGGCGTGCCGAAATTGCTGTTCCACAGTCTGGATGACCCGATCGTGCCGCTTTCCAACGGTATCCGCCTGTATCAAGCTGCGCCACCGCCGAGGGTGCTGCAATTGACCCGGGGTGAGCATGTGCAGACATTTGCCGACAAGACCTGGCAAACCGTGATGCTGCGCTACCTCGACGACCCGCAGCATTTCAATGGCCTGCGCCGCCTGGGGGAAATCCCCAATTACCCGGCCGCCCCGAATTCCAAAGTTGAATCATCAGAGAGCCCGCAATGAGTGAAGAACGCAACATGATTCCCCTGATCCTCACCGGTATCGGCACCATCATCGGCACCGTGGGCTGCTTGTGGTACTACGGCTATCTGCATTTCGCCAAGCCGGAGGATGCGTTGCTGCTCAGTGATTTCACCATGCTCAAGACTGTGCCAGGTGAGGATTACAAAATCTCCCTGACTCCGGCAGCCCAGGTGGCGCAATGCGTCGATGGTGTGTTGGTGCTGTTCGACACCGAGCAGAAAGGCCTGACCGGTGTGCTGGTGAACAGCAAGAAACAGGCTGTGCGGTGCATGGGGCAGGAAACGCCGCAGCTTGAGCAATAGCCGTAGGAATAGGCTCGGTTCCTACCTGCCTATCAGAAGCTCGGAACCATATCGTGTAAGAGACCACTGAACGGATTGTCAGCGCAGCTGATAAAAAACTTATGAATAGTTAACTGTGAGGTGTGTATATGGGTATGGGCGTTGGTGGTATGGGTGGCATGCAGGGGCTGGGTCAGAACATGGGCCTGGGGCAGGAGCAGCAGCAGGGCATGGACCCTGAGATGCTTAAAAAACTCCTGGAAATGATGATGGGTGGTGCCCAAGGTGGTGGTGGTGCTCAAGGTGGTGGCGGTGCCCAAGGTGGCGGTGGCAGTCAGGGTGGCAACGCAGGAGGCCAATCCGGAGCTATGGACCCGATGAATCAACAAAACCTGCAGGGTATGATGCCGCAGGACAACAATAACCCAGTTCAATTCGGATAAAGTAAAAAAGCCCCCTTGCACTGAAGGAGGCTCATTGTTGGAAGCCCCATCAATCAGTGGGGCTTCCTGTCAATCCGTTACTGGATCGACGAACGCGGTTTGACCGGCTGGTTGTCGTTGGAAATGGTCACTTCAACACGGCGGTTCATGGCACGGCCCGAAACGCTGCCGTTGTCGGCAACCGGGTATTCCTTGCCATAGCCCTGGGTCACGATGCGCGAAATATCCACGCCTTGTTGAGCCAGTGCACGCTGTACGGAAGCCGCACGGCGCTCCGACAGGCTCTGGTTGTAGGCGTTGGAGCCGGTGCTGTCGGTGTAGCCTTCGACAATCACTTTACGGTCCGGATTTTCCCGCAGGAACTGCCCCAGTTTGGTGATGTTTACCAGGCCGCTGGATTTCAGATCGGACTTGTTGGTGGCAAACAGCACGTCACCGAAAGTCACCAAGGTACCGCGATCAGTCTGCTTGGCGTTCAAGCTGTTTTGCAGTTGCTTGATCTGCGCGTCACGGGCTTCGAGCAGCGCGCGGGCACGTTGGTCACCGGCGTTTTTCAACTGGGCTTCTGAGGTGCGCAGGGCGATGGTGTCCTTGGCGACTTCAACGCGCTGGTTGGTCAGGTAGGCCAACTGGTCGACTTTCTTCTCGTCATCGTTGTCACGATAGGCCTTGTCGGCCTTGTCCAGCCAGTCGCTGGCATCCTTGGTTTCCAGTGCCGCGACTTTGGTGGCTTGCGGGTTGGCTTGCAGGGCCGAGAAGTTGGTCCGTGCGTTTTCCAGGTTTGCGTTCGGCGGGGTGGAACAGGCCGCCAGGGCAACGCTCATCGCCAGCAGGGCAGGGATCATCAATTGTTTACGCATAATGGTGTCGTCCTTTCAATTCGATTTCGGGTGCAAGGCAATCAGAGGTCAGTCACTTACTGTTGGATAACAGCTGGACGCATACCTTCGTGACGCAGCTCCTGAACAGCTTTCTGGGAATCCTTCACGGCTTGCTCAGCTTTGGCAGCCTGGGCTTTACGCTCGGCGACGCGAGCATCCCACTCGGCTTGTTCGGCCAGGCGACGCGCGTCGTCATACTTCTTGTCGTGCATGGCAATTTCGGCTTGCTTGAGCTTGTCCTGGGCCGATTTCATTTCCACGGCTGCAAACTCGGTACCGCCGGCGCTGACGGCGCTGTTCACCGCTGACTGGGTCACGGCGTACTGCTCGGTTGGCGGGTTACCGGCGCAACCGGCCAAAACGAAGCTGGTACCGATTGCCAACGCGGCCAATTTGAGCCCGCGCAGGTGGTTAAACGAGGATTTGGCAGTGCTGGTCTTCATGGTCTTCAACTCCATTGGGTAACTCCTCAAAAACATCAAAATCCATCGCCGGTTTGCTGTGTGTGCAGGGTCTGGCGGTAAGTTCCAGGACGCCTTTCAAACGGCTGTTCCAAGTGATGGCTTACTGGCTGTGACCTGAGGGTTTTTTGAATAGTTCAGAGAAGATGGCGCTTTGCCTAAATATTTTTTTGACTGAATAGTCAGCGTTTAAAAGTTTGAACTTTCGTCAGGCACAGAGGTATTACGGGCCTCTTAGAGGCCCGTAATACCTGGGGGAGATTGGTTTTTAGCGGATGTTTATCAGTGTTTTTGCTTATCGGGTTGAGCCGACAAATCGTGCAAGTAACGTCGAGACAAAGTGAGAAAGCGCGGTGTAGGGCCGACGTCTTCGTACAGCGGATCACCTTCTTCATCCGTGGCAATCACATGCTGGCCCTTGATGTAAGGAAAGCTGGTTTCCAACTCTTCGAGTGCCGCGCCAATCAGTTCGCCGAGTAGCGCTTCGGTGTGCCGTTTGGGGTACATCTCGCAGAGTGCCGCGAGCCTGGCGGCGGCTTCTACATCCAGATGGATGGCGTATTCAGTTTTGGTCAGGCGACCCTTGGCGTTTTCTTCCCAATGCTGGGCCAATTCTCGGATTTTCATGACGACCTCGATAAGCGCTCAGGTAAGCGGGCAATCCTGCGAACCGCATAGTTGAGACTAGCTGTAAGCCACAAGGTTTAAAGTCAATTCTGCTGGTCCTTGTAAGAAGCCGGCGTGGGCGGCACTCTTGAGAGTCAAAGCATCCCGGATTTCTGGCTGGAGATTGGCTGATGAGCGATATCGATGCACGTTTGCGTGAAGATGTTCACCTGCTGGGTGAACTGCTGGGCAACACGATCCGAGAACAGTACGGCGACGAGTTTCTCGACAAGATCGAGCAGATTCGTAAAGGCGCCAAGGCTGATCGACGGGGTGCTGCATCGGAGCAGGCCGCCGGCGAAGAGCTGAGTGCCAGCCTTAATCAGCTCAAGGAAGACGAACTGCTGCCAGTGGCACGGGCCTTCAACCAGTTCCTCAACCTGGCCAACATCGCCGAGCAATACCAGTTGATCCACCGTCGCGACGAGTCGACGCCTGCGCCCTTCGAGTCACGGGTATTGCCTGAACTGCTGGCGCGTCTGCAGAGTGAAGGCCACAGCAGCGAATCCCTGGCGCGCCAGTTGGGCCGCCTGGAGATCGAACTGGTCCTCACTGCTCACCCTACTGAAGTCGCCCGCCGTACCCTGATCCAGAAATACGACGCCATCGCTGCACAATTGGCCTTGCAGGATCACCGCGACTTGACCACGGCCGAGCGCGAGCAGATCCGCCAACGCCTGCAACGCTTGATCGCCGAGGCCTGGCACACCGAAGAAATTCGCCGCACCCGACCGACCCCTGTAGATGAAGCCAAGTGGGGCTTTGCGGTGATCGAGCACTCCCTGTGGCACGCCATCCCTAATTACTTGCGCAAGGCCGACCTTGCCTTGCACGCCGCCACAGGCCTGCATTTACCCCTGGAAGCAGCGCCGATTCGCTTTGCGTCGTGGATGGGCGGCGACCGTGACGGCAACCCGAATGTTACCGCACCGGTCACCCGCGAAGTGCTGCTGCTGGCCCGTTGGATGGCCGCTGACCTGTACTTGCGCGATATCGATCACCTGGCATCCGAACTGTCGATGCAACAGGCCAGCCCTGAGTTGCAGGCCAAGGTCGGTGACAGCGTTGAACCTTACCGGGCGCTACTCAAACAACTGCGTGAGCGTCTGCGTGCTACGCGCCAATGGGCTCACACCTCGTTGGCCGGCAGCACCCCGGCGCCCGCTGAGGTCCTGCAAAATAATCGCGACCTGCTGGAGCCGCTGGAGCTGTGTTACCAGTCCCTGCATGCCTGCGGCATGGGGGTGATTGCCGACGGCCCGTTGCTTGATTGCCTACGGCGTGCGGTGACCTTTGGCCTGTTCCTGGTGCGTCTGGATGTGCGTCAGGATTCCAGTCGTCATTGCGCGGCCATGACTGAAATCACTGATTACCTGGGCCTGGGGCGTTACGAGGATTGGGATGAGGATGCACGCATCAGCTTTCTGATGCGCGAACTGGCCAATCGACGGCCGCTGCTGCCGGCCTATTTCAAACCGTCCGCCGACACTGCCGAAGTGCTCAATACCTGCAAGGAAATTGCTGCCGCGCCGGCAGCGTCCCTGGGGTCTTATGTGATCTCCATGGCCGGTGCCGCCTCCGATGTTCTGGCGGTGCAACTGCTGCTCAAGGAGTCCGGCGTGCAGCGGCCGATGCGCGTGGTGCCGTTGTTCGAGACCCTCGCCGACCTGGATAACGCAGGCCCGGTGATCGAACGCCTGTTGCTGCTCCCAGGCTATCGCTCGCGCTTGCAGGGGCCGCAGGAAGTGATGATCGGCTACTCCGATTCGGCCAAGGACGCAGGCACTACGGCTGCAGCCTGGGCGCAATACCGGGCCCAGGAGCGGCTGGTGGACATCTGCCGTGAACAGCAGGTGGAACTGCTGTTGTTCCATGGCCGCGGCGGCACCGTTGGACGTGGCGGCGGTCCAGCCCACGAGGCGATTCTGTCGCAGCCGCCGGGTTCGGTGGCCGGGCGTTTTCGCACCACCGAACAAGGTGAAATGATCCGTTTCAAGTTCGGCCTGCCAGACATCGCCGAGCAGAATCTGAACCTGTACCTGGCGGCCGTGCTGGAGGCGACCTTGCTCCCGCCGCCGCCGCCTGAACCCGCATGGCGCAACTTGATGGATGAATTGGCAGCCGATGGCGTCAGCGCTTATCGCGCAGTGGTGCGGGAAAATCCGCAGTTCGTCGAGTATTTCCGACAGTCCACCCCCGAACAGGAACTGGGCCGCTTGCCTTTGGGCAGCCGGCCAGCCAAGCGCCGCGCTGGCGGCATCGAAAGCTTGCGGGCGATTCCGTGGATTTTCGGTTGGACCCAGACCCGCTTGATGCTGCCAGCCTGGCTCGGCTGGGAAGCGGCCTTGAGCAAGGCTCTGGAGCGCGGTGAAGGCGAGTTGCTGGAGCAGATGCGCGAGCAGTGGCCGTTCTTCCGTACCCGCATCGATATGCTGGAGATGGTCCTGGCCAAGGCCGACGCCGATATTGCCCGGCTCTATGACGAACGTCTGGTACAACCTGATCTGCTGCCACTGGGTGTGCACTTGCGCGACCTATTGTCGCAGGCATGCAGTGTGGTGCTCGGCCTGACCGGCCAGTCGCAGCTGTTGGCCCATAGTCCGGACACCCTGGAGTTCATCCGCCTGCGCAACACTTACCTTGACCCATTGCACCTTTTGCAGGCCGAACTGTTGGCACGGTCTCGACAACAGGAAGCGGCGCAGGACAGCCCTCTGGAACAGGCGTTGCTGGTGTCCGTGGCGGGGATTGCCGCCGGTTTGCGTAATACCGGCTGACAATTCTGAAGGGTTCTCAAGGGCTTGCAGATAAAGCCCAGCGTTGCCGGGAAAGGGGTGGCGCTGGGTTTTGCAGCCGGGCTGCGCCTGGCGATACCCGCGCTATGAGGCCTGTGCGGCGCGGATTCCTCCTACTTTTGGCGGCTTGTGTGGTTAAGGCCTGCTGTGTATCTTGATCAGCCTTTGGCCGTTTGTGCGGCCATGACCCTTTTTTCCGAGATTGGCCCCATGAGGCGAATCCGAGCGTCATCTCTATAAAAAATTGAGGAGCACATCGATGCGCGTCATTCTGCTGGGAGCTCCCGGGGCCGGTAAAGGTACTCAGGCAAAGTTCATCACTGAAAAATTCGGCATTCCACAAATCTCCACCGGCGACATGCTGCGTGCTGCCGTCAAGGCCGGCACCGAGCTGGGCCTGATCGCCAAGAGCGTGATGGACAGCGGTGGCCTGGTGTCCGATGACCTGATCATCAACCTGGTCAAGGAACGCATCAGCCAGGACGACTGCAAGAACGGTTTCCTGTTCGACGGTTTCCCGCGCACCATTCCTCAGGCTGAAGCCCTGGTGAAGGCCGGCGTCGAACTGGACCACGTGGTGGAAATCGCCGTCGAAGACGAAGAGATCGTGCAGCGTATTGCCGGTCGTCGTGTTCACGAAGCGTCGGGTCGCGTTTACCACATCGTTTATAACCCGCCAAAAGTGGCAGGCAAGGACGACGTCACCGGTGAAGACCTGGTGCAGCGTAAGGACGACACTGAAGAAACCGTGCGTCATCGCCTGTCGGTCTACCACTCCCAGACCAAACCGCTGGTGGATTTCTACCAGAAACTCTCGGCTGCCCAGGGCAAGCCGAAGTACAGCCACATCGAAGGTGTGGGTTCGGTGGAAGCCATTACTGGCAAAGTACTGAACGCGTTGAGCTGATCCTGTCTCCGCTTGACTGACAACGGCCCGCTTGCGGGCCGTTGTTGTTTATACTGGCGCACTTTTTTTCAACTTGGACGCAAACACCGATGAGCACCTTGCTGGCCCTGGACACCGCGACTGAAGCTTGCTCCGTTGCCTTGCTGCACGATGGCAAGGTAACGAGCCACTACGAGGTGATTCCGCGCCTGCATGCGCAAAAGCTGTTGCCGATGATCAAGCAGTTGCTGACCGATGCGGGCACCACCTTGTCGGCGGTCGATGCCATTGCCTTCGGCCGCGGTCCGGGTGCGTTCACCGGTGTACGGATTGCCATCGGCGTGGTCCAGGGCCTGGCGTTTGCCTTGGAGCGCCCGGTGTTGCCGGTGTCGAACCTGGCGGTGTTGGCGCAACGAGCGTTTCGTGAGCACGGCGCGCATCAGGTCGCGGCGGCTATCGATGCACGCATGGATGAGGTCTATTGGGGCTGCTATCGGGAAACCGCTGGCGAGATGCGCCTGGTGGGTGTTGAAGCCGTGCAGCCGCCCGAAGTAGCCGCGTTGCCAGACGATGCCAGCGGAGAATGGTTTGGTGCTGGCACTGGCTGGGGTTATGCCGAGCGCATCGGCGTGAAACTCAGTGGCCAGGATGCGGGCATGTTGCCTCACGCTGAAGACTTGCTGGCCCTGGCGCGATTTGCCTGGGCGCGGGGCGAGGCGATTCCGGCGGATCAGGCGCAACCGGTGTATTTGCGCGATAAAGTGGCGCAGACCAAGGCTGAACGCCAACTTTGATGGACCCTACGAATAGGGGAGCCAGGCTGCTCCCAAACACCACCAACCGTCAGAAATTCCCACGCGCTTTTAAACCTTTGTCTATTTATGTGTTCTAGTTATCACCAGAGCATTTGCGCGCCAAGGAAAGTGCCGCTAAATTGCCATCATTGATACCGGGTTTGCATGCATGCGTATAGACGGCTTCTCCTCTCAGTCCTACCCCCTCAAGCGTAAGCCACGCAAGGCTAACGTGATGGTAGACGAGTCCGTCGAGGACTCGCCTGACTTCGTTGAAGTCCAGTCCGAAACGCCGTCAGGTTCAACTGTTTCTACGCGCTCCCAAGGTTCTGCCGGTGCCCGCATCGGCGCTGTTCCGGCCCGCCAGCAAGACATGATTTTCCCGCGCTCAATGAGCAAAAGCGTTGCCAACGCCTTGGCCAGCTACCTGACCACCGCCGGCTTTGTCGAATGGGATATGGAAGTGCTGGGTCTCGATATCCATATCTGATGCCGTTGCCTTACTACCTGGGTTGCCCGTCCTGGAGTGAAAACGCCTGGCGCGATTACCTGTACCCCCAAGACGCCCGCCCCAACGACTACCTCGCTCTCTATTCCCAAGTCTTCAACGCGGTTGAAGGCAACACCACGTTTTACGCCCGCCCTTCGGCGGCCACCGTGCAGCGCTGGGCGGAGATCATGCCGGAACACTTTCGTTTTACCGCCAAGTTCCCCGGCGATATCAGCCATGGCGGGGATCTGCGTGAGCAACTGCCGGCAGCGGAGAGTTTCCTCGGGCTGATGAGCCCTTTGGGGCAGCGAGTTTCACCGTTATGGCTGCAATTACCGGCCAGTTTTGCGCCACAACGGCTGGCGGAACTGGCCGGGTTTATTGATGGGTTGGAGCGACCGCTGGCGGTAGAAGTGCGTCACCCGGATTTTTTTGCCAGGGGCGATGCCGAGCGGATGCTCAACCGTCTGTTGCGCGACCGCGGCGTCGAGCGCATTTGCCTGGATCCCCGTGCCTTGTTCAGTTGCACGTCCACTTCGGCGGCAGTGCTGCATGCCCAATCGAAGAAGCCCAAGGTGCCGCCTCGTCCGGCCGCATTGACCCAGTTCCCCCAGGTGCGATTTATCGGTCACCCCGAACTGGAAGCCAACGACCCGTTCCTGGTGCCATGGATCGAAAAGGTCGCCTTCTGGATTGAAGAGGGCCGCACGCCCTATGTGTTCCTGCACACCTCGGACAATCGCCTGGCGGCGCAATTGGCCCTGCGTTTCCATGAAAAGCTGATGGCGCGTTTGCCTGGCTTGCCAGCCTTGCCTGAGCTATACAGGGAACCTGCTGCGGAGCAACTGGGGTTGCTCTGAGCGCCTTTCTTACAAGGAGCGAGCAATGGACCCACAAATCCAGCGTGCTGAAACTTTCAAGGCCCTGCATGAGCGTGACCGTGCGTTCGTCATGCCCAATCCCTGGGATGCCGGTTCCGCGAAAATGCTCACCAGCCTCGGCTTCGAGGCCTTGGCCACCACCAGCGCCGGTTATGCCTTCAGCCTCGGGCGTCCGGATGCCGAAGGCGCGTTGTCCCTGGAGGACACGCTGCACAACACCGTAATGATTGCCCAAGCTACGGTACTGCCGGTGGCCGCCGACCTGGAAAACGGTTTCAGCGATACCCCTGACGGTTGCGCTCAAACTATTCTTCGGGCGGCTGCCACAGGCATCGTCGGTGGATCTATCGAAGATGCCACCGGCATAGCCGTCGATCCGATCTATCCCTTTGATTTGTCGGTCGAGCGTATTGAAGCTGCTGTTGCCGCCGCTCGCAGTCTGCCATTCCCGTTCATGCTGACGGCCCGTGCGGAAAATCTCCTGCATGGAAAGCTGGATCTGCCTGACACTATTCGCCGCTTGCAAGCCTACGCCGAGGCCGGTGCCGATGTGCTGTATGCGCCAGGGTTACGCAGTGCCGAGGAAGTCTTGGCGGTGGTACGGGCGGTGGCGCCCAAACCGGTGAATGTGTTGATGTCGGGCGGGCTCAAGCTCACGGTGGCGCAGTTGAGTGAGATGGGCGTCAAACGCATCAGTGTCGGTTCGGCCATGGCGCTGGCGGCCTATGGTGAGTTCTTTAGGGCGGCCCAGGAGATTCACGACCTCGGCACGTTTACCTTCACCGAGCGTTCGATGTCGTATCAACAGGCCAGCCAGTTGGTCAGGTAACGAGAATCAGGCGGCCAGGCGCAGGTTATTGAGGATCAGTGGACGCGCCCATTGGCAGTCGTAGTCCAGTTGCTTCTGCTGTTCGACCAGTTCTTGTGGCGGGAATGGTTCGGCAGCGGGCGGCAGCAGGTCCAGTTCGAACTCGGCAATTGGCAAGTGCAGCGGCTGTGGTTGCGGTGCCGGGCCGGGTTCTGGCAGGGGTTGGCCGGCGGTCAGTACGAGAGGGCGAACCCAGCCACTTTCGAAGTTCTGCTGGCGCTGCTGGGCCACGATTTCATCCGGCGGGAATGGCACAGCGGCGGGTGGCAGCAGGTCCAGTTCGAATTCGGCAATCGGCAGGAACAGCGGTTCAGGCGGGGCGATCTCGGTGTCCTGCACGTCGCATTGGCGTTGGGTGACGATTTGGCTCAGCAGGTCGCTGCCTTCCCGAGGCTCTACCGAAGCATCCACCGGTGCCGGTGTTTTTTTGGAGAGCGTCCCCGCATCCTCACCTAACTGCTCGGCCAGCGCCCGGGCGAAGAAGTCCTGCCACACATGACTGACCCCGGCCAGCGCTTGGGTATTGCGCAGGCCGTAGTGGTTGTGGGTCGGCAGTACACCGATGGGTAGGGAATGAATGTCTGACATTTCTCTCGGTCGACGCTCAGCTCTGGCAAAATGCCTGATCATTTTTTTATCGGCCGCTTTTTGCCGATCCTTAATATTTTTGAGCGTAGCGACTGATGAACGAACAACCAGCGGCCAGCCGCATTCGGGTCGAGGCCCTGACCGAAGGCTTTCAAGCCCGGGCTCAGCAGTGGGCCGAGCAGCTTGGGCTGCCTTTGCAACTGGAGGAGGCTGACTTTGCCCTGCAAGTCGGTGAGCACGGTTTGCAACTGCAACAGCTTGGGCCTGATGCGCCAGGGCCGGTGCGAGTGGATTTTGTCGAAGGTGGCGCGGCCCACCGGCGCTTATACGGGGGGGGCAGCGGGCAGATGATTGCCAAGGCCGTCGGCGTCGCCCAGGGCGTGCGCCCGCGCGTTCTGGATGCCACGGCCGGCCTGGGCAAGGATGCGTTCGTGCTGGCCAGCCTGGGCTGCGAGATGAGCCTGATCGAGCGTCAGCCGTTGATCGGCGTTTTGCTGGAAGATGGCCTGGCCCGTGGCGCAGACGATTTTGAAGTGGCACCGATTGTCGCGCGGATGACTTTGCTCAAGGGCAATTCCATTGATGTCATGCGCAACTGGGAAGGTGAGCCGCCACAGGTGATTTACCTGGACCCGATGTTTCCCCATCGTGAGAAAACCGCCTTGGTGAAGAAGGAAATGCGCCTGTTCCGGCCATTGGTGGGGGACGATCCCGACGCACCAGCGTTGCTGGCTGCCGCGTTGGCCCTGGCCAGCCACCGGGTGGTGGTCAAGCGCCCGCGAAAGGCCCCGTGCATTGAAGGCCCCAAGCCGAGCCATGCGCTGGATGGCAAGTCCAGCCGGTATGACATTTATCCGAAGAAGGCGCTCAAGTCTTAGGTGGCGCGATACGCCCGTATAAATAACCCCACCACGTCCTGCACGTGCTCCTCGGCGGCTGCGTCACTCAGCTGCCCGCCACAGCCATACAGCAACTGAAAATTCGCCGTGCCTTTGAGCAGGCAGAAAAAATGCTCGGCGGCGGTCAGCGGTTTGTCGATGCTCAGGGCGCCGCTCTGGTCAATCCTGGCCAGCAAGCGTTCCATACCCTGCAACATCCGCAGGGGCCCGGCTTCGAAAAAGATCTGTGACAGCTTTGGGTCCTGGCTGCCGGAGGTCATCATCAAACGATGCAGGTTCACCGACTCATCGCTGTTGATCAGCACGTGAAAGCCGCGAGCGATATTTAGCAGCACCTTTTCCACGGGTACGCCGTCCGGCAACTCGAAATACATCACCGGCAGCTGCTCTTCGCACTTGGCGACCACGGCCGCGGAGAACAGCGTCTCTTTGTCGGTGAAGTGGCTGTAGACCGTCAGTTTTGAGACGCCGGCTTCCACGGCCACGGCATCCATGCTGGTACTGGCGTAACCATTGCTCAAGAACAGGATTTTCGCTGCCTCAAGGATTGCCTGGCGCTTTGCCATGTCCTTGGGACGCCCGGGGCTATTGGTGTTTACAAGATTGTCGGACATTTTCACTTTAATACTGGACTGGTGAGTTTGGTATTAATAACATACCGGCCAGTATAATTATTCCTAGCACTATTAGCGAAAGGTCCTTCAGCATGCGCAGCCTTGTCCTGCCCCTCGCGTTGCCTGTCAGCCTGGCATTTCTATTGGCTGCCTGCGGCCATGAAGAAGCGACCCAAGCCTCCATCCGCCCGGCCATGGTGGTTCAGCCACAGCCTTCGGCCCAGGCGATGGACAGCTACCCGGGTGAAGTGCGCGCTCGTTACGAGCCAGACCTGGCTTTTCGCATTGGTGGCAAAGTCAATCGCCGACTGGTGGAGGAGGGCGAGCGGGTCAAGGCTAACCAGTCCCTGGCAGAACTCGATCCCCAGGACGTGCGCCTGCAATTGGAAGCCACCCGCGCCCAGGTCGCTGCCGCTGAGGCCAACCTGAGTCTGGTGCGTGCTGAACGTGATCGCTACAAGACCCTGATGGATCGTCAGATGGTCAGCCGCTCCCAGTACGACAATTCCGAAAACATGTACCGCGCAGGCGAGGCACGCCTCAAGCAGATCAAGGCCGAGTTCGACGTGGCCAACAATCAGGCTGGTTACGCCGTGCTGCGGGCGCCCCAGGACGGGGTCGTGGCCAAACGTGCGGTGGAAGTGGGTCAGGTGGTGTCCGCCGGCCAGACGGTGTTCACCCTGGCCACCGACGGTGAGCGGGAAGTGCTCATCAGCCTGCCGGAACAAAGTTTTGGCCGCTTCAAGATTGGCCAGCCGGTTTCCGTGGAGTTGTGGAGCCAGCCGGACCAGCGTTTCAACGGGCGGATCCGCGAGCTGTCGCCAGCGGCGGATCCCAAGTCGCGGACTTTCGCCGCGCGTGTCGCCTTTACCGGTGGCAAAGTCCCGGCGGAGCTGGGGCAGAGCGCCCGAGTATTCATACAAGCCGACGGCGTTATTCCTCTTTCCGTACCGCTGTCTGCCTTGAGTGCGGAGAACGGTGCGTCCTACGTCTGGCGGGTACAGCCCGACAACACCCTCAAGCGGGTACCGGTGCGGATCGGCGCCTTCGGCGAGAAAAACGTACCGGTGCTGGAAGGTCTGAACCCCACCGACTGGGTAATTGCTGCTGGTGTCCATGTGCTCCATGAGGGCCAGCAAGTGCGCCCGGTGGATCGCTCCAATCGGGTAGTGAATCTGGCGGCCAAGGAGTAGTCCCCGATGGGTTTCAATCTTTCCGAATGGGCGTTGCGTAATCGCCAGATCGTACTGTTCCTGATGATCCTGCTGGCCGTAGTGGGCGCCTTGTCCTACACCAAGTTGGGGCAAAGCGAAGACCCGCCGTTCACCTTCAAGGCCATGGTCATCAAGACCAATTGGCCGGGTGCTACGGCCCAGGAAGTTTCGCGCCAGGTCACCGAGCGCATTGAAAAGAAACTGATGGAGACTGGCGAGTACGAGCGCATTGTTTCCTTCTCGCGGCCAGGGGAATCCCAGGTCACTTTTATTGCCCGGGACTCCATGCATTCGGCGCAAATTCCTGACCTGTGGTATCAGGTGCGCAAGAAGATCAGCGACATTCGTCAGACCCTGCCGCCGGACATTCAGGGCCCGTTTTTCAATGATGAGTTCGGCACTACCTTCGGCAATATCTACGCGTTGACCGGTGACGGTTTCGACTATGCCGTGCTCAAGGATTACGCCGATCGCATCCAGATTCAGCTGCAACGAGTGCCGGATGTGGGCAAGGTTGAATTGCTCGGTTTGCAGGACGAGAAGATCTGGATCGAGTTGTCGAACCTCAAGCTGGCGACCCTTGGCTTGCCATTGGCCGCCGTGCAGAAGGCATTGCAAGAGCAGAACGCGGTGTCTACCGCCGGCTTCTTTGAAACACCGAGCGAGCGCGTGCAGCTGCGTGTGTCCGGCAATTTCAAGACCGTGGAAGAAATCCGCAACTTCCCGATTCGTGTGGGTGACCGCACTTTCCGCATCGGCGATGTGGCCGAGATCCACCGTGGCTTCAACGATCCACCCGCACCGCGCATGCGTTACATGGGTAACGACGCGATCGGCCTGGCAGTGGCTATGCGGGACGGTGGTGACATTCTGGTGTTGGGCAAAGCCCTGGAACATGAATTCGCGCGTCTGCAGAAGAACCTTCCCGCAGGTATGGAGCTGCGCAAAGTGTCTGACCAACCAGCGGCGGTGAAAACCAGCGTCGGCGAATTCGTCCGGGTTCTGGCCGAGGCCCTGGCCATTGTGTTGCTGGTGAGTTTCTTCTCGTTGGGCGTACGTACTGGCATGGTGGTCGCACTGGCGATTCCACTGGTGTTGGCGATGACCTTTGCCACGATGTATTACCTGGGGATTGGCTTGCACAAGATCTCTCTCGGTGCGTTGGTGCTGGCCCTTGGATTGCTGGTGGATGACGCGATCATCGCCGTGGAGATGATGGCGATCAAAATGGAACAGGGTTACGACCGGCTCAAGGCCGCCAGTTTCGCCTGGACCAGTACTGCCTTTCCGATGCTCACGGGCACCCTGATTACCGCTGCTGGCTTCCTGCCGATTGCCACTGCGCAGTCGAGTACTGGCGAATACACCCGTTCGATCTTCCAGGTGGTGACCATCGCGCTGTTGGCCTCCTGGGTTGCCGCCGTGGTGTTCGTGCCTTACCTGGGGGAGAAGCTCCTGCCGGACCTGGCGAAGATTCATGCAGCCAAACAGGGTGCCGATGGCCCGGATCCCTACGGCACACCGTTTTATCAGCGGGTAAGACGCTTGGTGGAGTGGTGTGTGCGGCGCCGCAAAACGGTGATCGTGCTGACGCTGCTGCTGTTTATCGGCTCGGTGGCGCTGTTTCGTTTTGTGCCCCAGCAGTTCTTTCCGGCCTCCGGGCGACTGGAGCTGATGGTCGACCTGAAATTGGCCGAAGGCGCCTCCTTGAGCAACACCGCTGACCAGGTCAAGCGTCTGGAAGGCCTGCTTAAAGAACACGCCGAGATCGAAAACTATGTGGCTTACGTTGGCACAGGGTCGCCACGTTTCTACTTGCCGCTGGATCAGCAATTGCCGGCCGCGAGTTTTGCCCAATTTGTGGTCCTGGCCAAGACCATCGAGGAGCGTGAAAGCCTGCGCACCTGGCTGATCGAAACCCTGAATGAACAATTCCCGGACTTGCGTTCACGTGTCACGCGTCTTGAGAACGGTCCACCCGTTGGTTACCCGGTGCAGTTCCGCGTCACAGGTGAACACATCGAGGAAGTACGCGTATTGGCGCGCAAAGTGGCGGCCAAGGTTCGCGAAAATACTCGCGTAGTCAACGTGCACCTGGACTGGGAGGAACCGAGCAAGATCGTTTATCTCAATGTCGATCAGGATCGCGCGCGCGCCTTGGGTGTCAGCACCGCGAATCTGTCGAAATTTCTCCAGAGTTCCCTCACCGGTTCCAGTGTCAGCCAATACCGGGAGGACAACGAGTTGATCGAAATCCTCTTGCGCGGCACCGTGCATGAACGCACCGAGCTGTCGTTGCTGCCGAGCCTGGCGGTTCCGACCGACAACGGTAAAAGCGTCGCGCTGTCGCAGATCGCGACCTTGGAATACGGCTTTGAAGAAGGCATCATCTGGCACCGCAACCGGCTGCCGACGGTCACCATTCGCGCTGATATCTACGGCAAGGAACAACCGGCGACCCTGGTCCAGCAGATTTTGCCGACCCTGGAAGGCGTACGTGCCGAGCTGCCGGATGGCTACCTGCTGGAGGTCGGCGGCACGGTAGAGGATTCCGCCCGTGGGCAGAACTCGGTCAAGGCCGGGGTGCCGCTATTTATCGTGGTGGTGCTGACTTTGCTGATGCTGCAACTGCGCAGCTTCTCACGCACGGCCATGGTCTTTCTGACCGCGCCATTGGGTCTGATCGGCGTCACATTGTTCCTGCTGATATTCCGTCAGCCGTTTGGTTTTGTGGCGATGCTGGGGACTATCGCACTGTCGGGAATGATCATGCGCAACTCGGTGATCCTGGTGGACCAGATCGAGCAGGACATCAAGGCAGGGTTGGCTCCATGGCAGGCCATTATTGAAGCGACCGTCCGACGTTTTCGGCCGATTGTGCTGACCGCTCTGGCGGCGGTACTGGCGATGATCCCGCTGTCGCGCAGCGTATTCTTCGGGCCGATGGCGGTGGCTATCATGGGTGGATTGATTGTGGCGACAGCGTTGACGCTGTTGTTTCTGCCGGCGCTGTATGCGGCGTGGTTCAGGATCAAACCATCGACTTTGTAGGGGGCCGTCGGAAGAAAATGTCGACGCATTGGAACTGACGACGATGCTTTTAGCACACAAGAAAGCGTGCCCGTTCAGCGGCGGCGTTTTCAGCAGGGTTTCACTGCCTTCCCTGGTCATTGAGCCCTGTCGTCAGGAACAAACCAGACATAAGGAATACGATCATGGCTTTTTTCTTACCTCTCTTGGCGGCTATTGCTGCGCCGGTTCTTAAGGCCATAGGAGTGGGGGTAGTCAGTGGCGCAGCAGCTTTTGGTGCAACCAAGGCGATGGAAGCAATCACCAAGAGTGAGCCCGCCAGCCCGACCAAAGAGGATGATCCTCCCGTTAAGATGGCTATTGGCTTGGCCGACACTCAAACGACAGTAGGAGAGGTTGTAGCGCAGCCCGATAATACCCTTCCCGCGTCGGTACCGGCCCCTGATGCATCAGCAGAGATTGCAACCCGCGCAACCCTTGCTCCCCGCACAGCATTTGCGGTACCAGTGCCCCGCGAAAAGCTTGCCGAGCAGGTACCCCATACCCCTTTTGCTGAAGCTGAATCTCCCGTCGCACAGCCCTCTGCGCGCCCCGCAGTGCTGGCTGGCGTACCTCCAGCGATGCCGCTCACTTCTTTGCCTATTTAGTCGTCAGCGGCTCGGCTAGCGATTTGGGCCAGATAGCTACCGACGGGCAAGGCCAATAATAATCCAGGGGCGGTGTTTCACGACGTAGGCGGTGCCCCTGTGCAGAGCGTGGAGTTGTAATGCGTCGGGTCAAGGAACCTTTTTAGCCTCCATGCCACTTAGGATTACCTGATAAACAGGTTGTTTCTTCTGGCGATGAGGTCGCGGAAGATTAACTCTAAAAATGATGTTAAGGGGTATGTATGTTACTTAGTTTGTTGACGTTGCCTTTACAGCTGATGGGCATGGGTATGGGAAGAGGGTGTGGCAATCATAGAAATCACAAGCCTGACGTGAATATCCATATTAATAACGAAAATAACAACCTGAACAACAATAGTAATGGGGTCTCGATAAGTTCAAGTTCTAACTTTAATCGAGCTATTCGCTACTAAATACATTGTTTCGGTTGGCGTTGATAACGTTCTGTTCCGGTGTTAGTAATCAAAGTTCATATAAAAGCGCCCTGAGTTATTTAGGGCGCTTTTATAGATGTCGTAAACATTCCTTGGTGGCTGCCTGTTATGTTTCTACAGCGCCCCGAAGACTTTCTTGGCTAAGCTGGTAGCTGCCGCCGCCGGATTCTTGCGAATGCTTTCTTCCTGCTGGGCAATCATCTTGAACAACCCATCCAGCGCTTGCTCGGTCACGTAGTTTTCGATGCTGGACCCCTTGTCACCCAGCAAACCCATCGGGGCTTTTTTGGCGAGGGCGTTGTACTGCTGAGCGACACCGACCTTGTCAGTGGATTGCTTGACGATGGGCAGGAACTTGGCGCGGATCTGCTCGCGGCTGCTTTTGTCCAGGTACTGGGTCGCCGAGTCCTGGCCGCCGCTGAGGATGCCTTTGGCATCGCTCACGCTCATGTTTTTCACGGCATTCACCAGAATCGGCTGGGCCTGGGTCACCGCGGATTCGGCCGCTTTGTTCATGCTGGTTTCAAGTTGCGTGAGCTGGTCGCCCATACCGAGCATTTTCAGTGCGCCGGCGGCTTTGTCCAACTTGCCCGGCAAGCCGATTTTTACTTCGGGGTTATTGCTGAAACCACCGGGTACGCCCAGTTGTTTGACGGCAATCTGCGCACCTTGGGTCAAGGCGTCCTTGAGGCCGCCAGTGGCGTCCCCCTGGGACAGGTCGCCCAGTGACAGGGCCATGGCGTTGGCACCGAGCAGCAGGCCGGCACACAGGGCGGTCAAGCGAAGAGAGTTACGGAGCATGGGTGCTTCCTTTTGTCTGAGGGAGTCAGTGGGCAACCGCATCGACGCGCAGGCGCAACGGCTGGGGATCCTGGCCGTTCAACTGCACTGAATGCCGCTCGGTGGTGATAAACAGTAGCTTGCCATCCAGTTCGATGCGAGCGCTGACCGAATAGCTATGGCCAGGTTTGACTTGGGCAGGGTCGTAGCTCAGGTGAAACGGTAGCGGCACCTGGCCTTTGACCGGGCCTTTCTGCTCGGCCAGGGTCACTGCGGGTGCGTCCATCAGGGAGACATCTTGCAGGCTGACACTCAAGGTCGCGGCCGGTGGCAGGGCGATGCGTTGCAGGTAGAACACTTCGCCGTCGAGGCTGGCCTTGGGAGTAGGGTTCATGGTTTGGCAGGCTCCCAGCAATGCAGTCAGGCCCAGCAGGATGAGTTTTTTCATGGTACAGCTCCTTGTCAACGGCGCCAGAAACACCCTGGCGCCTCGGTAAATCTAGCGGGTTTCTTCAGGTACGGAGGGCTTCTCGGTCAGTTCTTCATTGCGATGTAACGCCACCTGGCGAATCGACAGGCGAATCTCCGCCGGCAACACGCGCTTGGCTGCGCCTTCGGCCAGCTCGCCGAGCAATGGGTGATAGCTCAGCTTGCCAGCTTCATCGCGGCGCAGCACATCTTGCTCCAGCAGGGTCTGGATGAAGTGTCGGAAAAGGCTTTTATCGAAGAACTCCGGTGCATTCAGGCCATGCAGGATCGACAGGCGCTGGGCCATGACCGTACACAAGTCTTCCAGTTCTTCGGCGCTGATACTGTTCTGGCCACTGTTGAGCAGCAGCGAGATGGCCATATAGAAGCGCTGCAGGGTCTGGGCGATGCTCTTGGACAACAGCGTCAGCAGCACAAAGTGCCGAGAACTTGGGGCCGGGCGCAGGTAGACCTCATTCTCAAAGCGCAGCAGGCCTTGTTCGACAAAGGCTTCGAGCCACTGGTCGACCACCGCATCCAGTTCGTCGAGGGACCAACGGATAAACAGCTCTGATTGCAGGTACGGGTAGAGCGCGCGGGTGTAGCGCAGGATCTGTTCGCGGCTCATGCGCGAACTGCTCTGGAAGAAACTGGCCAGCAACGCCGGCAGGGCGAAGATGTGCAGCACGTTGTTGCGGTAGTAGGTCATCAGGACGGCGTTCTGCTCGTCCAGGTACAGAATCTTGCCCAGGGCATCGCTCTGTTCCGACAGCAGTTGCATGTCCTTGACGTGCTTGATCAGCGCCTGGCCATCGCCTTCGGGTAACGTGGTGTGCGGTGAGTAGGGCACCTTGCGCAGTAGCGCGAGGTACAAATCCAGCACCCGTGCCATGGACTGGTCATCCAGGGCCAGGCGGCTGGTGGACAGCAGTGCCAGCGCCACCAGATTGACCGGGTTGATCGCCGCCGCTTCGTTCAAGTGTTGTGCCACCCGCTCGCCGAGGCGGTTGGTGGTTTCGTTGAGCCAGGCTGGCTTGTAGTTCGGTCCCAGCTCCTGGGCCCGCCAGTCGGGTTGTTCCTGGTCGAGGAATTCGGCGAGCTTGATCGGTTCGCCAAAGTTCACGGCGACCTGGCCAAAGCGCTGTTTCAACGCGCCGATGACCTTGAAGATATCGAAAATCGATTCTTTCTTCTTGCTGGCACCGCGCAGTTCGCCCAGGTAGGTACGGCCTTCCAACACCCGCTCGTAACCGATGTACACCGGCACAAACACGATCGGCATGCGTGAGGAACGCAGGAAGCTGCGCAGGGTAATCGCCAGCATCCCGGTTTTCGGTTGCAGCATGCGCCCGGTGCGGGAGCGCCCACCCTCGACGAAGTATTCCACCGGGAAGCCCTTGGTGAACAGGGTGTGCAGGTATTCGTTGAACACCGAGGTGTACAGCGGGTTGCCCTTGAAGGTGCGGCGCATGAAAAACGCCCCGCCACGCCGCAGCAGGCTGCCGATCACCGGCATGTTCAGGTTGATCCCGGCCGCGATGTGCGGCGGGGTCAGGCCGTTCTTGAACAGCAGATAGGAGAGCAGCAGGTAGTCGATATGGCTGCGATGGCACGGCACATAAATGACTTCATAACCTTGGGCGACCTTTTGCACGCCTTCGATGTTGTTGACCTTGATGCCGTCGTAGATCTTGTTCCAGAACCAGCTCAGCACCACTTCCAGGAAGCGGATCGCGGTGTAGGTGTAGTCCGAGGCGATCTCGTTGCCGTAGCGCAGGGCCTGGGCCTTGGCTTTCTCCGGGGTGATCTTCTCCCGTTCGGCTTCATCGAGGATCGCCTGGCGTACCAGCGGCATGTTCACCAGGCCCTTTACCAGATTGCGGCGATGGGACAGGTCGGGACCGATCACGGCGGTCTTCAGGTTGCGAAAATGCACCCGCAGGATCCGCTGGGCCATCCGTACGGTGCGTTCGTGGCCTTTATTGTGCTCGATCAACTCGCGCAGGTTGATCGGGGCGGAGAATTGCACCCGGGTCTTGCGGCCGAGGATCAGAATACTCAGCAGGCGGCGCAGGCGGCCGGTGACGGCCCAGCTGTCGGCGAACAGCAGTTTCCACGGGCTGGATTCGCTGTCCGGCGACTGGCCCCAGAACACGCTGACCGGAATGATTTGTGCATTCTCTTCGGGGTGCTCGGTCAGGGCATTGACCAGGCGGGTCAGGGTCGGTGGTGCACCGCGCTTGTCCTGGCGACCGAGCCAATCCGGGTCTGGCGTCAGGTAGAAGAACGCAGCGGGTTCCAGCAGTGCGCCAACCGACACGGGCAGCACCGGGCGCGGCAGGCCGGCCTTGGTGCACTCGGTATCGACCACGGCCAATTCGGTCAGGGAGGGGGATTGCAGGACATAAAACACCGGTCGGCTGCGGTCGAGATTCAGGGTAAGGGACGACTGGTTGATCGTCTCCGAGCGAACCCAGAGGTACAACAGTCGGCGCAAGGTGCCAAATACCAGACGGCGAAATGGAGAACGGGTCATACGGCTTCTGCTTTGAGTGAGGAAAACCGAGCAGTTGCTCGGGCGACTAGTGTGCCGTATTCACCGAAAATCGGCAAAAAAGCAGCGAAGTAATCTTGAGTTGAGAGTTTTTGAGCCTGTCTTATACTCGGCAGTTCAATGCTTACTGACTCAACAATAAAAACCATGGGAGCAAAACAGATGGCAACGCGCGAGACCGGCAATGTGAAGTGGTTCAACGACGCCAAGGGTTATGGCTTTATCCAGCGTGAAGATGGCAAGGATGTGTTTGTGCACTATCGCGCCATTCGCGGTGAAGGGCACCGTTCCCTGGCCGAGGGCCAGCAAGTTGAATACGCCGTGGTGAGCGGTGAGAAGGGCTTGCAGGCTGAGGATGTGGTGGGGTTGTAAGCCTGAGCAGATCTTGTTCTGGTAACCCGATCAAATGTGGGGGCTGGCTTGCCTGCGATGCAGACACCGCGGTCTATCAGACAGGCCACAGTGATGCTATCGCAGGTAAGCCAGCTCCCACATTTTTAAACGGGTTCGCAGCTTTAGATCAGGCCGTTTTCCAGGTGATCTGCTCTTCACCGTCTTCGCTGATACGAATCCAGGTGTCAGCGCTTTCTTCGCCTTCTTCCTCGACCCAGCTACCCGGTGCGCAGCGCACTTCGACGTTCAGCGCGGCAAAGGCGGCGCGGGCGCAGGCGATGTCGTCTTCCCATGGGGTCTGGTCGCTTTCCAGGTACAGGCTGTTCCACTTGCCGACGGCTTTCGGCAGCCAGGTGACTGGCACGCTGCCGGCCTTGCACTTGTAGGTCTGACCTCGCTGGACCCAATCGGTGCATGGGCCCAGCGCGGCACCCAGCCAGGCGGCGATGGCCTTGTGGTCGACGTCGGCGTCCTTGAGGTAAATCTCGATATCAGGTTGGCGCATGGATGTTCCTCGTTGCGGGATTTCGAAAATCCATTCGCGGGTTCAGGGTCGGCCCAAGAGGCCAAAAAACAAAGGCTTATTGAAGCACGAAATAGTCGTAGCGCATCGAAACAGTGACCCGCAGCGGCTCCGGGTCTTCAATCACTTGCGCTCGCCGTTCGGCACTGGCGCGCCAGCCGTGGGGCGTCATGGCCAGCAGGTTGGCGCGGTCCTTGGGGTCGGCCAGGCTGAGCTGGAACTCCAGGGTTTCGCTGTGTTGCAGGCTCATGCCTTCGGGCACCAACGCCAAGTGCTTATCGTCGGTGTACTCACGCACTTCGTCGTACAGGCGCTCGCGCAGCTCCATCAGGTGACCGCTGGTCGGGCCAACCTTCATCAAACCGCCGCCCGGGCTGAGCAGGCGCTTGGCCTCTTGCCAGTCCAGCGGGCTGAACACGCTGGCGAGGAATTGGCAGCTGGCATCGGCCAACGGCACCCGGGCCATGCTGGCGATCAACCAGGTCAGCGTCGGGTTACGCTTGCAGGCACGCTTGACCGCTTCCTTGGAAATATCCAGGGCATAACCATCGGCGCGCAGCAGGGCATCGGCGATTTGTGCGGTGTAGTAACCCTCGCCACAGCCGATGTCCAGCCAGCGCTGGGGCTTGCGTTCAGCGGCCAATTGCGCAAGGCGCTTGGCCACTGGGGCGTAATGTCCGGCGTTGAGAAAGTCGCGGCGGGCTTCAACCATGGCCAGGTTGTCACCGGGGTCACGGCTGTTCTTGTGCTGCACCGGCAACAGGTTCAGGTAACCCTGGCGCGCCCGGTCGAAACGGTGCCCGGCCGGGCAGGCCACGCCATTGTCCACTTCGTTCAGTGGCGCACTGCAAATGGGGCAAGCAAGCATCAGGCGAGCAACTTGATCAGGGTCTGGTAATAAATTTCGGTCAACACGTCGAGGTCGCTGGCGAGGATGCGCTCGTTGACCTGATGAATGGTCGCGTTGACCGGACCCAGTTCCACCACTTGAGTACCGAGGGTCGCAATAAAGCGCCCGTCGGAGGTGCCACCGCTGGTGGATGCCTTGGTCTCGCGACCGGTGATGGCCTTGATGCTCGCAGACACGGCATCGAGCAGCGCGCCGGGCTCGGTGAGGAACGGCAGGCCCGACAGCGCCCACTCCACATGCCAGTCCAGGCCATGTTTGTCGAGAATCGCCGCAACCCGCTGTTGCAGGCCTTCGACGGTGGACTCGGTGGAAAAGCGGAAGTTGAACACCGCCGTCAGGTCACCGGGGATCACGTTGGTAGCGCCGGTGCCGGAATTGAGGTTGGAAATCTGGAAGCTGGTCGGCGGGAAGAAGGTGTTGCCGTCGTCCCAATGCTCGGCGGCCAGTTCGGCCAGGGCCGGGGCCGCCAGGTGGATCGGGTTCTTCGCCAGGTGCGGGTAAGCGACGTGGCCTTGTACGCCGCGAACGGTCAGGGTGGCACCGAGGGAGCCACGACGGCCATTCTTGACCACATCGCCCACCAGGGTGGTGCTCGACGGCTCGCCGACGATGCACCAGTCCAGACGCTCCTTGCGGGCTGCCAGGCGTTCGATCACGGCTTTGGTGCCGTGGTGTGCCGGGCCTTCTTCGTCGCTGGTGATCAGAAAGGCGACGGAACCCTTGTGGTCCGGGTAGTCAGTGACGAAACGCTCCGAGGCCACTAGCATCGCGGCCAGGCTGCCTTTCATGTCCGCCGCGCCACGGCCGCAGAGCATGCCGTGTTCGTCGATCAATGCGTCGAACGGATCGTTGTGCCAGGCCGTTACCGGACCGGTTGGCACCACGTCGGTGTGACCGGCGAAGCACAGCACCGGGCCTTCGTGTTTGCCGTGGGTGGCCCAGAAGTTATCCACATCCTCGATGCGCATTGGCTCAAGCGCAAAACCGGCGTCGCCGAGGCGCTGCATCATCAGCTTCTGGCAATCGGCGTCGATCGGCGTCACCGACGGGCGACGGATCAGGTCGATAGCGAGTTGGAGGGTCGGCGAAAGGTCGGCGTGGGCCGTCATGTAAATAACTCCGGAAAGCATGTGGTGGGCGCAGGACGAATGTGGATAGAGGCTTGGGTCGACGAAGGTCAATGTGGGAGCGGGCTTGCCCGCGATGGCGGCGGCACATTCAAATGAGATGCCGCCTGACATGACGCTATCGCGGGCAAGCCCGTTCCCACATAAAGCATTAGCCTGGGCCAAGTCTCACAAAATGGCCGTTATCTTATAGCAAAACGGCGGCCAGAGGCCGCCGTTTAGTGCATTGCGCAGGTTTTTAGCCCACTGGAGCGGGTTCCGGCTCCGGTGCCGAAGGTTTCGGCAGCGATGACAGGAACGCCATGATCAAGGCCGCCACATACGGCAGCGATTGCACCAGCAACATCACTACCCAGAAGCGTATGTCATTGCTTGGCAGGCCTTGCACCAGGTAAATCCCCAGCGCCGCGCCCCACAACAGCAGCATGATGAACATCTCTTCCCGTGCTTCGGAAATCGCTACCCAGAAACCGTGGTTATCGGCGTTTTTCGGTGTGCGAAAGAAAGGAATGCTGGTGGTGAAGAAACCGTACAGCACCGCCTTGGCGATGGTGTGGGACAACGCCAGCCCGGCCAACGCCGCGCAGAACGCATCCTTGAGGTTCACACCCACCGCACGACGGTAGAGGAAGATGATCTTGCCGACCTTGAACACAAACAGCGCCAACGGCGGGATCGCGAAAATCAGCAGCGGCGGGTCAACCCGCGTCGGTACGATAATCATCGCCGCCGACCACAACAGGGCGCCCACGGTGAAGAAGATGTTCATGCCATCCGCTACCCACGGCAACCAGCCCGCGAGGAAGTGGTAACGCTGGCCACGGGTCAGTTCGGTGTCCTTGCCGCGCAAGAGGCTGGCGGTGTGCCGCTTGATAATCTGAATCGCCCCGTAGGCCCAGCGGAAACGCTGTTTCTTGAAGTCGATAAAGGTATCGGGCATCAGGCCCTTGCCGTAGCTGTCGTGGTAGTACGCCGCCGACAGGCCTTTCTCGAATACGCGCAGGCCCAGTTCGGCGTCCTCGCAAATGCACCAGTCGGCCCAGCCCAGCTCTTCAAGCACCGAGCGACGGGTCATGGTCATGGTGCCGTGCTGGATGATTGCATCGCGGTCGTTACGGGTGACCATGCCGATATGGAAGAAGCCTTTGTATTCCGCGTAGCAGAGCTTCTTGAAGGTGCTTTCGTTCTGGTCGCGATAATCCTGCGGTGATTGCACCACGGCGATTTTCGGGTCGGCGAAGTGCGGCACCATGTGCTTGAGCCAGTTCGGCGAAACACAGTAATCGGAGTCGATCACCGCGATCACTTCGGCATCCTTGGCGGTATGCGGGATCAGGTAGTTCAGCGCGCCGCCCTTGAAACCGGCCAGGGGCGAGACATGGAAGAACTTGAAGCGCGGGCCCAGGGTTTCGCAGTAGTCGCGCACCGGCTCCCACACAGCCGGGTCCTTGGTGTTGTTGTCGATGATCAGGACTTCGTAGTCCGGATAGTCGAGGGCGGCCAGGGCATCGAGGGTCTGTTTGACCATCTCCGGTGGCTCGTTGTAGCAAGGCACGTGGATCGAGACCTTCGGGCGGTAGTCCGAATCACCTTCAACCGGCAGGAATTCACGCCGGCGCTTGTGAGTCCAGACCGCTTCCGCCAGTTCGTGGGCCTCGGTCAGCAACACGATAAACACCCCGAGGGCACCGAGTGCCAGCAGGAAACCTACCGTCAAACTGAACCATGTGCTGTATTGCTGGCTGTAGTCGTAGCCGATCCACACCAGTACCGATCCGCAGAGGAACGCGATAAAAGTCAGGAAAGTCCGGCCACGCTGGCGCAAGGCCGAACCGTCGATCATCAGCAACGTCAGGGACAGCAGCGCAAGCACCACCGAGCCGATCGCCAGTACCCGCCATTGCGGGATCGCGACGACCGGGCCATCAAAATTGAATTTCTGTTGGCGTGCGGCGTTGTAAACGCCCCAATAGGCGCCGGCGGAGCCTTCGTCACTGACTTTCCAAGGCTGGTCGAAGGCCTCGATCACGAAGTAGTTGTAGCCTTGGCGGTTCAGTTTATTCACCAGCGTACGCAGGTAAATCGCCTGGTCTGCCGGCGACGTTTCATTGCCACCGCGCATACGTCCGTTGCTCGGCCAGCCAACTTCCGACAGCAGTAGCGGCTTTTTCGGGAACAATTTCTTCAGGTCCCTGGCACGGTCGAGTACGTACTGGCCAGCCTTATCCATCGGGATAAATTCCCAGAACGGCAGGATGTGGGCGGCGATCAGGTCGACGTGCTTGGCCAGTTGCGGGTTCTTTTCCCAGATGTGCCATTGCTCGGAGGTGGTCACCGGCACCTTGACGGCGGCACGCACTCGATCCAGCAGCACGATCAGCGCTTCAGGGGTGATTTCTTCGCGGAACAGGGCTTCGTTGCCCACCACTACCCGTACCACGCTGCGGGAGCTGTTGGCGATCTCGATGGCACGCTGGATCTCGCGCTCGTTGCGCTCAAGGTCCGGGCTGATCCAGATCCCCAGGGTCACCCGCAGGCCGAACTCTTCTGCCAGCTTGGGGATATCCCCCAGGGTGCCGTCGACCGAGTAGGTACGGATGTTGTCCGTCAGCTTGCTCATGATCGCAAGATCCTGACGCATCTGGTCGTCGGTCGGGTACTGGTCTTTCTGCGGGAACTGGCCTTGCTGGAACGGCGAGTAGGAAAAACCGGAGATCTGCTCAGGCCAGTTAGGGGTAGTGACCGGGCGGTTGATCAGCGCCCAGAAGCCGGTGAACAGCGCGGCAATTGCCAGCACCACCACCAGGTTGAGTCCAAATTTACGCGATGACATGGCGATTTCGGGTTCCAAAGGGTGTGGAACGAAAAGAGGTGTCGGCTTGCGCCGAACGGCGCGCATCCTACACCGGCCTTTCACTGACCGTACAGCAAGCCGAGAAAAACCGGTCATTGGGCAGCGAAAGTCCATCTAAGTTCTTAACTTGTAGCTGGAAGCTTCGAACTTGTCGCGGCAACGCCCTATAATACGCGCCGGTTTTTGGGGTAATGGTCATGAGTACAGAAGATCCACGGTTTGCCGGCGTCGCCCGCTTGTATGGCATTGAAGGCCTGGAACGCTTGAAGGCGGCCCATGTGGCGATCGTCGGCGTCGGCGGTGTCGGCTCCTGGGCGGCGGAAGCCATTGCCCGTTGTGGCGTGGGCGAGATTTCGCTGTTTGACCTGGATGATGTCTGTGTCAGTAACAGCAACCGCCAGTTGCATGCGCTGGACAGCACTGTGGGCAGGGCCAAGGTCGAAGTCATGGCCGAGCGCCTGCGTGGGATCAATCCTGATTGCACCGTGCACGCGGTGACGGACTTCGTCACCCGCGACACCATGGCCGAGTACATCACCCCCACCATCGATTGCGTGATCGACTGCATCGACAGCGTCAACGCCAAGGCGGCGCTGATTGCCTGGTGCAAGCGGCGCAAGATCCAGATCATCACCACTGGCGGCGCGGGTGGGCAGATTGATCCGACGTTGATTCAGGTGTGTGACTTGAACCGTACGTTTAATGATCCGCTGGCGTCGAAAGTGCGTTCGACCTTGCGTCGTGACTACGGCTTCTCCCGTACAGTGACCCGTCATTACAGCGTGCCGTGTGTGTTTTCCACGGAGCAACTGCGCTATCCGAAGCCGGACGGGAGCATCTGTTTGCAGAAGAGTTTTGTCGGCGATGGCGTGAAGCTGGACTGCGCCGGCGGGTTTGGCGCGGTGATGATGGTGACGGCGACGTTTGGCATGGTGGCAGCCACCAAGGCGGTGGACAAGATTGTGGCTGGGGTGCGCAGGCCTTCGGAGCGGGTCAAGGCAACCTGAGCCTCACTGCCGGATGCAAATCAAAATGTGGGAGCTGGCTTGCCTGCGATGGCGGTGTATCAGTTAAAGCAGTATTGACTGACCCGCCGCCATCGCAGGCAAGCCAGCTCCCACATTTAGTGTTGCGTACGGCTTAATTCCCGCATGCGCTGCAATACTGCATTCAGGCCGTTGCTACGCGACGGTGACAACTGCCGCGACAGGCCCAGTTGCTCAAACCAGCCCGGCAAGTCAACGGCCTGCAGTTCAGCGGCAGACAACCCGTTGACCCGTGCCAGCAACAGCGCCACCAGCCCGCGAATCAGCCGTGCATCACTGCTGGCAGCAAACTGCCAATGGCCGTTGTGTAAACGCCCCACCAACCACACCAGGCTTTCACAGCCCTGCACCAGGTTGGCGTCGACCTTATCTTCGTCCGCCAAGGCCGGTAGCCGCTCGCCCCATTGCATCAGCATGCGCGCACGTTGCTCCCAGCTGGTGACTGCCTGAAAGGCTTCCAGCGCGGCAACCGCATCCGCGGGCAGGCTCATCGCAGCATGTCCAGTGCCTGATCCAGCGCTTCAAAGAAACGCTCCAGGTCGTCGGAGTCGTTGTACAGCGCCAGGGACACACGGATCGCGCCTGACAACTGCATCGCCTTGAGCAACGGCATCGCGCAATGATGACCGGCCCGCACCGCAATGCCCTGCTCGGTCAGCAGGTGGGCGAGGTCGGCGTTATGCACGCCTTCCACCACGAAGCTGGCCAGGGCCACGTGCGGTGAACCCAGTAGCCGTACGCCATTGCGCGCTTTCAAGCCACGCAACAGATAGTCATGCAGTGCGGCTTCGTGAGCCATCACCGCTGGTTGATCCAGTGAGGTCAGGTAGTCGAGGGTCGCCCCCAGGCCAATCACTCCGGCAATCGGCGGTGTTCCTGCCTCGAAACCCAGAGGCGCCGGCCGGAAGCTGGCACTGTGGTAGTCGGCCTGTTGCACCATTTCGCCACCAAACTGCCAATGGCGCAGGTGGTGCAGCGCCTCGGTGCGGCCGTAAAGCACGCCGACGCCGTCCGGGCCGTAGAGTTTGTGGCTGGAGAACACATAGAAGTCGCAGCCCAGGGCCTGCACATCATGGCGACCGTGGACAATGCCTTGGGCGCCGTCGATCACGGTCATGGCGTTGTGAGCCTTGGCCAGCGCCAGTAACTGTGGCAACGGCTGCCAGGCGCCGAGCACATTGGACAGTTGGCTCACTGCCAGCAGTCGGGTACGCGGGCCGATCAGTCGGGCGGCGGCTTCCAGGTCGATCAGGCCGTCGTTGTCGAGCGGCAACACCACCAGCTCAAGCTCCCGACGTTTGGCCAGTTGCTGCCAGGGCAGCAGGTTGGCGTGGTGTTCCAGGGCGCTGATGACAAGCTCGTCGCCGGGCTTGAAAAGATGTTCGAGGCCATAGGCCAGGAGGTTCAGCGCAGACGTCGCGCCGTGGGTGAAGATGATCTGCCCGTCGTCGCCGACATTGAGCCACTGCGCCACTTTGTTGCGGCTGTCCTCAAAGGCCTGGGTTGCATGGGCGCCCGGCAAATGCTGGGCACGGTGCACATTGGCTGCGCCATTGGCGTAGTAATGGCTGATGGCGTCCAGCAGGGCTTGAGGTTTTTGCGTGGTGGCGGCGCTGTCCAGGTAGGTCTGGTCTTGCCGTTGCAGGGTGGCGATGGCCGGAAAGTCGGCGCGCCAGGGAGAGGGCACTAGCATGGTGATCAAGACTCGTATAAGCGAGCTACACCGCAAAGGTGCAGCCCGCCAGTGGCATCGAGTCGCTGCTTAGTTGTGAGCGTGCAGCGCTGCGTTCAGTTCGATGGCCGATTTGTGGGTTTTGCACTCCACGGCACCGGTCTCGGAGTTACGGCGGAACAACAGGTCAGGTTGACCCGCCAGCTCGCGCGCCTTGACCACCTTGACCAGTTGGTTCTGCTCGTCGAGCAGCTTTACCTTGGTTCCGGCTGTCACGTACAGGCCGGATTCCACGGTGTTGCGGTCACCCAATGGAATACCGATACCGGCGTTGGCGCCGATCAGGCAGCCTTCTCCGACCTTGATCACGATGTTGCCGCCGCCCGACAGGGTGCCCATGGTGGAGCAACCGCCGCCCAGGTCCGAGCCCTTGCCGACGAACACGCCAGCCGACACGCGGCCTTCGATCATGCCCGGGCCTTCGGTGCCGGCGTTGAAATTGACGAACCCTTCGTGCATCACGGTGGTGCCTTCGCCGACGTAGGCGCCCAGGCGAATCCGTGCAGCGTCAGCGATACGCACGCCGCTTGGCACGACGTAGTCGGTCATTTTCGGGAACTTGTCCACCGAGAACACTTCCAGCAACTCGCCACGCAGGCGGGCTTCCAGTTGGCGTTCGGCCAGTTCGGCGATGTCAATGGCGCCTTGACTGGTCCACGCCACGTTCGGCAGTTGCGGGAACACACCGGCCAGGCTCAGGCCATGGGGCTTGACCAGGCGATGGGACAGCAAATGCAGCTTGAGGTAGGCCTCAGGGGTGGAGGTCAGCGCGGCGTCTTCGGCCAGCAGCGTGGCAACCAGCGGCTTGTGGCTTTCAGCCAGGCGGGTCAGCAGGGCGGCCTGGGTTGCGTCGACGCCTTTGAGTGCGTCAGCCAGCTGCGAAGCCTGGGCGACGGTGAAGGTGATTGCCTGGTTGCCTTCGCTGTAGCCGAGGATCGGCGCGATGGCCGCGACGATTTCAGCCGATGGCTTGAGCAGGGGTTGTGCGTAAAACACTTCCAGCCAAGCACCTTGGCGGTTCTGAGTGCCGACGCCGAAGCCCAGGCTGAACAGGGAATTGGACATGCTGTTACCTCTACAAATGGAGTGGGCTGGCCTACTTGAGGGCCGCCGAATAACTATCTGGCTTGAAGCCAATCAGGGTTCTGTCACCGAGATCGAGCACTGGGCGCTTGATCATCGAGGGTTGTGCGAGCATCAATTCAATGGCTTTCGCCTGGTCGAGATCGGCTTTGCGTTCGTCTTCGAGTTTGCGAAAGGTGGTGCCCGCACGGTTCAAAACCACCTGCCAACCGTGCTCATTGCACCATTGGGTCAAGTGTTCGCGGTCGATACCGGCCGTTTTGTAGTCATGAAACTCATAGCTGACAGCGTGTTCATCGAGCCAGGTGCGCGCCTTTTTCATGGTGTCGCAGGCTTTGATGCCGAAAAGGTGCAAGGTTTTGCTTGAAGCGGTCAAGGAATTGCCCCCTTTGGGTCGCTGAAAATGAAAGACCACGGATTATGCCACGACCGGAAGGATTCGGCGCCGCTCGTCACCCTATGGCATTAACGGTTGCGACTTTTGTGCAACGGCCAGAGGGCAGCATAGGCGGCTAATATGGCACTTCAACGGCGAGTTGTTGCCTGATGTGTGTTATTGCAAGTCGATTGTCCGGGAATTCCGCGTTATGCAAACCGCCTACACCGTTCTAATCCTGCTGATGCTGGTCAGCGTTTCGCGCCTTGTGGGGCGTGTCATTCCTTTGCCGTTGCCGCTGGTGCAGATCGCCGCCGGGGCCTTGCTGGCCTGGCCGACCCTGGGGCTGCATGTGGCGTTGGACCCGGAATTGTTTCTTTTCCTGTTTCTGCCGCCGCTGCTGTTCTCCGACGGCTGGCGAATGCCCAAGCGCGAACTGTGGCGCTTGCGCGGGCCAATCCTGACGCTCGCTGTGGGGCTGGTGTTGTTCACGGTCGTGGGCGCCGGTTACTTCATTCACTGGCTATTGCCGTCTATTCCACTGCCGGTGGCCTTCGCCCTGGCGGCGGTATTGTCGCCGACAGATGCCGTGGCGGTGTCGGCAATTTCCCAGAACCGCCTGCCGACACCCTTGATGCATATGCTCCAGGGCGAGGCCTTGATGAATGATGCATCGGGCCTGGTGACGTTCAAGTTTGCCCTGGTGGCGGCGGTCACCGGGGTATTTTCCCTGGCCAATGCCAGCCTGACCTTCGTGCTGGTGGCAGTGGGGGGCCTGGCCGTCGGTGTGGCCTTGAGTTGGCTGGTAGGCCGCTTGCGGGCCTGGATGATCGCCCGGGGCTGGGATGACCCGGCCACCCACGTGGTATTCATGTTGCTGCTGCCATTTGCCGCTTACGTGCTGGCTGAGCGTCTTGGCGCGTCGGGCATCCTGTCGGCGGTCGCGGCGGGGATGATGCAGAGTTGGCTGGACCTGTTGCCGCGCCAGACCAGCACTCGTTTGTTGAATCGAAGCGTCTGGTCGCTGCTGGAGTTTGCCTTCAACGGCCTGATTTTCCTGCTGTTGGGGCTGCAACTGCCGGACATCATCAAGGCGGTGACCAGTCACGAGGCCACGCTGTGGCCGACCTTGATGTATCGCTGCCTGGAGGTGGTCGCGATCTTCCTGGTGCTGGTAGTGCTGCGGTTTATCTGGGTGCAAAGCATCTGGCGCTTGTCAGGCTTGCTGCGGCGACTGCGAGGAAAAGGGGCCCTGACGCTGGTGCCGACGGCCCGTTCCTGCTGGCTGCTGACCGTGGGCGGCGTGCGCGGGGCCGTGACTCTGGCAGGTGTGATGTCGGTGCCGCTGTTGTTGAGCCCGGGCGAGGACTTCCCGGAACGCGATCTGCTGATCTTTATTGCCGCCGGGGTGATCCTGCTGTCGCTGGTTGTCGCCTGTATTGCCTTGCCGCTGTTGCTACGGGGCATTGAAAAGAGCCCGGACAGCAAGCGTCGTGGCGAGGTGCGCGATGCCTGGAAGAAGACGGCCGAAGCGGCCATTCATGCGCTGGAGGCCGAAGAGCCTGCCGATACCGTACCTCAAGATGCTGCCCAAGCTGCTTTGTCCGCGGAGCTCAAGGCGCGGATCATGTCCGAATATCGTCATCAACTGGAGGTGTTCAACGATTCGGCCGAGGCCCAGGTGTTGGCGTTCCAGATGGATCAATTGGAGCGCCGGCTCAGGCTCAAGGCGCTGAGAGCCCAGCGTCTTGAGCTGTACAGTCTCAGCCGACATCACGCCATAGGCGACGATATTCTTCGGGAAGTGTTGGCGGAACTCGATATGAGCGAGGCGAACTTGGGGCTGGTGAAGTGACTTGTTGTGGAGTATCGGCTGTCTTGGGGTAAGCCTTGCGCATCAACGCGATATCTCCAGCACTGATCTGTGGGTTCTCCGCCTGTTTCCAATGGCCAAGTGTCGTATGTTCGCTGATGTCGTAATGCATGATGGAGTGACGGTCATAAGGCTCGTAGTGACGAGTGTTGCTTCGAGGCAGAGGCAGGACCTGCTCATCGACATTGCTTTTTGTCTGCCCCGCTTGGGCCTTGTAAAGCTCATACGCCTTGGATCTGTTCCAGGGTATTTCCGTATCCGGATGTTGGTGGGCATGCAATGCCCCCAGCAAGTGACCAAACTCGTGCATGACGACATAGGCGAATCGGGGGGATAGGTGATCGTAAGGGAGCATCATGGTCGGGAGCCCCTGGGGTACTTTCAGCGCATCGGTGCCAATCATTGAACTGCCTTGGTTGCTGATGAAGTTTTCCGCGATTCGAATGTCGCCTTCCTCACCGGATACAAAATCAAACTTTATATTGATATGGGGCAGCCACTTGCTGGCAGCGCTTTTCACCGCTTCAATAAAAGAGTTATCGGCATCGTACATAGCGATCTTCAGGGTTTTCCCATGGGGCCAGTACTTTTCGCGATCACCCACATTTCTCTTGGACCGTGATACAGGGGCCGCGGCGTCAGCCTCCTCTTCCGCAGAGGGAGTAAGTTGGAGGGTGTGTGAGGGGGTGGCGGACATGGGCGATATCATGACTTTTCAGACCTCAGGCCAGGGATTTTCTTTTGGTGGCCAAGGTGGGGAATCTGTTCCGTGGCGACTTGTTACAGTGGATTTGCTCTAACTTTCCAATGTCCAAACTTCTTTGCAGAGAACGGTATTTACTGTGTCTGATCGCTGTTGGTATTTACCTTTAATGGGCTGATGTTTATCTTGTTGGGGCTGATGCGAGCTTTTAATTCAAGACTTGATCAATACCTTGATAGCCGTATTAAGAAGTTTTCCTAAAGGTGAACTATCCATTGGATAAAGCGATTGTATAAAGCGTTTGTCGCCTTCGGACAGTTGTATGTTGCCGGGGATTGATTTTTCATCCCGCAGTGCGGATGCCGAAAACCCATAGTGCATGATGGATTTTTCATCATAGGCTGAGATTATTACTTCGTTGCGTTGGAACTTGTGGATGATGTCATGGTTGGCCTGGCGTTTTGTTTTACTTCGTGACTCATACTCTTTATAAATATTTTCTTTGTGCAAGTTCAGCGTGCGATCTGGGTGCTTGTGCTCGTGCCTCAAGCCCAAAGCGTGGCCGAACTCATGCTGTATCTTGGCCGCTATAGCGGCTGACGAGTTTGCAAAGCCAACACTCATCGTGGGCTCGGATACGGGGATATTTCTTGCGTCGGTGCCAACCCTCGACCATGCGGCACTGGTGTCATTATTCGCGGTGATTCTTATGTCGCCGTTGGGACCGTCAATGAACTTGAAATAGAGGTTGGTGTGGGGAGTCCATTTGTTAATGTTGTGTTTTGTTAAGTTTTTTTGCTCCTGTGTCATGTTCAGTAAGGAAATCTTCAGTACTGAATGTTGAGGCCATGTTTTGTTGTGGTCCGCTACGCCGCGCTTTTTTCTGTTGAGTGGGGAAGCCGGGTTTTCGATTGGTTCGGCGAGAGGGGTATGCACGGAATATGCAGAAGTAGAAATGGGCGAGATAGTGAGTGTCATGGGTTTCCACCGGATAGTTAATGCCAGATAGGCCTTGGTGGAGTTTTTATGAACGTCTGTTCCAGATTGATTGGTTGCAGATTGCATCTCAAACGGCCGCTCCCCTGGCGTGGGAGCGGCCCCAGGGTTTATCGACGGCGCTGGATGAAATCGCGAATCCGCTCGGCGGCTTCCACGCACTCGGCCAGTGGCGCAACCAGCGCCATGCGCACACGCCCGGCGCCAGGGTTGAAACCGTCCACTTCTCGCGACAGATAAGAGCCCGGCACTACGGTCACGTGTTCTTCCACGAACAAGTCCCGGCAGAATGCGGCGTCGTCGCCTTCGACATTCGGCCACAGATAGAAACCGCCATCCGGGTTTTGCACGTCCAGCACGGGCTTGAGAATTGCCAGCACAGCATCGAATTTCTCCCGGTACAGGTCACGGTTGGCCTGTACATGGGCTTCGTCCTGCCACGCTGCAATGCTCGCGAGCTGGGTTTGCACCGGCATCGCGCAGCCGTGATAGGTGCGGTACAGCAGGAAGGCCTTGAGGATCTCGGCATCACCCGCGACAAACCCCGAACGTAGGCCTGGCAGGTTGGAGCGCTTGGACAGGCTGTGGAACACCACGCAGCGCTTGAAGTCCTGGCGGCCCAGTTCGACACAGGCGCTGAGCAGGCCAGGCGGCGGGGTCTGTTCGTCGAAGTACAGCTCGCTATAGCACTCGTCGGCGGCGATCACGAAGTCATGTTCGTCGGCCAGGGCGATCAGTTTTTTCAGGGTGTCGACGGGAATCAACGCGCCGGTCGGGTTGCCCGGCGAGCACAGGAACAGGATCTGGCAGCGTTTCCAGACGTCGGCCGAGACCGCGTCGAAATCCGGGTTAAAGCCGTTTTCGTCCAGGCATGGCAGGTAATGTGGCTTGGCCCCCGCCAGAAAAGCTGCACCTTCGTAGATCTGATAAAACGGGTTCGGGCTGACCACCAGTGCATCGTCGCCACGGTTGACCACGGTCTGGGTGAAGGCGAACAACGCTTCACGGGTGCCATTGACCGGCAGGATGTTGCGCGCCGGGTCCAGCCAGCCCTTGGGCACGTTGAAGCGGCGTTCGCACCAGGCGCCAATGGCCTCGCGCAATGCGGGAATGCCCAATGTGGTTGGGTACACCGCCATCTGGTCCAGATTGTTGGCCAGGGCCTGGGCGACGAAATCCGGGGATTTGTGCTTGGGTTCGCCGATGGACAGCGCGATTGGGCGCTTGTCCGGGTTCGGCGTGACACTGCCCAGCAGGGCGCGCAATTTCTCGAACGGGTAGGGCTGCAGCTGGTTCAGGGCGTTGTTCATATAAGCCTCTATCACGGTGAGCACGGACCCTGTGGGAGCTGGCTTGCCGGCGATGGCATCACCTCGGTTTGCCATAAGCGCAGGCAAGCCAACTCCCACACGAATCGTGTGCACAAAGTTAAAAATTCAAATCGTCAGGCGCGTCAGCTCGACACCGGGTTCCTGGGTCACGCTCAACTGCTGCACGATCGCCTCCTGCAAACGCAGGCACAGTTCAGGGTCGGAAAGCGGCTGGTTGTCAGCGTCGGTGATAAAGAACACGTCTTCTACTCGTTCGCCCAGGGTCGCAATCTTGGCGTTCTGCAGCGACAGGTCGAACTCCAGGAAGATCGTGCCGATCCGTGCCAACAGGCCCGGGCGATCGGGTGCACTGAGTTCCAATACGGTCACGGGGCGCTGTGCATCATTGTGAATGGTCACCTGGGGCGCAAAGGCAAAGTGCTTGAGCTGGCGAGGTACCCGGCGCTGGATGATGGTCGGGTAGTCGTCGGGGTTGCGCAGGGCCTCGGTCAGGCCTTCGCGGATCTTCTTCACGCGGGCGGGGTTGTCGCCAATGGACTCGCCTTCCGTGTCGAGCACGATGTAGGTATCGAGGGTGAACTGGCTGCTGGACGTGATAACCCGGGCGTCGTGAATGTTCAGGTTGAGCTGGTCCATGGCGGCCACGGTCACGGCGAAGAAGTCGTGCTGGTCCGGCGCATAGATGAAAATCTGCGTACCGCCCTCGAACTCGCGTTGGGTGGTTTCCTTGATCAGCACCAGTGGTCCGCCATCGGCCGGCTGCTGCAGGATCGCATCGCTGTGCCAGGCCACGTCGCCGGCGGTGTGGCGCAGGAAGTAGTCGTCTCCCAGTTGCGACCAGAGCTGCTCGACGTCGTCCGGGTCGTTACCGCCGCGTACCAGAATGTCCAGGGCCGCGCTTTGGGTGCGGCGGATCTGTTCTTCGCGGTCCACCGGGTTCTCCAGACCGCGACGCAAGGCGCGCTTGGTCTCGGTGTAGAGCTGGCGCAACAGGCTGGCGCGCCAGGAGTTCCACAGCGTCGGGTTGGTGGCGTTGATGTCGGAGACGGTCAGCACGTACAGGTAGTCGAGACGGGTTTCGTCGCCGACGATCTGCGCGAAGTCGTGGATCACCTGCGGGTCGGACAAATCCTTGCGCTGGGCGGTGGTGGACATCACCAAGTGGTTTTGCACCAGCCAGACGATCAGGCGGCTGTCCCACAGGGGCAACTGATGACGCTGGCAGAACGCTTCGGCGTCTACGGCACCAATTTCCGAGTGATCGCCGTGACGGCCCTTGCCGATGTCGTGGTAAAGGCCGGCGAGGTAGATCAGTTCGGGCTTGGGCAGGCGTGCCATGAGCTTGCTGGCCAGCGGGAATTTCTCTGACACCTGGGTGTACTGCAACTTACGCAGGTGTTTGATCAGGTTCAGGGTGTGGGCGTCCACGGTGTAGATGTGGAACAGGTCGTGCTGCATTTGCCCGACGATAAAGCCGAACTCCGGCAAATAGCGCCCGAGAATGCCGTAACGGTTCATCCGCCGCAGGTTGCGGTGGATGCCGATCTTGCACTTGAACAGTTCGATAAACAGGCTGGTGTTGCGGATGTCGTTGCGAAAATCGTCATCGATCAGATGTCGGTTTTCCCGCAGCAGACGAATGGTATCGGCACGTACGCCTTTGATCTCCGGCTGCTGGGCCATCAGGACGAAGATTTCCAGCATGGCGAAGGGCGTGCGTTTGAACACGTTGTCGCTGCGCGCCTCGATATAGCCATCGTGCAGTTGGAAGCGCGAGTTGATCGGCTGCGGTGGTGCTTCGTCTTCCGGGGCCAGGATCACTTCTTCGAAGTGCTGGATGATCAGGTCGCTGAGCTGGGCAATGCTCATGACCACCCGGTAGTACTGCTGCATGAAGCTTTCGATGCTGGTCTTGGCGTCTTCCCCTTCGAACCCCAGCAGTGTCGCGATAGAGCGCTGGTGGTCGAACAGCAGGCGGTCTTCGGAGCGTCCGGCGAGCATGTGCAGGGCGTAGCGCACCTTCCACAGGAATTCCTGGGAGGAAGCCAGCAGGGCGTTTTCGCTCTCCACCAGGAAGCCTTCGCCGGCCAGGGCTCGCAGGTTCAGCGTGCCATATTGGCGCCGCGCGACCCACAAAATGGTCTGGATGTCCCGCAGTCCGCCAGGGGAGCCTTTGACATTGGGCTCCAGGTTGTACTCGGTGTCGTTGTACTTGTGGTGCCGGGCCTTCTGTTCGGCGCGCTTGGCCAGGAAGAAATCCTTGCTCGGCCACATGTGGGCGGTGCTGGTGACTTCCAGCATGCGCTGGCGCAGGCGTTCGGGGCCGCAGATGGTACGGCTTTCCATCAGGTTGGTGACGACGGTCAGGTCGGCGCGGGCCTCTTCGGCGCATTCATCCACCGAACGTACACTTTGGCCGACTTCCAGGCCGATATCCCACAACAACGTCAGAAAACGCTCGATGGAGTCGCGAAAAATCTCATGATCGGCGCTGTCCAGCAGGATCAGCAGGTCGATGTCGGAGTAGGGGTGCAGTTCGCCGCGACCGTAGCCGCCGACGGCCACCAGGGCGATGTCGGCGTCTTCACTCCAACTGAACTGTTCCCAGGCCTTTTGCAGGATGTTATCGACGAACCAGGCGCGGTCCTCGATCAGCCGACGGATGTCCCGGCCACTGCGAAAGCGCTCATCGAGCACTTCCCGGGCCTGGCGGATGGCCTTCTTGAAGGCGGCGATGGGGCTTGCCTTCAGCGCCAGTTCCGCCTGGAACTGGCCACGGTCGAAGAGTTCGGGATCCACCTGGGGCATCGATCGGCTTTCCTTTCTATCTATAAGTCACACGCTTTGCGCGAAAACCGACGCAACAATCAGGCCGAAACGCGAGGGATCGTGTCGTCAGCGCGCAGGGTGAAGATCTCGTAGCCAGTGTCGGTCACCAGCAGGGTGTGTTCCCACTGAGCCGAGAGCTTGCGGTCCTTGGTGATAGCGGTCCAGCCGTCGCCCAGCACCTTGGTGTCGGCCTTGCCCTGGTTGATCATCGGCTCGATGGTGAAGGTCATGCCCGCCTTGAGTTCCATGCCGGTGCCGGCACGGCCGTAGTGCAGGATCTGCGGCTCTTCGTGGAACACCTTGCCGATGCCGTGGCCGCAGAATTCGCGAACCACCGAGAAACCGTTCTTTTCGGCGTGCTTCTGGATCACTTCACCGATGTCACCCAGGCGGCAGCCGGGCTTGACGATCTCGATGGCCTTGTACATGCATTCCTGAGTGATTTGCGACAGACGCTCGGCCCACACGGGCACGGTGCCGACGTGGAACATGCGGCTGGTATCGCCGTGGTAGCCATCCTTGATCACGGTGACGTCGATGTTCAGGGTGTCGCCGTCTTTCAGTGGCTTGTCGCCGGGAATCCCGTGGCAGACCACATGGTTGATCGAGGTGCAGATCGACTTGGGGAAACCCTTGTAGTTCAGCGGTGCAGGGATGGCCTTTTGCACATCAACTATATAGTCGTGGCAGATGCGGTCCAGCTCTTCAGTAGTAACGCCGGGCTTGACGTGTTCGGCAATCATTTCCAGCACGTCGGCAGCCAGTTTGCCGGCAACGCGCATGCCAGCGATGTCTTCGGCGGTTTTGAGGGTGACGGTCATACAGGCTCTCTCTAGCGCGACGCGCTGAAATCAATACGGTTTACGGGTGTGCGACAAAAGGTTGCTGAATTCGCACAAGCCCAAAAAACGCGATTCTAACAGACGCAGGGGGCAAACCATGAGCGTCTGGCTATCGCTTCTCTCTATTAAGATGAGGGCATTCTGGCTCTATTCAAAGGCTTGCGCAAAAGCGGTTGCCGGCAAATGTGATTGCGGGTTTCGTTTTTGCCCTTCGTGTGGTATAAAATGCGCCGCTTTCCGGGGATACCCCGCAAAGCTTAAATCCACACACGTGTCGACACGATGACCTGGGTGCCGGAGGCTTGATGCCGCTGGTTGGTCATTGGGATACGTGGAGGCCAAACCCGACTTATTAAGGAACTATCATGTCCCAAGTCAACATGCGCGATATGCTGAAGGCCGGTGTGCACTTCGGTCACCAGACCCGTTACTGGAACCCGAAAATGGGTAAGTACATTTTCGGCGCGCGTAACAAGATCCACATCATCAACCTTGAAAAAACCCTGCCAATGTTCAACGAAGCTCTGACTTTCGTAGAGCGCCTGGCCCAGGGCAAAAACAAGATTCTGTTCGTCGGCACCAAGCGTTCCGCTGGCAAGATCGTTGCTGAAGAAGCAGCACGTTGCGGTTCGCCGTACGTCGATCACCGCTGGTTGGGCGGCATGCTGACCAACTTCAAAACCATCCGTGCTTCCATCAAGCGTCTGCGTGACCTTGAAGTGCAAGCCGAAGACGGTACTTTCGCCAAGCTGACCAAGAAAGAAGCGCTGATGCGCTCCCGTGACCTGGAAAAGCTCGATCGTTCCCTGGGTGGTATCAAGGACATGGGCGGTCTGCCTGACGCACTGTTCGTTATCGACGTTGATCACGAGCGCATCGCGATCACCGAAGCCAACAAGCTGGGCATCCCGGTTATCGGCGTAGTCGATACCAACAGCAGCCCGGAAGGCGTTGACTACATCATCCCAGGTAACGATGACGCAATCCGCGCTATCCAGCTGTACATGGGTTCGATGGCTGACGCTGTAATCCGTGGCCGCAACCACGTTGCTGGCGGCACCGAGCAGTTCGTTGAAGAAGCTCCGGTAGCAGCAGCTGAGTAATTGACGCCTTGGCGTTGACTCAGTAAGCAAAAAGGGGGCTTGGCCCCCTTTTTGCCACCTCGAAAACCATTTGTCGGCGCCCACTTGTGGCAGCGCAACATTGCGACTGTAACGTGCAGCGGTCTACAAGGGTGATTCGGGAAGAATTGAACGCCCGTTTGATCGGGTGGAATGGTTGATAACCTATCCAAGAGGATTTTGAAATGGCAGAGATTACTGCAGCGTTGGTCAAAGAACTGCGTGAGCGTACTGGCGAAGGCATGATGGATTGCAAAAAGGCCTTGACCAAGGCCGGCGGCGACATCGAAAAAGCCATTGATGACATGCGCGCTTCGGGCGCCATCAAGGCTGCCAAGAAAGCAGGCAACGTAGCTGCTGAAGGCGCTATCGCTCTGAAGGAAGACGGTAAAACCGCCGTTCTGCTGGAAGTGAACTCGCAGACCGACTTCCTGGCCCTGCAGGACGATTTCAAGGCATTTGTTGCTGCAAGCGTTGAAAAAGCGTTCGCCGACAAGCTGACTGACGTCGCTCCGCTGATCGAAGCTCAAGAAGCTGCTCGCCTGGTACTGGTCGGCAAGGTTGGCGAAAACGTCAACATCCGTCGCCTGGCTCGCGTTGAAGGTGATGTGGTTGGTGGTTACCTGCACGGTAACAAGATCGGCGTTGTGGTTGCCCTTAAAGGTGGCAACGTTGAACTGGCCAAAGACATCGCCATGCACGTAGCGGCCAGCAACCCTGAATTCCTGCTGCCATCGGAAGTGTCCGCTGAAGCGGTCGAGCGCGAGAAGGCTGTATTCCTGAGCCTCAACGCTGACAAGATCGCCGGCAAGCCGGAAAACATCGTTGAAAACATGATCAAAGGCCGTATCAGCAAGTTCCTGGCTGAAGCGAGCCTGGTTGAGCAGGCGTTCGTCAAGAACCCTGAAATCAAGGTTGGCGAACTGGCCAAGAAAGCCGGTGCTGAAATCGTTTCCTTCACCTACTTCAAAGTAGGCGACGGCATCGAGAAGCCGGTCGACAACTTCGCTGAAGAAGTTGCTGCCCAGCTGGCTGCCGCCAAGCAATAAGACGGTTTTCAACTGTCGCCCAAAAGAGGCTGCCCGCTCACGCGCGCAGCCTCTTTTCAAATGGGATGATCAATTTTATTTGGTTTCCCTCCGGAACTGGCTTACAAAGCCGTGTTCCGATGGCGCTGTGATAGCGTCCAGCTAGAGTAAACGCAGGCCGTAAACGGCTTGCCAAGAATTTTTAAAAATACGCCGCAGGAGAGATTCGCAATGGCTCAGCAGGGCAGTGGTTATCAGGCTCGCTATAAACGCATTCTACTCAAGCTTAGCGGCGAGGCCCTGATGGGTTCGGAAGAGTTCGGGATCGATCCCAAGGTGCTCGACCGCATGGCACTGGAAGTCGGCCAACTGGTCGGCATCGGTGTTCAGGTCGGCCTGGTGATCGGCGGCGGTAACCTGTTCCGCGGTGCGGCGCTCAGCGCGGCCGGTATGGATCGGGTCACTGGCGACCACATGGGCATGCTGGCCACTGTGATGAACGCCCTGGCCATGCGCGACGCCCTGGAGCGGGCCAATATCACGGCGATCGTGATGTCGGCTATTTCCATGGTGGGTGTAACCGATCACTATGACCGCCGCAAAGCCATGCGTCACCTGGACGCCAAGGAAGTGGTGATTTTTGCTGCGGGTACCGGTAACCCGTTCTTCACCACTGATTCGGCAGCCTGCTTGCGTGGCATTGAAATCAATGCAGACGTAGTGCTTAAAGCAACCAAGGTTGATGGCGTTTACACTGCTGACCCGTTCAAAGACCCGCATGCCGAGAAGTTCGATCATCTGACCTACGATGAAGTGCTGGATCGCAAGCTGGGTGTGATGGACCTGACAGCTATTTGCCTGTGCCGCGACCACAAGATGCCGCTGCGCGTATTTAACATGAACAAACCCGGCGCCCTGCTGAATATCGTACATGGCGGCGCGGAAGGGACTCTGATCGAGGAAGTCGAGCAATGATCAACGAAATCAAGAAAGACGCTCAAGAGCGCATGCAGAAATCCCTGGACTCTCTGAACCATGCATTTGGTCAGATTCGTACCGGCAAGGCCCACCCAAGCATTCTGGGCAGCGTGATGGTGCCGTACTACGGCGCGGACACCTCTATCACCCAGGTAGCCAACATCACTGTAAAAGACTCCCGCACCCTGCAAGTCGTGGCCTTTGAGCGCAACATGCTCGGCGCCGTCGACAAGGCTATTCAAAGTGCTGGTCTGAACCTCAACCCGACCAACCTGGGCGAGTTGCTGTTGATTTCCATGCCTGCCCTGACCGAAGAAACCCGCAAGGGCTTCACCAAGCAGGCGCGTAGCGCGGCCGAAGATGCTCGTGTTGCTGTGCGCAACATTCGTCGCGATGCCTTGGGTGACCTGAAGAAGCTGGTCAAGGACAAGGAAATCAGCGAAGACGAAGAGCGCCGTGCTGTCGCTGATATCGACAAGTTGACCAAAGACGCCGAGGCCCAGATCACCAAGGCCACGGAAGATAAAGAAAAGGACCTGATGGCCGTATAAGGGGTCAGGAAGCCTTCATGGAAAAGACCAAGCAGACTGTGCCCTCCGTGGTGCCGCGCCATGTCGCGATCATCATGGATGGGAATAATCGCTGGGCGAAAAAACGCTTTATGCCGGGTGTTGCCGGGCATAAAGCGGGCGTCGATGCGGTGCGTGCGGTGATCGAGGTGTGTGCCGAGGCCAAGGTCGAAGTGCTGACCTTGTTCGCGTTCTCCAGTGAAAACTGGCAGCGTCCGGCGGAAGAAGTCAGCGCCTTGATGGACCTGTTCTTCAAGGCCTTGCGTCGTGAGGCCAAGCGCCTGAACGAGAACAACATCAGCTTGCGCATTATCGGCGATCGCTCGCGGTTTCATCCGGAGCTGCAAACGGCGATGCGTGAAGCTGAGGCGATCACCGCTGGCAGTAACCGTTTTGTGCTGCAGATCGCGGCCAACTACGGTGGCCAATGGGATATCGCCCAGGCTGCCCAGCGTCTGGCTCGCGAAGTACAGGCCGGTCATCTGCGGCCGGAAGATATTACGCCCGAACTGCTGCAAACCTGTCTGGTAACCGGTGATCTGCCGCTGCCGGACTTGTGTATCCGTACCGGTGGCGAACACCGCATCAGCAACTTCCTGTTGTGGCAGTTGGCCTATACCGAATTGTACTTCTCCGACCTGTTCTGGCCGGACTTCAAACACGATGCCATGCGTAACGCGCTGGCCGATTTCGCTTCCCGTCAGCGTCGCTTCGGTAAAACGAGCGATCAGATTGAAGCTGGAGCCCGGGTTTAATGCTTAAACAACGAATCATCACGGCACTGATCCTGTTGCCGATCGCCTTGTGCGGGTTCTTCCTGCTCGAGGGTTCCGGTTTTGCGCTGTTCATAGGCCTGGTTGTCACCTTGGGTGCCTGGGAATGGGCGCGCCTGGCAGGGTTTGCGGAACAACTGCCACGTGTGGTGTATGCCGCAGTCGTGGCCTTGTTGCTGTTCCTGATGTACATCCTGCCGGACGTGGCGCCCTGGGTGCTGGGCGCGGCGGTCCTGTGGTGGGGCTTGGCGACATTCCTCGTGCTGACGTATCCGCAGACCAGTGGTCATTGGTCCAGCGTCGCCTGCAAGTTGGTGATTGGCCTGTTGATCCTGCTGCCGGCCTGGCAAGGCCTGGTGCAGATCAAGCATTCCCCTATGGGCAACTGGTTGATCATGGCGGTGATGGTGCTGGTCTGGGGGGCTGATATCGGCGCCTACTTCTCCGGTCGTGCCTTTGGCAAGCGCAAGCTGGCGCCGGCGGTCAGTCCGGGCAAGAGCTGGGAAGGTGTATACGGTGGCTTGGCGCTGACCCTGGTGATTACCGTTGTTGTGGGTGTTGTGCGTGATTGGACCGTCAAGGAGATGCTCCTGGCCTTGATTGGCGCAGCGGTGGTCGTGCTGATTTCCGTGGTGGGTGACCTGACCGAAAGCATGTTCAAGCGCCAGGCCGGGATCAAGGACAGCAGTAACCTGCTGCCAGGTCATGGTGGTGTTCTGGACCGCATTGACAGCCTGACCGCGGCCATCCCGATCTTTGCCGTGTTGTTGTGGATGGCCGCCTCGTGAGCCGTCTGCAACAAGTGACCGTGCTGGGCGCTACCGGCTCGGTGGGGTTGAGCACTCTGGATGTGATTGCGCGTCATCCCGAACGCTATCAAGTATTCGCCTTGACCGGTTTTAGCCGTTTGAGTGAGTTGCTGGCGTTGTGTGTTCGTCATGTGCCGCGCTACGCCGTGGTGCCTGAAGCCGTAGCTGCGCGGGGCTTGCAGGATGATCTGCGAGCGGCGGGCCTGTCGACTCAGGTGCTGGTGGGAGAGGCAGGGCTGTGTCAGGTCTCGGCCGATCCTGAGGTCGACACGGTCGTGGCTGCGATTGTCGGCGCTGCCGGCTTGCGTCCGACCCTCGCTGCGGTCGATGCGGGCAAGAAGATTTTGTTGGCCAACAAGGAAGCGTTGGTCATGTCTGGCGCACTCTTTATGCAAGCGGTGCGCAAGAGCGGCGCGGTGTTGTTGCCGCTGGACAGTGAACACAACGCGATTTTCCAGTGCATGCCCGGGGATTTTGCCCGTGGCCTGAGCCAGGTGGGTGTGCGCCGTATCCTGCTGACCGCTTCCGGTGGTCCGTTCCGCCAGACACCCTTGGCCGAACTGGAGCACGTATCTCCTGATCAAGCGTGTGCCCATCCCAATTGGTCCATGGGGCGCAAGATCTCGGTTGATTCGGCAAGCATGATGAACAAAGGCCTGGAGCTGATCGAGGCGTGCTGGTTGTTCGATGCGCGACCTGATCAGGTCGAGGTGGTGATCCACCCGCAAAGTGTGATTCATTCCCTGGTCGACTATGTGGATGGTTCGGTGCTGGCTCAATTGGGCAACCCGGACATGCGTACGCCGATTGCCAATGCCTTGGCTTGGCCGGAACGCATTGATTCTGGCGTGGCGCCCCTGGATTTGTTCGCTATCGCCCGTCTGGACTTCGAGGCGCCCGATGAGCAGCGCTTTCCTTGCTTGCGTCTGGCGCGAGAAGCGGCCGAGGCGGGTAACAGCGCGCCGGCGATGCTGAATGCGGCCAATGAAGTGGCGGTAGCGGCGTTTCTCGAACGGCGCATCCGTTTCCCGGAGATCGCGAGTATCATCGAGGACGTTCTGAGTCGTGAGCCAGTGGTTGCTGTGAATGAATTGAGTGCTGTGTTCGAGGCTGATACAAAGGCCCGGGCCCTGACCGAACAATGGTTGAGCCGCAACGCGCGTTAGCCCGGGGGTGTGCTTGGGCCTGCAAGGCACTGGATTGGAATGCGGAGAAATTAGATGAGTGCGCTCTACATGATTGTCGGCACCCTGGTTGCTCTGGGTGTGCTGGTCACCTTCCACGAATTCGGCCACTTCTGGGTGGCGCGTCGTTGCGGCGTCAAGGTATTGCGCTTTTCCGTCGGCTTCGGCATGCCGTTGCTGCGCTGGCACGACCGCCGTGGCACCGAGTTTGTGATTGCGGCCATTCCCTTGGGCGGTTACGTCAAGATGCTTGACGAGCGCGAAGGTGAAGTGCCGGCCGATCAATTAGACCAATCCTTTAACCGCAAGACCGTTCGTCAGCGTATCGCCATCGTTGCCGCTGGCCCTATCGCCAATTTCTTGCTGGCCATGGTGTTCTTCTGGGTGTTGGCGATGTTGGGCAGCCAGCAGGTGCGCCCGGTCATTGGCGCGGTCGAGGCGGGCAGTATTGCAGCCAAGGCCGGCCTCAGCGCGGGCCAGGAAATTGTCGCTATTGACGGTGAGCCTACCGTTGGTTGGGGAGCGGTCAATCTGCAGTTGGTACGTCGCCTGGGTGAAAGCGGCATCGTGAAGCTGGTGGTCCGCGAGCAGGACTCCACGGCTGAGACCCCGCGCGAGCTGACCCTGGACCATTGGCTCAAGGGGGCCGATGAGCCTGATCCGATCAAGTCCCTGGGGATTCGTCCGTGGCGTCCGGCCTTGCCGCCCGTGCTGGCAGAGCTGGATCCCAAGGGGCCGGCCCAGGCTGCTGGTCTGAAAACCGGTGACCGACTGCTGGCCCTTGATGGCCAGGCATTGGATGACTGGCAGCAAGTGGTTGATCAGGTTCGTGTACGTCCTGATACCAAAATTGTGCTGAAAGTTGAGCGTGACGGTGCTCAAATCGACGTCCCAGTGACCCTGGCGGTTCGCGGGGAGGCCAAGGCCGCCGGGGGTTATCTGGGCGCCGGGGTGAAAGGTGTCGAGTGGCCACCGTCGATGGTGCGAGAGGTCAGTTTCGGGCCTTTGGCAGCCATTGGCGAGGGCGCGCGGCGCACTTGGACCATGAGTGTGCTGACCCTCGATTCCCTCAAGAAAATGTTGTTCGGCGAGCTCTCGGTAAAAAACTTGAGTGGACCGATAACCATTGCTAAAGTGGCGGGCGCTTCTGCCCAGTCGGGCATGGCTGATTTCCTGAATTTCCTGGCTTATCTGAGTATTAGCCTGGGGGTTCTGAATTTGTTGCCCATTCCAGTATTGGATGGGGGACATCTGTTGTTTTATCTGGTCGAGTGGGTGCGTGGTCGCCCCTTGTCGGATCGGGTGCAGGGTTGGGGGATACAGATCGGTATCAGTTTGGTGGTCGGAGTGATGTTGTTAGCTCTGGTCAACGATCTGGGACGACTGTAACGCTTCGCTGAATTGCGAATCTGCCGCATTTTGCGGCAGTTTGTTTATTGCCAGTTGGAATAAGAAAGGACTTCATGAAACGTCTGCTGCTAACTGCGGTTCTCACCGTATTGATGATCGCCGAAGTTCACGCCGAGTCCTTCACCATCTCCGATATTCGCGTCAACGGCCTCCAGCGGGTTTCCGCGGGTAGCGTCTTTGGTGCCTTGCCGTTGAACGTCGGGGAACAGGCTGATGACCGTCGCCTGGTGGAATCCACTCGTGCGCTGTTCAAAACCGGTTTCTTTCAAGACATCCAACTGGGTCGCGAAGGTAACGTCCTCGTTATCACCGTGGTCGAGCGACCTTCGGTCGCCAGTATCGAGATCGAAGGCAACAAGGCGATCTCCACTGAGGACTTGATGAAAGGCCTCAAGCAATCTGGCCTTGCCGAAGGCGAGATCTTCCAGCGTGCCACTCTCGAGGGTGTGCGTAACGAACTGCAACGCCAGTACGTTGCCCAAGGCCGTTATTCCGCTTCCGTGGAAACCGAAGTGGTGCCGCAACCGCGCAACCGTGTCGGCCTGAAGGTCAAGATCAATGAAGGGACCGTGGCGGCCATCCAGCACATCAACGTGGTGGGTAACACCAAGTTTGCTGACGAAGACCTGATCGACCTGTTCGAGCTCAAGACCACCAACTGGCTGTCGTTCTTCAAGAATGACGACAAGTACGCCCGTGAAAAACTCTCCGGTGACCTGGAGCGTCTGCGCTCCTACTATCTGGACCGTGGCTATATCAACATGGATATCGCCTCGACCCAGGTGTCTATCACCCCGGACAAGAAACACGTCTATATCACCGTTAACGTCAACGAAGGCGAGAAGTACCGCGTTCGTGATGTCAAGCTCAGCGGCGACTTGAAAGTGCCTGAAGACCAGGTCAAGTCCCTGCTGCTGGTGCAGAAAGATCAGGTGTTCTCGCGCAAGCTGATGACCACCACGTCCGAACTGATCACCCGCCGTCTGGGTAACGAGGGTTACACCTTCGCCAACGTCAACGGCGTGCCAACCCCGCACGATGATGATCACACCGTGGACATCACCTTTGTCGTCGACCCTGGCAAGCGTGCCTACGTCAACCGCATCAACTTCCGTGGCAACACCAAGTCTGCGGACGAAGTGCTGCGTCGTGAGATGCGTCAGATGGAAGGTGGTTGGGCTTCGACTTACCTGATCGACCAGTCCAAGACCCGTCTTGAGCGCCTGGGCTTCTTCAAGGAAGTCAACGTCGAGACCCCGGCCGTACCGGGTGTGGATGACCAGGTTGATGTGAACTATGCCGTGGAAGAGCAAGCTTCCGGTTCGATCACCGCCAGCGTCGGGTTCGCCCAGAGCGCGGGCCTGATCCTCGGTGGCTCGATCACCCAGAACAACTTCCTGGGTACCGGTAACAAGGTCAGCATTGGCTTGACCCGAAGCGAATACCAGAGCCGCTATAACTTTGGTTATGTCGACCCCTACTGGACCGCTGACGGCGTGAGCCTGGGCTATAACGCTTTCTATCGCACCACTGACTACAAAGACCTCGATGTCGACGTAGCAAGCTATGCAATCGACAGCCTGGGTGCGGGCGTCAACATCGGTTACCCGATCAGCGAGACTTCGCGTCTGACCTTCGGCCTGACCGCGCAACAAGACAAGATCAAGACCGGTGTTTACACCGTGGACGAGATCTTCGACTTCGTGCGTAAAGAAGGTGATCAGTTCCTGAACTTCAAGGCCTCGGCCGGCTGGTCGGAGTCGACCCTGAACAAAGGGGTAATGGCAACGCGTGGTCACTCTCAGAGCTTGACCCTGGAAGCCACTACCCCGGGTAGCGACCTGTCGTTCTTCAAGCTTGATTATCGTGGCCAGGTGTTCGCGCCTCTGACCGATAACTACACCATGCGCTTCCATACGGAATTGGGTTATGGCGACGGCTATGGTTCGACCAGTGGTCTACCGTTCTACGAGAACTACTACGCGGGTGGTTTCAACTCGGTACGTGGTTTCAAGGACAGCACCCTCGGACCTCGTGGTACGCCGAGCCGTGGCGTCGGTCAGACCGGCAACGTCGGGACGCAAGTAGATACCGACGACAAGCCGCTGCCATTCGGTGGTAACGTGCTGATTCAAGGTGGTGCGGAGCTGCTGTTCCCTCTGCCATTCGTCAAGGATCAACGTTCTCTGCGGACTTCGCTCTTCTGGGATGTGGGTAACGTGTTCGATTCCAAGTGCGAGCAGATCATCAACCCGAGCGGTTTGAAGTCCAACACCCAGTGTAACGACGTCAGTTTCAGCAACCTGGCCAGCTCCGTTGGTGTAGGTGTGACCTGGGTTACCGCCTTGGGTCCATTGAGCTTTGCTCTGGCCATGCCGGTGAAGAAACCGGATAACGCTGAAACCCAGATCTTCCAATTCTCCCTCGGCCAGACTTTCTAAGAGTCTGACCCAAGATAACGACAACGGATTTGTAGGAGTGCATCGTGCGTAAGTTGACTCAATTGGTTCTCCTGGCGACTGTCCTGGTAGCGACCCCGGCCTTTGCCGAAATGAAAATCGCCGTCCTGAACTATCAGATGGCCCTGTTGGAATCCGATGCGGCCAAGAAGTACGCCGTGGATGCCGAGAAAAAATTCGGTCCACAACTGACCAAGCTCAAGACGCTGGAAAGCAGTGCCAAGGGTATCCAGGATCGTCTGGTTGCCGGTGGTGACAAAATGCAGCAAGGCGAGCGCGAGCGTCTGGAGCTTGAATTCAAGCAAAAGGCTCGTGATTACCAGTTCCAGTCCAAGGAGCTGAACGAAGCCAAGGCTGTTGCCGACCGTGAAATGCTCAAGCAGCTCAAGCCGAAACTCGACAGCGCTGTTGAAGAAGTCATCAAGAAAGGTGCTTTCGACCTGGTCTTCGAGCGTGGCGCTGTGATTGACGTCAAACCTCAGTACGACATCACCCGTCAGGTGATCGAGCGCATGAATCAGCTGAAGTAAACCATGACTGCGACTATCAAACTCGGCCAATTGGCCGAGTTCCTGGGGGCCTCCTTGCGTGGCTCCCCGGAGAAAGAAATCACTGGGCTAGCCACCTTGCAGGAGGCTGGCCCAGCTCAGTTGAGCTTTCTGGCAAATCCCCAATACCGTAAATTCCTGGGCGACAGCCAGGCCGCAGCTGTATTGCTGAAGGCCGCTGATGCCGAAGGGTTTGTGGGGGATGCACTGATCGTAGCTAACCCGTATCTGTCTTATGCGCGGGTATCGCACCTGTTTGATCCCAAACCCAAGGCGCCGGCTGGGGTTCACCCCTCGGCGGTGATCGCCGATGATGCGCAGGTTGATCCAGCTGCGAGCATTGGCGCTTTTGTGGTGATCGAGAGTGGCGCGCGTATCGCTGCCGGCGTGACGGTAGGTGCTCACTGCTTTATCGGTGCCCGCAGCGAAATTGGTATGGGCGGCTGGCTCGCACCTCGCGTGACCCTGTACCACGATGTGCGTATTGGCGAGCGCGTGGTGATTCAGTCCGGTGCCGTGATTGGCGGTGAAGGCTTCGGCTTCGCCACCGAGAAGGGTATTTGGCACAAGATTGCTCAGGTCGGCGGCGTGCTGATTGGCGATGATGTGGAAATTGGCGTCAACACTGCTGTTGATCGCGGTGCCTTGGCCGATACCGTCATCGGTAATGGTGTGAAGCTGGATAACCAGATTCAGATCGCCCACAACGTGCAGATTGGTGATCACACCGCCATGGCCGCCTGTGTGGGAATCTCCGGCAGCACCAAGATTGGCAAGCATTGCATGCTCGCGGGTGGTGTTGGCCTGGTAGGTCATATCGAAATTTGCGACAACGTATTCATCACCGGAATGACCATGGTGACCCATTCGATTACCGAGCCTGGGTCCTATTCTTCCGGTACGGCCATGCAGCCTGCGGCCGAATGGCGCAAGAGCGCAGCTCGTCTGAGGCAACTCGACGATATTGCTCGACGCCTGAAACATCTGGAAAAGCGTGTTGGGGACGTGACCCCTGGCGGTAATGCTTCATCAGATGGCTGATACCATTTCCATATCAAGTGTGCACAGCCGCTAGACTGCCTCCTTGATTTGCTAGAGGAGCGTGCCTTAGTCCGCGCGCTCCCAATCTTTATTACAGGCTTCCCCCCGAAATGATGGACATCAACGAGATTCGCGAATACCTGCCTCACCGTTACCCGTTCCTGCTGGTGGACCGTGTAGTGGAATTGAATGTTGAGGAAAAGCGCATTCGTGCCTACAAGAATGTCAGCATCAACGAACCATTTTTCAATGGTCACTTCCCTGCGCATCCAATCATGCCGGGCGTATTGATCATCGAAGCAATGGCCCAGGCTGCCGGTATCCTTGGTTTCAAAATGCTCGACCTGAAGCCTGCCGATGGCACGCTTTACTATTTCGTGGGCTCCGACAAGCTGCGCTTTCGCAACCCGGTCACCCCGGGTGACCAGTTGATCCTGGAAGCCAAGTTTGTGAGCTGCAAGCGCCAGATCTGGAAATTCGAATGCCAGGCTTCGGTCGATGGCAAACCTGTGTGCTCCGCTGAAATCATCTGCGCGGAACGCAAACTATGAGTTTGATTGACCCTCGTGCAATCATCGATCCGACGGCCATTCTGGCCGCCGACGTCGAGGTTGGCCCATGGTCGATCATTGGTGCAGGTGTGGAAATCGGCGAAGGAACAGTCATCGGGCCGCACGTGATCCTCAAAGGCCCGACGCGGATTGGCAAACACAATCGCATCTACCAGTTTTCCTCGGTAGGCGAAGACACGCCTGACATGAAGTACAAGGGTGAAGAGACACGCCTGGTAATCGGTGATCACAACATCATCCGTGAAGGCGTGACCATTCACCGGGGTACTGTCCAGGATCGCGCGGAAACCACATTGGGTGACCACAACCTGGTGATGGCCTACGCCCATATCGGGCATGACAGTGTTATCGGCAATCACTGCATCCTGGTCAACAACACCGCATTGGCTGGCCATGTGCACGTTGATGATTGGGCGATCCTGTCCGGCTTCACGTTGGTTCATCAGTACTGCCATATTGGCGCTCACAGCTTCTCCGGCATGGGCACCGCTATTGGCAAGGATGTCCCGGCATTCGTTACGGTATTCGGTAATCCTGCGGAAGCTCGCAGCATGAACTTCGAAGGCATGCGTCGCCGTGGTTTCAGCGAGGATGCGATTCACGCCCTGCGCCGCGCCTACAAGGTGGTTTATCGTCAGGGGCTGACAGTCGACCAGGCCTTGGCAGAGTTGGCAGAGCCGGCGTCGCTGTACCCGGAAGTCGCGGTGTTTCGTGACTCCATCCAGTCCTCGACTCGCGGCATCACCCGCTAATCATGGCCAGGTTACGTATTGCGCTGGTGGCCGGGGAGGCTTCCGGCGATATCCTGGGTGCGGGCCTGATGCGAGCACTCAAGCTTCAGCACCCAGCTGTCGAGTTTATTGGGGTTGGCGGTCCGCTGATGCAGGCCGAAGGCTTGACGTCCTACTTCCCCATGGAGCGCCTGTCGGTCATGGGGTTGGTGGAGGTGCTGGGGCGTTTGCGTGAGCTGCTGGCTCGCCGCAAAAAGCTGATCCAGACCCTGATCGAAGAAAAGCCCGACGTCTTTATCGGAATCGACGCTCCGGACTTCACGCTTAATATCGAACTGAAGCTACGACAGGCCGGGATCAAGACCGTGCATTACGTCAGCCCGTCCGTTTGGGCGTGGCGGCAGAAGCGTGTGCTGAAGATCCGTGAAGGCTGCGACCTGATGTTGACTCTGCTGCCTTTCGAGGCCAGGTTTTACGAAGAGAAGGGCGTGCCGGTACGGTTCGTCGGTCATACCCTGGCTGACACCATCCCGCTGCAAGCTGACCGGGCCGGCGCTCGTGCCGAGCTGGGGTTGCCTGACGGTCCGCTGGTGGCGCTGATGCCTGGCAGCCGTGGTGGTGAAGTCGGTCGTCTCGGTGCGTTGTTCTTCGATGCCGCCGAGCGCCTGCAAGCCTTGAAGCCCGGTGTGCGCTTCGTGTTGCCGTGTGCCAGCCCCCAGCGTCGTGCGCAAATCGAGGCGTTGCTGGTGGGGCGTAACCTGCCGTTGACCCTGCTCGACGGTGGTTCACACCTGGCCTTGGCGGCTTGCGATGCGGTACTGATCGCCTCCGGCACAGCGACCCTTGAAGCCTTGCTCTATAAGCGCCCGATGGTCGTGGCTTATCGCCTGGCACCGCTGACCTACTGGATTCTCAAGCGTATGGTCAAAAGCCCTTACATCTCCTTGCCTAATTTGTTGGCCCAGCGTCTGCTGGTGCCTGAGTTGCTACAGGATGATGCGACGCCTGAGGCCTTGGCGCAGACCATGCTCCCCTTGATTGACGGCGGCGAAGAGCAAACGCGTGGTTTTGACGAAATTCACCGGACCTTGCGCCGCGATGCGTCAAACCAGGCTGCCGATGCGGTTCTGAGCCTGATTGGCCAAAAACAGGAAGCCCTATGAAGACGCAAATGGGCCTGGATTTCAGCCTGGTCGCCGAAGCTCATGAACTGGTTGCCGGTGTTGATGAAGTCGGTCGTGGCCCGCTGTGTGGGGCTGTCGTCACGGCAGCGGTGATTCTTGATCCGAACCGCCCGATTCTCGGTCTCAACGATTCGAAGAAACTCACCGAAGCCCGTCGTGAGAAACTCTTTGACGAAATCTGCGAGAAGGCCCTGAGTTGGCATATCGCCCGAGCCGAAGTCGAAGAAATCGACGAGTTGAACATTCTCCACGCCACCATGCTGGCCATGCAGCGCGCCGTCGAGGGCCTGCACATCACCCCAAAAATGGCGATGATCGACGGCAACCGTTGCCCGAAACTGGCAATGCCGTCTGAGGCCGTGGTCAAGGGCGACAGCAAGGTGCCGGCGATCGCTGCTGCGTCGATCCTGGCCAAGGTCAGCCGCGACCGTGAAATGGCCGCTTTTGAATTGATCTACCCCGGTTATGGCATCGGCGGGCACAAGGGTTACCCGACGCCCGTTCATCTGGAAGCCTTGGCTCGACTGGGCCCGACCCCGATTCATCGCCGCTCGTTTGCCCCGGTACGCCTGGCTTACGAGGCGCGGGAGAGTCTTGGCGAGGTTTAGTCGCGAGGCTGATGTTTTGCTCAAGGCCCGGTACAATCCGGGCCTTGTTGTTTCCACGTATTAGACAGGATCACTATGCCGGCTTCATTCGTTCACCTGCGCCTGCACACTGAATACTCCCTGGTCGACGGCCTGGTACGGATCAAACCGCTGGTCAAAACCCTGGTGGGCATGAATATGCCGGCCGTGGCGGTCACCGATCAGAACAACATGTGTTCCCTGGTCAAGTTCTACAAGGCCTCCATGGGTGCCGGCATCAAGCCGATCTGCGGTGCCGACCTGTGGCTGTCGAACAAGGACCCGGATAACCCCCTGAGTCGCATCAGCCTGCTGGCGATGAATGCGGTCGGTTATCGCAACCTCACCGAATTGATTTCCCGTGGCTTTATCGACGGTCAGCGCAATGGCTCGATCATCATCGAGCGCGAGTGGGTGGCCGAAGCCAGCGACGGGCTGATCATGCTCTCGGCAGCCAAGGAAGGTGAAATCGGCATTGCGCTGTTGGGCGGCAACCCTCACGAGGCTGAAGTCCTCGCCCGTGAATGGATGGACGTCTTCCCCGACCGCTTCTACCTGGAAATCCAGCGCACCAATCGCCCTAATGACGAAGAACAGTTGCACGCCGCAGTCGCCCTGGCCGAGAAGCTGGGTGCGCCGCTGGTGGCGACCAACGACGTGCGCTTTATCAAGAGGGAAGACTTCGAGGCTCACGAAACTCGTGTGTGCATCGGTGAGGGCCGGGCCCTCGATGATCCGCGTCGATCGAAGAACTACAGCGAAGAGCAATACCTCAAGACCGCCGAGGAAATGGCCGAGCTGTTCAGTGACTTGCCCGAGGCGTTGGAAAACACCGTCGAAATCGCCAAGCGCTGCAACATTGAAGTGAAGCTGGGCAAGCACTTCCTGCCCAACTTCCCGATTCCCGATGGCATGACCATCGATGAGTATTTCCGCAAGGTTTCTTTCGATGGGCTGGAAGAGCGCCTGACCGTTCTGCTGCCCAAGGACACCACTGAAGATTACGAGGCCAAGCGTCAGGTCTATGTCGACCGGCTGAATTTCGAGCTGGATATCATTATCCAGATGGGGTTCCCCGGTTACTTCCTCATCGTAATGGACTTTATCCAGTGGGCCAAAAGCAATGGCGTGCCGGTAGGGCCTGGCCGGGGGTCGGGTGCGGGGTCACTGGTGGCCTATGTGCAGAAGATCACCGACCTCGACCCGCTGGAATATGACCTGCTGTTCGAGCGATTCCTGAACCCGGAACGGGTATCCATGCCCGACTTCGACGTCGACTTCTGTATGGACGGTCGCGACCGAGTCATTGAATACGTAGCTGAGAAGTACGGCCGCAACGCTGTAAGCCAGATCATCACCTTCGGTTCCATGGCGGCGAAAGCGGTAATCCGCGACGTGGCCCGAGTCCAGGGTAAGTCTTATGGCCTGGCTGACCGCTTGTCGAAGATGATTCCTTTCGAAGTCGGCATGACTCTGGAAAAAGCCTACGAGCAGGAAGAAATCCTGCGGGACTTCATCAAGGTCGATGAAGAAGCGGCCGAAATCTGGGACATGGCGCGCAAGCTCGAAGGTGTGGTGCGTAACGTCGGTAAACACGCCGGTGGTGTGGTTATCGCGCCGACCAAGCTGACTGACTTTTCGCCGATCTACTGCGATGAAGAAGGCGACGGCCTGGTAACCCAGTTCGACAAGGACGACGTGGAGGCGGCCGGCCTGGTGAAGTTCGACTTCCTCGGCCTGCGTACCCTGACGATCATCGACTGGGCCCTGAAGACCATCAACCGCGAGCGCGCCAAGGTTGATGAGGCGCCGCTGGACATCGCCTTTATCCCGCTGGACGACAAACCGACGTACCAGTTGCTGCAAAAAGCCGAAACCACGGCCGTATTCCAGCTTGAGTCGCGCGGTATGAAAGAGCTGATCAAAAAGCTCAAGCCCGACTGCCTGGAAGACTTGATCGCACTGGTGGCCCTGTTCCGTCCGGGGCCTCTGCAATCAGGCATGGTGGATGACTTCATCAACCGTAAGCACGGTCGCGCCGAGCTGGCGTACCCGCACTCCGATTACCAGTACGAGGGCCTCAAGCCCGTACTGGCGCCGACCTACGGCATCATCCTGTATCAGGAACAGGTGATGCAGATTGCCCAGGTCATGGCTGGTTATACCCTGGGTGGTGCGGACATGCTGCGTCGGGCCATGGGTAAGAAAAAACCCGAGGAAATGGCCAAGCAGCGTGGCGGTTTCATTGAGGGTTGCGCCACCAACAATATCGACGCCGACCTGGCGGGTAACATCTTCGACCTGGTGGAGAAATTCGCCGGTTACGGCTTCAACAAATCCCACTCCGCCGCCTACGGCCTGGTGTCGTACCAGACTGCCTGGCTGAAAGCCCACTACCCGGCGCCGTTCATGGCCGCGGTACTGTCGGCGGACATGCACAACACCGACAAGGTCGTGACCTTGATCGAGGAAGTGCGGACCATGAAGCTGCGCCTCGACGCGCCGGATGTGAACACATCCGAGTTCAAGTTCACGGTGAACGACGAAGGGCGCATCATCTATGGTCTCGGCGCGATCAAGGGGGTGGGCGAGGGCCCGGTGGAGGCAATTACCGAAGCGCGACAGGACGGCCCGTTCAAGGATCTGTTCGACTTCTGTGCCCGGGTCGACCTCAAGCGCATCAACAAACGCACCCTCGATGGCCTGATTCGTAGCGGTGCCCTGGATCGTCTGGGCCCGTACTTCCATGATGAGCCGAAGGCTTACCAGGCCAACATCGACCGTAACCGTGCGGTGTTGCTGACGGCCATGGAAGAAGCGATCAAGGCTGCGGAGCAAACCGCCCGCACCCATGACAGTGGCCACGCCGACCTGTTTGGTGGCTTGTTCGTCGAAGAAGACGCCGATGTCTATGCCAATCATCGCAAGGCCAAGGAGCTGACCCTCAAGGAACGCCTCAAGGGCGAGAAAGATACCCTGGGCCTGTACCTCACGGGGCACCCGATTGACGAGTACGAAGGGGAAATCCGTCGTTTTGCCCGTCAGCGCATCATCGACCTGAAGCCTGCGCGGGATACTCAAACCGTCGCCGGCATGATCATCGCCCTACGGGTCATGAAGAACAAAAAGGGCGATAAGATGGGCTTTATCACCCTCGACGATCGCTCCGGCCGCATTGAGGCGTCGCTGTTTGCCGATGCGTTCCATTCCGCACAGTCGCTGTTGCAGACCGATGCCATGGTGGTGGTGGAAGGGGAGGTCAGCAATGATGACTTCTCCGGCGGGCTGCGCTTGCGGATCAAGCGGGTGATGAGCATGGAGGATGCGCGTACCAACCTGGCGGAAAGCCTGCGTCTGAAAGTGCGCACTGAAGCACTTAAAGGCGATCAGCTACGCTGGTTGGGGGATCTGCTCAAGCGCCATCGTGGCGCCTGCCCGGTGACCATGGAGTACACCGGCAACGATGCCAAGGCCATGCTGCAGTTCGGCGAGACATGGCGCATTGACCCGGCGGATGGCTTGATTCAAGCATTGCGTGACCAGTTCGGGCGTGACAACGTCTTCCTCCAATACCGTTGACGGTCAGGGGCATGGACAATGCCCTGATCTCGACTAAACATTTAATCTCGACCTTGACGCGCCTCTCCCTTAAGGTGGGCGCGAATAGACAACCGGCTGGCCAGGCATTCCCTTGGCCGTCGACCCAAGACGGACGCTTATGAACCCGAATTTTCTTGATTTCGAACAGCCGATTGCTGACCTGCAAGCCAAGATCGAAGAGCTGCGCCTGGTCGGCAATGACAATTCGCTGAACATCGGCGATGAAATCTCCCGCCTGCAAGACAAGAGCAAGACGCTGACCGAAGATATCTTCGGCAAACTGACCAGTTGGCAGATCGCGCGCCTGGCTCGCCATCCGCGCCGTCCGTACACCCTGGACTACATTCAGCACATCTTCACCGAGTTCGACGAGTTGCACGGCGACCGTCACTTCTCCGATGACGCTGCCATCGTCGGCGGTATTGCTCGTCTGGATGACCAGCCAGTGATGATCATCGGTCACCAGAAAGGCCGTGAAGTGCGCGAGAAAGTTCGCCGCAACTTCGGTATGCCTCGTCCAGAGGGCTACCGCAAGGCCTGCCGCCTGATGGAAATGGCCGAGCGCTTCAAGATGCCGATCCTGACCTTCATCGACACCCCGGGTGCTTATCCGGGTATCGATGCTGAAGAGCGTAACCAGAGTGAAGCGATTGCCTGGAACCTGCGGGTCATGTCGCGCCTGAAAACCCCGATCATCGCCACCGTGATCGGTGAGGGTGGTTCCGGCGGTGCATTGGCCATCGGCGTTTGCGACCAACTGAACATGCTGCAGTATTCGACCTACGCAGTGATCTCGCCGGAAGGTTGCGCCTCGATCCTGTGGAAAACCGCCGAGAAGGCCCCGGATGCAGCTGAAGCGATGGGCATCACCGCTGATCGCCTGAAAGGCCTGGGTATCGTTGACAAAGTGATCGCCGAGCCACTGGGCGGCGCCCATCGTGACCCGGCAGCGGCTTCCGCGACAATCCGTGCGGAGCTGAGCGCGCAACTGGCAATGCTCAAGAAGTTCGACAACGATGCGCTGCTGGCTCGTCGTTATGAGCGCTTGATGAGCTACGGTCTGTAAGTCGACGCAGTACTAAAATGTGGGAGCGGGCTTGCTCGCGATGAGGTGCTGACAGGCAACGAGGCTGTTGTCTGATACTGCGCTATCGCGGGCAAGCCCGCTCCCACATTTGATCTTCATAAGCTTCAAGGCAGTGATTCAGTTCGGGCGGTACTGTTCGATGAAACCCTTCAAACCAACTCTACCCGCCAAACTCCTGCAAACCCTGCCCCCCTGGCGCAACGCCCCAGCCTGGCATATCGCTTTCTCTGGCGGCCTCGATTCCACCGTCCTGCTGCATCTCCTGGCCACTCTGGCCAAGACCGAACCGCTCCCACCACTCAGCGCTATCCACGTTCATCATGGTCTTCAGGCTGCGGCTGATGCGTGGCCGGTCCATTGTCAGGCCATCTGTGACAGCTTGGATGTGCCGCTGAAGATCGTGCGTGTGCAGGTTCAGCCTGGCGCCAGCATCGAGCGTGCGGCCCGTGAAGCGCGGTATCAGGCGTTCGCCCAGCTCACTGGGGCCGGGGAGTTGCTACTAACCGCTCAGCACCGTGACGACCAGGCTGAAACCTTGCTGTTTCGCTTGTTGCGTGGAGCCGGCGTGCGCGGGCTGGGCGCCATGCCCGCGCAGCGTCCACTGGGTGGCGGGCATTTGCTCCGGCCTCTGCTGGATATCTCGCGGGCCGAACTGGAAGCCTACGCCCGCGAGCATCAGTTGGCCTGGATTGAAGACCCTTCCAACACTGATTCGCGCTTCTCCCGCAATTTCTTGCGCCATCATGTGCTTCCGCTGCTGACCGATCGCTGGCCTCAGGCCGTTGGCACCCTGGCCCGCAGCGCCGAGCATCTGAGTGAGGCCCAGGGCTTGCTCGATGAGTTGGCCCGGATGGACCTGATGGCCGCCAGCCAGCCTTCGGCGTTTCCCTGGCTGCCGCTGCCATCCTTATCCCTTGCAGCGCTCTGTGTGCTCTCTGAGGCCCGTCAACGCAACGCCTTACGGTACTGGCTCGCACCACTGACGCGTTTGCCCGACAGCGATCACTGGGCGGGTTGGAACACATTGCGTGATGCCAAGAGCGATGCGCAGCCACTGTGGTGTCTGGCCGACGGCCAATTGCACCGTTGCAGCGGGTATATTTGGTGGTTGCCTGCCAGTTGGTCGGATTTTTCCCACGCTCCCTCGAGCTGGCCACAACCCGAAAACCCACTACAGTTACCCGGCAACGGCCATCTGCATTTCAGCGGCAACCCGCCCGCAGGTTTACTGAGCATCCGCTACCGTCAGGGCGGCGAAGTCATGGAAGTCCCAGGCCGAGGTCGGCGCGACCTTAAGCGTTTGCTTAACGAAAGTGGTTTGCCAGGCTTTGTCCGTGGCAGATTGCCGCTGCTGTACCAGGGCCAGCAATTGCTGGCGGTGCCCAACCTGCCGGGGCTGGCGGCAGATGCCCGTGGCGACTGGCAATTGCATTGGATGCCACCAACCTGCGATCAAGGTTTGAGCTGATAGCGCCTTTCCGGTAGACTACGCTCCCTTCTTGATACAACTTCTGTGGATTCGCCTGAATCGCAGCAGTTGCCGATTACCAAGCAGTCTTTGCTGGGCGATTCCAAAAAATGTGTAGCGATCAACGTACCGGTGTTCCATTGCTGGTCTGTCACAACGCGGCGGTTTTTTTGAAAGGTGCACTGTGATTAATGCAGGTGATCGGGGGCTTCGGCCTTCCTTCGCTTTCCCCGGCGGCTCGGACCGCTTTAACGCAGACTTCTAGGGTTTTTCATGACGCGCTACATATTCGTCACGGGCGGTGTTGTTTCTTCATTGGGGAAAGGCATTGCCTCCGCTTCATTGGCGGCCATCCTGGAGGCGCGGGGACTTAAGGTCACCATGCTCAAGCTGGACCCGTACATCAACGTTGACCCGGGCACCATGAGCCCGTTCCAGCACGGTGAGGTGTTCGTCACCCACGACGGCGCCGAAACTGACCTGGACCTGGGCCACTACGAGCGGTTCATCCGCACGACCATGACCCAGAACAACAACTTCACCACTGGCCGTGTCTACGAGCACGTGCTGCGCAAGGAGCGCCGTGGTGACTACCTGGGGGCAACCATCCAGGTGATCCCGCACATCACCGACGAAATCAAGCGCCGGATCATCAAGGGCGCCGGCGATGCCGACGTGGCCATGGTCGAGATCGGTGGCACCGTGGGTGACATCGAATCCCAACCGTTCCTTGAAGCCATCCGTCAGTTGCGCTTCGAGGTCGGCGCCAAGCGCGCGATGCTGATGCACCTGACCCTGGTGCCGTACATCGCCACCGCGGGCGAAACCAAAACCAAGCCTACCCAGCACTCGGTCAAGGAACTGCGTTCCATCGGCCTGCAGCCGGATGTACTGGTGTGCCGCTCCGATCACCCGATCGATATCTCCTCGCGTCGCAAGATCGCCCAGTTCACCAACGTTGAAGAGCGTGCGGTGATCGCCCTGGAAGATGCCGACACCATCTACAAGATTCCGGGCATCCTGCATTCCCAGGGTCTGGATGATTTTGTTGTCGAGCGTTTCGGCCTGCAGTGTGGCGGTGCCGATCTGTCCGAGTGGGAAGCCGTGGTCGACGCCAAGCTCAACCCTGAGCATGAAGTCACCATCGCCATGGTCGGCAAGTACATGGAACTGCTGGACGCCTACAAGTCGCTGATCGAAGCAATGAGTCATGCCGGCATCAGCAACCGTACCAAGGTCAACCTGCGCTACATCGACTCCGAAGACATCGAGAACCAGGGCACTGCTCTGCTCGAAGGTGTGGATGCGATCCTGGTGCCAGGCGGCTTCGGTCTGCGTGGCGTGGAAGGCAAGATCACCGCGGTTCAGTACGCTCGGGAAAACAAGGTGCCGTACCTGGGTATCTGCCTGGGCATGCAAGTGGCGGTCATCGAGTTCGCCCGTAACGTGATGGGCTGGAAAGACGCCAACTCCACCGAATTCGACCACACCAGCGGTCACCCGGTCGTGGGCCTGATCACCGAGTGGGAAGATGCTACCGGCGCAGTCGAGACCCGTACTGAAACCTCCGACCTGGGCGGCACCATGCGCCTTGGCGCGCAGGATTGCCTGCTGTCGCCGGGGTCGCTGGTTCACGATTGCTACGGCAAGGACGTAATCGTCGAGCGTCACCGTCATCGCTACGAAGTGAACAACAACCTGCTGCCGAAAATCATGGAAGCCGGCCTGAAAATCTCCGGTCGTTCCGGTGACGGTGCATTGGTTGAAGTGGTTGAAGCTCCGGATCATCCATGGTTCGTCGCTTGCCAGTTCCACCCTGAGTTCACCTCGACCCCGCGCGACGGTCACCCGTTGTTCAGCGGCTTCGTCAAAGCTGCACTGACGCAACATCAGAAGAAGGCGTAAACCTGATGGCCCAGAAGATCATTCGCGTAGGCGATATCGAGATTGCCAACGACAAGCCCATGGTGCTGTTCGGCGGCATGAACGTGCTGGAAAGCCGCGACATGGCGATGCAGGTCTGTGAAGAGTATGTGCGGGTCACCCAGAAACTGGGTATCCCTTACGTGTTCAAGGCCAGCTTCGACAAGGCCAACCGTTCGTCGGTGACTTCCTATCGCGGCCCAGGCCTTGAAGAAGGCATGCGGATCTTCCAGGACATCAAGCAAGCCTTTGGCGTGCCGATCATCACCGACGTCCACGAGCCTGAGCAGGCTGCCGTGGTCGCCGAGGTGTGTGACATCATCCAGTTGCCGGCCTTCCTGTCGCGCCAGACCGATCTGGTCGTCGCAATGGCCAAGACCGGCGCAGTGATCAATATCAAGAAAGCCCAGTTCCTCGCCCCCCAGGAAATGAAACACATCCTGAGCAAGTGCGTGGAAGCGGGTAACGACCAGTTGATCCTCTGCGAGCGTGGTTCGAGCTTCGGCTACAACAACCTTGTGGTGGACATGCTCGGTTTCGGCATCATGAAACAGTTCGAATACCCGGTGTTCTTCGACGTGACTCACGCGCTGCAAATGCCCGGTGGTCGCGCCGATTCCGCCGGAGGGCGTCGTGCCCAGGTATTGGACTTGGCCAAGGCCGGCATCAGCCAGTCTCTGGCCGGCCTGTTCCTGGAAGCTCATCCGGACCCGGACAACGCCAAATGCGACGGTCCGTGCGCCCTGCGCCTGGACAAGCTGGAGCCATTCCTGGCCCAGCTCAAGCAACTGGACGAACTGGTCAAGAGTTTTCCGACAGTAGAGACCGCGTAACAGCGATTTCTCCGGTAAAGTATCCCACGCTTAATGCTCAGGCCCCCGGGCCTGAGCCTTGTCGCCTGCAAGCCTGCCCCGTTGTTCCACCCTTGCGGTCGGTCAAAAGATTTCCTACAGCTGCGTCGTTTTCGTCAACTTTGGAGTGTTTACAACAATGGCAAAAATCGTCGACATCAAAGGTCGTGAAGTTCTCGACTCCCGTGGCAACCCCACCGTCGAAGCCGACGTGCTTCTCGATAACGGCATCATCGGCAGCGCTTGCGCGCCGTCCGGTGCTTCCACCGGTTCCCGTGAAGCACTGGAACTGCGTGATGGCGACAAGAGCCGTTACCTGGGCAAGGGCGTGCTCAAGGCTGTAGCCAACATCAACGGGCCGATCCGTGACCTGCTGCTGGGCAAGGATCCGCTGGACCAGAAAGCCCTCGATCACGCGATGATCAAGCTCGACGGTACCGAAAACAAAGCGACCCTGGGCGCCAACGCGATCCTCGCCGTGTCCCTGGCGGCTGCCAAGGCTGCCGCACAGGACCAGGACCTGCCGCTGTACGCGCATATCGCCAATTTGAACGGCACTCCGGGTGTGTACTCGATGCCGGTTCCGATGATGAACATCATCAATGGTGGCGAGCACGCTGATAACAACGTCGACATCCAGGAATTCATGGTGCAGCCGGTGGGCGCCAAGACCTTCTCCGAAGGCTTGCGTATGGGTACCGAGATTTTCCATCACCTCAAGGCTGTGCTGAAGGCGCGTGGCCTGAGCACTGCGGTGGGTGACGAAGGTGGTTTTGCACCGAACCTGGCGTCCAACGAAGATGCACTGAAAGTGATCTCCGAAGCCGTGGCCAACGCTGGCTACAAGCTGGGCACCGACGTGACCCTGGCCCTGGATTGCGCGGCCAGCGAATTTTACGAAGACGGCAAGTACAACCTGTCCGGTGAAGGCCACGTGTTCACCTCCGAAGGGTTTGCCGACTACCTGAAAGGCTTGTGCGAACGCTACCCGATCATCTCCGTTGAAGATGGCCTGGACGAGTCCGACTGGGCTGGCTGGAAAGTTCTCACCGACAAGATCGGCGAGAAAATCCAACTGGTAGGCGACGACCTGTTCGTGACCAACACCAAGATCCTGAAAGAAGGCATCGACAAAAAGATCGCCAACTCGATCCTGATCAAGTTCAACCAGATCGGCACCCTGACCGAAACCCTGGAAGCGATCCAGATGGCCAAGGCCGCGGGTTACACTGCCGTGATCTCCCACCGCTCCGGCGAAACCGAAGATTCGACCATTGCCGACCTGGCCGTGGGCACTTCGGCTGGCCAGATCAAGACCGGTTCCCTGTGCCGCTCCGACCGCGTATCCAAGTACAACCAATTGCTGCGTATCGAAGAGCAACTGGGCGGTAAAGCCAAGTACAACGGTCGTAGCGAGTTTCGCGGCTGAACAGTTGATGATAAAAAGACAGCAGGTCGTGTCGGAAAATTTACTATGCGGTGAATTTTCCCACTAATCTGATGCCTATCAAGCACAAGCCTGGTTCTTCCAGGCTTCGTGCTATCAGTTGCTCCAAAAGTGTTTGCTTGGCTGTCTTTTTTCACTGGATACCCGATATTCGATGCGCAGTCCCAATTGGTTGTTCCTCGTCTTGCTCTTGCTGCTGGCTGGCCTGCAATACCGCCTATGGGTGGGGAATGGCAGCATGGCGCAGGTAAAGGACCTGACCCAGCAAATTGCTGACCAGCACGCCGAAAACGAGCGTCTGCTGGAGCGCAACCGCGTGCTCGATGCGGAAGTGCTTGAGTTGAAAAAGGGCACGGAGACCGTTGAAGAACGGGCTCGTCATGAGCTGGGCATGGTCAAGGAGGGCGAGACCCTCTACCAGTTGGCCCAATGAGCAGCCGCTTGCCGGCCTTCTGGGCCGTGATTCCTGCCGCGGGCGTCGGTGCCCGTATGGCTGCGGACCGTCCCAAGCAATATTTGCAACTGGGCGGGCGCACTATTCTCGAACACAGCCTTGGCTGTTTTCTCGACCATCCTGACCTCAAGGGGTTGGTGGTCAGTCTTGCTATTGATGATCCGTATTGGCCACGCCTGGCGTGTGCTGGCGACCCTCGCATCCAGCGAGTGGAGGGCGGCGCGGAGCGTTCCGGCTCGGTGCTCAATGCGCTGCTGCACTTGCATGAGCAAGGCGCCAGTGATGAGGACTGGGTGCTGGTGCATGATGCGGCGCGTCCCAATTTGAGTCGCGACGACCTGGACAAACTGCTGGCGGAACTCGCGGATGATCCGGTGGGTGGCTTGCTGGCGGTGCCGGCCCGCGACACTCTCAAGCGGGTCGATAAACATGGGCGTGTGGTGGAAACTGTTGATCGCAGCCTGATCTGGCAGGCCTACACGCCACAGATGTTCCGCCTGGGCGCCTTGCACCGGGCCTTGGCTGACAGTCTGGTAGCCGATGCCGTGATCACCGACGAAGCATCCGCCATGGAATGGTCCGGCCAGGCACCGCGCCTGATTGAAGGGCGCTCGGACAATATCAAGGTGACTCGGCCTGAGGACTTGGAGTGGCTCCGGTTGCGCTGGGCTAACCGGTTGTAGCCGCTGCCGAGGTACAAAAGACTCAATCAACCCCTGTACTCCGGCCGCTCGGCCAAACCTTCCTTCAAAAAATCCACCAGCTTGCGAACCTTGGGCGACAAATGCCGCTGCTGCGGATACAGCGCCCACACCGCAGTATTCGGCGGTTGATGCGCTTCCAGCAGTGACACCAGCGCCCCGTTGTGCAAATGCTCCAGCACGTAATAGTCCGGCAACTGGCACAATCCCACCCCTTGCAGCGCGGCATCGAGCACGGCTTGCCCGCTGTTGCAGCGCCAATTTCCCTGCACTCGCTGGGAAAACTCTCGTCCGTCCTGAGCGAGTTGCCAAATGTCGGAGCTGCCAATCAGGCAGTTATGCCGAGTCAATTCCGACAAGCTGTGTGGCCGACCATAACGTTCAAGGTAGGAAGGTGATGCGCACAGGTACATGCGTCGTGGTGCCAGGCGGCTGGCAACCATCCGTGAGTCTTGCAGGCGTCCCAGGCGAATCGCCAGGTCCAGGCCTTCGTGGACCAGGTCCAGTTGGCGGTTGGTCAGCTCGATGTCTATCCGCAGTTGTGGATAAAGCCCCATGAAGCGCGTCACCAACGGCACGATAAAACGTTCGCCGTAGGCCACCGCACACGTCATGCGTAGCATGCCTTTGGGTTCGCTGGTGAGATCGCCCACTGCTCGCAAGGCCTCTTCGCGGCCATCCTGCAAGCGTTGGCAGTGCTGAAGGAAGGTCTGGCCTGCCTCGGTCAGGGTCACGCGGCGGGTGCTGCGATAGAGCAGGCGGGTTTGCAATCGGTCTTCCAGTCGCGCCACTTGGCGGCTGATATGGGATGACGAAACGCCGAGGCGTTCGGCGGCCGCCGTAAATTGACTGCATTCAGCCACGGCGACGAATTCGTCGATGCCTTCCCAGCGGTTTTCCTGCACGGTGATTATCCCTATACAGCAATAAAGTTTTGCTTTTCGCTGGATTATTAATCAATCAGGCATGTTTTACACTGCCATCCTCAGTTTTTTACTCCATGGAGAAACCGGATGATCAAGTCCCGCGCTGCCGTAGCCTTTGAAGCCAAGAAGCCCCTTGAGATTGTTGAAGTGGATGTCGCCATGCCAAAGGCCGGCGAAGTGCTGCTGCGGGTGGTTGCCTCCGGCGTATGCCATACCGATGCCTACACCTTGTCGGGTGCAGATCCGGAAGGCATTTTCCCGTCGATCCTTGGTCATGAAGGCGGTGCGGTGGTTGAGGCCATTGGCGAAGGCGTGACCTCGGTAGCCGTTGGCGACCATGTGATTCCGCTGTACACCCCGGAATGCGGCAAGTGCAAATTCTGCCTGTCGGGCAAGACCAACCTGTGCCAGGCCATTCGCGCCACCCAGGGTAAGGGCCTGATGCCGGACGGCACTACGCGTTTCTCCTACAAAGGCCAGCCTATTTTCCACTACATGGGCACCTCGACCTTTTCCGAATACACCGTGCTCCCGGAAATCTCCGTGGCCAAGATTCCTAAAGACGCGCCGCTGGAAAAAGTCTGCCTGCTGGGCTGTGGTGTTACTACCGGGATTGGTGCGGTGATCAACACCGCCAAGGTCAAGCCGGGGGACACGGTAGCCATCTTCGGCCTGGGTGGTATCGGCTTGTCAGCAGTGATCGGTGCGGTGAAGGCCAAGGCTGGCCGAATCATTGCCATCGACATCAATCCGGCCAAGTTCGAAATTGCTAAACAACTGGGGGCAACTGATTGCATCAACCCGAAAGACTACGACCGCCCGATCCAGGACGTGATTGTTGATCTGACCGACGGCGGCGTGGACTTTTCCTTCGAATGCATCGGCAATGTCCACCTGATGCGTGCGGCGCTCGAGTGCTGCCACAAGGGTTGGGGTGAGTCGGTGATCATCGGTGTTGCCGGTGCCGGCCAGGAAATTGCCACCCGTCCGTTCCAGCTGGTGACGGGTCGCGTCTGGCGCGGTTCGGCCTTCGGTGGCGTGCGCGGTCGCAGCGAACTGCCAAGCTATGTCGAAATGGCCCAGACCGGCGAAATCCCGCTGGATACCTTCATCACCCACACCATGGGTCTGGAAGATATCAACAAAGCGTTTGAGCTGATGCATGAAGGTAAGAGCATTCGTACCGTCATTCACTTCTGAGGTCGGCCATGAGTCTGGAAAACCTGTCCTGCCAGAAAAGCTTCGGCGGCTGGCACAAGCGCTATAAACACTATTCCGATGTGCTGGGCTGCGACATGACGTTCGCCGTGTACCTGCCACCGCAAGCGGAGCAGGGCGGCAAGCTGCCGGTGGTGTACTGGCTGTCGGGGCTGACCTGCACCGATGAGAACTTCATGCAAAAGGCCGGTGCCCAGCGTATGGCGGCTGAGTTGGGGTTGATTATTGTGGCGCCGGACACCAGCCCGCGCGGGCCGGGTGTGCCGGGTGACCCTGACGGTGCGTGGGATTTCGGTCTTGGCGCCGGGTTTTATCTGAATGCCAGCCAGGAACCCTGGGCCAAGCATTATCGGATGCATGACTATGTGGTGCAGGAATTGCCGGCATTGGTCGAAGCGCATTTCCCTGCGTCAGATAAGCGCGGTATCAGTGGCCACTCCATGGGCGGACACGGTGCGCTGGTCTGCGCCTTGCGCAACCCCGGGCGGTACCTGTCGGTGTCGGCGTTCTCGCCGATCAATAACCCGATGGATTGCCCATGGGGGCAGAAGGCGTTTTCCCGTTATCTGGGGGATGAGCGTTCGAAGTGGCGCGAGTGGGACGCTTGTGTGCTGATCAGCGAAGCGACGCAAAAGCTTCCGTTATTGGTGGATCAGGGCGACCGCGACGATTTTCTCGCCGTGCAGCTTAAGCCTGAGGCCCTGATACAGGCGGCGAAGGCGGCCAACCATCCGCTGGAGCTGCGGCTGCAACCAGGCTATGACCACAGCTACTTCTTTATCGCCAGCTTCATTGAAGACCATTTGCGACACCATGGACGCGCTTTGCTCGGTTAATGTCCGGCAAAAGTAGGTAGAATCACGCCCTGAATTAAATCGGGGCGTTTTTTTATGCGTATTGGCCACGGCTATGATGTTCACCGTTTCGCCGAAGGCGACTTCATCACCCTGGGCGGCGTGCAGATCGCGCACCACCATGGGTTGCTGGCTCATTCTGACGGCGACGTTGTCTTGCATGCCTTGAGCGATGCCTTGCTCGGCGCGGTAGCGTTGGGGGATATCGGCAAGCACTTTCCGGACACCGACCCGACCTTCAAGGGTGCGGACAGTCGCGTTCTGCTGCGTCACGTGGTTGGGTTGATCCATGCCAAGGGCTGGAAGGTCGGTAATGTCGACAACACCATCGTGGCCCAGGCGCCGAAAATGGCCCCGCATATCGAATCGATGCGCGCACTGATTGCCGCGGATCTTCAAGTTGAGTTGGATCAAGTGAACGTAAAAGCCACCACCACCGAAAAACTCGGCTTTACCGGTCGCGAAGAGGGCATTGCGGTGCACTCCGTTGCCTTGTTGCTGCGCGCATGAATGATCTGCAACTACTGGGCCCGCGTGCCTATGGCGAGGCCTTGGGCAGTGCGGTACTAAAGGCCACTGCCGAAGATTTCCAGGTGGATGAAGTGCTGGACATCCCGCTGACCGGCGAGGGTGAACATCTGTGGCTTTGGGTGGAAAAGCGCGGTTTGAACACCGAAGAGGCGGCGCGACGCATCGCCAAGGCGGCCGGCGTGCCGTTGCGCACGGTCAGCTATGCCGGGCTCAAGGATCGTCAGGCACTGACTCGCCAGTGGTTCAGCGTGCAGCTACCGGGCAAGGCCGATCCTGACTTGAGCGCAGCAGAAAACGACACCCTGAAGATCCTCAAGAGTGCCCGCCACAAGCGCAAGCTGCAGCGTGGCGCGCATTCGGCCAACGGTTTCACCTTGCGGCTGACCCAGTTTGCCGGCGACAGCGCGGCCATCGACGCCCGTCTGCAACTGATCGCCAAGCAGGGCATTCCCAACTATTTCGGTGCCCAGCGTTTTGGTCATAACGGCGGCAATGTCGTCGATGCTCGGGATTGGGCGGCCCGCAAGGCCCTGCCGGAGCAGCGCAATGTGCGTTCGCGCCTGCTGTCCACTGCTCGTAGCTTTCTGTTCAATAAAGTGCTGGCGGCGCGGGTGGCTGATGGTTCATGGCAGCGCGCCCAGGTTGGCGATTTGCTGGCGTTCACCGACAGCCGCAGCTTTTTCCCGGCAGGGGAGGCTGAATGCAGCGACCCACGTCTGGCAATCCTGGATTTGCACCCTACAGGCCCACAGTGGGGCGAGGGTGACTCTCCGGCCTCGGGTGCCACTCAGGCTCTGGAGCAGGCAGTCGCGGCCAGTGAAGCGGACCTGCGGGATTGGCTGGTCAATGCCGGCATGAGCCAGGAACGTCGCATTCTGCGACTGCCCATTGGCGGGTTGACGTGGCATTATCCCTCGTTGGACATTCTGCAATTGGAATTCGTCCTGCCGGCCGGATGCTTCGCCACTGTATTGGTGCGCGAGCTTGTAGATCTGGTGCCGGTGGGGCAGACGGACAGCCCATGCGTATTCTGATATCTAATGACGACGGGGTCACCGCCCCCGGCCTTGCCGCGCTTTATGCTGCGCTGGCGGATTACGCCGAGTGCGTGGTGGTTGCCCCTGACCAGGACAAAAGTGGCGCCAGCAGTTCGCTGACGCTCGACCGTCCGTTGCACCCGCAGACTTTGGCCAATGGCTTTATCAGCCTGAACGGCACCCCCACCGACTGCGTACACCTGGCTATTAACAGCCTGTTGGACCGGGAGCCGGATCTTGTGGTGTCCGGTATCAACCTGGGTGCCAATCTGGGGGATGACGTGTTGTACTCCGGTACGGTCGCGGCCGCCCTTGAGGGGCGATTCCTGGGTCGAACGTCGTTCGCCTTTTCGTTTGCCTCCCGTCAGTTGGACAACCTGCCGACGGCGGCCCATTTCGCCCGCAAGTTGGTGGAGGCCCATGAATCCCTGGTCCTGCCGCCACGTACGGTGCTCAACGTCAATATTCCCAACTTGCCCCTGGACCACATTCGTGGGATTCAGCTGACGCGCCTGGGCCACCGTGCCCGTGCGGCAGCGCCGCTGAAGGTGGTCGATCCCCGTGGCAAGGAAGGGTATTGGATTGCTGCAGCAGGCGACGCCGAAGACGGCGGGCCGGGCACTGACTTTCATGCGGTGATGCAAGGTTATGTATCGATTACTCCGTTGCAACTTGATCGCACCTTCAGTGATGCCTTCAGTAGTCTCGATGGCTGGCTGGAGGGGCTGCGCTGATGGCTCGTGAACAAGACGACCTGCTGCGCCGGGGCATCGGGATGACCTCCCAGCGCACCCGCGAGCGTCTGATTCAGCGGCTCTATGAAGAAGGCTTGTCCAACGCCCAGGTGCTGGAAGTCATCCGACGTACTCCGCGACACCTGTTTGTCGATGAGGCCCTGGCACACCGCGCTTATGAAGACACGGCGTTGCCGATTGGCCACAACCAGACCATCTCCCAGCCTTACATGGTGGCGCGGATGAGCGAGTTGCTGCTGGCGGCGGGGCCGTTGGACAAGGTGCTGGAGATCGGCACGGGTTCCGGCTACCAGACCGCCGTGCTCTCGCAGTTGGTGGAGCGGGTGTTTTCCGTCGAGCGGATCAAAGTATTGCAGGACCGCGCCAAGGAACGTCTGGTGGAATTGAACCTGCGTAACGTGGTGTTCCGCTGGGGGGATGGTTGGGAGGGATGGCCGGCGTTGGCACCCTACAACGGGATTATCGTGACGGCCGTTGCCACGGATGTCCCCCAGGCATTACTGGATCAACTGGCACCAGGCGGGCGCCTGGTGATTCCCGTCGGGTCAGGCGAAGTGCAGCAATTGATGTTGATCATTCGTGAGGAGGAAGGCTTTTCTCGGCATGTATTGGGTGCCGTACGCTTTGTCCCGCTACTTAATGGTCCGCTGGCCTGATCATTTATGAGTAGGGCACTGAATTCTATTGCTGGGTATGTGTCTTACAGCGGGGTGTATTAAGTAAACATGATTGGTAATGGGTGTTAAACATGATGAATTTTTCTTTAAGGTCGTGTTTTCGGTAAAAGTTCTACTGCCCGTTATACTTGCGACATATTTCAAGCCTGATACAGGCATTCAGTTTCAGCCACCACAAAGGGAGCGGCGGGTGAGTCTCACGGTCATTGCGCAGCGTATGAGTAAAACAAGCATTCAGCGACTGGTGATTGGCCTTGTCTTGGGTTCCTTATTGACGGCTTGTTCCAGCACGCCAAGTGGCGGTGCGCGGGTTGTTGATCGCAATAATGCGGTTCCACAAAAGCCGACGGTCACCACCGGGCAATATGTCGTGCGCAAGGGCGATACGCTGTTCTCGATTGCCTTCCGTTATGGTTGGGATTACAAGGCACTGGCCGCGCGTAACAACATTCCTGTGCCATATACGATACATCCGGGTCAGACCATTCGTTTCGATGGGCGCACCGGTTCAACACCAACTGCAGTCGTCAAGTATTCCGGTTCTTCAGCGTCATCCTCGAGCAAAACCACCATCATCACTCGGCCTGCAGGCACCGCTGCGCCTGCGGTTGCGAGTAAACCGGCACCTGCACCGCTGCCTCCCCCAGGGCCTGCACCGACCGGTTGGGGGTGGCCTTCAAATGGCATTCTTATTGGAAAATTCTCTTCAAACGGTAGTTTGAATAAAGGCATTGATATCGCCGGGGATTTGGGACAGCCTGTTTTAGCTGCGTCTGATGGGACAGTGGTGTACGCCGGGAGTGGTTTACGGGGCTACGGCGAGCTGGTCATCATCAAACACAGCGATACCTACGTCAGTGCTTACGGTCATAACCGCAGGCTGTTGGTTCGGGAGGGGCAGCAGGTCAAAGTCGGACAGACAATTGCCGAAATGGGGTCGACTGGTACAGACCGGGTGAAACTTCACTTTGAGATTCGCCGCCAAGGTAAACCTGTTGATCCACTGCAATTCCTTCCCCGGCGTTGATGTGTTGCCAGCCTGTTCCCTCACGTAGAAGGAACAGGCTCCAGCGTTGCCAAGGATAAAGGCGTCGCTTGAGCTTGAGGTCGAACTCACCAAAGGACTATAACAATGGCTCTCAGTAAAGAAGCGCCGGAGTTTGACATCGACGATGAGGTTCTCCTTATGGAGACCGGCATCGCTATGGATTCGATGTCGAATGATGAGGGATCCGCTACACCTTCAGTTCGTACCAAATCCAAGAACTCCACCGCGTTAAAACAGCACAAATACATTGATTACACGCGGGCGCTTGATGCGACCCAGTTGTATCTCAATGAAATCGGCTTTTCCCCATTACTTACCCCCGAAGAAGAAGTCCATTTTGCGCGCTTGTCGCAAAAAGGCGATCCGGCTGGGCGCAAGCGCATGATTGAAAGTAACTTGCGACTGGTGGTGAAAATCGCCCGACGCTATGTCAATCGTGGGCTGTCGCTGTTGGACCTGATCGAGGAGGGTAACCTCGGCTTGATCCGGGCGGTGGAGAAGTTCGACCCGGAGCGGGGGTTCCGCTTTTCGACCTACGCCACCTGGTGGATTCGTCAGACCATCGAGCGGGCGATCATGAATCAGACCCGCACCATCCGGTTGCCGATCCATGTGGTCAAGGAGCTCAACGTCTACCTGCGGGCGGCGCGTGAGCTGACACAGAAACTCGATCATGAACCTTCGCCTGAAGAAATCGCCAACCTGCTGGAAAAACCGGTAGGTGAGGTCAAGCGCATGCTCGGCCTGAATGAGCGGGTGTCTTCGGTCGATGTCTCGCTGGGTCCGGATTCGGATAAAACCCTGCTGGACACCCTGACTGATGATCGTCCTACGGATCCTTGTGAGCTGTTGCAGGACGATGACCTGTCACAAAGCATTGACCAGTGGCTGTCAGAGCTGACAGACAAGCAGCGTGAGGTGGTAATACGCCGCTTCGGGCTGCGTGGCCATGAAAGCAGCACCCTGGAGGATGTTGGCCTGGAGATCGGCCTGACCCGTGAACGAGTGCGGCAGATCCAGGTGGAGGGCCTCAAGCGCTTGCGGGAGATCCTGGAGAAGAATGGCTTGTCGAGTGAGTCGTTGTTCCAGTAACGACGCAAGACAAAATGTGGGAGCAGGCCTGTGTGGGAGCCGGGCTTGCCCGCGATAGCATCACCTCGGTGTAACTGACAGACCGAGGTGATGCTATCGCGGGCAAGCCCGGCTCCCACATGAGCAAGTCCCACATTTTTTATGCCTGGCATTTGGGTATCCCCAAACGCCAGGCGTAAAAAAGCCCCGCTTTTAAGGGCGGGGCTTTTTGACTGGATCAGTACAAGTTAGATAACTTGAACTTCTTCAGCTTGCATGCCTTTCTGACCGCGGGTAGCGATGAAAGAAACCTGTTGGCCTTCTTTCAGGCTTTTGAAGCCGTCGGATTGGATAGCTTTGAAGTGAACGAACAGGTCGTCACCGGATTGTGGAGTGATGAAGCCGAAGCCTTTTTCATCGTTGAACCACTTAACGGTACCAGTTTGGCGATTAGACATGGTGTATCTCCTTGGACAAAGTTAACTGCGACTCAGGAAAAGCCCTGGCCGAGACTGAGTGCAAAGAGCAGGAAAAATTCTTGGAGATGGTTGGATCGAAATTCAACATCGTGTAGAGATTCTCAGTGACACAAGCAGCACAGTGGCGCCACCTTAACCCTTTTTCCGGGACGTGCCAATGATATTTCCGAAGGTTTCTCTATTTTCGTGACTGGCGGTGGTCTGTAAGGGTTTTGGCCGCCTCAATTCAAGCCTCGCCCCACGGGCTGTGGCCTGACAGCCTGCAAGAAAAACCTGTGGCCCTTTGAACCGCAGGGCTGGCCCCGGTAAGATGCCCAACAGAATTTTTCCACCTCGCTATTCAGGACACCCGCCATGAGCATCAAATCGGACAAGTGGATTCGCCGCATGGCGCAAGAGCACGGCATGATCGAGCCCTTCGTAGAGCGCCAGATGCGCGGCGAAGGCACCGAGCGGCTGATTTCGTTCGGGGTTTCCAGCTACGGTTACGACGTACGTTGCGCCGATGAGTTCAAGGTTTTCACCAATATCAACTCGGCCACCGTTGATCCGAAAAACTTCGATGAAAAAAGCTTCGTCGACGTCAAGAGTGACGTGTGCATCATCCCGCCGAACTCCTTCGCCCTGGCGCGTACCGTCGAGTTCTTCCGCATTCCGCGTAATGTCCTGACCATTTGCCTGGGCAAAAGCACCTACGCGCGCTGCGGCATCATCGTCAACGTGACGCCGCTGGAACCCGAGTGGGAAGGTCACGTAACCCTGGAATTCTCCAACACCACCACCTTGCCGGCGAAGATCTACGCCAACGAAGGCGTGGCACAGATGCTGTTCTTCGAATCCGACGAAGAGTGCGAAGTGTCCTATAAGGACCGTGGCGGCAAGTATCAGGGCCAGCGCGGCGTCACGCTGCCACGTACCTGATCGAAACGTCTTACACGCTAAGGGAATTTGTCAGCGGGCAGACACTCTATTGAGTGTACTGCCCCGGATCGTGCAAAACGCTCCGGGCCACGCTTGAGGAGTCCCCTATGAAGCTCGATCCGCGAATCTGCGCCGAACTTGCCCGGCTTGAACCCAACCAGATTGGTGTCATGGCCTGGTCCTTGATGGCGCATCCGTCCGTCAGCGACGGCGGTATTCCCGGCCAGCCTGACGAAGATTACCCCCAGCCCGCCGAACCCGGCGAGCCAACCCTGCCAGATGAACCACCACCAGCCCCAGTCGCCTGAGCCACCCAGGGCGCTTCTGAGTGCTCGATAAGTAGTGGGCGTGCAGCAAGGGGGCGTTACTTCAGATTGCCACTGAGGAACTGCTGGAGGCGTTCGCTCTTGGGATTTCCCAGTACGTCCTCCGGCGTGCCTTCCTCTTCTACCAGTCCCTTGTGCAAGAACAGCACCTGGCTCGACACCTTGCGGGCGAAGCTCATTTCGTGGGTGACCATGATCATGGTCCGACCTTCCTCCGCCAGGCCCTGAATCACCTTCAAGACTTCGCCTACCAGCTCCGGGTCAAGGGCCGAGGTGGGCTCATCGAACAGCATCACCTCCGGTTCCATCGCCAGCGCCCGGGCAATCGCCACCCGCTGTTGCTGGCCGCCCGAGAGAAACGCGGGGTATTGATCGGCGACGCGCGCCGGTAGACCTACTTTGTCCAGGTAGCGACGGGCACGGTCCTCGGCGTCCTTCTTGCTGCAGCCGAGCACCCGGCGTGGCGCCATGGTGATGTTTTCCAGCACGCTCATGTGGCTCCACAGGTTGAAGTGCTGGAACACCATCGCTAATCGTGTGCGGATGCGCTGTAGCTCGGCCTCATCAGCCACGCGCATACCATGGCGGTCGCTGACCATGCGGATTTGCTGGCCATCCAGGGTCATGGCGCCGTCATCGGGTTGTTCGAGAAAGTTGATGCAGCGCAAAAAGGTGCTTTTGCCCGAGCCGCTGGCGCCGATCAGGCTGATCACATCGCCCGTCTTGGCCTTGAGCGAAACACCTTTGAGCACTTCATTGTCGCCATAACATTTATGCAGGCCTTCAACGGTCAATTTGTACATGGGGCATGCATCCTCAAGGCGAAAGTAGATAACCGCTGCGATAGGCCTCATGGCCTGCGACATGGGCGATGACCATCCCGGCAGTGGCCATGCGACGTACTGAGCGGGCGTAAAGCAGGCCGGCATTGCGGCAATGCACAGGCGTTACGCGGTCGTGAATGGGGTCAATGATTTCGGCGATCAACTGCCCGGCTTCCATGTACTCCCCCGGTAGCACGCAGAACACCAGCAAGCCACCTACGGGCGTGGCCACCGGTTCAACGCCCGCCAAGGGTGTGGCGGGGTAGGACAGTTCCGGCAGCGGTGCAGGCTCACCGGTAATCGCCCCGAAGCGAATCAGGTAATCAATGATCGCCTGGCAGTCGAGGCTCGCCAGGCCGTGGTTGACGTCACCTTGACCGCGTAGCTCGACGGTCACGGAAAAGCTGCCCATGGGAATCGCGAAACGATCGCCGAAACGTTGCTGCAATTGCCACCACACCAGCGTGAAACACTCATCGAAAGACTGCCCACCGGAGTCGGTGGCCAGCAGACTGGCTTCGGCGCCGATATAGCGGGCCAACGACTCGACCTGTGGCCACGCCTCGGGTGTGGTGTACAGGTGGGCCACGGCTTCGAAGTCGCAATGCAGGTCCAGCACCATGTCGGCATCACACGCCAGGCGTTGCAGCACCAGGCGCTGAGATTGCAGCTGAGTGGCGGGTGTTTGTGCAGCCAACGCCAGGGCCAGCGCGTCGCGGATCAGTTCAAGGTTGTGCTGTGGATCTTCCCCCAGCAAGTCTTCGACCTGATTGCCGACCTCTTCACTGAGGTCGACAAACAGCCGATTGAAGTTCTGCCCGCTTTCCAGCTCATAGCGGCCCAGGGGGATGTCCATCAAGACCTGTTCCAGGCCCGCCGGGTTGGCGATCGGCACCAGCACGATTTCACTGCGCAGGCGCCCGGCGGCGGCCAGCTCGGCCAGGCGGGCTTTCAGGTGCCAGGCCACCAGCATGCCGGGCAGTTCGTCGGCGTGCAGCGAGGACTGGATGTAGATCTTGCCTTCGGCCTGTTCGGGGCCGAAGTGAAAGCTGTGGATCTGCCGCGCGGTGCCAGGCACCGGCGCCAGTAAGGGATGAATCTGATGACGCATGGAAGCTCCTTAGTGGCTGGGCCCGAGAAAGGCCAGCCAGCGGCGCTCCGCCAGACGAAACAGACCGACCAGGGCAAAGGTCACGGTCAAGTAGATCAGCGCAGCGATGCCGAATGATTGAAAGGTCATATAGGTGGCCGAGTTGGCGTCCCGGGCGACTTTCAGAATGTCCGGGATCGTTGCGGTAAAGGCCACTGTGGTTGAGTGCAGCATCAGGATCACTTCATTACTGTAGTACGGCAATGAACGGCGCAGTGCCGACGGCATGATCACATAGGCATACAACTTCCACCCGCTCAGACCGTAGGCTTTGGCCGCTTCGACTTCACCGTGGGCCATGCTGCGGATTGCCCCGGCAAAGATCTCGGTGGTGTAGGCGCAGGTGTTGAGGGCGAAGGCCAGGATGGTGCAGTTCATCGCATCGCGAAAAAACGCATCCAGCACCGGTTGTGCCCGAACTGCCGCAATGCTGTAGATCCCGGTGTAGCAAATCAGCAACTGGATATACAGCGGCGTGCCGCGAAACAGGTAGGTATAAAACTGTACTGGCCAGCGCACCCAGCGATTGCGCGAAACCCTGGCGATAGACAAGGGAATCGACACCAGAAACCCGATGAAGATCGAGGCGCTGAGCAACCACATGGTCATGGCCAGGCCGGTGATGTGCTGGCCGTCGCTATAGAGGAAGGGCCGCCAGTATTGCTGGAGAAGTTCGATCATCGCACGGCCTCCCGTACGCCGGTGGAGTAGCGGCGTTCAAGCCTGCGCAAAACGAAGTTGGACGCACTGGTGATCAGCAGGTAGATCAAGGCGGCGAGTACCAGGAAGTAGAACAGTTGATAGGTGCTCTTGCCCGCGTCCTGAGCCGCCTTCACCAAGTCCGCCAGACCGATGATTGACACCAGCGCAGTGGCCTTGAGCATCACCATCCAGTTATTACCGATGCCCGGCAAGGCAAAGCGCATCATCTGCGGGAAGGTCACGTAGCGAAAGCGCTGCCCGCGCTTGAGTCCGTAGGCTGTGGCGGCCTCCAGTTGGCCACGAGGCACGGCGAGGATCGCGCCGCGAAAGGTTTCGGTGAAGTAGGCACCGTAGATAAAACCCAGGGTGATGACCCCGGCGCTGAATGGGTCGATCTCGATGTATTCCCATTCCATGAAGTCGGTAAAGCCGGTCAGCCAGATTTGCAGGCTGTAGAAAATCAGCAGCATCAGCACCAGGTCCGGCACGCCGCGGATCAACGTGGTGTAGAGCTGGGCGGGAATACGCAGGAACGGCAGGCTGGACAATTTGGCGGTGGCGCCGAGCAGGCCCAGTAACACGCTGACGGCCAGGGATGCGACTGACAACTTGACGGTCATCCAGGTGCCTTGCAGCAACAGTGGGCCGAACCCCTTCAGACTGAAGGCACTGAGCCCCAGGGTTTGCAAAAGATCTTCGAACATGAATTCAGGACCTATGACGATAAAAAAGCGCCCATCCGGAAGATGGGCGCCAGTGTGTTATTTACCGCTGTACAGGTTCAGGTCACCGAAGTGTTTCTTCTGGATGGTGGCGTAGGTGCCATCATCGTGTAACGCTTTGATACCTTTATCCAACAAGGCCTTCAGGTCTTTGTTACCTTTTTTGATACCGACTGCAGTTTTGGACGGTAGCAAAGGATCGTCAATGGCCTTGCTGACTTCGTAGTCAGCGCCTGCTGGCGACTTCAAAAAGCCCAGTTCGGCTTGCAGCATGTCCTGCACCGAAGCGTCCAGACGGCCCGAGGTCAGGTCGGCGTAAACCTGGTCCTGGTTGGCGTAGGCCTTGGTGGTGACACCGGCTTTGTCCAGTACGGCCTTGGCGTAGGCTTCCTGGATGGTGCCTTGTTCGTAGCCGACGGATTTGCCCTTGAGGGATTCAGGGGTCGAGTAGCCAGCGCCTTTTTTGAACACCAGGGAGGTAGGGCCGGAGAACAGCTCGTTGGAGAAGTCGATCGCCTTTTCACGGGCTGCGGTGACGGTCATGGAGGAAATCACGCCATCAAACTTGTTGGCGTTGAGGCCTGGAATCATGCCGTCGAAGTCACTTTCCACCCACTTGCACTTGACCTTCAGCTCAGCGCAGATGGCATTGCCCAGGTCGATATCGAAGCCCACCAGGCTGCCGTCGGCGGCTTTGGATTCAAACGGCGCGTAGGACGGGTCGACACCAAAACGCAATTCTTTGTATTCCTTGGCCAACGCGGAACCTGCGGCCATGCACAGAGCCAGTGCAGAAAGGGTCAGCAATGCTTTTTTCATTATGTATTCCCTGGAAACCAAGATAAGCGCTTGTGGCGCGTTTAGGACTGTTACTGAACGGTGTCAGACGTAACCCCGGTAGCAATTTCTGCACCATAGTTCCGGATGGTCGTTTTAAAAGGTGGGATCTGGGAAGGGAGTACGTCAGAAATGCCCGAAATCGGGCGTCGATTGTTGAGTGCGTCATCTTGGGGCGGGCGGAGAAAAAATGTGGGAGCGGGGTTGCTCCCACATTTCGATTCGGTTTCTACAGCGAAACCGTTTTACTTGCCGGGCACCAAGGTCAACCGCGTCTTGCCGTATACCTTGTCAAAGTTCTGCGGTTGCATCGGGAAGCTCAGGTATTGCGCCTTGAGCCAAGGGTCGATGCCGTTTGCGTAGTTCGGGCTGGCAGGGTTGCCGGATTGGCCAATGCCGTTCTGACCCATCATCGGCTCCACTTGGCCGAAGTCGACGATCATCCTTAGAGCAGGAGTTTGGGTCGTGTCGAAACTTTGGCCCCAGTTGTACGGTGAGCTGTTGAGCGTGTTGTGATCCCCGCCCGCCGCCAGTGGCCCGCGGATGGTCTGGCCGTTGGCGTTTTTCCAGGTATAGCTGTGGAGCTTGCCCCACTGCCAGCCCTTGTGGTCCGCGCCCAATTGACTGTCGCCCGCAGTCATCGCGGCGGCAAGGCTACGGGCGAGGATCGCCGGTTTGTCTTCTTTTTGCGCAGTGCGCACGTCATCCCAGAACGGGCTGTCTTCGCGCCCCAGCAAGTGATCGGCCTGGGCCGAATACGACAGGCTGGCGTTGGCGACGAAGGCTTTCCAGGTAGCACTGTTTTCCGGGCCCAACTCGTCGAGGAAGATCTGCTTGGCACTTTCCTGCAGAAACAGCTCATAAATCGCTGCGTCGCTGGACGTGGGGGCCAGGCGCCCATCGAACGCCATCAGGCGATTGAACGCTTCTTGAGCCTTGGCCCGTTCGGCAGCAGGCAGGGCGTCGATGGCCTGTTTCAGTGGCTGGGCCATGCCTGGAGCCTTGAACATCACCTTGAGCTTGGCGGCAAATGTGGTGGTCTGGTCGTACTGCATGGCGATCATGCTGCGGGTGTCGTGCTTGCCGGCACCGGCCAGTTGCGCCAGGCGTTCGCTGCGTTCCGGGGCGTCCCAGGAGTTGGACAGCTGCATGCCGTAGCCCCGTGGGGCGGTGCGTTGGTTGGCGGTGCCGAGCCAGCCTTGGGCCGGGTCCTGGTCGTAGGGGTGCAGCATCGCGTCGGCGTAACCGTCCCAGTCAAAACGCGCATCCCATCCTGGCGATGGCAGCAGGCCTTCGCCTTCGCGGCGGTTGGGAAAGCGGCCGGTGACTTGCCAGCCAATATTGCTGGCGTCGGCGAAGATCATGTTCAGGGCAATGGCGCGGATCTCTCGGGTCGCGTCCGAGGCCTTGCCGGCGTTTTGCGCCCGGGACAGGTCGAAGAACGCATCCAGGCTCTTGTCGTCCTTGAAGTCTGCTGTTTGCAGGGCCACGCCGTAGCCAGTGTTCAGGGATTGGCTGCTGTTGAGCAGGGCACCATGACGGGTTTCGTACACCACCTCGCGAATCGGGCGCTGACCTTTGGCGAAAAAGGTTTCGTTACGCACCACTGCGGGTAGCCATTTTCCGTTGTTTTCGTAGTACAGCGCACTGCCCTGGCGTTTGACCTTTTCCAGGAACAGGTCCTGGGTGTCACCTTTGACCGCACTCATGCTCCAGGCCACTTTGCCGTTGAAGCCGGAAAACAGTGTCGGCAAGCCGGCAATCGAGACGCCGGCGGCCTGGTATTTGGGGGCGCGGATTTGCACGTAGTTCCACGGTGATGGGGCTTGAGGCTTGGCCGACAGGTCATTGGCCAGCAGGCTTTTGCCGCTGCGGCTGCGTTGAGGGCCGACGGCCCAGTTGCTGGAGGTGGTTACGCCGAGGCTATTGAGGGCGCTCACTTGCTGGGTGACGATGTCCAGTGCGGCCAGGCCGGCAATCTGGCTCAGGTTCACACCCTTGAGTTTCTCGGTCTCGCCCAGGGGCAGCGGCTCGTCGGGAGTACTTGGGATCAGCCAGGCGAGTTTGTCGGCGCCGACTTTTTGCGCCAGTACCAGCGATGACAGTTCTTCCTGCAAGTTGGTCGACTCGCTGAAATTCAGCAGGCAGAACAACAGCGCCGAATCTTCCGGCTTCCAGTATTCCGGCTTGTAGCCAGTCTGGGCCAGGTCCGGCGGCAGCTTGTCGCGGTAACGGAACAGGTAAGCGTTGACCCCGCGCGCATAGACTTCAAAGAAGCGCTTGAGACGCGGCGACGAGGCGTTATACAGCTCGCCGGCGCTTTTCTTCAGGTTGACCGCCCGCATGAAGCGGTCGACATCCAGCGCCTGGGGCCCGGACATCTCCGCCAGGCGGCCCTGGGCCAGCAGGCGCAGGGTGACCATCTGGTTGATGCGGTCGCTGGCGTGTACGTAACCGAGGGTGAACAGTGCGTCATGGAAGGTGCTGCTTTCGATCAGCGGCATGCCCTGGCTGTTGCGGCGCACGGAAACGTTTTGTGCCAGGCCCTTGAGCGGCTGCACGCCGGATACCGGGGGCAGGGTGTCCTGGGTGTTCAGTGACTGGCAACCGGCCAGGCCCAAGGCACTGACCACTGCCGCGGCAACGCCGAACCGGGGAAGAAAATGTGAGAGGGCTGGCGAGGCCATGGCAAAGCTCCTGCGGGGGGTAGCGTCAGTAAAGGCGCTACGTTAGTGAGCGCGGCGAAACGACGCAAGCGGGAGGCAGTGCTTATTTGCAGTTTGATCTTGTAGCCGCTGCCGAGGCACGAGGCTGCGATGGGTAGCGAAGCGACCCTCGAGGGCGGTCCTGCGGACACGCATCGCAGCCTCGTGCCTCGGCAGCGGCTACAAAGCATCAGGATTTCGGCGGATTCACTTTTGCCACCAGTTCATAAGCCCTGACCGTCGCCGGCCGTTCCTTGATGTGGTTGAACCAGCGTTGCACATGTGGGAAGTCTTCCAGCTTCTGACTCTGCCACTTGTGGGAAACAATCCACGGGTAAATCGCCATGTCGGCGATGCTGTAGTCCTCACCGGCTACAAACGCGCGGTCGGCCAGGCGCCGATCCAGCACGCCATATAAACGGGCGGTTTCGTCGATGTACCGCTTGATTGCGTAGGGGATTTTTTCCGGTGCGAACTGGCTGAAGTGGTGATTCTGTCCAGCCATCGGCCCCAGTCCACCCATTTGCCAGAACAGCCATTGCAGGACTTCCTGGCGAGTGCGCAGGTCTTTGGGCAGGAACTGGCCGGTTTTTTCCGCCAGGTACAGCAGGATCGCACCGGATTCAAACAGCGAAATCGGAGCGCCGCCGTCGGTCGGGTTTTGATCGACGATGGCCGGGATACGATTGTTAGGCGCGATTTTCAGGAAGTCAGGTTTGAACTGATCGCCCTGGCCAATATTGATGGGGTGCACCTCGTAAGGCAGGCCGGCTTCTTCCAGGAACAACGAAATCTTGTGGCCGTTGGGGGTGGTCCAGTAGTACAGGTCGATCATGAAGCTCTCCAGGGGTGGTAACACTTGAGCGGATAGCAAACAGATGAGTGGGCTGTTTTACTCCCGATGACTTGCCTGTAGGAATAGGTGATGTTCAAGTATCGAAAATTCAATGAAACATTTGGATCTATCGATATGGAAGTTCGAGCCGGAGCAGCGCTGGTCATCATTGATCAGCAAAAAGGTATCCATCATCCCAAGTTGGGGCGGCGTAATAACCCTCATGCTGAGGAACGGATGCGCGCGCTGCTGGCCCATTGGCGCCGCAACGGTTGGCCGGTGATTCACGTTCAGCATTTGTCCCATTCACCGGAGTCGGTGTTCTGGCCTGAGCAGTCGGGGGTGGAGTTTCAGGACGCGTTTGTTCCCCGGGCAGGTGAGAGGCTTATTCAGAAGCGTGTGCCCGATGCGTTCTGCAGTACAGAGTTGGAGACGAGTTTGCGCGATGCCGATATCGGGCAACTCGTGCTGGTGGGGGTGGCGACGAACAACTCGGTGGAGTCCACTGCCCGTACTGCCGGCAACCTGGGATTCGAGACCTGGGTGATTGAGGACGCTTGCTACACCTTTGACAAGGCGGATTTCTTTGGCGAACTGCGTTCCGCCGAGACGGTGCATGCCATGTCCCTGGGTAACCTGCACGGTGAATACGCGACGGTTATCTCGTCCGGGCAACTGTTGGCTTAGCGCAGTTTCTTGGGTTGAACACAGGCCCCGCAGTGGGGGCGGCGAGGGCGCTGACTCCCTCGCCGCCGAGGCATCACGCCCCGTGGCACTTCTTGAATTTTTTCGCGCTGCCGCACGGGCATGGATCGTTGCGGCCCACGTCTTTCAACGTGTTGCGCACTGGCTCCTGGTGAGCGTGGCCGCAGTTCGGGCCGTGGACATGGCCGTGGTCGTGATCATGGTGATCGTGATCGTGGTTGCAGTCAGGACCATGGACATGGGGTTGCTGAGTCATTGATGTCGCTCCGGAATAAAATCGCCGGGGATTATCTCGCCATTACGCAGCACGTGCACGTCGTTACCGATGAATAATCCGGTTTTCAACTCGCCTTCCAGGCGGTAGGGGATGGGCTGGCTGGGATTCTTCAGCATGGCCACGACTTCGCGGACCTGAGGCCACAGGTTGGTTCGTACCGATATCTTGAAAAACTTGTGGCCGCGGGGCGGTACGGTGAGCCATTCGTTGGACTCACCTTCGGTCAGCAACAGGTCGTCCAGGGTGATTTTGTAGATCAGGCCCCGAACCGTCAGGTCCGAGTCGTCGCGGTTATCGACGCGAAAGTACAGCTTGAACTTCTGCTCGAGCAACTTGGCCCGGACCAGCTCGACCTTGACCAACTGCACCTGGGGCTCTGGTGCGTCATCGGCGAACCACGACGCGCAACCGCCAAGCCCGAAGGTGATCACCAGCAGAAGGCTGAAAGTCCTGAATATCCGTGCCTGAGAAACCATGCCGTTACTCCGTGAGAAGTTTCAGCATAGCAAGGGCGAGCCTGCAGGGTATCGACGAAATTTCTGCGAGGCTGTTCAGAGGTAGCTTGAGCAGCACTTCTTGAATTTCTGCCCACTGCCGCACAAGCAAGCATCATTACGTCCAGCCTTTGCTTCCACCGTTGGATCGATGAAGTACCAGCGCCCGTCATTTTGTACGAAGGATGACTGTTCTCTGTGGCTGTGTTCGCCGGTGCTGTCATGCCAGCGGGCGGTAAAGGTGACGAAGGCGTGCTCGGGTTGCCCACCGAATACCTCCGAGCTTTCCACCTCAAGACCCAGCCAAGTGCTTTGGGCACTCCAGGCACTGATGGCCTCCCGGTCCAGGCCGGCCTGTTGCGCAGGCAGTGTCGTGGCCACCAGGTAGTCCACCAGCCCCAATACATAGGCGCTGTAGCGCGAACGCATCAGAGCGCTGGCGCAAGGCGCGGGGTGGCCAGCGTGATAATGACCGCAGCAGGCATCCAGCAGGTTGCCGCTGCCGCATGGGCAAATGGATGTACTCATCGGGTTACCACCAATACTTTCCGAAATTTTCCGGGTTGGCCCAGAAGCGGGCGTTCAGCCAGTCCGGCACCTGTTTATAGTCAAGCAGATCGTAGGTAAACAGCGTCAATACCTGATCATCGCGCTGAAAACGCTCGCTGGCTTGCAGGGCCAGGGAGAAAAAATCGGTGTCTTTCCAGTCGCAGGCGCCGAGGTCGACCAGTACCGCGATGCGGCTGGCATTGAGGTTGCGGATGCCACCCAGCAGCGTCAGACCCGCAGGTTTTGACAGGTGCTCCAGGCAATCGACCACCAGTGCCAGGTCAAAGCGCTGGGCCGCCAATGTTTCAGGCAAAGGTTCAGGCTCGGCGAACGACACGACGGTATCGGGATGTGCCTCCTTGAACGCATCAAGGGCCCCGAATTGGCTCGCACCCAATAGCAGCAGGCGTTTTGGGGCATGCAGATCGAGCAAGGCGGCGAGCGCTTGCTGAGGTGTACGGGAAGAAATACCGGCGGTCATCGAAGATCCTCACATCTGGACCGTAGAGACTAGCCTGCCTGAGCGTGCGGGCCTAGAGCGGGGCGCTGGATAAAGTCTGAGAAAAGCAACTTCGGCCAATGAATACAGGGGTGTGACACGCTGGCGCAGATGAAAGGAGCGGTCTTTACTCCAGCCATCGGCTCCCGGCCGATCCCCTCAGGAGAAATCAGATGAGCATCATGCGGACAGCTCTCCCCTTGGTTCTGCTAACCGGAGTATTGACAGGTTGCGCAGGCTTGCAGAAAACCGATTGGCCCACCTGCGCCGCGGTGGGCGGTGTGACCGGCGCCGCCCTCGGCGCGACCGAAAGCTCATCATGGGCCGGCGGTGGCGCACTGTTGATTGGTGGTATGGCTGGCGCCTGGTGCTGGGTTCATGGCGATGGTGATGAAGACGGCGACGGCGTGCCGGACAGCCGCGACAAGTGCCCCGGTACTCCCAAAGGCGTGCAGGTGGATGCCAATGGCTGCCCACCGGTACCTGTAGCGGTGGTCGAGGAAGTGGTGGTGGTCAAGGAAGAAACCATCGTGATTCGCGATGTTCACTTCCAGTTCGACTCGGCCAAACTCACTGCGGCAGATAAAACCAAGCTCGACATCATCGCCACTCGTCTGAAAAAAGAAGCCCCGAGTGCACAACTGCGGGTTAGCGGACATACCGACAGCGTCGGCAAAGATGCCTATAACCAGAAACTCTCGGAAAAGCGCGCCCATTCAGTGACTGATTATCTGGTCAGTTCCGGTGTGCCCCGCAGCAGCTTCGTTTCGGTAACCGGTGCGGGTGAAAGCCATCCGGTGGCGGACAACAAAACCGCCGAAGGTCGCGCCCTCAATCGTCGGGTTGAGATTCAGATCAACCGCTGACAGATCCATTGCCCCTGTGGGCTCCACAGGGGCTTTGCTGGCGACGACCTGCCATCAAGTTTTTTTATCCTTCACTGGCAAATCGCCTGTAGAAGTCGTTACTGTGCGCCCAAAGAATAATGTGCAAGGGGAGCGTGCGGGATGAAGGTGTTTTGGGGGTTGGGGAAGTTCCTGACGTTGTTGTTCTGGGTTGTGGTGGTGATCAACTTGTTCAAGCCACTGATCAATCCGTTTCATCTGTTGGTCAACCTGGCCGGCAGTCTTTTGCTTGTGACCCATCTGTTGGAGTTGCTGTTATTCAACGGCAGCGTGAAAAACCGTGCCCATCCCTGGCGTGACCGTTTGCAGATTTTGCTGGTGGGTATGTTCCATTTGCAGAGCCTTCCGGCGCCCGCACCCGTTGCTGATGTAAATGAGGAGGCCAATCATGCGTAAGGTTTTTCTATTGGCCCTGCTGGCCAGCCCCATGGCCATGGCCCAGAGCGTCAGTGTCGAGACCAACTCATTGATGCGCCTGCCCAATAGCAGCAGCGTGTTGCAACTGGAACGGCTGGACGTGGCTGACTACGGCACTTTGCTGATTCCTTCCACGGTTACTCAGGTCAATGTCGACGAATTGCATCTGGGCCGCGAAGCGCGAATCGCCATCGTGCCCAGCACTGTTGGCCTGCAACTGCAGGTGCGTCATGCACAACTGGAGCACGGCAGCCAGATCACCTCTCGCGGCGCCCCCGGGACCCACGAGAAACCGGCCAAGCCGGGGCGTGACCTGAGCTTGCGTATCGAATCCCTGAATGCCAATGAACTGTCGGTGGACGCCCGTGGCGGCGCTGGAGCCCAGGGTTATTCTGGCCTCGACGGAGCCAACGGCGAAGACCCGGGTTGCACCTGGGGCTCTGCCGGACGCGGTGCCAATGGCGACAATGGCGGTGACGGGCTGGCAGGTGCGGCGGGCGCGCAAGTGCGGGTCGAATTGCCTCAGGATTATCCGAGCGAGCAGATCAAGGTCTGGGTGGAGGGTGGTGCCGGTGGCTTGGCGGGCACCGCGGGCAAGCCGGGGAAAGGCGGGCAGTCCAAGGGTTGCCTGGTGTATCGCGCCGATGGCGGCGAGAAAGGCCGGCCGGGGCTTGAAGGGCAACCGGGTGTGGCGGGGCCTGCGGGTTCTGTGACCGTTCAGCGGTTGTGAATCGAATGATCTGACGCCTTCGCGAGCAAGCCCGCGAAGGCGGTGTATGGGGCGCCTCAGAACATCGGCCGTGCCGACGCCACTGCCACCAGCACCAACCCGACAATCAGATTGATCCCCACCAACTTGCGGATTTGCCCCAGGGCAGCTGCGCCTGCCGGCCAATCCTCAGCCGCCACTGCCGTGCGCAGTTCCGGCAATTTCAGCGCCTGGATGCGGATAAACAGCGCCGTCATCACCAGATACAAACCCATCATGATCTGCACATAACGCGGCGCGGTCTCAAACCCGTTGAAGCGCAATTGCAGCAGGCCGACGCCGCTGATCGGCAATATCAGCACTGCCACCCAGACCCACACGAAAAAACGTTGAAACACATTCACCCACAGTTTCAGCCGGGCAGGGCCCTCAAGCGCGGCCACGGCGGCCGGGCGCAGGATCATCCAGGCGAAAAACATACCGCCGACCCAGATCAGGGCGGCCAGTACATGCAGGGTGTAAGCGAGGCTAAAGACGGTCATTGGGGTACTCCGTTCTGCGCGGGATTAATTAGCGGGGTATGATAGCGGCCGATCCGAACCACTGAAAATTTATCCAGCGTTTTTTGCGCCCGACTATCCATGATCAGCACTGAACTCAAAACCACGATCCAGGGCGCCTACACGCGTTTTCTCGAAGCCAAGAGCTTGAAACCGCGCTACGGTCAGCGCCTGATGATCGCTGAAGTCGCCAAGGTCCTCGGGGATATCGACACCGACGACGAAGGCCGGCGCAGTGGCGACCCGGCGGTGGTGGCCGTCGAGGCCGGCACCGGTACCGGGAAAACCGTGGCCTACAGCCTGGCTGCGATCCCCACCGCCAAGGCCGCGGGCAAGCGCCTGGTGATTGCCACGGCCACCGTGGCCCTGCAAGAGCAGATCGTCTACAAAGACCTTCCCGACTTGATGCGCAACAGCGGTCTGAACTTCACCTTCGCCCTGGCCAAGGGCCGTGGCCGTTATATGTGCCTGTCCAAGCTCGACGTGTTGTTGCAGGAAGGTCACGCGCAAACCGCCACGGCGTCGCTGTTCGAAGAAGAAGGCTTCAAGATCGAGGTGGATGAGGCCAGTCAGAAGCTGTTTACCAGCATGATCGAGAAACTTGCCGGTAATAAATGGGACGGCGATCGTGACAGCTGGCCCAATGCCCTGGAAGATTCCGACTGGGCACGCCTGACCACCGACCACAGCCAATGCACCAACCGTCACTGCCCCAACTTCGGCCAGTGCGCCTTCTACAAGGCGCGTGAAGGCATGGGCAAGGTCGACGTTATCGTCACCAACCATGACATGGTCCTGGCGGACCTGGCCCTGGGCGGCGGCGCCGTGCTGCCGGACCCGCGCGACACGCTTTACGTATTCGACGAAGGTCACCACTTGCCAGACAAGGCCATCGGCCACTTTGCCCACTACACCCGGCTGCGTTCCACTGCCGACTGGCTGGAAACCACCGCCAAGAACCTCACCAAGTTGCTGGCCCAGCATCCGCTGCCCGGCGACCTCGGCAAGTTCATCGAGCAAGTCCCGGAACTGGCGCGAGAGATCAAGACCCAGCAACAGTTCATGTTCAGCGCCTGTGAGCAGGTGGCGGACTTCAAGCCCGGCGAAGATGTGGAAGGCCGCGAGCGCCCGCGTCACCGTTTCGTGGGTGGAATGATTCCCGAACATATGCGGGAAATGGGCATTGAACTGAAGAAGGGCTTTTCCCGGCTGACCGACCTGTTCACCCGCCTGACCGATCTGCTCAAGGAAGGCATGGATGGTGAGGTCAACATCGGCATCGCCAGCAATCAGGCCGAAGAGTGGTACCCGCTGTTCGGCAGCCTGTTGTCCCGTTCCCAGGGCAACTGGGAGCTGTGGACCGCCTTCACTGCCGAAGACCCGGAAGACAACCCGCCCATGGCCCGCTGGTTGACCTTGTCGGAAAGCGGTGCATTGTTCGACATCGAGGTCAACGCCAGCCCGATCCTTGCGGCGGAAATGCTGCGGCGTAACTTGTGGAACGTGGCTTACGGAGCGTTGGTCACCTCGGCAACGCTGACGGCGCTGGGTACCTTCGACCGCTTCCGTATGCGCGCCGGCCTGCCAAAAACGGCCGTCACTGCGGTGGTGCCGAGCCCATTCCATCATGCCGATGCCGGCGTACTCCGTGTCCCTGACCTCAAGGCCGACCCACGGGACGCACCGGCCCACACGGCGGCGATCATCCGTGATCTGCCGTCATTGGTCGAAGGTTCCAAAGGTACCTTGGTGCTGTTCTCGTCCCGCAAGCAGATGCAGGATGTGTTCGACGGCCTCGATCGCGATTGGCGCAAGCAGGTGTTTATCCAGGGCAACCTGTCGAAACAGGAAACCCTGAACAAGCACAAGGCGCGGGTTGATGGCGGTGACTCCAGCGTGTTGTTCGGCCTGGCGAGTTTCGCCGAAGGTGTGGACTTGCCCGGTGCCTACTGTGAGCACGTGGTGATCGCCAAGATCCCGTTCTCGGTACCGGATGATCCTGTGGAAGCTGCATTGGCCGAGTGGATCGAGGCTCGGGGAGGTAACCCGTTCATGGAGATCTCGGTGCCGGACGCGTCCTTGAAATTGGTTCAGGCCTGCGGTCGCCTGCTGCGTACCGAACAGGATCGCGGCACCATCACCTTGCTTGACCGACGCCTGGTCACCCAGCGTTACGGCAAAGCGATCCTGAACGCGTTGCCGCCGTTCCGTCGCGAAATATCTTGAACCACCGTGGGCGAAACCGCCCACTTCGTGGTCTATCTCACCGTTATTATTGATTTATGTCATCAGGCCATTCATCGGCCGTTTGGGAGAACCTTGTTCGTATGATTCGCACGCTGCCCGCTCTTTTTGCCTTGTTGTTCGCCGCGCCGTTGCTGGCTGCGCCTGCCGGACAGCAAACACTGTTCAACTTTGTCCGGCCTGCCGACGTGGTCAAAGTGGCGACCCAGGACGCCAGCCTGCCGCAATACAACGCAGAACAAACCCCGGAAGGCGAAGTGCTGCGCCGTATCACCTTCAACCCGGCGGCAGAGCCGAGCCTGGTGCTCAGCCCGCAGAGCGGCGTCTGGGACTGGTCCCAGTCCAGCGCCATGAGCTTGCGTATCCAAAGCGCGATGGATTGGGCGTTGACCCTATACGTCAAAGTCCAGAGCAATGATGGCAAGACCCTGGTCAGCCGTATCGACTTGCCGGCAGGCCCGGCGCAGACCCTGTTGATCCCGCTGCAAGCCAACTCGCCCCTGAGTCAGGGGATGAAAGCGGGGCCTTTGATGCCGATGACGGTGGAGGGCCAGCGTGTGTTGTTGGCCAGCAGTGCAGGGGAGGTCGATCGCAGCCAGGTCGTGTCGGTGACGCTGTCGATGATCCAGCCCAACGTGGCCCAAAGCATCCTGCTGGAACGCTTCGGCGTGCAGGACAGCGAACCGGTGCTCAAGGCCGTCTACAGCGACTTGGTTGATGCCTATGGGCAGTCCAGTCGTGGCAGGTGGCCTGAAAAAATCAGCAGCGATGAGCAGTTGAAAGCCGCCGCGACCAAGGAGCAGCAACAACTCAAGGGGTGGCTCGCTGAGCGTGATCGTTCCTCCCTGGACAAGTTTGGTGGCTGGAACAAAGGCCCGGCCTTCGAGGCCAGTGGTTTTTTCCGCACCGAGAAGCGTGATGGTCGCTGGTATTTGGTGACCCCGGAAGGTCATCCGTTCTACTCCCTGGGGGTCAATACCGTCGCTCCGGATAACAACCAGACCTATGTGGCAGGACGCGAATGGATGTTTGCCGCACTGCCCAAGGCCGGTGAGCCGTTCGACAAGTACTACGGCAGTGGCGACAACCGTAGCGGCAACGGCGCCGATCAAGGGCGCGGCTTCAACGCCGGCCGCTGGTACGACTTCTATGGTGCTAACTTGCAGCGCACTTACGGCCAGCCTTGCGTGCCCGCCGTACACCAGGCCGGTGAAGCGAAAGCCGAGGCGGCTGCGCCTTGCACGCCAGAAGGTTTCGACCAGAAACGCTGGGTCAATCACACCCTGGACCGCCTGCAAGCCTGGGGATTCAACACGGTTGGCAACTGGAGCTCTCCTGAACTGGCAACCGCTGGCCGTGTGCCGTACACCTTGCCGCTGTCGATCGTCGGCGATTACGCCAGCATCAGCACTGGTACCGATTGGTGGGGTGGAATGCCTGATCCCTTCGATCCGCGCTTTGCCATGGCTACCGAACGTGCGGTGGCGATTGCTGCCCGCGACCATCGTGACGATCCATGGCTGATCGGCTTTTTTGCCGATAACGAACTGGCCTGGGCGGGTCCTGGAGACGACGCAAAGTCCCGTTACGCCCTGGCCTATGGCACCTTGCGCATGACCACCGACGTACCGGCCAAGCGGGCCTTTCTCAAGCAACTGCGGGACAAGTATCGCAACCAGGAAGGCTTGTCGCGGGCGTGGGGCATTGACTTGCCGGCTTGGGAGCTGATGGAAGACCCGGGTTTCGTGCCGCCAATGCCGAGTCCTGAACACCCGGAAATCGAAGCGGATTTCAAATACTTCCAGAAGACCTTCGCCGATGCTTATTTCAAGACCATCTCCGACGCGCTGAAATGGCATGCACCCAACCAGCTGTTGCTGGGCGGCCGCTTTGCCGTGAGCACGCCGGAGGCCGTGGCGTCCTGCGTACAGTATTGCGACGTGTTGAGCTTTAACATGTACACCCTCAAACCCCAGGATGGTTATGACTTTGCCGCCTTGCGCGCGCTGGACAAACCCGTGCTGATTACCGAATTCAACTTCGGCTCGAACGATCGTGGCCCGTTCTGGGGCGGCGTGACCCAATTGGCCCGGGAAGAAGACCGTGGCCCGGCGTACGCCAACTTCCTCAAGCAGGCCATGGTCGAACCGTCGATTGTGGGTGTGCACTGGTTCCAGTACCTCGACCAGCCTGTCACCGGTCGGCTGCTGGACGGTGAAAACGGCCACTTTGGCCTGGTGGGCATCACCGATGTGCCGTTCCAGGGCTTTGTCGACAGTGTGCGCAAAAGCAACCTGGCAGCAGTCGACCAGTTGGGCAAGGAAGCCGAAAAAGCCAAGGCGGTCAGCGCCGCCCACGCCGGTGACGGTGGCAAGCCTGGGCATGAAGGTAAAGGCGCAGGGCAGGGGGCTGGACATGCTGGCGGGCATTCGGGAAATGGTCATTGATTCATCGGTAACGGGTTTCCAAATCCCACAATCGCTGGAACAATGTCGGCCACTTTATGCGGTACTTTTTCCAGGGGGCTTCGGTGCAGATTCAGGGTCATTACGAGCTTAAGTTCGAAGCGGTGCGTGAAGCCTTTGCCGCGCTGTTCGATGACCCTCAGGAGCGTGGCGCCGCGTTGTGTATCCAAATCGGCGGTGAGACTGTCGTTGACCTGTGGGCGGGCACTGCCGACAAGGATGGCAGTGAGGCCTGGCACAGCGACACCATTGCCAATCTGTTCTCCTGCACCAAGACCTTTACCGCCGTCACCGCCCTGCAACTGGTGGCTGAGGGGAAGTTGCAACTCGACGCGCCGGTGGCCAGGTATTGGCCGGAGTTCGCTGCGGCCGGCAAGGAATCCATCACCCTGCGCCATCTGCTCTGCCATCAGGCCGGGTTGCCAGCGCTGCGTGAGACGCTTCCTGCCGAAGCCCTGTACGACTGGCAGATGATGGTCGATGCTCTGGCCGCCGAAGCTCCGTGGTGGAAACTGGGTGAGGGCCATGGTTATGCCGCGATTACCTATGGCTGGTTGGTTGGGGAGCTGTTGCGCCGGGCCGACGGTCGCGGGCCGGGAGAGTCCATCGTGGCCAGGGTTGCTCGGCCATTGGGCCTGGACTTTCATGTCGGGCTGGCCGATGAGGAGTTTTATAGAGTCGCGCATATTGCTCGGGGCAAGGGCAATATGGGTGATGAGGCGGCGCAGCGTTTACTGCAAGTAACAATGCGTGAGCCCCAGGCGATGACTACGCGTGCATTTACCAATCCACCGTCTATTCTCACCAGCACTAATAAACCCGAATGGCGACGCATGCAGCAGCCAGCGGCAAATGGTCACGGTAATGCCCGTAGCCTGGCGGGCTTTTATAGCGGGTTACTGGACGGTAGTTTGCTGGAGGCGGATATGCTCGAAGAGTTGACCCGCGAACACAGTCTTGGCCCGGATAAGACCTTATTGACTCAAACCCGGTTTGGCCTGGGCTGCATGTTGGATCAACCCCAGGTGCCGAATGCGACTTTCGGCCTTGGCCCACGGGCGTTCGGCCATCCGGGGGCGGGCGGCTCAGTGGGGTTTGCGGATCCGGAACATGATGTAGCCTTCGGTTTTGTGACTAATACCCTGGGACCTTATGTATTGATGGACCCAAGAGCGCAAAAGTTAGTAAGAATATTGGCCGGTTGTCTGTAAATAGCTTGCTGTTACGTGGTTTTTTGTTACAAAGGCGTCTATAAAGCGTTGCTCAAAAAGACGCCGGACGAAATGCTGTAACTTTAATGTTCTAGAAGCGTCTGTTTAACGGGTCATCTAGACCCTTGGTTTTTTCTCATTTTGTGGAAATCTCATGTTATCGAACAAGTCCTTGGCATTGGCGCTCTGCCTCACTATTACCGGTTGCGCACAAACTCCGCAGAATGATGCGCAAGGTGGGCATTGGTGGTCATTCGGTTCCGACAAGACTGCTTCCAAGGACGACTCAGTCGTAGCCGGCGCTAAGCCGGATGCCAAACCAGATGCCAAGCCTAGCGTTACAGCCAAGGCTGATGCTCCTGTAAAAGCCGACGCTGCTGCGCCGGTTGCCAAGGCGGACACCAGCTACAGCTGGTGGCCTTTCTCCGCGAAAAGCGCTGACGAAAAAGCTGCTGATGCCAAAGCTGATCTGAAAGCCGATCTCGCGGCTGCAACCCCGGCATCGACTGCCGCGCCGGTTGCCAAGACCGATGCCGAGCCTCGCTGGTGGTGGCCGTTCGAAAGCAAGCCAAAGCCGTTGGCCAAGGTAGACGTGACCAACGTCCCGATGCCGGACCCGAAAATCACCCAGGCCTGGCTGGACGACTATGAGCCGCGTCTACGCACGGCCATCAAGGGCACCAATCTGGTACTTGAACGTCGCGACAACGTTCTGGTGGTGATTGCCCCGGTTGATGGTTCCTACAACCCGAAGCGTCCAGCCATGTTGCTGCCAGTGACCCTTGGTCCGTTCACCCGTGTAGCCAAGGCGGTTGAAAGCGATCCGAAGACTGCTGTTTTGGTCCTGGGCCATGTTGATGGCACCGGTACTGGCCCTCAGAGCCAGGCCCTGACTAAAGAGCGCGCACAATCCATCGCTTCGATTTTCAGCCTGAGCGGCTTGAAACAGGATCGCCTGATGTTGCGTGGCATGGGTGACCTGATGCCGCGTGCCGCCAACGACAGCACCCAGGGCCGTGCCTTGAACCGTCGTATGGAAATCATGTTCACCCAGCGCACCACCATGTTGGCCTTGCTCAGCAAGTACAACTCGGCGAACCCGCCGAAGGCTGAAATGGTGGCTGTGCAGGACGTTCCGGCACCTGTTGCTCCGGCTGCGAAAAAAGCGGCTACAGCGAAAAAGGCACCGGCCAAGAAGGCTGCCGCCAAGACTGCAGCTAAAAAAGCTCCAGCCAAAAAAACCGCCGCGAAAAAGCCAGCACCGGCCAAGGCTGCTGCGCCAGCGGTTTCGAACGACCAGGCAAAAAACTGATCTGCTGAGCGAGAAGGATAAAGCCGCATGACCCAGGCACTGGCCGATATGCGCCGTGACTACACACGGGACGGTTTGAGCGAGGCTCAGGCCCCGGCCGAACCGTTTGCCTTGTTCCACCAGTGGTTCAGCGATGCGCTGAAAACCGAGCAGCCACCGGTGGAGGCCAATGCCATGACTCTGGCCACGGTCGACCAGGACGGTCGCCCGCACTGCCGGATCCTGCTGCTCAAGGGGCTGGATGCACAGGGCTTTACCTTCTTCACCAATTATCAGAGTGCCAAGGGCGAACAGCTTGCGGCACGGCCCTTTGCTGCCATGACCTTCTTTTGGCCAACCCTGGAACGTCAGGTGCGGATCGAGGGGCGGGTGGTCAAAGTTACGCCGCAGGAGTCGGATGCTTATTATCAGGTCCGCCCGCTGGGTAGCCGCCTGGGCGCTTGGGCGTCCCCGCAGAGCCGGGTGATCAAGGATCGCGAGGAGTTGCAAGACTTGCTCAAGGCCACCGAGCAGCGATTCAGTGACACCCAGCCGGACTGCCCCGAACATTGGGGCGGTTATCGCCTGTTGCCGGAGCGCATCGAGTTCTGGCAGGGCCGCGCGAGCCGTCTGCATGATCGCTTGAACTACCGCTTGCAGGGCGCCGACTGGACCCGTGAGCGTTTGGCACCGTAATACTTGCATCGCCCGTGGCCGTTTGCGGCTACGGGACCTCATAATCATGTGCTGCGTCCTGCAGTCATGGCGGCAAATCGTTGCGTTTGACCTTCTCATCCCAAACCTTGGCCAACTGTCTGCAGGCGGCGCAACGTGCTACCGTTCGTCGAGTTTTGCGGTACAGGCAGTCTGTACTAGGGCTGAATGAAAGCAATTTTATGCCGGGCTGGCCGTGACAGGCGTCAAGCTGCGGAGTTTAATGGCCACTTGTCCTTTGGAGTTGATGCTATGCGTAAGTCTGTTTTACTGGTTGCCTGCTTTACCACCATGTCGTTGCTGCTGGGTGGCTGCGCCTCGAGTCTGACGGGCGACTCCTACTCCCGTGACGAAGCGCGTCGTGTGCAAACCGTACGCATGGGTACCATCCAAGCCCTGCGTCCGGTGAAAATCGAAGGCACCAAGACCCCAATCGGCGGCGCTGCTGGCGCAGTCATCGGTGGTGTTGGCGGCAGCGCCATCGGCGGCGGTCGTGGCAGCATCGTCACTGCAGTCATCGGTGCCGTAGCAGGCGGGCTGATTGGTTCGGCTACCGAAGAAGGCCTGACCCGCACCCAAGGCGTGGAAATCACTGTTCGCGAAGACGATGGCAGCATGCGCGCCTACGTTCAGGCCGTTCAGGAAAATGAAATCTTCCGTATCGGTGATCGTGTTCGCATCATGACCGTTGACGGGACCAGCCGCGTTACTCGTTAAGGGTAAAAGCAGCGGGAAAAGAAAACCCCAACCGGGTGACTGGTTGGGGTTTTTTGTTGGCCGCTATTCTGGGCGTGTCAGGTGAACATCTCGATATCGTCAAGCGCGCTCTCTACGACACCACTCAGCGATGGAAATTTTCTCTGCACCTGTTGTAGCGCCGGAGAAACTCTCGCCATATCCAGAGCTCCGAACCGACGTGCAATATGACCTATGGCAACTATTCCCGCCGAGGCGATTGCCGGGTTGTTGTCGTTCATATGTTGTAGGCAAACTTCTTGCGCCCAGATGCTATCTGTTTCGTTAAGGCCAACTGAAATCAGTGCTGTTGTGATTTTGCTCTGATCCCCGGTGGTGAGATCGCTTGCTGCTTCATCGTGACTCATAAGGGGGTCGTGGTAACGCATGTTCATTTTTTCGCTCCTAAGACTTTTCCTTTTCGGTTGGTTTTATTAGCTTTTATTAAAGCATTCTTCATATCCTGATGAAGCGCCTCCCATGGCCGTACATGACCGTGATAAATGCCATCTTCTGTGAAATCAATGACTACGAACTCTTGCGTTTGCGGGTCGATACCGATTCGACGTGGAGCGGTAGGCTTCACCTGTACAGAGTTGTTAAGAGCTTCCAGGCCGTTAGTCGGTCTTTTGCTTTTAACGGAGTTATCTTTTGTTCCATGATAGGGAGCATCCTCATACCTCAGGCTTACGACGATATATAGCGGCCGAACTCCTGAATCCGCCGGAAACACCAGAATGAAATCTCGGTACTCCGGCGGATAGACCGGATCGACGATGATGTTGGCAGCCGCCTCATTCGGGGGATAGACCCAGATATGAGGAGACTGCGGCGCAGACTCCAGCGCAGGCATGCCGAGGGTGTCAGCAGGATCAAGAGCGGGTGTCCAGATCAGCTCAACGCCCTCGCCCAGATCGGCCACGTATTGCGTGCCACGCAGGCCAAACTGCACAACATCGACCATTTCCCAATCGGGGTTCTTCCCGGTGTAGAACGCGTAGCCTTTGATACGCCCTCCGGCCTGTTGCTCGATATGCAAACGAACCCGTGTGCGGGCCCGAGGCAGGGCGCGAAGTTGTTCATCGTTATAAAGAGCACCGTCACCGAGGCTGGAAGGCCAGATCAGCGCCACCAGGCCCACCATCAACCCTGTTGCGACAGCCCCTGCTGCTCCGGCAGCGGAGGTAATACTCGAACCGCTCAGGGCGAGGGTTCCCAGACCGGCTGGTAGTGTGCTGCCACTTACTTTCTTGAGATGCAGTAGCCCTGCGTCATCCGTTTCGCGGCCGCCAAGCAGGACATGCTCACCGTAGTCCGCCAAACGATCAGTAGGTATGAAACCGGAAGGGTTGCTGTAGTTGATGATCGCGTTCGGCAGGTTGCAGGACTTGGCGAATACGCAACCCACAATAGGTGGCAGGGTAGGTTGTGGCTCAACCTTGATACGAGTCTCGTAAGCCTCCTGGCGGGCAAGCATGGCGTCGTATGCGTTTTGCCTGTCCTCACTGTCCGCCAGTTCGCGCGCGTTCATGTGTTCGAGGCGTCGATAGCCCCCGGTCCCGGTTCCATAGGATCGCCAGACCTGGGGTACATCCTTGTTGTTTGCCATCGCGCCCTCCTGGCTTCATAACGAAATCCGGGCTCAATGCCGGGAGCACGACGTTATTGGAGGTACAGGGAGAGGGATGTAGGAGGGTTCTGCGAGGAGGTGGTGAACTGGCTGAAAAGGTAAGTGCTCCGGTGTGAACGCAAGTGCGCCCACACCGGAACGGGTTTAAGGCTGAACCACTGCCTGTTTGCGACTGGCCATCGCGGTCACTGCATAACCGATCAGTGCAGCCAGGATGGAGCCGGTAAGAATACCCATGCGGTCCATGCCGGCGTATTCACTGCTGCCTGGTATGAACGCCAGGGAGCCGACAAACAGGCTCATGGTGAAGCCGATACCACACAGGATCGCGACCCCCAGCACCTGGCCCCAGTTGGCGCCGCTGGGCAGGGCTGCGAGGCCGGCTTTCACGGCGAGCCAGGTCAGGCCAAAGACGCCGACGGTCTTGCCCACCAGCAAGCCGGCAGCAATGCCCATTGGCACATGGTGGGTGAAGCTTTCCAGGTTGACCCCGGCCAGCGATACGCCGGCGTTGGCGAAAGCGAACAAAGGCAGGATGCCGTAGGCCACCCAGGGATGCAGGGCGTGCTCCAGGTTCAGCAGCGGCGAGGGTTCGGCATTTTTGGTGCGCAGCGGAATGCAGAACGCCAGGGTGACACCCGCCAATGTGGCGTGAACGCCGCTCTTGAGCACACACACCCACAGGATCAGGCCGATGATCATGTAGGGCCCGAGCTTGACCACTCCCAGCCGGTTCATCGCAATCAAGGCGATCAGGCAAGCTCCTGCGCCAGCCAACGAGGCTCCGGACAGGTCGCTGGAGTAGAAGATCGCGATGACGATGATTGCACCGAGGTCATCGATGATGGCCAGGGTCATCAGGAACAGCTTCAGCGATACGGGTACCCGCTTGCCCAGCAGGGCAAGAACGCCCAGGGCAAAGGCGATATCGGTGGCCATGGGGATCGCCCAGCCACCGAGAGCCGCCGGGTTGTCCTTGTTCAACGCCCAGTAGATCAGCGCCGGAACGACCATGCCGCCGATAGCGGCTGCGCCCGGCAGTACGATCTGCGAGGGCTTGGACAGGTGGCCGTCGAGCAACTCGCGCTTGACCTCCAGGCCGATCAGCAGGAAAAACAGGGCCATCAGGCCATCGTTGATCCATAACAGCGCCGGCTTGGCGATTTTCAGCGCGCCAATCTGTGCCACTACCGGCACATCGAGGAAACCGGCGTACAGGTGCGACAACGGTGAGTTATTGATGATCAGGGCCAGCGCCGCAGCGGCGATCAATAACAGACCGCTGGCGGCTTCCAGCTGGAAGAAACGGGTGACAGTGCTACGCAGAGGCAAGGGATGCTCTCCAATCAAGGTTCAATAGATGGGTACCCTAACCCGTACCGTTAGTTGTTAAAACAAAAGTTATATTCTTTTTTGTTATAAGAAGAAGATTGAGTGAGCGTTCCACCACAGCCCGGCAATTGTGTGTCCAATTGAGTCTGGACTGTATCTGTGTGAAGCATAGGAAACATCCTAAGATCGAGATTGAAAACCTTAGAGAAGCCAACCATGAGCGACAACCGACCTTGGGCCCGCGAAGCCATTCGCATTATTGAAGCGGACTTCCAGCGCAGCGCCGACACTCACCTGATCCCATTGCCATTACCAGGCCTGCCGGGTATCGAGTTGTACTTCAAGGATGAGTCGAGTCACCCCACTGGCAGCCTCAAACATCGGCTGGCCCGTTCGTTGTTTCTCTATGCACTGTGTAATGGCTGGCTCAAACCCGGTGCGCCGGTGATCGAGGCGTCCAGCGGTTCCACGGCGATTTCCGAGGCGTATTTTGCCCGTCTGCTGGGGTTGCCGTTTATTGCGGTGATGCCGGCAACCACCTCCCAGGAAAAGATTGCCCAGATTGCCTTTTACGGCGGCAAGAGCCACCTGGTACAGGACCCGACGCAGATTTACGCCGAGTCCGAACGCCTGGCCCGGGAAAGCGGCGGTCACTTCATGGACCAGTTCACCTACGCCGAACGCGCCACCGACTGGCGGGCGAACAACAATATCGCCGAGTCGATCTTCCAGCAGTTGCGCTTCGAACGGTACCCGGAACCTAGCTGGTTGATTTCCAGTCCAGGCACCGGGGGCACCACGGCAACCCTGGGGCGTTATGTGCGTTATCGCCAACATTGCACCCGTGTGTTGTGCGCGGATGCCGAGCGCTCAGTGTTCTTTGACTATTACCTGAGCGGGGACGCGACGTTGCGCCTGGACTGTGGCTCGCGTATCGAGGGTATTGGCCGGCCACGGGTTGAGGCGTCGTTCTTGCCCAAGGTGATCGATGCCATGGTCAAGGTGCCGGATGCGTTGTCGCTGGCAGCCATGCACTACCTGGCGCAGCGTTTAGGGCGGCGTGTGGGCGGTTCCAGCGGGACCAACCTGATTGGTGCCTTGATGGCGGCGCAGCAGATGAAGTCGGCTGGGGAGAGTGGGTCGATCGTGGCGATCTTGTGTGATGGCGGTGAGCGGTATGCCACCACTTATTACGATCCAGCGTGGCTGGCGGCGCAGGGGTATGAACTGGACGGATTGATGGCGGCTGTGGCGGCCAGCGTGGAGCGAGGAGAAGCACTGCCGGACAATGTGTTGCGCGCGAATATCTGAACCTTTGCAGGAGCTGGCAAGCCAGCTCCTGCAAACGCAGCGTCAGGCCTCGATGCCCAACATATCCCGTGCCACGGCCTCGGCAATCCGAATCCCATCGACACCCGCCGACAGAATCCCACCGGCATAACCGGCACCTTCACCGGCTGGAAACAGGCCCTTCACATTCAAACTCTGCATCGTTTCGTTGCGCGTAATCCGCAGCGGCGATGAAGTGCGGGTCTCGATGCCGGTCAATACCGCGTCGTGCAACGAGTAGCCCTTGATCTGCTTCTCGAACGCGGGCAAGGCTTCACGGATGGCTTCGATGGCGAAGTCCGGCAGGGCCAGGGCCAGGTCACCCAGGGCTACCCCTGGCTTGTAAGACGGTTCGACAGTCCCGATGGCGGTGGACGGCTTGCCGGCGATGAAGTCACCCACCAGCTGCGCCGGGGCCTCGTAGTTACTGCCACCGAGGATGAACGCGTGGGACTCCAGGCGCTCCTGCAACTCGATCCCGGCCAGCGGGCCGCCCGGATAATCCACTTGCGGGGTGATGCCCACCACGATCCCGGAGTTGGCGTTACGTTCGTTACGCGAGTATTGGCTCATACCGTTGGTCACGACACGGTTTGGCTCGGAGGTCGCCGCTACCACCGTACCGCCCGGGCACATGCAGAAGCTGTAGACCGAACGCCCGTTCTTGGCGTGGTGTACCAGTTTGTAGTCGGCGGCACCGAGCTTTGGGTGCCCGGCGTATTTGCCCAGGCGTGCGGCGTCGATCAGCGATTGCGGGTGCTCGATGCGAAACCCCACCGAGAACGGTTTGGCTTCCATGTACACACCGCGGCCATGCAGCATGCGGAACGTGTCGCGAGCGCTGTGGCCGAGGGCGAGGATCACGTGTCTGGACAGAATCTGTTCGCCGCCATCGATGACCACGCCATTCAGTTGGCCGTCTTCGATCAGCACGTCAGTCACCCGTTGTTCAAAACGGACTTCACCACCGAGGGCGATGATTTGCTGGCGCATGTTTTCCACCACGCCCGTCAGCCGGAACGTACCGATGTGTGGCTTGCTGACGTAGAGGATTTCTTCCGGGGCTCCGGCGTTGACGAACTCGTGCAGGACTTTACGCCCGTGAAACTTCGGATCCTTGATCTGGCTGTACAGCTTGCCGTCGGAGAAGGTCCCGGCACCGCCTTCGCCGAACTGCACGTTGGACTCCGGGTTGAGCACGCTTTTGCGCCACAGGCCCCAGGTGTCCTTGGTACGTTGGCGCACTTCTTTGCCGCGTTCGAGGATGATCGGCTTGAAGCCCATCTGCGCGAGCAGAAGCCCGGCGAAAATCCCGCAAGGACCGAAACCCACCACGATTGGCCGTTCAGTCAAGCCTTCCGGCGCCTGACCGACCACCTTGTAGCTGACGTCCGGTGCCGGATTGATGTTGCGGTCATCGGCGAACTTGAGCAGCAGGGCCGCTTCACCTTTGACGTTCAGGTCGACGGTGTAGATGAAGCACAGCTCCGACGATTTCTTGCGGGCGTCGTAGCTGCGTTTGAACAAAGTGAAATCGAGCAGGTCATCACTGGCGATGCCCAGGCGCTGCACGATGGCAGGCCGCAGGTCTTCTTCGGGATGGTCGATGGGCAGCTTGAGTTCGGTGATTCGTAACATGACAGGATCCGGTATGCGGCGTTGGTTGCGGCCGGCGGTTTTGCAAACCGGCGATTATAAGCCCCAATAGCGGTTTCCGGTCATGTTAAAACAGTCTTGGACTGAATCAGTCGTCCCGGGAGCCGCCGAACGCCGCGCAACCACGTTGTACCTGACCGTTGACCCGCAACTCGGCGCTCATGTGTTGCAGGCTGCCGCTGACGCTGTCGACACATCGTTGCGGGGCAACCCACAGTTCGATGTGCTGGTTATTGGCTTCGGTCATGAGGTTGAAGCGGCCATCACCCGACTGCTCTTCTACATAAGGCACGGCCAGCGGAGGTTGGCCTTCACGTTCCAGGACCATGCCCTTGGCGGTGACATTCATTGCCCAGGCCGGCTTGTGGCCGTTGGCTCGCAGAATCATGCGCTTGAAGTCGGGGTCATCGCAGGCGGAGGTCGAGCGTTCGACACGGTAGAGCTGTTGCAGGTCAACCTGGCCTTGGGTGCCACTGGCGACACCGGAGAATTTGCCGCGCAAGTCGGCAAACAGGGCACCTTGCTGGCCAGCGAGGGAGGCCGCTTCCTGCAGAATACTGGTGCCGCCGGTGTCGTTGACCACATAGTTGCGTTGGTCATGGCAGGGCTGAAACAGCAGCTTGCCACCGACGGCTGTCAGCTCACCCTGCATACGGGTCAGGCTTGCAAGGGACGGCTTGGCCGGCTCGCTTTCGAGCATCTGGCAGGCGGTGAACAGGGGGAGCAGGGCAATCAGCAGTAGGGAACGGGCGGCACGCATTATCGGGTCTCCTGATAAGTGCCGCCACGTTACGCAGGCTGGCGGTGCATCACAAGCCCGTTACCCAACGATATAGGTCTGCCCGGTTTGCAGGCCTTCCACGCTTTTCGCGTAGGCCAACCCCACATCCGCTCCCGGAACCGGTTTGAAACCACGGAAGTATGGCGCGTAGCTGCCCATGGCCTCCAACAGTACGGTCGGGCTCACCGAGTTGATGCGCAGCCCCCGTGGCAGTTCAATCGCGGCCGCTTTCACAAAGGCATCAAGGGCGCCATTGACCAGCGCGGCCGAGGCGCCGGTGCGAATCGGGTCACGGTTGAGGATGCCGCTGGTGAACGTGAATGATGCGCCATCATTGGCGAATTCACGGCCGATCAGCAGCAAGTTGACCTGGCCCATCAGCTTGTCTTGCAGGCCAAGGTCGAAGTCGGTTTCGCTCATGTCCGCCAGGGGCACGAAGTTGACGCTGCCGGCCGCGCAGACCAGGGCGTCGAATTTGCCAGTTTGCTCGAAGAGCTTGCGGATTGAGGCGCTGCTGCTGATGTCGACCTGGAAGTCGCCGCTCTTGCGACCGATGGCGATGACTTCATGGCGCTGGGACAGTTCTGCCTTGATCGCCGAACCCACGGTGCCGCTGGCGCCAATCAATAGGATTTTCATCGTGCCGTTCCTCCAGAGATGTAGGTGAGATTTCAGTCTAGAGTGGTTTTTTCGTTGGATAAACGTGCTAATAGGCAACCTTTGGTTTTCAAATGGAAACAATCCATGAGCGAAATGGATGACCTGGCAGCCTTTGCCGTATTGATCGAAGCGGGCAGCTTTACCTTGGCGGCCGAGCAACTGGGGTGCAGCAAGGGGCAGCTGTCCAAGCGCATCAGCCAGTTGGAGGCGCAGTATTGCGTGGTGTTACTGCACCGTACTACCCGGCGGATCAGCCTGACCGCGGCGGGTGCGGCCTTGTTACCTCAGGCTCAGGCGTTGGTAGCCCAGGTCGAACGAGCTCGTCAGGCACTGGCCCGGCTCAAGGATGACTTGGCTGGGCCGGTGCGTATGACCGTTCCGGTTTCCCTGGGTGAGACCTTCTTCGATGGCCTGTTGCTAGAGTTTTCTAAACAGTACCCGCAGGTGCAGATCGAGCTGGAGCTCAACAATGGTTATCGAGACCTGGCCCGGGATGGCTTTGATCTGGCGGTACGCTCTGGGGCCGCTGACGACGAGCGGCTGGTGGCCAAGCCACTTCTGGCCTGGCATGAAATGACGTGCGCCAGCCCGGCCTATCTGGAACAGTACGGCGAGCCGGCGACGCCAGCGGAATTGGCGGGGCATCGCTGCTTGCTCAACAGCCATTACAGCGGCCGCGAAGAGTGGCTGTATCACCAACAGCACGAACTGTTGCGGGTCCGGGTTTGCGGGACGTTTGCTTCCAACCACTACAACCTGCTGAAAAAGGCTGCCTTGGTGGGTGCTGGCATTGCACGACTGCCGTCCTACGTGTTGCAGGCAGAGTTGGCTGACGGCCGGCTACGCTGGCTCCTGCGTGACTATCAGACCCGGAGTATGCCGATGTACCTCGTTCACCCTTACCAAGGGGGCCTGCCGCGCCGAACTCAAGTGCTGGCGGATTATCTGGTGCACTGGTTCAAGCGCAGCGGCGAAGCGCTGGATCGGCTTTAGCGATAATGCCGGGCAATCCAGTGATCAACGGACAGGCGGCCCGGCCCCTTGGCCATCAAGAGCAGCAGCAGGGCAATCCAGGTGCCGTGGGTGGGGTAGGCGTCCGGGTAGACGAACAGTTGAATGGTCAGCGTCATGCCCAGCAATGCCAGTGCCGAAAAACGGGTGGCGAAACCCACCAGGATCAGGATCGGGAAAAAGTGCTCGGCGAAGGCCGCCATATGAGCCGCCACTTCCGGCGATAACAACGGCACGTGATATTCGCTGCGAAACAGTGGCAGGGTGGAATTGGCCAGGCGTGGCACTCCCAGTTCAAAGGTGCCGTTGATCAGGTCCACTGCAAAGCCTTCAACCTTGGTTTGGCCGGATTTCCAGAACACGGCCGCAATCGAAAAGCGTGCGATGAAGGCAATCAGGCTGTAGGGGATTTTTTCGAAACGCTGGATGACCCTTTGGATCAGGCACGGTCGGGCAGTGTTCATGGCGATACCTTTTGTTCGGTGTGTAAATGAGTGATGGCGCCGTGGCCGATCAGCAGGGCCAGGCATTGGTGCAGGTCGAATTCGGCGGCAGCGTCCAGGGCGTAGGCCAATGACATTTCCAATGGCCAGTCGTTGTTGAGGCTGTTGATAAAGGCCACCGAACCGCTGTCGATGACGAACACTTTGACCTCCAGGCCGTTGCGCAAAACCAGAGCACTTTGGGCGTGCAGAGGATTGAGCGTGGCCAGGGACTCTCCTGTCTGGTGCGCCGCCCACAACCCCACCACGGCGTAGGCCGAGTTCAGGGTCGCAACGCTGGGATGCAGTTGCAGGCGCAACTCGCCCAGAGTGGACTGTTGTTGCAAGGCGGTGATAACGGCCTGCTGATCCAGGGACAACGCATCAGACGCGTGATAGGCCTTCACCCGCAGACGCTCCAACCGCGCTACATCGGCCAGGTACGGCACATTCGCGGCGGGTGCAAAGCCCTGGATAAAGTCGGCGAAATCACCGCCGTACTCATTGATCAGTGGGCTGCCTGGCGCAAACGCCTGGACGTAGAGCCCCGCCATGGCCTGGAAAAACGCTTCTCCCACCAGTTGCAAGGTCACCGGGTAACTGGTGGCCAAGGCGTTGATCAATGAGCTGTGAACGTTGTTGCGATAGACCGCAAAACGGCTGGCCGGATCGGCGCCGTTGCTGCTGAACAGGCCGTCGGGGCAGGGCTCGTCGAGTGCCAGCAGCGCATTGGCAAACTCATCTTGATGGCTCATGAGCACACCTCCATCAGATGCCGGTCGGCCTGGCGTGCTTCTGCATGCAGCACGCTGAAAGCCGGCACTTGATTATCCCGCTCGATCAGTGTGGCCACCGGTCCAGTCCGTTCCAGCACTTGCTGGTACAGGTGCCATACGGCGTTGTCGATGGGCGCGCCGTGGTCATCGATCAGCAGGCGGTCACCAAGGCTATCGGTGTCTTCAGCAAAACCTGCCAGATGAATCTCACCCACCGCGTGAAGTGGCAAGGCGTCGATGTAGCCCATCGGATCACGCTGGTGGTTGATGCAGGAGACGTAGACGTTATTGACGTCCAGCAACAGGCCGCAACCGGTGCGTCGGATGACCTCACTGATGAAGACCGTTTCATCCAGGGTGGAGGATTGGAATTGCAGATAAGTCGACGGGTTTTCCAGCAGCATTGGCCGTTTGAGGGCGGTTTGCACTTGGTCGATGTGCTCGCACACACGGATCAGGGTTTCATGGTCATAGGCCAGGGGCAACAAGTCGTTGAGGAACACCGGGCCATGACTGGACCAGGCCAGGTGTTCGGAAAAAGAGTGGGGTTGATAACGTTCGATCAGCATCGCCAGGCGTGCCAGGTGTTCGCGGTTCAGCGGACCTTCGCCGCCAATGGACAGGCCGACACCGTGCAGCGACAGCGGGTACTGCTCGCGAATCAAACCCAGGTAGTGGTGAAAAGGCCCGCCGGCCACCATGTAGTTTTCGGCGTGGACTTCAAAGAAACCCACATCGGGCAAGGTTTTGAGCACTTGCGTGAAGTGCTGGTTCTTGAGGCCCAACCCTGCCCGGCGGGGAAGACCGGGCGCCTGAGTCTGGGAGGCGGAGTGTGGGGATGAAAGTGTCATCATCAGTACTCAGGCGAAGGGCTGTTTCAGGACTTGGCGGTGAAGGCGGCTTCCTGGCCGAAACCTGTCGGCGAGGTGGTGCTTGGAGTTTTGAGGCAGGTGCCGGCCGGAACCAGTTTCCAGGCATTCGCCTGATCCTTGGTTTTCGAGGTGCCCGCGCAGGAAGTACCTGCACCCGCCGCGCAATCGTTTTTGCCGGCTTCGGCAACGCCGAAGCATTTCTGCATGTCGTCGGCAGCGTGGGCGGTGGTGGTCAGGGCCGACAGGCTCAGGGCGGAGCCCAGGGCCAGGACGAGGGTGGCAGCGGACAGGGAGCGAGTGGTGGTAGTCATGGTGTTTCTCCAGCAGTGGGGTTGAGTAAGGAAGCGTTTGTGCTTGCTTACACCACTAGAGAAGGGGGGAAGGGGCTCGTTACAAACCAGGCGAAAATAATTTTGGGTTTCGTAAAATTTTTTGGTTCACATAAAACAAATGTGGGAGCTGGCTTGCCTGCAATAGCAGCGCCTCGGTGTATCTGAAATACCGAGGCGATGCTATTGCAGGCAAGCCAGCTCCCACACAAGCCTGCTTTTACTCCCGAGCAGTATTAACCGCCCAGGTACGCCTCACGCACCTTCGGATCAGTCAGCAGTTGTTCACCACTGCCTTGCATCACCACCCGACCGTTTTCCAGCACGTAGGCACGGTCGGCGATTTTCAGCGCCTGGTTGGCGTTCTGCTCCACCAAAAACACCGTGACACCGTCCTTGCGCAGTTGCTCGATGATGTCGAAGATCTGCTGAATGATGATCGGTGCCAGGCCCAAGGATGGCTCGTCCAATAGCAACAGCTTGGGCTTGCTCATCAGCGCCCGGCCGATGGCGAGCATTTGCTGCTCCCCGCCGGACATGGTGCCGCCGCGCTGGTTGAAGCGCTCCTTGAGCCGCGGGAACAGGTGCAACACCTTGTCCATCTGCTCCTGATAGTCACCCTTGTCGGTGAAGAAACCACCCATGGCCAGGTTTTCTTCCACGGTCAGGCGGGCAAACACGCGACGCCCTTCCGGCACCACGGCGATGCTCTTGCGCATGATGTCCGAGGAGTGTTGGCCCACCAGTTCTTCGCCCAGGTAGCGGATGCTGCCGCTGTAAGCCTGGGGCGAACCGCACAGGGTCATCAGCAAGGTGGACTTGCCGGCACCGTTGGCACCGATCAGCGTGACGATCTCGCCCTGGCGTACTTCGACGTTGACGTCGTGCAGGGCCTGGATCTTGCCGTAGAAAGTGGAAACGTTTTCGAATTGCAGCATTTACGCTTCCCCCAAATAGGCTTTGATCACTTGCGGATTGTCGCGGATCTGTTCCGGTGTCCCGTCGGCCAGCGGTGTGCCCTGGTTGATCACCACGATATGGTCGGAAATGCTCATGACCAATTTCATGTCGTGTTCGATCAGCAGCACGGTGGCGTTGTTTTCTTCGCGCAGCACACCGATCAGTGCCTTGAGGTCCTCGGTTTCGCGAGGGTTCAGGCCGGCAGCCGGTTCGTCGAGCATGAGGATCCGCGGGCGGGTCATCATGCAACGGGCGATTTCCAGGCGACGTTGCTGACCATAGGCCAGGGTCCCGGCAGGGCGGTTGGCAAACTCGGTGAGGTTGACCTTGTCCAGCCAGTACTCGGCATATTCCATGGCCTCGCGCTCGCTCTTGCGAAACGATGGAGTCTTGAACAGGCCTGCAAAGAAGTTGGTGTTCAGGTGACGATGCTGGGCGATCAACAGGTTTTCGACCGCCGTCATGTCCTTGAACAACCGCACGTTCTGGAAGGTACGCACCACACCCTTACGGGCGATTTGATGGCCGGCCAGGCCCTGGATCGGCTGGCCGTCCAACAGGATGCTGCCACCGCTGGGTTTGTAGAAGCCGGTCAGGCAGTTGAAGACCGTGGTCTTGCCGGCGCCGTTGGGGCCGATCAGCGCCACGACCTGTTTTTCTTTTACGGTCAGGGCCACGCCGTTGACCGCCAGCAAGCCGCCGAAGCGCATGCTCAAGTTTTCGACTTTCAGGATATCGCGGCTCATTTGCGCAGCTCCATGTGTGGACGTTGCATGGGCAGCAAGCCTTGAGGTCGCCAGATCATCATCAGCACCATCATGGCGCCGAACATCAACATGCGGTATTCACTGAACTCACGCATCATTTCCGGCAGCAGGATCATCACGATCGCCGCCAGGATCACGCCCAACTGCGAGCCCATGCCGCCCAGCACCACAATGGCGAGGATGATCGCCGACTCGATGAAGGTGAACGACTCCGGTGTCACCAAACCCTGGCGTGCGGCAAAGAAGCTGCCGGCAAAACCCGCGAACGCGGCGCCGAGGGTGAAGGCCGAGAGCTTGATGATGGTAGGGTTCAGACCCAAGGCGCGGCAGGCGATTTCGTCTTCACGAAGTGCTTCCCAGGCACGCCCGATAGGCATGCGCAGCAAGCGGTTGATCACGAACAGCGCCGCCAGGGCCAGCAACAGGGCCACGAGGTACAGGAACACCACTTTGCTCACCGGGTTGTAATCCAGCCCGAAGTATTCATGGAACGTCTGCATGCCCTCTGCGGCTGTACGGTCAAACGACAGCCCGAAAAACGTCGGTTTGGGAATGCTGCTGATACCGTTGGGGCCGCCCGTGAGGTCGGTGAGGTTACGCAGGAACAGGCGGATGATTTCACCGAAACCCAGGGTCACGATCGCCAGGTAATCACCCCGCAAGCGCAACACCGGGAAACCCAGCAGAAAGCCGAACGTGGCCGCCATCAGGCCGGCGAGTGGCAGGCAGACCCAGAAGCTCCAGCCGAAGTAGTGCGACAGCAGCGCGTAGGTGTAGGCACCCACGGCGTAGAAGCCCACATAACCCAGGTCCAGCAAGCCGGCGAGGCCGACTACGATGTTCAGGCCCAGGCCGAGCAGTACGTAGATCAGGATCAGGGTCGCGATGTCGACGGCGCCCCGGGAGCCAAAGAATGGCCAGACCAGTGCCGCCACGATCAAGCCGATGATGATCCAGCGCTGGGTGCGGGGCAGGGTCAGGAACTGGCCAACCTTGGGCGAGACCAGCGGGCCACGGTTGGACTTGAACAAAGTACCGACCTGCTGGCTGAACAGCACTCTCAGGAACATCAGCACCGAGCACAGGGCAATGATGGACAGGGTCAGAGGACCGGTGCCATGCACTTCAAGGTTGATCCCGACAATGCTCAGTTTCAGCCCGAGTACCGGGAAGGCTACGGCCCACACCAGCAAGGCGCTGAACAGCGCCTGTTTAAGATATTTACTCATACTTTCTCAACCTCCGGACGGCCCAGGATGCCGGTCGGCCGGAACAACAGCACCAGAACCAAAAGACCGAACGCCACTACATCCTTGTACTGGTCGCCGAACACATCGGCGCCAAAGGCTTCGGCCACTCCCAGCACCAGCCCACCGAGCATGGCGCCCGGAATGCTGCCGATGCCGCCCAATACCGCCGCTGTAAAGGCCTTCAGGCCTACCAGGAAACCGGCGTTGGGGTTGATCACGCCATACTGCATGCTCAACAACACGGCAGCGACGGCGGCCAGTGCGGCACCAATGACGAAGGTCAGGGCGATGATATTGTTGGTGTTGATCCCCAGCAGGTTGGCCATCTTGATGTCTTCGGCACAGGCACGGCAGGCGCGCCCCAGTCGGGAGCGGGAGATGAACAGGGTCAAGCCCAGCATCGCCACCAGGGTGACGACGAAGACCAGGATCTGCATGTAGGAAATCAGCACTTCTTGTGCACCACCTGGACCAAAGGAGATGCTCCCCGGGATCAGGTTGGGAATGGACTTGTCCTTGGAGTCCTGGGACAGCAATACGGTGTTCTGCAGGAAAATCGACATGCCGATCGCAGAGATCAGCGGGATCAAACGGTTACTACCGCGCAAGGGACGGTAAGCGACGCGTTCGATACTGTAGCCATAGGCACTGGTCACGACGATCGACGCGATGAACGCGGCGGTCATCAACAGCGGCAGAGAATGGATACCCATCATGGCCAGCCCGGCAAGGGCGATGAAGGCCACGTAGGAACCAATCATGTACACCTCGCCATGGGCGAAGTTAATCATTCCAATGATGCCGTAAACCATTGTGTAGCCAATGGCTATCAAGGCATAGGTGCTGCCAACGGTCATGCCGTTAACCAGCGTTTGGAAAAAATGATAGATCTCAGGCATTACAGCGCTCCTAAAAACCCGATACGCATTTCACTGGTGGAGTCAATTTCCGGCTCGGTGCCCTGTTCTGTGATCAGGTTGCACGAAGCGTTTGCCAGCGAACCGCTGGTGACGGTTTTAAGATTTTCAGGTGAGCCAGCGCCCGGATCACGGGTGACAGGCCCATAAACCTCGTAAAACAAAGCCCACTGCTTGCACAGTGGGCTTGTTGACCAGTAACGCCTGGCTTACTGAGGGGAGACTTCGGTTTTTGGTTTGCCGAAGTGCCATTCGTAGACGACGAATTTGAAGTCCTTCAGGTCGCCCTTGGCGTCGAAGCTCAGGTCGCCGGTCGGGGTCTTGAAGGTACCGGCGTGGATGGCAGCTGCCACCTTGGCGGTGTCTTCGCTCTTCGCGGCAGCGATACCACCGGCGATCACTTCAACAGCCGAGTAGGCCGGGAACACGAACGGACCGGTTGGGTCCTGCTTGTTCTTGGTGAACTCTTCAACGATTGCCTTGTTGGCCGGATCGGTGTCGAAAGACTTCGGCAGGGTGACCAGCAGGCCTTCGGAAGCGCCTTGGGCGATTTGCGAGATGGAGTCGTTGCCGACGCCTTCAGGGCCCATGAATTTGGCGTTCACGCCTTTTTCCTTGGCTTGGCGCAGGATCAGACCCAGCTCAGGGTGGTAGCCGCCGTAGTAGACAAAGTCGACGTTGGCTTGCTTGAGCTTCTGAATGAGCGAGCCGAAGTCTTTGTCACCAGCGTTGATGCCTTCGAAGAGGGCAACCTTCACGCCTTTCTTCTCGAGGGTCTGTTTAACGGCGGTGGCGATGCCTTCACCGTACTGCTGCTTGTCGTGGATCACGGCAACGACTTTGGGCTTCACGTGGTCGGCGATGTAGTTGCCGGCGGCAGGGCCCTGGGCGCTGTCCAGGCCGATGGTACGGAAGACCAGCTTGTAGCCACGGGAAGTGATTTCCGGGCTGGTGGCCGCCGGGGTAATCATGATGACGCCTTCGTCTTCGTAAATATCGGACGCTGGCTGAGTGGAGCTGGAGCAGAGGTGACCGACGACAAACTTGACGCCGTCGTTGACCACTTTGTTGGCTACGGCAACGGCCTGTTTAGGGTCGCAGGCATCGTCGTATTCCTTGGCTTCGAGCATCTTGCCATCTACGCCGCCCTTGGCGTTGATATCGGCGATGGCTTGCTTGGCACCCATGAACTGCATGTCGCCGTACTGGGTTACCGGGCCGGTTTTGGGGCCGGCGATACCGATCTTGATGGTGTCAGCTGCGAACGAATGGCTGGCAACCCCGGCCAGAACCATAGCGGCAAACAGTTTGGAAATCTGCTTAGTAGCCTTATTCATAGTGCTCCACTCTTACTGTTGTATTTTTTATAGTTCTAGCGGCCTTGTGGGCTACAGAACCGGATCAGATATCTTGGATATCCCCCGGCAGCGGCCTGGCAACTGTACCGGTACAGTGTAGAGCGCCGGTTGATCGCTTGAAAAGCTAGCTGCTGGGGGCAAAACCCGGGGATGTCGCTTAAATGAAAGAAAGAGACAGAATTGCGGCGTGGTCATGCCAGCGTTTCGGGCAATCCTTGGCTTTCCTGGCACTTTCTATCGGGACCTCATTTGCAACTGGGTTTTTCTACCTGACGCACGACGGTATGATTGCGCCGATTTTTTCCTCAGGTGGACTCCCATGACTCAAGAACCTAGCACCCTCTATGCCAAGCTGCTCGGTGAGACCGCCGAAATCTCCTGGAAGGAGCTTGAACCGTTCTTTGCCAAGGGTGCCCTATTGTGGGTCGATGCCAGCCTGGATTTGATCGAGGCCGCCGAGGCGATGGCTGAAGATAATCGTGAGAAAGTCACGGGCTGGCTGGCTTCAGAGATCTTTGGCGAAGTGTCTGCGACGCGGGCATTGGATCTGGTTGAGCGTGATCCGGCACTGTGGGCGGTGGTGGTTTCGCCGTGGATTCTGATCCAGGAAAGGGCGTCGTAAGAAATGCCCGCACAAAAACAGTGCGCTAATTTTCCGGCAGCAAGTGTGTAGCGGAGTAACCGCTTTCACAGTGATGGCATCTTGCCCGTGAAGAAAGGTCACAGCCCAGGGTGACGTGCGCGTCATGGGAACAGTTCCGGCTGTGGCCGAGGGCTGTGGGAATTGTTTCCCTGGTGTGGCGACGATCTGGATATCGGGTGTCTACCAGGCTGCAAGTCGAAGGTCGCGACGTGGTCCAGGCAGTCTTCCCGGTATGGCTATTCAACGAAATCACCTTGGCCTTCCCAGTCGATCGGCAGCAGGCGAATGGCTAACCAGGCAATCAGCGAATTGTCCTTACCACAGAGGTTGGACCTGAACGACCGGGCACGGGGTCCTTCGGCAACGTGACATCTTTACCTCCCGCCAGGCTTAACGGGTTGAACAGGTTGCGCTGATCCAGGCCTGCGATAACCGCGGCGATTTCACTGATCGGCACCGCAGCACTGAGCAGGTAACCCTGGACGAAGTCGCAGCCGTGTTTTTGTAATACCTCCAGCTGTTGCACGGTTTCCACACCTTCGGTGACCACCTGCAGGTGCAGCGTGTGGGCCATGCCGATGATCGCTTGGACAATCTCAATGTCCGCAGTGGATTTGGGAATGTCCTGGATGAACGAACGATCGATTTTCAAGGTGTTCAGCGGCAGGCGTTTCAAATACGCAAGGGATGAATAACCGGTGCCGAAGTCATCGATGGACAGTGAGACGCCCAAGGCGCGGATTTGCCGCAGCAGCACCAGCGTGCTGCTGATATTGCCCATCAGCGCGTTCTCGGTTACTTCCAGTTCCAGGCGATTGGCGGCGACTCCGCTACTGCGCAGGGCGCTTTCGATTTCATCGGCCAGCTCATCCCGGGCCAGGTTGAGCGCCGAGCAGTTCACGGCCATGGTCAATTCGGGGTAGCCCCGCTCGGAGAGCAGGCTCAAGTCGGCACAGGCCTGGCGGAGTACCCAGTTGTCCAGTTCACCGATCAACCCGTTGTTTTCGGCGATGCTGATAAATCGATCGGGTGCCAGTAACCCATGTTGCGGATGTTGCCAGCGTACCAGGGCTTCGAGCCGGGTGATCTTGCCTTTTTGCAGATCAAGGATGGGTTGGTAGTACAGCACCAGCTCGTTCCTGCCGCGCAGGGCGCTGCGCAGTTCTTCTTCCAGTTGCAGTTCAAGAAAGGCCCGGGTTTTCAGGTTTGAGCTGAAGAAGTTCAGGCTGTTCCGGCCGGTCTCCTTGGACTGGTAGAGCGCAAGGTCAGCGGTTTTCAGCAGCTCTTCACTGGTTTTGCCGTCTTCGGGGAACAGGCTGATACCGATGCTGGTGGTCATCACCATGCGCCGGCCTGCCAATTCAATGGGGTCTTTCATTTTCTGCATGATGCGCTGAGCCATATGCCGCGCTTCGTCGCGATGGTGAATGCTGATCAGGATGCAGAATTCGTCGCCGCCAAAACGGGCGACCACGTCATCGTGGCTGCGCACTGAGCATTTGATATGGTTGGCGAGGACGGTGAGCAGTTGATCACCGGCGTCATGGCCGAGGCTGTCGTTGATGCGTTTGAAGTGATCGATATCGAGGAAGATTACCGCGAGCATGCCTTCATTCTGTGTTTTTTCAGCGAGCTTCTCGGCGAAGATCTGATTGAAGCCGCGACGGTTGAGCAAGCTGGTCAACGCATCGTAATGCGCCACTTGTTGCAGGGAAACACGGGCCTGGTCCAGTTCGCTGAGTAGCGCATTGACTCGTCGCAGGTCAGTTTCCTTGTGTTGCAGCTTCTTGTCGGCCAAGGCCGCGCTGATGCTGCTGCCGATCACCAGCAGGGTGATCACGGCCATCATCAGTCCCAATTGCATAGGGTTGTTATCCAGAGGCACCGTGGGGGCTACGCCAGTGGGGAGCATCAGCTTCATCGCGGCCATGCCGGTAAAGTGCATCGTGAGAATACCGGCGCCGAGTACCAGGCAGGCGGCGTATTTGAGCCACTGATGGAACATGCCGCTGCCGTTGCGCAAATAGCGCGACAGCAAGAGCGCCGCCAGGCTGGCGCCCATTGCGATCACAATGGACAACACAAGTAATCCGGTCTCGAAGTACGGCACGGCCTCGGAACGCATGGCACCCATACCGACGTAGTGCATCAGCGCAATGCCCAGTCCCATCCATACCGAAGCCAGCAGGTATTGGTGCCAATGCAGTTGCGCATGACTGAGGGTTTGCATGGCGAACAACGACGCGACCAGGGCGATCAGCAACGAGGCGAACGTCATGGTCAATTCGTAGTGAATGGCAACGGGCGTCTGGAAGGCCAGCATGCTGATGAAATGGGTGGACCAGATGCCGCCTGCCAGGCACGCCGCACCCAGCCAGCGCCAACGCCGCTGTGCCGTAGGGTTGTCGACATGGCCGACCCGTTCGGCCATGTCGAGGGTGCCAAAACTCGCCGCGCAGGCCACCAGATACGCCAGTAGCACCAGAAAGGGGTTATGACTGCAATTGAGTAATAAATGCCCGTTCTCTGGAAGGTCGGTAAAAAAATGCAAACCAAGCCATTCCATAGCATGTCCCGTTACAGAATCATCTCGTGTCACTGCCAGCGGCTATGACCTATGACGTCCAGTATAGAAGCCTCGGGCGAATCGCAAGGGGGATGATGGCATTTTGATTGCAATTATTTTGGCATGCTGGCGATAACGTTTAGTGCTAAGCGCTGATGGGCAGCTCGAACGCGTAGATGGGCTCCAGAAGCGGTGGCAACCCGAATGCCGCTCGAGCCGCATCACAATCGATATTGGCCTCGCCCTGACTCCAGGACGACTCGAACTCGCGGCAGACACTGGAGCGCTGGTGATAGATCGAGCAACTCGTGCTTTTGCCCACTTCTCCCTCGAGACTGCAGCAACGCGCGGGTTTGCTGTCGGTACCGATCATTGCTACCCGACTGGGGTTGATCTGTACCACCAGGTCATCGGGCACCGTTCCACCCGATGAGGCGCATTCGCCCCAAAAGAAAGACACGCGAAAGTGTGAACAGCAGGCACCGCAACTCAGACACGGACTGGCTTCGGACATGGGCGTCTTCAATAAGAAAGGCAAGGGAGGGGGGAAACGGAAGGCTCGCCATTCTAATCGTGTTGCAAGCCTTGGGAAGGGGGGCAAGCGCTTATATTTCTGTGGGACGAAGCCTTGTCTGCGGGAATGAAATTACGCCCTATCAGCCTTACGAATCATTACAGACAAGCGGGGCGTGGCTGACTAGATTGCAGGTTCCGGGCAGGATGCGTCGGGCATCGCAGCTCTATAACAATAAAAGAGACGGACCCATGCAGAACTCGACCCAAGCGGCGAATGCCTGGCGCATTCTGTTCCTGTTGTTCCTGGCCAACCTGTTTAACTTCTTCGATCGCACCATCCCGGCGATCATCATCGAACCGATCCGTATGGAGTGGCACCTCAGCGACTTCCAGCTGGGTATCATCGGTACCGCCTTTACCATCGTCTATGCCATTGCCGGCTTGCCCCTGGGGCGCATGGCCGATACCGGCTCGCGCAGCAAACTGATGGGGTGGGGCCTGGCGGCCTGGAGCGGGCTGACGGCGGTCAATGGCCTGGTGGGCAGTTTCTGGACCTTCCTGTTGGTACGCATGGGTATCGGTATCGGTGAAGCCAGCTATGCGCCAGCGGCCAACTCGCTGATTGGCGACCTGTTCCCGGCCCACCGTCGGGCCAGGGCCATGGGCATTTTCATGTTGGGCCTGCCCTTGGGTCTGTTGCTGGCGTTCTTTACCATCGGCGCGATGGTCAAGGCGTTCGACAGCTGGCGCGCGCCATTCTTTATTGCCGCCGTGCCGGGGCTGATTCTTGCGGTGTTCATGTTCTTTATCAAAGAGCCCAAGCGCGGTGCGGCGGAAACCGTGCAGGTTTCCCAGGAGCAGGTGGACCGCCCGGTTCGCCGGGTGTTGGCCATCCCAACCTTTCTCTGGCTGGTGTTGGCCGGGCTGTGCTTCAACTTTGCCACGTATGCCTGCAACTCGTTTCTGGTGCCGATGTTGCAGCGTTACTTTCTGATGCCGTTGCAGGAAGCGGCTGTCGCGACCGGAGTCATTGTTGGCGTGACGGGTTTGGTGGGGCTGACCCTGGGCGGATGGATTGCTGACAAGATCCATCAGCGCGTGGCTAATGGTCGACTGTTGTTCGCGGCATGCAGCTTGGTTATCTCTACCGTCACCACTGCCTGGGCATTACATGCCGGGCGGATTGAAATCGGGGTGTTTGTGGCGCTGTTCAGCGTCGGCTGGTTGTTTGCCTACAACTTTTACACCTGCGTCTACACCGCTATCCAGGATGTGGTGGAGCCGCGCCTGCGGGCTACGGCCATGGCGCTGTATTTTGCCGGGTTGTATTTGTTGGGGGGTGGTTTGGGGCCGGTGGTGGTGGGTGGTTTGTCTGACCACTTCGCTCACTCGGCGATGTACGCGGCGGGTGCCGAGCAGATGACCGAGGCATTTAAAGCTGTGGGGTTGCATGACGCCATGTACCTGATCCCGGTGGCGTTGTTTTTGACCATGCTGTTTCTGTTCCAGGCGTCGCGGTGTTTTGTAAAGGATGCCAAGCGGATGAAGGACGGGTTGGTGGCGCAGGAGGTGCCGAGCCCGGCAGTTACGGCTTGAGACCGAGGTGAGGCTATCGCAGGCAAGCCAGCTCCCACAGTTGACCGAGGATAACTGGGGCAATTCGGTCAACTGTGGGAGCCGGGCTTGCCCGCGATGAGGCCATCAAGGCCAGCGCTGGAATTAAGTGAATAAAAAAGGCCCGCATTGTGCGTAATGCCAGTCAGTTAAGCGAACGCGGTGCTCAAGGCAGAGAAGAACGAATGTGGGAGCTGGCTTGCCTGCGATTGGATCAACTCGATATACCTGAAGTATCGAGGTGTCTGCATCGCAGGCAAGCCAGCTCCCACACTGAATCTGCTTCGGTTGCTGGATCCCCACTCCTTAACTGATCGGCATTACCGCATTGTGCGGGCCTTTCTATTCAGCAGGGCAGGGCTGTAATCAACCCGCCACCAGCACCCGAATTGCTTCCAGTCGCAGCGCCGCCTTGTCGAGCATGGCCAGGCCTTGCTCGCGTTGTTGGCGCAGGGCAACCAGTTCGCTGTCACGCACGGTCGGGTTGACCGCTTGCAGGGCGGTCAGGCGGGCCAGTTCTTCGTCGGTGTCCGCTGCCAGGCGACGTTGGGCCTCGGCCACACGCTCGGCGTGGCGCGGGAAGATTTTCTCTTCGCCGGCGTTGATCCGTGGCGTCAGTTGGTCGCGCTGGGCCTGGACGAACTTGTTGGCGCTGGCACGCGGCACGCTTTCCAACTGGTCGTTCAACGTCTCGAACGAGACACGGCCCGACAAGTCATTACCATTGGCATCCAGCAGGCAACGCAGCGCTGCCGGCGGCAGGTAGCGGCCCAGTTGCAGCGAACGCGGGGCAACCACTTCACTGACGTAGAGCAGTTCCAGCAACACGGTGCCGGGCTTGAGCGCCTTGTTTTTGATCAGCGCCACGGCGGTGTTGCCCATGGAGCCGGACAGCACCAAGTCCATGCCACCCTGCACCATCGGGTGTTCCCAGGTGATGAACTGCATGTCTTCGCGAGACAGCGCCTGGTTACGGTCGTAAGTGATGGTCACGCCTTCGTCGTCGCCCAGCGGGAAACTGGCGTCGAGCATTTTTTCGCTGGGCTTGAGGATCAGCGCGTTTTCCGAATGGTCTTCGCTGTCGATGCCGAAGGCGTCGAACAGGGTTTCCATGTAGATCGGCAGGGCGAACTGATCGTCTTGCTCAAGGATGTCTTCTACCAGTGCATCCCCTTCGCCGGCACCACCGGAGTTGAGCTCCAGCAGACGGTCGCGACCGGTGTGCAGTTCGGCTTCCAGACGCTCGCGCTCGGTGCGGGCTTCATCGATCAGCGCTTGCCACTCGCCGTCATCGGCGTTTTCCAGCAGCGGCAGCAGGCGTGGGCCGAACTGATGCTGCAGGGCGTTGCCGGTCGGGCAGGTGTTGAGGAAGGCGTTCAGCGCTTCGTGGTACCACTGGAACAACCGTTCTTGCGGGCTCGTTTCCAGGTACGGCACATGCAGTTCGATCACATGCTTCTGGCCGATCCGGTCCAGACGGCCGATCCGCTGTTCCAACAGGTCCGGGTGGGACGGCAGGTCGAACAGCACCAGGTGGTGAGAGAACTGGAAGTTGCGGCCTTCACTGCCGATTTCCGAGCAGATCAGCACTTGGGCACCGAACTCTTCATCGGCAAAGTAAGCCGCCGCGCGGTCTCGCTCGAGGATGTTCATGCCTTCGTGGAATACCGTGGCCGGGATGCCGGAACGTACGCGCAGGGCGTCTTCCAGGTCCATCGCGGTTTCGGCGTGGGCGCAGATCACCAGGACCTTGGTGCGCTTGAGCATTTTCAACTGGTCGATCAGCCACTCGACGCGAGGGTCGAAGCGCCACCAGCGTTGTTCTTCATCGACATCTGGCTGCGACTGGAAGCTGACTTCCGGGTACAGCTCGGCGTGTTCGCCCAGCGGCAGTTCGAGGTATTCGTCCGGGCATGGCAGCGGGTAGGCGTGCAGTTTGCGCTCCGGGAAACCCTGCACGGCGGCGCGGGTGTTGCGGAACAGCACGCGGCCGGTGCCGTGGCGGTCCAGCAGTTCGCGCACCAGACGGGCGCTGGCTTCGGCGTCGCCATCGTTGACGGCGGCCAACAGTGCTTCGCCTTCGTTACCGAGGAAACCCTGGATGGTTTTATGTGCAGCCGGGGACAGACGGCCCTTGTCCAACAGCTCCTGGACGGCCTCGGCCACCGGGCGATAGTTTTCGCTCTCGGCGCGGAAGGCGTGCAGGTCGTGGAAGCGGTTCGGGTCCAGCAGGCGCAGACGCGCGAAGTGACTGTCCTGGCCCAGTTGCTCCGGGGTAGCGGTCAGCAGCAGCACACCGGGAATGACCTCGGCCAGTTGTTCGACCAGCGAATATTCAGGGCTGGCTTTTTCTTCATGCCAAACCAGGTGGTGGGCTTCGTCGACCACCAGCAAGTCCCAGCCGGCTGCGAACAGCGCGTCCTGGGCTTTTTCGTCGTCCACCAGCCATTCCAGGGCCACCAGCGCGAGCTGGGTATCTTCGAACGGGTTGGCGGCATCGCTTTCGATAAAGCGTTCTTCATCGAACAGTGCAACCTGCAGGTTGAAACGGCGACGCATCTCTACCAGCCATTGGTGTTGCAGGTTTTCCGGGACCAGGATCAGCACGCGGCTGGCACGACCCGACAGCAACTGGCGATGGATCACCAGGCCGGCTTCGATGGTCTTGCCCAGGCCCACTTCATCCGCCAGCAAAACCCGTGGCGCGATACGGTCGGCGACTTCACGGGCAATGTGCAGTTGGTGCGCAATAGGCTGCGCGCGTACGCCACCCAAGCCCCAGAGCGAGGATTGCAACTGGCGGCTGGTGTGTTCCAGGGTGTGGTAGCGCAGGGAAAACCAGGCCAGCGGGTCGATCTGCCCGGCGAACAGACGGTCGCTGGCCAGACGGAACTGGATGAAGTTCGACAGTTGGGTTTCTGGCAGGGTGACCTGCTCGTTCTGCCCATTGAGGCCGTGGTAGACCAGCAGTCCGTCGACATCGTCGACCTCGCGCACGGTCATTTTCCAGCCTTCGAAATGGGTGATGGTGTCACCCGGCGAGAACCTCACACGAGTGAGGGGCGCATTCCGTAGCGCATACTGGCGGGTGTCGCCAGTGGCCGGATAGAGCACGGTTAACAAGCGGCCGTCCTGTGCGAGAACGGTGCCTAACCCCAGCTCTGCTTCGCTGTCACTAATCCAGCGTTGCCCCGGTTGATACTGCTGCGCCATGCTGCCTGACTCCCGCCGTGAAAAAGCCGACTATTCTAACGGAACACGGCTTCCAGACCAAAAGGAATAGGTGCAGCTTCGAGCTTTAAGCGGTAAGCGGCAAGAAAAAGGGCGGTGCGTTCGTCAGATAGATGACGATTGGTTCACAAGTTGACGAGCGTAGACTCAAGTCGCTACCTCGCCAGCCGACAGCTTGCTGACAGGAGACCGATAATTATGCTGCCACCCATGCTGCCCTTGAGTGTTGTGCCCGTGACATCGCAACTCGATCCGGCACGCCAGAAACCTGATATCCCGCCCGTGGTGCCGGTCCAGCCGGGCTCCAACCAAAGCACCATCGACTTGAAAAAAGGCGATGCCGAGCAGTCGACTTTGCTGCTGCGCGAGGAACAGCGACGTCAGCAGGAACAGCAGAAGCGTCGGCGTGAGGCCAGCGAAGGTCCGGAACAGCACCTGGCCATTCCTGGAGATGAACTCAATGCCGACAACACGGTGCCGGTGGCGCCGCTGATTGAGGATGCGCCCCGGCAAGGGCTGTGGGTGGATGTCGAGGTGTAACTGTTGTAGCCGCTGCCGAGGCACGAGGCTGCGATGGGCTGCGTAGCAGACCCTGAGGGCGGTCCTGCGGACGCGCATTCGGCAGCGGCTACAGCGTCATGGTTCTTTGGCCAGTAGTTGCAACGTCTCTACCAAATGCTCGATTTCTTCGATTGTATTGAAGTAGCTGACGGAGATTCGCGCAATGCTCTCAAGGCCCCGCGCTTGCATATCCAGCGGGGTATAAGGCACGCCGTTGGCGCCAATATTGATCCGCTTGAGCCCCAGGCGGCGCTTGAGCTCAAAGGCATCGACGCCTGCGAGGTTGAAGGCAATCAGGCCTGATTGATGCTCCGCAATGCCAAGCTCGTGCAGGGTAATCCCGTCGATCTGGTGCAGCTCATCACGAACGATGCGGCTTAATAGCTGGATCCTCTGACGTACTCGTTCAACCCCCAAACGATTGATTTCCTGCAACGCATTACCCAGTCCTGCCAGCAAGGCGAATGACACTTCGCTGGTTTCAAAGCGCCGGGCGTCGTTGCGCAGGTCGAAACCATCAGGGCTCCAGGGCGCAGAAAATACATCGCGTTGGGCGGGGTTGAGGTGCTTGAGAAAGCCCGGGCGCACATACAGCAGGGCTGTGCCTCGCGGCCCGCGTAGATGTTTGCGTCCGGAGCCTTTAAGCACATCGCACCCCAGCGCTTGCACATCCACCGGCAACTGGCCGAGGGCTTGTCCGGCGTCGATGAAGTATGGGATGGCGTGACGCTTGGCCAATTGGCCTATGGCCTGGGCAGGGTTGATCAGGCCGCTGTTGGCGGGGAGCCAGTTCAGGTCGATCAGCCGCACCTTTTTGTCGATCATGGATTCCAGGCCGGCGAGGGACACAGCACCGGTTTCATCACAGGGAATGACTTCCACCTGCGCACCTGCTTGCACTGCTGTCTGCATGCTCGCCAGGTTGCCACCCCATTCGTGGCGGCCGACTAGAATGCGGTCGCCTGGTTGCCATGGGCCCAAGGCCTGGAACGCCATGCTCCAGGCGGTCGAACCACTGCTGGCAAAGGCAATGGATGAGGTGGGCGCGTTGAGCAACTGGGCGGCAGCGCTGCGGGCGTTTTCCGCCAGAATTGCACCCTGTTCCCCAGCCTCCATCGGGCCATCGCGGGCTTCACGTTGCAATTGATCAATGATCGCGTCGAGGGTGCTCTGGCTGGGCAGCGACGCGCCGGCGTGGTTGAAGTGGATAATGCCGGACAGGCAGCCGGGTGTTTCGTCCCGCAGTTGCTGGACTTCTGCCAGGGTTAACGCAGTCACGGCTGCAGCTCGAAAATCCCGTCGATCTCCACTGCTACGCCGCCCGGCAAACTGGAGACACCCACCGCGGTGCGTGCATGCCGGCCCTTGTCGCCGAGAGCATTGACTAACAGGTTCGACGCGCCATTGGCCACCACTCCCTGGCGTTGAAAGTCGCTGCTACTCGCGATAAATACCCCCAGCCGGACGATTCTCACCAGTCGCGACAGGTCATCGCCCAAGGCATCACTCAGTTGTGCCAGTAAACCCAATGCCGCCAGCTCGGCGGCCTGAGCGCCTTCGTCCTCGCCGAGGGATTCGCCCAGCCGGCCGATATAGGCCGGTTTTCCGTCCAGCAGGGGGATTTGTCCGGAGATGAACAGTTGATTCTGGCTGACGACGTAATTGACGTAGTTGGCAATCGGCTGGCTGGGTACTGGCAAGATCAAACCCAGGGCTTGCACGCGTTGGGAGAGGGAGTGGCTCATGTCGAATCCTCGGGGAAAGAGGGTTGAGCATGTGAGGTGGGGTGATTACCGACAAACGGATAGATTTCATTCGACGTATCTAAATAACTCACGCGTCGGCACAGAGTTCTTGTAGCCATTGACTGAAACAGGTGGTGGCGGCGCTGGTGGGGCCGTTCGGGGCGATCAGCCAGTAACCGATCTGGCTTTGATAGGGTGGCCAGTCGAAGGCTTCTACTAAGGACCCATCCTTTAGCCTGCGCTCGATCAAACGGTGGCGGCCCATGGCGATGCCTTGGCCGGCGACTGCGGCCTCAACCACGATGTTGTAGTCGTGCAACAAGATGCGGGGATTGTGCTCGATATCCACTTGGTAATGATGGGACCAGTCGGTCCACTCGAATGGCCGGTGTGAGGTGGCCATCAGCAATGGGCCATTATCCAGCCTGCTGGCCTTGAACTCGGGGCTGCATACCGGTGAGATTTTTTCCCGCATCAGGCATGTGGCCTGGACATCGGGCCAGTCGCCCTTGCCATAACGAATCGCCAGGTCAACCTCGTCGCCGGCCACGTCCGCCAGTTGAATGGCCGGTCGCAGTTCTACCTGGATCTGCGGGTAGCGGCTGATAAAGCCGGCCAGGCGCGGCGCGAGCCATAAGGTGGCGAAGGAGGCAAGCAGGCCGATTCGTAATACGGTTGTGGTGCAAGGTGCCTGCTGTTTTCGGGTGGCAGCGGCAATGGCGTGGAGCGCGGGACGGATTTCGTCGTAGTAGTGTTGACCGTCCTCGGTCAGATCAATGGCGCGGGTACGTCGGACAAATAACGATTTGCCCAGGTGCTGCTCGAGCTTTTGCACCTGATGGCTGAGGGCGCTTTGGGTCACCGACAATTCGTTCGCCGCTTTGATAAAACTTAAATGGCGGGCCACGGCTTCAAAGGCGCGCAGGGCCAGCAAGGGCGGAAGATCCTTGTGCAGTGACACGTTGAGGGTCCGTTTGGTCAGTGGAGGCATTCGATTTTGCAGGCAAATCGGGCCGATGACATGGATTTTGTTGACGGGTTATTTGCGGCACGGCGGGTCAGGCCGCATTATTGAGATATTCCAGCCACTGTGTAAGCCGAGCCATGAGTGACGATGACAAGCTGATTGACCTGAATGCCGAACGGGCCAAACGTGTGCATGACCTCAATGACAAGCGCCTGAATGAAGTACGCCAGGCGTTTGAACAGGCGATGCCGTTGGGAAAAGCCAAGAAAAAGTCGAAAAACAAACCGAAAAAGCGTTGAAATGGTCTGCATCTATTGATGCAGGTCAGTTATTTCCCTTCTTTACGCCCCGTTGCGGGCGACATTGATCCTTGTCAATTTCTCCTCTCGTCTTCTTGGTTAACTTAGCCCTATCGCAACAGGGCAAGAGCAGGAGGCCGGTCATGTTTTTCGATAATGTGGTATTTGCCGGAGTGCTGACGGTTGGCCTCATGGTGATGTTCTTTGTAGGGTTTGGAATTTTTATCTGGAAGGACGCTAACAAGCGTAAGAAGCCTTAGGTCTTTCCGGGTTACATGAGCACGCAAGGCATTTTGGGCGACTTCGGTCGCCCTTTTTTTGTTTGGGATTTGGTGGGGGGTAGCTGGCAAGGAGGAGTACATATCTGTTGCTGCGGTTACGGCTGCTATGGGTTCCGCTCTTACAGCGGGTCACTTTTGAAAAGAGCCCAAAAGTAACCAAAAGGCTCTTGCCCCACCACTCGGTGCCTCGCCTAGGCTCGGCATGCCTTCTCTCCGGCATTGCTCCGTGGGCCGCCGCAATGGGCCATC
>NZ_WNNK01000029.1 GCF_009724245.1 Pseudomonas spelaei | reverse complement strand
CTTGGATTTCTTCAGAACGTTCACAAATTATAGGGTTCGTTCACACTGGGCAATGTGAACGCAGAAAGAGGGGCTAGTGAGTTTGCTTCACAAATGCTTCGAACTGGGCGTAGCTCACAGGTTTCTTGCTGTGAAGAAACGTCTTTGATACGTCCTGAAATGTGATTTCGGGGGTCTTGATGTGCTTTTTCACTCTCTTGCGTAGGTCTTTCAGGTGTCTACCACTCCTCATGGCAACGAGATTGTCTAGAATCTTTTCGGCCATGGCAGCCTTTGCCTTGCCAGAAAAATTCGTGACCACGAAACTGGCAAAGTTCAGGTAAAGCCACTCGGTGCAAAGAAAGCGCTTGTAGTGTGGTTTGAGCTCAGCGATTGCTGCGTTGAGGTTGTTGGTTGCCATTATCATCCTGTAGAACGCTGTCATTTCCTCTTTTAGTTCGCCAGCTGTCACTGATGTGTCCGGCCCCAGAGCGAAGTGAAATGAGCATGGTTCATTTATGCGTACGAGCTTCGTAATCTCAAACCCGTTGCAGGAGGCGAGTACCAAGCCTGTGTTGTTCCTGCTGGCTATATTTATGCCTGAAATCAGGCGCAGCAGAGTTTGCCAGCCAACGTATTCGCCGCTACGGGCGAGAAACAATCCCTTCTCTAGGTCTCCGTGACATTCGAAGTGTAGGACAGGCTTCGTGGTGCCTGTCTTGCAATCGGTTTCGATCAGTTTGAGGGTTGCATGGAGTTCTTTTGCGTCATACACCCTGAATCGGGTGCAGTATCCGGGCCTATGCAGTTTGTTGGAAAGATCGTTGACCGATTCCTCCAGCCAGCGACCGTTCTGCTGATCATCGTCGCCAAGGCCATCAAGAATCACCAGTACATTGTTGGAGAACGAAGAAACAAAGGCTAGATCCGACATGTCGAGGCACCTTGGAGTTGGCGAGGTGATACAAGCTGGTGGTGCGGCCCAATATCAATGAGGGTGGTTTTTTAAGCTCCCGGTCTCTTTTAGTGTTAATACCCACTATGGAGATATTTACGTTGGTTCGGGGGGGCTCGGCTACTTTTTTATTGGATAGCTAACGATGGACATCTGGGCAGTCAGTGCGACTATCTGATCCCCTTGCAACTCGACCGCAGGGAAGCTGGAGAATCGAACATTCCGTCCCGAAAGATCCAAAAACAGCGACTTGTCAGTTAGCTCCAGCTTCACCGCTCCTGCCGGATATATTCCCTTGTCTTTCTCTGTGACAAGGAACGCCAGTGGAAAGAAGGAAAGGAGGCTCATGCAGCACATGTTCTGCCCGTTCTTCACGCTGAAGAGCTTGATGCTTTGATGATACCTGTGTGGAAAAAACCAGTAGAAAATGTCGTGTGTATCGCTCATGGCGTGATCATCGCCTAGTACAAACTTTTTCAGTGGATCGAAGTAGGGTGTGGGTTGGCCGGGTTTAACACATTCCGTTACTGACGTTGCAGATAGGACGTGACCAACCATGGCGCGTGCGTACTTCAGGGCGTTTACTGGGTTGCAGACACTCGAAACGGGGCTGTTCGCATACTTAAAAAAGTGGTTGATTTTGAGGGTAAGAGACTTGCAGACCTCGGCGATTTCTCCGTCACTCTGACCCAGTGCTGTCATGTTGCAGTTTCGGCAGATTGTGCGGAATTTGCTGCCATTCGGAGATCGCACGCCTTGCACTTTTGGGCGCTGAAGGTCGAAGGCTTCGGTGAGGTGGACCTGTTCCACCGCAGTTACCGTGATGCTTCCTTGTGGGGGGACATGATCTTGGGAGAGGGTTCCGTATATGCCGCAGATCAGGCAATGACCGGTTGTGATCTTGGTGTGTTTGCTTCGTTCGGATAGCGATTTTGCAAAGTCACCCATGATGTCCTCTCTCTCAATTCCTTGTGTGTTTTATTTGTAGCACGACCTCGATTTGCTATCTATCCGTGGGTATGTGAGGGGCTGCTAGGGGCGAGCACGACTTGCTGCGGGTATACTCGTTACAAGTCAGTCGGTTTGGCTGTCATGCAAGACGTGTTCATTCAACGCCTGTCCTAGCTCCAGAATTCGGCGATACACGGAATACGTTTCTTCAAGCAGATCATGTCCCCAGCAGCGTGGGAACTCCGTCTCAGTTTCTTTTGAGCTGAACGTGTACGAGAAGTTCTCTACCCGCAGGCCGCTCACGCCCTCTTCAAAGGACACGCTCGGTTTGCTCTCCAACAGACGACGGTGCTTAGAGATGTTGCTGAATGCTGCAAGGTAGCGAAACCAGTAAGATGAATTCAGCGCCAACATACCTTGCTTCAGAGCTGATTCCGGCAGCTTGTCTGCAACCCTGCCGAAGGTGGAATCACGCTCAGGTAAAGGTATTGGCATAGCCAGTGTATTGGCGAGCTGGGCAAAAATGTCAGCGTAGTTTCGCACGGTGTGGATCGTGGCAATGATGTTGGCTTCATGAACGAGAGCTGCCCTACTGAAATCAGGCTCAAAGCTCATCATGGCGACAAACATTTTGTAGTTGTTGTCATCCGGCTGCTTAAACTCTGCGAACGCGTCCCTTGCCAGCCGGGCGTGGTATTGGACGATCAGGGCTGAGCGGCTAAGCGACTTCGGTAGGTCGGCGGTCTGGCTATCTTCAGGCCGATTTGTCTCAACCCATTCCTGAAGTTGCTTCAGCTTCCATGTGGTTGTCATGTGCCAGTTCCGTTCTGTGAGGGGCAAAGCGTACCACTAACCTACAGTGTTGATTCAGGCGTCTCAGGTCACATCATGGCTGGCGTGTGCACGGGCGAACGTTAGGCTAACTGGCATCAAGCCTAGGAGCCCGATAACATCGTGCTTCCGCACACCAAGAGAATCATCATGAAGGCATGGATTGGGGCAGTTGCACTGACTGGAGCGGTGGTAAGTGGTGGGGCTATGGCAGTGCCGATGTCCTATGGACTTGGACCAACAACTTGTGGTCTGTTTGTGACAGCAGCGGAGGAATCACGAGCTGGTGCAACTGCTGGCGTGCACGTCTACATGACATGGCTATCCGGGTATGCCACTAGGGCCAGCGGTCAATCAAGTATCGACTACTTCAAAGGCACTGACACCAAAAGCGTTCAGTTGTGGCTTGATAACTACTGCCGAGCAAATCCCTTGAAGACTTTCAATGATGCTGCGGAGAGCGCCTTGCTCGAACTCCAGAAGGGGCAAGCGCGATGAGAACAAGGATGAAGGCAGTAATTGCAGTGGTTGGAATGCTGGTCAGTAGTGCAGCCTTGGCAGATGGGAATTAAGCGGCCGGATAACACACCTTGCTTAGGTTCTTCCTTTTATCGCCTCAAGGCTGGGTGTTACTCGGGTTATCCCTGTTGAGATCAAATCGTTTCTGCATAAAAAACCGTTTGTATCCAACGACTGGGTAATCCTTAAGTTCTCCAAATATGCTGAAGCCGAGCCGGAGGTAAAAGTCCGGGGCTTGGAAGGAGAATGTATCCAACCAGATACCTTGACAGCCTTTCTTACGCGCCAGAGTTTCCGCCATGTTCATCAACTTTACACCCAACCCCTGCCCTCGGGCGGCTTCAGGTACGACCAACAATTCAACGAATAACCACTGCCCAGAAATTTTTGCGTATAGCCCACCCTGCGTGGCTCCCACGTCATCCTTGATTAAGATCGCAAGTTTTTCAGTTCCGAAGAGCCCCGTTTGTGCTTGGTTATATTCACGCAACGGTGCCAAAATTGCTTGGTAATCGACCTCTTGAGGCGCTTCACTTATCTCTATCCGTAAGTCCACAGCTTTCTCCCTTGAATAGTTAGTGATTAAACGGGCGCCCAACGACGTGGTAGCAAGCTGGTAGCGTCACTTGCTCGCTGCGTCAGCAGGCGGGTCAAAACGTCCTTGAGGTAAGCATACGGATCATGCCCGTTCATGCACGCATGACTGGATCAAACTCATTATTGCCGCTGCTTGTTTGCCGCTGCGTAGCGACCCGGCAAACGAGCAATTCTTGTGACCTAACGCCCATAGACGGATCTGGTTTTCCGCCCAGTTATTTCCAGCCCTGCCCCGTGGGAAATAGCCTCATGTGATGTTGGTTTGGTTTTGCATTCAGGAATATAAGCAGGGGCGATTCCCTTGAAATTCTGGCGTGAAAGCAAGCGCGGCTTAACAACGAAATCCGGCGTCAGCCAGCAAGGTCCAAAGGGAACCATAAATAAGATCGAGGCTCATGAGAGTCCCATATGAACCGATCCGGACGAATGGCTACGGCCAGCGTCAGGCAGCCTTCGTCTCTCGCTTAATTCGGTAAGCGGTGGCAATCCCGCATTCAGCCAGTTTGGAAATCTCATCTTGGATATCTCCGCATCAGCGACTGGTCTTACCCGACTTCGCGTCAAGGTATACCTTATTGCTGAGTGTCATCCCTCCACAATAGGTGAAGTACATACCTGTCCCCCGATTGGTCGAGGCCATCCATCCACCCATTTCTTGAAAGTCACCTTCTGTGCAAGTCCCATCATTTATCAGTTGACGGGCCGCCTTGGCGAATAGAGTCTTGTGAATCCTGTAATCGTCAGACCCTTTGATAAGTGCATCATCGCCACTCGCCCCTTCTGCCGGATCTTCAGGACGATTTCCACTCAAGTCCTTGGTCTGGACCCATTCGGCAAACCTCCCATCTTTGATACCGTTGGCACTTGTGCAGAAGTCATTACCATCCTTCACATACTCGCTTTTTCCTCCAACACAGGATGCCGAGTACGCCTTGGTAATACGCACCCAATTTCCCTTCTTCTCCAAGACTTCGACACCCTCCCTGAACATCAGGCGGCCCGCCACTCCGCATTCAATCGATGGGCAGGTGTGTCTGTCAGTGCGATCAGTGGTAACCCATAATTGATTGTCAGCCCTCGCCCCCACCGAGAGAGCCTGAAGGGTGGCGTAAATTGAGAACCCGAGAGCGAAGCGTGCTTTATTCAATGGAAACCTCCTTGTTGTGAAACATAGAGTGCGGATTCCCGCCATCCAGTTACCTGTTCCTCGCCCATCCGGTCAGGCTGTCGGAGCGCAACGACGCAGGTTCGCATTGTTAGTCTGAAGCCCCTGTCGACGTCAATTTCGCCGAGCGCCTGCGCATCGATTCGCCCTACAGTTCGATCCGGTAAGCGTTGTGAGCCAGTCGATCGAGGATCGCATGGCTCAAGATCGGATCACCGATCAGTGCATGCCATTTGTCCACCGGCATCAGGCTGGTGCGGCTTCTCGCTTGATCCTGTACACCGTGGCAACACCGCAGTCAGCCAGTTTGGCGATCTTGTCAGCAGACATCGTTGGATGCTTCTGCATCAGTGACTTCACCTCTTCCCATTTGGCAGTGTTCCTGCCTTTGCCTGACGGCCTCCAGTCAGGGTCAGCAGCTTTCTTGTTCTCCAGACCTTGCTTGATACGCTCCACGCGTTTCTCTTGATCCAGTCGAGCCATGGTGGCCATCAAATCAATCAGCATGTTGTTGATCACATCCATGATTTGACCTGTGATCCCCTTACCTATCCTCTGTTAGCTGATCGAACGCCGCGCGTGCGTTTATGACCGCGTCAGAATGCTGGACCGTCCACATATACAACGCACGAAATGGCTCCTCTAGAGTATGGCCTAGCTCGGTGATGCTGTATTCAACAGCTACCTGAGAGGATGGAATGACTCGGCGCGACAGGATGCCATTGCGCTCAAGGCGCCGTAGGCTTTGAGTGAGGGCTTTTTGAGTAATTCCGTCCAGGCGGCGTTTGATTTCATTGAAGCGAAGCGGATTCTTGCAGAGAGCTGCGAGTATCAATATTGACCATTTGTCTGCGATCTGATCCAGCAGTAAACGGCTTGAGCAACCAGACTCATAGACGACTGGGGCAGTCTCGTTTTGGGTTGACGTTTGAGTACTGTTGTTCTGCATATGGTTTCCTTGAGTATACCTGATCACTTTAAAGTGCCTTATTGATATTAGGTATACATCTTATACTATGAAGGCTCCTTTTGCTCGGAGCATCTTCCAGTGAGTTCTACGAATCTCGACCCTCTGTTTCAGCCGTTCACGATTAAGTCTTTGGCACTGAAGAATCGAATTGTCATGGCTCCTATGACACGCTCGTTCGCGACGGACGGTGTGCCTGGCGATCATATCGCCGCCTATTACCGCAAGCGCGCTGAAAACGAAGTAGGGTTGATTTTATCTGAGGGGACTGTAATTGATCGCCCAGGAGCTCGTAATCTTCCGGGGATCCCGTTTTTCCATGGGGATGAATCGCTTGCAGGCTGGAAGAGCGTAATAGATGGTGTCCATAGCGCCGGCGGCAGAATGGGGCCACAAATTTGGCACGTAGGAGCAGCAGCCAGCTTCCAGACAGACTGGACACCGGCTGGTGGGTTTGAGAGTCCCTCTGGGCTGGCCTCGCCTCAGACGCGACTGGGGGAGGCAATGAATGATGAGGCGATCGCCGACACCATCGCTGCGTTCGCTAAAGCCGCTGCTGATTCTAAGCGACTAGGATTCGATACTGTCGAGATACATGGTGCGCACGGATATCTGTTGGACCAGTTTTTTTGGAGTGGTACGAATGAACGCTCTGACCATTTTAACGGCGCTACTATCAAGGAGCGCTCACGGTTCGCGGCTGAAGTGGTCAAAGCAGTGCGCACAGCCGTAGGACCCGAGTTTCCGGTAATCCTGCGTCTGAGTCAGTGGAAGCAACAGGACTACAACGCCCGCCTGGCTACAACCCCTGAAAGTATGTCTGATTGGTTGGTACCACTGGTGGAGGCCGGGGTAGACGTTTTGCATTGCTCTCAACGCCGCTTTTGGGAGGCTGAGTTCCCGGAGCTGGACGGCGAGAATGGACTGAACTTTGCTGGCTGGGCGAAGAAGCTGACGGGTGCAGCAACTATCAGTGTTGGTTCTGTGGGATTGTCTGGAGACTTCATAGGCGCTTTCAGCGGTGAAAGCTCACAACCAGCCAGTCTTGATAACTTAGTGCAGCGATTGGAGAGAGAGGAGTTCGACCTGATCGCAGTTGGACGCGCACTGCTCAGTGATCCGCAATGGGTGACGAAGATCAGATCTGGTAATGCGGACGGCTTGAAGGCTTTTAACGTAAAAGACTTGGCCGAGCTCTCCTGAGTTTCGGCCGGGGAAGGTAACCACTATGGGAATATACAACGGTAAGTTATTGATTCTTATAGGGCGAATTGGTGAATTTGACACCTTCCTAAATGATTTGTTTTACCTTGTGGATCAATCGGTTACGAGCATTCCGGAGTCACCTGGACATGGCGGGGCTCGTTGGTTCGAGTCCAATTGCGTCTACCAAACAAAATCCGCTCTGCTGGGCGGTCTGGAAGGGCTCACCGAAAGGTCGGCCCTTTTTTTTGTTACCAGGGCGAAAACGGGTGCAAACCCTCCAAACGCCTCTCGGGCAGCACTCAATCGCCGACAAACTTTATTGGTGTGCAGCAACAATTTTTCTTGTTGGACACCTCCCGCCCCGAGCAGCAAAGATGCCGCCACTGACGCTCGACCTTCCAGGTCAATAATAAAAAACCGAGCCGAGCTGCACGCCATTTCGAGAAGTGAGCCTTTTTTCACTACCTGCTTTATTGGCACCGCAGCCCGCACTTAAGGACCTCACCACCATGCAAACTGTTGTGAACCTATGGCCGCTGATAGGCGTACTCGTCATCGTGGTCGGCTTTGTATTGCGCTTCAATCCGCTGTTGGTCGTAACGGCGGCCGCTATCGCCACCGGGTTTGCCGCTCACTTCCCCTTGGAAAAGATCCTCGCCACGATGGGCGATGGCTTTCTCCAGACTCGTGCCTTGCAACTGATCCTGTTGTTACCGCTGGCCGTTATTGGCTTGCTGGAGCGGCATGGCTTGCGACTGCATGCGCAGAACTGGATTGCACGATTCGAGCGGGCCACTGTCGGGCGTTTGCTGATCATCTATCTGTTTGTTCGTGAATCCACGGCGGCCATGGGGCTGACCAGCCTTGGCGGGCATCCACAGATGGTGCGTCCGCTGCTGGCGCCGATGGCCGAAGGTGCCGCTGAAAAGCGCTACGGCAAACTGCCGGACAAGATTCGCCACAAGGTCTTGGCCATGTGTGCAGCGACCGACAATGTGGGGCTGTTTTTTGGCGAAGACATCTTTGTCGCCTTTGGCGCGATTGCGTTGATGCATACCTTCCTACTGGGCTCGGGCATTGATGTCGAACCGCTGCATATCGCCGTCTGGGGCATACCCACTGCAATATGCGCCTTTATCATTCACGCGATCCGTCTGCACCGCTTTGACCGAAGGCTTACCCGTGAGCTTTTGCCTGCCGTACCGGTTGCTCCTCAGGCGGAGTCAGCGCAATGATCATCTCCATTCAATACCTGTATTGGTTGGCCGGGGTTTTACTGCTCATCACCGCCGGCATGATCCTGGCCGACCGAACCCATCCCAAGCGTTGGTCCAGCTCGCTGTTTTGGCTGTTGTTTGCGATTCCGTTCCTGGTGGGAGAGCGGCTGCCTTCGGTTGCCATCGGCGTCGGTGTCGTATTGATGGCGCTTATTGCCGGTTTGGGTGGTGTAGGCCGTGGTGTGCATGCGCAGTTGCATGACAAGGCTTCCCGAGCCAGTGCCGGCCGGTTGGGCCATAAGCTGTTTATTCCGGCCCTGGCGATTCCCCTGACGACGGTGATCGGCTCGGTGCTGCTTAAACACACCGAGATAGGCGGCGTGCCGCTTCTGGACCCAAAAAACACTACGTTTGTCTCGTTGGGGTTGGGCTGTCTGATCGCTTTGGGGTTGGCCTGCTGGCTGACTCGCGACACACCGGTGCAGGCTTTGCGCGAATCCCGCCGCCTGACGGAGGCGCTCGGTTGGGCGATGGTGCTGCCGCAGATGCTGGCGATGCTCGGGTTGCTGTTCAACGAAGCGGGGGTCGGCACCGCCGTAGCCCATGTCACCACCACCTATATCAACCTGGACTACAAGTTGGTGGCCGTGATGGTCTATGTCTTGGGCATGGCGCTCTTCACGGTGATCATGGGCAATGGCTTCGCCGCCTTTCCGGTGATGACCGGTGGCGTCGGCGTGCCGGTGCTGGTGGGCATTTACGGTGCTAACCCGGCGGTGATGGCCGCTATTGGCATGTTCTCCGGCTATTGCGGTACGTTGATGACGCCGATGGCGGCGAACTTCAATATTGTCCCGGCAGCGCTGTTGGAACTACCGGACAAAAATGCAGTGATCAAAGCGCAAATGCCCACCGCGTTGATGATGTTGGTGGTCAATATTGTCCTTCTCTACCTGCTGATGTGAGGCAATGATGCGTACTGTGCTGCTGACAGGTTTCGAACCTTTTGATCAGGATTCAATCAACCCTTCCTGGGAAGCGGTGCGGCGGCTGGATGGCGTGCTGTTGGCGGAGGATGTACGAATCGTCGCCCGGCAACTCCCCTGTGCCTTCGCTACGGCGGCCATCTGCTTGAAAGCGCTGCTGGAGGAGCACCGTCCGCACCTGGTGATCGCGACCGGCCTGGGTCCGGGCCGCAGTGATATCTCGATCGAGCGGGTGGCGATCAACCTCAATGATGCACGGATCCCGGACAACCTTGGCGAGCAGCCCATCGACACGCCGGTAGTACCGGGTGGTCCGGCGGCCTACTTCAGCACGTTGCCCATCAAGGCGATGGTACGGGCGCTACGCGAGGCGGGAATACCCGCTTCGGTTTCGCAAACAGCCGGTACCTTTGTGTGCAACCAGGTGTTCTACAGCCTGCAACAGGCACTCGCCGGGTCGGCAGTGCGCAGTGGGTTTATCCATGTGCCATCTTTGCCGGAGCAAGCGGCACGTGTTGCGTCCGGGCAACCGTATATGGCACTGGCTGTGCAGGTTGAGGGCTTGCGGATTGCGGCGCTGACGGCGTGGAGTACCCAGGTGGATGTCACGGAAACGGGTGGGCAGGTCAGCTGACTGGCTCGATTCATTTCAGCGGGATGCCTTGCGTTTACAAGCGTGCAATCGATCCGTAGATTGCCTCAGGCCAGGGTTCGTCAGTACCCAAGACCGGGTGACGAAAGCAAGAGGAAGCCGAGCAGTGTCCGCCAAAGGTTCAACCGTATTTGATCATCGGTACCGTGCATTCCTGTTCGATATGGACGGGACCCTTCTTGACTCGATTGCCGCCGCCGAACGTGTCTGGACCACCTGGGCCGAGCGCCATGGCCTGGATGTGCCTGCTTTCCTGGCCACGATCCATGGTGCGCGGGCGATTGATACCATCGCCCGGCAAGCCTTGCCTGGTGTCGATGCGCAAGCGGAAGCCCAGTGGATTGCCGAGGCGGAAATCGAGGATGTTGAAGGTGTGGTAGCCATTGCCGGTGCGGTGGCGTTTCTGAAGACCCTTCCCGGTGATCAGTGGGCGCTGGTTACGTCCGCGCCCAAGGCCTTGGCCCTGCGTCGGCTGCAAGCGGCGGGTATTAGCCCGCCGGCAACGCTGGTAACGGCCGAGGATGTTGCCAGAGGCAAGCCTGACCCGGCCTGCTATGTGTTGGGGGCCCAGCGCTTGGGGGTGCCGGTGCAGGATTGCCTGGTGTTCGAGGATGCAACGGTAGGGATTCGTGCGGGCGAAGCGTCAGGCGCTGACGTTATAGTCGTGACGGCTACGCACTTGACGCCTCTGATGACGGAGCACCCGTCGATTGCCGGGTATGACCATTTGCAGGCTCATCGTGATCAGGAGGGTTTGTTGCAGCTGCAGTGCTTGATGTCGTAACGATTTTGGTCAATGGGAGGGGGTCACGACGAGGTTTTCTGGTGGTCACTACGAAAGGCGCGCCGACACAGTTTTCGATGAATGGCACTCTGGATCGGCTTGAGGCAGAAAAAAAACAAGTACCCGCAGAGGAATAGCGCCAAGTCCAGCCATGAGCGAGCATCGGGGTTATCGACGCTTTCAATTTCGAATTTGAGGCCATATCCCGCTGCTACGAAGAGCACTCCGATCATCAGGGCGAGGGTCCAGGATTTGGAAAAATAAGGCTGCTTGCGGGTTCGCCTCATCAACGTGCTCCAGAGTGCACAGCAGGTTTCAGGTGATTTGTAACCAGATTTGGCCGCTGAATCGGCTACAAGTTCCCTTGGCACCTTGGTGGGATTTTGTGCGTGATGGCCGGTCTGGGCTAATACTAGTAGGTGTTTGCTTCAATCGAGGGGGGGGAATGCCCATCATGTTGACTCACTGGTTTCTCGCGGCGGTTCATCTTCTGGCGTTCGCGATGGCTCTGGCATCAGTGCTGGCTCGCGGTAATGCGCTACGTGTCCTGACAAATACTGAGCCATCCGCAGTGCGGCGCGTATTGATCGCGGACAATATATGGGGGATCAGCGCGCTGGTGTTGCTGATAACAGGTGGCCTGCGTGCCTTCGGCGGTTATGAAAAGGGCACGGAGTACTACCTGCACCAACCGCTGTTTCATCTGAAGATGACACTGCTGCTTTTTATCCTGCTACTGGAAATCGCGCCGATGATCCGTTTGATCAAATGGCGTATCGCGTTGGCCCGAGGTGGAAGCCTTGATTTACACAAGACAGGGCTCTTTGCGCGCATCAGCCATGTTCAGGCGCTGCTGATTGTGTTGATGGTCATCGCCGCAACAGGTATGGCGCGAGGTGTCGGGCTCAGCTAGGCGGGCAACGTATTTCTGGGGAGGGGTGGGGGGCTGCGGGCCAGAAAAGCTTTCGCCAGCCATTACAGTGAACGAAAAGGCTGGCTACTGGAGGCGCTTGAAGATGTTTAGTTTTTCTCCGGAGCAGTCAGGCCTGCCTGGATGCGTTGGTAAATTTCCTCACGGTGCACGGCAACATTCTTGGGTGCATTGATCCCGATTCGTACTTGCTGGCCGCTAACGCCCAGAATGGTGATTGTAATGTCATCACCGATGTTTATGCTTTCACCGACTTTGCGGGTGAGTATCAGCATGATCTTCTCCTTGATTACTTTAAGGACACATGTTCAGACAGTGCAGATGTCGGCTGTGTGTAGATTACTGTGGAGTTGCTTCCCTGTGGCTGCTTTTTTCAGACGCATAAAGGCAGTATTAATTCCCATGACACCATCATACAGGTCTGCGAAACATCATTCGCAATGTTTAAGGCAACGTTTATGACGGCCAGGATAGACAGTGAATGGTAAAGTTGCCGCTTTGATCGTTAAGGAGCAGGGCAGTGCGTAAAGTAGCGATGGCAATTGCGGTGTTGGCGTTGGCCGGTTGCGGTGAGGGCCGGAGTGTCGAAGCACCCAAGGCCAAACCCGCCGTTACCGAGGTCCAGCCCCAAGCCTCGACGATTGTGGCTCAAGAGTGGGACGTATGGGTAGGGCCGCCGGACCATAAGCTGCAAGCGCTGACAGACCTGACCGCATGGTTGCTTGAGCATGGGTTCAGTTTTTACCTGGCCAAGGAAGACGGCAAGGACCAGGTTCTGCTGGGGCCGTTCAGCACCAAGGCTGAGGCTGAAGCGAAGCAGGTGCTGTTGACCGAAAAGCTGGCCCGGGCCAAGAAAAACGACACGGTGTCCGAGGTCATCGAACACAAGGTTGCACCGTAAGAGGATAGCGAGCGGGACAGCCTGTATCCCGCTTGCTTGCCTCCTTTCAGCCGCAGGCTTTCAGATTGACCGGCCCGACAAACTCATTGCCGCGTCCCATCACGCACGCCACGGTTTGATTGCGCTGGCGCTCCCAGGGTTGTACCGGGTAGGTCTTGTTCCACGCTTCGTACAACTTGCGGTCCTGTTTCGACAGGCTTAGGCCGTACTGCTTGCTCATGTAGAAGTAAGTGCGGGCGATCATGCCGCGAATGGACGGCCGGGGCATGACCTTCTTCGCCTTGAAGTCCACTTGGGTCAAGCAAGAGCCATACTGCCCGTTTTGCACCGGCAACCAGCCAAAGCTGAAGTTGTTGCGGTCACCGTTGACCTCACCGATGCTTGGCACCAGATTGTGCAGGTCCGCTTCGGCACGCTTGTAGACGTCATCACTGCGGGTACAGTTCTTGCGTCCACCCTTCTGCCAACATTGGCGCTGATGACCGATTTGCCAGGCTGGAACAATGTGCTCCCACTCGATTCGCGCCGCCCGGTTGGCGTTCTTGCGCGGGACATAGCCACAGGCCTTCAGGTCTACCCGGTTACCCGTGTATTTACAGCCGCAATAAAACTCCGTGGATTGCGGGGCGTAGAGCTTCCAGGCGATTTTCTTGGCTTCACTGAAGGTGCGCGGGGCCTGGGCGTGGGCAGTGACGGCAAAAAACAGGCAGAACAACGTAATAAAACGGACACTCATTGACTCAATCTTCCTTCGGCACAACCCAGAAAACTTGCACGCCGCCATCATCGCGATGGGCGAGCGTTACGTTGTCGTTTTCCGCAATTTCTTCCAGCAGACGCCCCCATTCATCCTCCGGCTCGTCCGGCAAACGGAAGATCAAGGCTGCCTTGGCTTTTTGGGCGTTGGTCGAATTGATGATTTTTTGCACACGAATCGCGAGGCGTTCATAGGCATCAGGCGGGGTAGGTGCTGCAGAGGAAGGCTTTGCCACGGAGTGATCCTTATTAAGCTGTACGAACATACAGTATTTAACTGTGGGTAAATTCGCAACTGCTTAAAATCCAAGAAGATCGCTTTGACCGTGATTTATTTGTTTCTATGCAAAATGGCTTTGTTTTTTAAAGATTTTTTTGTTTATGGGGGCAAGACGGGGAGGGAGACCCACCCGCCGTTCGCGGCGAGTGGGTGATGGCCCGGTCATCACGACCAGGCCGAGGGCGGGATCAATACTCCCAGAACATCCGTTGCAGCTCTTTGCTGTCCTGGGTCTTGGTCAGGGCGACCATGGCCAGGATGCGCGCTTTCTGTGGGTTCAGGTCATGAGCCACGACCCAGTCGTATTTGTCGTCAGGCTGTTCGGCGTTACGCAGAACGAAACCGCCAGCGTTGACGTGGGAAGACCGAATGATCTGTACGCCTTCCTTGCGCAGTTCCTGCAGGGCTGGCACGACTTTGGACGATACCGAACCATTACCGGTACCGGCATGGATGATAGCTTTGGCACCGGCTTGGGCCAGGGCCTTATAGGCGGTGTCGCTTACGTTGCCATAGGAGTAGGCGATTTCGACATCTGGCAGACTTTTGATGGTCTTGATATCGAATTCGGAACTCATGGTGTGGCGCTTGGCTGGCAGGCGGAACCAGTAGGATTTTCCTTCAACCACCATGCCCAGTGGGCCCCATGGGCTTTTGAACGCTTCGGTCTTGATGTTGATCATTTTGCTGACATCGCGACCCGACTGGATCTCATCGTTCATGGTTACCAGTACGCCTTTGCCGCGAGCGTCTTTGCTGCCGGCGACTGCCACGGCGTTGTACAGGTTGAGCATGCCGTCCGCCGACATGGCGGTGCCTGGGCGCATGGAGCCGACCACCACGATTGGCTTATCGGTTTTTTCCACCAGGTTGAGGAAGTAGGCAGTCTCTTCCAGGGTGTCGGTGCCGTGAGTGATCACGATACCGTCCACGTCCTTGCTGTCGGCCAGTTCGGCGACGCGACGCCCCAGTTGCAGGAGGTTTTCGTTGGTGATGCTTTCAGAGGCGATTTGCAGGACTTGCTCGCCGCGAACATTGGCGATCTGGCTCAGCTCGGGAACGCCGGCGATCAGTTGTTCGATACCGACCTTGGCGGCTTGGTAGGTCGCACTGTTGGCAGCACTGGCACCTGCGCCGGCGATGGTGCCACCGGTGGCCAGGATGACGACGTTGGACAGTTTGGTCTTGGTTTCAGCTTCTTTTGCCTGGGCGGCAACAGGGAACAGCAGCAGGAGGGCCAACGCGCCCGGAACAAAGGTCTTGAGTGCAGATTTCATTATTTTTCTCTCTGGTTTTTGATGAGTGCTGATGCAGGTTCATCTAGAAACACCCGGGCAACTCTGAATGCCACAAGGTGCTGTGTAAGAGCAGGATTTGTACCAGCCGTATTCTGTTTGGTGATTGGATTTAACTTATTGATTTACATCTATTTTTGTCTGAATTTATCGATTGCTGTTCAGTTTCTTGTCCGGCTTTCCGAACAAAGTGCGGCCTTCGTGTTCGGTTGTCCGAAAAAGAGGAGGGGAAAGGGTCGGAACGCCAGGTTGTAAATGAACAGCCTTCTGTTATGTCAGAGAACGGTCGAACGCCGGAAATGTTTAGCGCCATCAGCCTCAGGCTGTAGGGCTCGGCGTAGAGCGGGCTCAGATAAAGGTCTTTTCTTCCGTTGACAAATCTCGACAAGATTCGCATAGTTTGCTCAACGCAAACGTTTGCGAGATGTTTCACGGGTTGCTCCATGAGTGTCGTGAAGGCTCGTATCAGTCTCCCGGGTGGGAAGACCGCCGAAGTGTTCTTCGGTGCAAGCGTTGCTCACAATAATCATAAGATCGGAGTGAACCTATGAAGCTGCCATTCGCTGGACGTCTTCTTGCTGTTGCTGTGCTTGCTGCCGCATCCGCTGCCCTGCCTTTCTCCTCTGCATTTGCCGCTGAAACTGCCGCCAAACCCAAGGTCGGTCTGGTCATGAAATCCCTTGCCAATGAATTTTTCGTCACCATGCAAGACGGTGCCAAGGCTTACCAGAAAGCCCATTCCGCTGACTTCGACATGATCACCAACGGTATCAAGAACGAAACCGATACCTCGGCCCAGATCGATATCGTCAATCAGATGATCCTGTCCAAGGTTGACGCGATCGTCATTGCTCCGGCCGATTCGAAAGCATTGGTCACGGTCCTGAAGAAAGCCTCCGATAAAGGCATCAAGATCGTTAACATCGACAATCGTCTCGACGTTGATGTGCTGAAAAGCAAATCCCTGAATATTCCGTTCGTAGGCCCCGACAACCGCAAGGGTGCGCGCCTGGTGGGTGAATACCTGGCCAAGCAACTCAAGGCCGGTGACGAGGTTGGCATCATCGAAGGTGTGTCGACCACCACCAACGCCCAGCAACGCACCGCCGGTTTCAAGGACGCAATGGACGCTGCGGGCATGAAGATCGTTTCCACGCAATCCGGTGAGTGGGAAATCGACAAAGGCAATGCGATTGCCGCCGCGATGCTCCAGGCAAACCCGAACATCAAGGCCCTGTTGGCCGGTAACGACAACATGGCGCTGGGCGCTGTCTCCGCCGTGCGCGGCGCAGGTAAGGCGGGCAAAGTGCTCGTGGTTGGCTACGACAACATCGAGGCCATCAAGCCCATGTTGCAAGACGGTCGTGTCCTGGCAACGGCCGACCAGGCCGCTGCCCAGCAAGCGGTTTTCGGTATCCAGAACGCTTTGAAGCTGGTCAAGGGTGAAAAAGTCGATGCCGTGGACGGCATGATCGAAACGCCGGTCGAACTCATCCTCAAGAAGTAATCCCCAGCAGCACAAACACAGCGTCCGCTCATCCGGAGCGGGCGCCTGGAGACTTTCGTATGTCATCTTGCGCACCGAACGCTGTCCTCTCGGTCAGTGGTATCGGCAAGACCTATGCCCAGCCGGTTCTGTCCGACATCACCCTGACGCTCAATCGCGGGGAAGTGTTGGCGCTCACCGGTGAGAACGGCGCAGGGAAAAGCACGCTGTCGAAGATCATCGGCGGCCTGGTCACACCGACCACCGGGCAGATGCAGTTCAATGGTCAGGCCTATATGCCGGGCAGTCGGACCCAGGCTGAGGAGCAGGGCGTGCGCATGGTTATGCAGGAGCTCAACCTGCTGCCGACCTTGACCGTCGCGGAGAATCTGTTCCTGCACAACCTGCCCAGCCGTGGCGGCTGGATCAGTCGCAAGCAACTGCGCAAGGCCGCTATTGAGGCCATGGCTCAGGTCGGCCTGGATGCCATCGACCCGGACACGCTGGTCGGCAGCCTGGGCATCGGCCATCAACAAATGGTCGAGATTGCCCGCAACCTGATTGGCGACTGCCATGTGCTGATTCTCGACGAACCCACGGCGATGCTGACTGCCCGTGAAGTCGAGATGTTGTTTGAGCAGATCACCCGCCTGCAGGCTCGGGGCGTGGCGATTATCTATATTTCCCACCGGCTGGAAGAGCTGGCCCGTGTCGCCCAACGCATTGCTGTATTGCGTGACGGTAACCTGGTCTGTGTCGAGCCGATGGCCAATTACAACAGTGAGCAGTTGGTCACGCTGATGGTTGGCCGTGAACTGGGCGAAAAAATTGACCTCGGGCCGCGCACCATCGGCGCGCCGCTGTTGACGGTAAAAGGCCTGACTCGCTCGGACAAGGTTCGCGATGTGTCCTTTGAAGTGCGTGCCGGCGAAATTTACGGCATTTCTGGCCTGATCGGTGCCGGCCGTACCGAGTTGCTACGGCTGATCTTCGGTGCTGACCTGGCCGACAGCGGCACCGTGGCCCTGGGCTCGCCGGCCCAGGTGGTGAGCATTCGTTCGCCGGTCGATGCGGTCGGTCACGGCATCGCCCTGATCACCGAAGACCGCAAGGGCGAAGGCCTGCTGCTGACCCAATCGATCAGCGCCAATATCGCCTTGGGCAACATGCCGAAGGTTTCCAGCGCTGGCCTGGTGAACGGTCGCGATGAAACCGCCTTGGCCAAGCGCCAGGTCGACGCCATGAGTATCCGCAGTTCCAGTCCGTCACAGTTGGTGTCCGAGTTGTCGGGCGGCAACCAGCAGAAAGTGGTGATTGGCCGTTGGCTGGAACGTGATTGCGCGGTGATGCTGTTCGATGAGCCGACCCGCGGCATCGACGTCGGCGCCAAGTTCGATATATACGCGTTGCTGGGTGATTTGACCCGTCAAGGCAAAGCGCTGGTGGTGGTATCCAGCGACCTGCGTGAGTTGATGCTGATCTGCGACCGGATCGGCGTGTTGTCCGCCGGGCGCCTGATCGAGACCTTCGAGCGCGACAGCTGGACCCAGGACGAATTGCTCGCCGCCGCGTTTGCCGGCTATCAGAAACGTGATGCGTTGCTCAATGAAGCGGCGCCTAGGAATACCCCATGAAAACTGCACCTTCCGCCGCGAAACGTAGCGGCAACTTCTACGGCCTGGGTACTTACCTGGGCTTGGCCGGCGCCTTGCTGGCGATGATTGCGTTGTTCTCGTTCCTGAGTGACCACTTCCTGTCCTATGACACCTTCAGCACCCTGGCCAACCAGATTCCAGACCTGATGGTGCTGGCGGTGGGCATGACCTTTGTCCTGATCATCGGCGGCATCGACTTGTCTGTGGGTTCGGTTCTCGCCCTGGCGGCATCCGCCGTCAGCGTGGCGATCCTCGGCTGGGGCTGGAGCGTATTGCCGGCCGCGCTGTTGGGCATGGGTTGTGCGGCGCTGGCCGGGACCATCACCGGCTCCATCACTGTGGCTTGGCGTATCCCATCGTTTATCGTCTCCCTCGGTGTGCTGGAAATGGCTCGCGGTGTCGCGTATCAGATGACCGGCTCGCGTACCGCGTATATCGGTGACTCTTTTGCCTGGCTGTCCAACCCGGTGGCCTTCGGCATTTCGCCCTCGTTCATCATTGCGTTGGCGGTGATCATCGTTGCCCAGCTCGTGCTGACTCGTACCGTGTTCGGTCGCTACCTGATCGGGATCGGTACCAACGAAGAGGCGGTGCGTCTGGCGGGGATTAATCCCAAGCCCTACAAAGTGTTGGTGTTCAGCCTGATGGGGCTGCTGGCCGGTGTTGCGGCGCTGTTCCAGATTTCCCGTCTTGAAGCCGCCGATCCAAATGCCGGTTCCGGCCTGGAACTGCAAGTGATCGCAGCAGTGGTGATTGGCGGTACCAGCCTGATGGGCGGCCGTGGCTCGGTGATCAGTACCTTCTTCGGCGTATTGATCATCTCGGTACTGGCGGCAGGGCTTGCGCAGATTGGCGCGACTGAGCCGACCAAGCGCATTATTACCGGTGCAGTGATCGTGATCGCGGTGGTGCTGGATACTTATCGCAGCCAGCGCGCCAGCCGGCGGGCCTGAACCATGGCAACCATCAAGGATGTGGCGGCGCTCGCGGGGATTTCCTACACCACCGTGTCCCACGTGGTGAACAAGACCCGCCCGGTCAGCGAGCCAGTGCGGATCAAGGTCGAAGCGGCCATCAAGCAGCTCGACTACGTCCCCAGCGCGGTTGCCCGTTCGCTGAAGGCCAAGACCACCGCCACCATCGGCTTGCTGGTGCCCAACAGCCTCAACCCGTATTTCGCAGAGTTGGCGCGGGGTATCGAGGATTACTGCGAGCGTAACGGCTATTGCGTGATCCTCTGCAACTCCGACGATAACGCCGAAAAGCAGCGCAATTATTTAAGGGTGCTACTGGAGAAGCGTATCGATGGTTTGATCGTGACCTCGGTAGGCGGTGATGACAGCGGACTGGCCACCGGCCTGAAAGCCGTGCGCACGCCCATGGTCATCGTCGACCGGGCGCTGGATGGCATTGATGTCGACCTGGTGCGTATCGATCACGAGCACGGCGCCTACCTGGCGACCCGGCATTTGCTGGAGTTGGGCCATCGTGATATCGCCTGCATTGGTGGGCCAAGCCATACCCGAGTGGCGCAAATGCGTCTGGCAGGGTATCGCCGCGCCCTGAATGAGGCCAAGGTCCAAGTGCCTGCGAGCCGCACATTGGAAAGCGACTTCACCAGCACCGGTGGCTACACAGCAGCGGCACAATTGCTGGCGGGTAATCCCCCCAGTGCGATTTTTGCCGGTAACGACATGATCGGCTTCGGCGTCTTGCGGGCCGCTGCCGAGCGCAATATCCGCGTCCCCGGCGAGTTGTCGGTGATTGGTTTTGATGACATTCAAATGAGCCGTTACGTCTACCCGGCATTGACCACAGTGGGCCAGTCGATCCTGCAACTGGGGGAGATGGCGGCGGAGCTTTTACTGAGACGGATTGCGACACCCCAATTGCCGATCGATCAACGCATCGTGACGCCGAGCATTGTTTTGCGTGAGTCGACAGCGCCGTTGGCCGGTGTCTTCGCCCAATACCGCTGAACCGAATTGATGAGTACTGATGTATGCCAGCAAAAGTAGTGGTAGTAGGCAGTCTGAACATGGACCTGGTTACCCGGGCCAGTCGGCTGCCCCGTGGCGGTGAAACCCTGATGGGCCAATCCTTTTCCACGGTTCCGGGCGGCAAGGGTGCCAACCAGGCAGTCGCGTCGGCACGCTTGGGTGCAAGCGTTTCCATGGTCGGTTGCGTTGGCTCCGATGCCTACGGCGTCCAGCTGCGGGAGGCCTTGCTGGTGGAGGGCATTGATTGCCAGGCCGTCAGTGAGGTGGAGGGTTCCAGCGGCGTGGCGCTGATTGTGGTGGATGACAGCAGCCAGAATGCGATTGTGATCGTCGCCGGCAGCAATGGCCAACTGACGCCAGCTTCATTGCAGGCGTTCGATAGCGTGTTGCAGGCCGGTGACGTGATTATCTGCCAGCTCGAAGTGCCGATGGACACCGTTGGCCACACCCTCAAGCGTGGTCGCGAACTGGGCAAGACGGTGATCCTCAATCCAGCGCCTGCCAGCGGTCCGCTGCCCCCAGAGTGGTATACCTCGATTGATTACCTGATTCCCAATGAAAGCGAGGCTTCGGCCTTGAGTGGCGTGGTGGTCGACTCTCTCGATACAGCCAAGATTGCCGCCACACGCCTGATCAAGGCCGGTGCGGGCAAAGTGATTATTACCCTCGGTGCCGAAGGCGCGTTGTTCGCGGACGGGCAGGGCTTCGAGCACCTCGTGGCGCCCAAGGTCAAGGCTGTGGACACCACGGCTGCCGGTGACACCTTCGTCGGGGGTTTTGCGGCGGCGCTGGCCAACGGTAAAAGCGAAGCCGAGGCCATCCGTTTTGGCCAGGTTGCCGCGGCGCTGTCGGTGACCCGTGCTGGCGCGCAACCCTCCATTCCCACGTTGCATGACGTTCAAGGTTTTGTGCCCTCATGAAAAAGACGCCCTTGCTCAATATTGCCCTGTCGCGGCTGATCGCTTCCCTTGGTCATGGGGACATTCTGGTGATCGGTGATGCCGGTCTTCCAGTGCCGCCGGGCGTCGAATTGATCGACCTGGCGCTGACAAAGGGCATTCCCGACTTCATCAGCACCCTGCGTATCGTGCTCAGTGAAATGCAGGTGGAAAGTCACGTGCTGGCCGAAGAAATCCTGCTCAAGCAACCGCCGGCACTGGTCGATCTGGATGCGCTGAATAAGCAGGCGGCCCTCGGCGAGCGTCGCTTGCTCAGCCATGAAGCATTCAAGCAGCTCAGTGGCAAGGCCCGGGCTGTGGTGCGTACGGGCGAGTGCCAGCCCTACTGCAATATCGCGCTGGTCTCCGGCGTAACCTTCTAGAATTCCCCAAAGACAAGGAGTGCGTCATGCAACGTGGTACCCCAACCCTGCGACAACTGTTTCGGAGTGTGCTGCTTTTGTCCGTCCTAACTGCTGCAAGCGCCCAGGCGGCGGAAAAAATCGACCTGATCATCGATACCGATCCAGGTGCTGACGACGTGGTTGCCCTGCTGTTTGCCATGGCGTCCCCTGAGGAATTGAACATTCGAGCGCTGACCACGGTTGCCGGCAACGTGCGCCTGGACAAGACCTCCCGCAACGCGCGCCTGGCGCGCGAGTGGGCAGGGCGCCCGGAGATCCCGGTGTATGCCGGTGCTCCGAAGCCGATGTTGCGCACCCCGATCTACGCCGAGAACATTCATGGCAAGGAAGGTATTTCCGGTGTCACCGTACATGAGCCCAAAGAAGGTCTGGCCGAGGGCAATGCGGTTGATTACCTGATCAAAACCCTGAGCACTGCCAAGCCCCACAGCATTACCATCGCCATGCTCGGTCCGCAGACCAACCTGGCCCTGGCACTCACCCAGGCACCTGAAATCACCCAAGGCATCAAGGAAGTGGTGGTGATGGGCGGCGCGCACTTCAACGGCGGTAACATTACGCCGGTAGCCGAGTTCAACCTGTTCGCCGATCCGATTGCGGCCGAAGTTGTGCTCAAGAGTGGTGTCAAGCTGACCTATCTGCCCCTGGACGTGACTCACAAGGTTCTGACCAGTGAAGCGCGGCTGAAGAAGATCGCGGCATTGAACAACAATGCGAGCAAGGTGGTTGGCGATATTCTCAACGAATACGTCAAAGGCGACATGGAGCACTACGGCATTCCAGGTGGCCCGGTACACGACGCTACCGTTATCGCTTACCTGCTCAAGCCGGCGCTGTTCAGCGGGCGTGAAGTCAATGTGGTGGTGGACAGCCGTGAAGGCCCGACCTTTGGCCAGACTATCGTCGATTGGTACGACGGTTTGAAACAACCCAAGAACGCATTCTGGGTTGAAAACGGCGATGCCCAAGGCTTCTTCGACCTGTTGACCGAGCGCCTTGCACGTCTGAAGTAAAACGCTTGTCGGTCGGCGTTCGCCGGCCGGGTCTTACTCACGCTCGGGGTCTTGTGCCCCCATGTGATCGGCCGGGTATTTTTCGAATACCTGGCCGATGAAAGCTTGCGCCGCCTGGGTTCCCAGCTCCTTGACCAGCAGGTCTATGCCAATGATTGCCAGCTCTTCAGGAGTGCCAGGGCTGTAGGAACCTTGCCCTTGGGGCCACTTGGCTTTGATGTCGGCATGGATGCTTACGATGGTCATGGATATCTCGCCAGTCTGGGTTGGGCAACGTCTAGCCTGGCGAGTTAACCATTTTGCACGGTGTTTGGCACTGCTACTTAGGCATGACGGGAGGGCTGTGCGACACTGTTGGCCTGTTTAATTGCCAGGACAAGCCGCGTGCAGATCGATTTGAACAACCCCGAGAGCCTGACACTGGACGCTGTTCGTCAGATGCTTGCGTCGGCCAGCGACAACGCTCACACCCAACTGCGGGTCACCAAAGACGGCATTGCCTACATCTCTTCGGGCGTCGTGGGAGGGGTTGATATCGAGGGGCTGCTGTTTCGCCTGGAGACCTGGGCGGCCGGTTCCGGTTATGTCGGTAACGTGGCAGCCAGCGATGAAGTGTGGGTCATGCAGATTTTCAATGCGCTGAAGCAGAACTGGCCAAAGCCGCCGTTTGACTACATCGATATCTACTGACGCCTGTTCATATCTGGTGACGATTGATTCGCAAAGACCTGACGCCGAGTCAGGCAGACTTGTCGCGGCTTGGTTACATTTCTGAAACCTATCCTCGAAATTGCTGTCGCACGCACTCTGTCCATTTTTCTCAAAGGAGGCTTCATGCCTTGGAAGCTCGCATCATTCGGTACCTTGTTCGCTGCGCTCGTTTTGACGGGCTGCAGCACTCCAGGTACCTCTGGGCCGGCCAAAGATGCCGCCGTGGCCGATTCAGGTCATAGCCGCTGTGAGGCGAAGGCTGCCGAGTTCACGATCGGCCAGAAAGCCTCACCCCAATTGCTGGAGCAGGCTCGCACTCGCGCCGGTGCGCAGAACGCACGGATTCTCAAGCCCAACGACATGATCACCCTGGAATACCGTTCCGATCGCCTGAACCTCAACGCTGACGACAACCTGGTGATCACCCGCGTCAACTGTGGCTGATTGCCTACCGCTTTTGCAGCGCCCATAAAAAACCCCGTCACATGGACGGGGTTTTTTAGATCAGCGCAGAAATTACTCTGGGCGAACCTGTGCAGCTTGCATACCCTTTTGGCCTTTCTCAGCCACGAAGGAAACGGTTTGGCCTTCTTTCAGGCTTTTGAAACCGTCGCTTTCGATAGCTTTGAAGTGTACGAACAGGTCGTCACCGCCACCTTGAGGAGTGATGAAGCCGAAGCCTTTTTCATCGTTGAACCATTTAACGGTGCCGGTTTGGCGATTAGACATGGTGTATCTCCAAGAAACATATATTTTCAGTAGTACTGTGCTGCTCAGGCCAACTGGGCACACCGGGGTATCATAGTCGAAATGTTCGGCTTGGGAGCCCCCCCAAGGCATTGTTTGCTAATCAATCGCGTTGTGTTTCGTGCCTTGTGTGGCTGAAAGCCCCGATTTACGGGGCTTTTGAGCGAAATATCAGCTGTTAAAAAAAGCCGTAAAAGCTGTGTAAATTGTGAGAAATGGCAGTTTTTCAGCTGGTTTATTACGCCAAACTGGCCTCTGGCCATGACCTCAGTACTTATTTAACGACTTTGCAGGACTGGATAGCGCTTTGCGCTTTTGCGAGCAGAGCGTTGTCAGGTGGGGTGTTTCTGTCCATCAGCTTGCTGAGCTCTTCTTTGCTGAAGTTCTTTTCAAGCGCATTTGCGCCGCACTCACAATGGGCTTTGGCCTGTGCTGGATTAACATTGGGGTTCTGCATGGCGCCTTTCTGGCAATCCTGCTGGAAAGAGCTTTTCCCGCCTTCCGGCCAAGCGGCCTGTACGCTCAGTGGCAGCAGTAGGGCAAATGGGGCGGCGAGAGCCAATAAATGTTTAAGACGCATAAGGAGATGCTCCCTGGAGGTCGTGGGTGGAATGACGATTCTCTGTGTCTTTGAGGCCCTGCGTACAGCCCAAGTTCACTTGTGGGCTTAAATTCCCGGAATTTGCTTTTCACCGAGGCGTCGCCGACGCGATGACCGTTCATCTGTGCTAGCATCCCTCTCTTGGCTATTTTTCGGCGTGCCATATTGCCGCCGTGCCAGGGTCTTTTGTTTAACTCCAGTCACTCTGGTTCGATTATCGGTTGGCCGCAAGGCTCCTGCCGCTGTAAGGCAGGCGTTCATCACTGAACGGCCTGGTGTTGGATCTTGTACTGGCTCATCCCAACCCACGTGACCTTTGGTAGGGGTCACCACTAGGAGAGGAGGCGCCATGCCAACTATTACTCTTCCCGACGGCAGTCAACGTTCATTCGATCATCCGGTTTCCGTAGCCGAGGTCGCCGCATCCATTGGTGCAGGCCTGGCCAAGGCCACCGTGGCCGGCAAGGTCGACGGCAAGCTGGTTGACGCCAGCGACCTGATCACCTCTGATGCCAGCCTGCAAATCATTACGCCCAAGGATCAAGAGGGGCTGGAGATCATTCGCCACTCTTGCGCGCACCTGATTGGCCACGCGGTCAAGCAGCTGTACCCGACGGCGAAGATGGTCATCGGCCCGGTCATCGATGAAGGCTTCTATTACGACATCGCCTATGAGCGTCCCTTCACTCCGGACGACCTGGCGGCCATCGAACAGCGCATGCACGCGCTGATCGAGAAAGATTACGACGTCATCAAGAAAGTCACTCCGCGTGCCGAAGTGATCGACGTGTTCAGCGCCCGTGGCGAAGACTACAAGCTGCGCCTGGTGGAAGACATGCCGGACGAGCAGGCCATGGGCCTGTACTACCACGAAGAATACGTCGACATGTGCCGTGGCCCGCACGTGCCGAATACGCGCTTCCTCAAGTCGTTCAAGCTGACCAAGCTGTCCGGTGCCTACTGGCGCGGTGATGCGAAGAATGAACAACTGCAGCGGATCTACGGTACTGCCTGGGCTGACAAGAAGCAGCTGGCGGCCTATATCCAGCGCATCGAAGAAGCCGAAAAACGCGACCACCGCAAGATCGGCAAGCGCCTGAACCTGTTCCATCTCCAGGAAGAAGCGCCGGGCATGGTGTTCTGGCACCCGAACGGCTGGACCCTGTATCAGGTGCTCGAGCAGTACATGCGCAAGGTTCAGCGCGACAACGGTTACCTGGAGATCAAGACTCCCCAGGTCGTTGACCGCAGCCTGTGGGAGAAATCCGGGCACTGGGCCAACTACGCCGACAACATGTTCACCACCCAGTCGGAAAACCGCGACTACGCCATCAAGCCAATGAACTGCCCGTGCCACGTGCAGGTTTTCAACCAAGGCCTGAAGAGCTACCGCGAGCTGCCGCTGCGTCTGGCCGAATTCGGTGCCTGCCACCGTAACGAGCCATCGGGTGCGTTGCACGGCATCATGCGCGTGCGTGGCTTTACTCAGGACGACGCCCACATCTTCTGCACCGAAGAGCAGATGCAGGCTGAATCCGCAGCGTTTATCAAGCTGACCATGGACGTCTACCGCGATTTCGGCTTTACCGAAGTCGAAATGAAGCTGTCCACTCGTCCGGAAAAACGCGTCGGTTCCGACGAGCTGTGGGATCGCGCCGAATCTGCACTGGCCGCCGCCCTTGATAGTGCGGGCCTTGCGTACGATTTGCAGCCGGGTGAGGGGGCGTTCTACGGTCCGAAGATCGAGTTCTCGCTGAAAGATTGTCTTGGCCGTGTCTGGCAATGTGGTACTTTGCAGCTCGATTTTAACCTGCCGATCCGTTTGGGAGCCGAATACGTCTCCGAAGACAACAGTCGCAAGCACCCGGTTATGTTGCACCGGGCGATCCTTGGATCCTTCGAACGATTTGTCGGGATCCTGATCGAGCACTACGAGGGTGCGTTCCCTGCGTGGCTGGCTCCGACCCAGGCAGTGATCATGAATATCACTGATAAACAGGCAGATTTTGCCGCTGAAGTTGAAAAAATTCTCAATGAAAGCGGATTTCGTGCCAAGTCTGACTTGAGAAATGAAAAGATCGGCTTTAAAATCCGCGAGCATACTTTGCTCAAGGTTCCCTATCTTTTGGTTATCGGAGATCGGGAAGTCGAGATGCAGACTGTCGCTGTGCGTACTCGTGAAGGTGCTGACCTGGGCTCGATGCCCGTCGCCCAGTTCGCTGAGTTCCTCGCGCAAGCGGTTTCCCGGCGTGGTCGCCCAGATTCGGAGTAATTATTATTAAGCGTGAAATGAGACAAGATAAACGAGCTGCACCGAAAGCCCCGATCAACGAGAATATCTCGGCACGCGAGGTTCGGTTAATTGGCGCTGACGGCGAGCAGATTGGCATCGTCTCGATTGATGAAGCGCTTCGTATTGCTGAAGAGTCCAAATTGGACCTGGTGGAAATCTCCGCCGACGCAATCCCACCCGTTTGCCGGGTGATGGACTACGGCAAGTCGATCTTCGAGAAGAAGAAGCAGATTGCCGCAGCGAAGAAGAACCAGAAGCAGATTCAAGTAAAAGAAATCAAGTTTCGTCCAGGGACGGAGGAAGGGGATTACCAGGTAAAACTGCGCAACCTGGTACGTTTCCTGAGTGATGGGGACAGGGCCAAGGTATCCTTGCGATTCCGCGGCCGTGAGATGGCCCACCAGGAGCTGGGGATGGAACTCCTCAAGCGGGTTGAAGCTGACCTGCTCGAGTACGGTTCGGTCGAACAGCATCCTAAGATGGAAGGACGCCAGCTTATTATGGTCATCGCCCCGAAAAAGAAGAAGTAATCAATAGGGCACGGCAGGCCTTCTGATTATGTTTATCAACTGAATGCGGAGTACCGAACATGCCAAAGATGAAGACTAAAAGTGGTGCTGCTAAGCGGTTTCTGAAAACTGCTAACGGTATCAAGCACAAGCACGCTTTCAAGAGCCACATCCTGACTAAAATGTCGACCAAGCGTAAGCGTCAACTGCGCGGTAGCAGCTTGCTGCATCCGTCTGACGTGGCAAAAGTCGAGCGCATGCTGCGCCTTCGTTAATTTTAGTTAAGAATAGAGGAAGTAACTCATGGCTCGTGTAAAGCGTGGCGTCATGGCGCGTAAGCGCCACAAAAAAATTCTGAAACTTGCTAAAGGCTACTACGGCGCGCGTTCACGCGTATTCCGTGTTGCCAAGCAAGCGGTTATCAAGGCTGGCCAATACGCCTACCGTGACCGTCGTCAGAAAAAACGTCAGTTCCGCGCTCTGTGGATCGCTCGTATCAACGCTGGTGCTCGTGTTAACGGTCTGTCCTACAGCCGTTTCATCGCTGGCCTGAAAAAAGCGTCCATCGAGATCGACCGTAAGGTTCTGGCTGATCTGGCAGTGAACGAAAAAGCGGCGTTTGCTGCGATTGTCGAGAAAGCTAAAGCCACCTTGGCTTAAGTACCCCCGACAGTCACCCTGGGCCGCTTCCGTGGCCCAAGGTGTTAAACGTCTTAAATAGGGGAAGAGCCTTCAAGCTCTTCCCCTATTTTGTATCTGGAGTCTGTACATGGAAAACCTGGATGCGCTGGTCTCTCAAGCACTAGAGGCTGTGCAAAGCGCAGAAGATATCAATGCCCTGGAGCAAATCCGGGTTCACTACCTTGGCAAAAAGGGTGAATTGACTCAGGTGATGAAGACCCTGGGGAATTTGCCGGCAGAAGAGCGTCCGCAAGTCGGTGCGCTGATCAACGTTGCCAAGGAGCGTGTCACAGAGGTTCTCAATGCGCGCAAGGCATTGTTCGAGGAGGCCGATCTTGCGGCCAAGCTCGCTGCCGAGTCCATTGACGTGACCCTGCCTGGCCGCGGCCAGACCTCAGGCGGTCTGCATCCGGTTACCCGGACTCTGGAACGTATCGAGCAGTTCTTCACCCATATTGGCTACGGCATCGCCGAAGGCCCTGAGGTCGAAGACGACTATCACAACTTCGAGGCGCTCAACATCCCAGGCCATCACCCGGCCCGTTCGATGCATGACACCTTCTATTTCAATGCGAACATGCTGTTGCGCACCCATACCTCGCCGGTACAGGTCCGCACCATGGAATCGCAGCAGCCGCCGATCCGCATCGTCTGCCCAGGCCGTGTGTACCGTAGCGACTCCGATATCACCCACTCGCCGATGTTCCATCAGGTTGAAGGCCTGCTGGTTGATCGCGACATCAATTTCGCCGACCTCAAAGGCACCATCGAAGAGTTCCTGCGGGTGTTCTTCGAAAAAGAACTGGCCGTGCGTTTCCGCCCTTCGTACTTCCCGTTCACCGAGCCGTCCGCTGAAGTCGACATGGAATGCGTGATGTGCAGCGGTAAAGGCTGCCGTGTCTGCAAGCAGACCGGCTGGCTGGAAGTCATGGGCTGCGGCATGGTTCACCCCAACGTGCTGCGTATGTCCGGGATCGACCCGGAAGAGTTCTCGGGCTTTGCCTTCGGCATGGGCGTTGAGCGTCTGGCCATGCTGCGTTACGGCGTGAATGACTTGCGTCTGTTCTTCGACAACGACTTGCGGTTCCTCGCGCAATTTCGCTAGTCGTAACGAATCTTTAGGAGAGCAGGATGAAATTCAGTGAACAATGGCTGCGTGGCTGGGTAAGCCCGCAGGTAAATCGCGACGAGCTGGTTGCTCGTTTGTCGATGGCCGGTCTTGAGGTCGATAGCGTTACGCCGGCCGCCGGTGTTTTCAGTGGCGTGGTGGTGGGCGAGGTGCTGAGCACCGAGCAGCACCCGGATGCCGACAAATTGCGGGTGTGCCAGGTCAGTAATGGCGCAGAAACCTTCCAGGTTGTGTGCGGAGCGCCGAACGTGCGCCCGGGCCTGAAAATTCCATTCGCCATGATCGGTGCCGAACTGCCGGGCGACTTCAAGATCAAGAAAGCCAAGCTGCGGGGCGTCGAGTCCAACGGCATGTTGTGCTCCCAAGCCGAACTGCAGATCGGTGAAGGCAACGACGGCCTCATGGAACTGCCGGCCGACGCGCCAGTGGGTCAGGACATCCGTGTCTATCTGGACCTGGAAGACGCCAGCATCGAGGTCGACCTGACCCCGAACCGCGGCGACTGCCTGTCCCTGGCCGGTTTGGCCCGTGAAGTGGGCGCGCTGTACGCCGCGACCGTCACGCGTCCGGTGGTAGCGGCAGTGGCTGCGGTCCACGACGAAGTTCGTTCGATCGAAGTGCTCGCTCCAGCTGCCTGCCCACGTTACCTGGGCCGGGTCATCCGTAATGTCGACCTGTCCAAGCCAACACCGCTGTGGATGGTTGAGCGCCTGCGCCGTGCCGAAGTGCGCAGCATCGACGCCGCGGTCGACATCACCAACTACGTGATGCTGGAGCTGGGCCAACCGCTGCACGCATTCGATCTCGCCGAAATCAACGGTGGCATCCGCGTACGCATGGCCGAGGAAGGCGAGAAGCTGGTCCTGCTGGATGGCCAGGAAGTTACCCTGCGCAGCGACACCCTGGTGATCGCCGACCACTCTCGTGCCCTGGCGATTGCCGGTGTAATGGGTGGCGAGCACAGCGGCGTATCCGCGACCACGCGTGACATATTCCTCGAAAGCGCTTTCTTCGACCAGATCGCCGTTGCTGGCAAGGCTCGTTCCTACGGCCTGCACACCGACGCCTCGCACCGCTACGAGCGTGGCGTGGATTGGAAGCTGGCCCGTGAAGCCATGGAGCGCGCCACTGGCCTGCTGCTGGAGATCACCGGTGGCGAAGCGGGCCCGATCATCGAGACCGTCAGCGAGCAGCACCTGCCGTCGATTGCCCCGATCACCCTGCGTGCCCAGCGCGTTGAGCAAATGCTCGGCCTGGTCATTGAGCCTGCTGAAATCGAGCGTCTGTTGTCGGCCCTCGGCCTGGGCATCAGCGCCGATGGGGCAGGGCAGTGGCGTGTAGAAGTGCCAAGCCATCGCTTCGACATCAGCCTGGAAGTCGACCTGATCGAAGAGCTGGCCCGCCTGTACGGCTACAACCGCCTGCCGGTTCGCTACCCGCAAGCCCGCCTGGCACCGCAGCCCAAGGCCGAAGCTCGGGCGCATCTGCCTGAACTGCGTCGCCTGCTGGTAGCCCGTGGTTATCAGGAAGCAGTGACCTACAGCTTCATCGATCCGAAGCAGTTCGAACTGTTCAACCCGGGCGTTGAGCCGCTGTTGCTGGCCAACCCGATCTCCAACGACATGGCGGCCATGCGTTCGTCCTTGTGGCCAGGTCTGGTGAAAGCACTTTCCCATAACCTGAACCGTCAGCAAGACCGTGTGCGCATGTTCGAAAGCGGCCTGCGGTTCGTTGGTCAACTGGAAGGCTTGAAGCAAGAGCCGATGCTGGCTGGCGTGGTGTGCGGTAGCCGCCTGCCTGAAGGCTGGGCGCAAGGTCGCGATGTCGTGGACTTCTTCGACGTCAAGGCTGATGTGGAAGCGGTGCTGGGCTTTGCCGGTGCACTGGATGCATTCACTTTTGCTCCGGGCAGCCACCCAGCGTTGCACCCAGGCCAGACCGCACGTATCGAGCGGGACGGTCGTCTGGTGGGCTTCGTCGGCGCCATCCACCCTGAATTGTCGAAAACCCTCGGGCTCGACCGTCCGGTCTTTGTTTTTGAGCTAGTCTTGGCTGAAGTCGCCTCGGGCAAAATGCCTAAATTCAGCGAGTTGTCGCGTTTCCCTGAAGTGCGACGTGACTTGGCCTTGATTGCAGATCGTGAGGTGGCGGCCAGTGCTGTTCTGGACGTAATCCGTGAAAATGCAGGGGAATGGCTGACGGACCTCAGGCTATTTGACGTCTATCAGGGTAAAGGCATTGATCCGCATAGAAAAAGCCTTGCAGTTGGCTTGACCTGGCAGCATCCATCGCGCACTCTTAATGACGATGAGGTGAATACTACGACGCAAAATATCCTCACCTCGCTCGAACAAAGGTTGAACGCCACGTTAAGGAAGTGACGTATGGGGGCTTTGACGAAAGCTGAGATGGCGGAACGTCTGTATGAAGAGCTGGGCCTGAACAAACGCGAGGCCAAGGAATTGGTCGAGCTGTTCTTTGAAGAAATCAGGCACGCTCTTGAAGACAACGAACAGGTCAAGTTATCCGGTTTCGGTAACTTTGACCTGCGGGACAAACGCCAGCGGCCTGGCCGCAATCCAAAAACGGGAGAAGAAATCCCGATCACGGCTCGCCGTGTGGTCACCTTTCGTCCAGGGCAGAAGTTGAAGGCCCGAGTTGAGGCTTATGCTGGAACCAAGTCATAACGACGAGCTACCCGTCATCCCAGGCAAACGCTACTTCACCATTGGTGAAGTCAGCGAGCTGTGTGCGGTAAAACCGCACGTACTGCGCTATTGGGAGCAGGAGTTTCCTCAACTCAACCCCGTCAAACGCACCGGGAACCGTCGGTATTATCAGCGCCAGGATGTGCTGATGATCCGACAGATCCGCGCGTTGCTCTACGATCAGGGGTTCACCATCAGCGGCGCGCGCCTGCGTTTGTCCGGTGATGAAGCCAAAGACGACACCACCCAATACAAGCAACTGATCCGCCAGATGATCTCCGAATTGGAAGATGTGCTGGTGGTTTTGAAGAAATAAAACCGGCTTTTAAAATACTTCCACATTTCAAAAGCTTGCGGTATATTCCTGATCGCTTCGTTACGAAGCGAACCCAGTTTCACGCCTAGTCGGGGCGTAGCGCAGTCCGGTAGCGCACTAGCATGGGGTGCTAGGGGTCGAGTGTTCGAATCACTCCGTCCCGACCATATAATTCAATGACTTAGGCCAATGTTCACAGCATTGGCCTTTTTCATGCGCGTGACTTTTGCGTGACTTCTCTTTTTTCATGCCTGCTTCCTCTTCAAGACTGTCAGCACCGGTCCTCGCGAATCGGTTGCTAATACGATGTTGGCGGCTTCAATCAGGCGCCTACCGGCTCTGCCACCGCCACAGAAGAAGTCGACAACGATCTCATCGTCCAGAGGGTTGAAGCCGAGTCCGTATTGGGTTTTGAAATCGAAGGGGTGTTTCTTCTGTTGTGCGGACATAGGGGATCCTCGCCGGTATAGTTCCGGGATCTACAGGGGAGTTGGATCAAACCTAACTCCACGTGGCCGATGAGCCGTTATCTTCAGTTCGGGATGGAAATCGATGATTTACCAATGCAATGGATGCAACAGAACCACTTTTGAAACGACGTGCCCTTGGTGTACGAGCTCTGAGCTTTCGCCATCGTCCGAACTGAGCTCCCGTCACCTGACACCCCTAGATCCGTCTTTCTACCCGGATTTTCAGTACAGATCGAAAGGCCTCCTGAAGGACTTCTTGGGGAAGAAAAAGGAACAGGCTCAACTCAATGACCTGCTGAATAATGTCCTCAGAAAGTATGCAGAGCTGAAGCAGCCATACTTCACTAATTTTATTCACACCACGCGTGAAGGTGCGGCAGCTCGTGACGAGACTGGCGTGCCAGGGCCAAGAATGGGTGGTGTCTACACCGAGCGTGAGCTATTCAGGGAAGTATTGATTCGTAAGGGGTTTGACGAACTTGAAGAGTTGCCTTCTCTCTTGGATAAGCTGCTCCTGACCACCACCTTCAATTCGACCTACCTCGGTTTTTCCAGGGAACTCAGCCGCCATATCAAAGCAGATTTCGCTGACACCTTAAGGTCTTGGATCGAGGAGGCAGGCACCACTTTTCGAGCTGACTTAGCCTTGTTCTACTACTACCTTTGGGAGAATGACGTTCCATACCCTAGTGTTCAATTCAATCCCCAGGCTACCTCAACTGCAGGTATGCCTCTCGTGGCGATGCCTGCATTTCGAAATGGATTGAGCCTATGCGAGGAAATCTACTTCGATATCTTGGTGGAACGATTGGGAAGTCAGCTCGAGCATTTTAATCCCAACAGGTTCATCACGATGTATCTCGTGGACGCTATGGACGGATTCCAATTCGAAGATTTCTTGGTCGAAATCTTCCGGACTATCGGATACGACGTCAAAGAAACCAAAAGAACGGCTGACCAGGGAGCAGACCTGTTCGTAAGCCGATTTGGCAAGAACATGGTGATCCAAGCAAAAAACTACACAGGCTCTGTTGGCAATTCCGCTGTGCAGCAGGCTATCTCAGCTAAAGCCTTCTACGGGTGCGATGAGGCGATGGTTGTCACCAATTCGTACTTCACCAAATCCGCAAGAGAATTGGCGAATACGGCAGCTGTGCGACTGATTGATCGGGAAGGGCTCCAGAGCTACCTGGACGATTACAACCAGAAATTGATCGAGGTTTTTCAGGCTGAGGAAGAAAACATGTCGTGAGGATGACGATGCTTTCTGGCCCCTTACCAGGGTTGGTGGCACAGCCTCAATAAAAAAGCCGAACGCTAACCCGTTCGGCTTTTTTGTGCGCGTAGACTTTTGCAGGGAGACGGACCACAGTTTTTTCAGTTTTTCCTGTCGGTGTAATTTATTTGTCTCTTGAAGCCTCTACCTTGCCCTGAGTCTTTCTTTGTCGTTCAAGAACTCCAAGGGATTGAATAGTTTTATGCCAACTCTCACACGCAGGAGGCTGCTACAGGCGGCCGCTATCGGGTCAACCTTCACGCTGTTGCCCGACTCCATCCGCCAGGCCCTGGCGATCCCCGCTAACAACCGCACTGGCACGATCAAGGATGTCGAGCATGTGGTGATCCTGATGCAGGAGAACCGCTCCTTCGATCACTACTTCGGCACCTTGCCCGGCGTGCGCGGTTTCAGTGATCGCTTCACCATCCCGCTACCCGGCAAGCATAAGGTCTGGGAGCAGCAGGGTGTCGGGCGGCGGGTTTTGCCCTATCACCTGGACAGTTCACTCGGCAACGCACAGCGGGTCAACGGTACACCCCACTCCTGGGTGGATGAGCATGCGGCCTGGGGCAGCGGCAGGATGAATGCCTGGCCGACGTTCAAGACGTCCACGTCCATGGGTTACTACCGCGAGCAGGAGTTGCCGTTCCAGTTCGCCCTGGCGAACACCTTCACCTTGTGCGATGCCTACCATTGCTCGGTGCACGCCGGCACCAACCCGAATCGGCTGTTTCACTGGACCGGCACCAACGGGCCGACCGGGGCCAATGTGGCGGCGGTGGTCAACGAGTGGGATGGTCCTGGCGCCGTGACGGTCGGCTACACCTGGAAAACCTATCCCGAACGCCTGGAAGAGGCGGGCGTCAGTTGGAAGGTCTATCAGTTCTTGCCGGACAACTTTGGTGATAACCCGTTGGCCGGTTTTCGCCAGTACCGCGCTGCCAGTGTCGCTGCCGGCAACCCCGCGCAGCCACCGAAAGACTTTACGGCCTTTGTGCCTTACAGCGATCAACTCAATGCCCGGGTGCCGTTGTACAAGGGCAACGGCAACACCCTCCCGGCCAGCAGCGGCAGCCAACTGGAAGCGATCATCCAGGGCTTTCGCGATGATGTGCACGGTGGGCGCCTGCCCCAGGTGAGCTGGATCGTCGCCCCGGCCAATTACTCCGAACACCCCGGGCCTTCCAGTCCTGTGCAGGGCGGCTGGTTCACCCAGGAGATCCTCAAGGCGTTGACCGACAACCCGGAGGTCTGGAGCAAGACTGTGTTGTTGGTTAACTACGATGAAAACGATGGTTTCTTCGACCATGTGCCGTCGCCGTCGGCCCCGTCAAAGCGGCTGGACGGCAGCTTCGCCGGCAAGTCTACGGTGAAGTTCGACAGTGAGATTTTCACCCACCCGGCGCCACCTGGTTCAACCCAGCAACCCAAGCCCGACGGTGGCGTCTACGGGCCAGGCCCGAGGGTGCCGATGCTGGTCCTGTCGCCGTGGAGCCGTGGCGGTTGGGTCAACTCCCAGGCGTTTGATCACACCTCGGTACTGCAGTTTCTGGAAAAACGCTTTGGGGTGCGCGAACCCAATATCAGCGCCTGGCGCCGGGCCGTGTGCGGCGACCTCACGTCGGCGTTCAACTTCGTCAACCCCAACACCGAAACCCTGCCGCCGCTGCACACCACCACCCGACAGGCCGCTGACTTACTGCGCCAGCGTCAGGAGCAACTGGCCCAGGTCGCCCTGCCAGCGGTGGGTCGGCAACAGGCGCCGCATCAGGAGCGTATGGCGCGGCCATCCCGAGCCTTGCCGTATAGCTTGAGCGTCGAGGCTTCGGCTGACCGTCGCGCCCGATCGCTGACCCTGGACTTCATTAACCGTGGTGAGCAAGGCGCGGTGTTCCACGTCTATGACCGTTTGCGGCTGGAAGACATCCCACGGCGCTACACCGTTGAAGCCGGTAAAACCCTCAGCGACACCTGGCAAACCCTGGGTGCCTACAAACTCTGGCTGTTGGGGCCGAACGGCTTCCATCGTTCATTCCAGGGGAATCTGAAACGTGACGAGCCCGAATTGTTAGTGTCCTATCGCGGAGACGCTCTGCTACTGACGTTGATCAACAACGGTAGGCGCTCGGCGTCGGTCAGCATCGGTCGCTGTCCTTACACCAAGCAAGGCCCTTGGCTCTTTGATATACCGGGCGGCGGCACCCTGCAACGCACGTTCTCCTGCCAGCCCAGCGGTGGCTGGTATGACTTCAAGCTGCGTGATGAACATGGCTGGATGCGCCGGGTGGCGGGACGGATCGAAACGGGAGAGCACAGCATCAGCGATCCGCTGATGGGTAAGCGCGTATAAGCGGGCAGCCATTGCCTGGCTGTTTTCTGTAGCCGCTGCCGAGGTACGAGGCTGTGATGGGCTGCGCAGCGGCCCCCGAGGGTGGTCCTGCGGCCCACATCGCAGCCTCGTACCTCGGCAGCGGCTACAGGTGGCCGAAAGCCGGCAGCGCGCTTTTACGGCACTCTCGAATCCAAAAAAAGCTTGACCTTCCAAACGTGGCAAGTCGGATAAATGGAAAAAAAGCTGCTTCGTCTCAGCTAATCCAAGTCGACTCCCGTTGCGAAAGGTCAAATGATGAACGTCAAACGCGTAACCCTGATCACGGCGGCGATAAGCGTCGCGCTCACGCTCGCCGGTTGCAAGGACACGGTGCCCGCGGCCAGCCCTGCCAAGCCACCGAGTGTTCCGGTGGCCGAGGTGGTCGTTCGCCCGGTGACACCTTTTGTCGAGTACACCGGCTCACTGACTGCGGTCGAACGGGTTGAACTGCGCCCGCGGGTCGCCGGCTATATTCAGAATGTGAGCGTGCCCGAGGGCCGTTTTGTCGAGAAGGGCAGCCGACTCTTTCTCATTGATCCACGGGTGTTCCAGGCTGCGCTGAACGCGGCGACGGCGCGCCTGCGCGAAGCGCAAGCGGCCTCGATGCTCGCCCAGGCGGAGCATGCGCGTGCCCAACAACTGTTCGCCAAAAATGTCGTCGCTCGTGATCGCCTCGACACTGCAGTGGCGTCACTGAATGCACGTAAGGCGCAGGTCGAAGCCGCAAAGGCAGCGCAGGATGCTGCGCAACTGGACCTGAGTTTCACCCGTGTCACAGCGCCGATCAGTGGACGCGTCGGGCAAACCCTCGTTACTGAGGGCAACTACGTCACCAGTGGCGTGACGCTCCTGACGACAATCGTCTCGATCAATCCGCTGCATGTCTATTTCGATGTCGACGAACGCACGTATTTGCAGTCGCTTGCCGCCGGCCGATCCAGCGCGACCCCGCAAACGGCCAAGGTCATGGTGGCCCTGCTGACCGACAAGACCTATTCGCGGCTCGGCCGTCTCGATTTCCTCTCCAACGCCGCTGATCGCGGGACGGGAACGGTGCGTATCCGCGCAGTGGTCGACAACCCGGATGGGCAATTGACCCCCGGCCTTTTTGCCAAGGTCAAACTGGAGACCGGCACACCGCAAGCCAGGGTGCTGGTCTCCGATCAATCGATTGGCACCGATCAAGGCAGCCGCTATGTGCTGGTGGTCGACCAGGACGACAAGACGCAATACCGGCCCGTCGAGCTGGGCGCGATGGTCGACGGTTTGCGCGTGGTCGAACAAGGCCTGCAGCCGGGCGAGCGCATCGTCGTCAAGGGGTTGGTGCGCCCGGGTATGCAGGTCACGCCACTGACCGCCGCGATTGATGGTACGCCCACAGCGCCGGTGCAAACCGTGGGAGCCGTGCAATGACCTTTCCACGGTTTTTTATTGATCGCCCGATCTTTGCCATCGTGCTCTCGGTGTTGATGATGATCGCTGGCATCGTTGCCTTCTTTCAGTTGCCGCTCAGCGAGTATCCGGCGGTGACCCCGCCGACCGTGCAAGTGACCGCGTCCTACCCGGGCGCGAATCCCAAGGTGATCGCTGAAACGGTGGCCGCGCCACTCGAGCAGGCAATCACCGGGGTCGAGGGCATGCTGTACATGTCGTCGCAATCGGCAACGGATGGGCGAATGATCCTGACCGTCACGTTCGCCCAGGGCACGAACGCCGATATGGCCCAGATCCAGGTGCAAAACCGGGTCTCGCGGGTGCTGTCGCGTTTGCCTGAAGAGGTCCAGCGCCAGGGCGTCGTCACGCAAAAGACCTCGCCGGACATTCTGATGGTGGTGCATCTGCTGTCGCCCGATAAACGCTACGACCCGCTCTATATCTCGAACTACGCCTACCTCCAGGTGCGCGACGAGTTGTCCCGCATCCCGGGGATCAGCGACGTGCTGGTGTGGGGCGCTGGCGAATACAGCATGCGGCTGTGGCTGGACCCGAACCTGATCGCTGCACGCGGGCTGACGGCGGGCGACGTGATTGGCGCCGTGCGCGAACAGAACGTGCAAGTCGCCGCCGGCTCCGTTGGCCAGGCGCCCAACTCCACTGCGGCCTTCCAGGTAACAGTGAACACGCTCGGGCGGTTGACCGACGAAGAACAGTTCGGCGACATCATCATTCGCACGGGCAGCGAGGGTCAGGTGACGCGCTTGCGCGATGTTGCGCGGGTCGAAATGGGCGCTGATGCTTATGCGCTGCGCAGCCTGCTTGACGGCGAGCCAGCCGTTGCGCTGCAAATCATCCAGAGCCCGGGCGCCAACGCGCTCGATGTTTCACAGGCGGTGCGCGACACCATGCAGCGCCTTGAACGCAACTTCCCGGCCGGGCTTACCTCACGTATCGCCTATGACCCGACGGTGTTTGTGCGGGCCTCGCTTGAGTCGGTGGCGATCACCCTGTTGGAGGCGATCCTGCTCGTCGTCATCGTGGTGGTGGTGTTCCTGCGTAATTGGCGGGCCTCACTCATTCCCCTGATGGCGGTGCCGGTGTCGCTGGTCGGCACCTTCGCAGTGATGCACCTGATGGGTTTTTCGCTCAACACCTTGTCGTTGTTTGGCTTGGTACTGTCGATCGGGATTGTCGTCGACGATGCGATCGTGGTGGTCGAGAACGTCGAACGGCACATCGAAAATGGCGAGGAACCCACGCAAGCCGCAAGGCGTGCGATGGACGAGGTCACCGGCCCGATCATTGCGATCACCTCGGTGCTTGCCGCCGTGTTTATTCCGACGGCTTTCCTGAGCGGTTTGCAGGGCGAGTTCTATCGCCAGTTCGCGCTGACCATCGCCATCTCGACCATTCTCTCGGCGGTCAATTCGCTGACCCTCAGCCCGGCGCTTGCCGGGATGTTGTTGCGCCCGCGCGAGGAGGGCATTGCAAGAGACCCGCGTAGCCTGCGGGGCCGGGCTGAGCGATTGCTCCAGGCAATTGGCCGACCATTTCAACGTGCACCGCAGGCTTATGGCAACACGGTGCGCAAGGTTGTTCGGGGCAGCAGTGTGGCGCTGCTGGTTTACGGTGGGTTGCTTGTGTTGACCTACTTTGGGTTCCAGGCCGTTCCGCCGGGCTTTGTGCCGATGCAGGACAAATACTACCTGGTGGGGATCGCCCAACTCCCCAACGGGGCATCGCTGGATCGCACCGACGAGGTCGTCAAGCAAATGTCGAAGATTGCCCTGGCAGAGCCCGGCGTTGAAAGCGTGGTGGCGTTCCCGGGCCTGTCGATCAACGGCTTCGTTAACGTACCGAACGCGGCGGTGATGTTTGTCATGCTCGACCCGTTCAAGGACCGCACCACGCCTGACCTCGCCGCGAACGCCATTGCCGTGCGCCTGCAAGGCAAGTTTTCCGGCATCCAGGACGGATTTCTCGGCGTCTTCCCGCCGCCGCCCGTGCCGGGCCTTGGCGCTACCGGGGGCTTCAAGATGCAGGTCGAGGACCGTGGCGGGGCTGGGCTTGAGGCGCTGGTTGAGCAGACCCGGGCATTGATGATGAAAGCCACCGAGTCAGGCCAGGTCGCCGGGCTTATGACCAGCGTTGACGTCAATGCTCCCCAGCTCGATGTCGCTATTGATCGTACTCAGGTCAAGAGCCAGGGCGTCCATCTGGCGGATGTATTCGAATCGCTCCAGGTCTATCTGGGCTCGCTCTATGTCAATGACTTCAACCGCTTCGGCCGCACCTACAAGGTGACGGCCCAAGCCGATGCGGACCACCGCATGCAGGCCGAGGCCATCGGCCGCCTGCAAGTACGCAATGCGGCCGGGGACATGCTGCCCTTGTCCTCGTTTGTCAGTGTCACGCCGAGTTCTGGTCCAGACCGCGTGACGCACTATAACGGCTACCCCTCGGTCGACATCTCGGGCGGCGCGATGGCAGGCGTCAGTTCAGGGCAGGCGGTTGCGGCCATGGAACGTCTGGCGAACGAGGTGCTGCCTGAAGGCACGAGCTTCGAATGGACGGATCTCACCTACCAGCAAAAGCTCGCCGGAGACTCGGCACTGTTCATTTTCCCGCTGTGTGTGCTGCTCGCTTACCTGATCCTCGCCGCGCAATACAACAGCTGGCTGCTGCCGTTGGCCGTGATGCTGATCGTGCCGATGTGTCTGTTGAGCGCGATCATTGGCGTGTGGCTGGTGGGCGGCGACAACAACGTCTTCGTCCAGATCGGGCTCATTGTGCTGGTCGGTCTGGCGGCCAAGAACGCCATCCTGATTGTCGAGTTCGCCCGTAGCCGCGAAGCCGAAGGTGCCAGCGCGCTGGAGGCGGTCATCGAGGCGTGTCGACTGCGACTGCGGCCGATCCTGATGACTTCACTGGCCTTCGTCGCCGGCGTGGTTCCGCTGGTATTGGCCAGCGGCGCCGGGGCTGAGATGCGCCAGGCCATGGGTATTGCGGTGTTCGCGGGCATGCTCGGCGTGACGTTATTCGGGCTGTTCCTGACGCCGGTTTTTTATGTGGTGATTCGCGCCATGGCCACCCGCTTCGAGCGGCACCGCTCAAGCGTGAAGCCACGCCTGCAGGAGAGCACGTCATGAGAAGTCCTTATCAAGCAGTTTTGCTCCCGCTCAGTGCGCTTTTCCTGCTGGTGGGATGTGCCTCGGTAGGGCCCGATTACTCTGCGCCCGCGCTGTCTTCGTCGCAGTTTCCTGCCAGCTTCGGCGAGCCCTCTGCGACGCTCAGTTCGGGCGCGGTCGAGGTGCAATGGTGGCGCGCCTTTGACGAGCCCGCGCTCACCACCTTGATCCAGCGTGCGCTCGCAGCGAACCATGACATTGGTATCGCTGCCGTGCGGCTCGACGAGGCCAAGGCGGTGCTGCGCGAGAGTCGTCAGGGCTTCCTGCCGCGCGGCGGTCCTGCACTCGGCTATGAACATGCGCGACGCAGTGAAGTCGAGACTCCGTCTGGCCAGAGCCGTCATGCTGAAAGCTATCGCGGTGCGCTCGACGCATCCTGGGAAATTGATCTGTTTGGCCGTGTGCGGCGCTCGGTGGAGGCGGCCACTGCCCAGGCAGGTTCTCGCGAAGCGCTGCTGCGTGGGGTGCAAGCGGGCGTGGCGGCCGAGGTGGCGGCCACCTGGTTTGAAATGCGCGGCCTTGAGGCCGAACTGGCGGTGGTCGCCGACATCAGCCAAAGCCAGCGTGAAAGCTTGAATATGGTCACCCGTATGGTCGGCGCCGATTCGGCCACCGAGTTCGACCGTCTACGTGCCGAAGCGCTGCTGCGCGGTGTCGAGGCGACGGCCCCCGAGTTGGAGCGTCGCCGGGCGGCCGCGACCAACGCACTGGCTATCCTTCTTGGCGAAACACCGCAGACATTCAGATTGCCAGCGGCCAAGCCTGAGGATGAAAGGCTGGCCGTGCGAGCCCTGGCTGTCGGCGACCCCGCCGGGCTGCTTTTACGGCGCTCCGATATTGCGGCGGCCGAGCGGGCCCTCGCGGCGGCCACGGCGCGGATTGGGGTGGAGACGGCCGGCCTGTACCCTGAGATCCAGGTACAAGGTTCAATCGGGTTCGTTGCCGGGAGCCTCGATGCATTGGGTGAAGCCGGCACGCAATCCAGCTTTATCGGCCCGGCTATTCGTTGGAATCTTCTCGATTTTGGCCGCGTACGCGCCCGGATCGCCGTCAGCGAATCGCGTACCCAGGAGGCCTTGATCGTCTATGACCAGACGGTGTTGCGCGCACTGCAGGAAACCGATAATGCCTTCAGGTCCAATAGTGCGGCGGGCAGCACGCTGCAATTACGCCTGCTGGAGTCCGCCGCCAATCGCGAGGCGTCACGGTTGGCCAGGCTGCAGTTTGCCGAAGGCGAAGGGGTTTACCTAGACGTGCTGGAGGCCGAACGGTCGGACTTTGCCAGTCGGCGTGCGCTGACCGTCGCGCGGACCCATCAGCGGCTTGCGGTTGTCAGCATCTACAAGGCATTGGGTGGTGGATGGGAGATTTGCGAGCAGGCGGGTCAAGATTGCAGCGGGGCCAAGGGCGTAGCGAGTCTTGATCGTGGGAAACAAATCACCCACAGGCCTTGACCTTGCCAAAGAGGGAAGGTTTAGGCTTGGTTCAACAGAGACATTCAAAGGGGTAATGCAATGGCTTCCGTTTCCCAGCAACCAGGCTCCAATCCGTCCACGTCCACCACGCGTCTGAGCCTGCCGGTGGAAGGCATGACGTGTGCTTCGTGCGTCGGTCGTGTCGAGCGCGCGCTGAAGGCGGTCCCCGGCGTGCAGACCGCTGCGGTGAATCTCGCCACCGAGCGTGCCGACATCACCTTCGGCGGCGTGGCCGATCCGCAGGCGGCGGTGCGCGCTATCGAGGGCGCGGGCTACAGCGTCCGTGAAGAGACCACTGAGCTGGCGATCGAAGACATGACCTGCGCTTCGTGCGTGGGTCGGGTTGAAAAGGCGCTGGCGAAAGTTCCCGGCGTGCTCGAGGCCAATGTCAACCTGGCAACCGAGCGCGCCCGGGTGCGCCACCTGGCAGGAGTCGTGTCGATTGTTGACCTTGAAGCGGCGGTCCAGCAGGCGGGTTACACCTCCCGGCGTGTGTCCGACGCAACCGCGAATGCCGGCGATCAGGACGCTGAGCGCCGTGAAGGCGAAACGCGTGCGCTGCGGCGCTCGTTGCTCATTGCCGGTGTCCTGACCTTGCCCGTGTTTATTCTCGAAATGGGCTCGCACCTGATTCCCGCGATGCATCATTGGGTGATGAGCGTTCTGGGCCAGCAGACGAGCTGGTACCTGCAGTTCGTGCTTGCCACCCTGGTCCTGTTCGGCCCGGGCCTGCGCTTCTTCCGCAAAGGCGTGCCCGCGTTGCTGCGCGGCGCCCCCGATATGAACTCGCTGGTTTCTGTCGGCACGGCGGCGGCGTACGGCTATTCGCTGGTCGCGACTTTCGTCCCCGACGTACTGCCGCAGGGTACCGCCAACGTTTATTTCGAAGCTGCCGCAGTGATCGTGACCTTGATCCTGCTCGGCCGCACACTGGAGGCGGGCGCCAAGGGGCGAACCTCGCAGGCGATCAAGCGGCTGGTCGGGCTTCAGGCCAAGACCGCACGCGTGGAGCGCAACGGCGAAACGCTCGAGGTAGCGCTTGATCAGGTGACGACCGGTGACATCGTGCTGGTGCGTCCGGGCGAGAAGGTGCCGGTAGACGGCGAGGTGGTCGAGGGCGCCTCTTATGTTGACGAGAGCATGATCAGCGGCGAGCCGGTGCCCGTGTCCAAAGGGGTAGGCGCCGAAGTCGTCGGTGGCACGATCAACAAGACCGGGGCTTTCAGTTTCCGCGTCACCAAGGTCGGCGCCAATACGGTGCTGGCGCAGATCATCCGCCTGGTCGAGCAGGCGCAGGGTTCCAAGCTGCCCATCCAGGCGCTGGTGGATAAGGTGACCATGTGGTTCGTCCCGGCGGTAATGGCGGCGGCCACATTGACCTTCCTGGTGTGGCTGATCTTCGGTCCGGCTCCGGCGCTGACCTTTGCGCTGGTCAATGCGGTCGCGGTGCTGATTATTGCCTGCCCGTGCGCCATGGGGCTGGCCACGCCGACCTCGATCATGGTCGGTACCGGCCGCGCGGCCGAACTCGGTGTGCTCTTTCGCAAGGGTGAAGCCCTACAAGCACTGCGGGATGTGAGCGTGATTGCACTCGACAAGACCGGCACGCTGACCAAAGGGCGCCCCGAGCTGACGGACCTGGTTCCGGCCGAGGGCTTTGAATACAACGAAGTGCTGGCGCTGGTGGCGGCCATCGAGACGCGCTCCGAACACCCGATTGCCGAAGCCATCGTCGCCGCCGCCAAGCAGCGGGGTATCACGCTCGCACCTATCGAGGACTTTGACGCGACACCGGGCTACGGCGTGTCGGCCAAGGTTGCCGGCCGCACGGTGGCTGTCGGCGCAGACCGCTTCATGACGCAACTCGGTCTTGATGTGAAGGGTTTTGTGGCCACCGCCGAACATCTCGGCGCACACGGCAAGAGCCCGCTCTATGCTGCGATTGACGGCCGCTTGGCGGCGGTGATTGCGGTCGCCGATCCGATCAAGGAGTCGACGCCCGAGGCGATCAAGGCGCTGCACGCGCTGGGGCTCAAAGTGGCGATGATCACCGGCGACAATGCGGCGACGGCGACGGCGATTGCCAAGCAACTGGGGATCGACGAAGTGGCCGCCGAGGTCCTGCCTGACGGCAAGGTCGCGGCGCTGAAGAAATTCCGCATCAATGGCGCGCGGGTTGCCTTCGTCGGCGACGGTATCAACGATGCGCCGGCACTCGCGGAGGCAGACGTCGGGCTGGCCATCGGCACGGGAACCGATGTGGCGATCGAGGCCGCTGACGTGGTGCTGATGTCGGGCGACCTGCGTGGCGTGCCGAATGCCATCGCACTCAGTCAGGCGACGATCCGCAACATCAAGCAGAACCTGTTCTGGGCCTTTGCCTACAACGCTGTGCTGATTCCGGTCGCAGCGGGTGCGCTGTATCCAGTGAACGGCACGCTGCTGTCGCCGATCTTCGCGGCGGCGGCGATGGCGCTCTCCAGTGTCTTTGTGCTCGGTAACGCGCTGCGGCTCAAACGTTTCCAGGCGCCCATGACGGTTGAAGCGCGCACTGAGACGCAGGGGAGCGGGGCGGCATCGCCCAAGTCACAGCTGGTGAATGAGCATTGATTCTGGGCTGAAGCGATAAAAAGTGTTTGACCTTGCCACGAGGTCAAACACCATTTTACTCGGACACAGTCATCCACCAGGAGATCAACGATGCTGCGTTTCCACATTCCAAACATGACCTGCGGCGGTTGCGCCAGATCCGTTACCAAGGCGCTGCTGAGCGTCGACCCGCAAGCGCGTATTGAAACCGACCCGCCCACACGCTTGGCACGGGTCGACAGCGCCCTGGAACACAGCGTTTTCCTCGCAGCACTTAGCGAGGCCGGGTACATCCCTTCAAGCCTGTGGCGAGAGGGCAATCCCTAATGTCGTTCAGTTAAGGCATGGAGATCCGGCAACCGAAGCAAATTCAGTGTGGGAGTTGCCGAGCCCCAGCGAGGCTACGATGGCGTCGGTACAGCAAACATTGATGTTGCCTGACCCGCCGCCATCGTAGCCTCGCTGGGGCTCGACAACTCCCACAGTTGATCTTTGTAGTCTTGAGCACCCTCGCCACAGGGTTATTCATTGAGCCTGAAAGAGGGGTAGATATTCATGCCCATCAGAACCCCGCAAGCGCCGAACTTTCGCACATAAAAAGAAATTTCCTACAAGCCTTGACCTTGCCATTGCGGGAACCTTTAAGCTTTTTTTCAACAACAACAACAAAGCTCAAGAGGTAGTTCAATGGCTTCTGTCGCCCTCCAAAAAAGCGCTACGCCCGCCATCTCCTTCGTCGCCAAAGGAGATCGTCATGAATAAGCTCAACACCTTTCGCGAAGCAGTGAACCCGGAAAGTCTCTGCAACCAGGCGTGTGCTGCCGCTGACGATGCATCGGCCCTCCTGGCCGCAGCGTTGAAGCCCACCGCAACTTACTCCCAAGTCACACTCGCGCTCGAGGCTATTCTCGCGCTGACCGCGAAGGGCTTGGCGGGAGATGCGGCAGCCTACGCGCAATACCAATCGCTGCTCCTGGAACTGCATATTCCGGGCGACGCTCGCACCGAGCCGACCCGCCGCTGGATGGCGAGCCAGGTGTACCGGATGGAAGACGAGTTCGCGCCAGCGCTGTCTGATTTCTCTGCGCTGCCCGTGGATCAGTTCCGGGAAAAAGTCGACGCCGAAATTGCCGCGCGCACCCGCGTCAAGCACCCCATGTCGGTCCATCTTTTCCAAGGCTCTCCGCCGCTGGAAGATGTGCGGTTTTTCCTGCAGCACCACTGGAACCGTTCGTACAACTTCTACAGCTTGCTGGCGGAGCTCGCGTTTCGCTTCGAAGCCATCGAAGACGCCTCGGTGTTCTATCGCAACCTCTATGGCGAGGCCGGGGCGGAGGCGCCTGATCGCTCGCACCCGGCGTTGCTCTCGCACCTCATGACGTATTTCGATATTCCGTTGCAAGTCGATTTCCCGGCGCTCCATCCGTTGGAAAAGGCGTACCTCAATAACCGCATCCGTTGTGTCCGCCACACCGATGTCGCCTGGGGCCTGGCGCTGCTGTACGCGGTGGAGTCAGTGAGTTGCGTCAACCACCGGCGTATCTACGAACTGTTGCAGCGCTTGGGGGTTCCAGAAGAGCCCAGCGAGTTCCATCGCCTGCACGGCACACAGGACGAGATCGACACCGAGGAGATGTGGGAACTGATTGCCAAGCTCGCGCCGAGCGCAACGTTCCAGCGCCAGTTCATGCAGTCGCTGACGCGCCACTTCGAAATCAACCGGGCGTACTTCGATATGTTGTGGCAGCAGATGCAGGAGCAGTCCGGCCAGCCAGCCTGAGCCGTCACGGTGCACCTATAACAATAAGGAACAGACATGATGAACACGCGTAACTTTTCCCTGCAACAACTCCAGGGCCTGCACACGCCGGCCGCTCGCAGTGTCACCGACGCGCTGGCGTCCAATGCCTCGTCCGCCTCTATTGAAGCGGCGGCCACAGCGCTTTCTGATCTGACTGAGTCGGCCCACAAGGGCAATGCCCAGGCCTTCGCCGAGTATCAACACCTGCTCTATATCCTTTCGCTGAGCGACGATGTGGCGACGTCGCTCACCCGACGCTGGCTGGCCAATGCCATCTATCGAGTGGAAGAGCGTTTTATCCCTTCGGCAGATATCGCAAGGCCTCTGTCCGAGGCGGGTTTCCAGGAGCGGCTCGAGCAAGAAATTTCTTCGCAGTCTCGCGAGAAACACCCGATGTCGCAGTATGTGTTCGCAGGCCATGCCTCGCCTGCACAGCTCCAGGTTTTTCTGCGGCACCAGTGGTTTCGAACCTTTCGCCTGTATCGGGAAGCGGCGGACCTGTTGGTCAACCTGATTGATGTGGATGAGGCCGCCGCGCTTGCCCGCTACCTTTACGGTGAGTTGGGGGAAGAGGACGAGCAACGCTCACACCCTCGGTTGCTGGCGAAGCTGCTCAATGCTGTGGACCTGGAGGGCGACTTTCAGGCGATCTCGACGATGCCCGAGGAAGTCGCGTACCTCAACAACCGCGCCCGCTGCTTTCGCAATCCGGACGTCGGCTGGGGCCTGGCCGTGTTCTACGTCACCGAACTGGTGGTTCCCGGCAATCACGAAAAGCTCTATCACGCGCTGCTCAAGGCCGGCATCAGCGAAGACGCGGCCGAGTATTACAAGATCCACATCAGTCTCGTGCCGCCTCGGGCCAAGCGTGAATGGCAGCTTATCTCGCGACGCATTCCAGACGCTGGGTTCCAGAACGCGTTCCTGACCTCGTTGTCGCAGCACTTTCGTCTGGAAAGGGCTTACTACGACGCCGTCTGGGAAGAAATGCAACGCGTGAAGTGACACTCCCTGGGACTGCACGAGCCATAGACCATGCCGAGTCATATAACAGAGTCTCGTATCTACGGGGGCGCCTACTCGTCTCCCGAATTTGCAGCGATCTTCTCTGATTCCAATCAGGTGCAGAAGTGGCTGGATGTCGAACGGACGCTCGCACAGGTCCAGGCCCAGATGGGCATCATTCCCCACGAGGCCGCGCGCGAGATTGCGCGTGTGGCCAAGGTGGAGCTGTTCGATCTTGAGGGGTTGGGCCGGGAGAGCAGGGAAACAGGGCACATCCTGATTCCCGCCATTCGGGCGCTGGCCAGGTCCTGTTCGGGCGAATGGGGTGAGTACGTGCACTACGGCGTGACCACCCAGGACATTCTCGACACAGGGCTGATCCTGCAGATCAAAGAAGCGTGGGACCAGGTCCTGACCCGACTGCATTCGATCCGCAACCATCTGATGGTGCTCGCCCAACGTTACAAGCACACGCCGATGGTGGCGCGAACCCATGGTCAGCAGGCGCTGCCTACGACGTTCGGCTACAAGGTCGCGGTTTGGATCGATGAGCTGGACCGGCACCTGGAGCGCTTTGCCGAGGCACATGCACGGGTGATGGTGGGCAATCTGACGGGCGCTGTGGGCACCCTGGCGTCGTTCGGTGCACAGGGCTTCGAGATCCAGCAGCGAACGCTGGCCAGTCTCGGGCTTGGCGCCCCGTTAACCAGTTGGCACTGCGCGCGGGATCGGATTTTGGAGGCCGCCTGGCTGCTGGTCCAAACCTCGCTGACGCTTGGGCGGGTCGCCAATGAAATCTACCACTTGCAACGCACCGAAATCGACGAGGTTCGCGAGGGAGTTCGGCCGGGCCAGGTGGGCAGCAGCACGATGCCCCACAAGCAAAACCCGTCGACGGTCGATTTGATCAGTGCGCTGTCACGTCTGGTCCGGGCACAGATGGTTGCGCTCACCGACGCGGCGTTTCAGTTGCACGAACGCGACGGCACGACCTGGCGCATTGAGTGGGCGGCCTTGCCGGAGCTCTTCATCTACGCCGGCGCGCTGCTCACCCGCATGGAGGAAGTGTTAACGGTCGGGCTGGACATCCGGGAGGAGCGGATGCGCAGCAACCTTGACCTGCTGGGCGGCCTGATTCTATCGGAGCGGGTGATGCTGGCGCTGAGTGCCCGGTTCGGCAAGCAGACGGCGCATGAGCTTGTACACGAAGTCTCTGCGCACGCCCGGCAAAACGCGCTCTCGTTTCGGGACGCGTTGCTCCAGGAAGAACGTCTGCGTGGTTGCTTCACGCCACAGGCGCTCGAGGATCTGCTCGACCCCGTCACCTATGTCGGGCTGGCGGCGGACATGGTCGATCGGGTCGCCGGCAATAACGTACACCCCACTTCAAAGGGTGACCTTTGAGATGGGCAGTCAACATGGAAAGAAATCCCAGTCAGTCTCAGCTTGTGATGGAGGGTATGTGATGGAATCGCAATCGTTAGAAGTTGTAGCCCATTCTTCTCGCACCGCACGTCCAGTAAAAATCAAGGCCGTTCGAGCCAAGGAAAAAGATTGCCTGCACGAACACAGCCACATTGTGGACTCGAAAATTCACGGTGGAGGCTATGCAGGCCCCATCTCCCGGAAGATCTTCTGCAGTCACTGTCGTCTGCAGCGCTGGCTGGATGTGGAAGCCGCGCTTGCGATGGCTCAAGCGGACGTCAATATCATTCCACGGCAGGCCGCGCTTGAGATTGAGCGTGCCGCGAAGCTCTCGGGCATGAACCAGGAGCAGATTGCCGCCGGAGTGGCGACGACCGGGCATTCGTTGATGCCACTCCTGAGTGCGTTGCAGAAAAACTGCAGTGCGAGCGCTCGCGAGTACGTTCATTACGGTGCCACCACGCAGGACATTCAGGATACGGCCCAGTCGCTTGAGATGCGTGACGTGCTGGACGCGATGGATCATTCGCTCGATATCCTGCTGCAGAAACTTACTGCGCTGTCGAACGCGCACCGCAACTCGCTGATGGTCGCCCGGACCCATTCGATTCCGGCGTTGCCCACGACGTTTGCGTTGAAGGTGGCCGGGTGGATCGATGAGTTGTTGCGCCACCGCGAACGCCTCGGCGAGGCGCGTAAGCGGGTGTTGGTGGTGCAGTTGTTTGGTGGCGTTGGCACGATGGCCGCCTTTGGCCCTGAAGCCATGAACCTGCTGGATGGCTTCGCACGCCGGCTGTCTCTGCAGGCGCCTCTGGCGGGCTGGCACGTCGCCCGCGATCGGGTTGCCGAGTTTGTGAGCACCCTGGCAATGGTGACTGCGTCCCTGGCCCGCGTGGCGGATGAGATCCGTACCTTGAACCGCTGGGAAATCGGCGAGGTGGAGGTCGGTTGGACCGCAGAGCAGATCGGCAGTAGCACGATGCCCCACAAGCGTAACCCTGAGGGTTGCGAGCAGGTGGTAGTGCTTGCGCGCCTCGCCAAGGCACAGGTGATGCTCGCACTGGACGCCATGATCCTGGAGCACGAACGGGACTACCGAGGGACTCGCCTGGAGTGGTGTGCGGTGGCGGATGTTTCCCACTACGCGCTGATGGCGCTCTCGCTGGTGACGGAGACGATCAGCGGGCTCACGGTCAACGACAAGCGGATGGAGTGCAACGCACACGCCTTTGGCGATGCCATCTGCACCGAGGCCGTGGTGTTCGAAATGGCGAGAAAGCTCGGCAAGAGCAGCGCGTACAAAATTATCTATGAGGTCTCCCAGGCATGCCAACGAGACCGGGTGTCGATCCGCACGGCGATCGAATCCGATCCACGGGTCATCGCTGCCATGGAGGAGGGCGCACTGGCTCGGCTGTTCGAACCCAGGACCCACCTTGGCATGTCTGAACAGATCGTCGACAACGTGTTGGCCAGGGTAAACAGCCGTCATAAATGAACGATCAGCCGCTACAGGCGGCCGTACTGAAAATAATAATGGAGAAGCAAATGTCGAAGGCTATCGAGATGGATACGACGAAGGTCAAGCAATTTTCTGCACGGATCATGGAGGATTACGGCAACACGCTGCGGGGCGCGATGCTCTACATCGGCGACCAAGTGGGTTTGTTCAAAGCGCTTGCCCACTGCGAGTGGGTTACCCTTGAGGAACTGGCGCAGCAGACCAGCCTCAATGCGCGTTACCTGCGCGAATGGCTAGGCAGCATGGTGACCGGCAATTACGTGACCTACGATCAGGAAACCAAGCGTTATCGGATGCCGCCTGAATTTGTCCCCGTACTCGCGGACGAGGACTCACCGTATTTTGCCGGTGGGATCATCCAGTTGAGCGTGCCGTTCGTGAGCATGGCCCCCAGGGTGATCGAGGCTTTCCGCAACGGCGGCGGCTGCCCCGAAGAGGCGTTCCCGCTTGAGACCTGGGAGGGCATGGAGCGCATGACCATGCCCTGGTACAAGCACTTTCTTGTCCAGCACTGGATCCCGTCGCTGGATGGCGTCGAGGAAAAACTCAGGGCCGGGGGCAGCGTGATTGATTTTGGCTGCGGCAGCGGCCTGGCCGCGATCACCATGGCCCTGGCCTACCCTGAGGCCCGTGTGTATGGCAGCGATTTCCACCTGCCTTCCATCGAACGAGCGCGGGCAAACGCCGAGGCTGCCGGGGTCGGTGACCGGGTGCAGTTCGAGGTCAGCGATTCCGATGCGCTCGTGGGCAAGAAGTTCGACTTCGTGACCACCTTCGTGGTGATCCACGATGCGACCGATCCGCAGCAAATGATGAAGGACTTGCGCGCCTCGACCGCCGACAACGGCACCTACCTCATGGTGGAGCTCAACCTCTCCGAGGACCTGCACGAGAACATGAACCTGTTCGGTCGGGTGATGTACCCGCAGAGCACCCTCTATTGCATGACGTGTTCGCTGTCCCACGGCGGTGCGGGGCTTGGAGCCTTTATGGGCGAGAACCGTGCACGGCAAATGGCTGAAGTTGCAGGCTTCAGCCATTTCCGCAAGGTGCCTTCCGAATGGCCGCCGATGCCTGCGTTGTTCGAACTCAAACCCTGAGCCCGGCGTTGCCCGGCATCGCTTGCGATGTCGGGTAGCAGTACGTCTGACCAACGGGTGAAATGAAACCCTTGTGGGAGCTGTCGAGCCCCGGCGAGGCTGCGATGGCGTCGGCACATCAAACATTGATGCAGGCTGACCCACCGCTATCGCAGCCTCGCCGGGGCTCGACAGCTCCCACAATTGATCTTCATTGTCTTGAGTCGAGTGTTTATTTGAGTGGCCGGTTTTTTGGACGGGTCTTCAGAAGCGGTCAGTCACGCCACACCGGGTTGGAGTCACCGTCAATCGCCCAGTGAGGTTGCCCGGGCTGGATGCACACACCACCCACCCACCGTTCATGTGTTGCGTGATCCGGCCAATAAGCGGTTCCGTCGAGGACTTGCTGGCCTAGCGCAGTCAACGCCAGCAACCGTCCAGGCCATCCCAGATGAGGGTCTGACTCCGTCAACAACGGCGTCGCGCCATCGATCAGCGGCCGCATCAGCGCGTGAAACATCAAATCCCCCAAGTAAGGCAGCGGTTCGCGCTTGGCCATCAGCTCGGCGAACACCCTGGCGAATGCCACCGGGCCAGCCTCGGCGATGTAGTGCAACGCCAGGCGCTCGGTCAGTGACAAGCCGTCCTGGGCCCCCGGCAGCTCCTGCAACTGCCGCCGGAGCGCCGGGGCCAGGAATGGCAACGACGTGTAGGTGCCCTGGGCGATCTGCGCCAGATTGACCGGCGAGCTATCGCAATAGGCCAACCATGCCCGGCGTGCCAACCGCAGCATGGGCTCGTCAACCCCTCGACGCTGGGGCCATAACCAGGCCAATACTTCGGGCGCCAGTTGGCCAATGCCGATGAAGCGCTGCACACCGGGTATACGGTCGATTTCTATCAGTTCGAGCTTGCGGGGCAGGTGTTCAAGACCGGTCAGCGCGCGGATCAGGAACAACTGATCATAAGCGTCCGCTTCGCACCACAGTACGCTGTGTTCGGCGCTGCTCAACTGCTCGAGGTTGTTGTATTCATCCTCATGCCGACGGGCCACTTGCGTGAGGTCCATTGTAAAAGCCTGGCTGATGTAGCGGCTTCGAATGGCCTGGTATTGCTCGGCAGGCAATGACTGGACGGGCCCCATGCATAACGGGTCGGCCAGCATCTGAAAGCGCCCTTTGAAACCGGCCAGTTGCAGGGTGTGGGCAATATCGTTGCCGCATCGCCAGTGGGTGGTCCGGGCTTCATCACTGGCCTCGAAACCAGGATGGCGAGACGCGAAGTCGATTGCATCCACATGGGCCTTGAGTTTTGGCCAGCTACTGAAGCCCAACTGCCTGGCGATCAGCCATTGGGCGCCGGACAAGGTCGGGGTACCGGTGGGAATAAGGGAACGCTGATCGGCGGCCGTGCCATTTTTCATGCACAGCAAAAGTTCCTTGGCGCGTTTACGTTGCTGCTCAAGGTTGATGCGGCCGTTATGGGACGATGACGTGGGATGTTGCGACATACGATCTCCTTGCACAAACCTTGTCCGCTTTAAGGTTGGGAGTCGTAGTAATGTGATGTTTACTCAAGGTCTTGGGCGCAGCCCTTTCCGCGGATGGTGGCGTAGATGGCGCCTTGCGGGGGAATATAGGCAGTCGCGTATTTGATTGCAAGCCGTTCCAGAGGACCGCGTCCATGACGGGCACTGATTACCCATTGATTGAAACCAAGGCACTCACCCGCATGGATGAGCGTCGCCAGGCTCAACTGCTGCAGGCCACTGATTTCACGTTGCGTAGCGCAGACCGTATTTCGATTACCGGCGCGTCCGGCTCCGGCAAAAGTGTGTTCCTCAGGGCGCTCGCCTTGCTGGACGCACCGACCTCGGGCGAAATCCTCTGGCATAACCAGCCTGTTCCCAACGTGCAAATACCTAAGTACCGCAGCCGTATCTGCTACCTCTCGCAGCGGCCGGCGTTGCTCGAGGGCACGGTGGAAGACAACCTGCGTTTTCCCTACACCCTCAAGACCTTGCAGCATTTGAAATTTGATCTGGACGCAGTAAAGACGTTGCTGGCCCATGCGGGAAAAACGCCGGACTTTTTGTCAAAAAGCGCGGCTGACTTGTCGGGAGGTGAGTCACAGATTGCCTCGCTGATCCGCACCCTCCAACTGGACCCGGATGTACTGCTATTGGACGAGCCTACCGCAGCCCTCGACCCCGCATCCTCCTGCGACGTCGAGGCCTTGATCAACGCCTGGTTCGGCAACGGCTCGGCCCATGCCTATATCTGGGTGTCCCACGACCATGAGCAGGCCCGGCGCATGAGCAGCACTTGGCTGCACATGGACGCGGGTGTGCTGAGCGGAGCCGCCCAGCCATGAACTATCAAAACCTGTCTGCCCTGGACATGGGCATCGCCGCCTCGCTGATACTGATCAACGGTGCGCTGTCGCTGCTGCTGCGGCTGGGCCTGGAACGCCAGTTGATCTGGGCCGCCATCCGCACCGTGGTGCAACTGCTGGCGATTGGTTACCTGCTGGGGTGGGTGTTCGAGTTCGCCTACTGGTATGTGGTGCTGCCGCTGATGTGTCTGATGACCTTGATCGCCGGCATCTCGGCTGCCGGGCGCGGCAAGCGTACGTATGCGGGGCAGCGCGTCGACAGCATTGTCTCGGTGTGGGGCAGCTCCTGGCTGGTTACGGCCGTGGGCTTGTTCGCGATTATCCGTATCCATCCCTGGTATGAGCCGCAGTATGCGATCCCCATTCTCGGGATGATCCTTGGCAACACGCTGACGGGCGTCTCCCTGGGTATCGAGCGCATGACCCAGGAATTGACGTCGGGGCGTAACAATATCGAGATGATCCTGGCCCTGGGTGGCTCACGCTGGGAGGCGGCGCAGGATGCGATCCGCCAGGCTGTGCGTGCGGGGATGATCCCGACCCTGAACCAGATGGCCGTGGTGGGTATTGTCAGCTTGCCGGGCATGATGACCGGCCAGGTCCTGGCGGGAGAAAGTCCGGTGGACGCGGTGCGTTACCAGATCGTGATCATGTTCCTGATCGCCGCGTCGTCGGCGTTGGGGACGGTAGGTGCGGTGTTGCTTACCTACCGTCGGCTGTTTTCTGCCGGGCATCGTTTCTTGCGTTACCGGCTTGAAGATCGGTCTTAAGTAAGAGTGGGCGGCCGTCAAAGGCCTTGAAAGGATTGGTCTTCAGTAACGAATCATCACCGACTTCAACTCGGTGTAGTCCTCAATAAACGCCCCACCAAACTCCCGGCCCACCCCCGAGGATTTATTGCCACCAAACGGTACCGCCGGGTCGAGCATAGTGTGCATGTTCACCCACACCGTGCCGGCATTGATCGCCGGGATCATACGCAGGGCCTTGCCCAGGTCATTGGTCCACAGGCTGGCGCTCAAGCCGTAGGGCGTGTTGTTCATCAGGCCCAGCAATTCGTCTTCGCTGTCGTAGGGGAAGAAGGTGGCGATGGGGCCGAAGGTTTCTTCGTTGAGCAGGGTGTCGTTGACGGTCTTGGCGAGGATTACCGTGGGTTCGACATAGCAGCCGGGCCGGTCCATCCGTTGGCCGCCGTGGATGATCGTATTGTTTTCGGCGCGGGCGGTGTCGAAGAAACCTTCAAGTTTCAACTGGTGCTGACGGTTGGTCACCGGGCCGAACTCGGTGCGCTCGTCCAGGGGCGAGCCGATGTTCAATTTGCTCAAGCGCTGGGCCAGTTTGTCCATGACTTGCTCGATCTGCGAGCGATGGAAAAAGAAGCGTTCGGCCGCCGCACAGATTTGCCCGGAGTGCAGGAAGCCGGCTTCGATGATGCCGTTGACGGCCTTGTCCAGGTCCATGTCCCGCAGGAAGCCCGCCGCATTCTTGCCCCCCAGTTCCAGGGTCGCGCGGGTCAGTCCGGCGCCCATGGCACTGCGGCCCACGGCGATGCCTGTCGGTACCGAGCCGGTGAACGATACCTTGTGGGTGCCTGGATGCTCGATCAGGCCTTTGCCCACGTGGCCGCCGCCGGTCAGGACGTTCAGCACACCCGCCGGCAGCCCGGCCTCGATGGCCAGTTCGGCGATGCGCAGGATGGTCAGCGGGGTGAACTCGCTGGGCTTGATGATGATGCTGCAACCGGTCACCAACGCCGAGGCGAGTTTCCAGATGGCGATCATGGTGGAGAAGTTCCACGGCACGATGCCTACCACCACGCCGACGGGTTCGCGCAGGGTGAACGCGGTGTAGCGTTCGCCGGCAAACGAGGGCAGTGACGGGGTGATGGTCTGGCCGCTGATCTTGGTCGCCCAGCCCGCGTAATAGCGCAGGAAGTGTGCGGCCTGGTCGACTTCAAAGGCGCGGGCAATCTGGATGATCTTGCCCGACTGGCAGGTCTCGATCTGCGCCAGTTCTTCGCGGTTCTGCTCCAGCAGGTCCGCCAGTTTCAGCAGCACATTGCCGCGCAGTGCCGGTGCGGCCTGGGACCATTGTTTGAAACCGCGATTGGCTGACGCCACCGCCGCATCAATATCGGCAGGATCAGCATCGGCGACCTGAGCGATGATTTTGCCGGTGGCGGGGTTGATCACTTCCAGGGTCTGGCTCGAATGGCTCTCGACGTAGCCGCCATCGATAAACAACCCATGGTTTCGACTGAGAAAAGCTTCGACTTGAGGCAGCAGTGGAATATCGCTCATGGGTGTTCCTGAGGGCAGAGGGAAAACCCGAGGTTAACCAACGCTGGACTTTGCGGCTTGACTGTACCTGCCAGGATTCATGTCTGTGGCTGACATCGCGATGCATCAGATAGACCGCCCCATCCACCGCATCCCCGTAGCAGTTGTCGAGCGTCAGCGAGGCTACGTAAGGCCACACCAGAAACAGGAAGCCAAACGCCCGATGGCCCCAAAGCCCATCACCAAGAATCGCATCACCCCCTACGCAGCCTCGCTGGAGCTCGACAGCTGCTACGCAACGCCAGGCTCAAGTGGTGTGGATACCTATGATGTCTATGAAAAGTACAATCTTGGCTGTGGAACGTGCATTTTCTGCGCTGAGAGTGCCTCCCATACTGGCCCTGCATCCTGCGCCGCTCCTCGATAAAGAAGCGCCAGCCGGACATCCAATAATAAGCAGGGCCGTCCATGAAAAAGCCAAACCCGCTCCTTGAAGACCTCAAGTCCATCCTGCCGGCCATCGCCGCCAATGCTTCGCGCGCCGAACAGGAGCGCCAGGTGCCTGACGAGAATATCGCGCTGCTCAAAAGCATTGGCCTGCACCGTGCTTTTCAGCCGAAGCAGTACGGTGGCATGGAGTTGTCGTTGCCGCAGTTTGCCGACTGCATTGCCTTGCTGGCCGGGTCCTGCGCGAGCACCGCTTGGGCGATGAGCCTGCTGTGCACCCACAGCCATCAATTGGCGCTGTTCTCGGCCACCTTGCAGCAGGAGGTCTGGGGCCATGACCCGGATGCCACGGCCAGCAGCAGTATTGCGCCGTTCGGCCGTACCGAGGAGGGCGAGGGCGGCGTGTACTTCAGCGGTGAAATGGGCTGGAGCAGCGGCTGCGACCACGGCGAGTGGGCAATTGTCGGGTTTCGCCGGCCAAACACCGAAGGCACCCAGGATTACTGCTTTGCGGTGTTGCCGCGCAGCGACTACCAGATCCGTGATGACTGGTTCGCCGCCGGCATGAAAGGCAGCGGCACCAAGACCTTGATCATCGACAACGCCTGGGTGCCGGAGCACCGCATCCAGAAAGCCAAGGACATGATGGAAGGCAAGTCGGCAGGCTTTGGTCTTTACCCCGACAGCAAGATTTTCTACTCGCCGTACCGGCCGTATTTCGCCAGCGGTTTCTCCACCGTCAGCCTTGGTGTGGCCGAGCGCATGCTTGAGGTGTTCCGCGAAAAAACCAAAACCCGCGTACGGGCCTATACCGGTGCGGCTGTCGGCGCGGCGACCCCGGCGTTGATGCGCCTGGCCGAGTCGACCCATCAAGTGGCGGCCGCCCGGGCCTTTCTCGAGAAGACTTGGCAGGAGCATGCCGACCACAGCGCCGAGCAGCGCTACCCCAGCCGCGAAACCCTGGCGTTCTGGCGCACCAACCAGGCCTACGCCACCAAGATGTGCATCCAGGCGGTGGACCGGTTGTTCGAGGCCGCCGGTGGCAATGCCTGGTTCGAACACAACGAGATGCAGCGCCTGTTCCGCGATTCCCACATGACCGGCGCCCATGCCTACACCGACTACGACGTCTGCGCGCAGATCCTCGGCCGTGAGCTGATGGGGCTGGAGCCGGACCCGAGCATGGTGTGAGCCAAACCTTGATAACAACAAACAGGGCGGCGCTTGAACGTTGCCCGGGAGTCTTGCATGTCTGATCACAGCGCTTGCGCCACCTTCGACCCTCGGGCCTTTCGCCGGGCCCTGGGCAATTTCGCCACCGGCGTCACGGTGGTCACGGCGGCCACTGCTTCGGGGCGCAAGGTGGGTGTCACGGCCAACAGCTTCAACTCGGTGTCCCTCGACCCGCCGCTGGTGTTGTGGAGCATCGACAAACGCTCCAACAGCCACGCGGTATTTGAAGAGGCCAGCCATTTTGCGGTCAACGTGCTGGCGGCGGATCAGGTCGACCTGTCTAATAATTTTGCGCGGCCCAAGGAAGATCGCTTCGCCCTGATCGAGTACGAACCGGGCGAGGGCGGCTCGCCAGTGTTTGCCGATTGCTCGGCGGTGTTTCACTGCGAGAAATACCAGCAGGTGGATGGCGGCGACCACTGGATCATGATCGGCAAGGTCGTGGCGTTCGACGACTTTGGCCGTTCGCCGTTGCTCTATCACCAGGGTGCCTACGCACAGATCCAGACGCTCCCGTAACTGTAGCCGCTGTCGAGGCACGAGGCTGCGATGGGTTTGGTGCGGCATTCCGACGAAGCGACCCCCGAGGGCGGTCCTGCGGACACGCATCGCAGCCTCGTACCTCGGCAGCGGCTACAGGTGTTGAGGTGTTATGTGGCTCAGAAGGGCACGGCCACCACCAACTGACTGTAGACATTGGTGCCATTGCCGCCGACCTGATTGCCGCCGTTGTCCTGGTCCTTGTTCGGCTTGTACAGACCCAGCAACGGAGTGACGATCAGGTGCTCATTCACCACCCACTCGGCATACAGGTCCAGCTCACGGCCATCGAGGTCCGGCATACCATTCTTGCTCAGGGTCTTGTAGTCGAAGAACAGCGCGCCGACGGTCACGTTGTCCAGTGGCTTGAGCTTGAGTGCCACATGCTGGACCGCCGTGTTGCTGTTGTACGGGCCTGAGTAATTGCCGGCCACTTCGCCCTGGACCCAAGTGCCATAGCCACGGTTGAACCCGGAAAACATCGCATCCCAGTTTTTCGAATAACGGCTGTAGCGGTAGGTCAGGTCCGGCGATAAAGGCAGGTCGGCAAAGGTGTAGCCGCCTTCGGTGTACCAGGCATTTTCCTGGCCTGCATCCTTGTCCTGCCGGGCATATTCGAAGGAAAAGTGTGCGTTTTCGATCCCCGCATTACCGACGCCGCGCACGCTGTAGAGGTTCATGCCCTTGCGTTGTTTTTGCAGGTCATTGGCAAAGCGTTCATCGACGTCGATGCCATGGATGTAGGTCAACCCCAACGTGCCCGGTGCGCTGGTGTATTCCAGGGTACCGGCGGCCATTTCGGTGTTGGCCTGGGCGCGGTTGTCGGACTTGATCCACATCAGGCTGCCATGCACGCCGTCCTTGCCCCCCAGGCGCACCACGGCGGTCTGGTCGAAGGCGTGACGTGCGGCGATGTAATACGCGCCGCCACGGTTGAACTCGCCGTCTGCCACGCCATTGCCCAGGTTGGGGCCGTCATCGTTGATGATGAAGCCGTCCCCCAAGGTGATGATCTGGCGGCCGAACGACAGGTCGACGCCATCCTTGCCCAGCGCTGGAACTAAATCACCGGAACGCCAGCCGGCGAAGGCTTCGTCGAACTTGGTCGTGCGCTCGGTGCCGTTGGTGACCCGCGATGCATCGCCATCGCCCCAGGTGCCGGAGCTCACCAGATTGGCGGTGCCGTAGACGCTGCCCAGCACGCCCAGGGTCTGGTCGACGCTCAAGCCATACTTGATAAAGCTTTCGCGCCAGGTGGAACCGCCGGGGCTGCCCTCGTAGTTCTTACGGCTGTTGAACATCCCGTAGACCGCCAGGAAGTTACCGGTGACCTGGGTATCTTCGTCGGCGTACAGTTCAACCGCATGGGCCGATGACTCGGCGATCAGCAGCGCGACGCCCAGGCCGGCGGCCTTGTGCAGCCAGCGGATTTTCAGTGTGTGCTCCATTGTTATAGTCCCCAGCATGGTGAATTGAGGGCGCATTAGGGCGAGCAGGGCGGGGGGAAGTCTTTCACCTGCGTGCCAGGTAATTGATCCTGGCCGCCAGCGCACGGGTCGTGGCAGGGAGCAACAAAACCGGCGGCAGACATGGGCAAGACGATCAGGTCGAGCGGGGCGCACAGTGCCCTCACTCTAAAAATCCGCTTTCGAGGATCTGCACCATGTCGATCAATGACCGGCTCACCGCGCACTTGAACCGTGGCACGGTGGGTTTTCCCACCGCCCTTGCCAGCACCATCGGCCTGATCATGGCCAGCCCGGTGATTCTCACGGCGACCATGGGTTTCGGCATCGGCGGCAGCGCCTTTGCCCTGGCCATGCTGATTGCGGTAGTGATGATGCTGGCCCAGGCGACCACCTTCGCCGAAGCAGCCTCAATCCTGCCCACCACCGGCTCGGTCTACGACTACATCAACTGCGGCATGGGCCGGTTTTTCGCGATCACCGGCACGCTGTCGGCCTACCTGATCGTGCATGTGTTTGCCGGCACTGCTGAAACGATCCTTGCCGGGGTTATGGCGCTGGTGAACTTCGAACACCTCAACACCCTGGCCGAGTCGGCCGGCGGTTCGTGGTTGCTGGGGGTGGGATTCGTGATTGTGTTTGGCATACTGAATGCCTTCGGTGTCAGCGCCTTTGGCCGGGCGGAGATCATCCTGACCTTCGGCATGTGGACCACCCTGATGGTGTTTGGTGTGCTGGGCTTGATTGCAGCGCCAGCGGTACAACTGGACGGTTGGTTCGGCGAATCACTGGTGGGTACCGACCTGATAACGGTGCTGTCGCTGGTGGGCATGGCGATGTTCATGTTCGTCGGCTGCGAGTTCGTCACGCCCCTGGCGCCGGATCTGCGCAACTCGGCGAAGGTCATGCCCCGGGCAATGATGCTCGGATTGTTGGGCGTGGCGAGCTGCATGTTCATCTACGGCGCGGCGATGAAGCGCCAAGTGGAAAACGTAGTGCTCGACGCGGCCGCCGGCGTGCACTTGCTGGACACGCCCATGGCAATTCCAAAATTCGCCGAGCAGGTGATGGGCCAGATCGGCCCGATCTGGCTGGGCATCGGCTTCCTGTTTGCCGGCGCGGCCACCATCAACACCTTGATGGCCGGTGTGCCACGGATTCTCTACGGCATGGCAGTGGACGGCGCGTTGCCCAAGGTCTTCACCTACTTGCACCCACGCTTCAAGACCCCGTTGCTGTGCATCCTGGTGGCGATGCTGATTCCGTGCCTGCACGCGCTGTACCTGGGAGGCAACACTGACAACATCATGCATTTGGTGCTGGCGGCCGTGTGTGCCTGGAGTTTTGCGTATCTGCTGGTGACGTTGTCGGTGGTGATCCTGCGCATTCGCCGTCCCGACCTGCCACGGGCCTACCGTTCGCCGTGGTTTCCGCTGCCGCAGATTCTGTCGAGCATCGGCATTTTGCTGGGCATGTGGTTTATCACGCCGCCCGGGATGAACCCAGCAGATATCTACGTACCGTTCGGGGTGATGCTCGGGTGTACGGCGGCGTACGCGCTGTTCTGGACCTTGGTGGTGCAGAAGGTCAATCCATTCAAGCCAGCCTCTGTGGAAGAGGTGTTGGCCAAGGAGTTTTGCAATGAGCCGGGGCATTCTCACGATGGTTACGTCAACCATGCTGCAAAAGCTGTCTGAGCTGTTCAGTGCCCAGCGTGCCCCGGCGGGTTACCGACCAGGGGTGACCCTTGGGCACTTGCAACGCAACCTCGGGCTGGCGAGTTTTGAGCGGGTAACACCGACACTGGCGCAGGTCTGCCTGGGCGATGGCGGCCTGCAACTGGAGATCACTGAACGCACCGAATCGCAGTTGTTGATGCACCTGGTCATGACCGAGTTTGTCCTGCGCGTACCTGCCTCCAGAGAGGGCATGGCACGCTTCGAACTGCACCATGGCGGGGCTGTTCGACGCAGCGGCATTCGCTGTCGGCAACGCGCGGGAGACGCTGGATTATTGGCCGAGCTACAGGCCGGTTTGCAGGCCGACAACTCTTTGCACCAAGCGCTGATGCCCCTGGACTTCAAGCGCCTGCGTATTGACCTGCAAGAGCGCCAGTGGTGCGTGCGCCTGGAGCACATGGGCGGCAGCGAGGTGGTCAATCGCATGCCGGCCTTTCGGCGCTATATCGCCCTCAGCGGCGAGCAGCGCAACCACCTGCTGGCAGCGTTGGCGGGCTTGCAGCGGGTCTTGCTCATACTCTGATTGGCATCATTAGTGCTTCTACCTTGGCGGACAGGTACTTGTTGCGCGCATATAGATAACATGTTAACTATTGCCCGACAAAAACAAAAAAAACCACTGTGGAGACACCCCATGAACAACCAACAGATGACCCAAGACGGCCTGGCAACCTGGACCCGGGATCTGCGCGCGGTGTGTGGTCACTTCGACACGGAACTGGCCTTCAATCGCTCGCTGTTTATCGGCGAGGTCTGCACCCTTTCCAGAGGCGGCTTGCCCCTGGCCAGCCTGCGCACCAACGCAGGCCTGATCAAACGACAAACCCCCAATCCCGACCACGACAATGACCAGGATTGCTTCCTCGTCAGCCAGCGCAGCGGTTACTCCCAGATCATCCAGAACGGCCACTGCATCCAACTGGCCCCCGGCGAGATGCTGTTGATGGACTCGACGGGCTCCATTGAAATCACCCCATTCGGCCTGATCGAACATGCCTCGCTGTCGCTGCCACGCCATGAAGTGTGCAAACAACTGGGCAGCCAGGGCCTGACATTTGGCAAGATCTCGTCAAGCAAGGCCTGCGGGCGGATGCTGCATGTATTGATGGATCAACTGTGCAAGGACAGCCAGGAAGGCGAGGGCGTCGTGGGTGAAGTCGAGGCCTTGCAGAGTGCGTTTGTCTCGCTACTGGGCTCGGCCATGGAACAGGAGGATGAAGGGCGAGACGACGTGACCTCGTTGCAGGGCAGCAACCTGCGCAGCTATGTGCAGAAGGTCATTGAAGAGTCCCTCACTCAGCCTGGCTTGAGCCCGGTGGGGTTGGCCAACCGGTTGAATATCTCGGTGCGGCATTTGTATCGGTTGTTTGAGGAGCAGGATGATAGTGTGTGTCGTTATATCCAGCGGGCGCGGTTAAAGCGCAGTGCTGATGATTTGACTAATCCATTTTTGAAGAGTGAGTCGATTACTTCGATTGCTTATAAATGGGGGTTTACGGATTCGGCGCATTTTAGTCGCTCGTTCAAGAAGCAATTTGAGGTGTCGCCGAAGGATTTTCGGTCGAGTCGGTTGTCGTTGGCGGTGTGAAGGGTTGAGGTTCGGGAAGGTCGGTGGGTGATTATTTATGACGACTTATTCCCGGAGTATATGGGCCTGAGTTTATTAGGTTGAGTCTGCCCAGCGCATACAAAATTCATGTTGTTCTTGGATGTCGTTGGTTAAGTCGTTTTCTTCGTAATCGAAAATGTAGACTAGTGCAGGGTTCGACTGTCCCATTATCAGCTCGTAGGCAACAAGGCCATTTGACATTTGTGATGACATTCCCGAAGTGTGTACGCTGATTTTGGCACCCTTGCATAAGAATTTTATATTTTTATGATCTATCCTTGCTAGACCAAAGCTGCCGTATAAGTCTAGGTCGGTATAAGATTTTTTGATGCCGTCACTTAGTGTGAGTGTGAGGGTGGGCTCTCCTCCCTCGTATTCGATTTTTGCGCTTTCACGAATGTTGTTTTTTATAATGGTGATTTTACGTGATTTCATAGGTGCTCTCTATTGGGTTTTGGTCGCGTATATTTCCTATAATCCAATATTTTTGAGAGGCTTTGGTGTGCTTGTGTATTAGTGTCAGTTGAGTTTTTCATAGTCTTCTGCACCTAGCGATACTAACCAGTTCTTGAAAAAAATAATCTGCTCTTGTGGATCATTTGTAAGGTTGTTTTCTTCGTAATCAAATATATGAACTATGTCTTCTCCTTCTGCAGGCTTTCCCATTGTCATTTTATAAGCGACAAGCCCTGCGCTCATTTGAGAGGCCATTCTGGACGGCATAACATTTAGTTGTGCACCTTTACACAGAAAGGTGATTTGAGGGAAGTCTGCTCTTACCTTTGCAAGGCATACATAGATATCTTTCCCGTGGTAGATTTTTTTGAAGTTATCTGCTTCAGAAAAGGTCATTGTGAGCGCCACGTCATCGTATTTTACCGTGACTTCTGTTTTCTGATTATTGATTATCGCCTTAATTTTTTTTGTGTTCATTTTATTTCCTATTTGGGTTTGGGATGGAGTAACCAACATAACGTCCATCAGCTTTCATTGGCGTTGCTCCTAAAATGTCCTCAGTATCTATTTTTTGATAAATGGCAAACTCTCTTTCTTTTGGATATGGCGTGGATTTTCCTAACTCGGTGTTTACATCATGGTCAGCTATACTTTTCAATGTGTACAAGTAGCCTTTTTTCGTTTCGTAACTGGTAGCGAAGTTGATCCCTGTGAGTCTAGAGGGGGACGTGCTGATGAAATTGCTTGGTGGGTCTTTGCTATCAACAGCATGCAGGTATAGGTCATTGCTTTCTCCTTTACTTTTGAAACCCTCTTTAAAGACTATGTCTGGGTGCAATTTATCCCCTCGAAAAAGATACTCGTCATCATTTTTTGGGGTTGGGGGGTCAGGATCGCCTTTATTAACCGATGCTTTTGATGGTGGATCATCAACGTTGACCGCTGGCTTACACCCATCCCCACCCGGACACCGATTCAACCCCAACGGATCCACCCACCCCGTCGGGTTGGGCACGTACTGGTATCCGTTCAGCCCGCCCGCCAGTTTCACCGGGTCGGGAGTCAGGTAGCGGCCGTTGTCCGGATTGTAGTAGCGATGGCGGTTGTAGTGCAGCCCGCTTTCCTGGTCGAAATACTGGCCCTGGAAGCGCAGCGGATTGGTGACGGAGTTGACGTCGAGCCGGGCGATTTGGCCGTAGGCGCGGTAGTGCGCGGACCAGACGATTTCGCCGTCAGGGTTCGTCAGTTCCTGAGGTGTGCCGAGGTGGTCGAGTTGGTAGTGGAACGGTTTTACGTTGTCCGGACCAAAGCCTTCCAACAGCGCTAACGGTCTAAAACTATCA
>NZ_WNNK01000028.1 GCF_009724245.1 Pseudomonas spelaei | reverse complement strand
CGGCACTTCATGCACCCCGGCCTTCAGCGGCACACTCGGCACTATCTTGATCGGTATCGCCGGGCTACTGAGCAGTAACGGCTTGACCCGCTCGGCATGCGGTTCCAGCCGAACTCCAGCAAACTGCTTGGCGATCTGCTCCAGCCACTGCCGTGCACGCTGGGACTTGACCCTGCTCAGCACCTGGGCACTGAGGCGTATCACCACCCCCATGCCGCCAGTGGCACAGACCAGCAACAGGTTGATCAGCACTTCGGCACTGATTTCGCCGAGTAACTCGTTCATGTACGGCGGCGGCAGCATCCGCATCCAACTGAGCAGCGCCGACAGGTAAACGAACAGCAGTGGCTCATCACTGAGCACCAGCAAGCCGGTGGCAATCACCTCGCTGCTCAGCGCCAGCAATTTATCCAGCTCGGCTTGGGAGAGGTATTGCAGCAACTTTTCGCTGTTGGGCTTCAGGTCCGCCAGCCACTCATACAATTGCGAAATACTGTCCCAAAGGACGTGCAGCGCCTTTTCAAACCCTTGTGCATAGGCCTGATGCAGCGTGATGTAACGCTTGAGAAAGTTGGCCTCGGAGTAGTGTTTCCACAGCGGTTCAAACGTGCCGGCCCACTCACCGCGCAACCAACCTTCCAACGGCTCGATCACCGACTGGTAGGAGGCATACAGCGCCTTGACCTGCTCCTTGGACACATTGGGGTAAAAACTCACCCGATACTGTTGGTCGCGAGTGCACTCGGTGACTTCAAGAATGCCGCTGGGGCCGATGGTTTTATGAATCGGCTCGCCGAGCGCGCCCCCATTCGGGTCGACCTTTTGCAGCATCACCGGCGTATTGCCGATGGGCACAAATCGCGCGCTCTGGAACATATGCACCAGGGTCAACGAACCGCTGGCCTTGCACATTGCGACGGTGCTGCTGGGGAGGATGGAGCGGTTGATGGGCGCTACAAGCGCCACCTCATCGCCGACTTTGAACACCTGTTCGACGTCCAGCGCCGAAAAACTCCAGAAGCTCTCGGCCCAACTGTCGTAGGTGTTAAGGCATTGCCGGAAATTGCCAAGAACGGACTCGACGTCACGCGTCTTCGCGTCCATGGCCGCCAGGACCATAAAGCCAATGGCGGGATTCAAGGGGCAGCCCCGTAGGACGGGGCATGAGTAGGCAAAAACATCGGCGGTCCCTCGCGCTGTGTGATCAGGCGAGAGACTTTGCAGAGGTTCTTAAGCGCGGGGAGTAGAGGTTATCTGGCGGTCAGGTAGGAGGTTTCGGCAAGTTACCCGCAGGCGTTTGTCACCAGCCACTGCAACGCCCGCCGATAAATATCATCCACCGACTCAACGATGCCGGACATGCGCAAGAAGTCGTGGGACAAGCCCTGCTCCACCGTCAACTGCACCGGCGTACCGCCCTGCTTCAGCAGCTCGGCATACGCCACACCTTCATCGAACAACGGATCATATTCCGCCAGGCTGATATAGGCAGGCGCCTGCGCAGCAGTCTGCCCGCTCAACAACGGTGAGGCACGCCAGTCCTGGCGTTCAGCCGCTGACCCGGCGTAATGCTGGTAAAACCACGCCAGGGTGTCGGTTTCCAGCAAATAGCCTTCGGCATAGGTGCGATGGGAGGCGCGTTGCACACTCATGTCGGTCACCGGGTAGAACAGCAACTGCGCCTGCGGCTTCAGGGCGATTTGTTCAGGATGATTGGCCGCCGTGATCGCGAGGACCGCCGCCAAGGTGGCTCCCGCGCTGTCGCCCGCCACCACCAGCCGTTGTGGGTCCAGATGCAACAGTTCGGCCTGTTCTTTCAAGGCCGCGACACTGTCCAGGGCATCATGCACCGCCGCAGGAAACGGGTATTCCGGCGCCAATCGATAGGCTGGCGCCAGCACCGCAAACTCGCCGCTCAATGCCAGGCGTCGGCACACTGAGTCATGGGAGTCCAGGCTGCCCACTACGTAGCCGCCACCGTGGAAGTAGAGGATGGTCGGCAGCACTTGATCCGCCGTCGATGCCAACCGATAAAGACGCCCGTCCAACACGCCGCCATCACGAGTCGATAACTGCAGCACCTGCACCTCGACGGCACCCGGTGGATTGGGGTCGAGGATTTGCGAGGAGCGTTCAAAGTCGGCACGGGCCTGGGCGACGGGCAAGGTGTGCATGGGCTGGCTTTTGCCGGTCAGGCGACCAAATTCCGCCAGCTCCAGAAACGCCGACAAATCGGGATGTACAGGCATGGGAGTATCCAATTCAAAGAAGGAAACAGGGCAGTGCCAAGTGGCACTGCCCGTTATTTCAACCGACAACCGGCGCCGGTGAATGCAACCGCTGGTGCAACTGCTTGAGCAACTGCGGGTGCTTGATGATTGCGTAGTGGTCGGCGGCAATACGCTCGCTCTCCTCCACCGCCAGGCCTGCCTCGCGGGCCTTGATCGACTCCGCTGACAGTTCGCCGCGCCACCAGCACACAGCTTCGCTGGCAATCCTTGGCAACTCGGCCTGGCGGCGAGACAACGCCTTGAGCTTGAGGCCGACCTGGAAGGCCCGGGCCGACTCCTCCACACCAAAGGTTGCGCCTGAAGACGGGTAGTCCGCGGCAAGCGCCGCAAACTGCTCGGTCAGTGCCGACAGGTTCGGCTCGATCACTGGCAGCCGGTTTTCAACAAACGCCACATCGACCATCAGGCCCAGGGTCTGGCTGAGGAACACCGGCAAACCTTCGCGCCAATCGTCGTCATCCAGCAGCGCCGAGGTCGCCGGGATAAAGCTGTCCACCAGGCTGAGGAAGCTGACCTGCTGGCCTTGCTTCTCCAACTCGCTGGCCACCAACACCGCCAGGGTGCCGCCCAATGACCAGCCCAACAGTCGATACGGGCCTTGCGCCTGTTTCTGGCGGATGTATTGCGCGTAGTCGATGGCCATGGATGCCAGGGAATCATCTTCCCAATCGCGGTCCAGCAGCATCCGGCACTGCAGGCCATACACACTGCACTGGCCGTCCAGTTGCCGGGCCAGGGGCTCGTAGTCGAACACCGTGCCAAAGCCGGCGTGCAGGCAGAACAACGGCGCCGTACCTGGCACCTGGCTATTGAGCAACAGCAGCGGATCAAGGTCGGCTTCCTGCTGCTCATCAAAACCGGACAATTGGGCGATGGTCGGTTTGGCCAGCATGTCCCGCAGCTTCAGTTCGAAACCAGGCATGGCCTGGCTGCGGACCTTGCTCAGGACCTTGAGGGTGCGCAGCGAATCACCGCCCAGTTCAAAGAAGTTATCCGTGACACCGACCTGCTCGATCTCCAGCACCTCTTGCCAGATGGTCGCCAGCATTCGCTCCAGCGGATTGCGCGGCGCCACATAAACCTGGCCCTTGAAGTCCGGATCCGGCAAGGCCTTGCGATCAACCTTGCCACTGGGGTTCAACGGCATGGCCTGCAACGCGACGATCTGCGACGGCACCATATAATCCGGCAACTGGCTGCCCAGGGCCTGGCGCAGTTGCTCGCTCAAGCCAGGGTGCGCCTCGGCGACCACGTAGCCGATCAACTGCTTGCCCGAGGCACTGTCCCGCGCGACCACCACGGCATCGCGCACCGATGGCAGCGTACGCAGACGGGCTTCGATTTCCCCCAGCTCGATGCGGAAGCCGCGAATCTTGACCTGATGATCCAGGCGGCCCAGATAGTCGAACACCCCATCCGGACGACGGCGCACCAGGTCACCGGATCGATACAGGCGCCCGCCCGTCTCGAACGGGCTGGCGACAAAGCGCTCGGCCGTCAGCCCGGCACGCTGGTGATAGCCCCGCGCCAACCCTTCGCCGCCGATATATAACTCGCCGGCCACGCCATCGGGCAGTGGGTTGAGCTGGTCATCCAGCACGTACAAGGTGCGATTGCCCACCTGCACGCCAATCGGCGCATAGGCTGCCTCGCAGCGTTGGTTCATGTCGGCGGTCCAGAGCAGTGGCGTGACCACGGTTTCGGTCGGCCCGTAGCCGTTGGTGATCCAGGACGGGCGCAAGGCGCGCTTGACCTGTTCAAAGGTCTCGTCGGCCACTGCGTCACCGCCAAAGCAATACACCCGCACTGCCGGCGGCGCTTCATCCTGGCTTTCGGCGTATTCGGCCAGTTGCTTGAGGTAGGCCGGCGGGAAGCACGCGATGTTGATGGCCTGGCGGTGCAGCACCTGCCAGGTTTCCTCCGGGGTCCACAGGGTGTCATCCCTTAGCACCAGGCAACCGCCGGCGAGCAAGGTGGTCAGCCAGCGTTCCTGGGCGCCGTCGAAGGCGAAGGACATGAACAGCAGCTCGCGGGTCTCGCGGTCCATTTCATAGCGGCGGGCAATCGCCTGGCAATGCATGTTCAACGGGCCACGGGCCACTGCCACGCCCTTGGGCTTGCCGGTGGAACCCGAGGTGTAAATCAGGTAGGCCAGGTGATCGGCATCAATGTTCAGGCCCGGACGGCTATCGGGGTAGGCCTGCACGTCGAGATGATCGATATCCAGCACGTTGTCGATGGCCGGCAACCGCTCGCGCAGTTCGCCACGGGTCACCAGCACGGCCATCGCCGAATCCTCGACGATCCATTGCAGGCGCTCGCGCGGGTAGTCGATGTCCAGCGGCACATACACGCCGCCGGCCTTGAGCACTGCATAGAGGGTGACGATCATGTCGGTGGAGCGATTCAACGCCACGCCGACCCGCACTTCCGGCCCCACGCCACGCTCACGCAATAAATGGGCGAAGCGGTTGGCCTGTTGTTCCAGGGCGCGGTAGCTCAGTTGCTGGTCGCCACAGACCACCGCCAACGCCTCAGGTTGATGCTCGACATGGGCTTCGATTCGCTCAAGTAAAGATGGCGATGCCGGTTGCAGAGCCTGCAACGGATTGCTTGCAACCAAGTGCTGGCGTTGCTCGGCGGTGAGCATGCACAGGCGGCCGGTGGAGCCACCCGTGTCGTCGAGCATTGCCTCAAGCAAGGCTTCAAAGCTGCCGCGAATACGCGCCACGGCTTCTTGCGAAAAGCGGTTACGCAGGTACAGAAACTCAATGCCCAGGGTTTCGGTGAGGTTTACCGCCAAGTCCATGGCGTAGTTGGTCACATCGCGCCCGGTGGCCTCGCCGAACTGCAAGGCGCCCTGACGCATTTCCTGCAAGCGGTCATCCACCGGGTAGTTTTCAAACACGATGATGCTGTCGAACATCGCCCGCCCACTTTGCCCGGCCCAACGCTGGATATCGGCCAGGGACGCGTGCTCGTAGTCTCGTGCATCCAGGTTGAAGGCCTGCAATTGCGCCAGCCACTCGCCCAGGGGTTGGTCCGGTCGAGGTGTCTGCACGATCGGCAAGGTGTTGATGAACAGCCCGAGGATTTCGTCAGCCTGAGGCAAGCTGGCCGGGCGCCCGGCGACGGTGGCACCGAAGCACACCGTCTCCTGGCCGGTGTAGCGCTGCAACAGCAGCAGCCAAGCGGCCTGGATCAGCGTGTTGGGCGTGACCCGCCAGTGTTGCGCCCGCTCGCGCAAGCGACGGGTACGGGTTTCGTCCCATTTGAGGTAAAGCGCGTCGTGACCACCCGGCTGGGTTTGCGGGCGCGGGAAGACGTTGCCGGCCAGTTCAGTGGCGCCGTTCAAACCGCTGAGCTGGCCACGCCAGAACGCCTCCAGGGCGGTGTTGCCCTGGCGCTGCAACCAGGCGATGTAATCCTGGTAACGGCTCTGCTTCGCGGTGGCTTGGCCGTTGTAGGCATTGAACACTTCGCCCAACAACCGTGAGCTGCTCCAGCCGTCCATAAGGATGTGGTGGCGGGTCCAGATCAGGTGACAACGCACCTCGTCCAGCCACACCAGCGTCACCCGCATCAGCGGCGCCTGGAGCATGTCGAAACCTTCTCGGCAATCGGCGCTGATCAGTTCGGCCAAGTCATCGGGGCCGACGTCACGCTGGCGCCAATCGACAATACGCACCGCCGACGCCGCCTGCTTGCTGACAATCTGCAACGGCTCGGCCAACTCGCTGGCCGTCCAGAAACCGGTGCGCAGGATGTCGTGGCACTGCTGCACTTGGTCCCAGGCCGCCGCAAAACGCTGCACTTCAAGGCCTTGCACCGGCACGCAGGTCTGGTTGATGTACAGGTCGCCCTCACCCGCCTCCAGGCTGTGATACAGCATGCCTTGCTGCATCGGTGACAGCGGGTAGATATCCAGTACGTTGCCGGCGGGCAGTGGCAGTTGGTCGAGTTGGGCCTGAGTCAGGCGCGCCAGCGGGAAGTCCGCCGGGGTCAGCCCACCGTTACCAGGGGTGATGCAATGCTCAACCACGGCCTGCAACTCGCGGGCGTAGTCCTGGGCCAGGTGCTCGATGGCGCCTTCGTCGAACATCTCGCGGCTGAAGGTCCAGCCGACACTCAACACGCCGCCGTACACCTGACCGTTCAAGGTCAGCCAGTTACTCAGCGGTGCATCATCACTGCGCTCACTGCCACTGGCTTCTGTGGACGGTGAAAACAGCGCACCCTGGTCCTGATCGAAACTGCCGTCGAACTGACCGAGGTAATTGAAGGTAATACACGGCAGCGGCAAAGTTCCCAATCGTTGCCGATCCTGCGGGCTGCCCAAGTAACGCAACGCGCCAAAACCGATGCCCTTGTTCGGCACGGCACGCAGTTGCTCCTTGAGGGTCTTGATGCCGCCCTGCAAGGTCGTGCCGGGGGTCAGGCTGACCGGGAACTTGTTGGTGTACCAGCCGACGGTGCGGGTCAGGTCCAGGTCGTCGAACAGGTCTTCGCGGCCATGCCCCTCCAGCATCAGGCCCATGCTCGGCTGACCGGTCCAGCGACAAACGACCCGGCTCAGGGCCGTCAGCAGCAGTTCATTGATCTGGGTGCGATAGGCCGCCGGGGCTTGTTGCAGCAATTGACGGGTGGTGTGTGCATCCAGTGTGGTGGAGACCGTGACTGCTTCACGCATCAAGGCTACCGGGACCTCACGGCGCCCCGGCAGATACTGCTGGGCCGGGTTCAGTTGCGCCTGCCAATAGGCGACTTCCGCTTGCAGACCACCGTCCGCCGCCAGGGCATGCAGGCGTTCGCTCCAGTCCTTGAAGGCGCTGGTCTTGGCCGGCAGGCGTAGCGGCTGGGCGTTGCTCGCGGCATCGTAGGCGGCTTGCAGGTCTTCGAACAGAATGCGCCAGGAAACACCGTCCACCACCAGGTGATGCACCACCAGCAGCAGGCGCTGCTGGCCGTCGGGATGCTCCAGCAATACGGCGCGAAGCAGCGGGCCTTGGCTCAGGTCGAGGCTGGCTTGGGCACGTTGATAGATGTCCAGGCAGTGCGCTTCGCTTTGTGCGACCTCCTGCCAGAGCAGCGGGTTGGTGTGTTCAAGCCCGCGATGATGAGCGGTCCAGCCGTCGGCACCTTCGACAAAACCCAGGCGCAGCGCATCGTGATGAATGACCAGCGCCTGCAATGCTTGCTCAAGGGTAGCGGGCTCAAGGACTCGGCTCGGCACCAGCAGTACCGACTGGTTCCAGTGATGACGTTCGGGAATCGGCGTGTCGAAAAACATCTGCTGGATCGGCAACAGGCGCAGCTCGCCGGTGACCGGTCCCTGATCGGCCTGGCTGGCCGCCTCCCCCACCTGCGCGACACTGGCCAGGCCTTGCACGGTCTGGTGTTCGAACAGGTCGCGCGGGGTAAAACGAATGCCGGCCTGACGGGCGCGGCTGACCACCTGGATCGAGATGATCGAGTCGCCGCCCAGTTCAAAGAAGTTATCCTGAGCACCAATCTGTTCGCGGCGCAGGACGTCTTCCCAGATGGCCGCGATACGTTGCGCCAACTCGCCCTGAGGTGCCAGGTACGCCGGTGCCACGTCGGCACCCGGCGCTGGCAGCGCCTTGCGGTCGAGTTTGCCGTTAGCGGTCAGCGGCAATTTATCCAACACCTGCAAATGGCTTGGCACGAGGTAGGCCGGCAAACGCTCACGCAGTTGCGCCAGCAACGCCGGGGCCTGCTCGGTACTCACGGCATAGGCCCACAACTGCGGGCCGCTCCCGACCACTACTGCTGCATCCAGCACGTCAGGCAGGCTGCGCAAACAGGCCGCGACTTCGCCCGGTTCCACGCGGAAACCGCGAATTTTCACCTGGTCGTCGATACGTCCCAGGTATTCAAAGGCTTCCTCCACCAGGCGCACGCCATCGCCGCTGCGGTACAGCCGCTCGCCCTGGGTGGAAAAAGGATCGGGCACAAAACGCTCGGCGGTCAGGCCCGGCTGGTGCAGGTAACCGGTAGCAAGGCCGGCGCCGCCGATATACAGCTGCCCGGCCGTTTCGGCACCGAGGCGTTGCAGGCTGGCGTCCAGCACTTCAACCCGACTGTTGGCCAACGGCACGCCCAGGGGCAAGCGCCCGTCGGTCTCCAGCACCGTGGCGAGCACGCCCACGGTGGTTTCCGTCGGGCCGTAGTGGTTCATGATCCGGCACTGCGGCGCCAGTTGCTGCACGCGCTCACGCAGGCTGGACGGGCAGGCTTCACCGCCGAGGATCAGCAGTTTTTTCGGCAGCACACTGGCTGCATCGTCGGCGCTGAGCAAGGCATTGAGGTGCGACGGCACAATCTTCAATACATCCACCGCGTGGGCCGCCATATACTGTGCCATGCCGTTGGCGTCCATCGCCAAATCCTGGGCGATCAGGTACAGCGTGCGCCCGGAACACAGGGCGCCAAAGAGCATGGTGTGGCCCAGGTCGGCGGCTACGGTGGAGATCATCGCCATGCTGCGGCCACAGTCTTCAGGCAAACGTTGCAACAGGCCCTGAGCATAATTGGCCAGGGCGCCGTGGCTGATCATCACGCCCTTGGCTGCACCGGTGGAGCCGGAGGTGTAGATGACGTAGGCGGTTTGCCCCGCCAACAGCGGCGCGGATACCGCAACCTCAGGCGCCGATGCCTGAGTATCATCGATGCACAGCACAGCGATTTCGTCGCTCAGTTGCACACCCGACAGTTGGCGGGAATCGGTCAGCAGCAACGCGGCGCGACTGTCGCGCAACAGCTCGCGCAAGCGTTGAGCGGCGGTGTCCGGTGCCAACGGCAAATACCCTGCGCCCACCTTGAACGCGGCCAGGATCGCCACGGCCAACTCCACCGAGCGCTCCAGCACCACGCCCACCAGCGCATTCGGCCCTACCCCGGCCTGACGCAGGCGCCCGGCCAGACGCTCGGCCTCCAGATCCAGTTGCCGATAGCTCAGGCTACGTTCGCCATCCACCACGGCCAGCACGTACGGCACCTGTGCTACCTGTTGGGCGAACAGCTCAAGCACATTACTCGCGGCAAACTCGCGATGTTCGCCAGTGCCCGCCAGCACTACCCGCTGTTGATCGAGGGCCGTCACTACCGGCAGGTCTTCAATGCGCAACTGTGCATTCAGAGCAATCGCCTCCAGCACCCGTTGCCACTGGCTGGCCAGTTGCTCAATGGTGGTAGCGTCGAACACCTCGTTGCCATAGATAAAACTGGCGTCGATGCCATTGGCGTGTTCAAGGGTGTTGAGGGTCAGGTCGAACTTGGCGCTATGCACCTCGCTCACCACAGGCTCCACAGTCAGGCCGTCCGCCAGCGAACGCGCCTGGCTCGGTGCATCGTGCTGATGGTTGAACATCACCTGGAACAGTGGCGAATGACTCAGGCTGCGCTGCGGCTGTAAAGCGTCCACCAATTGCTCGAACGGCAGGTCCTGGAAGGTCTGGGCCTTGAGCGCGGTGTCGCGCATCTGCCGCAGCAAATCACTGAAGCGCTGCTCACCACTGACCTGGGCCTTGAGCACTTGAGTGTTGACGAAAAAGCCGATCAGGCGCTCGGTTTCAACCCGCGTGCGGTTGGCCACCGGCACGCCGACACGGATGTCATCCAGCCCGCTGAGGCGATGCAACAGCGCCTGAAAACTCGCCAGCAGCAACACAAACAGGGTCACGCCCTCGCGTGTTGCCAATGCCTTGAGCTGCTCGCTCAAGGCACCACCCAGGGTCAGGTTCAGGCTCGCGCCCTGATGACTGCGCTGTGACCCGGGCACACGCTGCCCCGGCAGTTGCAGCTTGACCGGCGTCTCGGCCAGGTGCTCGACCCAATACGCCAGTTGCCGCTCGCGCTCGCCATTGTCCATCCACTGGCGTTGCCAGGCGGCGTAGTCAGCGTACTGCACCGGCAAGTCCGGCAGCACCGGCGACTGGCCCTGGCTGAAGGCGGCATAGCCCTGGAGCAATTCCTCGACCATCACCCCCATGGACCAGGCATCGGAGACGATATGGTGCTGGGTCAAGGTCAATACCCAGTCGTCATCGGCCACCGGCAACAACGCGAGGCGCAGCAGTGGCCCACTGGCCAGGTCGAATGGCGTGGCGGCCTGGATCGCGACAAACTCGTCGATACCGCGTTGCGACTCACCCGCCGGGCAGGGAACCACCTCCAGCGGCACCTCAAGCTGCGGGACGATCACCTGGGACACTCGCCCCTGTTCATCTTCGGCAAACAGCGTGCGCAGGGTTTCATGGCGCGCCACCAGTGCCGCCACACTGCGGCGCAGGGCGTCTATATCCAGCGCGCCGCGCAAACGAATCGCCAGCGGAATGTTATAGGCCGGGCTCTGCGGGTCCATCTTCCACAGAAACCACTGGCGTTGCTGAGCGTAGGACAGCAGGAGCGGCTCGTCCGGGTCGCGGGTAAACATCGGGGCAATCCCAAACAGGTTGATGCCCTTTTGCTTGAGCAGGACCGCCAGCGCTTTCCTTTGTTTGGAGGACAGCGCTCCCACAGACTCAATTAACTTTTGCACGCCAGGTCCCTCGTTAGGAAATCAGTTTCTCAAGCTCTTCAGCTGATAGACGTGTGAGATCCCCCAACGATTTAGTCAACTCATCCACCAGGTCGTCGCCGCCAGCCTGCAACAGCGCCACCTGTTCACAGAAGTCGGCCAGGTCGCGGGTTTCAAACAACAACTTCAACGGCACATCCACCTGCAATTGCTGGCGCAGGCGCATCACCACTTGCGTGGCCATCAGCGAGTGGCCGCCCAATTCGAAGAACGCATCTTCGCGGCCCACGCGATCCAGCTTGAGAATTTCGCCCCAGATCGCCGCCACCTGCAGCTCCAGCTCACCCACCGGCGGGCTGTAATGGGCGGCGGTCATGGCTTGCGGCAACGGCAGGGCCTTGCGGTCGATCTTGCCGTTGGGGTTGAGCGGGAAGCGCTCCAGCACCACCCACTGCGACGGCACCATGTAGCCCGGCAACACGCTTTCCAGGGCGCCCTTGAGGGTTTTACCCAACTCGTTGGGCGCCTGCACAAACGGCTCGGCCACCAGATAGGCCACCAATACCTTGCCGTGGGCGCTGTCTTGGGCCACCACCAGTGCGTCACGCACCGAGGCCTGGTCCTTGAGCCGCGCTTCCACTTCACCCAGCTCGATACGGAAACCGCGAATCTTCACCTGATGATCAATACGCCCCAGGCAATCAATCACCCCGCTTTCACGCTGGCGTACCAGGTCGCCGGAGCGATACAGGCGTGCGCCGTTGTCACTGGCCGGGTCCGGCACAAAGCGTTCGGCGGTCATGGCTGGGCGGTTCAGGTAACCACGGGCCACGCCGTAGCCGCCCAGGTACAGCTCACCGGACAGGCCATCAGGCAGCAGATTGAGCTCCGGGTCACGCACTTGCAGGCTGCGCTCGCCGATGCGGGTACCGATTGGCGCATAGGCCGCCTCGCAGTGATCATCGCTGCCCGCCTTCCAGATCAGCGGCGTGACCACCGTTTCTGTCGGCCCGTAGCCATTGATGATGAACTGCGGCTTGAGGGCGCGCCGTGCCAGTTCGAAACTGGCCTGGGGCACCGCATCACCACCGAAGCAGTAGATGCGTACCGGCGGCGGGTTGCCGACCTTTTGCGCGTGTTCGGCCAGGTGTTGCAGGTACACCGGCGGGAACGCTGCGACGGTCACGCCGTGACGGTGCAGGGCGTCGAAGGTTTGCTCCGGGGTCCACAGTTCTTCATCGCGCAGCAGCACGCGGCCGCCGTGGGTCAAGGTGGTCAGCCAGCGTTCATGGGCACCGTCGAAGGCGAACGACATGAACAGCAATTCGCAATCGGCCGGGGTCATGCCGTAGCGCTCGCCGATGCTGGTGCAATGCATCGCCAGCGGGCCGTGGGTTACCGCCACGCCTTTGGGCTGGCCGGTGGAACCGGAGGTGTAGATCACGTAGGCCAGGTTGTCCGGGTGCAGCACCACCAACGGCTCGGTCTGCGGCCAGGGCGCCAGGTCCAGGCGGTCGATTTCGACGACACGGGCGTGAGTGGCCAGGGTCATCTGTGCGGTCAAGGTCGAGTCCGTCAGCACCAGCGCCGCCGCGCAATCGCTCATCAGGTAGGCCAGGCGTTCTGCCGGATGGGTGATGTCCAGCGGCACGTAGGCACCACCGGCCTTGAGTACCGCGAGCAACGCTACCAGCAGGTGTTCACTGCGGGGCAAGGCCACTGCAACGCGCACTTCCGGACCGACGCCTTGGGCGATCAGGGCGTGGGCCAGTTGGTTGGCCTGACGGTCGAGGCTGGCAAAATCCAGGCTGCGTTCACCTTGAACCACCGCCGTGTGCGTGGGTGTCTGGCGAGCAATCTGCGCAATGCGCTGGTGCACCAACAACGCAGGAACGCTGCTGGCCGCCGAACCGGCTGCCACCGCCGCGGCTTCTTGCGCGGCGTTCATCAACGCGATCCCACCCAGGCGGGTATCCGGGCCTTGCACCAGTTGCGCCAGCACGTTGAGCAAGTGTGCTGCCAAGCGCTCGATGGCCTGGGCGCTGAACTGTGCGGTGGCGTAGTCGAAGTTGAGGATCAGCGTCTCCCCCGCTTCTACGGCCAGGGCCAACGGATAGTGGGTTTGTTCATGGCTGAGCACTTCACCGAAGGTCAGGCCGGTGGCGGCGCTTTGTTGCAGGGCTTCGGCTACGGGGTAGTTTTCAAATACCAGCAGCGTGTCGAACAGCGCTTCACCGCCCAAGCCCGCAAGACGCTGGATTTCAAACAACGGCATGTGTTCGTGCTCGCGTACCGCCAGGTTGAGGGTTTGCACCTGCTGCAGCCACTGGCCAACGGTCAGTTGTGCCGCAGGTTCAGCGATGATTGGCAGCGTGTTGATGAACAGGCCGATCTGTTGCTCGGCACCCGGCACCTGCGCCGGCCGCCCGGCCTGGGTCGCGCCGAACGCTACGGCGTTTTGCCCGGTGTAACGCTGCAACAGCAGCAACCACGCTGCTTGCACCAGGGTGTTGACCGTGACTTTCTGGGCACGGGCAAAGGCAGCCAGGTGATCGCTGGCGACGGCATCCATTTGGCGCATATGTGCCGCGCGACTGACGGTAGTGTCGAGACTGCCGAACGCCGACAAGGCAGGCGCCAGTCGGCTCGGCTCTTCCAGCACCACCAGTTGTTGCTGCCAGAACTGCTCGCTGACGACGCCGTCCTGGGCCTGCAACCAACCGATGTAATCGCGATAACACCCAGCCGGCGCCGCCACGGCCTGGCCGTGATAACGCTGCAAGACTTCTCCCAGCAGCCGCGAATAGCTCCAGCCGTCCATCAGGATGTGGTGGTTGGAATAGATAAAGTGCCAGGTGTCATCACTGGCTTGCACCAGCACCAGGCGCAACAATGGCGCCTCGGCCAGCTCGAAACCACGCTGGCGTTCCTCAATCGCCAGCACCTCCAACGCTGCAGGCACGCCCTCACGACCACGCCAGTCATGCTCTGCAAACGGCAGCGCCGGTTGCCGGTGGACCCATTGCAGCGGCCGCCCCAGTTCGCTCTGCCAGATGAAGCCGGAACGCAGGATGTCGTGGGCCTGCACCGTCGCCTGCCAGGCCGCCTTGAAGCGCGCCACGTCCAGACCGTGTACATCAACGCGCATCTGATTGATGTAGTCGCCACCGTCCTGCTGATACAGAGAGTGGAACAACATGCCCTGCTGCATCGGCGACAGCGGATAGAGATCATCCAGCTCAGCCAATGGCAATCCCAGACCGTCGAGCTGTGCTTGGCTCAAGCCGGCCAGCGGTACATCGGAAGGCGTCAATCCGACCACACCGGCTTCGCAGCAATGCTCGACCAGCGCCTCCAGAATCGCGCTGTACTCGTCGGCCAGACCGGCAATCACCGCCTCATCGAAAACCTGGCCGCTGAAGGTCCAGCCCAGACTCAGTTCGCCGTCGTAGACCTGACCGTTGAGGGTCAGCAAGCTGCCCAGAGGTGCTTCATCGTTCTGGTCGGCGCCGGCACTTTCGCCGGAGGGGACGAACAATGCCTGGTCATCATCAAAACTGCCGTCGAACTGGCCCAGGTAGTTGAACGTGACGGGAGCCGTCGGCCCACTGTGCAGTGTGGCGCGACAGGCATCGTCGCCGAGGTAGCGCAGCACACCGTAGCCAATACCCTTGTTGGGCACGGCGCGCAGTTGTTCCTTGATGGCTTTGAGTGAGCGGCCAAGCTGATCCGCCGGGGTCAGGCGCACCGGGAACAGGCTGGTGAACCAACCCACGGTGCGGGTCAGGTCGATGCCGTCGAACAGCTCCTGGCGGCCGTGACCTTCCAGTTGAATCACCGTGCTGTCGCGCCCCGTCCAACGGCACATGACCTGCGCCAGAGCGGTCAGCAGCAGGTCGTTGACCTGGGTGCGATACGCCGCCGGGGCGTCCTGCAACAGACGTCGGGTCAAGGATTTATCCAGACGGCTGTGGACGGTGACGGCATGGCGATTGAGCTGGCCGCCCGCCAGATTGGCGCCGGGTAATGCCTGTTCACCTATAGCTTGCTGGGCCTGCCAGAACGGCAACTCAGCCTGCAACGTGGGGCTGGCGCCATAGAGCGCCAACTGCTGGCCCCAGGTCTGCAAGGCGCTGGTCTTGAGGGGCAGTTGCACGGGCTTGCCTTCGGCCAGTTGGCGATAGGCTGTTTGCAGGTCTTCAAACAGAATGCGCCAGGACACGCCATCCACCACCAGGTGATGAATCGCCAGGAACAGCTTCTGCTGCCCGTCGGCCAGGGTCGCCAGTACGCCCCGCACCAGCGGCCCATGGGCCAGGTCGAGACTGCGCTGGGCCTTGTCGCACAAAGCTTGCCAGCCCTGCTGCGTGCAGCCTTCAGCCTGCCAGAGGATGGTGGGTTGCGGGTCCCGCTCGGGGTAATGCGCTTGCCAGTCGTCGCCTTCGGCAAAGGCCAGGCGCAACGCGTCGTGGTGACTGATCAGCGCTTGCAAGGCTTGCTCGAGGCGTTGCGGCTCCAGAGGCTGGCGACACAGCAGCATCACCGACTGGTTCCAGTGATGACGCTGGCTGCGCACTTCTTCAAAAAATACCTGCTGCACCGGCAGCAGTGGCTGATCACCGTGGACCGTACCCTGATCGATACGCTGCACGCTGTCGCCCAGTACCGCGACACGGGCCACACCTTGTACCGTCTGGTGCTGGAACAGGTCCTTGGGCTTGAAATGAATCCCCGCCTGCCGCGCCCGGCTCACCACCTGGATCGAGATGATCGAGTCGCCGCCCAGGTCGAAGAAGTTGTCTTGCACACCGACCCGTTCGAGTTTGAGCACTTGCGCCCAGATCTCGGCGAGCTGTTGCTCCATGGCGTTCTGCGGCGCCAGGTAGTGGTCTTCAGCCTGGCTGATGTGAGGTTCCGGCAAGGCCTTGCGGTCCAGCTTGCCGCTGGGCAGCAATGGCAACGCGTCCAGCAGCACCCAGTGGGACGGCTGCATGTAGTCCGGCAGGCTGGCACCGAGTTGGGCCTTGATTGCGTCCACGGCTGATTCATCGCTCAGCACCAGATAAGCCACCAGTTGCCGGGCAGCCGAGGTTTGGACCACGGCTTCGCGAACCTGCGGCAACGCCAGCAAGCGCGCCTCGATCTCGCCCAACTCGACACGAAAACCACGAATCTTCACTTGATGGTCGATGCGCCCGACATAGTCGAACACGCCATCGGCATCACGGCGAGCCAGGTCGCCCGTGCGGTACAACCGGGCACCGGTAGCGCTGAATGGGTCCGGGACAAACTGCTGGGCAGTCTGGCCTGGGCGGCCCAGGTAGCCACGCGCCAGGCCTTCGCCACCGATGTACAGCTCGCCGACCGCATTGTTCGCCAGCAGGTTGAGGTTGCCATCCAGCACACAGGCCGAACGCGCGCCAACCGGTGCGCCGATGGCCGCGTAGGTGCCCTGCGCCAGACGCTGCTCATCACAGGCCCAGATCAATGGGCTGATCACCGCCTCGGTCGGGCCGTAGGCGTTGAACAGCTGTGCGGCACGGATAATCTTCAGCGCCGCTAACTGACCTGCGCCCCACGCTTCGCCACCGAGGATGCACACACGTACATCCACACCCGCCTCTGCTGGATCGGCATGCTGCGCCATAGCGTTCAAATAGCTTGGCGGCAGGTCGAGGATGCTGATGCGATGTTGACGAATCTGCGTTAACAGTTGCTCGAAGGACCATTGGCCAACCTCTCCCAGCACCAGACTGGCGCCGTGAATCAGCGGCATGAAAATCTGTTCGGCCGCCGCGTCGAAGCTGATGGACGCGAACTGCAACTGGCAATCGTCGCGAGTCACTGCATAACGCTCACCCGCCGCCCGGCAATGCATGGCCAGGGCTGCATGCTCAATCCCGACGCCCTTGGGTTGGCCGGTGGAGCCGGAGGTGTAGATGACGTAGGCAAGCCCTTCGCCGCGCAGGCCACTCAAGGTCGGTACGATGACTTGTTCCTGCGCACCGTCCAGTAGCACGGTGCCTACACCGTCGACAGTTGGCAGTTGCTCAACCACGCAAGCCTGGGTCAACAGCACGGCGATGCCGCTGTCTTCGATCATGTAGGCCAGGCGTTCTGCAGGGTATTGCAGGTCCAGCGGAACAAACGCCGCACCGGCCTTGAAGATCGCCAGCAGGCCCACCACCAGTTCGGCGCTGCGCGGCAATGCGAGGCCCACCGGCATCTCGGCGGTGACACCCGCATCGAGCAAGCGCTGGGCCAGATGATTGGCCCGGGCATCCAGTTGGCGGTAGCTCAGGCGCTGATCGCCGGCAATCAGCGCAATCGCATCGGGCGCTTGGCTGACTTGCTGTTCAAACAGATGGATGACGCTGGCGTACTCACCTTCAGGTCGCTGACCGTGACTGATGAGCGCACGCTGTTCCTCGTCGGTGTGCACCACCAGTTCGCCGATGGCTTGCTGCGGATCGGCGACCATTGCGGCCAATAGCTGACGCCACTGACCCGCCAGGGTTTGCAAGGTGGACGCCTCGAACAGGTCAGCTGCGTAAATGAACGCCGCACGGATGCCGTGATCGGTTTCCAGGGTTTCCAACGTCAGGTCGAACTGCGCCATGCCACCTTCCAGCACCACTTCTGCGGCACGAAGCCCCGGCAGACTGTCGGCACCAGCGGCACCGACGGTATTGAGGTGGTTGTACATCACCTGGAACAGCGGGTTGTGCTGCAGGCTGCGTTGCGGGTTGAGGGCTTCCACCAGTTTGTCGAACGGTAAATCCTGATGGGCCTGGGCTGCCAATGCGGTGGCCTTGGCCTGTTGCAACAGGGCCAACACCGACAACTGCGGTTCGGGTTGCAGGCGCAGCACCAGGGTGTTGACGAAGAAACCCACCACGCCTTCCAGCTCCTGGGCGTTGCGGTTGCTGACAGGGACGCCGATGCGCAGGTCATCACTGCCCGAGTAGCGCTGCAGCAGCAGGCCGAACGAGGCGACGAAGAACTGGAACAGCGTTAATTGGCTGCGCTGAGCCAAGGCACGGACGCCGGCGGCCAGCGTCGGGTCGAGGGTGAAATCCACGCGCCCTTCGCGATAGCCCTGGCCGTCGCGACGTGGGTGATCAGTGGCCAGTTCCAGCAGCGGATGCTCAGTGCCGAGTTGCCCGCGCCAGTAGTCCAGTTGACGTTGCATTTCACCGGCCGCCAGCCAGTCGCGCTGCCACTGGGCGTAATCGGCGTATTGCACCGTCAGGGCCGGCAGCTCCAGCGGTTGGCGTGCCTGGAAGGCCGCGTACAGGGCGGCGAATTCACGGCCGAGTACGCCCATGGAGGCACCGTCGGAAATAATGTGGTGCAAGGTCACCACCAGCAAGTGCTGTTGCGCATCGAGCTGGAACACCTTGACCCGCATCAGCGGGCCCTCGGCCAGGTCGAACAGGCTGTGGGTTTCAGCCATCACCGCCGGCTCGACCGGCCCCTCGAGTACTTGCCATTGCACGGTGACGCGGGACACCGCATCGACGTGCTGGCACAGCACATCGCCGTCCAGCACGAAGCGGGTGCGGAAGGCTTCATGCCGGGTGGCCAGGGCAGCGAAGGTCTGCTCCAGGGCGGTGTGATCCAGTTCGCCTTGCAGCTTGACGATGATCGGCGTGTGGTAGGCGACACTGTCGGGTTCGAGGGTCCAGAACAGCCACTGGCGTTGTTGAGCAAACGAGGCCCGTCGGGGTTGCTGGTTGGTCAATCGGGTGATCACCGGGCGGGTGCTGGACGGATCACCCTGCTCCACCGCCGCACAGAACTCGCCGAAAGTGGCCGTTTCGAACACCGTGCGCAGAGCCACATCGGCGCCCAGCACGCGCCGGGTCCGGGAGATGATTTGTGTGGCCAGCAAGGAGTGGCCGCCGAGGCTGAAGAAGTTGTCTTGCAGACCGACCTGATCGATTTTCAGCACCTGAGCCCAAACAGCCGCCAGACGCTGTTGCAGGTCGGTGACCGGCGCCTGATGCACCACTTGCGGCAGGTCTTGCTGCAAGGCTGCCAGGGCCTGCAAGTCGAGTTTTCCGTTGAGGGTCAGTGGCAACGCGTCGAGGCTGACGAACATGGCGGGCACCATGTACTCCGGCAGCTCGTGGCCCAGGGCCGTGCGCAGGTCGTCGCTGTTGCAGCCGTCCTTGAGCACCACGTAGGCGACGAGATGCGGGTTGTCCGCTGCGCCAGCCACCAGGGTGACGGCTTCGCGAACACCAGGGTGCTGACGCAGGCAGCCGTTGATTTCACCCAACTCGATCCGATAGCCACGGACCTTGACCTGATGATCGACCCGGCCCTTGAATTCGATACTGCCGTCAGCCCGATAACGGGCCAGGTCACCGGTGCGATACAGGCGCTCACCGGTCGTGCCAAATGGATGCGGAACAAAGCGCTCGGCGGTCATGGCCGCGCGGCCCAGATAGCCGCGCGCGAGACCCGCGCCGCCCAGATACAGCTCGGCAGATGCCCCGACCATCGCCGGTTGCAGGCCGTCCTCCAGAATATATGCGGTGGTGTTGGGCAGCGGACGCCCCAGCGGCAACACCGACTGCGTGGGCGCTTCGTTCGCGGTGGTCAACACGCCCACGGTGGTCTCGGTTGGCCCGTAGTGGTTGATCACCCGGCAGCCATCGCCGTGAGTACGAATCCGCGCCAGCAGCGCCGGTGATGCCGCCTCGCCGCCCATGATCAGGCATTGGCGAGGCAGCCCGCCGGCATGCGGGTCATCACTGAGCAGCGCTTCCAGGTGGGACGGCACGATCTTCAGCACGTCGATCTGCTGCTCGGCCATGTAGGCACCAAAGCGCTCGGCATCCAGGGTCAGGTCCAGGCCCAGCACATGCAAGGTGCAACCGGAGCACAAGGCGCCGAACAAGGTAGTGTGGCCAAGGTCGGCGGACAGGGTCGAGACCACGGCCATGCTGCGGGCGTCGGCCAGCGGCAGGGTCTGCAGGATGCCTTGCACGTAGTTGACCAGCGAGCGGTGACTGAGGGTCACGCCCTTGGCTTTGCCGGTGGAACCGGAGGTGTAGATCACGTAGGCCAAGTGATCGGGATCGAGGGCCACATCCGGATTGCTGGCCGGTTGCTCGTCGTGCTGCTCGATCAGCAGGTGCTGGACGCCGACCAGGGCAGGCAATCGTTTGACCAGGCCTGACTGGGTCACAAGCAGATGAATACCACTGTCCTCGGCCATGTGCAGAAGGCGCTGGGCCGGGAAATCCGGGTCCAGCGGCACGTAGGCCCCGCCCGCTTTCAGAATGGCCAGCATGCCGACAATCATGTCCAGGGAGCGCTCGACGGCGATCCCCACCGGCACATCGGCGCTAACACCCAGGGCGATCAGTCGGTGTGCCAGGCGATTAGCCTGTTGGTTGAGTTGCTGGTAGGTCAGGGATTGGCCGGCGAACACCAGCGCGGTCGTGTCAGGCCTGGCGGCTGCCTGGCGCTCGATCAAGTGATGAATGCACAGTGCCGGATCACGCTCGGCCTGGGTGTTGTTCCATTGCACCAGCGCTTGTTGCACCTGGTCGTCAGCCAGCAACGGCAAGTCGCCTACGCGGGCCTTCGGCGCCTGGACCAAGGCCGCGAGCAGGGTTTGCCAATGCTCGGCCATCCGCTCGATGGTGTGCGGGTCGAACAAGTCACTGGCGTAGGTGAACGCTGCGCACAACTGCCCGCCACGCTCGAAGGTGTCGAGGGTCAGGTCAAAGCGCGTGGTGCGGCTGGACCACTCCACCGCGCTTAACTGCAGGTCGGCGCTGACCGCCAAGGTCTCCAGATTGGCGACTTGCGGCTGGTGGTTGTACATCACCTGGAACAGCGGGTGGTGGCTGGCGTCCCGGGCCAGGTCCAGGCCTTCGACCAGTTGCTCGAACGGCAGATCCTGATGGGCCTGAGCGCCCAATGCGGCGGCCTTTACCTGCCGCAGCAACTGATCGCCTGGGGTCTGCGCATCGAACTGAATACGCAGCACCTGGGTGTTAACGAAAAAACCGATCAGGCCTTCGATTTCACTGCGATTACGGTTGGCAATCGGTACGCCGATGCGGATATCGGCCTGGCCGCTGTAGCGGTGCAACAAGGTGCCGAACGCCCCCAGCAGCAACATGAACAGCGTGACTTCCTGCTGGCGGGCGCTCTGGCGCAAGCCGTCGGCCAGGTCGGGGGCAATCACCCACTCATGGCGAGCGCCCCGTTGACTGGGGCGGGCGGGACGCGGGTGATCAGTGGGCAGGTCGAGTACCGGGTGCTCATCACCCAGTGCTTCACGCCAATAGGCGAGTTGGCGCTGTTGCTCGCCGGCTTCCAGCCAGCGGCGCTGCCACAGGGCGTAATCGCTGTATTGAATCGGCAACGGTGGGAGGTTGGCGACTTGGCCGGCGTCGGGCGCGCCATAGAGTCGGGTGAACTCCTCGATCAACACGCCCATGGACCAGCCATCGGAGACGATGTGGTGCAAGGTCAGCAGCAACACGTGTTCCTGCTCGGCCAGTTTGATCAACTGCACCCGCAGCAGCGGCCCCTGGCTCAGGTCGAAAGGCTGCAAGGCCACGCGCTCGGCTTCAGCCTGTACCCAGGCTTCCCGGTCAATGGGCGTCATGGTCGAAATATCTGCACGGGTGATGTGCAGCGCTTGCGCCACAGGCACCTGCCGGGGCTGGTCGTCAGCGTCCTGGACGAACACCGTGCGCAGGGTTTCATGGCGCTCGATCAGCCCGGCAAAGGCCTGCTCCATGGCCGACTCATTCAGGCGTCCCGTGAGGCGCACCGCGCTGGGCAGGTTGTAAGCGCCGCTTTGCGGGTCCAGTTGCCAAAGAAACCACATTCGCTGCTGGGCGTAGGACAACGCCTGACGGTCATCCGCCTCCACACTGGCCGGAATTGGAAAACGGGAGAAGTCGATCCCTTCCTTTTGCAGCGCCTGGAGGAACATCTGGCGTTTTTCCAGGGGCAGCCCGATAAACCGGCGAGCAAGTTTCAGGGAGTCTTCAGCGTTCATTTCTTGGGATCCGGAGCAATAGGCGGGAAGCACAAAGGCACGTCGTCCCTATAAAACGAATCCGGGCGGGAAAAATTAGCGGGGTCTTGAAGGGAGAAAAACCGGACACCGGCGATGTCATCAGGGGTTACATCAAAGTTCAGAAGGCCTGCCGAGGTCGTCCTATGATTGACGGACCCCACCCATTGCAACTACATTTAGTTACAGGCAAGGATCGCCGTGTCGAAAAATGAAAAGCTGCTGGCCAAACTGCTCAATGAGCAAATGGCCTTTACCTGGCCCGAACTCGTCACGCTGCTGCGTCGACTGGGCTACACACAAATCGAAGGGGCCGGGAGTCGCGTCAAGTTCGACAAGGGCGATCCGAGCGCAATGATCACCCTGCACAAACCGCATCCCGGCAACGAGTTGAAACACTACATTCGGCGCCAGATCATCGAACAATTGAAATCAGGAGACCTGATTCAGTGAATAACCAGTTGAAACACAACGGCTATATCGGCTCGATCGAAGCCAGCATCGAAGACAATTGCCTGTTCGGAAAGCTTCTATTCATCAAGGCGCTCGTCAGCTATGAAGGCAAAACCGTCGCCGAACTGGAAGCCGCCTTTCGCGACGCGGTGGACGACTACCTCGACACCTGCCACAGCCTCGGCCAAACACCCGAAAAACCTTGCAAGGGCTCGTTCAACGTTCGGGTCGGCCATGACCTGCATTTGGCCGCGGCCTTGGCCGCGACCCGACAGAAAGTGACACTGAACGACCTGACGCGACAGGCGCTGAACGAGTTCCTGCAACATCACGGTGCGCTCGTAACGGGGTAATCACCCCAGCCGCCGATACCCCAACACCGCTGCTCCCAGCACCACTGCGCCAGCCACCAACGCCACCCAGAACCCACTGGGTGCGCCGAATCGGTCGATCATCCAGCCGGAGCTGGCCGCGCCAATCGCCACGCCGATGCTCAACCCGGTGATCAACCAGGTCATGCCTTCGGTCAAGCGACTGGGAGGCACCACCCGCTCCACCAGGGCCATGGCCACGATCAGGGTCGGGGCGAAGAACAGTCCCGACACGAAGACTGCCACTGACAGGCCAAGAATATTCACCACCAACAACAGCGGCAGCGTGGTCAGGGCCGTGGCCACACCGCAATACAGAAACTGGCGAGGCAATGGTGTCTTCAATTTGAGCGCGCCAAAGGCCAGCCCCGCCAGGCACGAACCAATGGCGTACACCGACAACACGATACTGGCGGCAGCCGGCTGGCCCTGGTGCTGGGCGAACGCGACGCTGACCACATCTACCACACCCACAATCGTGCCCATGGCGGTCAGCAGGATCATCAGCGTCAGCACCGAAGGCGAGGCAATCAACCACTGGCCGTGATGGGCGTGGTACTCGTGAACCGGTGGCTCTGTCTGCCTTTGCAGGACAAAGGCAGTGACACCTACCGCCAACAACAACGCGGCAATCAACGGCCCCGCTTCGGGAAACAGCACCACGCACAAACCCACCGACAGCGGCGGCCCAAGGATGAAGCACACTTCATCCAGCACCGACTCCAGGGCAAAGGCCGTCTGCAATTTGGGCTGGCCCCGGTACAGCTCGGTCCAGCGCGCCCGCACCATGGCCGACATATTGGGTATGCAACCGGCCAGGGCGGCGAAAATAAACAAGGTCCAGCTTGGTGCCTGCAAACGAGTGCAGAGCAACAACAGCAACAGTGCGCCACCTCCCATCGAAGCCGCTATCGGCAACACACGGCCCTGACCATAACGGTCCACCAGGCGCGAAACCTGAGGCGCACAAAATGCCGTAGCCAGGGCAAACGTCGCGGCCACGGCCCCGGCCAAACCATAGCCTCCATGGACTTGCGACAGCATGGTGATCAAGCCGATACCGGTCATGGAGATGGGCATGCGGGCGAGCATGCCGGCCAATACAAACGCCCGGGAACCTGGCGCCTGGAACAGTTCGGCGTAAGGGTTTGCCATACGGTGCAACCTCTTCCTGAGTGCCCTTTAACTTGCTATCTCGGGTTAACAAGGCAAAATACATACGGTGCGTATGTGGAAAATCATGCGCAACATACGTACCGTATGTCAATCACTTCCCACGACGAGTCCCGCCCATGAGCCGAGCCCGTGCCGAGATGATCGAAGACACCCGCGCCCGCCTGATCTCCAGCGCCCGCCAGGCCTTCGCCAGCCAAGGCTACGCCAATACTTCGATGGACGACTTCACCGCCCGGGCCGGCCTGACCCGCGGTGCGTTGTACCACCACTTTGGCGACAAGAAAGGTTTGCTGGCGGCCGTCGTTGCGCAACTCGATAGCGAAATGGACGCCCGGTTACAACACATCACGGACCAGGCCGACGAGCCTTGGGGTGGTTTTTGCGAACGCTGCCGTGCCTACCTGCGCATGGCGCAGGATCCCGAGATCCAGCGCATCGTGCTGCAGGATGCGCCGGCGGTGCTGGGGGATGCCGCATCGGCAAACCAGCAACAGTGTGTCGACTCGCTGCGTCTGTTGCTCGATGCGTTGATGGATGCCGGAATAATCGAACAAGCGCCCAGCCACGCACTGGCCCGGCTAATCAATGGCAGCCTGGTGGACACGGCACTGTGGATCGCCGGGGACGAAGGAGCGGGGGGGCGATTGAATGACGCGCTACAAAGCCTGGACCTGCTGCTTCGAGGCCTCAAACCGAAGGTTCAAGCCCACTGATTCTGGATCGCCTCATGAGCCAATTCCTCTGACACCAGAACCTCAAGGCAAGCGTGAGCGAGAGGTACACGTCGCCCAACAGATTCTGCAAACCATGGACGTACTGGCCTTCTGGCCCTCGGTAGTCGCCTGCCCGGAGCCGGAGAGCCCCCTTCGGCACTGGTGTACATCGATGGTGGACGGTGTTTGATCCTCAAAGGTCAATACATCACCGAAAACTTCATTCGACGGCTAAAACCTATGTACAGGCCCGTTATGGCGAATTGGACTCAGCACGGAACGAACTGCACAGGCTACTGTATACCGGAGCATTGAACAGCGACCCGTTGATCGTTCCCCGCAACAACGACTGACAAGACAGGAGATCCTGGGATGAGCCAGAACAACCGCTCTGCCAACCCCCTGGTGGTTCCCACCCTTCATTGCCCGCCTCCTGCGCGCATTGATGAGTCATTGGGTAACCAGGTCAATGAACTGCTGTTGCCATGGGTCGAGCGCATGGGGATTTTCCCCGGCCAGTCAGAGCGGGTTCGCGCCTCGAACTTCGGCCGGTTCGCCATGCTGTGCCATGCGGATACCAACGACCCGGATCGGTTGCTGTTGTCGGCAACCTGCATTGCAGCACTGTTCGCAGTAGACGATCACTATTGTGATGACGAGCGCTGTGGCTCCAACCCCAGGCTACTGGGACCTCGCCTGTCGTTGGCACTCGCGGCCCTGGAGCCTGCACACCTGAACCCGCCTTATGCTCAAAAACTTGAGCGGGCTCTGGAGCAGGATCCGGTACTCAGAGGGCTGTGTGGCTACATGAACCACTTGGCGTCGTACGCCACCCCATCACAGATGGCCCGCGCTCGCCACGAAGTAGCTGCAATGTTCGTCACCATGGGTGCCGAAGCGACATGGCGAATCGAACATGCAAGCCCATCTGTGTGGGAATACCTGGCCCATCGCCAGGTCAATAGTTTTCTGCCGTGCATGGCCTTGATCGACGTGGTCGGTGGATATGAGCTCGATGCCAACCTCTATTCCTATGCCCCCGTGCGGCGGATTACGACCCTTGCCGCCAGCGCGACCATCATTGCCAATGACTTGTATTCGGCACCCAAGGAGAGCGTGCCCGAAATAGGTGACTTCAACCTGCCGCTGCTACTTGCAGCAGAGCACCATTGCACCCTTCAAGAGGCCATGCATCTGACCGCCGACATCCACGATGGCATCGTGCGCACTTATGAAGTCCAAGAGTATCAACTGCTCAAAGATGCCTCACCGCCGCTCAGGCGTTTTCTGGCCGGGGTCAAAGCTTGGCTGGGCGGTAATAACGAATGGCATCGGCACAGTGGCCGCTACCAGATATGAGCAGTAATACCCTATCCAGTACGCCGCAACATCAGCGCCGCCACTGCACACGCGGCCAGCGCCACGCACGCCAGAAAAAATGCATCACTGTAGGCCATCAAAAACGCCTGATGGCGCACGCCCTGATCCAACAGGTTCAACACCACCTGATGATCCGGCAGTTGCTCATCCAACATGCCGCCACCGGGCAGCCGTTGTTGCAGCGCAGGCTCAAACACCGTCACCGACTCGCCGATGCGCGCCGAATGCACCCGTTCACGCACCACCACCAGTTGCGCCAGCAATGCCGTGCCAACGGCCCCGCCCAGGTTACGCAACATCGAAAACACCGCCGAAGCCGATCCCGCCTCGGCCTTGGCCAGCCCATGCACCGCCAGCACCGACAAGGCCACCATGATCAACGGCTGGCCAATCCCCCGGACCACAATGGACGGGACGATGACGTTGCTGGCGCTGTCCGCCGACAGGTGCGCCCCCATCCAGCACCCCAGGGCCATGATTGCAAAACCCGACGCCACCAACAGTTTGGCGCTGAGCCACTTCATCAAGCGCGGCAGAAATGGCGCCAGGATCAATTGCACCAAGCCATAGGCAATCAAACTGACACCGATTTCCCGGGCGTTGTAACCCTGCAACTGCGCCAGGTAATTGGGTACCAGAAACACCAGCCCATAGGTACTGGCGCCGAAGATAAACATCGCCACACTGGCAACACCAAAGTTGTAGTGCCCCAGCAACCGCAGGTTGATAAACGCGTGCGCGCCCCGCAACTGACGGCCAATAAACCCCACCAGTCCGAGCACCGCCAACAGCGTCATCCAGATAATAAAGCTTGAGCCAAACCAGTCTTTTCGCCCGCCCTCCTCCAGCACGATCTGCAACGCACCCAAGCCCAGCACCATGCAAACGATCCCGAGCCAATCACCCTGACGCAGCAACCCCAGGTTCATCGGTTGGCGGTCGATAGACCAGGCCACCGCCGCCAGTAATGCAATACCGGGAAACAGTTGCAGGTAGAAAATCCAGCGCCATGAATAAGCGTCGGTCAACCAGCCGCCCATGGATGGCCCGGCAGCCTGGGCCACGCTGTTGGCCAGGCTGAACAGCGCCATGCCCAGGGGGATCTTGCTCGCCGGCAACTCGGTGATGATCAGTTGGAACGACAGCGGAATCAGCACCGCCCCGGCCGCTCCCTGGATCACACGGATGATGATCATGGTCGTCAGGTTCGGCGCCAGCGAACACGCCACCGACGCCACCAGAAATACCCCCGAGCCCATCAACATCACCCGACGCAGGGAGAACACCCGGACCAGCCATGCCGTGAGCGGAATCATGATGATTTCCGCCACCAGGTAAGCAGTGGAAATCCATGAGCCTTCCTCGAAAGTCGCGCCCAAGGCCCCTTCGATTTCCGGCAAGGCAGCGCTGGTGACGTGTACGTTCATGCCGGCCATGAAGCAGCCAAACAGGCCGCCAATCACCGCGACCCAGGCACGAAACGAGACGTTGGATGAGTGCCTATCAGCCCCCATGGACATGCTCCTGCCTGACGCCCGGACGCGTATCGACGGTAGCGATCACCGACATGCCCGGCAAAATCCGGGACGTCTCGTCCCCCTCCGGTACCAATCGAATCTTCACCGGAAAACGCTGCACAACCTTGGTGAAGTTGCCCGTGGCGTTGTCCGGCGGCAACAGCGCAAACACCGCACCGGAACCCGGGGCGATACTTTCCACCTGACCGTGCCAGTGCTGGCCGCTGAAACTGTCCACTTCGATCTCCACCGATTGCCCGGGCAACATGCGCTGCAACTGGGTCTCCTTGTAATTGGCAATCACATAGGCCTGCTCCACAGGTACCACCGCCAGCAGCGGGAGGCCGGGCATAACGTATTGCTGACGACGTACCTTGCGCTGCCCGACGACACCGTCAAAGGGCGCACGAATTTCCGTGTCACTCAAAGCATTGCGCGCCAGGGCCAGATTGGCCTGAGCCTCGCCGACCCTGGCTTGATGCTCAATGATTTGCGCCTGCGCCTGTTGGCGACTGGCCTGCAACACCTGCAACCGGGCTTGTTGTCGGGCGACCTGAGCACGGGCCACGGCAACGGCCGCTTGCGCCTGGGCCTGGCTTGCACTGACCGTCTCCAGGCGTTGGGCGGTGGCGACATGTTGCGCCACCAGTTCGCGATAACGCGCATAGTCCAACTGCGCCCGTCGGGCCTCAGCCTCGGCACTGCGCAAGGCCGCCTGGACCTGGGCGATACGTTGTTGCTGCTCACTCATCCGTGCGTCCAGGGTTTGCAACGTGGCCTGCTGTGCATTCGCCGCCGCTTGCACTTGCTGCAACTGCGCCTGGGCACTGTTCAGGCGCTCGGTGAAGTCACGTTCCTCAATGCGCACCAGTACATCCCCCGCCTTGACCGGCTGATTGTCTTCCACCAGCACCTGGGCGACATAACCGGCAATCCGCGGGCTGATCGCAACCCAATCGGCGCGCACATAGGCGTCGTCGGTTTCCTCCAGGAAACGCCCCAGGTTCCACCAATATCCGGCAAATACGCCCAACCCCAACAACGCTGCCAGGGAGACGCTGATCAATAGCGGGCGCCGGTGACGCTGGCTGAACGTCTGGTTCAACAGCGGATTAAGGGTGGAGGGTTCAACAGCCTGATTCATGGTTTTGCTCCAAGGTCGGCAATGGATTGTTCAGCACGTTGCCAGCCACCGCCCAGCGCCTGGAAAACATCGATCTGACGGTTGATCAAACGCAAGTCGGATTGGGCCAGGCTGGCCTGAAGGCTGACAAGGTTGCGTTCGCTATCCAGCAATTGCAGGGCATCCAGCGCCCCGGCCCGATAGCTGCGGCTGGCCAGTAGATGGGCTTGGCGACTGTTATCCAGCGCGGCCCCCAACGCCTGGCGACGCAGCTGCTCGCCCTGGTACAACGCCAAGGCCTGCTCGACTTGCTTCAGGGCAGTAAGCACCGTGCCGTCAAATCGCGCCTGGGCCTGGCGTTCCTGGGCCTGATGCTGTTTGACTCGCGCCTGGGCAGTCTGGCGATTGGGGAAACGCCAGGACACCAGCGGGCCAACGGAATACACCACGGCATCGCCGCCGCCCAGTTTGCCCAGGCTACTGGCGGAGGACCCGAGCATCGCCCCGAAGGTGACGCGGGGGTACAGTTCGGCACGCGCCACGCCAATGGACAGCGTGGCGGACTGCAAGCGCTGTTCGGCGCGGCGGATATCGGCCCGGCGTTGCAACAAGGCCCAGCCGTCACCGACCGGCAACGGCGCCTGCAACTGCGGGCCATGGGCACAACTTTGCAGGGCAACCTGCCCCGGCGGCAGGCCGCTGAGCACCGCCAGTTCGTACAAGGCGTTTTTCTGTTGCGCGGCGAAGATCGGCAATGGCGCGCGGGTTTCTTCCAGCAAGCCCTTCAGGCGCAGCTCATCCAGATCGGTCGCCGCACCGGCCTTTTGCAACTTCCCGGTGATCTCGACACTGCGCTCCAGCAACTGCACCGAATGTGCCTGCACCTGGCCTTGCAGCCCATAGACACACGCCTGGGCATAGGCACGGGTCGTCTGTGCGGCCACCGTTACCCGCAACTCGTCTTCAAGGGCACGAGCCGCCTCGGCGTCAGCGCGGGCAGCAGCCATGCGATAACGTACCTCGCCCCACAGGTCCAGGGTGTAACTCAAGGAGAACTCAGGCGAATGGTTCCACTGGCCATCGGCAGTCTGATGGGTGGCCTGGGCCAACGTCTGATCATCGAGACTGCGACCATAAGCCAGGCCATAACCCAGTGATGTGGATGGCTGGCGCTCGCCATCGACCTGCTCCAGGTGCGCCAACAAGACATCCACATGGGCGGCAGCCGCCTCAAGGTCTTTGTTATGGCGCAGGGCTCGCTCCACCAGCGCATCAAGCTGCGGGTCGCGATAAAGCTGCCACCAGCGAGCGGGCAACGGCGCGCTCGTCTCTTGGGACAGACGCAATGCCGGCTGCGCCGCGATCAGCGTCGACGGCGCGCCGGACGTTGCGCTGCAACCGGTCAGCACGAGCGTCAACAGCACGCAGGTCGGCAGGAAAAAAACACGGATCGGCATCACAAGGCTCGCTCAAGAAGGAGCCTTGAAGATTAGGTAGCTGCCTTGACGGATTCGCCCGCGCCAGGGCCATGTATCGTCGCCAAACAGACAATATGTTTGCTTAACGCAACGACATGCCCTGCGGCGAGGCGCCTGGTCGAAAATGACTCGGCGGATACCCCAACGACCGGCGAAACATCGCACTGAACGCACTCGGGCTCTGATACCCATGCTCCAGGGCCACTTCCAGAATTGATGCGCCTTGGGCCAGCAGTTTCAAGCTCAGGGCCAGTCGCGCACGTTTGCGCCATTCACCGAAACTCATGCCCAGTTCACGCTGGAAGATTCGGCTCAAGGTTCGGGCGCTCATGTTCAGCGTATCGGCCCAGGAGTCCAGGCTGCTGTCATCGGACGGATTACGAATGAAGTGAGTGCACAGTTTGGCCAACCGCACCTCGCAGGGAACCGGCACGTGCATCGCCACCACCGGCGCAGCGAGCAGCTCCAGGCGGATCAATTCGATCATGGCCGGCAGGCGTGGGCCGCTTTGGCCTGCTATCAGGGTGGCGGCGACAATCAACTCCCGCAGCAGCGCCGACACTTCGATCACCTGGCAACTTCTGCCCAACTCCGGTTCGGCTTCGGGCATCAGGAACAAGGTGCGCATGTGCACCTCGCCCGCCATGCGAATTTCATGGGGTATTGCTGCGGGGACCCACAACGCATGGCCAGACGGTACCAACCAGCTACCCTGGGCGGTGCTGACCACCATCACCCCCGAGACCGCGTGGATCAACTGCGCCTGGACATGGCAATGAAGGTGCACCACATCATCGTTGTGGTAGTTGTCGGCATAGGCTTCAAGCCAAGGCCCGGGTTGGCAAGGGATCGTCATGGGCAGTTCTCACGTCACTCAGGCGTTGATTCTAGCGAAAAGCCCTGTGGCGAAAACGATAGATATAGACAGCCATCGTCGCATTTCAGACAACCGGTGAACTTCCACCGCGCACGACCAGTCAGCTAACTGGACACGCTGATAAAGTCGGGTAGACGATGCCTCCGGCCACACAGTGGGCAGTACCTGTTTATCGATGACGGCGTGAGTCTTTATCCCCAAGGCTCTTATCAGGAGCTTCGTGACAATGATTGATCTGAACGAACCACAAAGCGCCATCGATGCCCACGGCATCATCGGTGACATGCGCAGCGCAGCACTGATCAACGACCGGGGCAGCATCGATTTTTTCTGCTGGCCGGAGTTCGACAGCCCGTCAATCTTTTGCTCATTGCTGGACTCCCCCGCCGCCGGGATTTTCCAACTCACCCCTGACCTGCCCGACGCCCGCCGCGAGCAAATCTACCTGCCGGACACCAACGTCCTGCAAACCCGCTGGCTCAGTGATGAAGCGGTGGTGGAGATCACCGACCTGCTGACCATCAGCGACGAAGTCGATGATTTACCACTGTTGATCCGCCGAGTCCGGGTAGTCAGTGGCAAGGCGATGATTCACCTGCGGTGCGCGGTACGCCATGACTACGCCCGTGCCCAGACCCGCGTCGCCCTCAACAACGGCGATGTCTGTTTTGAAGCCATTGATCAACCCGGCCTGCGTCTGGCCAGCAGCCATGACCTGCAGATCGACGGCGAAGCTGCAATCGCCAGCTTTCTCCTGGAACAAGAACAAGGCGCCGAGTTTGTCCTCGGTGCCCTCGAAGATCCCCGGGTCAACAGCAACGATACCGACCTATGCCTGGAACGCACCCTGAAGTTCTGGCGTGGCTGGATCGGCCAGTCCAACTACCGTGGACGCTGGCGGGAAATGGTCAACCGCTCGGCCCTGGCCTTGAAGCTGTTGACCTCGCGCAAACACGGCGCGATCCTCGCCGCCGCCACCTTCGGCCTGCCCGAGACACCAGGCGGCGAGCGCAATTGGGACTACCGCTACACCTGGATCCGCGACGCCTCGTTTACCGTCTACGCCTTCATGCGCCTGGGCTTTGTCGAGGAAGCCAACCACTACATGCGCTGGTTGAAAGGGCGAGTCAGCGACTGCCATGGCCAATCCATGAAGCTCAATATCCTGTACGGCATCGACGGCCGCCAGGAACTGCCGGAAACCGCACTGACTCACCTCCGCGGCCACGGTGGCGCGCAACCCGTGCGTATTGGCAATCAGGCTTACGATCAGGTGCAGCTGGATATTTTCGGCGAGCTGATGGACGCGGTGTACCTGGTCAACAAGTACGGCGAAGCCATCTCCCATGAAGGCTGGAAACATACGATTGAAGTGGTGGATCAGGTGTGTGAAACCTGGAACCTGCAAGACGTCGGCATCTGGGAAATGCGCGGTGAGCAGCATCACTTCCTACACTCGCGCTTGATGTGTTGGGTAGCCCTGGACCGTGCCATTCGCCTGGCCTCCAAACGCTCGCTGCCAGCGCCCTTCGCCCGCTGGGACGAAACACGCCAAGCCATTTACCAGGACATCTGGAGCAACTTCTGGAACGAAGAGCGCGGGCATTTTGTACAGCACATCGGCAGCACCGCCCTCGACGGTTCGATGCTGCTGATGCCGCTGGTACGTTTCGTTGCCGCCACCGATCCTCGCTGGTTGTCGACCCTGGAAGCGATCCAGAAAAGCCTGGTGCGCGATGGCATGGTCTACCGCTACCGCAACGACGACGGCCAGATCGATGGGCTGCAAGGCACCGAGGGCGCATTTGCGGCCTGTTCTTTCTGGTATGTGGAATGCCTGGCCCGCGCCGGGCAAGTGGAAAAGGCGCACCTGGAGTTTGAGCAACTGCTGCGCTATGCCAATCCACTGGGGTTGTATGCCGAAGAATTCGACAGCCAGGCGCGGCATCTGGGCAATACGCCCCAAGCGTTGAGTCATCTGGCGCTGATCAGCGCCGCGACCTTCCTGGATCGTAAGTTGAGTGGTGAAAAAACCGTCTGGCAACCTTGAAGGGCTTCGCCCCACATAGAACATGTGGCGAGGGGGCTTGCCATAATGCCTGCCTGTTAAGGAATGAAGGTCAGGCAAACGAAGGCAATCCCAATGTGGGAGCTGGCTTGCCTGCGATGGCGGTGGGTCAGCATCAGTGATGCAAGCTGATACACCGCCATCGCAGGCAAGCCAGCTCCCACCTTTGATTTTCTCGGTCTTGAGGCCCAGTGTTCGCTTAACTGATCGGCTGACGCCAGCCAGGCTAGACACATCACGCAATTACCCTCATTTGGAAAGCATCCTGAAACCGGTTTGGCGCTACAGTTTCACCGCGCCTCTTGCCCTTGATCGGAGCACACATGACCACAATCGCCTCACTACACTACGTACGCACCACGATGCTTGACATTGCCTATGAGGCCCGCGGCCCGATCGAGGGTAACGTGGTGATTCTGCTGCACGGCTTTCCCTACGACCCCCGCGGCTATGACGAGATTGCACCCGTGTTGGCCGCCCGCGGTTGTCGGGTGCTGGTGCCTTACCTGCGCGGCTACGGCCCGACACGGTTTATCAACGCCGAGGTGATGCGCTCCGGCCAACAGGCCGCACTGGCCAAGGACCTGCTGGACTTCATGGATGCCCTGGCCATCCCGCAGGCGACGCTGGTGGGTTATGACTGGGGTGGACGCGCCGCCTGTATCGTCGCCGCCTTGTGGCCCGAGCGGGTGCGCGGCCTGGTAACGGGCGACGGCTACAACATCCAGGACATTGCCAAGTCGATCCAGCCACGAGCGCCCATCACTGAGCATCGGTTGTGGTACCAGTACTACTTTCACACCCAACGAGGTGTGGACGGTTTGACTGCCAACCGTCGCGAGCTATGTGAACTGTTGTGGACACTGTGGTCGCCGTCCTGGACCGAAGGACCGAACCTGTACGGCAAGACGGCGCCTTCGTTTGATAATCCGGATTTTGTCGACGTGGTGATCCACTCTTATCGCCATCGTTTCATGTACGCCCTTGGCGATCCGGCGCTGGAGGCGATTGAGCAGGCACTGGTGCAGCCGCCGCCGATTTCGGTGCCGAGCATTTCGTTGTGCGGTGCTGACGATGGGGTGGGACCCGCATCGGAGGAGGATGAAGACCTGGGATGTTTCACCGGGTTTTATCGGCGGCAGGTCCTGGCAGGTGTTGGCCACAACATTCCCCAGGAAGCGCCGCAGGCAACGCTTGAGGCAATATTCGAGCTACTCGACAGACGCTGAAAACCGCTCGCGATAGGTCTGGGGCGTCACCGATAACGCCCTTAGAAAACTACGACGCATGGTTTCTTCGCAGCCAAAACCACAGTGCACGGCGACCCTTTTGATCGAGGCCGCGCTGTCGGCCAGTTGCCGGCGCGCCGTTTCCACCCGTAGCAACTCCACTGCCCGCGCCGGAGTCTGGCCGGTTTCAGCGCGGTAGTGGCGCACAAAACTGCGCTCACTCATGCCCACTTGCGCGGCCAGGGTCGAGATGTTCAGGTCCAGGCTCAAATGCTCAGCAATCCAGGCGTGCAACTCAGCGAAGCGGCTGCCGCCCTTTTGCAGGGACAGTGTCACGCTGAATTGCGATTGCCCGCCGGGACGCTTGAGAAACACCACCAAGTGCCGCGCCACTTCCAGCGCCGTGGCCCGGCCCAGGTCCTGTTCCACCAGGGCCAGGCACAGATCGATGCCGGCGGTGACACCCGCCGACGTCCAGAGCGAGCCCTGCTGGATAAAGATCGGATTGGCCTCGACCGTAAGCTTCGGGTATTTGCTCGCCAACTCTTCACAGCGAGTCCAGTGGGTCACCACGCGGCAACCGTCCAACAGACCACTGGCGGCCAGCAGAAAAGCGCCGGTGCAGACCGAGGTCATTCGTCGCGAATGCGCGGCCTTGCGCCGAACCCAATCCACCAGTGCAGGATCGTCGGCCGCACCGTACACACCCCAGCCACCGGCTATTACCAGGGTGTCACAGGGTGCATCAGCCGAAGGCAACGGTTCGGCCACCAGCGCCAGACCAGCGGAGGTCATCACCGGCTCCAACTGCGCGGCGATCACATTGATGACATAAGGCGCTGGCAACCCTTGCTGACGCACCAAGTCGTTGGCCGAGGCAAACACTTGCAGCGGCCCGGTGACGTCGAGCACCTGCACATTGGGGAAGGCAAGTACGTGGATGATTTTCGGCATGATTGGCGTGATTCGTGGGATTAATGGCTCATACGCCAAAAGGTAGGCCACTAAAGTGGAGTCGTCCATCCCCTACCAGGAGTTTCCCATGACCTTACAGATCGGCTTTCTGTTGTTCCCCGGCATCCAGCAACTGGACCTGACCGGGCCCTATGATGTGCTGGCGTCCTTGCCGGACGTGAAGGTCCATCTGATCTGGAAAGACCTGCTGGCGCTCACCTCCAGCACCGGACTGGTATTCACCCCGACCATGACCTTTGATGAATGCCCGCTGCTGGACGTGATTTGCGTACCCGGTGGCTCGGGTGTCGGGGACTTGATGGAAGATCCGCAGACCTTGGACTTCCTCATCATGCAGTCCCATACCGCGCGCTACGTGACCTCGGTGTGCACCGGCTCGCTGGTACTCGGCGCGGCGGGCCTGCTGAGGGGACGTCGAGCGACGACCCATTGGGCCTACCACGACATGCTGGCCACCTTGGGTGCGATCCCGGTGCAGGAGCGCGTGGTCCGTGATGGCAATCTGTTTACCGGTGGCGGAATCACAGCCGGGATTGATTTTGCCCTGACCCTGGCGGCAGAGCTGTACAGCGAGGCGGCGGCGCAACTGGTGCAACTGCAGCTGGAATATGCCCCAGCACCGCCGTTCAACGCCGGCCGGCCAGACACCGCACCGACCTATGTACTGGAAGAAGCCAACAAACGAACGGTTGAGTCGCGCAAGACACGCGGGGCGATCGTAGCGCGGGCGGCAGCGCGGTTGGGTTGAGGCTGCCGGGATCGCTCCCGTCAGGGAACGATCCCCCCATGTCGGCCGTGACATCAGCGCCAAACACAAAGCCAGTACCCTCAGCACCATGGCCGTCAGCGCGGTCAGCAGCACATCCGCTACGCTGATCCCCAACCCTTAGACCACCCGCCACGCCAGCCACAGGTCACGCCATGGCGGATGACAAAGGCCATGTCGCATGGCGATGCACTCATCTTCCTACACACGTCAAAAAAAGGATTTCCTGGCAAGCAAGAAACTTCCCACATTTGTTCCTACACTCCAAAAAGCCATCACTTATTCTCGATAAATCTGAGCACAGCCCCAAATAAGTCAACAAACTGTCGCCTCGAGAGTAACCTATGATTAGAGGAGGCAAATACCGCAAATTCAGTCAATTACTTGACAGATCAATCGGAAAATGCCACTATTTGGCCATTACTCCGCAAATTCCCTGCAGTCCTTAGACAGGCAATTGCGTTTACCCAGCGAAGCTGCTGTTCGACCTGCTCCCCTTATAAAGTGATCCCTGCTTTATATAGATGAGCAGCCGAATAGGGACATCCTGGTGGTGCAACGAGGGATGATTCATGAGTGAGAAGTCGTCGGTCGATAGCCTGTTTCTAACTCGGACCGGCTTTATTGAGTTTTTTGTGGTGTTCGTCAAATTGCTCCACGGTGCAACAGCAGTGTTGCCTGCGGTGGTCTTGTTGTTCTATCCACAGCCCATGGAAGCAGACCTGCGTAACCACTTCCTCGGCCTGCTGCTGTTTTTCGCGATCCTGACCATTATTCTGTTCCAGGCCCTGGGGGTGTATTCCGAGGAACTGTTCAGCAATCGCCTGCGCTTTCGGGTCATGTTAGTGGCCTGGACGTCGGCGTTCTGCATCCTGCTGTTCATGTATCAGATCTTGCTGCTGTTCCCGCAGTTGAGCCCGCGCAACCTGGTGTTCTGGTTCACTACCAGCCTGGGATTGTTTGGCGTTGAACGCATCCTGATGCTGCGCCTGTATCGCAATCTGATGAAGAACGGCAAATACCTGCAACGCACGGTGATTCTCGGCTTCACCGACACCGCCGTGCACGTTGCCGACCACCTTTCGCGTAACAGTGATATCCGCTCCGGCCTGATTGGCTTTATCGACGACCGTACCGAGCGGATCCCCAAGGAACTGAGTAACCTGCCCCTGCTGGGCAATACCCGCGACCTGGAAAAACTGATCCGTTCCGAGCAGGTCAACCAGGTGATGATCACCCTGCCCTGGGCCGCCGAGCAGCGTATCAATGGGCTGGTCAAGCGCCTGCGGCAGATGTCCGTCAACGTCATGCTGGTACCGGACATGGCCGCCCTGCGCTATGGCCACAACCGCATCACTGATGTCGGCGGCATCCTGATGTTCAATACCTCGCAGTTGCCCCTGCGCGGCTGGTCGCCGTTTATCAAGCGCTGTGAAGACCTGCTGCTGGCCAGCATCGGCTTGGTGCTGTTGTCGCCCCTGATGCTGGTGACAGCCATCGCCATCAAACTCGACTCCAGGGGCCCGGTGCTGTTTCGCCAGAACCGCTTTGGCTACAACGACAATGTGATCCGGGTGTTCAAGTTCCGCTCGATGTACACCGACCAGACCGACCATAACGCCGACCGCCAGACCACCCGCGAAGACCCGCGTATCACCCGCGTGGGCCGGATCATTCGCAAGACCAGCATCGATGAGCTGCCACAACTGTTCAACGTGCTGCTGGGCAACATGTCGATGGTCGGCCCTCGGCCCCATGCCACGGCTACCAAGGCCGCCGGCATTCCGTTTGAGGAAGCCGTCAGCGAATACAGCTCGCGGCATCGGGTCAAGCCAGGCATCACTGGCTGGGCGCAGATCAACGGCTATCGTGGTGAGACCGACACCCTGTTCAAGATTCAAAAACGCGTCGAGTACGACCTGGAGTACATCTCCAAATGGTCAGTGTGGCTCGACCTGTACATCGTGTTCATGACGGTCCCGGCCGTTCTTTCCACTAAGGAAGTCTATTGATGAATACCCTCAACGGATTAATCCCCTGCATCATTTCCGGTGGTTCGGGTACTCGTTTGTGGCCAGTGTCCCGGCAGAACATGCCCAAGCCGTTCATGCGCATGCGCGATGACCAGAGCCTGTTGCAGAAGACCTTCCTGCGGGCCAGCCATTTGCCTGGCGTGGAAAGCGTGTTGACGGTGACCAACCGTGACCTGCTGTTTCGCACCCTGGACGACTATCGCGGGGTCAACAAGGCGCAACTGGGTCTGGACCTGCTACTGGAACCCTTCGGCCGCAACACCGCCGCCGCCATTGCCGTGGCCGCGTTGCATGTGCAAGAGCATTTCGGCGCCGACGCTCAATTGCTGGTGATGCCCGCCGACCATCTGATCCTTGATGAAAGCGCGTTCGCCGAAGCCGTGGCCCAGGCTCGCGACTTGGCCGAGGCCGGCTACCTGGTGACCTTCGGCATCCAGCCGGACCGCCCGGAAACCGGCTTTGGCTACATCGAACAAGGTGATGCCCTGAGCCAGGGGTTCCGGGTCAAGCGCTTCGTCGAAAAACCGGACCTGGCCACCGCCCAGACGTACCTGGATGGCGGCAAGCACCTGTGGAACGCCGGGATGTTTTGTTTCAAGGCCGCCACGGTGCTGGAAGAACTGGCCACCCATGCTCCCGCCGTACTGGAGGCAGCCAAAGCGGCCCTTGACCACAGCCAGACCCTGACCAACAACCACTCCCGCCAGCGCGAACTGAACGCCGAAGGCTTCGGCACCGCGCCGGATATTTCCATCGACGTGGCGCTGATGGAAAAGTCCGCCCAGGTTGCCGTGGTGCCCTGCGACATCGGCTGGAGTGACATTGGTTCCTGGGAAGCCCTGCGCCAACTCACCCCCAGCGACGAACACGGCAATCAGGTCAATGGCGAAGCCATCCTGCATGACGTACACAACTGCTACATCGACTCGCCCAAGCGCGTCCTCGGTGCGGTGGGCGTGCGCGACCTGATCATCGTCGACACCCCGGACGCGATCCTGATTGCCGATGCCAATCGCAGCCAGGATGTGCGCTACATCGTGGCCGAACTCAAGCGCCAGAACCATCCGGCGTTCAGCCTGCACCGTACCGTCACCCGGCCGTGGGGCACCTACACCGTGCTGGAAGAGAGCACGCGGTTCAAGATCAAGCGCATCGTGGTCAAGCCCAAGGGTTCATTGTCCCTGCAAATGCATCACCACCGCAGCGAGCACTGGGTGGTGGTCAGCGGCGCGGCCATGATCACCAATGGCGACCGTGAAATCCTACTCAACATGAACGAGTCCACTTATATTCCTGCCGGGCATAAACATCGCCTGACCAACCCCGGCATCATCGACCTGGTGATGATCGAGGTGCAGAGCGGCGAGTACCTGGGAGAAGACGACATTGTGCGGTTCGACGATATCTACGGTCGGGCGCCTCAGGACGTAAAACCCTGATGCGCACCTCGTTGATCATCCCCACCCGCAACGCGTCCAGCCATCTGGATCGACTGTTGCCCGCACTCCGGATGCAAACCTTGCAGCCGGACGAGATGCTGGTGGTCGACAGCGCCTCAAGTGATGACACCGTGGCGCGCTTTCGCGAGTTTGGCGCCCGGGTCGAGGTGATCGACGCCAAGGACTTCAATCACGGCGGTACACGTCGTTGGGCCAGCGAACAGGTCGGCGGCGAAGCGTTGATCGTCATGACCCAGGACGCGATTCCCGCCAATGCGCAAACCTTCGCCAACCTGATCACTGAATTGCAGCTCGACCCGCTCAACGGCGTCGCCTACGGACGCCAACTGCCCCACCCCGGCGCCGGCGTATTGGGCGCGCAGTCGCGACACTTCAACTACCCCGCACAGAGTCGCAGCAAAAGCCTGGCCGATGCCCCCGAGCTTGGGATCAAGACCTGTTTCAGCTCCGACTCCTTTTCGGTGTACCGGCGCAGCGCCCTGGAGGCGGTGGGTGGTTTTCCGGCCGATGTGATCGGCAGCGAAGACGCCTACGTTGCCGCGCGCATGCTGCTCGACGGCTACACCGTGCGCTACGCCGCCACCGCCGAGGTTTATCACTCCCACGATTACGGTCTGATGGACGAGTTTCACCGCTACTTCGATATCGGCGTGTTCTACGGCCGTGAGCCGTGGATTCGCCAAGCGTTTGGTGATGCCGGCGGTGAAGGTAAGCGCTATGTACTGGCCGAACTTCAGGCGCTGCGCGAAGCCGGTGCCTTGCATCGCACACCCGAAGTCATGGTGCGCAGTGCCTTTAAATTGCTGGGCTATCGCCTCGGCCACCTTGAACGCTACCTGCCCAAATCGCTCAAGCAGCGCCTGGGTATGTTCTCCACCTACTGGACTTGAGCCGTCATGAAGACCATCAACCGACGTTCCCGTCTTACCCTGCTCGGCCTCCTGAGTGCCTCAATCTGGCTGGCTGGCTGTTCGACCCCAGCGCGGGTGCCGCTTCCTGACAACAATACGCTCAAGGCCGGCCACCAAGCGGCGCTGACCCTGGCCGATCTGCCGCCAGCCCAGGTGCTGATCCAGAGCGGCGATTCCCTGCGCATCGTGCGTGATGCCCAGGAACCGGCGGCCGCCGATGAGATGAGCATCTTCGTGGTGCGCCCCGACGGGGTGATCTCGATGCCCAATATCGGCCGGGTCAAGGCAGCCTCGCGTACGCCCGAGGACCTGGGCAAGGAGATTACCGAGAAATACAAGCGCATCTACCGCGAGCCAGCGGTGACGGTGAACATCGCCAGCGCCCCGAGCAACCGTGTGTTTATCGGCGGCGCGGTACCTAACCCGGCGTTCTTCAACTTGTCGGGCCAGGTCAGCGTGGAACAGGCGCTATTCAGTTCCGGCGGTGTGCTGCCCTCGGCGGACAGCTCCAACATTGCCCTGCTGCGCACTGGAGCCGACGGCAAGTACAAGCTGTACTACGTCGACGTGAGCAGCATGTTGAAAGACCCGACGCATCCGCTGGTGACATTGCAACGAGGGGATTTGATCTACGTGCCGCAGTCGGGTATTGGCGCCACGGTGGAAGCGGTGGATATGTACTTCACCAAGCTGTTTCCGGTTAACAAAGGGGTTGGGCTGGGCTTGAACTATCAGCTCAATAACACGTCCGGCAATACCACCTACAACCTCAGCCCATGATCATGGCACAAGCTTGGTATCACTCGAACCTGCTGACTCCATCCGGCACACAACACTTATTCAACGGAGTGATCCTGTGATCGAAATCCGCTCTCTACGCGACTTGCTGCGGTTGTTCTTCATCTTCCGCCGCGAATTCAAGCTGGCAGTGATCACCACCATCGTGGTCGCCGTGCTGGGTGCTTTCCTGTTGCCGGCACGTTATGAGTCCGACGCGCGCTTGCTGGTCAAGCCGGGGCGAGACAACACCACGGTGCCCATCGAAGCCGGCAACCGTCAAACGCTGATTGCTCCGAGCACCCAGCACGACCCTATCGTTGACGAGGAGAAGATGCTCACCGGTAGACCGATCGTGCACATCGTTGCCGAGCGCTACCTGGCCATGACCTCCGAGCCGCCGCAAGGGTTCTGGAAGACCACCAAGTTCTACGCCAAGAAAGCCATCGGCAGCGTACTCGATGGCGTGCGCAGCGTACTGCAATTTATCGGCCTGGCCGAGAAGCAAAGCCCACTGGAGCGCCTGGCGACCAGTCTGGAGAAAAACTTCGAGGCTAGCCATGAGCCGGGGTCGTCGGTGATCGAGATTTCGTTCAAATGGGACGATCCAGTGGTTGCGCAAAAAATCGTCGAGACCTGGGTCGACGCCTACCTCGAAGAGCGTGCGCGGATCCTGGGGCGCAAGAGCCTGCATACCTTCTATGAAACCGAAGGGGCCAAGGTCGCCGCAACTATCCTGAGTCTCAAGGAAGAGCTGCAAGGCCGCTTGAAGCAAATCGATTCGATCAGTGTCCAGGCACGCCTGGAAAACCTCACCAGCCAGATCAACCGCATCACCGACGCCAAAGTCGGTGCGCAGAACCAGCTCTCGGGGATTCGCAGCTTCCTGATCAACGCCAGCCAACAGATCAAGAATCAGCCTGCCGAAGTGGTAACGATGCGGGAAGTCAGCCTCAACCCGACTCAACTGGACCTCAAGCGCCAGCTCAACACGTTGCAAGTGGAGCGCGCACGCCTGCTGCGCACTTACCTGCCGGGCACGCCACAAGTCAACCAGATTGAACAGAACATCCGCGACCTGGAGGCCTTGAGCGCCCAGGAGGCCACCCGCCTGGAACGCTCGCAGAACACCGCGCCCAACAGCCTGGTGATCAACGTCAAACAGCAAGTGATCGACGCCCAATTACAGGAGCGCAAGCTGGCCGGGCAAATCGAAGACTACGACAAGACCCTCGAGACCCTGCGCACCGAGCGTGACCAGGTGATGACCGACGAACCGGAACTCAATCGCCTGACTCAACAGCTGCACACCGCCGAGAAAAGCTACGCGCTGTATTCCGAAAACCTCGAACAGGCACGGATCGACCACGAGCTGGACAGCAGCCAGATCAGCAACATTGCCTTGATCGAGCATGCCACCCTGAACCCGGCGCGGGTGTTTCCAAAGAGCTTGCTGATTCTGCTGCTCACCATCCCCGCCGGCGTGGCCGTGGGCCTGCTGACCATTTACGTGTTGTACCTGCTGGACCAGCGCATCCACGACGGCACCCGCTTGCAGGAAGTCTTCCATGTGCCGCTATGGAGCAGCATCCCTGACATGCAAGACGCCACGCCCGCAGCCCTCACCGCCAGCATCTACCGCTTATACAGCCTGCTGCCCATTGACCGTATCGCCAGCGAGGGTTTTGCCTTGGGCCTGACCTCGGCGCGCCATGGCGAAGGTGTGGGATTTATCATCGAACAGTTGCAGCAGTTGCTGGTGGAGCGAGGCCATCAGGTGACGGTCAACGGTGGCGAAGCGCCGCAGCCGGGTGAAGTCCTGCTGTTGGATGCCAGCGCCCTGTCAGCCAACCCACAGGCGTTCTTGATCCTGCGCCGGGCCGACCAGATTGTGTTGGTGATCGAAGCGCGTACCAGTACCGTGCCGACCATCGAAAACGCTCTGTCGTTGTTGACCACGGCGTTCGGAAAAGTGGACGGCATTATCCTCAACCGTCGCCGTTTCGAAGTGCCGGCCAATGTCCTGGCACGCCTCAACAGCTGGCGCGGTGCCGCCTGATGCGCATCGTGTTATTGGCGCCGCTGCCACCGGAGCAGACAGGTATCGCCGACTACGCTGCGCACTTGCGCAACGCGTTGCGTGAGCAGGGCTTGGAAGTACTGACGCCCCTCGAAGGTTGTCAGAACCTGCCCGAGCAGTTGCGACGCCTGCAAGGTTTTGACTGGCGCCGCGTAGACCTGGTCCATGCAGAACTGGGCGGCGGACGCTTCGGCGAGTTCCAGGCCTTGGACTACTTGCGCCGGGCCCAACCCCAACTGCCCCTGACTGCCACCGTGCATGATCCCGAGCGACTGATCTGGCGCCGGGCCAAGTTGTTTTTCCCGCTGACCTTGCTCGAACGCCTGCCCCGCCCACTGCCTCAGGCGGCGGCCTTGTTGGCCGACCCGTTGACCCTGCACGAAGAACGGCGCCTGGCCAAAGGTATGCGCCGCCTGATCACCCTCACCCGCCTGGGCGGCGAGTGCCTGCGCCAACGCATGGGCCTGCGCGCCGATCAGGTTGCAGTGATTGCCCATGGCAACCTGCCGATCGCCCCAGTGGCCTTGCCGCCACTGCAACCGTTGCGTCTGCTGTATTTCGGATTTATCTACCGTGGCAAGGGCATCGAGGATTTACTTGAAGCACTGGCCCGTTCCCTGGCCGCCCATCCCCAGTGCCGCGGCCAGGTCCGCCTGACCCTGGCGGGAGGTACTGCACCGGAAATGACTTTCGACCCGGCCGGCAACTACCTGGACGGATTGCGTCAACAAATCACCGCGTTGCACCTCAGTGATGTGGTGGACTGGCAGTTGGACCTGCCCTCGGTCGACATTCCCCGCACGATCCAGGATCACCATGTGATGGTGTTGCCGTACCGGGAATCGAAAAAGCTCGGTTTTCTGGGGCAAATGCGCGGCACCAGCGGCGCATTGTCATGGGCCAACGCTTGCGGGCGTGGCGTCATCACTTCCAACGCACGGTCCTTCGCCGAAGAAGTGGCCGGCGGCAATGGCATCACCTACCAGCAAGGTGACATCGACTCATTGAGCGACGCGTTGAGCCATCTGATCCTGGACCCGCAACAGGCCCGCCAGTGGGCCGACCAGGCGGCCGAAATAGGCCGGCAACGCCAATGGGCCAACACGGCCCAGCGCTTTGCCGAGTTGTTCCAAGCCGTCTGCAAGGAACCTTCAAGATGAACCCTTTGCCCCTTCGCCCAATGTTGCGTTACCTGCCCCTGGTAGTGGCCCTGGCTGTTGGCAGCGCACTGTTGCTGAGCGAGACGGTCGACGCAGAACCCATAAACCTGGCGCCCGAGCGCACAGTGGTGTGGAAAGACTTCCTGGGTGTGAACGCGCACTTTCTATGGTTCAAGCCCGAACAATACCGCAAGCAAATCAGCCAGTATCAAAAACTGGGGCTGGACTGGGTGCGGGTCGACCTGCACTGGGACCGCCTGGAACCCAAGGAGCAGGGCTACCAACTGAGTACTCTCGACGAACTGGACCGAACACTGACCGCCGAGAAAATCCACTCCGTGTTCTACCTCGTAGGTTCTGCGCCGTTTGTAACCACCGCGCCCAAGGGGGCGCCGTTCCAGGACCAGTACCGACCACGGGACTACAACGTGTTTGCCCTGCGCCTGGCCATGCTTGCCCAGCGCTACCCGAACATCGATGCCTGGCAGGTGTGGAACGAACAGAACCTGCCCAATAACTGGCGCCCCGCAGTGAATGCCAGAGAGTATGGGCAGTTGCTGCTGGCCAGCCACAAGGCGCTGAATATCGCCGCACCGGGCAAGACTCAGGTAATGGGCGGCATGGCCTACTACAGCCAAATGCCACCACGGGGCAAAAGCCTGATGTTCGAAGCACTCGGGGCACTTGGGGTCCAGAACCTGGGCATGGTCGCGGCCTATCACCCTTACACAATGACCCCCGAAACCGACGAGCCGGGCAAGAACGAAGTGCTGCTGCGGGGCAATCAGCTCAATGCGACGCTGCACAACGCCGGTATCAAGGATGTGTGGGCGACCGAGTGGGGCTGGTCCAGCTACGCAGGGCCCAAGGAACTGCAGGATCTGGTCGGCGTCGACGGCCAGGCCGATTTTACCTTGCGCCGCCTGGCGCTGATGGCGACCCAGGACTACCAGAAAATTTTCCTGTTCGCCCTCTCCGACCTCGACGAACGCGCCTCGGTACGAGACCAGTATTACGGTTTATTGGACCTCAAGGGCGAACCAAAACCGGTCTATACCGCCCTCGCCCGCTTCCTCGAAACCACCGGCCCGAGCCTCAAGCCCGGCACCACCCCGGTACTCAAGGAGCTGCCGGATACGTTCTACAGCGTGTCCTGGACCCGTGCCGACGGTAAGCACTTGCTGATGTACTGGAGCGCCAAAGGCACTCATATCAGCCTGCCCGAGGTAAAAGCAGCCGAACTGCTGGACCCGCTGACGGGCGCCAAGCAAACCCTTAACGACAACAATGGTATTCGCCCAGCGGTGAAACCGACGTTACAGATACTGGTGTGGTAGCACGCCCAGGCATGGAGAGATGCACGTGAGAATCCTGTGGATTGTGCCCTATCTGCCGTGGCCCATGACCAGCGGCGGCAAGACCCGGCAATACCATTTGCTGCGCACCTTGAGTGAGCGCGGGCACCGCATCACCCTGCTGGTGCAATCAAAAACCGAAGCCGATGCGGCGGTGCGCGAGGCCCTTGAACCCATGTTGGAGCGGCTGATCGTGGTCCCTCGCCGCCCGCTGAAACACCCCATGACCCTGCTCGGCGGCCTATTTGCGCCCTGGCCACTGCTGACCACGGTCAACGGCCTGTCAACGCCGCTGAGTGATCAATTTGCTGAACTGTTGACACAACCCTGGGACGTGATTCAGGTAGAACACAGCTACAGCCTGCAACCGCTCCTCAAGACATTGCAGGAGCAAGCCAGGGATTTCATCCTCACCGAACACAACCTGGAGTCGAGCCTGGGAGGCGCCACCTATGATCGCTTCCCGGCCTGGGCCGGCCCGTTTGTACGCTACGACCAATGGCGATGCCGTCAGTGGGAACGCAAGGTATTCGCCGCCGCCCGCCACGTCATTGCCGTGACCCAGGCCGATGCCCAGGCCATGGGCCAACTCACATCGACGCCGGTCAGCGTAGTGGTCAACGGTGTTGACAGCCGCAGCTTCGCCGAAGTGACCAACGACCCACACAGCCTGCGCCTGTTGTTTGTCGGTAACTATGAATACGCGCCAAACCTGGATGCCGTGCAATGGCTGCTCGATGACATTTTTCCCCGTGTCTGGCTGCAGCGCCCGGACGCCCGCTTGGCCATCGTCGGCTATGGTTTGCCCGAAGAGTGGCGCAGTCGTTGGCCGGACGAGCGCGTCGAATGGCTGGGGTTTGTCCCCGACTTGACGGTGCTGCAACGCCGCTGCGCGGGTTTCGTCGCAGCGTTGCGCCATGGCGGCGGCTCCAAACTCAAGGTGTTGGAAGCCATGGCTGCCGGGCTGCCTTTGGTCAGCACGGCCCAAGGCGCATCGGGGCTAGCGATCCGTGCCGACCATCATTACCTGAGGGGCGAAAGCACTGAGGCCTTGGCCGACGCCATCGTCCGGCTGCTGGACCAACCCGTTCTGGCTCGACAGCTGGCCGACGCGGCCCGCGAGTACGCGCGCAATTTCCACGACTGGGCGGTAGCCGGTAACGAGTTGGAGCAAATCTACTGCACCTTGCCCCCCCATCAGGAGCATCCCGCATGCGCGTAGCCTTGGATTACCGTCCCGTCACGGTCGCGCCTTCGTCGGGTATCGCCCGCCAGGTCAAGGCTCTGGAGCAAGCGCTGCGCCAGGGCGACGACATCGAGGTGGTGTTGTTCAGTGAGGCACCGTTGGATCATCCCCAGCGTGAGACGACAATTTGCCCACCCTGGGCCAGCCCTCTTGACGGCCTGCAACGGCCGCAGGTGCGGCTGCGTTTTGAACGTAGATTCTTGCCACAGGCACTCCACCAGCAACGTATCGATCTGTATATCGCCACCGCTAATATGGGTTTGCCCCTGGGCCGTAAACCCGCAGGCACTCGCTACGTACTGATCCTCCATGACCTGTTTCAACTGACCCAACGCAATTTCCATCGTTCGAAGTTAAAGGCCCTCGCCTACCGTTTGATCGACGGCGCATCGATCGCCTGGTCAGTGTGGCGGGCCGACCAAGTGTGGTGCCCATCACGGTTTTCCTGCAACGAAGCGACGCGTCTGTTTCCCTGGGCCCGCTCCAAGTTCCGGGTGCTGAATAATCTGGTGCCTGAGTTCAGCGAGGCACCCGAACCGCTACCTGCTGACTTGCCGTCGCGCTATTGGCTGGTGGTCGGGACACGAGAGCCGCGCAAGAACATGGAGTTTTTCCTCCGTCAGTGGCAGGCCTGCCGCGCCAAAAACCCGGATGTGCCGGACCTGGTGCTAGTAGGCCACGCCGATGACGTGCCCGCCCCGCTCGCAGGCCTGGCCGGCTTGCATTGGTGCAGTGGCATATCCGATGGTCAGTTACAGGCGCTCTACCGCAACGCCGTGTGCCTGTGGCAGCCTTCCTTTGCCGAAGGTTTTGGCCTGCCAGTGGTGGAAGCGCTGAGCGTCGGGACACCGGTAGCGGTCGCATGGGGCTCGGCTCTGGACGAAGTCGCACCGCCTGATGCGCCGCGTTTTGATCCCCATGATGCAGGGCAACTGCAAGCGGTCATGCTGTCTTTGGCAGGGCACACGGACACGACCGACCCCGAAGCGCGACGCACGTGGGCCAGGCAATTTGCCGAACCGGCCTATCGCTTGCATCTGAATGCTCTGATCAAGGAGTTGAACCGCTAATGCCGCCAGGAAAACTCGTTAGCCTGCTCCTGGGCCTGGCCTTCGGGGGCTTGCTGCTGGTACTGCCGTCAATGAAGGTCTTTCTGGGCGTCGCCGGCCTTGCCGTCGCATTGACACTGGTTCGCAAGCCGCTGTGGGGGTTGCTGATCTTTGCCGTATTGGCCACCAGTATTCCCTACACCACGCTGCAACTGGGTGTGCGCACCACCATCAGCGAGGCGGTGTTGGGGCTGACCTGGGTCGGAGTTTTCTGGCAATCCTTTATCGGCAAAACGCGGGGCCTTGTACTTTGGCGCCCGACCGAGCGCGCGTTGATGTGGCTGATGCTGTTCAGCACCATTCCGTTTATCTGGGGCATGATGATCATCCACGCCGAAGGCAGCGGGCCGGTCAACTGGGTGCGCTGGCTGATGAACCTGTCGTTGCTGTTTATCGTGCCGCTGCTGCTGCGCACCGACGCCGACCGAGACAAGGTGGTCATCGCCTTGCTGCTGGGTAACCTGGCGATGCTGCTGTTGTCGATCCTCATGTTCCTCAAGACCCGCAATGCAATGTCGATGATCCAGGTTCTCACCGACCTCAAGTACGCCCACCCGGAAGCGGTGAAAGACATTTTCTCCGCCAACTACCAGCGCATGGCGTCTCCCTGGGTCCACCCGAACCTTACCGGCGGTGTGTTGGTGTTGTTTATCCCGCTGGCGCTGTTTTACGGGTGGACCCGCGCCGGATGGCGACGTGCCCTGGGTCTGTCGGTGGCGGTGCTGGGTTGTGCCGGGTTGCTGCTGAGTATTTCCCGTGGGGCAATTGTGGCGCTGGCACTGATCCTGATCTGGCTGACCTACAAGCGCGTGCCTAACAGCGGGAAAATCATCGGTATCGGTGCGGCCCTTGCCGTGGCGTTGGTGATGTTCTATCCCCCTCTGCAAGACCGCTTGATGACGATGTTTTCAACCAATAACGCCAGTACCGAGATTCGCTTTGATGAATACGCCAGATTCCCCGAAGCCATGGCGCGCTACCCGCTAGGTATCGGCTTCAAGATCGACCCTCCGGTTCCGGGTAGCGGCCTGCTGGGGATCTCCAACCTGTGGCTGAACTTCATTTATAAGATCGGCATTCCGGGGATGCTGCTGTTTATAACCGTCACCGTGCTGTGGTGGCGTGAAGTGCGGCCCCTGGGTCCAGTGCGTAAGATCACGGCTGACAATGCGCTTTGGCTGGGCTGCGTATGTGGCGTACTGGCGGCGTTGTTGACCGGGATTTTCGACCACTATTTCAGCTTCACCTTTGTATTGATCGCGCTGTTTTGGCTGTTGATGGGCATGAGTCTGCAACAGGTTCGTCTGCGCCCCACCGTTACGGCATCAGCGCCCGAGGAAAACCCACGATGAAACACCGGATTCTGCACTCTAGCGATCTGCCTGACAGACTGCCCGGCTTGGCCAACGAAATGGGTGTAAGCCTGGAAGACTTGCAACAGGCCCTGGCCTGGAGCCTGGCCAACGAGGTGATTTTCGAAGATGGCGCAGGCGAGGGAAAACGCTTCTGGATAAGCTCCATCGACATCGAAAAGCGTATCGAACAGCCCGTGGCACGCCGGCTGTACCATCGTTTGAAGCAGGACATTCCGTCGGACCTGGTTCCGATGTATGGCAAAAACTGGATCACCCTCAAGGACCGTTGGCGCAATGCCTGGGATATGGCCTACAACATCGTGATCAACAAGATTCCCAGTCATCATGTGCGCCTGGCCTGGTTGCGTCTTGGTGGTGCAAAAATCGGCAAAGGCTCGAGCCTCTGGCGCAATACCGAAGTACTGGGCATGCATAACCTGATCATCGGTGAAGATACAGTGGTCGGCTGGCACTGCGTGGTGGATGCCCGCGCCGGCCTGGTGATCGGCGACCATGTGGCGATTGCCTCCCATGTGCTGATCATCGCCGGCAGCCATGACTTGCAGGCGCCGGAGTTCTGGTCGATTTCCGGGCCGATTTACATTGAGGATTATGTGTGGATCGGCACCCGTGCGCTGATTGGCTTCGGCACACGGCTAGGGCGCGGTTCGGTGGTCACGGCCAATACGGTGATCGGTAAAAACGTCGCCCCTTACAAAATTGTTGGCGGCAGTGGCGCCAAGATCATGGGCGAGCGTACTCACGACCTGACTTACAAGGTGGGTGGCAAAGGCCTGTTCACCCTGTTTCATTAATGTTTGGCAGCACGCTGTGGCTGACCGTGGCGACGCTCGCCGGGCTGGTGGCCGGCTTTGCCCGCGAATGGCTGCTGGTGGCGGCGTGGGGCGCGGGCAGCCGCAGCGACGGGTTTCTGGTCGCCGTGTTTCTGCCCGAAGCCCTGCGCATGACCCTGGCCGCGGGCCTGCTCGCGGCCGCTGCCCTGCCCCTTTATCAACAACGCGACCCACAACGCCAACAGGCGTGGTTGGCCAGCCTGTCGCCACGCCTGCTTGGCGTGGGGCTGGCGCTCTATGGGCTGCTGGCGCTAGGTGCACCGCTGTGGGTACGGCTGATCGGTCCCGGCCTGGATGCCGCCGCCCAGGCCCAGGCCACTGAAAACCTGCGCTGGCTCGCCGCGTGCGCGCCAGGGTTGGTGATGCACGGCTTGTTCAGTATTCCGTTGCAGGCTCGCCAGCGCTTTGTGCTGCCGGGATTAGGTTCGCTGTTGTTCAACCTGCCGCCAGTGCTGTACCTGTTTATTCGTGGCGCCTCCAGCGACAGCGCCGAACTGGCGATGAGCTTCTTTGCCGGTAGCGTGCTGATGTGCTTACCGCTGCTGGTGCCGGTCTGGTCCTTCGGCTGGCGCCCCTGGCAGGTCAAGGGCGACACACTGGCCGGGCGCGAATTGCTCGCACGCATCGGTCCGTTATTGGCCAGTAACGTCGCCAGTCAGGGCCTGGCGTTGCTCGAGCGGCTGATCGCCAGTTACCTGGGAGAAGGTGCGGTCACCTGGGTCAACCTGGCACGCAAGCTGATCAACTTGCCGTTGATTGCGCTGATGAGCCTCAACCAGGTTTTGCTGGGCTTGATGAGCGGCGAGCAAGGTCAACAACGCCTGGCCCTGCTGCGCCGAGGCCTGGACGCCGCCACCCTGCTGAGCCTGCCTGCGGCCCTCGGCCTGATCGGCGCCAGCCCGGTATTGATTCATCTGCTGATGCCGGCGCAAAGTGCCGACGGCCCCCTGCCCGCCCTGCTCGGCTGGTTCGCCACACCGTTAGTGTTCGGTGCCTGGAACGCCATGCTCGCGCGTTACGCCTACGCCAGCGGCGACACACGCCTGCCCTTGCGCTGCGAACTGCTGGGCAGCGTGATCAACGCCGCGCTGTTGGTGCTATTGCCATTCTTCCTCGGCCTGCCGGGTATCGCCTTGGCAGCGTTGGGCGGGGTTATCGTCACCAACCTGCTGCTGATGCAGCGCCAACAGTTGCTTGGACAACTGGGCTGGCCGTTGCAATGGTTGCTGAGCGTGGTATTGCTGGGCTTCGCGGCGCTGGTGCTGCACCCGCTGCACAACGATGGCTGGCAGTTGGGGTTGAGTACCTTGGCCGGGGCGCTGGTGCTGGGAGGCTTGGGGTGGTGGTTGAAACCGTGGAAACAGTGAGGCTTGCCACCACCGCCGAACACCTCGGCAGTGGTGACAGATAGCGCTTTAGAAGGAGGCCTTGACGCGTGTCATCAGTGCTCAATCATCCAGCTGTTGAGGCGCTGCCGATTTGCTTGCCTTGCCTGCCTTGGCACCCGCCTTGCCGGCTGGGGGCGCAGCGGGCTCTGCTACAGCCGGTGGAGCCAAGTCTTTCTCAGCCTGGGGCATCTGGTCGACGGCACTGAAGAAATCTGCCAGGTTGATGGTGTCCGGAGGCGTAGTCTTTTCGAGCTTTTTCTCGCCGTCCTTGCCCATCAAGATCACTTTGGTACCGCTGCCGGCTCCCAACTTGAGTGCGCGGATCAGTGCGTTGGTTTCAGGGGGGGCGAGTTTCTTGTTGTCCTTCGGGTCCTTGGCGATTTTCTCACCTTCGGCACCGATGCTCGTGAAGGACACGGTGTAGAGCACCATATTGCGGTCCTCGAAGGACTGCTTGTTGGCAGGCTCGTCCAGGGCTTTCCTGAGCGTGGCCAATGCAGGGTTACCGGAATCAAGCTCGACGACCACCAGCGGACGGGCTTTACCCACATCCTGCTTGAGCGGGTTGATATCATCGGCAGCCAACAGCGGCCCCGTAAAAGCCACCAAGGTAGCCAGGGTCAGCGACCGGATGAGCATGCGCACCTCCTTTGAATTCCATGCAGGGTTCTTGAGTTTCATGTCTGCGACAGTCAAATTCAAGGATGATTCCTACGAAACTTTCAGAAAGCGTAGGTCAGGATGCCCGTGACGCAAGGGGTTGGGGCACGTCAGGGCTCATTGTTTCTTTTGATTGCCAAGGCGTTCGGGTCACCCGATGCGCTGTACAGGCCATTGAGCCTCCTGGCAGGGAGTCGAGGTGTTAGGCTAGGACGTTCAATCGCTTAGCGGGAGCCCAACATGCACAGCAAACAAGTCACCATCGAAGACTGGGACGGCGACGGCGCCATTCGCCTGCCGGATGAAACCTTGCAGGAACTGGGGCTGGATGTGGGCGATACGCTGTATCTCGTCGAGACCTACGTCGGCACGCAGAAGAGCTTTGTGCTGTCGACTACGCCGAAGATTGCGGACCGGATGGATGAGTTGGTGGAGGAGCTGAGCCATGAAGCTGGGACAGCCTTGCGCTGAACCTGGCTTAACGCAGCCTCGACAGCTGCTACGGGGATCAGCAAGATAGCTTTTTCTGCAACATGGCCTTCACCTGCGGCCATTCCGAATCGATGATGCTGAAGCGCACCGAATTGCGCTTGCGGCCGTCGGGCATGATCCGCTCATGGCGGACGATACCTTCCTGGGTAGCGCCAATCCGTAGAATCGCCGCCCGGGATTTCTCGTTCAGTTCGTCAGTGGTGAACTGCACCCGAACGCAATTCATCACCTCGAAAGCGTAGGTCAGCAGCAGGAGCTTGGCTTGCGTGTTGATCCCGGTCTTCTGCATCGACTCGCTGAGCCAGGTGTGACCAATCTCCAGCTTTCGGTTGACCCGGTCGACCTTCCAGAACCGTGTACTGCCCACCACTTGGCCCGTGTCGCGACGTACGATAGTGAACGGTATCACCGTGCCCGCATCTCGCCCGGCCAAGGCAACATCAATGTACTGTTCAACGGTATCGGGGCCGGGGACGTTGGTCACCTTGAGGTTCCACAGTTGCCCATCGGCAGCGGCGTGCAGCAAGGCCGCCGAGTGTTCTCGTTGCAGGGGCTGGAGTTCGACCGTGGTACCGGTCAGCGTGATGTCGGTCATGGGGTGGTGGCGCCGTGTGGTGGTGGTCAGAGACGAAGATTGCAGACTCTCTGAACCTCAATGCAAGTCTTTCAGAACAGCCCCATCTGGCCACCGACCAAGGTGGTGAAGTCATCATTCACAAACGGCAAAATAGCATCAGCCACAGGCTGCAATTGCCGGGTGACGTAGTGATCATAATCAATCGGCGCCTGGCGCACTTCCAAAGGTTCGGGACCGTTGACGGTGATCACGTAGCGGATCCAGCCACCATTCTGGTACTGGCGCGGGCGTCCCTGGCGGTCATTGTATTCATCCGCCAGCCGCGCGGCGCGCACGTGAGGCGGGACGTTGCGCTCGTAGTCGCCCAACTGCCGGCGCAGGCGCTTGCGGTAGATCAGCAACTCATCGAACTCACCGCTCAGGGTGCGGCGCACATAGTCGCGCACATAATCCTGGTGGGGCTGGCGGTGAAAGATTCGCTGGTAGAGCTCCTGCTGAAATTGCCGTGCCAGGGGCGACCAGTCGCTGCGCACGGTTTCCAGGCCCTTGTAGATCATTTCCTCGCTGCCGTCGGCACGAGTGACCAGACCGGCATAGCGCTTCTTGCTGCCCTCCTCCGCGCCACGAATGGTGGGCATCAGGAAGCGGCTGAAGTGGGTTTCGTATTGCAGTTCCAGGGCGCTGTGCAAACCGAACTCATTAAGCAGGCGCTCGCGCCACCACTGGTTGACGTGCTGCACCAGGTCCAGGCCGATGCGCGTGGCGTCCTCCTGGGAATGGGCGCTGCCAAGCCAGACGAAGGTGGAGTCGGTGTCACCGTAGATCACTTCATAACCCTTGGCTTCAACCAGTTCGCGGGTCTGACGCATGATCTGATGGCCGCGCAAGGTGATGGACGACGCCAGGCGCGTGTCGAAAAATCGACAACCGCTGGAGCCGAGCACGCCGTAGAAGGCGTTCATGATGATCTTCAGGGCCTGGGACAGCGGCGCGTTGTGTTCGCGCTTGGCCACTTCACGCCCTTCTGACACCCGCGCCACAATCGACGGCAGGCAATGCCGGGTGCGAGAAAACCGCGCACCACGAAAGCCTTCCACCGACTCGCTGTCGTCAGGGTGGCGCAAGCCTTCGATCAGGCCCACCGGGTCGATCAGGAAGCTGCGGATGATCGACGGGTAGAGGCTTTTATAGTCCAGCACCAGCACCGACTCATAGAGGCCGGGCCGCGAATCCATCACAAATCCGCCGGGGCTGGCCTGGGGTGGCTTGTCGCCGAGGTTCGGTGCAACAAAGCCCTGGCGATGCATCAGCGGCATGTACAGGTGCGTGAAGGCCGCCACCGAGCCGCCGTTGCGGTCCGCCGGCAACCCGGTGACGCTGGCTCGCTCCAGGAGGAACTTGAGCAGGTCGGTCTTGGCAAAAATCCGCGTCACCAGCTCGCAGTCCTTGAGGTTGTAGCGCGCCAGTGCAGGCTTGTCCTCGGCGAACATGCGGTTGATTTCGTCCATGCGCTGGTATGGGGTGGAGATGGACTTGCCTTCGCCGAGCAAGGTCTGGGCGACGTTTTCCAGGCTGAAGGATTCAAAGGTCCAGGTGGCCGAACGCAGGGCCTCGATGCCGTCTATGATCAGCCGCCCTGCTGCGGCAGCGAAATAGTGGTTGCGACTGCCGTGTTCGCGCCAACCCATGACGTCGCCACCACGCCCGAGCAGTAGCGGCACCTTCAAGCGCTGCGCATGTTCGTGGAGGACGCGCAGGTCGAACTGCACCAGGTTCCAGCCGATGATCGCATCCGGATCATGGGTGGCCAGCCACTGGTTCAGGCATTCGAGCAGTTGCGCGCGGGTGTCGCAGTAGTCGAGTTTGAAGTCCACCGCGTCAGTTCTGTTGGGCGGGCCGAGCATGTACACCTGGCGCTCACCGCAGCCTTCCAGGGCAATGGAATACAAGTCACCTTGGGCGGTGGTCTCGATGTCCAGGGACACCAGTTTCAGCGGTGGCCGATAATCGGGCGCGGGTTTCATCTGCGCGTCCAGCAGCATTCCACCTTCGCCTGGCGTACCACCAAACCACACCGGGGCGGTGATAAAGCGTTCCATCATGTAGCGTTCGGGTGGGCGCACATCGCCTTCGTAGACGTCGACACCGGCTTTACGCAGGCGCTTTTCCAGGTCCATCAATTGTCGATGCTGACGAGTGTAGAGACCCAACACCGGACGGTGATGGAAGTCGCACAGTTCAAGGGGGCGCAGTTCAACGTCGCGCTCACCCTTGAGCAGCAGCTCGGTGGGCTTGCGGTGGGCAGCCGGGATAAACATCACCGAAGGCTGCACAGGTAGGCGGATATAGCGTGGGCCCTGATCGGTGGCCAGCCAGAAACTGACCTCGGTCCCCGCCGGGGTATCGCGCCAATGCCGGGTCAGGACAAAACCCTGCTGTAAATCCACCGTACCGCACCTCAAGAATCGCTTTCAGGGCGTGATTCTACTCGGCATCCCACCAAACGCGGCACGTTAACGGAAATTTCCTGCGCGCATGCGGACAGCAATCCGACAAAAATGTTGCAAGACATTAATAGTAATTATTATCATCCGCATCGGAGTCGTATTCGCGCAGTGGGGAAGCGCAACGTTGTTGCCCCTTTTCCTCACATTGACGGTACGCCGTCAGGATCGACCATGCCCACTCCCGCCCGACTCGCTGCGCCGTTTCGCCCCACCCTGCTCGCCCTTTGCTGCTCCCTGAGCTTCGCCGCGCACGCTGCCACTGTGCAGGATGCGAACAACAGCCAGGACAGCAATACACTGGAGTTGGGCGCCACCAGCATCAGTGCGCCAGCCATCACCGCCAATGCCCTGCCCCCGGTGTATGCCGGCGGCCAGGTGGCTCGCGGTGGGCAGTTGGGGGTGCTGGGTAATCAGGACATCATGGATGTGCCGTTCAGCATGTCTTCCTACACCGAGAAACTGATACGCGACCAGCAAGCCGAAACCGTCGGCGACGTGTTGCTCAACGACTCGTCCGTGCGCCAGGCCTCGGGCTATGCCAACCAGGCCCAGGTCTTTGTGATCCGAGGCTTGCCCCTCAACGGTGATGACATTTCCTATAACGGCCTGTACGGCATCCTGCCGCGCCAGATCATGTCCACCGACGCTCTGGAGCGGGTTGAAGTGTTCAAGGGGCCCAACGCCTTTATCAACGGCGTAACACCCACTGGTTCCGGTATCGGCGGCGGCGTGAACCTGCAACCCAAGCGCGCCGATGATGTGCCGTTGCGCCGTTTCAGTACCGATATCAGCAGTGATGGCCGCGTGGGCGAGCACCTGGATATCGGCCAGCGCTTTGGTGAAGACAATCGGTTTGGGGCGCGGGTGAACCTGTCCCAGCGTGAAGGCGATACGGGTATCGATGATGAGAACCAGCGTTCAAAACTGTTTGCCATAGGCCTGGATTACCGCGGTGATGCACTGCGCCTGTCGGGCGATTTTGTCTACCAGAAACAGCGGGTCAATGGCGGGCGTAACTCGGTGTTCCTCAATACCGCGACCGAGGTGCCCAAAGTACCCTCGGCGGATACCAACTACGCGCCACAATGGGGTGCCACCGACATCGAAGACACCTTCGGCATGCTGCGCGGCGAGTACGACCTCAACGACAACTGGACGGCCTACCTCGCCGCCGGCGCCAAACACACCAAGGAAAATGGCCGCTACTCGTCAGTGACCCTGACCGACAACCTGGGTAACGCCAACGTCACCGGCTCGCGCATCGCCCACCAGGAAGACAACACCAGCGCCATGGCCGGCCTGAACGGCAAGTTCCAGACCGGGCCGGTGAGCCACAAGCTGAACTTCGGGCTGACCGGTATCTGGACCCAGGCCCGCAACGCCTACGACTTTGACCTGACCAAACACCGCAGCAATATCTACAACCCCTCGGATATTCCGGAGCCCAAACCGGGTGGCTTCAAGGGTGGTGACCTGGGTGATCCAGGCATCACCGCCAAGACTTTCGTACGCAGCGCGGCAGTGTCCGACACCCTTGGATTCATGGATGACCGCTTGCTGATCACCGCAGGTGTACGACGTCAGGAAATGGTGGTCCAGGGCTACGCTTATGGCACCGGTACCCGCACTGCCAACTACGACGCGTCGATCACCACTCCGGTGTACGGCATCGTGTTCAAACCGTGGGACCACATCTCCCTCTACGCCAACCGCATCGAAGGTTTAGCCAAAGGGCCGACATCGCCTGTATCGGCCGGCGGGGTCAAAGTCACGAACGGCAACCAGACCTATGCACCGGCACGTTCGAAACAGCTGGAAGCCGGTATCAAGGTCGATATGGGCACCTACGGTGCGACGTTGGGTGTGTACCGCATCGAGCAGCCTAGCGATGGGTATTCGTTGATTAACGCGGCGGGCACTTCGGCGACTTATATCCGCGAAGGCAAGCAGATCAACAAAGGCGTGGAACTCAACATCTTTGGCGAACCGTTAGATGGCTTGCGCTTGCTGGGCGGTGTGACGGTGATGGATACCGAACTCAAGGATACGCAAAACGGCACCAACGACGGCAACCGTGCCATCGGTGTACCGACCTTCCAGCTCAATGCTGGCGTGGATTGGGACGTACCCGGCCTGCAAGGCGTAACGCTCAACGGCCGCATGCTGCGTACCGGTGGGCAATATGCCGATGCGGCCAACAACCTCAGCCTGCCGACCTGGAATCGCTTCGACGTGGGTGCGCGGTACAACTTCAAAGTGGCTCAGCGTGATGTGACGCTGGGTGCCACGGTGGAGAACGTGGCCAACAAGAAGTATTGGGAATCGGCGTTGGGTGGGTATTTGAGCCAGGGTGAACCGCGAGTGGCGAAATTGTCGGCGACCATCGATTTCTAATGGCTGCATCTGTTACCAGCGCACCTGATTGCCAGGGTGGGCTGGTAATAGCAAAGCGCTATGTAGGAAGATAGCGTTATACAAGAAAAGGACTTCCAGCATGTCGTTTACGCCCCGCCGTCTTGCCCTGAATATTTCATTGATCGTTTCCGGTGCCTGGTTTTCCCAGGCCAGCCAAGCAGAAATCGCGATTCGTACACCGACTACCGTTGCTCAGTTCATTGGCAGTGGTAACGGTATGGATCCAGGTCTATGGGTGTTGAGCACTGGCAGTATTAACACCGTCGGGACCTCGGTAGAAATCCGGAGCTCTCCGTCCTGGTATCCATATAGCCGTGTCAGTAACTACGGCCAGATTGTTTCTTCTGGCGCAGCGGCAATCGCTACGCGCGACTTCCAGAATGGCTCTGGATCCTACACCGTCGAAAACGCCGCAGGTGCGTTGATCCAAGGCGCGAATGACGCCATTCGGATCAATGCAGGCCTGGAAAACAACAGCGAAATCAAGCTCAAGAACAGTGGCACGATCCGGGCATTGAACGGACAAGCCCTGGACTTCAGTTCCGTAGTGGGAGAACGCGCCCGCACGACTATCGAGAACCAAAAGGGCGCGGTTATTCGGGCTGATGCCGGTGACGCCATCCGTACCGGCTCGCACGTTGACCTCACCAACGACGGCGAAATCAGCACCGGCGATTTACGCAGCGCGGCAGATACGTTCGATGCGATCAAGATCGGTTCTGCAACGGATGTTCAAATCACGAACTCCGGCCTGATCTCGGGCGGACGTAATGGCATCTCGGGGGAGCAGATCAAATATCTGCGCAACCTGGGAACCCTCCTCGGGCGTAACGGCGCAGGTATCACCTTGGTGGGAGACGGTCGCGTCTACAACGCCAACGGCACGATCATCGGCAGGCACGATGGACAGCAAACCAACGTCGACAGTGATGGCATTCGGATTGGCGGCATTGCCTATATCAACAACGCAGGGATCATCCAAGGTACTGGTGCCAGCGGATTGGATAAACACGGCCGGCCCAACACCAGCGACGGCGTGTCCATCGCAGGCGGCTATATCTTCAATGGCGGACCTGCCATTTGGAATACTCCGCGCTCGGGATCAATCACAGGGGCTGACAACGGCCTGCTGGTCAGTGACGGCCATGATGGTTCGGCGTTGGGTGCTACAACCCTGAGAAACTTCGTCGATCTTCGCGGGGTGAACGGGTATGGCGCAAAGTTCATCGGTGACTTTGATGATCAGGTTTTCAACGGGGGCCTGATCAGCGGCGGCAACGGTGTTGCGCTTGATCTGGGAGGCGGCAATGACACCTTGACGCTGCTCCATGGGGCGCGTTTTGAAGGATTGGTGGACGGAGGCACAGGACACAACACAATGATTCTGGAAGGCTACCAACACTTTTGGTATCCCGACCCACCTGATGGAACCCTGGGCGAGACCCGTAATTTTGAATCGCTGCAGGTCCGTAGGGGTTATTGGGTACTCAATAGCCAAGGTGACTTCAGCCAAGGCGCACAGGTGTTCAACGGCGGTCTACTGGACAACCAAGGCTCTATCGCTGGCAACGTTTTGGTTAACCAAGGCGGCGAATACCAGGGCCGTGGCTCAGTCGCCAACCTGACCATCAATGGCCGACTGAACACCAATACGACCGTTGGAGCGCCGCAAGTCAACGGCAACCTGATCATGGGCACAGGGTCCACTTTCTACTTTTCGACCAACTCAGATGGCAGCGCGGCGACAACCCATGTGACCGGGAATGCCAAGCTCAATGGTGCTTACTTGGTACCGAACTCGGGACCTGACTATAACTATCCGTGGCATAGCCGTTACACGATACTTGAGGCTGGCAGCATCACTGGAACCTTCGACGAAGCGTACCTCAATTACTACGCCTTTCTGACCCCGAAACTCAGCTATGAAGCCAACAGGGTAGACCTGAGTTACACCCGCAACGACATTGACTTCATGGAGTACGCCCGCACTGCCAACGGCGCCCGAGCGGTTCAGAGCATCGAGTCAATCAGTTGGAGATATCGGGATGACATGTACGGTCCCTATCCACCGTTTTTTTGGCAGCCAAACCCGCTGAACGACGCCCTGCTCAACACCTCGGAAGCCACCGCCAGCGCCGCCATCGAAGCCCTTGCTGGCAGCAGCAACGCTAACCTCAGCAGTGCCACCCTGACGGCCAGCGCCCTGGTCGGCACATCAATGCTGTCCGCCATGCGCCAGATAGGCAACGGCGCAGGCTTGCTGGTGGGGCTTGAATCGACACAAACCCCGGAGCTGGCAGCCACGGGCGTACCGAGCAGCGCACGCAACCTCAATGACCCGAACGCACGCGGCCGCGTCTGGCTGCAGGGCATTGGCAGCTACGGCAAGCTCGACGGTCAGCACGGCAGCGACGGCATGCAGCAACGGACTCAAGGCAGCTTGTTGGGGGTGGATTGGTCGTTGTCTTCAACCTGGCGCCTGGGTGTCGTGGGTGGTTATTCAAAGACCAACCTGGACAGCCATAACGTCGACAACAAACTGCGCAGCTGGCACGTCGGTGGGTACGCCGTGCGCCAGGACGGTCCGGTGGCCCTGCGCCTGGGCGCTGCTTACAGTCACCATGACGGCGATAACAAGCGCACAGTCGAGTTCGAAGGTTTCAGCGACAAGCCAAAAGGCAATTACGACGCCGACAGCCAGCAAGCATTTGCCGAACTGGGCTATGCCTTGGGCAGCGGGCGTTTCAACATCGAGCCGTTTGCCAACCTGGGTTATCAGCGCTATCACCGCGACAGCTTCACCGAAAAAGGCGGTATTGCGTCACTCAAGGTCGATGCCCAAACCCAGGACAACTTCAGCAGCACCTTTGGCATGCGCCTGGCGCACCTGAGCCAACTGGACAATGGCATCAGCCTGACACCGCGAGCCAGCCTCGGTTGGCGACATGTGTATGGCAACCTCGACAGCGAAACCCGCCAAGCGTTTGTGGTGGGAGGGGATGCATTCAACGTCGAAGGCAGTGCGCTGGATCGCGATAGTCTGATGGTTGAAGCCGGGCTGGATGTCGGTTTGTCTGCACGACATACCCTGAGCGTCGGCTACAACGGTGAGTTGGGTAGCAACAGCCGCAATCACGCCGTAGTCGGGCAATGGCAGATGAGTTTCTGAGGTCTCGCAAACGTCAGGACACCAGCCCTTTGTCCCACAGCCGCACCAGTTCTCCAGGTGCCCGGTCTTCCGGCACCTGGAGCATCAACTGATCATCGCGGTCATCCTGGCGAAAGCGTACTTCGATTTGATAGAAACGCTGGTCGCCCCGCCCCGGCTCGGATGAGGTCAACGGCAGGCAACCCTTCAGCAGGCTGCAAATCTGCTCGCGCTCATCCGGATTGTACCGGGCAAACTCGATTTCACGGGGCCGACTCAGCATCGCCGTCACCCCGCCCTGACGGGAAAGCCGGACGGTGGCATCGCTGCCCAGGGGTGGCAGTTCTTTCATTGCATTCTCCTCACGCCAAGTCCACACCCACACCCGCCCAGGATTTCTGTACCGCCTTGCCCTGGGCGACGCCAAAACGTTCGCCGGCGTGCTCGACGGTCAGTGTGGCGAATGCCCGGAAATCCGCATCGTTATCCAGGCGTTTATCGCACAGGGTGTCGTACCAGATCTGCCCTGCCTGCACCCAGGCTGAGCCGCCCAGGGCGATGGCGGCCAGATAAAACGCCCGGTTGGGAATGCCGGAGTTCAGGTGTACCCCGCCGTTATCATCCTGGGTCACGACAAAGTCGCGCATATGCGCCGGTTGCGGGTCCTTGCCCAGTACCGGGTCGTCATAGGCCGTGCCGGGATGGGACATCGAGCGCAGGCCCTTACCCTTGACCTTGTCGGTGAGTAAATCGGCTCCGATCAGCCAGTCGGCCTGTTCAGCCGTCTGCTTGAGGACGTATTGCTTGGTCAGGATACCGAACACGTCAGAGACCGATTCATTGAGGGCCCCGGACTGGTTGCGATAGACCAGGCCCGCCTCGCTCTCGGTGATCCCGTGTGCCAACTCATGGGCCACGACATCCAGGGATCGGGTGAAGCGCTGGAACACCTCACCATCACCGTCACCAAAGACCATCTGCGCGCCATTCCAGAAGGCGTTGTCGTAACCTTCGCCGTAATGCACGGTGCCCGTGAGGGCCAGGCCTCGGTTGTCGATGGAGTCGCGCCCGTAGACTTGCCAGAAAAAGTCGTGGGTGGCACCCAGTGCGTCATAGGCCTCGTCCACCGCCGCATCGCCACTGGCGCGTTGGCCCTCGGCCCGCGTCAGGGTGCCAGGCAGGACGGTCAGGTGTTGAGCATCGTAAATACGGCGTTGCAATGTGCCGGGGGCGGTTTTCTCTGCCGCCGCGCCCATCACCGACGCAAGCCCCGGGTTGGGTAACAGCTGGCGAACATGGGTCAACGTGTTCAGCGCCCGGGAGCGTTGCCACTCTGAACCATGGTCTATCAAGCGATGGAGAATATACGGCGGAATAAATCCCGGGTATGGACCTTGACGGGACATGGGCGTTCTCCTTGTCGGACAGCTGTCGATACTGTTGTGATCAAGTTTGGCGCCAGAGGTTCGCTTTCGTCTGGTGGGGTGAGGTTGCGTATCGATGACTCGCCACTAGACTGAGGACTCCTCTCACATGGAAGTCCGTTCAATGAAAGCATTTCACTCCTTGCGCCAGGCCGTTGCCGTGGCGATTCTCATGTCCGCCGGCAGCCTTGCCGCCCATGCTGCCGATATCCCGCTGTCCAGGTCCCTGGAGGCCGATGAAGTGACCACCAGGGTGCTGGCCGTTGATCCTGCCAACCACCAAGTCGTACTGGAAGGCGCTGAAGGTCGCCAAGTGCATGTGCAACTCAGCGACCAGGCCAAGGATTTGGACAATTTGAAGGTCGGCGATCAAGTCAAGGTGCTGGTGACTCATGCGGTGGCCGCCGTACTGGACACTGACGTGGACACAAGCGCGCCGGACGCCAGCGAGAAGAGCGGCATAGTTCGTGCGACTGCCGATAATCCGAACCCCGGTGGCGCAGCGTTCCGTCAGGTGCAGGTGCAGTTGAAGATCACCCATATCGACCTGAAGAAAAACCAGGTCACCCTGGAAAACCCAGCGGGCCTATCGAAAGTGCTGACAGTCGAGAGGCCGGAAATACGTGCGGGCCTCAAAGACCTCAAGGTCGGGCAAAGTGTGTTGGTGACCTACACCGATACGCTGGAGATCACCACGGCTCACGAAGGCTAAGGGGATTTCCTCAGGTGAACCTCAATGTTGTTCATCTGCTCATCCCAGCCACGAGAGTTCATCTTGAAGGCTTTCTCGCGGCGCGCTTGGGGGACCGCGAGAAAACCTGATTCGACCACCCGAAGCAAGGTGCCTTCGGTGTGGTCTTCTAGCGCGAACTCCACCAGAGTCGGAGTCTCCGAGTCGTAGTCGATCCCCTCTTCTATCGCGTAAGGGTGCCAACTGAAAGAGAACAGCTTTTGCGGTTCAAGCCGTTCGATTCTTGCATTCCATTTAACATGCTCGTAACCCGGGAATGTGATCTGAGCTGCAATCGCCTGGCCGGCTACAAACTGTTTTCCCTTAAGGTCAATTCCGAACCAACTGCCAAATTGCTCGGCATCGGTCAGCGCTTGCCAGACCCGTTCATGCGGGGCCTTGAGCAGGACTTTTCGTTCAATGCGATCATGTACGTCCATAAGTCACCTCCTTCATTGACAGTAGGCCACATCGACCAATGCGCAACCTTTCAGTACCACATCACGGTACGAAGCTATCGGCGTGCGAGATAAATTGATTGGCCACTTTTCATTCAGACAAGGCTGATACATGAACGATCCACTGAAACCGCTCCATGGTAGTTGCTGTTGCAAAGCCGTGCGTTACCAGGTGGACCGCCTGGACATGCCCATCAGCCACTGCCATTGCCACAGTTGCCGTAAAGTCCATGCGACGGCGTTCGTCGCCACGGCTGGCGTCATGCGCGAGCACTTTCGCTGGACTCAAGGTGCAGAGCTTTTATCGTCTTTCGAATCTTCACCGGGCAAGCTCAGGCATTTCTGCTCGCGGTGCGGCTCACACTTGATGGCTGAACGGGGACATCAGCCCCATGTGATTGTGCGGGTGGCAACGCTGGATGACGATCCGGGAGAACAGCCGACGTGCCATATCTGGACGTCCCATGATGTGCCGTGGCTGTCGTACGAAGGGCTGGAGCAGTGGGAGGAATGGAAGGCATGAACAGGTTCATGCCTTCTCGCATCAGACGTGAGGATCGCCCGGTGCTTTACTCGGGGTCGCATATTGCGGCTTCAAATGGCCCTCCTGGTCCAGTAACCACGCGTCCATGATTTGCCGTACGACTGGACCTGCCACGCGACCACCCGCCTCACCGTTTTCGATCATCACAGAGATCACGATTCTAGGGTGTTCTGCCGGGGCGAAACCGACGAACAAGGCATTGTCTCGGTTGCGCTCCGAGGTCTTCAAACGGTTGTAGCGTTCGCCCTGTTTGATCGCTACCACTTGCGCGGTGCCGCTCTTGCCGGCAATGCGGTATTGCGCGCCTGCGGCTGCGGCCCGAGCAATGCCCCGAGGATCGTGCATCACCAATTGCATGCCGTGGTTGACCTGCTCCCAGCCACGCGGGTCCTTGAGGACGACGTTGGGCATCGGATGCTCATCCACCGGTGGCACACCATTGATGGTCTTGGCCAAGTGCGGCCGGTTCCACACACCTTTGTTGGCAATCAGCGCGGTGGCCTGGGCCAGTTGCAGCGGCGTGACCTGCATGTAGCCCTGGCCAATGCCAAGGATCACAGTCTCCCCCGGGAACCAGGGCTGGCGCCGAGTGGCGCGCTTCCAGGCCTGAGACGGCATCAAACCAGCCGACTCCTCGAACATGTCCAGGGAGACTTTCTGGCCGAGTCCGAATTCAGCCAGGTAATCGTGCAGGCGATCGATGCCCAGTTTGTGGGCCAGGTCATAGAAGTAGGTGTCGTTGGAGCGCATGATCGCCGCGTCCATGTCCACCCAGCCGTCGCCACTGTGGTTCCAGTTGCGGTATTTGTGATCGAAGTCCGGGAGCTGGTAATAACCAGGGTCAAAAACACGGGTCTGGGCGGTGACGACACCGCTGTCGAGCCCGGCGATGGCCACTTCGGGCTTGATGGTGGAGCCTGGTGCGTAAAGCCCGCGCAGAACCCGGTTGAACAGCGGTCGATCAAGGGAATCATGCAGCGCGGCGTATTCCTTGAAGCTGATACCGGTGACGAACAAGTTCGGGTCAAAACTGGGCTTGCTGACCATGGCCAAGACTTCACCGGTCTCTGGATCAAGGGCAACCACTGAGCCTCGACGGTCCCCCAAGGCCTCTTCGGCGGCTTCCTGAAGCTTGACGTCCAGGCTGAGGACGATGTTTTTGCCGGGAATCGGGTCGGTGTGTTTGAGCACTCGCAGCACACGGCCCTGAGCGTTGGTCTCGACCTCCTCATAGCCGACATGACCATGCAGTTCCGACTCGTAGAAACGCTCAATACCGGTCTTGCCGATGGACTGCGTACCGCGATATTCCACCGAGTCGAGGGCCTTGGATTCTTTCTCGTTGATGCGGCCGACGTAACCAATGGAATGGGCAAAGTGTGCCCCCATCGGATAATGACGGACGAACTGCGGCTCAACGTCCACCCCGGGAAGGCGGAACTCGTTGACCGCCAGCAAGGCGATCTGCTCTTCGGTCAGCTCATAGAACAGCGTCACAGGCACAAAAGGATGGCGAGCCTGCTTCATGGCCTTGTCAAACAAGGCCCGATCTTCGGCAGGCAGGTGCAAGAGGCTGACGATGGAGTCGAGTTCGCCCTTGAGGTCTGAGGCGCGCTCCCGGGTGATGATCAGGTTGTAGCTCGGCCGGTTATCCGCGAGCACTACGCCATTGCGATCGTAGATCAGACCGCGAGTAGGCGTAATGGGTAGGACGTGGACCCGGTTGTTTTCGGAGATGGTGGAGTGATAGTCGAATTCCACCACCTGCAGGAAATACATGCGCCCTACCAAAGCGCAGGTAATGCCGATCACAAACAGCGCGCAGGCCAGCAGCCGCTTGTTGACCAGACGGTTTTCTTTTTCGTGATCCTTGATCGGTATCGGTTCAGGCATTTCTACAGCATCTCGTGGAATAAGGTCGACGCCGCTTCCTGCGGATGAACAATCAGTCCCTGTGAAAATGTGCTGCACCATACCAAAAATGCGGAAACACTTTGCATCGATTTCCCCAACGGCAATCTTTCCGGGCTTATTCGTGCGTATTTATCAAAACTATTGCTGCTATTCGTGCATTTTTATCCACCTCAAGTCCCTGGAGGCTTGGCACGGCCGAACAGGTCGAGCCCTGGTTCCATGAACCCTCTGACGCGGTGGTCTTCAACAAAGAATCGACTTGGGTTCCAGAAAAGCGTTCAGACCAAAAGTTATGCGCAGGGCCATTGCATAGAAAGCCGGGACTTTAGGCAGGCAGACGCCCGGGGAT
>NZ_WNNK01000027.1 GCF_009724245.1 Pseudomonas spelaei | reverse complement strand
CAGCAGCCAGCATCATTACGCACGACATGACGGCAACTAGACTTTTCTTTTTAAAACGCATGATTACTTCCACAGGGGTTGGTGTTCTCACCCCCTACGACACACTTAGTTACATGCGGTTCAAAGACAAACGACCAATGGAAGCACCCATACATTTTTATAAAGTGAATGCGAATGTGTCGCCCTCTCTAACGATTAGGTGATCACGAAAAACGGTCCTGCCATGAATTGATCAGCGTCTGAGCGAACTAATCCAAAGCACCATTTAGAACTTCATAGATGATCCCGCTCGCAATCGCTACCAGTATCAGATCAGTACCCGCCTGCTGCCATTCGTAGCCATCGTAATGGGGCAGTCTGCCAAGCAACCTGCCATCCAGCTTCTTGGCAATGCCTGGGGGAAGAGGCTTTCCTCTGGCTAGATTCTTCTGTATTCCGGGTGGCAACGCAGGACCCGGTCTCCAATAGTCTCGGTAACCACCGAGTACGCCCAGTACAGTGCCTCGGTCAATGCTAGGGCCGCTATCCCAATCGCCCCTGCTGGAACCTTTCCCTTTATTGCCCTGGTTGCCATGACCTTGGCCGCCTTGAGAGTTACCGTTTCCATTGCCCTGACCTTTCCCATTTCCCGGGTCGGCCAGTGCAGACACTGACCCGACGACCAAAGCAAGGCAGGTAACTACAGCGGTAAGCGAACGCAATTTAAACATGACCGTCCTCTCCGAAAGGGAATACTCCCAGAAATGTAGACGGTATTACCGCCTTTAGTTCCGTCTATCGTCCTACTGGCTGCCTCCGGTCACGGTGGGCAGCATCTGACTCATCTGAACCAGCAATCGTGAGTGGAGGAAAAGACAGAGGAAAGGACAAAACGAAGACAGCACGGAAAGTTTTATGGAACGATCGGGCATTGGAGGTACTCGAAAATCCTGACCACTTACGGCGGCGCGCTCTGATTATGTTTTCGCGCCAAAAGGAGCGGGCAAAAGATCAGAGCTGTACACCCGCTCCGAAACAGGGTCTAAGCGCTACGGGTTGACGGCGTTGCGCAAGCCGGGAATGAGGCATCGCAGGATGTACGACACACCGATGTAATAATGATGCGCCTGATGCTTGCAACAGCTCACTTTGGACAACAGTGTCCAAGTCTGGCTTTCAACCTATGCCAAGCGGATCAACTCACCGAGCGATTGGGCTGAGCTTGAGAAGCTGGACATGCTGCAAAATGGTACGAAAACGGTACTGAAAAAGTAGTGGTAGCGCTGAGGCCCAGCATATACAAGGGCTTTAGCACAATGTGCGGATTAGCTGGAGAACTACGTTTCGATGCCCAACCTGCCGACCTGGCAGCCATTGAGCGAATCACCCATCACCTCGCCCCTCGCGGACCTGACGCGTGGGGCTTCCATGCCCAGGGACCCATTGCCCTGGGCCATCGGCGCTTGAAAATCATGGACCTGTCGGACGGCTCGGCCCAACCGATGGTCGACGCCCAACTGGGCATGTCCCTGGCCTTCAACGGCGCCATCTACAACTTCCCCGAACTGCGCACCGAGCTTGAAGCCCTGGGCTACGCCTTCTATTCCGGCGGCGACACCGAAGTGCTGCTCAAGGGCTATCACGCCTGGGGCGAAGCCTTGCTGCCCAAGCTCAACGGCATGTTCGCCTTCGCCATCTGGGAGCGCGACGCCCAGCGCCTGTTTATCGCCCGTGACCGTCTCGGCGTGAAGCCGCTGTACCTGTCGCGCACCGGCCAGCGCTTGCGTTTTGCCTCGGCCCTGCCGGCGCTGCTCAAGGGCGGTGATATCAATCCGATCCTGGATCCGGTGGCGCTCAACCATTACCTGAACTTCCATGCCGTAGTCCCCGCACCGCGCACCCTGCTGGCAGGCATCGAAAAACTGCCGCCCGCCAGTTGGATGCGTATCGAAGTCGACGGCAAGACCGAACAGCAAACCTGGTGGACACTGCCCTACGGCCCCCATGCCGATGAAACCAACCTGAGCCTGGAAGACTGGACCGACCGCGTGCTCGACAGCACCCGTGAAGCCGTGGCAATTCGCCAACGTGCGGCGGTGGATGTCGGCGTGCTGCTGTCCGGCGGCGTGGATTCCAGCCTGCTGGTGGGCCTGTTGCGGGAAGTCGGCGTGCAGGACTTGTCGACCTTTTCCATCGGCTTTGAAGACGCCGGCGGCGAGCGCGGTGACGAGTTTCAGTATTCCGATCTGATCGCCAGGCACTACGGCACTCAACACCATCAACTGCGCATTGCCGAAAGCGAGATCATCGAGCAATTGCCGGCCGCCTTCCGCGCCATGAGCGAGCCGATGGTCAGCCATGACTGCATCGCCTTCTACCTGTTGTCCCGGGAGGTGGCCAAGCATTGCAAGGTGGTGCAGAGCGGCCAGGGCGCCGATGAACTGTTCGCCGGCTACCACTGGTACCCGCAGGTGGACGGTGCCAGTGATCCGTATACCGCTTACCGCGACGCGTTTTTTGACCGCAGCTATGACGACTACGCCGCCACCGTTGCGCCAAAATGGCTGACGGCCAATGATGCTGCGGGCGACTTCGTCCGCGAGCATTTCGCCCAGCCGGGCGCCGATGCGGCTGTGGATAAGGCCTTGCGCCTGGACAGTACCGTGATGCTGGTGGACGACCCGGTCAAGCGAGTGGACAACATGACCATGGCCTGGGGCCTGGAAGCGCGAACGCCGTTTCTCGACTACCGCCTGGTAGAGTTATCAGCGCGCGTGCCAGGCACATTCAAACTGCCGGACGGTGGCAAGCAAGTACTCAAGGAAGCCGCGCGCCGGGTTATTCCCAGCGAAGTCATCGACCGTAAGAAAGGTTACTTCCCGGTACCGGGACTCAAGCATTTGCAGGGTGACACCTTGAACTGGGTGCGCGACCTGCTGCTGGACCCGAGCCAGGACCGTGGTTTGTTCAACCCGGCCATGCTCGATCGCCTGCTCACCGACCCGCAGGGCCAACTGACCCCGTTGCGAGGCTCCAAGTTGTGGCAACTGGCGGCGCTGAACCTGTGGCTCAGCGAACAAGGAGTCTGATTGATGAAACCTCATGCCACGGCTTACAGCCAACGCTTGGTCCGGGGCCAGACGCCCTCCTACGAACGCCTGCAAGCCCGTTTTGCCGAAGACGGCAGCACATTAAGCCCCCAGCCGATTGCCGTGCATTGCGGCTGGGGCCGGTTATTGATCGGCCATACCTTTTGCGACCCGGCGAGCCTGGCCCAAGAGCTGCTCAACGAGCAGCCCGGGGAACGGGATATCGCCCTGTATGTGGCGGCACCGCAGCAGATCCTCGGGATTGACCCACAGCAACTGTTTCTCGACCCCTCCGACACCCTGCGCCTGTGGTTCAGCGACTACCGACCGGCGACGCGGGTGTTCCGGGGTTTTCGCATTCGCCGGGTACAAGGCGACACAGACTGGCAGGCCGTCAATCACCTCTATCAGGCACGCGGCATGCTGCCCGTGGACCCGACGCTGCTGACCCCGCGCCATCAAGGCGGCCCGGTGTACTGGCTGGCCGAAGACGAAGACAGCGGCGCGGTGATCGGCAGCGTGATGGGCCTCAATCACCAGAAAGCCTTCCACGATCCGGAAAATGGTTGCAGCCTCTGGTGCCTGGCAGTGGACCCGCCATGCAGCCGGCCAGGCGTTGGCGAAGTGCTGGTGCGTCACCTGATCGAGCACTTCATGAGCCGAGGCCTCAGTTACCTGGACCTGTCGGTGCTGCACGACAATCGCCAGGCGAAAAGTCTCTACGCCAAACTCGGTTTTCGAGCGCTGGCCACCTTTGCCATCAAGCGCAAGAACGGCATCAACCAGCCGCTGTTCCTCGGGCCGGGACCGCAAGCCGGGTTTAATCCCTATGCGCGGATCATTGTCGAGGAAGCCCATCGACGCGGGATTGATGTGCAGGTGGATGACGCCGATGCCGGGCTGTTTACGCTGAGCCACGGCGGACGCCGAGTGCGTTGCCGGGAATCATTGAGCGACCTGACCAGTGCCATCAGCATGACCTTGTGTCAGGACAAAAGCCTGACCCACAAGGTACTCAAGGCCGCCGGGCTTAACCTGCCGGCCCAGCAACGGGCGGGCAGCGCCGATGACAACCTGGAATTTCTCGACGAACACCAGCGCATCGTGGTCAAGCCGCTGGATGGCGAGCAAGGCCAGGGCGTCGCGGTGGATCTGCAGAACATCGAGGACGTGCAAAAGGCGATTGAGGCGGCGCGCCAGTTCGATAGCCGGGTGTTGCTCGAAAGCTTCCACGAAGGCCAGGACCTGCGCATTGTTGTGATCGGTTTCGAGGTGGTCGCCGCCGCTATTCGCCGGCCGGCCGAGGTGATCGGCGACGGTCAGCACTCCATTGGCACGCTGATCGAAGCCCAGAGCCGACGCCGTCAGGCCGCCACCGATGGCGAAAGCAAAATCCCCCTGGACCACGAGACCCAGCGCACCTTGCATACGGCGGGTTACGACTACAGCAGCATCCTGGCTCAGGGCGAACACCTGGCCGTGCGCCGCACCGCCAACCTGCACACCGGCGGAAGCCTTATCGACGTGACCGCGATCCTGCACCCGACCCTGGTGGACGCCGCCGTGCGCGCGGCCCGGGCGCTGGACATTCCCATGGTCGGCCTGGACCTGATGGTGCCAGCCGCCGATCAACCGGAGTACGTGTTTATCGAAGCCAATGAACGGGCCGGGCTGGCCAACCATGAACCGCAGCCAACAGCAGAAAAGTTTGTGGACCTACTGTTCCCTCACAGCCAGCCGGCGACTTGAGGCATGCGTTGCCTGTTTCGGCCTCATCGCGGGCAAGCCCGGCTCCCACAGTTGACCGCATTCCAATGTGGGAGCCGGGCTTGCCCGCGATGAGGCCGGGACAGGCGATAACTCTCTAGCGCAACGGCCCACTGATCGAAACCATCGATGCCCTCAACTCATCAGGAGTTTCCATGACCCGAACCATTCCCGAACCGGACCTTGCCTACCTGCAAAAAGTGCTGCTGGAAATGCTCGCCATCCCCAGCCCCACCGGGTTTACCGACACCATCGTGCGCTACGTCGCCGAGCGCCTGGAAGAGCTGGGTATTCCCTTTGAGATGACCCGCCGCGGGACTATTCGCGCCACCCTCAAGGGCCAGAAAAACAGCCCCGATCGCGCCGTCTCCGCGCACCTGGACACCATTGGTGCCGCCGTGCGGGCGATCAAGGACAACGGCCGCCTGACCCTGGCACCGGTGGGTTGCTGGTCCAGCCGTTTTGCCGAGGGCAGCCGCGTCAGTCTGTTTACCGACAACGGTGTGATCCGTGGCAGCGTGTTGCCATTGATGGCCTCGGGGCATGCATTCAACACGGCCGTGGATGAGATGCCCATCAGTTGGGATCACATCGAACTACGCCTGGACGCCTACTGCGCGACCCGTGCCGATTGCGATTCATTGGGGATCAGCGTGGGTGATTTCGTCGCTTTCGACCCCCTGCCGGAGTTCACCGAGAGCGGCCATATCAGCGCCCGCCACCTGGACGACAAGGCCGGCGTCGCAGCGCTGTTGGCCGCGCTCAAGGCCATTGTCGACAGCGGCGAACCCTTGCTGATCGACTGCCATCCACTGTTCACCATCACCGAAGAAACCGGCAGTGGCGCCGCTGCCGCGCTACCCTGGGATGTCAGTGAATTCGTCGGCATCGACATCGCGCCCGTCGCGCCCGGCCAGCACTCCAGCGAGCACGCGGTGAGCGTAGCCATGCAGGATTCCGGCGGGCCTTACGATTACCACCTCTCCCGACACCTGCTGCGCCTGGCCTCGGACAATGAGCTACCGGTGCGCCGCGACCTGTTTCGCTATTACTTCAGCGATGCCCATTCAGCGGTCACCGCGGGTCACGATATCCGCACCGCATTGCTGGCATTCGGTTGCGACGCCACCCACGGTTATGAGCGGACCCATATCGACAGCCTCGCGGCCCTCAGTCGCTTGCTGGGCGCCTATATCCTCAGCCCGCCGGTATTCGCCAGCGATGCGCAACCGGCCCAAGGCTCGCTGGACCGTTTCAGTCATCAACTGGAGCACGAGACGCAGATGGAGAGCGACACCCGAGTACCGTCGGTGGACAGTCTGGTGGGGCAAAAAACCTGAGGCTGGCCACAAGGGTCCCGGCGCAGTAGCATCGCCGGGATTACTTAATCGAGGCTTGTATGCTGATTCCCTACGACGCGCTTGAAGTCGACACCCTGACCCGCCTCATCGAAGACTTCGTGACCCGCGACGGCACTGACAATGGCGATGAAACGCCCCTGGAAACCCGGGTACTGCGCGTGCGCCAGGCACTGACCAAAGGCCAGGCACTGATCGTCTTCGATCCCGAGAGCGAGCAGTGCCAGTTGATGCTCAAGCACGACGTGCCCAAGCATTTGTTCGACTAAGGGTTGGGCACCGGGTGGGTGGCCACCTGCTGCGCCTGGCGGCTGAGAATCTTCTGATAGACCTCCGAGCGATGCACATTGACCCCCGCTGGCGCTTCCACGCCAAGTTTTACCTGAGTGCCGTTGACCTCCAGGATGCGCAAGTTGATGTGATCCCCAATGGAGATTATTTCGCCTACCGCACGGCTCAATACCAGCATGGCGTTCGTCCTTTGAAAGTTACCGGACATTGACCATGCTCCCTCACCTGCCGCTCATCAATGCCGTGCGGAGCAAACAGACTTGTCCTACAAGGCGAGGTTAATTTCTCCGACAGACAAATAGCGATTTGTGAATATCACGACCCAAAGCTTAAACACCGCGTCTACCTGTGGCGAGCGGGCCTGCCACAGTGGGAGGTCAACCTCAGCCTTTCGCCAACTGGGCCTTCGCCCGCATCTTGTCCGCCATTGCGGTCATCTCGTCATACAGCAACTGCGGGTTCTTCTGCTTCAACGCCCAGGCCATCCGCCCTTGTTCATGGGGCAGGATCATGAATTCACCCTCGGCGACACGCTGGTAAATGTAATCGGCTATCTCTGCCGCACTGATGGGTGAGCTCTCAAGCAGCTTGCCCACCTGAGCCTTCATCGCCGGGGTCGGGCCACGGAACGAGTCCAGCAGGTTGGTCTGGAAGAACGACGGGCACACCACATGCACGCCGATTTCCTGCTGCTTGAGCTCCACCAGCAGGCTTTCCGACAACGCCACCACTCCCGCCTTGGCCACGTTGTAATTGCTCATGGCCGGGCCTTGCATCAGCGCTGCCATGGAGCCGATGTTGATGATCCGTCCCTTGCTCTTTTCCAACAACGGCAGGAAAGCCTTGCAGCCCTTGACCACGCCCATCAGGTTGATTGCGATCTGCCAGTCCCAGTCTTCCAGGGACAGCTCGCTGAAGAAGCCTCCAGACGCCACCCCGGCGTTGTTGACGATCACGTCGATGCCACCCAGTTTGACTTCACACGCCTGGGCGAAAGCCGTGAGTTGGCTGTAGTCCCGCACATCGCAGCGCTGGGTAAAACCATCACCACCGGCCTCGCGTACCAGCGTCAGGGTTTCCTGCAGGCCTGACTCGCTGATGTCCGACAACGCCAACTGCCAGCCCTCGCGGGCCCAGCGCAGCGCGATTTCGCGACCCAGGCCGGACCCGGCGCCGGTGATCATCATGCGATTTTGCATAAAAAGTAGCCTTGTGGTTCACGGAAGAAGTGAACCGCAGTGTAGCGAAGGTTTTTCCTGCCCCCATGCACCATCAGATTGCTGAATGCCCTGGGCAAACCGCAAGCCCGGTCGGATCGAGGGGAACGCTGCAAGTTTCACTTTTTTCAAACTAAGGTTTATTAATTGCAACGCAGTTAAAAGAAATAATTCACTGAGGTAAAAGCTTTAAGAAGTAGAGCTTACGGGCCGCACGGTATCTTCAGCGCTGTACTGGTAATACTGTTACTCCTGTTATTCGGCTAGACATAAGCATTTTAACGGGCAAAAAAAAGAGGCCTTAAAAAGGCCTCTTCTTATTCACCGTTGTTTAGTCCGGTTTGCTATCGACTACACCCGCGGTGTTGTCCAGCAGGCTCTTGGTGGCCGTCTGCAGGAACGATTCGAGTTTCTGCTTGAGAGCAGCCTCGTCCGACGATTCAGGGATCACTGTCCCGGTAGGGTTCGCGCCCAGTTCGTATTGCCACAGTTTCGGCGGCATTTCCTTGGGCAGGACCAACACGCGATCAGCGGTGAGCAAAGCAACGGTCTGGTCGCTGCCCGACGGTTTGATCACACCGAAGCCCTTGTCGCCTTCCGGCAGGTTCAGCAGGTCGCGGCCCCAGCACTGGTGACGGGTTTCACCACCGAGGCGGCCCATGATGGTCGGCACGATGTCGATCTGGGTCCCCACGGTGTGGTCACGCTCGCCGAATTTTTCCTGCACCCCCGGTGCAATCATCAGCATCGGCACGTTGAAACGGCCCAGGTCCATTTCGGTGATCTGCTGCTCGTTGCCGAAACCATGGTCACCGACGATGACGAACAAGGTTTCCTTGAAGTACGGCTCCTTGCGGGCCTTTTCAAAGAACTGGCCCAGGGCCCAGTCGGAGTAACGCATTGCCGTCAAATGCTCGTTGAGGCTGCCACGGTCAGTGACTTTCTCAACCGGTAATGGGGTCGGCAAGGCATACGGCGTGTGGTTGGACAGGGTTTGCAGCAGTGCGTAGAACGGCTTGCCGCCCTCGCGCGCCTTCAACTCTTCCAGGCCACGGGTGAACATGTCCTGGTCGGACACGCCCCAGGTCGGATCGGAGAACACCGGATTGACGAAGTCATTACGACCGATGAAGTTGGTCATGCCCTGGTTGCTGAAGAAGCCCGACTGGTTGTCCCAGGCGAAATCGCCGTTGTAGACATACACGTCGTCAAAATCACGGGCGCTGAGTAACTGCGGCAGGCCTGACAGCTTGTGGCTGCCTTCCGGGGTCTGCATCAGGTATTCGAAGCCCGGCAGGTTCGGGAAGCAGGCCATGGTAGCGAACATACCCTGGTGGGTATGGGTGCCGTTGGAGAAGAAGCGGTCGAACAGCAGACCTTCCTTGGACAATTTGTCGAAGTACGGCGTAATGTTGCCCGGACGACCCAGGGCGCCTACCGAATGACCGGCAAAGCTTTCCATCAGGATCACGACAACGTTCTTGATCGGCAGGGTTTTCTCGGCCGGCGGCGTGAAGTCACGGCGAACGGCGGCAGTGTCGGCGTCGACCAGTTTTTCGTCAGGCATGACCAGCATGTCGCGCACGGTCTGGGTGGCCAGAGGCTGATCCAGGGTGGCCTTCCAGATATTGGAACGCTCTTCGGAGAACCGTGCCTTGGCCGCCGAGATCAGCGACAGGGTGCCATTGAGGCCCAACTGGTTGGCGAAGTTGGAATCCGTGGTGTAAACATCGCCCCAACGCAGAGGCGGGCCCTGACGCAGGGTGCCACGGGCGGCAACCACGGCGATCAGCAGGCACACCATGAACACCGCGATGCGCGTATACCACGGCGCAACCTGGCGAGTGCCGATGGTGCCGCCGCTGAACGGGCCACGCGGCCGGGTCGCACGGTCGGCGCCCTTGAAGGCGATGCTCAGGATCAGCGTGCCCACGGCCCAGGCCAACAGGTAGCGCACCACCGGGAAACCGTACCAGAGCATGCTCATCACGGTTTTCGGGTCTTCCTTGACGTACTGGAAGACCAGGCCGTTGAGGCGCTGGTGGAACTCGCGGTAGAAGTCCATCTCCATCAGGCCCAGGAACAGGGCGATGCTGGAAGCGACGGTCAGCCAGAAACGGAAGAACCCGCGCGCGGCCATGGCCCTTACGCTGAACAATGCCAGCAGCAACGGGATGCTCAGGTACACCACCAGGCGCAAGTCCAGGCGCAGGCCGTTGGCGAACGCTTCAAGGAAGGTCGAGGCCGGCGTGTCGAGGATCATTTCGCGGTTGTACACCAGCAGCGCCAGGCGCAGCAGGGAGAACATCACCATCATGACCAGAGCGCAGAGCAGCGTGTACGCCAGATGGGATTTGACGGTCGGTTGCAGCAAGCGATTAGAGGCTCGCTGCTGACTCAGGGCGTCCGGGTTTGCCATGTCGTTTTAGGACCCATTGGAAGTTTAAGTTGCGAATTAATGCAGCGGCGTACTGCCCTCGCCCATACAGATTGGGGTCGGGGGTTAACGCGGTGGAGCAAATGGTGCCCGATCAACGGCATCAACGCTATTAATTACTGATCACACTCCGTATACCCGCGTTTATAGACCCTGAATATAGAGCCTTGGCAAGGCAACAAAGCCGGCGAATTGTCTTGGATGAAATGTGAAAATTCCGTACAGCGAATATCTCGATACACAAAAAACACCGGAGACGCTCACGCGCAAATATGCGAACTTTGCCTTCTGCCTTTGTGGATTGACCTTCATGTTTTATCGCTACCACCCAAGCCCGCTGGGTCCGTTGCTACTGGCGGGCGACGAACAAGGCCTGCGCCTGCTGTATATGGACGTGCACCACCAGCATGCCCAGGAACACTGGCAACTGGCGACGAATGAACTGGATGACGTGTGCCAGCAACTGGATGAGTATTTCGCGCGCAAGCGCGAGGTATTCGACCTGAGTCTGGCACCACAGGGCACGCCCTTCCAGCAACAAGTCTGGCAGGCGCTGCTGCTGATTCCCTATGGACGAACCTGGACCTATGGCGAACAGGCCCGCCATCTGGACAACCCCAAGGCGATTCGCGCCGTGGGCAAGGCCAATGGCGCCAACCCGATTTCCATCATCATCCCCTGCCACCGAGTGGTGGGCAGCGACGGGACGTTGATAGGGTTTGGCGGCGGGATCGAGAACAAGTTGAAGTTGCTGGAGCTGGAAGGCAGTTGGCTGATCTAAAAGCTCCCACGGCGCGCATGGGAGCCTTTATGGGGTTGAATCAGATCCGCACGTTACCGCGCGGCCCGGCAATCGCCCAGATGATCAAGCCCAGCACCGGCAGCAGCAGGATCAACAGGATCCACAGCACCTTGGCGCCCGTTCCCGCGCCGCTTTTGAACACGTTGATGATCGCCCAGATATCCAGCGCCAGGATGATCAACCCGATCAGACCATTAAAAGTGGAACCCATGGTGTCGCTCCTAAGTGAGGGCTTGCTTCCTTAGGATAGTCAGCCTGGGTGAGGGTTCCGTTTTATTTCAAACGTGGACCGCCACCCGCAGTGCCTCCAGCGATGGTTCGCCCTTGATACCCACCTCGGCACACAACGCCTGCACCCGTGGCACATCATTGCCGTAGACCAGCACCATCTGGATCTCGTCATCGAGCAACTGGCTGAAGTTCATCAACACATAGCCGCCGTTTTCCGGGTTCAAGGCACTCATCTGGATCTGTATCCGGTTGAGGGCAGTCAGGTCCTCAGTTTTCAACAGCTGCTTGGGCTTGAGGTTGAAGGCCACGCCCGGGCCGAAGGAGGCGACGATCTGGGTGAACAGGTCCGAGTAGGTATCTGCCTGGAACAGCACCGTGTCCGGCAGACTGCCGACGACCATCCACTCGCCCAATGGGATCGGGAAGGTGTCGTCGTAGTTGATGTCCGGGTTGGCGGCCAGAAAAGCCTCAGGGTCGGCAAAAGCCTGGGTCGCTTCGTCGGCGATTTGCACGATCTCGGCTTCGCCCAGGCAACCGGAACTGATTTTAGTGATGAGTTCGACGAGTGCGTTTTTCATGGGCGAATCCTGTAACGGGGCTGATTTTGGGGCGCAAAGCCTACACCAGTTTTTGCAACTGCGCCGCCGTATCCGCCGCCCCCATGGTCTGGGCCGCTGCCAGCGCGGTCACGCCCTGCGCATCCGTCGCCTTGGGGTTCGCCCCTTGGCTGATCAGGTAGTCGACCATTTCAGTGCGGTTGAACATCGCCGCCATCATCAACGCTGTACGCCCATCGCTCGACGCGCCTTCAACCAGGGCACCCCCTTCGATCAGCGCCTTGACCACCGGCAGGTTGCCTTTGAACGCCGCGCCGGCAATCGGCAATTGGTTTTTGTCATTGGCGATCTGTGGATCAGCCTTGAACTCCAGCAACACTTTCACCGCGTCGACATGGCCATGATAGGCCGACAGCATCAGCAAGGTATCGCCATTGTGGTTACGCAGGTTCGGCGGCAAGCCCTTGGCCAGCAGCGCCGCCAACAACGCTGCGTCCCCTCTGCGTGCCACGTCGAAAACCTGTTCGGCAAACTCGGCGGCTTCTTGTTCGGTCATTTGTTTGGCTTGGTCTGACATATGGGGGCTCCTTGTCTGGTATTTCATAAGGCGCCCAGTCTCGCGGGGGAGTTCCCTACTGTCATTTCTTTTTTGCCAAAGGCTTCAATAGCCACAATCAATAGCGGAACTTGCCGGCCTGGATATCCGCCAAGACCTGACACGTCACTGGCACGTAGCTGTCAGATCCTGGCAGCCAGGCATAAATCGGGTCATCACCCGCCTTGTCGGGGTCGAACGCCTCCTCCTTGAGCTTGACCTTCTGGTACTTGAAGGTGCCAGTGGTCTCCATCTTCACCTTGATCCGCAGGAACAGCGGCACGGCATAGGCCGGCAACTGCCCGTGGGCGAACTGCAGCAACTCACGCATATCCAGGGAGGCCAGGGACTCGGTCGGGGTGATGGCCGCCATACCGGCACGGCCGTTGGTGTTGTGGATTTCCACGCCATAGGCCACCACTTCGGAAATCTGTGGGTGCTGCAAAAAGATATTTTCCACTTCAGTGGTGGAGACGTTTTCGCCTTTCCAGCGGTAAGTGTCTCCCAAGCGGTCGACAAATTGCGCATGGCCGAAGCCGATATTGCGCAGCAGGTCGCCAGTATTAAAGTAGCGGTCGCCCTGTTCGAACACGTCGCGGATAACCACCTTGCGGTTCTTCTCCGGGTCGGTATAGCCATCGAACGGTGCCTTGTCGTCGATCCTGGCCAGCAGTAACCCCTGCCCGCCCTTCGCCACCTCCCGCATGAAACCGTTACTGCCGCGAATCGGTTCACACGTGTCATGGGCGTAATCCACCAGCGCCCAGTGCATCAGGGAAAAACCGATGGTGTTGTCGAAATTCAACACATTGGTGAAGCCAATATTGCCATCGCTGGCGGCATACAGTTCACAGATATGATCAACGCCGAAGCGCGCCTTGAACTCGGCCCAGACGCCCGGACGCAAGCCGTTACCGATCATCTTCGTCACTCGGTTATTGAGGTCACGCTCGCCAGGCGGCTGGTCGATCAGGTAGCGGCACAGTTCACCGACGTAACCCAGGGTGGTGGCGTCAAATTGGCGCACATCGTCCCAGAACTGACTGGCGCTGAACTTGCGGCGAATGGCAAACCCCGATGCCCCGGCAATCGCCGAACCCCAACACACGCACAGGCCAGTGGCGTGATACAGCGGCAAGGTGCAATAAACGACATCCTGCGGTCCCATATCCAAGGCGATGGTGCCAAAGCTGGCCGAGGACTTCATCCACCGACCATGCTTGAAAATGCCGGCCTTGGGCAAGCCGGTGGTGCCGGAGGTGTAGATATAGAAACAGGGATCATTGAAGTAGATCCGCTGGCTGCTGGACGGGTTGTCCAGTGCACAGTGAGCACTGGCCGCCATCAGGTCGACATAGCCATCCGGCACGACCGTTTGCGGATAATCGGCGACGAACCAGCTCCGGCCAGGCTCGATCGACACTTGATCGCGAACGGCCGAGTAGACCCCGACCAACTCGGCCCCCACCATAATCGCCACTGGCTTGACCAGGTTCAGGCTGTGAACCAGTACCGCCTGGGTTTGCGAGGTGTTGAGCATGGCGCAAATACCGCCAACCTTGGCTACCGCCAGCACGCTCAACAACAGTTCGGGACGGTTCTCGATAAACAGCGCCACCACGTCCCCCTTGCCGATGCCCTGCTCCAGCAGATGGTGGGCGATGCGATTGGATTGCTGGTTGGCCTGGGTGTAGCTGAGTACCTCGTTCCCGTACAGCAGCGCAGCGCCCTCGGGGTTGCGCAATGTGGCCTGCTCGAAGGTCCAGCCCAGTCCACAGGGTTGCTCGGGATCGGTGATGTTGGCGAACCGGATACCCCGCACCAGACGCGGGAGCGCCCGGACAATGGTCGGTACCTTACGCAACATCATGCCCCACGTAATCATGTCGCTTTGCCGATGGCTCATGGCAGGAACGTCCCTTTTCTTATTATTTATATGATCCAGGGGCACACTCATTACGCCGTAGGACGAACGCCCAGTGCCTTGCAGGAAAATACGCCAGCCATTCTTTGGCTGTACACGCAGGATTTGAAAAGTTTTGTATCCCGGGGCCCAGGCTCTGAAAAAGGGAATTTATGCCGGGGAACGACGGTCGGTAGAGAAGCTCTACCCCGTCCACTTCAGGGAAAAGCCAACGGCAATCCACGCAAAATGCAGGATGCACGATGGCCACTCATGCAAATTGCACGAAACCAAAAATCTTTCAGATTATTAACTTATTGATTTATAATGACTTTAAAAAAATCAGATACTGGCACAATCACTGCACCTATCACTCCACGCTTGCCAATCATGAGCTAACGGAGCTGATAGACATGAGCCTGATCCAAGATAAGTTTTCATCTGTGTTCTCCAACTATGATGTCACCACCCAGGCCCGTCCTGATGGCGGGATCCTGCTGACCCTGCGCAACAGCGAAGGTAAACAGATCAAGCGGTCGATCTCGTATCAGCAATTGCACACCGCCGACCAGTTGACTTGGGTCATTAGCGCCATTCGCCGTGACCTGGCGGAACAAGCCAGCGATTTGCCACAGATTTCGATGCTGCAAAGCCAGAACCGCTTTGCCCTGCCGACCTACCATTCGGCATAAGCAAGCACCTCAAGCGGGCCGTGACGTTATCCAGCGTCACGGCCTAATGCCGATCAGTTAAGGAGTGGGGATCCAGCAACCGAAGCAGATTCAGTGTGGGAGCTGGCTTGCCTGCGATGCAGACACCTCGATACTTCAGGTATATCGAGTTGATCCAATCGCAGGCAAGCCAGCTCCCACATTCGTTCTTCTCTGCCTTGAGCACCGCGTTCGCTTAACTGACTGGCATTAGCGTCACGGCCCGTTTTTTTATACGGCGGCTTATTCGAACAAGCCGCGCTTTACCGCTTCTGCCACCGCCTGGACACGATTGCCGACTTGTAACTTGTTATAGATGTTGTGCAGGTGAAACTTCACGGTGGCCGGTGAGACTGCACGGATCTGACTGATTTCCCACACCGTCTTGCCTTGGACGGCCCAGCGTAGAACCTCCCGTTCCTTTTCACTCAGGCTGATAGCGTTTATCGGTGGTTTGGGGGTGACGGCATGCTTGTTCAGCACAGGCGGATTCGGCTCGACTGCCCGTTGATCCCGCTCTTTTGGGCCGCTCATTCACATCCCTCCCTCTTCTATTAGGTCTTATATCGTCAGCCTTCGGACTTCTCCTATTGACAGACGATTAAACATTGAGGCGAGAGAGTTACACAACCATTTGAATTAACAAGTAAGGCCCAGGACAAACAGTTGAAACTTACAGATCAATAAGTCTCTTCCCACAACACTTTACAACTAACGGGGGTTGATTTTTCAAATTGTAGGAGCGAACTCCTACAATAATTCAAAGATGCCAATTCAGTCCTCGAACTGCGGGAAACGACTGGCGATGTCGTCGCCGGTGAAATCAGGCACCCAACCCTGTGAGTTTTTAAACAGACGGATCGCCACAACCCGTGGGTTCTCACCCATGTCGAACCAGTACGGGGTGCCGGCAGGTATCGAGATCAGGTCATTTTTCTCGCAAAGCACGGCATAGACATAGTCGTCGATGTGTAAGGCAAGCAAGCCACGACCAGCGACGAAAAGGTGCACTTGATCCCCTGCCTGAAGGTGCTCCTGGAAATGCCTGGCACGAAGCTCGGTTTTTTGCGGATGGTCGTGGTTGACGCTGAGGACATCAAGGCTGACGTAACCGCCCTCGGTCATCCACGTGTCGATCTGCTCCTGATAGGCCGTAACCACCTCAGCTTGGGTGGCTCCGGCTTCGATTCGAGTGGTGGCTTGCCAACGCTCGAAATGGATGCCCTGCCCGGCCAAGGTCGACGCAATATCGTCAGCGTGGGTCAGGACCTTGTTCGGCGTGTCCGGGGTCGAGAGGTGGTACACACAAAGACTGCTCATGAAACTATTCCTCGGATCGAATACCAATGATAACGGCAGCGGCCAGGGCTGCGAGGCTGGCGATGCTGAACGTCAGGGTCGGCCCCAGCAGGTTCCAGCTGTAGCCTGAATAGAGGGCGCCCAGCGCGCCGCCGGTTCCCGCGAGAGCGGCATAGAGTGCCTGCCCCTGGCCTTGCTGGCGTGCGCCGAAACTGCGCTGTACGAAGTGGATGGCGGCGGCGTGAAAACTGCCGAAGGTTGCGGCATGCAGCACTTGTGCGAGCAGCAGCACCCAGAAGAACTCGGCGAACGAACCCAGCAGTAACCAGCGCAATGCCGCCAGCAGAAAACTGACCATCAACACGCGCTGTACCGAAAAGCGCGCCAGGATTCGGCTCATGGCCAGGAACATCAAGACTTCCGCCACGACTCCCAGGGCCCAGAGCATCCCGATCACTACGCGGCTGTAACCCAGGTGCTCCAGATGCAACGTCAGGAAGGTGTAATAAGGACCGTGGCTCATTTGCATCAGTGCCACACAAGCATAAAACGCCAGGACACCCGGCCTGCGCAATTGCAGCAAGAAACCATCACCCGCCAGGCGATTGCCCTGATTTTCCGGCTGGGCATTGGGGACCCAGAGGCTGGCGACAATGATCCCCGCCATGATCACCACCACGGCCACCGGGTAGATATCCAGGTTCAACCATTCGAACAAACGGCCCATGGCGACTACGGTGAGGATGAAACCGATCGACCCCCACAGGCGGATCTGGCTGTAGCGTGAGGTCTGGCCCTTCAGGTGTGCCAGGGTAATGACCTCAAACTGCGGCAGCACCGCGTGCCAGAAGAACGCATGCAACGCCATCACCAGAGCCAGCCAGGCGTAAGTCTTGCTGACAAAGATCAGTGAGAAACTTACCAGCGTACACACCGCGCCAATCCGCACGATGGCCAGGCGCCGACCGGTGTAATCCCCCAGCCAGCCCCAGATATTGGGGGCTACGCAGCGCATCAGCATGGGGATGGCCACCAGCTCGCCAATGCGCGCGCTGGAGAACCCCAGGTGATTGAAGTACAGCGCCAGGAACGGCGCCGTCGCCCCCAGCAGGGCGAAATAGAACAGGTAGAAGCTGGAGAGTCGCCAGTACGGGAGTGCTGTCACGGTCAGGCCGTCACAACTGCCCCAACACCGGGGTACTCACTTTCACATCAGCATTTTGCCCACGATGACGCAGCAAGTGATCCATCAGCACGATAGCCATCATCGCCTCGGCAATCGGTGTGGCGCGGATGCCGACACACGGGTCATGACGGCCCTTGGTGATCACGTCCACCGGGTTGCCCTGCACATCAATGGAACGCCCTGGTGTGGTGATGCTCGACGTTGGCTTGAGGGCCAGGTGCGCAACGATTGGCTGGCCGGAGGAGATGCCTCCGAGAATGCCACCCGCATTGTTGCTGAGGAAACCTTGCGGCGTCAGTTCGTCGCGGTGCTCGGTGCCGCGCTGGGCGACGCAGGCAAAACCGGCGCCGATTTCCACGCCTTTGACCGCGTTGATGCTCATCAGCGCGTGGGCCAGCTCGGCGTCCAGGCGGTCGAAGATCGGCTCACCCAGGCCCGGCATCACACCTTCGGCGACCACGGTGATTTTGGCACCGACGGAGTCCTGATCACGGCGCAACTGGTCCATGTAGGCTTCCAGTTCAGGAACCTTGTCCGGATCCGGGCTGAAGAAGGCATTTTTTTCGACGCTGTCCCAGGTCTTGAACGGGATTTCGATCGGCCCCAACTGGCTCATGTAGCCGCGAATGACGATGCCCTGGGTGGCCAGGTATTTCTTGGCAATGGCTCCGGCTGCCACGCGCATGGCGGTTTCCCGGGCAGAACTGCGGCCACCGCCACGGTAGTCGCGCTCACCGTATTTGTGGTGGTAGGTGTAGTCGGCGTGGGCCGGGCGGAACAGGTCCTTGATCGCCGAGTAGTCCTTGGACTTCTGGTCGGTGTTGCGGATCAGCAGACCGATGGAGCAACCGGTGGTACGGCCTTCGAACACACCGGAGAGGATTTCGACTTCGTCGGGCTCCTGGCGCTGGGTGGTGTGGCGGCTGGTGCCGGGCTTGCGGCGATCCAGCTCATGCTGCAAGTCTTCCAGGGACAGCTCAAGGCCGGGCGGGCAGCCGTCGACAATGGCGACCAACGCTGGGCCATGGCTTTCGCCCGCAGTGGTGACAGTGAACAGCTTGCCGTAGGTATTGCCGGACATGCGGGACGCTCCGTGAAATCAGTTGAAATAACTCAACCGTAATAACTAAGAGCGCCAGTATACGCAGGCTAACCAAGTAGTTCATCCTCGAAACCTTACCGGTAGACATTGGTCCAACCGGCACCTTCCCCATAATGGCGCGATGATGCTTCGAGTTTTGCTCTTGACCCTGACCCTGTTCACCAGCGTGGCCTTTGCCGCCTCCCCCGTCGTGTTGCAACGACCCATTAGCCTGGATACCGGCAGCGGCGAGCTGTTTGGCTCGCTGTTATTGCCCAAATCCGACAGCCCGGTGCCGGTGGTGCTGATCATTGCCGGTTCCGGCCCCACCGACCGCAACGGCAACAGTGCCGACGGCGCGCGCAATGACAGCCTCAAGCGCCTGGCCTGGGTACTCGCCAAACACAACATCGCCAGCGTGCGCTACGACAAGCGCGGCGTGGCGGCCAGCCTGGCGGCCACCCCGGACGAGCGCAACCTGACCCTGGACGCCTACGTCGCCGATGCGGTGGCCTGGGGCAAGTTGCTCAAGGCCGACCCACGCATGGGGCCGTTGATTGTGCTGGGCCACAGCGAAGGCGCGCTGGTAGCCGCCCTCGCCGCGCCCCAACTCAACCCGGCCGGGGTCATTTCGCTGTCCGGCAGCGCCCGCCCGGTGGATCAGGTCATCCGCCAGCAACTGGCCAATCACCTGCCGCCAGCCTTGTTGCTGCGCAGCAATCAGATTCTTGATCACCTCAAGGCTGGCCAAGTGGATACCAACGTACCCGGCCCGCTTGAGGAAATCTTCCGGCCCAGCGTGCAGCCTTATCTGATCAGCCTGTTTCGTGCCGATCCTTCAGCCGCTTTTGCCAAGTTGAAGATGCCGGCGCTGATCATCCAGGGCACCAATGACCTGCAAGTGGGCGTGGGCGATGCGCAAATGCTCAAGGCCGCCAAGCCGGACGCTCAATTGACGGTGATCGAGGGCATGAACCACGTGATGCGCATCGTCCCCAATGAGGTGAAGCAGCAATTGGCCTCCTATAACGACCCGCAATTGCCCCTGGCAGCCGAACTGGGCGCTCGCCTGGTTCGCTTTATCGACGGGCTTCGCGCCAGCTAAGCGACCATTCGTCCTCCAGTCCTGAATAAACCGGCCGATAAGCCAAGGGTCGACAGCAAAAAGCCTGTCGACCCGCAGGGCTTGGACAGGATCGCGCCGCATGACAAACACCGAAACAACACCACCCGAAACAACCGCCGAGAGCACCGTCGAAACTACGGCTGCCGAGACGGCGGCCCAGCCGTGGGCGGACGTCCAGGCTGAACACTTCAAGATGCTGCGCCTCGCCCCCTTGGCCACCGACCGCGCCACCGGCGCCCGGCCATTGCGCTTTGTGCAATTTGGCTATGCCGAACGCAATAACAAGGACCATAGCCTGTTGCGCATGGTCATTCAGCTGCCGGGCCAGCGGGTGCGCCGGGAACAGAATCATCTGGATATCTGGGTGGATCACGCCACCCATCGGGTGCATTTCGGCCCGGGCAATAGCCTGGAAATCGAGCCCGCAAACCGCGGTATTGGTCGCTTCCTGCTGGCTCAGGGTGCCGCTTGGGCGAAAAAGAAATGGTCGCACTATCGCGTCGACGGCGTGGACCTGGCGAACAAGGACGCGCTGAACGAAGCCACGCGCCTGCGCCGGGATCACTTTCTGCGAATTCAGGGGTTTGATGTGGCCTATGCCGATGTCCAGCATTTGAAAGGCAACGTGCAGCCAGGAAAAGTCAGCGAGGTGCTGGACAGCTGGAACACCGAAAAGCTGCAGTTCGTGGAAATCCTTGAAGCCGCACAAATGCTGCAACAGGCCGAGCAGAACCTGGCGGAGCAGGAAGTGAAGTTGCGCAAGGAAGAAGAGAAGGTCATCAAGTTCAAGCGCGAAGACAGCGGCTTGCGCTTTACCATTACCTGCCTGGTAGCGTTTACCGTGTTTCAGGCAGGCTTGCTGATCTGGATTGCGACACACCGCTAACGCAGTTGCGTGCCGCTGCCGAAGCATGAGGCTGCGATGGGCTGCGTAGCGGCCCCCGGCGGCGGCTACAAGGGAGAGGTTAAACCCGTGAGGCAAACACCGCCTGATGTACCCGGCACTGCTCCGCCGTCAGCATGAACACCCCATGCCCACCGCGCTGGAAGTCCAACCAGGCAAAGTCGACTTCCGGGTACAACGCTTCAACGTGTACCTGGCTGTTGCCCACCTCGACAATCAGCAAGCCCTTCTCGGTCAAATGATCCGCCGCCTCGGCCAACATCCGCCGCACCAGGTTCAGACCATCGTCACCACAGGCCAGGCCCAGCTCCGGTTCATGCTGGTATTCATCCGGCATGTCGGCGAAATCTTCGGCATCGACATACGGCGGGTTGGAGACGATCAGGTCGAAACGCTGGCCCGGCAGACCATCGAAGCCATCACCCTGGACGGTGTAGACCCGCTCATCGACGCCATGACGCTCGATGTTCTGGTTGGCCACCTCCAACGCTTCGAAAGACAGGTCCGCCAGCACCACTTCGGCGTCCTGGAATTCGTAGGCGCAGGCAATACCGATGCAACCGGAGCCTGTGCATAAGTCGAGAATGCGTGCCGGCGGTGCACCGAGCCACGGTTCAAAGCGGTTTTCGATCAGTTCGCCAATCGGTGAACGCGGGATCAACACACGCTCATCGACGATAAACGACATGCCACAGAACCAGGCCTCGCCCAACAAGTAGGCCGTGGGAACACGTTCCTCGATACGACGCTTGAGCAAGCGCTGCACGTTGACCAGTTCATCGTCTTCCAGGTTGCAATCCAGGTAGCTGTCGGCAATTTGCCAAGGCAGGTGCAAGGCACCGAGCACCAATTGCCGGGCTTCGTCCCAGGCATTGTCGGCACCATGGCCGAAAAATAGGTCTTCCCCATGGAAACGGCTGACAGCCCAACGAATGTGGTCGCGCAACGTGCGCAGGCGGGAAGTGATCACGGGGCAAGCTCCTGGAAAAAACGACTGGCGATTCTAACAGCCTTGAGCTGTACCGACGATGTACGAAAAACCTTCACCACACGTCGGATTTCATCTGGTTTACAGTTTTTCACCTAAACGTAGTGCCCTCTTGACATCGCTGCACGCCAGCAACGACGTACCTTACGATAGTAGCGATTCACAGAAGCGCTCAGCCAGAGGACAATGTCGCAAAAGCCCCACTCACAGGAGCCCCAGAATGTCCGTTCCAAAGACGATGTTTCAACTCAGCGGTCGCGGTTACGCAGCAGCCAACCTGAACCACGCGACCCTTGTGATCATCGACGCCCAGAAGGAATACCTGAGCGGTCCCCTTGCCTTGTCGGGCATGGAGGCAGCTGTCGAAAACATCAAGCAACTGACCGCAGCGGCGCGTACTGCCAGTCGCCCGATTGTCCACGTGCGTCACTTGGGCACCGTCGGCGGGTTGTTCGACCCCCAGGGTGAACGTGGCGAGTTCATACCCGGGCTGGAGCCCGCCGGTGACGAGACCATCATCGGTAAATTGCTGCCCAGTGCCTTCCACGGCACCGGGCTGGAAAAACACCTGCAAGACCTCGGTTCCCTGGACCTGATCGTCTGCGGCTTCATGAGCCACTCCAGCGTCAGCACCACCGTGCGTGCCGCGAAGAACCTGGGTTTCCGCTGTACCCTGGTGGAAGATGCCTGCGCCACCCGCGACCTGCCTTACAAAGGCGGCATCCTCAGCGCCGAACACGTGCAGCAGACTGAAATGGCCATCATGGCTGACAATTTCGCCACCCTTGCCTTGACCAAAGATCTGATCTGATCGACCTTTCGATGAGCGGCGTGTCCGCTCATCCGCAAAAACCTGTCATTTGCTGCAATTACCTCTGTGCCCGGAACAACCTGTGTATCTTCCGGTCGAAGGGCCGATACCCTGGAGGAAAGGTCGGAATGAAGATATCCGATGGTTTTGACGCTCGTCGCTTGCGCCCCAAAGGCCCGAGAAACTGGCGTCTGCGCTTGGGCGCGTGCTTTGCTGCGCTGTTGGCCATAGTGGGCGTGCTGTTGGCGATCGCCGGAGCCGCCAGTCTGTTGGGACACTCACCCGCCTTGGGCGAACTGAATGCCAGCCCTGGCGGTGCCGCAGTACTGCTGGTGATCGGGTTGTTGGTGCTGTGGTTTGGCGTCTGGTTGTGGCGCCGTTGCCGGCGACGCATGCGTCAGCCGCTGTCACTGAACATCGCCTCACACCTGATGAAAAAGCACGACTGATGGCGCATAGATAGCGTTTCTTGCGCATCCAGCCGCCGCGATTTAGGTAAACTGCCCGCCCTTCGCGGAGGCTGACATGCAAGACGACGATTTTTCCCTGTTCAAAAACGAGCTTCGCGGCGTCAAGCCGATCAAGCACGATCGCGCCGACACCGGCAAACCCAAGGCCGACCGCGCGCAGATTGCCAAGCTGCGCCAGGCGGCGACGGTGCGTACCGATGCCACCACGGTGGATGGCCTGTCCGACCAGTTCGTCATCGACGTCGGCCCCGAAGACGAGCTGATGTGGGCCCGTGATGGCGTGCAGGAAAGCCAGATGCGCAAGCTCAAGGTCGGCCAGATCCCGTTCGAGGGCAGCCTCGACCTCCACGGCATGAACGTGGAAAAAGCCCGGGAAACCCTCTGGGCCTTCCTCGCCGAAGCGACCAAATTCGAAATCCGCTGCGTGCGCGTCACCCACGGCAAGGCCGTGCGCCTGGACGGCAAGCGGCCGATGATCAAAAGCCACGTCAATACCTGGCTGCGCCAACACGCCCAGGTGCTGGGTTTTACCTCCTGCCAGCCGCGTCACGGCGGCGCCGGGGCGGTCTATGTGATGCTCAAGCGGACCATGATGGAAGGCCGCGACGAGTAACCCACGCTTGCAGCGATCTGCCGGCCACCGTACCCTTGTCCTTTGCGAAAATCCCACAGGTAGTTTCATGTCCCTGGAACAGAATTACACAGAGATCCTCGGCCAACTCGGCGAGGACGTCTCCCGCGAGGGCCTGCTCGACACGCCAAAACGTGCCGCCAAGGCCATGCAGTACCTTTGCCGCGGTTATGAACAGACGCTCGAAGAAGTCACCAACGGTGCCTTGTTCAGCTCCGACAACAGCGAAATGGTGCTGGTCAAGGACATCGAGTTGTACTCGCTGTGCGAACACCACTTGCTGCCTTTCATCGGCAAGGCCCACGTCGCGTACATCCCGAGCGGCAAAGTGCTGGGCCTGTCGAAAGTCGCGCGGATTGTCGATATGTACGCCCGCCGCCTGCAGATCCAGGAAAACCTCAGCCGCCAGATCGCCGATGCGGTCCAGCAGGTCACCGGTGCCCTGGGCGTTGCCGTGGTCATCGAAGCCAAGCACATGTGCATGATGATGCGCGGTGTGGAAAAACAGAATTCGTCGATGATCACCTCCGTGATGCTCGGTGAGTTCCGCGAGAATGCGGCGACCCGTAGCGAGTTCCTCAGCCTGATCAAGTAACAGGCTGCGCAAGAAAAAACCGGCGTTCATCGCCGGTTTTTTTTCGTCCGTGGAAATCAGGTAAGCTGCCGACCCTTCAGCCATGGGCAAGAGGTTTCAGCCATGTTCGTCAAAGCACTTCGAGTGGGCCTCGGCCAGCTCATCATCGCAGGCGACTTCATCACCCGCCCGCGCAAACTGCAGCGTCCCGCCAATGCTCAGGCAGCGGTCGACCAGTCGGCCAAGGCCCTGACGCTGTATCAGTTCCACGCCTGCCCGTTCTGCGTGAAGACTCGTCGTACCCTGCGCCGCCTGAATGTGCCGGTCGCCCTCAAGGACGCCAAGAACAACGAGCAGGACCGCCAGACGCTGCTGGAGCAAGGCGGCAAGATCAAGGTGCCGTGCCTGCGCATTGAAGAAAACGGCCAGACCACCTGGATGTATGACTCCAAGGTGATCATCGACTACCTGGACAAACGGTTTGCGGCGGCCTGAAACCGTTCATTGAACACTGAAGAACCGTGTGGGAGCTGGCTTGCCTGCGATAGCATCACCTGGGGCTGCCGGATGCACCGTGCTGTCAGCATCGCAGGCAAGCCAGCGCCCACATTAGCTCGGCATTGCCAATTCCAGGTCCAGCAATGCAGAGCCCAGGCACTTGCCATGGGCATCCAGCGCCAGTGACCGCGTCACTCCACCCCGCAAGACCCCCGGCAATACAAAGTTCAACGCCTGTACGTTCGCCAGTTCGTAACGCCGCACCGGCGCACTGTCCAACGCCAGCAACGGCGCAAAAAACGCCGCCACCCGCTCCGCCGTCAGTTGTTCGCACAGCAGCGAATAGTCTTCAGCCCGATAAGCAATGATCGAAATATTCGAGGTATCACCCTTATCGCCTGTGCGCGAATGGGCCAGGGTGTGCAACTTGACGCTACTCATGATTCGATCCTCGGGTTGACCCTACTTCTGGGCAGCAGCAACGACGCCACCGCCACCACCTGGCGCAGGCTCTTGCTGGCACCGCCGCCGCCCGAAGGACCATTGGTGTAGAGGGTTTCCACTTCATTGCCGACCCGCACCGCATCGCTACGCTCTTCACAGCGGGCGCTCACCCGCAGGCGCACTTCCCAGGGGTCGACGGTGCTGCGCTGACCGTGCAGCGAGTCGATACCGATCAGTTCGGCGCGCACTTCCTGCATCGGTACGCCCGTCAGCTCGAGGCGCTTAAGCACCACATCACGAGCCAGTTGCGCTCGCGCCACGGCCCCCGGACCGCCGTAGGACATTTGCCCCTCGCCGATCCAACCGTCCAGATAACCGACGCTGACTTTCAACTGCTCAGGCCGTGATCGACCCGTCGCACCGTGGGCACGTACCCGGTCCACCGCTTCCTCAACGAAAGCCACTTGGGAAAAATCCGCACACACGTCCGGCGTCAAATACGCGGCCGGATCATGGATTTCATAGATCAGTTGTTCGATGCAGGTGGCACGACTGACCCGTCCCCCAGAACCCTTGACCTTGGTGATCAGAGCTTCGCCATCCGAATCAATCTCGGCCAACGGAAAACCCAATCGCGCCAAGTCCTCGACGTCCTTGAAACCCGGGTCGGCGAAATAACCGCCGCTGACCTGACCGGCACATTCCAACAAATGACCGACCAGTGTGCCTCGCCCCAAACGCTGCCAATCATCAAAAGCCCAGCCGAACTCGAACATCTGCGGCGCGAGGAACAGCGACGGGTCGGCCACACGCCCGGTGATCACCACATCGGCATCGGCGCGCAAGGCATCGATAATGCCCTCGGCGCCGAGGTAGGCATTCGCAGAAATCAGTCGCTCGCCCAATGAGCCGAGTGTCTGGCCGTTATCCAGCAGTTGCTCGGGTTGCTGGCGCAAGGTCTCCAGCACGTCATCACCGACTACAGCCAGCACTTTGAGGTTCAAGCCCAATTCACTGGCAACGCGCCGTACTTCAGCGGTGGCCGCTATCGGGTTGGCGGCGCCCATATTGGTAATCACCCGCAGCCGCCGACGCCCGGTGAGTTGCCCGACAAAAGGCAGCACGCGACGCATGCGCTCACTGAGCAACGGGTCATAACCGCCTTGAGGATCACTGATCCGCACTTGCTGGGCCAAGGCGATAGTGCGCTCAGCCAGGCATTCAAAGACCAGGTAATCCAGATCGCCGTGCTCGGCCAGTTCGACCGCAGGTTCGATACGGTCGCCGGAATAGCCGGCGCCAGAACCAATGCGCAAGGTTTTCATCTCAAAACACTCCCAGGAGCAACGCGGTCAGGGTCATCAACACCGACGCGGCAAACAGAAAAGGAATAGTGAAGCGCTGATGATCGGCCAGTTCGATCTTGCACAGGCCTACCAGCAGGAACGTGGCCGGGGTCAACGGGCTGACCGGGAAGCCGGTGGTGTGTACGCCGAGCAATGAGGCCTGGGCCACTTGCAACGGGTCGACACCCAAGGCCTTGCCGACTTCGGCGATCACCGGCATCACACCGAAATAGTAGGAATCAGGATCAAACAACATGCTTAAGGGCATCGACAGGAAACCCACCACGGCCGGGATCAACTTGCCGTGGCCAGCGGGAATCTGTGCCACCGCCACTTCGGCAATGGCCTTGAGCATCCCGGTGCCTTGCATGATGCCGGTGAACACCCCGGCAGCGAGCAGGATGCTCGCCATGGTCAAGGCGGTTTTTGCATGGGCGTCGATTCGCGCACGCTGGGCATCGACGTTCGGGTAGTTGATGCACAACGCCAGCACCGTGCCGAGCATGAACATCACCACTGGATCGACCCAGCCGGCAATCATCACCACCATCACCAGCACCGTCAGGACCAGGTTGACCCAGAACAGCCGTGGGCGGCGCAGGGCTTCGTCCTGTTCGTTCAACACCCGTTGCGGCACGGCATCAACGCTGGAACCGGCACCCAGGCCCAGGCGTTTTTCTTCACGATGACCCAACCACCAGGCACTGGCGAAGACAAAGATCAGGCCGACGATCTGCACCGGGATCAGCGGCTGGAACAGGTCTGCTACCGGCACATGCAAGGCCGCCGAGGAACGTAGCACCGGGCCGGTCCACGGCAGGAAGTTGACCCCGGCGGCCATCGCGGCAACGCAGGCGAGGATGCGTTTATCGATGCCCAGCCGGGTATACAACGGCAGCATCGCCGGCACTGTCACGAGGAACGTCACCGCACCCGAGCCGTCCAGGTGCACCAACAGCGCCAGGGTCGCGGTGCCGACAACAATGCGTGTAGGACGTGTCCCTACCGTGCGCAGAATTCGGTCGATGATGGGGTCGAGCATGCCGGCATCGGTCATGATCCCGAAGAACAGGATCGCGAACACAAACATGCCCACCACCGGAGCGACGTTCTTGATACCGGTGATGATGAAGACACTGGTTTGCAGGCCGAAGCCACCCAGCAGCGCGGCGATGATCGGCAACGCGATCAGGGCCACCAGTGGCGAGAGGCGTTTGCTCATGACGGCAGCGAGCAAACTCAGGATGGTGATAACACCCAGGGTAGCGAGCATGGGGGTAGCTCCAGAACGGCGTTTTCGGCCGGTTATTGTTTTCCCTGGAGTATTGGAAGCGGGTTAGTCTTTGTAAATTGGAATATTCAGCCGCCCATGTTCGTAAAAACAAAATGATCGGAACAACAACATGAAAAATTCGATCCAGCACATCCAGGCTTTTCTGGCCGTCGCCCGTACCGGCAGTTTTACCAAAGCTGCTAGCGAGCTGCACCTGTCGCCGTCGGCCCTGACGGTACAGGTGCAACAACTGGAAGAGTGGCTGGGCGTTGCCCTGCTCGACCGCAGTCCACGGCATGTGAGCATCACCGCTGCCGGGTTGGATGCCCAGGGACCGATGGAGAAACTGCTGCTGGACCTGGACAACATCGTCACCGGCTCCCGGGACTTGGCGGCGCTGCGCCGGGGCGTGGTGACCATCGCCGCCCTGCCCTCCGTGTGTGCCGGCAGCCTGCCGCCGGTTCTGCGTTTGTTTCGCGAGCGTTTTGCCGGCATCGAAGTACGCCTGCATGACCTGGTGGCCCATCGCATTCATGCCCAGGTACGTTCGGGAGAAGTGGATTTCGGCATTGGTGTACGCGCGCGCCTGAGCCATGGCTTGGCGTTTGTGCCGGTGCTTAATGATCGTTTATGCGCCTTCGTACCGCTGGATCATCCGCTGACCCGGCACACCACGCTCACCCTGGAGCAACTGGCGGACCAGCCAATCATCCTCACCGGCCGCGACAGCAGCGTGCGCGAGCAGGTAGATGCGTTATTCGATGAAACACGCCTGACAATGCTGGCCGGGATGGAGGCCAACTACATGTCGACGGTGCTCGCGCTGGTGCGCCAGGGATTGGGGATCAGTCTCTTGCCGGAGTCAGCGGCGGACAGCCTGGAGGGGTTGAGGCGCATCCCGATCGACCATCCGGGGGTCAATCGGGAGATTGGGTTGATCAGCCGCAGTGGAACGGGCTTAAGCCCGGCAGCGCAGCGGTGTTTTGAGTTGCTGAAGGAAGAGCTATCAAGCACACCGCAACACTTGTAGCCTCGGCAGCGGCTACAACTGCTTTCAGCCCAGCATCGTCACGTGCCCTGGATGACTGGCCACTCGCGTTAACCACGCCTGCACGCCGGGATAAGCGCTCAAATCAAAGCCTCCTTCATCGGCCACATGGGTGTAGGCATACAACGCCACGTCGGCAATGGAGAATTGATCCCCCACCAGATAAGGCGTCAGTTGCAGTTGGCGCTCCATCACCTTCAAGGCTTTGTACCCGCCCTTGTGCAGCTTCTTGTATTCCTCCTGGCGATCTTCCGGCAGCCCGAGGTACAGCTGGATAAACCGGGCCACCGCAATGTACGGCTCATGGCTGTACTGCTCGAAGAACTGCCACTGCAACACTTGAGTGCGCAAGCGTGGTTCGCTGGGCAGGAACTCACTGCCGTCGGCCAGGAAGTTGAGGATCGCGTTGGACTCCCACAGGCAGGTGCCGTCTTCGAGCTCCAGCACCGGGATCTTGCCATTGGGGTTCTTCGCCAGGAACTCGGCGGTCTGGGTGTCGCCCCTCAAGATGTCGACATCCACCCACTGGTACGGGGTGCCCAGCAGGCTGAGCATCAACTTGACCTTGTAGCAGTTGCCCGAACGGTAATCGCCATAAACCTTGTACATGAGGCTCCCCTTATGCCGCTTGCGCGTGCTGTGCTTGACGGACTACCGCAGCGAGACGCTTGAGACCTTCGTCCAAACGCGCCGGGTCGATATGGCTGAAATTGAGCCGCAAATGACCGTGGTGCTGGTCCGGCGCGGAAAAGAACGGTTCACCGGGCATGAACGCAACGTCTTGATCGAGCGCTTGAGCCAACAAAGTGCGGGTGTCGAGCGGCTGTTTCAAGGTCAGCCAGAAGAATAATCCACCTTGAGGCACCTGCCAGTCGGCCAGGTCACTGAAATGCCGCTCCAGGGCCGCCTGGAAGGCATCGCGGCGAGCGCGATAGAAGCTGCGCAGTTCCACCAGGTGCTGCTGGTACTTTTCGGTGCCTATCCACTGCATCGCCTGCCACTGGCCGACACGGTTGGTGTGCAGGTCTGCCGATTGCTTGAGTTTGAGCAAATGGGGAAACAGGTCGGGGCTGGCAATCAGGTAACCGACGCGAAGGCCCGGCAACAAGGTCTTGGACACGGTGCCGGTATAGATCCAGCTCGCCTTTTTCAAGCGACTGACAATCGGCTGGGCGCTGCCGCCATCGAAGGTCAGCTCACGGTAGGGTTCGTCTTCGATCAGGGTCACGTCGAACTCATCCAGCAAGTCGGCAACCGCGTCGCGCTTGGCTTCGCTGTAGCGCACCGCCGACGGGTTCTGGAACGTCGGGATCAGGTAGATGAAGGACGGGCGATGCTGCTCAAGGCTTATGCGCAAGGCCGCCAGATTCGGGCCGTCGGCCTCAAGTGGCACGGTCAGGCAATCGGCACCGAACAGTTGGAAAATCTGCAACGCGGCCAGGTAGGTCGGGCCTTCCAAAAGGATTTTCGTGCCTTTATCGATATACAGCTTGGCCGCAAGATCCAGGGTTTGCTGGGAACCGCTGACCACCAGCACCTGACTGGCTTCACAGGGGACACCCAGCGCCCGCGCCTCGGCCGCCAGCAATTCACGCAACGGCGGCTCACCTTCGCTCATGCCGTACTGGCCAATGCTCAGCGGCATGTCGTCCCAATCAAGCGCGGGCAACATGGCTTCGGCCGGCAGGCCACCGGCAAAGGACATCACCTCTGGACGCTGGGCCGCCGCGAGGATTTCACGGATCAGGGAGCTTTTAAGGCGCGAAACACGTTCAGAGAAAGCCATAAGGTCACCGGTAGCAAAGCCTGTGGGAAATACGTCAAACTGGTTGACCGAAATTACGACGACTTGAGCAGATACGTCAATATGCTTGACCTTAAAAACCAGGCCTCCCAGCAAGCCGCCATGGAAGCGTTCTTCTTTGGCTACCAGGCCTTCACCGCCAAGGCTGATGAAATGCTTGAGCGTCGTGGCCTGAGCCGGGTGCACCAACGCATTGTGTTTTTTATTGCCCGCTACCCGGCCTTGAGCGTCAAGGAGCTGCTGGAATTGCTCGGCGTCAGCAAGCAGGCGTTGAACATGCCGCTGCGCCAATTGCAGGAAATGCACTTGGTGGACAGCGTCGCGTCAGCCACGGACAAACGTAAACGCCTGCTGGAACTGACCGAAGAAGGGCTGCGCTTCGAGCAGTCACTGCGCCGCGAACAAGTGAAATTGCTGCAACGGGCATTCGCTGAGGCTGGAGAGACCGCCGTAGAGGGTTGGCTGGCGGTAAACAAGGCGCTGTGCGGCCAACCCTGAGTGGCCCTCCGTGCCTTTCGCACACAAAATCGAAAACATTATTTGCTTTATTTGTATACAAAAGCATAATTCGTTTCGTGCGAGTTCCTGACCTATTGGTCAACAAAACCCGCTGGCACCTCAAAGCGCCGCTGCCCACTCATGTGTCCGGCGCTGGAAATAACAATAAAACTCTTGAGGAGTACTCGCTGTGGAAAGCCGCAAATCCGAAGCCCCGCTGGACCTCTCCCCGCCGCGCCTCACCCCTATGAAGCAGGGTTGGCTGGAACGCCTGTTCAAACTCAGCTTGCATGGCACCACAGTGAGAACCGAGCTGATCGCTGGCCTCACGACCTTCATCACTATGGCCTACATCATCTTCGTCAACCCCAACATCATGGCCGACGCCGGCATCGATCACGGTGCAGCCTTCGTCGCCACCTGCATCGCCGCCGCCATGGGCTGCCTGCTGATGGGCCTGTACGCCAACTGGCCGGTAGGCCTGGCGCCAGGCATGGGCTTGAACGCGTTTTTCACCTACACCGTGGTCGGCACCATGGGTTACACCTGGGAGACCGCCCTGGGTGCGGTGTTTATCTCCGGGGTGCTGTTCATGATCCTGACGCTGTCGCGCATCCGTGAATGGCTGCTCAACAGCATCCCGGTCAGCCTGCGCTACGCCATGGGCGCAGGTGTCGGGCTATTTCTAGGAATCATCGGCCTGAAAACCTCCGGGATCATCGTCGCAAGCCCAGCCACTCTGATCAAACTGGGCAATCTGCGCGACCCTGCGCCATTGCTGGCGGCAGTCTGCTTCCTGATGATCGCGGTGCTGAGCTACCACCGCGTATTTGGTGCCATCCTGATCAGCATCATCACCGTCACCCTGGCAGGCTGGGGCCTGGGCCTGGTGGAGTACCATGGCATCCTGTCGTCGCCGCCGAGCCTGGCACCGACGTGGATGGCCATGGACGTCGCCGGCGTGTTTAACGTGAGTATGATCAGCGTGGTGCTGGCGTTTCTGTTTGTGCACATGTTCGACACCGCCGGCACGCTGATGGGCGTGGCGCAACGGGCCGGACTGGTGAATGCCGATGGCCGTATCGAGAACCTGTCCCGCGCCTTGAAGGCAGACAGCACCTCCAGCGTGTTCGGCGCCATGGTCGGTGTACCGCCCGTAACCAGTTACGTGGAAAGTGCCGCCGGTGTTGCCGCGGGTGGTCGCACCGGCTTGACCGCTGTCACCGTGGGCGTGTTGTTTATCGCGGCGATGTTTTTCGCCCCGCTGGCCGGCATGATTCCCGCTTACGCCACCGCCGGCGCGCTGATTTATGTGGCGATGCTGATGATGGGCGGCATGGCTCATATTGACTGGGATGAAGCCACCGACAGCATCCCGGCGATTGTCACCATGATCATGATGCCCCTGACCTTTTCGGTCGCCGACGGTATTGCACTGGGCTTTATCAGCTATGTGGTACTCAAGGCCGGTACTGGCAAGTTCAAGGACATTTCCATTAGTTTGTGGGTATTGTGCGCGATTTTCATCGCCAAGTTTGTCTTCCTGTAACCCGCGAATCGTTGAAAACCGCCTCACCCTCGGGTGAGGCTTTTGCATGAATGGAGGAATGGAATGAGTCTGGAAACCTGGCTGCTGTTCAGCGGCGCTGCGCTGGTGGTGATCCTGATCCCAGGACCGCTGTCGTTACTGATGATCAGCAACAGCTTGAACTACGGCCTGCGCCGTTCGTACCCGGCGTTTCTCGGCGGCGTATTTGCCTCGATCTGCCTGCTGAGTGCCTCGGCCCTGGGGCTCGGTGCCCTGTTGCTGGCCTCGGAACAGCTGTTCAGCGCCTTGAAGGTTGTCGGCGCGCTGTATCTGTTTTATCTCGCCTGGCAAAGCTGGCAGCAATCTCGCCAACCGGCCCACGGTGCCGAAGTGCCACAGACACCGCCGGTACCACGCTTTCGTGCCTTGTTTGGCCGGGCCTTTGTACTGGGTGCGAGCAATCCCAAGGACATCCTGTTTTTCGCCGCGTTCCTGCCGCAGTTCCTCAGCAGCCAGCAGCCATTCCTGCCGCAACTGCTGATCATGATTGCCACCTGGACCGTGCTCGACCTGTTGTGCAAGCTGGCCTACGGCCTGGGCGCCCATGGCGCGGCGCGTTACCTGCGCAGCGGCAAGGGCCAGAGCTGGTTCAACCGAATCAGCGCCGGGTTGTTCAGTGGCGCGGGAGCAGCCTCATTATTGAGCCGCTAGCGGTCACGACTCGACCACTTTGATGAAAAACACCGTGCCGGTATTTTTTTTTGCGACGTGCTGAATACCGCCCACCAGCCTGACCAGCCGTCCTTGTTCCCTCGCCTGCTGGACGACCGTGAAGAACCGGCGTTTCTCGTAGGAGCGAGACCAGTAGCTGTCAAGCCAGGCATCCGATAACAAGGGCTTCGCCTGACTCCTTGTCGCCACACTGGCACGGTCCAGCCATCGCTCCACAATGAAATACACTTTGTTGGAACTGGGGTGGGTGCAAATCATGCTGCTAAATATCCGCGACTCCATGTGCCGTATGCGTTGTATAACAAATCCATGGGCCTCCAGAACATTGCGCATCGCCTGGTGAACCGCATGTGTTCGAGCGAGAAACGATTGAGTACGTAACAGCGAAGCGGCTGAGGCATCATAGGTAAAATCCAGCCGCTCCAAGCCTGCTGCAAGAGCCTCATAACCGATGAAAATGCTGCGCCGCACCCGCGGCAATGGCGTTGGCCTGAGCAGTTGAAACAGCTCATCGGTCTGCGCCGGAAGACCGGACACCGACAGCCAGCGGTCAAGGGTTGCCCTGATGTTCAGCAGATGGCTGGCCGTCACCGATCGCTCAGGGTCTGCCAACTCTGCCAGCCGCGAGGCTACACCCCGCCTACTGGAAGCTGTCATTCCAGGAAATGCTTTGGCGATGCTGTCATCCAGTGGCTCGGTGAACAACACCTGGCGAAGGGTTGCCCGGCCCATCTTGTCGAACGACACGGGGATCGGCTGCCGGCTTATGTCGTTTCCCAACCAGCGGGCAATATCGAAGCCGGCATCGGTGGCCAACGGCGTGCGGTCATGCACAAACGCGATTTGCTCATTGGGCAGTGAACCGTCGGGAAGCACCTCAAAGAACGCCTCACGCAGTTTGATTGCCCGGTAATTACGATCCCTGCCACTGATCGTGAAAAGACGCTTTGACAGCGGCGTGATCTGCGTAGGCTGAAGCTCAGGGCCGACGCCCCAGGCGCTCGGGATATCGGTGAGCGGCATTTCCGGTTGCTCCAGGACCCTCGCCAGCCTTTCCAGGGGCGGCGATGGCGTCAGATCCGGGCTGATCGTGCTGCTCGTGGTGGGCCGGCTGGATCCTGGCTGTGGCCCCGAGGGCGCCTCGCCCCTCCATGGCTGCCACAAGGGCCTTTGAGCGCCCGCCGGCGGTTCGGGAGCATCGGCCTTTAGCAGCACTTCACCCGACTCCTGGATATGCAGGAAAAACTCGTTTTGCCCATCCTCTTTCGGATTTTTTACGCGCAAGGCGTTTTCCTGTTTGCGCCGATAAACCGGATAGGCTCGGTCACCATCCGGTACAAACTGCTTGCCGTTCAACACATAACTTCCCTGATTGAGCGGCCCGTGGAGCGCAACCCCCTGACCTGCACTTAAACCGTGTAACTGATATGCCTCCAGCCCCTTAAAGGTCTTGGCCAACAATGTATCGCCCAGCGCTGCCAGTCGCTGGATCGATATCGCCTGGCGCATGAGTACCGAGTGTATCCCTCCTCGGTAAGCAAAGAGCGCCCTGGCCATCCCTGCCCTGACGCCCTTGCCGGCAACACCGACAGCCAGCTTCCCTTGCGGCACAAAAGTGGTTGCGATATCCAGCACCGTCATGTGCACAGCGAAGACCAACGCCACGATATCGCGCGAATCACCGCTCAGGGAAAGCCGCCGAGCCGCCAACAACACCTCATAGACATTGACCAAAATACTGACCAGTGGGATCAGTCCCAATAAACCCCGCATGCGGATGTCTGACTGTTCACCCAGGCGCTGCGCCCGGTACTCGCCTAATGCCTCGGTGGAGTTGGACAGGCTGCGGGCATGACGTTGAATGCCCAACACCTGGGCATGGGCCAGCATCGACAACGCATCGTGGCCATTGGTGGGGACGATCTCCAGCCACCCCTGGGGATTCACCGAGATCTGTTGACGAATTTCATCCTCGATGTCCGTCAATGTCAGAGCCGCAACGGCCTTCTTGGGCATCAACCAGTTCACAGCGCTGGCCAGGATACCGAGCGGACCTTTTGAAACCACGCGTTCAAGGACCTTGGTGAGCCCCCCGCTCATCTCCCTGGGTATCACGTCCTCGAAGGCTCTTTTAAGGTGGCCCGGGTAGCTTTTCAGGGCCTGGTCTTCCCACCCTGGGGCGATTTTCCTGGCAAGTTCGGGCAGGTGGATCGGCGACGCCGCAGTCGCCATCAACTCACTGAGCGCGGCCTCTTCGTTCGGGTACTCGGTAATTGCTCGATGGCCTATCGCATCCGGCCAGTAAACAACGCACGTGCCCGTGATTCGATCTTGAATCACCAACAAGGCACTCACATGTCGCGGTTGCTCCAAGGTCAACCCGCACAGGCGTACAACGCATAGCCGCAAGTGCATATCGTCACACACCAGCCCCTCTGCCGAGCGCGCGGCCAGGGCCGTCGTGAACATTCGCCGGGCCAATTTCCCCAGCCCCTGCTGACAGGCGCTGAACAGCACCATCCGTGCCTGCTCCTGGTGCACACGCCACATCAGTTCCTGCGCAACCCCACCCGCCTGCTCAGGGTAAAAAGCCTCCAGAATGCGTTTTTCGTAGCGCCCGCCGATGTCCATTGAAGACAAGGTCCTGATCAGGTAGTCCGCGCTCAGGCGCTCTTTCCATTTCGGCACCCGATAGACGGTGTTCCTCAGGATCAAGGGTGTCCAGGGTGCCTGGGCATCCAGGTTGCGCAAAGCCAATTGCAGCAGGCTGTAGGTCCTACGCTCCTGGCTGACAACGACTTTGCTCCCGGAGTCGCCGATGGGCCGTACCGGATGGCTTTCCCACTGCGTGTGGACATCATCGGGAACATCGAATGCCGGGGTATCAATGTCGATATCCGGGTATAGACCATCGCGGGTCAACTGTTCGATCAGTTGCTGGCGGGCAAAGGTTTCAAGGTCTGGAAGTACCTCCATCAGGCGGCTGTCACGGGCCCAAACACTGCTCAAGAACCTGCGCTGGGCAGCCCGATATTGTTTACGCACAGCAACAGATGCCAGGGTCAGCCACGCGGGCTGCTTTTTTACCTGTTCAGCAGCAAGCCTCAAGATCGCCACGCTCGCCAGCGCCGCTGTTCTGGCCGAGCTTGCAGCAATACTCAGAACGCCCGTCATCTCGCTCGCCAGCACGGCGTTGGTCAGCACCACGTCACTGACCTCAGTGAAGGGCCGACCGCCTTCATCCACCCATTTAAGGGTCAGATGATGCTCCTTGATCTGCGCCTTGAGCCCATCTGCCAGCACAGCACTCTGACGCTCAACGAACGCCAGGGGAAAGGCCTGGCCCGCACTCAGTGAGCGTACCCAGCTACGGGCCTCGGAACGGTGTCGACGACTGATACAGGACCACAGTGGCGAGCCCTCAGTACTTGTAAAACCGGCCTCCAGCCCTGCAGTCAAGGCGTCCATGGACATGAACCGTTGCAAGCCTGCCTGTGTGCCCGGAACCCAGAGCAAGGCCCATTGCTTGAGGCTTCGATCAGCCAGTGCGGCAGCACTCGTCAAGACAAATGCACCGGCCACAAGATAGCTCCCCAGTGAAATATCCAGCACACGCAGGGGGCTATTACCGCGATCCAGACGCCATGATGCGCCAAGCACTTCAACAAGCGCTTTGTGTTCCGGCTCGCCGATCAACCCGAGCTGGCGCTGCATGTCAGCCTCCTCCAGCAACGCTCGATGCCGGGCGACCAACAGTCGTTCGCCACGGTTCCTGGTCCCCTCCGCCTTGAAGAGCCAAAAATCCTTGTTGCCGAATTGAGCCTCGTCCTCCTCAAGCAACTGTTCGACCTTATTGATCTGCTCCTGCCACCGCCCCTCGCATGCCAGAAACGTCTTGAACGCCGCGGTATCGGTACTCAGGTCCTGAGGATCCAGCAGCGCCAAAAGAGCTCGCTCGTAACGATTGAGTAACCGCTCACGCCCCTTTATCGTCATGTGCACAAGCAACTGGCCAAAATTGACCTCCTTGTGCCGACGTTTCAGGTCCCAGTCCAACAACCATTCCAGCAGGCCAGCCAGAGACGACGATGCCAGTGACGAGTACCGGCTGCGCTCAAGGCGTTGCAAGCGTGTGATGGCATTCAACCGAGGGGCATCGCCAAACCCTTGCTCGAATGTCAACGCCGGGTTGATCGCCAAGGCACATGCCAATTCGTTATCCCATTGGGTTTCCAGGTCGGAAAGAGCGCTGTAGCGCAACGCATCTTCGGCAATGATCGGTCCTCGCTCCACCTTGAACGGGATCAGCTCCACAATGTCGGGGAAACGCAGCAGCTCATCGCGCCGACGCAGCGGTAAACGCTGCCATACCAAGGCGTGCTCCTCATCGTTAAGTACTTTGGGCAAATCGCGCTGCATGTCGGCCAGGGAACGAAACTCAAGGAACTCCCGGCGCAGCCCAGGTAAAAAAACCACTTGGCGACGCAGGCCCTGATCGGCATCACGAAAGATATGCAGCGCGCCACAAACGGGCACTTGTGACGTCCCGCTCCCGGGCCAGACCAACTCACAGACCTGCAAATCGCTCCAGAATCCACCTGCCTGCTGCCGCTGCTCGGGCGTCGGCGCATCGACGATCCCCAGCACCATGGCCAGACCGTGATCGGAAAGGTCCTGCACCTGATGGGCAACAAACGCCTTGTCGGCAAATAGCTGCCGGTAGACTTCGGCCCAACGCTCCTTGCGTGAGCGCCAGGAGCCATAGGCAAGCGCCTGCCAATACGCCTCGTGAGCAACATCAAGACGCTCAAGCAGGTTCAGGCACTGGAGCTTGCCCATCGCATCTGCGGGGGTCATCGTCAGAGGGCTATGCCGGGCTCTTTTGATGCTCAAGGCGGTAAAGCTGTTGATATCGGCCGGATACGCCCGCTGGCTCAGCGATGCCAGTGCCCGCTCCGTGAGACTTTCGATCCGGGTCGGCTCAGCGGGTGGCAGAGGTTCGGTAAACAGCAGCGTCTCGGGCGCAACGCTAAAGGCGTCCCGTAAAACCAGCTGTAGCTGTTGCACGATTCGCGGTGCTTTGGCCACCAGATCGCGCAGAGTCGTTCGGGCCTCGGCACAACGCTGTTCGGCGGCATGCAATTGGTTGATCAGTTGGCTGGGCTGTGCCGTCGAGTTGAGACGGCGGGTCAGGCGCTGCATCAGTTGCGAAATATCGGCTGGCATCACCGCCGAAGCGGTAGCGGGCCCTTCATCGTCGTCATCGTGCAAAGGCAAAAAAACGGGCGTATCGGTACTCATTCGGGCATCCCCCTGCATCCAAATCGAAAGCCTAGGGCTGCCCGTCAAGCACGGGGCAGTGAATATGCGGCGCAACGTGCAAGCAAAAAAAAGCCCGCAGTGTGAGCGGGCGAAACCAACGAAGTGCTTTGGGGGTGTGAAGCGAGGTGACGACTCAGCTACCGCGATACGTGGAGTAGCTGTAAGGCGAAATCAGCAAGGGCACGTGGTAATGGTCTTGTTCGGCACTGATACCGAAACGCAGCACCACCACATCAAGAAAGGCCGGCTCAGGCAATTGCACGCCACGGGCGCGGTAGTAATCCCCTGCGCTGAACTGCAACTGATAGACGCCACTGCGGTAGTCACTGCCTTGCAGCAGCGGTGCATCGCAACGACCGTCGCTGTTGGTCAAGGTGCTGGCGACCAGCTCAAGCTGTGCGCCTTCAACGCGGTAGAGCTCAACCTTGATGGCGCTGCCGGGGCAGCCGTGTGCGGCATCCAGTACGTGTGTGGTCAGTCGTCCCATGGGGCGCTAGCCTCCGAAATCCGATTAGAAAAGGCCGCACTTTTTCAGGGCATTAAAAAGCCGGCGATGTGTGATTAAGACATTTTTCAAAAAAATTGTACACAATAAAAATTACAAACTTCTGCACTGCCCGATTGACCAAGGTTCTACAGGAGATTCCTTATCCGCCCTTGCTTTTAAACGACCTTTCGTCCATTAGCTGACCAGTCAGGCAGGTTTCTTGCAGTGCTATCCTGTCAGGAAGCCATTGAAAAAATGCGGAAATACAGGCTTACAAAGTGACTATCAAGTTGTATACAATCAGTCCATCGCTGTGACGCCACCCAGTCTTTCGCTGGCCGCCACACACTAGCTACCACGAACAAGAAGGAAGACTGCAGTGAGCGCTGACTACCCACGCGACCTGATCGGTTACGGCAGTAACCCTCCTCATCCACACTGGCCGGGCAAGGCGCGCATCGCTTTGTCGTTCGTACTCAACTACGAAGAAGGTGGTGAGCGCAACATCCTGCATGGCGACAAAGAGTCGGAAGCCTTCCTCTCGGAAATGGTCTCGGCGCAGCCCCTGCAAGGCGAGCGCAACATGAGCATGGAGTCGCTGTACGAATACGGCAGCCGTGCCGGCGTGTGGCGCATCCTCAAGTTGTTCAAGGCATTCGATATCCCGCTGACCATCTTCGCCGTGGCCATGGCCGCCCAGCGTCATCCGGACGTGATCCGTGCCATGGTCGACGCCGGCCATGAGATCTGCAGCCACGGTTACCGCTGGATCGACTACCAATACATGGATGAGGCCCAGGAGCGCGAGCACATGCTCGAAGCGATCCGCATCCTCACCGAACTCACCGGCGAACGCCCTTTGGGCTGGTACACCGGACGCACCGGCCCCAACACCCGGCGGCTGGTGATGGAAGAAGGTGGTTTCCTCTACGACTGCGATACCTACGACGACGACCTGCCCTACTGGGAACCCAACAACCCGACCGGCAAGCCGCACCTGGTGATCCCGTACACCCTGGACACCAATGACATGCGCTTTACCCAGGTCCAGGGTTTCAACAAGGGCGACGACTTTTTCGAGTACCTCAAAGACGCGTTCGACGTGCTCTACGCCGAAGGCGCCGAGGCACCGAAGATGCTCTCCATCGGTTTGCACTGTCGCCTGATCGGCCGCCCGGCGCGCCTGGCTGCCCTCAAACGCTTTATCGAATACGCCAAAGGCCATGAACAGGTGTGGTTCACCCGCCGCGTTGACATTGCCCGGCACTGGCACGAAGCCCACCCGTATCAGGGAGCGGCCAAATGAGCACCTTCCAGACCTTGAAACCTTCGACCTTGAGCCGCGATGCCTTCATCAACGCCTTCGCCGATATCTACGAACATTCGCCATGGGTGGCCGAAAAGGCCTTCGACCTGGGCCAGGACAGCTCGATCGATGAGATCGAAACCCTGCACCAGCGCATGAGCGACATCCTGTTGAGTGCTGATCATCAAAGCCAGTTGGCCCTGATCAACGCTCACCCGGACCTGGCAGGCCGTGCGGCCGTCCAGGGCCAGTTGACCGAAGCCAGCACTCATGAACAGGCTGGCGCCGGTATTCACCAATGCTCGAGCGACGAGTTTTCGCGCTTCACCGAGCTGAACGACGCCTACAAGGCCAAGTTCAAGTTTCCCTTCATCATGGCGGTAAAAGGCAGCAACCGGCATCAGATCCTCGCCGCGTTTGAAACGCGCATCCACAACTCGGTGGACACCGAGTTCAAGTGCGCACTGGCCGAGATCAACAAGATCGCGTTGTTCCGATTACTGACCCTCTAACAGACCATCCCCAGCCACTCTATTTAAGGCAGACAAGAAGAATGAAAGCTTATGCCGTACCGTTCGAGAAGTTCGTCAACCTGGCCGACGCCCGCCTGGGCACCAAGATTATCTCGGTGACCGATGACTGGTTCGCTGACGCCAACCGACTGTTCCAGCCGACCCCGGCCGTATGGAAGGAGGGCGTGTTCGATGACAACGGCAAGTGGATGGACGGCTGGGAGTCGCGCCGCAAGCGCTTCGAAGGCTACGACAGCGCGGTGATTCGCCTGGGCGTACCGGGCTCGATCAAGGGCGTGGACATCGACACTTCATTCTTCACCGGCAACTTCCCACCGTCGGCCTCCCTGGAAGCCTGCTTCCTGGCCTGCGGCGAACCTGACGCCAACACCCAGTGGGTTGAAGTGCTGTCGGCCGTCGAGCTGCAAGGCAATAGCCATCACTTCCACGAAATCAACAACGACCAGGCGTTCAGCCACCTGCGCTTCAACATCTACCCGGATGGTGGCGTGGCTCGTCTGCGTGTGTACGGTATTCCGTTCCGTGACTGGTCCGCCGTGGGCGACAACGAACAGGTCGACCTGGCTGCTGCATTGAACGGTGGTCGCGCGCTGGCCTGCTCCGATGAACACTTTGGCCGCATGAGCAACATCCTCAACCCGGGCCGTGGCATCAACATGGGCGATGGCTGGGAAACCGCTCGTCGTCGTACGCCTGGCAATGACTGGGTGATCGTCGCCCTGGGCCATCCGGGCGAGATCGAGAAGATCGTTGTCGACACCCTGCACTTCAAGGGCAACTACCCGGACACCTGCTCGATCCAGGGTGCGTTCGTCAAGGGCGGTACCGACAGCCAGATCGAGACCCAATCGCTGTTCTGGCGTGAACTGCTGCCGGCACAGAAACTGGAAATGCACGCCGAACACACCTTCGCCGAGCAGATCAAGGCACTGGGGCCGATTACTCACATTCGCCTGAACGTGTTCCCGGATGGTGGTGTGAGCCGCCTGCGGGTACTGGGCAAGGTGGCCAAGTAAGCGGTGAACCCAATCGCAGGCAAGCGAGCTCCCACAGGGGAATGCATTCCAAGTGTGGGAGCTGGCTTGCCTGCGATGGCGATACAACAAACAACACAGAATCCGGATAAGAAGACAGCCATGCGCACACTGATGATCGAGCCCCTGACCAAAGAAGCCTTCGCCCCTTTCGGAGACGTTATCGAAACCGATGGCAGCGATCACTTCATGATCAATAACGGCTCGACCATGCGCTTTCATAAACTGGCGACGGTGCAAACCGCCACGCCAGAAGACAACGCCATCATCAGCATCTTCCGCGCCGACGCGCAGGACTTGCCACTGACGGTGTGCATGCTGGAGCGACACCCGCTGGGCAGCCAGGCTTTTATTCCGCTGCTCGGCAACCCCTTTCTGATCGTGGTCGCGCCCCTTGGCGATGAACCTGTATCGGGCTTGGTCCGCGCCTTCGTTACCAACGGCAGGCAGGGCATTAATTACCATCGCGGCGTTTGGCACCACCCGGTGCTGACGATCGAAAAGCGGGATGACTTCCTGGTGGTTGATCGCAGTGGCACAGGCAATAACTGCGATGAGCATTTTTTCAAAGAGGATGAGCGGTTGATCCTCGCCCCCCACCAATAAGAGAAGGTCTGATCACTCGACGACAGAGTGACAGGCGAGAGGTAAAGACTGTGGAAGCACATTTGATGGAATGGCTGAACCTGAGCGTGCGCTGGGTTCATATGATCACTGGCGTCGCCTGGATCGGCGCGTCGTTCTACTTCGTCTGGCTGGAAAACAACCTCAATCGCGTCAACCCCAAGGACGGCCTGGCCGGTGACTTGTGGGCCATCCACGGTGGCGGTATCTACCACCTGGAAAAATACAAACTGGCCCCGCCGACCATGCCGGACAACCTGCACTGGTTCAAATGGGAAGCCTATTTCACCTGGATGTCGGGCGTCGCGCTGCTGTGCGTGGTGTTCTACGCCAACCCGACCTTGTACCTGCTGGCCCCGGGCAGCAGCCTCAGTGGTCCGGAAGGTGTGCTGCTGGGCATTGGCTCACTGTTCGTGGGCTGGTTCGTCTACTCCTTTCTCTGCGACTCGGCCCTGGGCAAGCGCCCTGCCCTGCTCGGTTTGATCCTGTTCGTGCTATTGATTGCCGCCGCCTATGGCTTCAGCAAGGTGTTCAGCGGTCGCGGTGCTTACCTGCATGTGGGTGCCGTGATCGGCACCATCATGGTCGGTAACGTGTTCCGCATCATCATGCCGGCCCAGCGCGCGCTGGTGGCAGCCATCGCGGAAAACCGCACACCGGATCCAGCGCTGCCAGCCAAGGGCTTACTGCGTTCGCGGCACAACAACTACTTCACCCTGCCCGTGCTGTTCATCATGATCAGCAACCACTTCCCGAGCACCTACGGCAGCCAGTACAACTGGTTGATCCTGGCCGGGATCGCGGTGGCGGCAGTGTTGGTGCGTCACTACTTCAACACCCGTCATAACAGCCAGAAGTATGCCTGGACCTTGCCGGTCGGCGCCCTGGCGATGATTTGCCTGGCGTACGTCACCGGTCCGAAACCTGTGGCCACCGCACCGGACGTGGCCAAGGCTCCAGCGGCCATCGAGTACCAGCCGCTGCCGGAAACCGCGCTGGGGGGTGGACTCAAGCCAGCTGCACCCGCCGCACCTGCACCGGCTGCCGAAGCTGCGCCTGCTCAGGCATCAACGGACTTTGGAAAAGTGCACAGCGTGATTCAGGAACGCTGCGCCGTATGCCATTCGGCCAAACCCACCAGCCCGTTGTTCAGCGCAGCGCCTGCCGGGGTGATGTTTGATACACCGCAGCAGATCCAGCAAATGGCGCCTCGGATTCAGGCACAGGCTGTAGCAAGCCAGATCATGCCGTTGGGCAACATCACCCAGATGACCCAGCAGGAACGGGATTTGATTGGCACCTGGATCAATCAGGGGGCGCGTACCAACTAAACCTGCGGCGCACTGACGGCCGCTATCGCGGGCAAGCCCGCTCCCACACTTGAATGTATTCACAAACCAATGTGGGAGCGGGCTTGCCCGCGATCAACCGCGCAGCGGTTGTCCAACAACACAAAAATAAAAAGATCCGAGGTGTTGCATGTCCGAGTTAGCCGAACCGCAGATTCCTGCCGCACCCGCCATGGTGCGGCTACCCCTGTTGCAACTGATTCTGGTAGGCCTGCAACACGTATTGCTGATGTACGGCGGTGCGGTCGCAGTGCCGCTGATCATCGGACAAGCCGCGGGTTTGAGTCGTGAAGAGATCGCTTTTCTGATCAACGCCGACCTGCTGGTGGCGGGCATCGCCACCATGGTGCAATCCTTCGGCATCGGCCCGGTGGGCATTCGCATGCCGGTGATGATGGGCGCCAGTTTCGCGGCGGTTGGCAGCATGGTTGCCATGGCGGGCATGCCTGGCATCGGCCTGCAAGGGATCTTCGGCGCGACCATCGCGGCCGGTTTCTTCGGTATTGTGATTGCGCCTTTCATGTCCAAGGTGGTGCGTTTCTTTCCACCGCTGGTGACCGGCACCGTCATCACCGCCATCGGTCTTTCGTTATTCCCCGTTGCCGTTAACTGGGCGGGCGGCGGTGCCGCTGCCGTACAGTTTGGCTCACCGATTTACCTGGCCATTGCCGCCCTGGTGCTGGCCACCATTTTGCTGATCAATCGCTTCATGCGTGGCTTCTGGGTCAATATCTCGGTGCTGATCGGCATGGCCCTCGGTTACGGGTTGTGCGGGATGATTGGCATGGTCGACCTCAGCGGCCTGGCTCAGGCGCCCTGGGTGCAAGTGGTGACGCCGTTGCATTTCGGCATGCCCAAATTCGAGTTGGCGCCGATTCTGTCGATGTGCCTGGTGGTGGTGATTATCTTCGTCGAGTCCACCGGGATGTTCCTGGCCCTGGGCAAGATCACCGGCCAGGAAGTCACGCCAAAAATGCTGCGTCGTGGCCTGCTGTGTGACGCCGGGGCATCATTCTTCGCCGGGTTCTTCAACACCTTCACCCATTCCTCTTTCGCGCAAAACATCGGCCTGGTGCAAATGACCGGTGTGCGCTGCCGCTCGGTGACCATCGTTGCCGGAGGCTTTCTGATTGTACTCAGCCTGCTGCCCAAGGCGGCGTTCCTGGTGGCCTCGATTCCGCCGGCGGTACTCGGCGGCGCGGCCATCGCCATGTTCGGTATGGTGGCGGCCACCGGGATCAAGATTCTCCAGGAAGCCGACATCGCCGACCGTCGTAACCAGTTGCTGGTGGCGGTGAGCATTGGCATGGGCCTGATTCCAGTGGTGCGACCGGAGTTCTTCGCGCAGTTGCCGTTGTGGATGAGCCCGATCACCCACAGCGGCATCGCTATGGCGACCCTCAGCGCGTTGTCGCTGAACCTGTTGTTCAACATCCTGGGCGGCGCCGAACGGGCTGCGGCCAACGAACACGCTCACCAACACTGATTCAGAAAACAGCTCACCCGGCGTCACAACAACAATAAGAACGATCAGGGAGCAACACCATGCACACCATTCACCCGGGGCCGGCCACACGCCGCGCCCCATTCTCGCCCCACGCGCTCTGTAACGGCGCACTTGAGCACAGGCACGGGAGTCAGTATTCTCCGCGCCCGCTCATGTCGACTCAAAAAAAAACAGCAAATGTAAAAGCTGACTGCCAGGCCAACTTATCCCGGCCCGATGTCAGCGCCAACGTGCACAAAAAACCTCTGGACTCGACTGCGTTGAACGCAGCCGGCGGCGTTTTATTGGCTTTTCGAACACCTTGGCGCAGCTCTTGCTAAAAGCATTAAAGCTGACCAGACGGACGATTTTTGCAGCGAACCAAAAGGCGCCACACCAGAGCGCCTGTGTCGAAGAAAACTAAAAAACCTTAACTTGGGAGCAACCGAATGAAAGCTACATTGAAAGGCCTGATGCTGGCAGGAACTCTGTTGGCTGGCGGCCAGACCATGGCCGGTGATTTGCTGCAGTGGCAGAACAACAGCCTGACGTACCTGTGGGGCAAGAACTTCACCATCAACCCACAGATCCAGCAAACCGTCACCTTTGAACATGCCGATGCCTGGAAGTATGGCGACAACTTCTTCTTCCTCGACCGCATTTTTTACAACGGCAAGGAAGACGGCAACGTCGGCCCGAATACTTACTACGGTGAGTTCAGCCCGCGCCTGTCTTTCGGCAAGATCTTCGACAAGGACCTGTCCTTCGGCCCGATCAAGGATGTATTGCTGGCGTTCACTTACGAGTTCGGCGAAGGCGATACCGACTCGTATCTGGTGGGCCCTGGTTTCGACCTGGCGATCCCCGGCTTCGACTATTTCCAGTTGAACTTCTACCAGCGCCAGACCGAAGGCGGTCGCCCGGGTGACAACATCTGGCAGATCACGCCGGTGTGGTCGTACACCATCCCCGTGGGTAACTCCAACGTGCTGATCGACGGCTACCTCGACTGGGTGGTAGACAACGATAAAAACTCCCGTGGTACTTACCACGCCAACTTGCACATCAACCCACAGATCAAATATGACCTGGGCAAGGCGCTGCATTGGGGCGAGAAGCAGTTGTATGTCGGTATCGAATACGACTACTGGAAGAACAAGTACGGCGTCCAGGACACGCGCGCGTTCGAGACCAACCAGGACACGGCGAGTCTGCTGGTCAAGTATCACTTCTAACGGCTAACCACGCCCCCATGTGGGAGCTGGCTTGCCTGCGATTGCGGTGTGTCTGTGCCAAATGCATTGACTGACCCACCTCTATCGCAGGCAAGCCAGCTCCCACATTCAGCTCGGCGCCAGGCCAAGAAACCGCTTCAACTCCTCACACTTGGCCAACGCATCCCGCCGCCCCAGCTCAATCAGTTCGCTGCAATACCCCGCTTCGAACAACAAGTAACTGAGCACCCCCGCGCCACTGGTCTTGGTTGCCCCCGGGCCACGCAGGAACAGGCGCAACGCCGCCGGCAATTCCTGGCGATGACGGGCCGCAATCTCGTCGATAGGCTGGCTCGGCGCAATCACCAGCACGTCCACCGGCGCCAGGCCTTGCGCGGCACTGTTGACCGGCAACAAACGACTGAACTGGTTCAGGCGCTCCAACAACTCGATGTCACTTTCCAGGCTATCGATGAAGGTACTGTTGAGCATATGCCCACCGATCTGTGCCAGGGTGGGCTCCAGACCGCTGTAGGTGCGTTGCAAGGGGTTTGAAGGGTCAAGCCCTCGTGGGTTGCCACTGACGCCCACCACCAGCACACGGCTGGCCCCCAGGTGCAACGCCGGGCTGATCGGCGCCGACTGACGCACCGCACCGTCGCCGAAATATTCCTGATCGAGTTTGACCGGTGCAAACAGCAATGGGATCGCCGAGCTGGCCAGCAAATGCTCAACGGTCAACTGAGTGGGCACACCGATACGTCGATGGCGTAGCCACGCATCAATGGTGCCGCCGCCCTGGTAGAACGTCACCGCCTGCCCCGACTCGTAGCCGAAGGCGGTGACAGCCACCGCGTGCAAGTGTTTCTGCCGGATCGCTTCGTCGATACCTTCCAGGTGCAGTTTGTCTTGAAGCAGATCCCGCAGCGGCGAGCTGTCGAGCAACGCCACCGGCAATGGCGCCCCGAAACCCAACAGGCTATGGCCAAAGAATCGACTGGCCTGGCGAATCACTCCGGGCCAGTCACTGCGCAGCACCAGATGGCTGCGAAAGCCCTGCCAGAAGGCGGTCAGCCGCACGATCGCGGCTTTGAAGTCCATCGCGCCGCTGGCCAGGCTGACCGCATTGATCGCCCCCGCGGACGTGCCAACGATCACCGGAAACGGATTGGCCGCCCCCGGCGGCAACAACTCGGCAATGGCTGCCAACACCCCCACCTGATAGGCGGCTCGCGCCCCGCCGCCGGAAAGAATCAAGCCTGTGACCGGTTCAGCTGGGCGCATTGCATCACTCCATGGTGCGTGGGGACATCACATCAACGACGGCGCTTTTCGTACAGTTTAGGCTCACCCGGCGGCCGGCTCTTGAAGCGGCGGTGGGTCCACAGGTATTGCTCGGGGCATTCACGGACGGACACCTCCACCCACTGGTTGATGCGCAGGCAGTCGACTTCGTCGGTTTCACCCGGAAAATCAGTCAGCGGCGGGTGGATCACCAACCGATAACCGTTGCCATCAGCCAAGCGCTCCTGAGTAAAGGGCACGACCAACGCCTTGCCCAGGCGGGCGAATTTACTGGTGGCCGTGACGGTCGCCGCCTGAATACCGAACAACGGCACGAAGATACTTTGTTTGGCACCGTAGTCCTGGTCCGGTGCGTACCAGATGGCGCGGCCAGACCGCAGTAGCTTGAGCATGCCGCGCACGTCCTCGCGCTCTACCGCCAGGGAGTCAAGATTATGCCGCTCGCGGCCACGGCGCTGGACGAAATCGAACAGCGGGTTGCCGTGCTCACGGTACATACCGTCAATGGTGTGCTTCTGCCCCAGCAAGGCGGCGCCGATTTCCAGGGTAGTGAAATGCAGGGCCATCAAGATCACGCCCTTGCCTTCCAACTGGGCCTGCTTGAGGTGTTCAAGCCCTTCGACATGGGCCAGTCGCGCCAGGCGTGGTTTGGACCACCACCAGCTCATGGCCATCTCGAAGAAGGCAATACCGGTGGAGGCAAAATTTTCCTTGAGCAGATGTTTACGCTCTTTGGCGGACTTTTCCGGGAAACACAGTTCCAGGTTTCGTGCGGCGATGCGGCGACGTTCACCGGCCACTCGGTACATTCCCGCACCGAGCGCGCGGCCAATCCCCAGTAAAACCCGGTACGGCAACTGTGTGACCAGCCACAGCAGGCCGAGTCCCAGCCATAACAGCCAAAAACGCGGGTGAAAAAATACAGCTCGAAAACGCGGGCGATCCATTACAGATTCCGGTAAAGACAAGGGCCGCGCATTCTACAACGGTTCGACCCGGCTTGCGGCTCGCGGATGTTCTCGTTATAAGTCTCGACACTTTTCGTGACAAGCCGCTTTATGCCGACCATGAGCCAAACCGAACCGCTAGACCAAGATCCCGTGTTCCAGCTGAAAGGCAGCATGCTCGCCATTACCGTGCTGGAACTGGCCCGCAACGACCTTGATGCCCTGGATCGCCAGCTCGCCGCCAAGGTCGCCCTGGCGCCGAACTTCTTCAATAACGCCCCGCTGGTGCTGGCCCTGGATAAACTGCCCGCCGGCCAAGGCGCGGTTGATCTGCCGGGATTGATGCGTGTGTGCCGCTCCCATGGCCTGCGTACCCTGGCGATTCGTGCCAACCGCATCGAAGACATCGCCGCCGCCATTGCCATTGAATTGCCTGTATTGCCACCGTCCGGCGCTCGCGAGCGTGCGCTGGATCCGCTGGAAGGCGAAGTGAAGAAAAAACCGGAGAAACCGCCGGAGCCCACGGTCAAGCCAACCAAGATCATTACCTCGCCCGTACGCGGCGGACAGCAGATTTATGCCCAGGGTGGCGATTTGGTAGTCATCGCCCCGGTCAGCCCTGGAGCGGAACTTCTCGCCGATGGCAATATCCATGTATACGGTCCCATGCGGGGTCGTGCACTGGCTGGCATCAAGGGTGATACCAAGGCCCGGATTTTTTGCCAGCAGTTGACTGCTGAGCTAGTGTCGATCGCAGGCCAGTACAAGGTTTCGGAAGATTTGCGCCGCGATCCACTGTGGGGGGCCGGGGTACAAGTCAGCCTGTCGGGCGATGTGTTGAACATCGTTCGTCTTTAACGGATACTGCCGCATTTTCCAAGCATCTCTAGACTCTGATAGCACAGCGAAAACGGCAAAACTTGCGTAGGAATAATTGGAAAGTGCTGTTTATTTTGAATAAACCACATTTTTTCATCCCGTTCCTACACTGGCTGTCCGCCTGCAGCGAGTTTCAAGAGATGTTTTTCAGGGGCTAAAAGTCCTTTTTCCTTAGGGGTGAAACACCTTGGCCAAGATTCTCGTGGTTACATCCGGCAAGGGTGGTGTGGGTAAGACCACCACCAGCGCCGCTATCGGTACCGGCCTCGCTCTGCGTGGCCACAAGACAGTCATCGTCGACTTCGACGTCGGTTTGCGTAACCTCGACCTGATCATGGGCTGTGAACGCCGCGTGGTGTACGACTTCGTCAACGTGGTCAACGGTGAAGCCAACCTGCAACAGGCCCTGATCAAGGACAAGCGCCTTGAGAACCTGTATGTACTGGCCGCCAGCCAGACCCGTGACAAAGACGCGCTGACCAAAGAGGGCGTAGGCAAAGTCCTGGCCGAGCTCAAGGAAACCTTTGAGTACGTGGTCTGCGACTCTCCGGCCGGCATCGAGACCGGTGCTCACCTGGCGATGTACTTCGCCGATGAAGCCATCGTCGTGACCAACCCTGAAGTGTCTTCGGTACGTGACTCGGACCGTATGCTTGGCCTGCTGGCCAGCAAATCCCAGCGCGCCGAGAAAGGTGAAGACCCGATCAAGGAACACCTGCTGCTGACCCGCTACAACCCGGAGCGCGTCAGTAACGGTGAAATGCTCGGCGTTGAAGACGTCAAGGAAATCCTCGCAGTGACCCTGCTGGGGGTGATTCCTGAATCCCAGGCAGTCCTGAAGGCCTCCAACCAGGGCGTCCCGGTAATTCTTGACGACCAGAGCGACGCCGGCCAGGCGTACAGCGATGCTGTCGATCGCTTGCTGGGCAAAAATGTGGAACATCGCTTCCTCGATGTAAAGAAGAAGGGATTCTTCGAGCGTATCTTTGGAGGCAACTAAACAATGAAATTTCTTGACTTCTTTCGTGCCAACAAAAAGCCAAGCACCGCGTCGGTAGCGAAAGAGCGTCTACAGATCATCGTGGCGCACGAACGCGGCCAACGCAGCACGCCGGATTACCTGCCAGCCTTGCAAAAGGAGCTGGTTGAGGTGATTCGCAAATACGTCAATATCGGCAACGATGACGTGCATGTCGCCCTGGAAAATGACGGCAGTTGCTCGATTCTGGAACTCAATATCACCCTGCCTGATCGTTGATCGAAAAGGCGGTCGCCACGGCGGCTCGATTACCTTGATCCCTGTATGGGAACGGGGTGAGCGAGCCGCCGTTGGCGTTTGTTACGAGGCTGTTTAATGCCGCTGTCCAATGTCCATATTCTTCATCAGGATGCTGCTGTCCTGGTGGTGAACAAGCCTACCCTGCTGCTGTCCGTGCCTGGTCGCGCCGACGACAACAAGGACTGCCTGATCACCCGCCTGCAGGAGAACGGCTACCCCGAGGCCCGTATCGTCCACCGCCTGGACTGGGAAACGTCGGGCATCATCCTGCTGGCACGAGATGCCGATACCCACCGTGAATTGTCTCGTCAGTTCCACGACCGGGAAACCGAAAAGGCCTACACCGCCCTGTGCTGGGGCCAACCGGAACTGGACAGCGGCAGCATCGACCTGCCATTGCGCTACGACCCACCCACCAAGCCCCGGCATGTGGTGGACCATGAGTTCGGCAAAAACGCCCTGACCTTCTGGAAAGTATTGGAACGTTGCGGCGATTGGTGCCGGGTTGAACTGACACCGATTACCGGCCGCTCGCACCAACTGCGGGTGCATATGTTGTCCATTGGTCACCCGTTGCTGGGTGATGGTTTGTACGCTCATGAGCAAGCGTTGGCCGCATGGCCGCGACTATGCCTGCATGCGAGCATGCTGAGCTTTACTCATCCGCAAAGCGGCGAACGCTTGCGCTTCGAGTGCCCCGCCCCGTTCTAAAGGCTGCATACGGTCAAAAATGTGGGAGCTGGCTTGCCTGCGATAGCGGTCTAGCAGTACAAAACAGGCAGACTGAGACACCGCCATCGCAGGCAAGCCCGCTCCCACACTCGATCTGCGTCACTTCTCGCCACCGAGCCAAACCAATACGGTAAACTCCGCGCATTGCTGTCTGGAGCTACTTATGCGCGAAGAGTTGAACCAAGGCCTGATCGACTTCCTCAAGGCCTCCCCTACCCCGTTTCATGCCACCGCCGCCCTTGCTCAGCGCCTGGAAGCTGCGGGTTTCCAGCGTCTGGACGAGCGTGAGACCTGGACCACCGAGGCCAACGGTCGCTATTACGTGACCCGCAACGACTCCTCTATCATTGCCTTCAAGCTCGGCCGTCACTCGCCGCTACAAAGCGGGATTCGCCTGGTCGGCGCCCACACCGATAGCCCATGCCTGCGGGTCAAGCCCCAGCCTGAGCTGCAACGCCAGGGCTTCTGGCAGTTGGGGGTTGAAGTGTACGGCGGCGCACTGCTGGCACCGTGGTTCGACCGCGACCTGTCCCTGGCCGGCCGTGTCACCTTCCGTCGCGATGGCAAAGTCGAAAGCCAGTTGATCGACTTCAAGTTGCCCATCGCCATCATCCCCAACCTGGCCATTCACCTGAACCGCGAAGCCAACCAGGGTTGGGCGATCAATGCCCAGACCGAACTGCCACCGATCCTCGCGCAATTTGCCGGTGACGAGCGTGTGGATTTCCGCGCCGTACTCACCGAACAACTGGCTCGGGAACACGGCTTGAACGCCGACGTGGTGCTCGACTATGAACTGAGCTTCTACGACACCCAGAGCGCCGCAGTGATTGGCCTCAATGGCGACTTCATCGCCGGCGCCCGCCTGGACAACCTGCTGTCATGCTACGCCGGCCTACAGGCCTTGCTCACCAGCGACACCGAAGAAACCTGCGTGCTGGTGTGCAACGACCATGAAGAGGTGGGCTCCTGCTCGGCCTGCGGTGCCGACGGTCCGATGCTGGAACAGACCCTGCGCCGCCTGCTGCCCGAAGGTGACGAGTTCGTACGCACCATTCAGAAGTCGCTGCTGGTATCCGCCGACAACGCCCACGGCGTACATCCCAACTACGCCGAAAAGCACGACGCCAACCACGGCCCGAAACTCAACGCCGGTCCGGTGATCAAGGTCAACAGCAACCAGCGTTACGCCACCAACAGCGAAACCGCCGGGTTCTTCCGCCACCTGTGCATGGCCGAAGAAGTGCCGGTGCAAAGCTTCGTGGTACGCAGCGACATGGGCTGTGGCTCGACCATCGGCCCGATCACCGCCAGCCACCTGGGTGTGCGTACCGTGGACATCGGCCTGCCGACGTTTGCCATGCATTCGATCCGTGAATTGTGTGGCAGCCATGACCTGGCACACCTGGTGAAGGTGTTGAGTGCGTTCTACGCGAGTCGCGACTTGCCTTGATGTAGCCACTGCCGAGGGACGAGTCTGCGATGTGTCGGGGCCGCTACGCAGCCCATCGCAGCCTCGTACCTCGGCAGCGGCTACAAATGTTATTTCTGACACACATCAACCCCACTTCCCACAAACCGGCCTAGACTTATACTCATCCCTCAACGACAAGGCCGTCGCCCATGATCACCATGTCCGCCTTCCACTCCATGCTCATTCCCATCCTCACGGGCATGATCCTTCTGGCCGTCGGCTTCAACTTCCGCGACAAGAACCTTGGCGTGTTCAGCATGTGGATCGGCATGCTGCTGATCCTCGGCACCGTGGTTTACAAGATCCTCGCCAAGCTCGCCGAGTAACAAATGCACTCGCATTGGGCATAGCGGCCTCGTACACTCGGTCAATTCGTCGTATCTAAGGTTGACCGCCTCGTGCTTGCCCGTCTGTTTACCCTGCCGTATTACCTGCTTGTTTGCCTGCTCACCTTGTTGCCCATGGCCCCTGCCCAGGCTGTTGGTCTACCGGGATTGTTGAGTGGCACCAACAAAACCCAACCGCAGGCTGACGTACCTCTGGGGCAATCCCTGGACGAGGTGATCAAGACCCTGGAAAACGACCAGCAGCGCACCAAGCTGCTGAGCGACTTGAAGAAGCTGCGCGAGACCACGCAAAAAGCCCAACCCGTCGCCGAACAAGGCGTACTCGGTTTGATCGGCGGCACCCTGACCAGTCTTGAGCAGCAGTTTTCCGGAGCCGACAGCCCACTGAGCCGCTGGTCCAACGAAGTCGACCAAGCCAAGGATGAACTGACGGCACTGATGCTCCCGGCCAGTGAATGGCTGCCGATCATCTTTGGCTTTGCCGTGATCCTGGCACTCTGGAGCTTGCTGGCCGCTGCGCTGATCTGGATCAGCCATCGAGTGCGCGAGCGTTTCGGCCTCAGCGAAGAACTGCCGCAACACCCCAGGACCTGGGACATGCTGCGCTTTGCCCTGCGCAAACTGGGCCCTTGGCTGATCGCCCTGGTAATCACCGTCTACCTGAGCTACGCACTGCCCTCATCCCTGGGCAAATCCCTGGCGATGATGCTGGCCTACGCATTGGTGGTGGGTACCTGTTTCTCGGCCATCTGCGTCATCGCCTTTTCGGTACTGGACGGTCCTCACCGCCACCGCGCGCTGTACATCCTGCGTCACCAGGCGTTCCGGCCGCTGTGGTGGATCGGCAGCTTTGCCGCGTTCGGCGAAGCCCTGAGCGACCCACGCATGACGGAAAGCCTGGGGCCCCACCTGGCCCACACGACAGCAACCGTCGCCAATGTGATGGCCGCGCTGTCCACCGGCGTGTTCATCCTGCGCTTCCGACGGCCCATTGCGCACCTGATCCGCAACCAGCCCCTGTCACGCCGCCTGACCCGCCGCGCCCTGAGCGACACGCTCTCAATCATCGGCACCTTCTGGTACCTGCCGGCTCTGCTGCTGGTGGGCATCTCGCTGTTCGCCACCTTCCTCTCCGCCGGCGACACCAGCACCGCCCTGCGCCAATCGCTACTGTGCACGGTATTACTGGTGCTGTGCATGGTGATCAATGGCCTGGTACGCCGCCATTCACTCAAACCCCAGCGTGGGCACAAGCGTCATGCGCTGTATTCCGAGCGCCTGAAAAGCTTCGTCTACACCCTGGCGCACCTGGTGGTATGGCTGGTGTTTATCGAACTGGGCCTGCGGGTCTGGGGCCTGTCGTTGATTCGCTTTACCGAAGGCGACGGCCATGAAATCAGCGTCAAGCTGTTCGGCCTTGGCGGCACGTTGCTGTTTTCCTGGTTGATCTGGATCCTCGCCGACACCGCCATTCACCACGCGCTCACCCGCTCGCGCAAAGGCCTGGCCAACGCCCGCGCACAGACCATGATGCCGTTGATTCGCAACGTGCTGTTCGTGACGATCTTCATCATCGCCTCCATCGTCGCCCTGGCGAACATGGGCATGAACGTCACGCCACTGCTCGCCGGTGCCGGTGTGATCGGTCTGGCCATCGGTTTTGGTGCCCAATCACTGGTGGCGGACTTGATCACCGGCCTGTTCATCATCATCGAAGACTCCCTGGCAATTGATGACTATGTCGACGTCGGCGGTCACCTGGGGACAGTCGAGGGGCTGACCATTCGTACGGTGCGCCTGCGGGATATCGACGGCATCGTCCACACCATTCCGTTCAGCGAAATCAAAAGCATCAAGAACTACTCCCGGGAGTTTGGCTACGCGATCTTCCGGGTGGCGATCCCCTACAACATGGAGATCGACGACGCTATCAAATTGATGCGCGATGTCGGCCAGAAGATGCGCAATGATCCGTTGCAGCGCCGTAATATCTGGTCGCCACTGGAGATCCAGGGGGTAGAAAGTTTCGAGTCCGGCAGTGCGATTCTTCGCGCACGCTTCAAGACCGCACCGATCAAGCAGTGGGAAGTTTCGCGAGCGTTCAACCTGTCGCTCAAGCGGCATCTGGACGAAGCCGGGCTGGACCTGGCAACCCCACGCTTGAGCGTGCAGGTAGTGACGGCGGCGGGAGGCATGCAAGAGAAAGAATAGGCGCCGCCCGGACGACACGAGGATCAACAACAATAATCAGGGAGAAGTCCTTATGCGGTTAACCGGTCTTACACATCAATGGGTTCTAGGCCTGCTGTGCGGCGTCGCCAGCAGTGCAGTCATGGCCGCCAGCAGCGGCCAGGACAGCGCCCGGGAAGAAATCGCCGCCCAGGCGAAAATCCTCGAGCCGGCCCTGCTGGAAACCCGGCGCGACATCCACGCCCATCCCGAACTGGGCAACACCGAAAAACGCACGGCCGAACGGGTGGCCAAGCAACTGCGCGAGATGGGCCTGGACGTAAAAACCGGCGTCGCCCGCACTGGCGTGGTCGCGATCCTCAAAGGCGCGTTGCCCGGCCCAACCGTCGCCTTGCGTGCCGACATGGACGCATTGCCGGTCAAGGAAACCTCCGACCTGCCCTTTGCCTCCAAAGCCAAAGGCGTGTACCTGGACAAAGAAGTCGACGTGATGCACGCCTGTGGCCACGACGCCCACACTGCGATCCTGCTGAGTACAGCGAAAATTCTCACCGGCATGCGCGACCGATTGCCGGGCACCGTGGTGTTCTACTTCCAGCCTGCCGAAGAAGGCCCGAGCGACTTCATCCCCGACGGTAAAAACACCTGGGGCGCGAAGATGATGGTGCAGGAAGGCGTAATAAAATCGCCCAAGCCGGATGCCGTCTTTGGCCTGCATGTCTGGGCCGGTGTACCTGCCGGGCAAATCGCCTATCGCCCGGGGCCGACCCTGGCCAGCTCGGATGACCTGCGCATCAAAATCCTCGGTAAACAGACCCACGCCGGCCGGCCATGGGACGGCATCGACCCGATCACCGTGGGCGCGCAGACCATCGTCGGTTTGCAAACCGTGGTCAGCCGTCGCACCGACATCTCTTCGTTTCCGTCGGTGGTGAGCATCGGCACGATCAATGGCGGCACCCGGTACAACATCATTCCTGAGTCGCTGGACATGAGCGGGACCATTCGCTCTTACGATTATGGCATCCGCCAGAAACTGCATGCGGATGTGCGCCAGACCGTGGAGAAGATCGCTGAAAGTGGTGGGGCGAAGGCTGAGGTGACGATCATTGAGAAGTACGATCCGACCATCAACAACCCGGCGCTGACCGAGAAGATGCTGCCGAGCCTGCGGTGGGCGGCCAACGGTGATGTGGTCCAGGGGCCGCTGGTGGGTGGGGCTGAGGACTTTTCGTTTTATGCCAAGGAGGCGCCGGGGTTGTTTGTGTTTCTTGGGGTGACGCCGCGGGATCAGGAGATGAGCAAGGCGGCGCCGAATCATAATCCGGGGTTCTTTGTGGATGAGTCGGCGTTGGTGGTGGGGGTTAGGACGTTGGCTTCGTTGGCTACGGATTATTTGTATGCTGGTGCTAAGCCTTGAGGCTTTAACCGAGTACATATCCGTTTTTTTGGTAATGGCTGATTAGGGTTCCGCTCTTACAGCGGGTCACTTTTGAAAAGAGCCCAAAAGTAACCAAAAGGCTCTTGCCCCACCACTCGGCACCTCGCTCAGGCTCGGTGTGCCCTCACTCCGGCATTGCTCCGTGGGCCGCCGCAATGGGCCATCCCTGGCCCAGTGCGGCTAAACCGGCGTCCTGCCGGTTTACCCACGGACCAATGCCTGCGTTCAGCCATCGTGGTTTAACGGGGCGCCTAAGATCAAGGTCAAAAGCAGATCAAGAACACAGCGGCCTACCGGCCGGCTTGAGTGGTGTGAAGCAAAGGCAAGATCAAAGGCGGGCACGGTCGACTGTGGGAGCTGGCTTGCCTGCGATGGCCATGGGTATCTACACAATTGCGCAGGAACCTGATTTTTGTAGCCGCTGCCGAGGCACGAGGCTGCGATGCGGTCCGCAGGACCGCCCTCGGGGTCTGCTTCGCAGCCCATCGCAGCCTCGTGCCTCGGCAGCGGATACAGGGTTTTTGCAGGATTCAAAAAATGTGTAGATACCTATGCTGCGATGACATCACCTCGGTGTTCCTGAAAGACCGAGTTGCCTGCATCGCAGGCAAGCCAGCTCCCACAGAAAAGCAGCTCTGCTTTCGCTCTGGACCTTGCCTTTGCTTCTACCACTCAGGTCGGCTTTCAGGCCGCCGTGCTTTTGATTTTGATCTTAGGCGCCCCGTTAAACCACGCTGGCCGAACGTAGGCATTACGCAGTGGGCATCCCGGCATGGATGCCGGGATAGCCGCGTTGGGCCATGGATGGCCCGTCGCGGCGGCCCACGGAGTAATGCCGGAGTGCGGGCACACCGAGCCTAGGCGAGGTGCCGAGTGGTGGGGCAAGAGCCCTTTGGTTACTTTGGGGCTCTTTTCCAAAGTGACTCGCTGTAAGAGCGAAACCTTAAGTAGCCGTTACCGAGAGAATGGATATGTACCCAATGATCAAACCACATCCACCCCAACATGAATCGCATCATGGCGCCAAAACTCCAGATCACAATCAATCAACCGCTCATGCTGATCATAATTAACCCGAGCAATCCGTAACCCCGGGCTCCCCACCGACACCCGTAACGCCGCAGCCGCCTCCACCTGCAACGACGTAGGCACAATCTCAAACCGCACCCGCCCGTAATGTAAGTCATACACCCGCGCATACAACTCCGTAATCGACTCATTCAAATCACATTCCAGAATCCCCGGAAAATACTGCGGATTCAGATAGTGCTCCACATACAACACCAACCGCCCATCAATCCTGCGCCCCCGACAAATCTGGATCACGCTGGACAACGCCGGCAACTGCAACCATGCACACACCGCCGCCGAAGCCGGCTGCAGTCGCGCCGAAATCACTTCGGTTGAAGGCACCCGCCCCTGGGCACTGACCATCGCGTGAAAGTGACTGCGTTGCATCAGGTTGTAAGCCAGCCGGGGCGGCGACACAAACCACCCCCGCCGCTCCTCGCGATAAATCTGTCCCTGGGCCTCAAGTTGTAACAAGGCTTCCCGCACCGTAATCCGGGTGGTACCAAACAACTCGCTGAGTTTGCGCTCGGCCGGCAGTTTGCTGGCAGGCGGCAACAAACCGTGGTCGATCTGCTCTTGCAGCGCCAGGCCAATGGTTGTCACCGCTTTGGTTGCCTCATCACGCATCAACGTTACCTATCTGGACTAGACCAGCACTGTTTGAGTGCACAAAACGCCCCTCAAACGAGCCCCTGCTACTGCGTGCAAGCCTAGGCATTGCACATGACCGACAGATGACAGCAGCGGCCAATGCTCTATCCCATAACTTGCAAGACACCGGCCAAGTCCAAGGCTTCCGGGCACTTGGTCTTCGTCTACGCTTACCCCGCAATCGTCCGTTCTTACCATCAAAAAACGACATCGACATGAAACTGTCATCCACCACGCCTAAATTGGCTCGTGTATTGCTGACCTAGACCAACACCACCGCAAACGTTCATAAAAACGCAGCGTTGAAAACGCCCAAAGGAGCTTCGGATGAAACAGCTTTTCCTGGCATCACTGTTAGGCTCGACCATTGCCATGTGCACCGCCGCCATGGCCGCTGATACCGATCTAAAAACCCTGGAAGCCGCCGCCAAGGCGGAAGGCGCAGTGAACAGCGTCGGCATGCCCGATGACTGGGCCAACTGGAAAGGCACCTGGGAAGACCTGGCCAAGACCTACGGCCTCAAGCACATCGACACCGACATGAGCTCGGCCCAGGAAATCGCCAAGTTCGCGGCGGAAAAAGATAACGCCAGCGCCGATATCGGTGACGTCGGTGCAGCCTTCGGTCCGATTGCGGTGAAACAGGGCGTGGTCCAGCCATACAAGCCGAGCACCTGGGCACAGGTGCCGGATTGGGCGAAAGACAAAGACGGCAACTGGGCCCTGGCCTACACCGGTACCATCGCGTTCATCGTCAACAAAAAGTTGCTGCACGGTTCCGAAGCACCGAAAAGTTGGGCTGACCTGAAGACCGGCAAATACAAGGTTTCCATCGGTGACGTCAGCACCGCCGCCCAGGCCGCCAACGGCGTACTCGCGGCAGCCCTGGCCAACGGTGGCGACGAGAAGAACATCCAGCCTGCACTGCTGATGTTTGCCGACATTGCCAAGCAAGGCCGCCTGTCCCTCGCCAACCCGACCATTGCCACCATGGAAAAGGGTGAAGTGGAAGTCGGTGTGGTCTGGGATTTCAACGGCCTGAGCTACAAGGCCAAGATGGCCAACCCGGATGACTACGTGGTGCTGATCCCATCGGACGGCTCGGTAATTTCCGGCTACACCACCATCATCAATAAATACGCCAAGCACCCTAACGCGGCCAAGCTGACCCGTGAATACATCTTCAGCGATGCCGGCCAGATCAACCTGGCGAAGGGCAATGCACGGCCGATTCGTGCCGAGCACCTGACCTTGCCGGCGGACGTGCAAGCCAAGCTTCTGCCAAACGAGCAGTACAAGAAAGTGACGCCAATCAAAGATGCTGACGCTTGGGAGAAGACCTCCAAGGCACTGCCGCAGAAGTGGCAGGAAGAAGTCATTATCAACATGCAATAACACCTGGAACACGGTCAGTGTGGGAGCTGGCTTGCCTGCGATAGCGGTCTGACATTCACTACCTGTGTCGACTGATACACCGTTATCGCAGGCAAGCCAGCTCCCACAGTTGATCCGGCTCCAGCAGAAAAATCGAATCAAGCCTATTAGTTGCGGAGTTCCAGCCCCTATGAAGCACAACGTCATCCTTGTCGTGCTCGACGGCCTGAACTACGAGGTTGCCCGGCACGCCATGGGGCATCTCCAGGCCTATATCGGCGCAGGACGCGCAGCACTGTACAAACTCGAATGTGAACTGCCGGCCCTGTCCCGGCCACTGTACGAATGCATCCTCACCGGGGTGCCACCCATCGAAAGCGGTATCGTCCACAACCATGTCTCGCGCCTGTCCAATCAGCGCAGCATTTTTCATTACGCCACCGACGCCGGTTTGACCACAGCGGCGGCGGCTTACCATTGGGTCAGCGAGTTGTATAACCGCTCCCCCTTCATCGCTGCCCGTGATCGTCATACCGACGACAAGGCCCTGGCGATCCAGCACGGGCATTTCTACTGGAATGACCATTACCCAGACTCGCACCTGTTTGCCGACGCGGAAAGCCTGCGCCTCAAACACACGCCGAACTTTCTGGTAGTACACCCGATGAACATCGATGACGCCGGCCACAAGCACGGCCTCGACACCCCGCAATACCGCAACAGCGCTCGTTCGGCCGACATCATCCTCGCCGACTACCTGCAAGGCTGGCTCGACGCTGGTTACCAGGTGCTGGTGACCGCCGACCACGGCATGAACAACGATCGCTCCCACAACGGCCTGTTGCCGGAAGAGCGTGAAGTACCGCTGTTTGTGCTGGGTAACGCCTTCAGCCTGACGGCATCCGCCACACCCAGGCAGACCGACCTGTGCGGCACTGTTTGCGAGCTGCTCGGCGTGCCCCACGACAAACCTGTATGCCGGGAGCTGTTGAAGTGAATTCCATGACCCGAGGCAAGTGGCTGGCCGCCTTGTGCCTGGTGCCTTTCGCCCTGTTCTTTATCGTCTTCGAGATCGCCCCGCTGCTCTGGGTGATGATCAACAGCCTGCAATCGGAAGAGTTCGGCTGGGGCCTGGCCAACTTCAGCAAGATCTTCAGTTCGAAGTTCTACTTGCAGGCGATTCAATACAGCCTGGAAATCAGCTTCTACTCCAGCATCTTCGGGATCATCATCGCGGTGCTGGGCAGTTACTCGCTGCGTCGGGTGGATGGGCCGCTGCGCAACTTCGTCACCGCCTTCGCCAACATGACCAGCAACTTCGCCGGCGTGCCCCTGGCCTTTGCCTTCATCATCCTGCTGGGGTTCAACGGCAGCATCACCATCATGCTCAAGCAGGCCGGGATCATTCAGGACTTCAACCTGTACTCCAAGACCGGGCTGATCATTCTCTACACCTACTTCCAGATTCCCCTTGGCGTGTTGCTGCTCTACCCCGCCTTCGACGCGCTGCGTGAAGACTGGCGCGAGTCCGCCGCCTTGCTCGGGGCCAACGGCTGGCAGTTCTGGCGGCACATCGGTTTGCCGGTGCTGACACCGGCGCTGCTCGGCACCTTTGTGATCCTGCTGGCCAACGCCCTCGGTGCCTACGCCACGGTGTACGCGCTGACCACCGGCAACTTCAACGTGCTGCCCATCCGTATCGCGGCGATGGTGTCCGGCGATATCTCCCTGGATCCGAACATGGCCAGCGCTCTGGCCGTGGTGCTGGTGGCGCTGATGACCGTGGTCACCGTGGTCCATCAACTGCTGCTCAAGAGGAGCTACCATGTCTCGCGCTGAACCGGGCTCGGCCGCCCTCTACCATCGGGTCGTGGTGTATCTGCTGTTCGCGATCCTGGTGTTGCCGCTGATCGGCACCCTGATCTACTCCATCGCCAGCAGTTGGTCGGCGACCATCCTGCCCTCGGGCTTTACCCTCAAGTGGTATGCGCAGCTGTGGAGCGACCCGCGGTTCCTGCATGCCTTTGGTCAGTCACTGCTGGTGTGCGTGGGCGCATTGATCCTGTCGGTGGTGTTGATTTTGCCGCTGCTGTTTGTGGTGCACTACCACTTCCCCAAGCTCGACGCGCTGATGAACATCCTGATCCTGTTGCCCTTCGCGGTGCCACCGGTGGTGTCCTCGGTGGGTTTGTTGCAACTGTATGGTTCCGGGCCGTTCGCCATGGTCGGTACACCGTGGATCCTGATCGGCTGTTACTTCACTATCGCACTGCCCTTCATGTACCGGGCGATCACCAACAACCTGCAAGCCATCAACCTGCGGGACCTGATGGATTCCGCCCAACTGCTGGGCGCCAGCACCTTTCAGGCGGCGTTCCTGGTGGTACTGCCGAACCTGCGCAAGGGCTTGATGGTGGCGTTGCTGCTGTCGTTCTCGTTCCTGTTCGGCGAGTTCGTGTTCGCCAACATCCTGGTGGGCACCCGCTACGAGACCCTGCAGGTGTACCTCAACAACATGCGTAACAGCAGCGGCCACTTCACCAGTGCGCTGGTCATCTCCTATTTCTTCTTTGTGCTGGTGCTGACCTGGGCCGCCAATATCTTGAACAAGGACAAAAGCCAATGAGCTTCGTCAGCGTCCAACACCTGCAAAAGGGCTATGCCGGAACCCCGGTGTTCAGCGACATCAATTGCGAAATCGCCAAGGGCGAGTTCGTCACCCTGCTCGGCCCGTCCGGTTGCGGCAAGTCCACGCTGCTGCGCTGCATCGCTGGCCTGACCTCAGTGGACAGTGGGACAATCCTCCTCGACGGCCAGGACATCGTCCCGTTGAGCCCGCAGAAACGGCATATCGGCATGGTGTTCCAGAGCTATGCGCTGTTCCCCAACATGACCGTGGAACAGAACGTCGCCTTCGGTCTGCGCATGCAAAAAGTCAATGCCGACGACAGCCACAAGCGGGTCCAGGAAGTCTTGCAACTGGTGGAGTTGAAAGACCTCGCCGGTCGTTATCCGCACCAGATGTCCGGTGGTCAGTGCCAGCGTGTGGCCCTCGCCCGTTCTCTCGTCACCCGCCCGCGCCTGCTGCTGCTCGATGAGCCGCTGTCGGCCCTGGATGCGCGGATCCGCAAGCACCTGCGTGAACAGATCCGCCAGATCCAGCGCGAGTTGGGCTTGACCACGATTTTCGTCACCCATGATCAGGAAGAAGCCCTGACTATGTCCGACCGGATCTTCCTGATGAACCAGGGCAAGATCGTCCAGAGCGGCGATGCCGAAACCCTCTACACCGCGCCCGTCGACGTATTTGCCGCCGGTTTTATCGGCAACTACAACCTGCTGGACGCCGACAAGGCCAGCAAGCTGCTGCAACGGCCGATCACCGGACGTATCGCCATTCGCCCTGAAGCCATCGAACTGAGCCGCAGCGGCGAGCTGGACGCCCTGGTGCGCAGCCACAGCCTGTTGGGCAACGTGATTCGCTACCGCATCGAAGCCCGCGGCGTGGAGCTGGTGGTGGACGTGCTCAATCGCTCGGCGGACGATTTGCACCCTGACGGCCAACGCCTGGCACTTTCCATCGATCCCAGTGCGCTGTGTGAGGTAGCCTGACGGGATTCACGGTTTAGACGATTGATTGAGGAAGCATGACTGATGGCTTTGGTAATTTTTGATCTGGACGAAACGCTGATACACGGCGACTGCGCCACCCTGTGGAGCGAGCAGATGGGCCGCCTGGGCTGGGTCGATGGTGAGTCGTTCATGCGCAAGAACGACGAATTGATGGCCGCCTACAGCCGGGGCGAACTGGCGATGGAAGACTTCATGGCCTTCAGCCTGGAGCCGATGATCGGCCGCACCCCGGAAGAAATCGAACATCTGGTGGAGCCCTGGGTGGAAGACATCATCGAGCCGCTGATCTACAGCGACGCCACCAGGACCATTGCCAAGCATCGCCAGAACGGTGACCGGATCCTGGTGATTTCCGCGTCAGGCACCCACCTGGTCAAGCCGATTGCGGCACGTATCGGCATCGATGAAGTGCTGGGGATCGAGCTTGAGATCAAGCACGGGGTGTACAGCGGCCATACCGTCGGCGTACTGACCTACCGCGAAGGCAAGATCACCCGCCTGATGCAGTGGCTGGAACAGGAAGGTGAAAGCCTGGAGGGTGCGTACTTCTACTCCGACTCGCGCAACGACTTGCCGCTGCTGCTCAAAGTGGAGAATCCGCAAGTGGTGAATCCGGATCCGGTGCTGCGTGAGCAGGCTGAAAAGGCCGGCTGGCCGATTCATCATTGGGACTGACTCAACCAATCTTGAAGTGCAAACCCAATCAAATGTGGGAGCTGTCTTGCCTGCGATAGCGGTGTATCAGCTCAGAAATACTTGGCTGACACTCCGCTATCGCGGCGATGCGGCGACCCGACAAGCCCGGCTCCCACAGTGACCGTATTCCAATCCGGAATCAGACCAAACTGTCGTCAATCACCAACACCAACTTCCCGGAAATCTGGTTGGTCGCCAACTCGGCAAACGCCGCTTCTGCATCCACGATCGGAAAGGTCCTGGCCAATTGCGGGCTCAAGCGACCCTCGGCAAACAACGGCCACACATGCTGGCTCAAATCACTGAACAGGTCAGCCTTGAACTGCTCATCCCGCGTGCGCAAGGTCGAACCCAGCAGTTGCACGCGCTTGGCCAGCACCTTGGCCAGGTCCAATTGCGCCTCACGGCCGCCCATCAGGCCAATCAACACCCAGCGGCCATCAAGGGCCAACAGCTTGACGTTCAGCGCCGCATAATTGCCGCCCACGGGATCAAGGATCACGTCAAACGGACCAAAATCACTCAGGCTCTCGATACCGTCAGTACGTACCACGCCGCCCTGGGCACCCAGCGCCTCGCAGTACGCCAGGCGATCCGCCGAGCCGACGCTGACCCAGCACGGGCTGCCAAAAGCCTTGCACAGCTGGATCGCCGCCGAGCCCACGCCACTGGCGCCTGCATGCAGCAACACCTTCTCGCCAGGCTTGAGGGCCGCCAACTGGAACAAATTCAGCCACGCCGTGCTGTAGACCTCAGGCAACGCCGCCGCTTCCGTCAGCGACAAACCCTCTGGCACCGGCAGCACATGACGAGCGTCAACCACCACTTCTTCGGCCATCCCGCCACCGGCCAGCAGTGCGCAGACACGATCACCGACCTGCCAGGACGAGCCAGCGCCCACTTCACTGATCACCCCGGAACACTCCAGGCCCAGCACCTGACTGGCGCCGGGCGGTGGCGGATAGAGCCCGGCACGCTGTAATAAATCGGCCCGATTCAAGCCCGCAGCCGCCACTCGAATGCGTACTTGCCCTACATCGCATGTAGGACTTGGCTCTTCCAGCCACTCCACATGACCTTCAACGCCTTGCAATGCTTTCACAGTGCCTCCATAGTGAGTCTGGACTGAGCCCGTTGCTGTAGCGCCGGGCTTTTTGCATTATGCGACCGGCCCATATGGAACCGGCGACTTCAAAGACGGCCTAATATGCGTTATCAATTGCCCCCGCGTCGAATCAGCATGAAGCATTTGTTCCCCAGCACCGCCCTCGCTCTTTTCATTGGTATCGGCCTTTTGCCGCTATCGAGCAATACGTTCGCAGCCAACAGCTGGGACAACCTTCAACCTGATCGCGATGAGGTGATTGCCAGCCTTAACGTCGTCGAGTTGCTCAAGCGCCACCATTACAGCAAGCCGCCGCTGGATGATGCCCGCTCGGTGATCATCTATGACAGCTACCTCAAGCTGTTGGATCCCTCGCGCAGCTATTTCCTGGCCAGCGACATTGCCGAATTCGACAAGTGGAAGACGCAGTTCGACGACTTCCTCAAGAGCGGCGACCTGCAGCCCGGTTTCACCATCTACAAGCGTTACCTGGACCGCGTCAAAGCGCGTCTGGACTTCGCCTTGGGTGAGCTGAACAAAGGCGTCGACACGTTCGACTTCACCAAGAAGGAAAACTTGCTGGTAGACCGCAAGGATGCTCCTTGGCTGACCACCACCGCCGAGTTGGACGACCTGTGGCGCAAGCGCGTCAAGGATGAAGTCCTGCGCTTGAAGATCGCCGGCAAAGAGCCGAAGGCCATTCAAGAACTGTTGACCAAGCGCTACAAGAATCAGCTGGCGCGTCTGGATCAGACCCGTGCCGAAGATATCTTCCAGGCCTACATCAACACCTTCGCGATGTCCTACGACCCGCACACCAACTATCTGTCGCCAGATAACGCGGAAAATTTCGATATCAACATGAGTCTGTCGCTGGAAGGTATCGGCGCAGTCCTGCAGAGCGATAACGACCAGGTCAAGATCGTGCGTCTGGTGCCGGCAGGCCCGGCCGACAAGACCAAGCAGGTCGCCCCGGCCGACAAGATCATTGGTGTGGCCCAGGCCGACAAAGAGATGGTCGACGTGGTCGGCTGGCGCCTGGACGAAGTGGTCAAGCTGATCCGTGGGCCGAAAGGCAGCGTGGTGCGCCTGGAAGTGATTCCGCACACCAACGCCCCGAACGACCAGACCAGCAAAATCGTTTCGATCACTCGTGAAGCGGTGAAACTGGAAGACCAGGCAGTCAAGAAGTCGATCCTGAACCTCAAGCAGGATGGCAAGGACTACAAGCTGGGCGTCATTGAAATCCCGGCCTTCTACCTGGACTTCAAGGCCTTCCGTGCGGGCGATCCGGACTACAAGAGCACCACACGCGACGTCAAGAAACTGCTGACCGAGTTGCAGAAAGAGAAAGTCGACGGCGTCGTCATCGACCTGCGCAACAACGGCGGCGGCTCCCTGCAGGAAGCCACCGAGCTGACCAGCCTGTTTATCGACAAGGGTCCGACCGTGTTGGTACGCAACGCTGACGGCCGTGTCGACGTGCTGGAAGACGAGAACCCGGGCGCCTTCTACAAAGGGCCGATGGCATTGCTGGTCAACCGCCTCTCGGCGTCCGCCTCGGAAATTTTCGCCGGTGCGATGCAGGACTACCACCGCGCATTGATCATCGGCGGCCAGACCTTCGGCAAAGGCACGGTGCAGACTATTCAGCCGCTGAACCATGGCGAGCTTAAGCTGACATTGGCCAAGTTCTACCGGGTTTCCGGGCAGAGCACCCAGCACCAGGGCGTGCTGCCGGATGTCGACTTCCCGTCGATCATCGACACCAAGGAAATCGGCGAAAGCGCCCTGCCCGAGGCCATGCCGTGGGACACCATCCGTCCGGCGATCAAGCCAGCAGTGGATCCGTTCAAACCGTACCTGGCGCAGTTGAAGAGCGACTATGAAGCGCGTTCCGCCAAGGATGCCGAGTTCGTGTTCATCCGTGACAAGCTGGCCCTGGCGAAGAAACTGATGGAAGAAAAAACCGTCAGCCTCAACGAAGTGGATCGCCGCGCGCAGCACGCCGACATCGAGAATCAGCAACTTGTGCTGGAGAACGCCCGCCGCAAGGCCAAAGGCGAAGCCCCACTCAAGGAACTGAAGAAAGAAGACGAAGACGCACTGCCAGCCGAGCCTGAAAAGACCAAGCCGGAAGATGATGCCTACCTGAGCGAAACCGGGCGGATTCTGTTGGACTACCTGAAGATCAGTAAGACGGTGGCCAAGCAGTAAGTGATGGCAATTTAATGTGAACGCTCCCCGGAGCGTCATCAAATAGACATCATTCTGTCGTGAAATAAAGGGCCCGATGCTTTCAGGATCGGGCCCTTTTTTTCGACCGAGAAAATCATGACCATGACCGAACAGCTGAATGCATTGGGCTCAATCCTGGCTCAAGGCAGTTTGCACAGTCTGTTCCAACCGATTATTTCCCTGTCCGAGCGCCGCATCCTCGGCTATGAAGCCCTCAGTCGCGGCCCGTCCAATAGCCCCCTGCATTCGCCCGTTGCCCTATTCTCCGTAGCCCGTCACGCCGGACGCCTGAGTGAACTGGAAATGGCCTGCCGGGAAAGTGCCTGCCGGCGCTTCAGCGCTCAAAAACTACCGGGCAAGCTGTTCCTCAACGTCTCACCGGAATCCCTGCTGGAGTCTGCCCACCAACCCGGACGAACCCTGCAACTGCTCAATGACTTCGGTATCGCCCCTAGTCGGGTGGTGATCGAACTGACCGAACAAACCCCTACCGATGACTTTCAATTGCTGCAAACCGCTCTGCATCACTACCGCGCCATGGGTTTCTCGATTGCCCTGGATGACCTGGGCGCCGGCTATTCAAGCCTGCGCCTGTGGTCGGAATTACGCCCGGACTACGTCAAGATCGACCGACACTTTATCGACGGAATTCACCAGGATGCGCTCAAACGCGAGTTTGTCGGCTCGATCCTGCAGATCGCCCGGGCTTCGCGGGCACAGGTGATCGCCGAAGGTATCGAGCTGCCAGAAGAGCTGGCGGTGCTGACGGAGATGGGCGTCGACCTGGTCCAGGGTTACCTGCTCTGCCGCCCACAGGAACATCCACCGCAGGAGGCGCGGTTGATACTGCCCAAACCCGACAGTGCCGCAGTTCCCCTCAGTGACGAAGGCAGCGACCTCAGCGCCCTGCTCAATGAACAGCCGGCCGTGGACCAAAACACTGCGACCGCCCAAGTGCTGGAGGCTTTTCGCCTTCAAGCCAATCTCAACTCGCTGGCGGTGCTGGATGAGCGCGGCCATCCCATTGGCATCGTGCACCGGCATTCGTTGTCTGACGCCCTGCTCAAGCCCTTTGCCACCGACCTGTTTGCCCGCAAGCCCATCAGCCGCTTGATGAGCGACGACTTTCTCGCCGTGGAACTGAGCCAATCCTTGCAGCAGGTCAGCCGCCTGCTCACCAGCCGCGCGCGCCAACGTATCGAGGAGGACTTCATCATCACCCTCAACGGTGACTACCTGGGGCTGGGCCGCGTGATTGACGTGCTCAAGCTGATTACCGAGCTGAAGATCCAGCAAGCGCGCTACGCCAACCCGCTGACCTTGCTACCGGGTAACGTACCGATCCAGCAATGCCTCACCCGGCTGTTGCAGCAGCGGCGCGAATCAGTGATTTGTTACGTGGACATCGACAGCTTCAAGCCATTCAACGATATCTATGGCTACGGCCGTGGGGATGAAGTGCTGCTGTGCCTGGCGCAATGCCTGAACGATCGGGTCGATCCCAGCCGTGACTTTGTCGGGCACATCGGCGGCGATGACTTTCTGCTGGTGCTGGGGCCGCAGGACTGGCGCAAGCGGCTCAATCAGCTATTGGATGACTTCCACACCCAGTGCCGACGCTTCTACCGCAGCGAACACCTGGAGGCCGGCTGCTTCGTCGCGCTGAATCGCCAAGGTGTGCGCCAGGAGTTTGCCCTGCTGTCGCTGTCCATTGGCGTGGTGCATTTATATCCACAGGCCTGTGGACAACTCGATGCAAGCCAATTGGCTGAGCTGGCGTCACAGGCCAAACACCACGCGAAGAACATCGCGGGGTATAGCATTCATGTGATTGATAGTTTGCAGATCGACGCACAAGAAGCGTCGGTGAGCTGACTCGCTTCAGCCAAGCTGTTCCAGGCGAATCTGCGCCAACGGATGCCCGGCCTTGGCAGCCATCTTCCACCAACGGGCCGCCTCAACCGGATCAGGCGCCTTGCCAAGACTGCCCGCCAGGCTCAACACGCCAATCTGGTAGGCCGCCTTGCCATCCCCGCCTTGGGCCGCCAGGCGCAGCAAGCGCACGCCTTCTTCACGAGCGCCCAGGCCCCGACCACGAAAGGTCAGGATATGCCCGTAAAAGCTCTGCGCCCCGACATTGCCGAGGTTGGCCATGCGTGCAAACTGACCTTCCAGCCAACGCCAACCGCGGGGCTGCTGCACAAACCAGGACCAGTGAAACAATTTGCGCGCCAGCCGGTAGCTGACATACGCCTTGAGTTTCCTGAACACTAGGCCTCCGCTGATTCGGGGTAATCGTACTCAAATACCCGCACCACCTCGGATGCGTGCCACGACGCCGCTGCCACCCCATCGGAGGGCCCGCAAAAGCGTCCCAGGCGTTCAACACATTCAAAGAAGCCGGTACGCGGCAAGCGGCTGGCTCCCTGACTGATCACCAGGGAGCTGCGCAGTGGCTGCTCGGCCTTGGCGTCGAGGGCCGCCAAATGCTCCAGGGCAGCCGTCAAGGTTTGCATGGCGGGGGTAGGAAATTGCAGGCGCTCCAGCAACGCGCGATAGGTCAGGAGATGTCGCTGACGGCGGGCCTGATCAAGTTCGTTGATTAACCCTTCCCAATGTTGACGGCTGATGCGTACGCTCACGGTTCTTCCCTCCAGCCCGGCACGCCCAGTTCCCAGGCCAGGCTACGGCGAATGGCGGCATCCGGTTGGCGTTCACCACGTTCGATCAACCCCAGGTACGACGGGCTGATGCCCACCGTACGGGCCAATGTCTCGATGGCCAACCCCTTGGCTTCCCGCAGGCTGCGCAGTTGCTCCAAGGGCTGCAAATCCTCAGCGACTGTGGCCAGGATAGGGTTCGAAGAAGGCGTCGTTGGTGGCTGCACACCGGCGGCTTTTAACAGCGCCTGATACTGAGCCCATGGCAAAACCGCGTATTCGGGTTCGCCATCCCTTGAAATTATTTGAATATCCATGACTGCCCCGTAGGATCACAACACTTACTGAGTAAGCACTTTCCTTAGGAGTGTAATCCTAACAGCCACAAAGAGCGCAGGGGGATATTGGCAAGGTTCAGTTTTTTTGCGGATTTTCCCGCTCAAGCAATTGTGGCGTCGCTGGCAAGCGCTCAACCACGGCCAGCTTCTCGGGCCGCTGTGCGTCACGCCATGCACGAAAAGCGCTCAGTTCGCCGTCCAGGGTCTTCATGACCCATGCCAGCACGGCAATGTCATCGAGCATGCCGAACACCGGGATAAAGTCCGGGATCGCATCAATCGGGCTGAGGAAATACATCAGCCCCGCCACCACTGAAATCAGTGCCTTGGGGCTAATGGCGCGGTACTCACCACGCCAGTAGGCCAGGCACAAGGCCTGGAGCAGCTTGAGATCATCCTTGAGCTTCCCCAACCGACTGCCCTGGCTCGCGCCTTTGGCGGCCACCGCAAACAGCAAGGTCGGCAAACGACCCCGGCCAATCAAGCGCGCGGCCATGGGCAGGAAACGGGTGAAATTCCAGGGTGTGTTCATCATCGCTCCAGTTCCAGGCGTTAGAAAAGGTTATCCACACAAATTGTGGATAACCTTGTGAACAGAGCCCATTTTCAAGGCTGAAAGCCACGTATTACAAGGCTCACAGTCAGATCGGGCATTTTTTGCGCACATAAAAAAAACCCAAGAATTCGTTGACTTGAAGGCCATCTGCGACTAGCCACGCTTGAGTCTTTTATCAGACGGCTCCAGAGCGCTTCCGTTCGATTGGATTTCGAAGGGTATACCTCAGATACAACAACGCCCCGTCGAGACGGGGCGTTGTGTGTTCAGGCGCTGATTATTTCGCAGCGGCTGCTTCTTTTGCCGGATCCTTGATCGCCAGCAGTTCCAGGTCGAATACCAGCACGGAGTTGGCTGGAATCGCCGGGCTCGGGCTCTGGGCGCCGTAGGCCAGGTCGGACGGGATGTACAGCTCGTACTTCTCGCCAACATGCATCAGTTGCAGGCCTTCGACCCAACCTGGAATCACGCCGCTGACCGGCAGATCAATCGGGCTGCCGCGATCCACGGAGCTGTCGAAGGTGGTGCCGTTGGTCAGCTTGCCGGTGTAGTGAACAGTCACCACGTCGGTAGGCTTTGGTTGAGGACCGTCAGCTTTTTTCACGATCTTGTATTGCAGGCCGGAAGCAGTGGTGACCACTCCTTCCTTCTTGGCGTTTTCTTCGAGGAATTTCTTGCCGGCGGCTGCCGACTCTTCACTCATCTTGGCCATGCGCTCTTCAGCACGCTTTTGCAGTGCTGCGAAGGCTTCGACCAACTCGTCATCCTTCAGCTTCTGTTCTTTCTTGCCGACGGCATCTTCGATGCCTTGGGCTACCGCTTTGGAGTCCAGGTCATCCATGCCTTCCTGGGCAAGACTTTTGCCCATGTTCAGGCCGATACCGTAGGAAGCTTTTTGCGCCGGGGTTTTCAGCTCTACGCTGGTTTGCGAATCACAACCCGCAAGTACCAGGCTAACCAGGGCCACCGCCGCCGCCAACCGATGCTGTTTCATGCTATTTCCTTGTTCGTGTGCCAAAAGGGCAATCGAGTAAAGTCGCGAGCTTATCAGGCGGCCACGACCAATGGCTACCGGCATGAGAGCAGGAGATTTCTGATAAGTTCACGTGTTTAAACGCATTTTCATTCACTATAGGGCTCTGCTACGGACAGCAGAACCACTAACAACAGGGCTCATGGCCACTTGCCGCACCTGTGGCGTAATGGCATAAGAACCCTACAACTCGACAAGGATAGTTATCTTGCGCATTTTTTCCCGTGTTTTACTCCTGATCCTCGCATTGCTTGGCCTGGTCCTGGCGGTGGTGATCTACTACGTCATCAACCCGAAACTGCCGAACTACATACCGGTAGAGCAGGTGCACTACCAGGAACAGTGGAGTGCAGCCGATCGGCAGACCTATTACTTCACGCCCCAGGGCACCCAGGTAAAAGGCCTGCGCTATGACTGGTTCACCGCGCTGGAACTACCATTCTCCGAGCAACGCTTTGCCACGCCTGAGTATTTGGCGCGCTTCGGTTTTCTGGTGGATCCCAAGCAGGCACCCACCGCGCAAAACCCGGGCAACCTGCCCGTCGGGTTTGCCCGGCACAAGAATGCCGGCAGCAATGACGAATTTCTCGATATTACCTGCGCCGCCTGCCACACCGGCGAACTGCACTTCAAGGGCCAGGCCCTGCGCATCGACGGTGGCCCGGCCCAGCATGTGCTGCCCTCCAGCGTGCCGACCCTGCGCGGTGGCAGCTTCGGCCAGGCCCTGGTCGCCAGCCTCGCCTCCACCTACTACAACCCGTGGAAATTTGAACGCTTCGCCCGCAAAGTCCTGGGCCAGGAATACGACAACCAGAACGAACAGGCGCTGCGCCAGGACTTCAAGCAATCCCTGAACAACTTCCTGCGCGTGGCCTGGAACGATACCCACCGCGGCCTCTACCCCACCGAAGAAGGCCCGGGGCGCACCGACGCCTTTGGCCGTATCGCCAATGCCAGCTTTGGCGACGCCATTTCCCCGGACAACTACCGCGTCGCCAACGCCCCGGTGGACTACCCGCAGCTGTGGGATATCTGGACCTTCGACTGGGTGCAATGGAACGGCTCGGCCCAGCAGCCCATGGCACGCAACATTGGCGAAGCCCTGGGCGTGGGCGCAACACTGGACTTCTTCGACAGCGCCGGCCAGCCTCTCAAAGGCGATGCCCGCTACCCCTCCAGCGTACGCGTGCGCGACCTGAACCTGATCGAAGAAACCCTGCAACGACTCAAGCCGCCGACCTGGCCTGAAGACCTGTTCGGTGCCATCGACAAACCGCTGGCTGCCCAAGGCCGTGCCCTGTTCACCGAAAACTGTGCCGGCTGCCACGTGCCCGCTGTTACCCAGGTCAATGGCCGCCCGGTACAGCAATTGAAAATGCTACCTGTCGAGGTGATCGGCACCGACCCCGGTGCCGCCAATAACATTGCCGATCAGCGCTACGACCTCAGCGCCCTGCAATGGGACCCGGCAGAGTTGGCGCAGTTGAATGTCGAACTGCACCCGACCCCTACCGAGCCCCTGGACCTGCACAAAATGTCAGTCGCCAAAGGCCTGGCCTACGTCACGGCCTTTGTCGAAGACCACGCCTACCGCGCCGCCGGCGTCACCCCGACCGAACGTCCGCGCCTGGACGGTTACGGCCTGCCCATCGGCGTGCGAGAACTGCGGGCCTACAAGGCACGGCCACTGGCCGGTGTCTGGGCCACACCGCCGTTCTTGCATAACGGTTCGGTACCGACGATTTACCAGTTGCTCTCGCCACAGGACGAACGCAGCGCCACTTTCTATAAAGGCACCTTTGAATACGATCCCCGTCACCTGGGCTATCAAACCGGTGCATTCACCAACGCCTTCCTGTTCGACACGCGCATCACCGGCAACCACAACAGCGGCCACGAATTCCGCGCCGGCCAGCGTGGCAACGGTGTGATCGGCCGAGCCTTGCAGCCTCAGGAACGTTGGGCCTTGCTGGAATATCTGAAAGTGCTGGGCGGCCCGCTGGAGCAGCAACTGCCATGACCCACTCTCTTTGCAAAAAAGGATTTTTTTGATGCTCGCTCGAATGTGGCTGCGCCTCGGCGCATTTCTCGGCAAGACCCTGTTATGGCTGGTGGGCCTGGGGTTGCTCGGCTGGTTGTTGTCCACCATGTGGTTCGCCTGGCAACACAGCGGGCCGGTCTCGGCGGATGAACAAATCCCCCCTGGAGAAGCCGCCATGACCCAAGGCATCATTCAGACTGCAGTGCGCATCGTCGACCAACACCGCGAAGGCACCCGCTACCTGAGGGACGCCCATGCCAAGGCTCACGGTTGTGTGAAGGCCGAAGTCAGCGTCCTGCATGACCTAGACCCGGCCCTGCGCCAAGGTGTATTCGCCGAACCCGGCAAAACCTGGCAGGCGATGATTCGCCTGTCCAACGGCAACGCTTATCCGCAGTTCGACAGCATCCGCGATGCCCGTGGCATGGCGATCAAACTGCTGGACGTGCCGGGCAAGCAACTGCTCGCGGATCAACAGGCGCGCACCGAGCAGGATTTTGTGATGTTCAACCATCCGAACTTTTTCGTCAGTGATGTGGCGGAATATGCGCAGAACGTTGCTGCGCAGGCGGATGGAAAGAAGGTTATGGCGTTCTTCCCCAGTATTGATCCGCGTAGCTGGCAGGTGCGGCATCTGTTTATCGCCTTGGCGACCCTCGCGCCAGCGCCGGCGAGTCCGATGCAGACGACGTATTTTTCGGTGTCGCCTTACAAGTTTGGAGCGGCCAATGCGAAGTTTCGGGTGACGCCGGATCCAGAGAATTGCCCTGAATATATCCTGCCCAAACAGAATCAGGATCTGCCGAACTTCTTGCGCAGTGCGTTGAGTCAGCAGCTGTCGACTGATCGGGTGCCGGCGTGTTTTGTGTTGCAGGTTCAGCGGCAGGATTCGCGCAAGTTTATGCCGATTGAGGATACGAGTATTGAGTGGAAGGAGAGTGATGCGCCTTATGAGACGGTGGCTTATGTCAGGGTTGGGGCTCAGGATTTTGATACGCCTGCGTTGAATCTGGCGTGTGATAACCAGTCGTTTAATCCGTGGTTTGGGGGGGAGGCGCATCGGCCGATTGGGGGGATTAATCGGTTGCGTAAGGCGGTGTATGAGGCGGTCAGTGACTATCGGCATAGTCGTAATTTGTAGGTTTTTTTGGTTGGGGGCATATCCGTTGCTGCGGTAACGGCCGCTTAGGGTTCCGCCCTTACGGCGGCTCACTTTTGAACAGCGCAAAAGTAAGCAAAAC
>NZ_WNNK01000026.1 GCF_009724245.1 Pseudomonas spelaei | reverse complement strand
GGCGTTTGCCAAAAGTGACCCGCTGTAAGAGCGGAACCAATAGCCGCCGTAACCGCAGGAATGGATATGTACTCCATCAAACCAAAGCCCTGGTCGGCTACCAGGCCGCCACGTCACCCCGGCAACGGAATCACCCTCAACGCCCTCACCGACTTATACGAAAAGCTCGAATAAATCTCCTTAACACACGGCAACGTCTGCAAAACCTCCCGCGCAAACTCCCCAAACGACTCCAGATCCTTCGCCACCACCTCCAGCAAAAAATCATACCGCCCCGAAACGTTATGACACGCCACAATCTCGGGAATCCCCAACAGCCGCTGCTCAAACGCCCGAGCAATTTCCTTGGAATGGGTATCCATCATGATGCTGACAAACGCCGTCACCCCATACCCCAGCGCCTTGGGCGAAAGAATCGCCTGATAACCACTGATCACCCCACTGTCTTCCAAATGCTTCACCCGTCGCCAACACGGCGAAGTGGTCAGGGAAACACGCTCGGCCAGCTCGGCCACGGTCAAACGGGCATTGCCCTGCAAGGCATCCAGCAGGGCTTTATCGGTACGGTCCAGGCTTCCAGGCATATCTTGCCTCAAAAGTTTATTTTTATTGATTTTCATCCCAACCCGAAGGGGTTTCCCGGCAAAGTATGGAATGTTCGGCCTCGGTCATGAGCATAGCATTGTGGGAAAAAGGAGCGCCCTACCATGAACAATAAACACAACACGTTCGGCTTTTCCACCCGTGCCATCCACCACGGCTATGACCCACAAGACCACCACGGCGCCCTGATCCCGCCGATCTACCTCAGTGCCACCTTCGCCTTCCCCACCGCCGAATACGGCGCCGGCTGCTTTGCCGGCGAAGAGCGCGGCCACTTCTATACGCGCATCTCCAACCCGACCCTGGCCCTGCTGGAATCACGCATGGCCACCCTGGAAAACGGCGAAGCCGCCGTGGCCTTCAGCTCCGGCATGGGGGCAATCGCCGCCACCTTCTGGACCCTGCTGCGCCCAGGTGACGAAATCATCGTCAGCCAGACGCTCTACGGCTGTACCTTCGCCCTGCTGCACCACGGTATCGGCGAGTTCGGCGTCAAGGTGCGCCACGTCGACCTATCGGACCTGGCCGCCTTGCGCGCGGCGCTCTCGCCTCAAACCCGCATGATCTACTTCGAAACCCCGGCCAACCCCAATCTGCAATTGGTGGACATCGCAGCCGTGGCCGAGATCGCCCACCAGCAACCCGGTATCACCGTGGTGGTGGATAACACCTATTGCACCCCCTACCTGCAACGACCTCTGGAAATGGGCGCCGATGTGGTGGTGCATTCAGCCACCAAATACCTCAGCGGCCACGGCGATATCACCGCCGGGATCGCCGTCACCACCCAGGCCCTGGCTCAACGGATTCGCTTGCAAGGCCTCAAGGACCTGACCGGCGCCGTGCTGTCGCCCCAGGATGCATTTCTGCTGATGCGCGGTCTCAAAACGCTGGCCCTGCGCATGGACCGTCACTGCAGTAACGCCCAGGCCATTGCCGAAGCATTGCAGGCGCATCCGGCAGTGGAGTGGGTCACCTACCCGGGCCTGGCGTCGTTCCCGCAGTACGCGCTGGCCGCCCGCCAGATGAAGTTGGCCGGCGGCATGATTGCCTTCGAACTCAAGGGTGGCATCGATACTGGCCGGCGTTTCATGAATGCGCTCAAGTTGTTCAGCCGTGCGGTGAGCCTGGGGGATGCCGAGTCATTGGCCCAGCACCCGGCGAGCATGACCCACTCCACCTACACCCCGGAAGAGCGCGCCCATCACGGGATTTCCGAAGGGCTGGTGCGGCTGTCGGCAGGCCTTGAGGACATCGCCGATTTGCTGGCCGATGTGCATCAGGCCCTGGCCAAATGCATCAAGCGTGCACCGATGGCAAAGCCTGCGGCTCAGCTTGAGGTACACGCCAAGTAAGTCCACGCCGAGGAGGCGTCCGCCTCCTCGACACACCACTGCAACAGTGCAGTGTTCAACTACCCCCGCCGATAGACCATTCTGTCCGACTCTGCCTGGTTGTCGCCCCGGCACGACTTAATATTTTTTTTACGGATTGGATCCCCCTGCTATCCCAAGGCTGTACTAGGATACGACTCGGCAGCCACTACTATCACTGTAGGTTATTCACTCTACTTATCATCTTAAAACCCGTCGCTATAAGGCTGCCCCTTTACCCACAAAACTCATGGACGAAATGATGAACTCACACCTGTTCCCACACATTGGCAAGGTCATCGCCAGCACCGGCAGTCGCCACTTTCCGCGCATGCTGCATGACCTGATCCTGACCCAACTGGATGTGGATGCCACGCACATTACGCAATTGCGTGTGAATTCAGAGGACCACCCGAAGCGCAAGGCGTGTACTGGCCTGCTCCCGGTCTACACCGACCCGGTAGCCGGCAGCACCCACACAGCGCCTGTGACATCGGACCCGGCATGGCCCGCTGCCCAGTTGCACCTGACTCGGCGCAAGGACGATTTCAATTACGTGCTCTCGGTGTATCGCTCACACCAGTCGCAGAATTTTTCTGCCCAGGAACGGATCATCCTGCAGGATTTCTCTTCACTGCTGCTGCCTATGGTTGAAAAACACATCACCGCGATCCAGCCGTGCAGCAATGACACCAGCCCCCTCACCCAGGGCAGCGAAAACCAGGGTATCGAAACCCTGCGCCGACGCTTTGACGAACGCCTGGCGCAGTCGGGCCTGAAGCTGTCGAACCGTGAACTGGAAGTGTGTGTCGGCATGCTGGCCGGGCGTACTGCGCCGGAACTGGCCGAGCAGTTGGCGCTGAAGGTCAACACCATCGAGAGCTACCTCAAGCGTGCCGCGATCAAGATGGGCATCAGTGGGCGGCACTCGTTACTGCGTTGGATGTATTCGGCACAAGACGGCACGGCCCTGTAGCCCCTTGTAGCCGCTGCCGAGATGCGAACCGCAGGCCGCCCTCAGGGCCTGCTTCGCAGTCCATCGCAGCCTCGTACCTCGGCAGCGGCTACAAAATGCCCGCTGCCCTCTTCAATCCCGCGCCAGTGCTTCGATAGGGTCCAGCCGCGCCGCATTGCGCGCCGGCACAAAGCCAAACACGATGCCGATCATTGTCGAACAGGCAAACGCCGTGACAATCGAGCCCACGGAAAACACCATCTCCCATTCTTTGACGAACAACGAGAACAACAAGCCGATGCCCAACGACAGCGAGATGCCGATCATCCCGCCAATCAGGCAGACCATCACCGCTTCCACCAGGAACTGCTGACGAATATCCGACTGCCGCGCACCAACCGCCATGCGGATGCCAATCTCGCGGGTGCGTTCGGTGACCGACACCAGCATGATATTCATCACCCCAATCCCACCCACCAGCAACGAAATCACCGCAATCAGCGACAGCAGCAACGTCAGGGAACGGCTGGTTTTCTGCACCGTCTGCATGATGCTGTCGAGGTTGTTGGTGAAGAAGTCCTTGGTACCGTGACGCTGCTGCATGAGCTTGTTGACGTTATCTTCCACCACCTTGCTCGGCTGCCCGTCTTTGATACGCACGGTGATGCTGTCCAGATGACGCTGCCCCAATAACCGACCGGCCGCAGTCTCATAAGGCACCCAGATTTGAAGAGCCTTGCTGGCGGCGAACATGTTCTTGTTTTCCTTCGTCACGCCAATCACCGTACACGGCAGGTTGCCGATCAGTATCACCTGGCCCAACGGGTCTACCCCCGCGCCGAAAAGCCGGTGACGGGTATTGTGATCGATCACCACCACCTGCGCCTGACGCCTGGCATCGCTTTCGCTGAAAGAAATGCCAGCGTCCAGCTTCAGGCCCTTGACCTGGAAGTAGCGGTCGCTGACACCGTTCACCTGAGCATCCACGTCTATGTTGCCGTAGCGCAACAGCAGGTTGCGGCCCACCATCGGGGTCGCGCTGTCCACGTAGTACAGCTGGTTCAACGCGTCCACATCGGAGGGCAGAAGGGTCTCGATAGCCGAGGCCCGGCTGTCACCAAAACTGGTGCCGGGCAAGATGTCGATGGTGTTGCTCGCAATGGCCTGGATGTCCTTGAGCACATAGCGCTTGGCGCCTTCGCCAATCGCTGAAATCGACACCACAGACGTGATGCCGATGACGATACCCAGCATGGTCAACAAGGTGCGCATACGATGGGAGACCAGCGCCACCCACGCCATGTTGAACGCCTCCTTGAACAACCCGAGACTGGCCACCAAGCGCCGTGGACCACTGTGTCTGGGCTCGATGGGGACTTCGTTGGGCAGCTCCAGGCCACTGCTTTCGTTGGCGCGGTCGCTGACAATTTCGCCGTCGCGCACCTCGATGATCCGCTGGGCATTGGCCGCCACTTTCGGGTCGTGGGTAACGATAATCACGGTGTGCCCGGCTGCGTGCAACTCCGCCAGGATACGCATCACTTCCTTGCCGCTGTGGGTATCAAGGGCGCCGGTAGGTTCGTCGGCGAGGATCACTTCCCCGCCATTCATCAGCGCCCGGGCGATACTCACCCGCTGTTGCTGGCCACCCGAAAGCTGGCTGGGTCGATGGGTCAAATGCCCCGATAACCCCAGCCGAGCCAACAACTCCCCGGCCCGGTTGTAGCGCTGGGTCTGAGGCGTGCCGGCATAAATTGCCGGCATTTCCACGTTGTGCAAGGCACTCAGGTGCGCCAACAAATGGTAGCGTTGGAAGATAAAACCGAAGTAGTCGCGACGCAGTTCGGCCAATTGCTCATCGTTGAGGGACCGGGTTTCGATGCCATTGATCTTGTAGCTGCCGGCCGTGGCGTAATCCAGCCCGCCGAGGATGTTCATCAGGGTCGACTTACCCGAGCCCGAGGCTCCGGTGATCGCCACCATTTCCCCGGCATTGATCGTCAGGTCGATGCCTTTGAGGGCAATGAACTCCCGGTCGCCGGCCATGAAACTGCGGGTAATGCCTTTAAGTTCCAGTAATGGCTGACTCATCCGTCAGCCCCCCGCCACAGCGGGCGCAGCATCGCCGATCACCACCTGGTCACCCTCAACCAGGCCATCGGTGATCTGCACCTTGACGTTGTTATTGATACCGGTCTGGACATTACGCGAGGTGGCCTTACCCTTTGCACCCAGCACCCGTACCGTGAAACTGCCATCGGCATTGCGCGGGCCGAGCGCCGCCACCGGCACCGTCAGCGCCGCCTTGGCGGTGTCCAGCACGATGCGCACCTGGGCGGTCATGGCGATGCGCAGACGGTGGTCGACGTTGGGCACCTCGAACAACGCGTTGTAGAACACCGCCGTGTTCTGTTTCGGAGTCCCGGCGGGCTGGGTGTCGAGGAAGTTCTGTGGCGCAGGTTCCGTACCGCGCAGCTTGGCGTAGTAGCGCTTGTCGGCCTCGCCGAGAATGGTGAAGTACACCTGCTGGCCGGGGCTGATATGGATGACGTCCGCCTCCGACACCTGGGCCTTGACGGTCATGGTGTCCAGGTCTGCCAGCTTGAGCAGCACCGGCGCCAACTGGCTGGCGATCACGGTCTGGCCTTCCTGAGTGACGATACCCACTACGTCGCCGTCAATTGGCGCGACGATGCGGGTGTAGTCCAGGTTGACCTTGGCGGTGTCGATCTGAATGTGCGCACTCTTGATCTGTGCATCCAGGGCCAGCAGGTTGGCCTGTTGCACATGGTAGCTGGACTCGGCGTTCTCGAAATCCTGGCGCGACACCGACTCGTCGTCCTGCAGCCCCTGGTAACGCTCGTAGACCGATTTGGCCTGCTTGAGCTGGGCGGCAGTGGCGCGGCGCTGGGCCTGGAGGTTTTCCTCATCCACCTGAGCTTTGCGCAGGGTATTTTGCAAGATCAGCGGATCGATTTCCGCCAGCCACTGCCCCTTCTTCACCTTGTCCCCAAGCTTGACCTTGAGGGACTTCAACTGACCGGAAACCTGGGCACCGACATCCACCTGTTTGATGCCCTCCAGAAGACCGGTGGCCAGCACCGCATTCTCAATATCGCCACGTTCAGCGGTAGCGGTAAGGTACTGCGGCGCGTCTGCCGGTGCTTGCACCGCATAGACAACCAACCCCGCCGCAACCACCAACACCAGGCCCAATCCAACCTTGCGAAACTTCGACTTTTCCATAAATGACCACAAAAGGTGTTGAGGGCAAGCCCGACCGGGTGTGGTCGGGCCTCACTTAAATCTTCAGATCGATGCAGCTTTACTGCCGGCCATCACGCACCTGTTCCCTGGCCGCCACTGCCAACCCGTCATGCCACCAAGCCGCCAAACTGTAGACATTCGGCGCCTTGAGCAGCGTGAAATGATTCCCCGGCCCATACCAGACCTCCAGCGACCCCGAATGACGACGCCACCCCTCGATCATCGCCGCTTGCTCGCGTTGGTTACCCAAGGCATCCAGCGTCGGATCATCAGCCAGCACCAACCGCACCAAACCACTGACCGCCCGGCGCGGCTGATAAACCGTACGTAACGCAGTGGCATAGGTACGCGCCGGCCCATGCATCGCATCCGGGGTCGAACGCTGGGGCAACAACCCCGCCCCCACCATCCCGGCATGCAGTAACTGGCGCTGTACCGCCTCGCCCTGCTCGGCAAAGCGCACCCGATCAATCCCCAACGGTTTACCCGCTGCCAGTTGCATCGACTCAATCAACCGCAACAGTGCCGCGGTGGTGGTGTAGGGCTTGCCCACCACCCCATTCCCTCCCGGAGACTCACTGTCAATCACCGTCAGCGACGCCACCTCCCGACCCTGCGCCTGCAAACTGGCCGCCATCTCAAACGCCACCCAGCCCCCAAACGAATGCCCGATCAGGTGCACCGGCCCATGGGGATATTCATGCTCAAGGGCCTGCAAGTAATGCCGCGCAGCCGCCTCCACCCGACTATGGGGCACCGACTCGCCATCCAGCCCACGAGGCTGCAGGCCAAGGATCGGCCAATCACTGCCCAAGGCTTCGGTCAGGCCGACAAAACCGGTGACACTGTCACCCGCCCCCGGCACACAAAAGATCGGGGCATGCCCTGCCCGACCGCGCTGAATCCGCAGCAACGGTTGATGGACCACCTCAGCCAGTGGCTCGCCATCCTCCATCGCCTGGCAGATCGCCTGCCCCAGTTTCTGGATATGCGGTGCCTGCATCAGGCTGCGGTGGTCGCCTGGTACCGGAACCTGCCGCAGTTGACCTGCCACCAGTACCTCGCTCCAGCCCTGAGACGAGGGTTCGCTCGAATGCTCGGCGCAAAACAGGTGCACGGGGATCGAGGTCGGGAACAGGCTGTAATGCGCCTGTGCATGACCATGAGCCACTTCCCGCTCGATGAAATGCAGCACATCCGTCGCGGTCGCCGTCAGCATGTCCGGGCTTAACAGGTGCTGATCGCGACAACAGTGCAACAAGCCATCGAAGTCGAAATGCGAAATGTCCGCCCTCAACTGCTCGAGACTGGCCAGCGCATCGACGCCTGCCGCCCCCTGTGTCGACCAATACGCGGTGCAATGGAAGAGCAAATGGCGTTTGCTCGCGTGGTGCCCGGACCAGTGTGCCTTGCCCTCGCCAGCCAGGCGCGGCACGTAGCTGTCGATCAATCCGAGGAACGCTACCGGCTCATCCTGACCCAACAACTGCAATGCCACCTCATAGGCCAACACACCGCCGAACGACCACCCCGCCAACCGATAGGGGCCCCGAGGCTGGACAGATCGGATGATCCCCACCAGGCGCGTCGCCAAGCCTTCCATGGTCTGCAACTGGGGTTGCCCCAAGGTAACCCCCGGCAAGCCGTAGATAGGGAAGTCCCCCGCAAGATGCTGTCCCAGTGTCGGGAAATACGCGTCCAGGCCGGTGAACTCGTGGACCAGGAACAACGGCGGCTGACTGCCGCTGGCGCGTACCGGAATCAGCGCCACCTCGTCAGCAGGCGCTTCGGTACGCAGGCTAAGCATCGAGGCCACAGCCTCAACACTGGCGTGCTCGAACAGCTCGGCCAAGGACACCGCCAGGCCCGCCCCCTTCATCAGGTTGACCAGGCGGATCGCCAACAACGAATGGCCGCCCGACTCAAAGAAGTTGTCATGCCGACCCACGCGTTCCAGCTTCAGTACCTCGGCCCATAACTGTGCCAGGGTTTCTTCCAGGGCATTGATCGGCGCCTCATAGGCTTGGCTGATCAACGCGTGAGCTTGGGGCGCCGGCAAGGCCTTGCGGTCCAATTTACCGTTGGCCGACAGCGGCAGTTGCGCCAACCCTACGTAGGCCGACGGCACCATGTAGTCCGGCAGGTGCGCCAACAGATGGGCACGCAACGTTTCAGCCTCTACCGCCGGGCCGGTGTAATACGCCACCAGGCGTTTGTCCCCCGGCACGTCTTCACGAGCCAGCACCACCGCTTCGTTGACCTGCGGGTAGGCCGTCAAGCAGGCCTGGATTTCTCCCAGCTCAATGCGCAGGCCACGGATCTTCACCTGATCATCGTTGCGCCCCAGGTACTCGAGAGTGCCATCGGGCAGGTAGCGCCCGACGTCGCCGGTGCGGTACATCCGACCGTCGCTGAACGGGTCCTTGAGGAAGCGTTCGGCAGTCAGTTCCGGACGGTGCAGGTAACCGCGCGCCACCTGCACACCGCCGATAAACAACTCGCCGACCACACCCAATGGCACCGGCTGCATTTGACCGTCCAGCAGGTACATCCGGGTGTTGGCAATCGGCTTGCCGATCGGCGTGTTGTCCGGTGTCACGGGGCCGGCGCAGCTCCACGCCGTCACGTCCACCGCCGCTTCGGTCGGGCCGTACAGGTTATGCAACTCGCTGGCCGGTAATTGCTGCTTGAAGCGCCGCACCAGACTGCCCGGCAACGCCTCACCGCTGCACATCACCCGCACCAGGCCGGCCGCCTGGCTGACATCGCCGTGGGCCAGGAACACGTCGAGCATCGACGGCACAAAGTGCAAGGTGGTGATCTGTTCGGCGGCGATCACTTCACACAGGTAAGCCGGATCCTTGTGGCCGCCCGGGCGTGCCATGACCAGCCGCGCACCGGTGAACAGCGGCCAGAAGAACTCCCACACCGACACGTCGAAACTGAACGGGGTTTTCTGCAAGACCGTATCGCTGGCCGTCAGGCCATAGGCGTCCTGCATCCACAACAGGCGGTTGACCACCCCGGCGTGTTCGTTGATCACACCCTTGGGTTGACCGGTGGAACCGGAGGTGTAGATCACGTAGGCCTGGTGCTGCGCCGTCAACCCAGGCACCTGCGGGTTGTCGACGCTCTGGTGCTGCCAGGTGTTGTGGTCCAGGTTCACCACCGGCACGCTCACCTCGCCCAGCAGCGCGCGGGTAGCGTCTTGCACCAGCACCGCCGCCGGTGCGCTGTCTTGCAGCATGTAGGCCAGGCGATCCAGCGGATACGCCGGGTCCAGTGGTACATAACCGCCGCCGGCCTTGAGGATCGCGAACAGGCCAATCACCATGTCCAGGCCACGCTCGACGCAGATCGCTACGCGCGAATCCGGCCCTACACCTTGCTCGCGCAGGTGATACGCCAACTGGTTGGCACGCGTGTTCAGTTCGGCGTACGTCAGTCGCTGCTCACCGGCCTGTACCGCCAAGGCATTCGGCGTGCGCAGCACCTGGCCTTCGAACATCCCGTGGAGGGTCTGGTCGAGGTTGTAGTCAACCGCGGTAGCGTTGAAGCCTTCCAGCAGGTGATGCCGCTGCGCGTCATCCAGCAACAGCGTGTGTTCCAGCACCGCCTGATCATTATCGACCATGGCCTGCAATACCCGCTTGAAGTAGCCGACATAACGCACCATCGTCGACTCATCGAACAATGCCGTGGCGTATTCCAGGGTACCGCTGATGCCGCCTTGCCCTTCACCCAGGTTCAACGACAAGTCGAACTTGGCAAAGTGACTCGGCTCGGCAACCCCTTCCAGGGTCAGGTCTCCCAGCGCCAGTGCCGGGCCATCGATGCTCTGCCAGGTCAGCAGCGTCTGGAACAGCGGGCTATGGGCCAGGCTGCGCACCGGACGGGTGATTTCCACCACTTGCTCGAAGGGCAGGTCCTGATGAGCCTGGGCCTCCAGGGTCAGGGCCTTGACCCGGGCGAGCAACGCTTCGACGCTCAGTTCACCCGAGGTATCAATGCGCACCGCGAGGGTGTTGACGAACAGCCCAATCAGCCCTTCCACCTCGGCCCGCTGGCGGTTGGCTACCGGCGAGCCGATCACCACTTCTTCCTGGCCGGCCAGGCGCGACAACAGCGAGGCCCAGGCAGCCATCATGGTCATATACAGCGTGGTGCCATGGCGTTGGCTAAGCGCTCGGACCCCGGCACTCAACGCGTCATTCAGGCGCACTTCTACACTGCTGCCGGCATAATTCTGGCGGGCCGGCCGTGGGCGGTCGGTGGGCAGCATCAACAGGGCCGGAGCGCCCGCCAGCGTCTGCTGCCAGAACGAGTTCTGGCGTTGCAGCACTTCACCGCTCAGCCACAGACGCTGCCAAACGGCAAAGTCGCTGTACTGGATGGGTAACGGCGGCAACGGATCGGCCAGGCCCTGGCTGAAGGCACGGTACAGCGCCATCAGTTCACGGGTCAGCACCCCCATGGACCAACCGTCCGAGACGATATGGTGCATCGTCAGCAGCAGCACATGATGGTCGTCGGCCATGATCACCAGACGCCCACGCAACAGCGGGCCACGTTGCAGGTCGAACGGGGCCGACGCTTCGCCCTGGATCAAGGCCTCCAGCACCTGCCCGGCTTCAGGGTGCTGACGCAAGTCCTGCAAGGCCAGGGGCATCACGTCCTCGGGCGGTACGATCAGCACCTGGGCGTCATCGCCCTGTTGGATAAAGCGGCTACGCAGCACCTCATGGCGCGCAACGATCCGCGCCAGGGCGTGCTGCAAGGCTTCAACATGCAGTTGGCCGCGCAGACGCAGGCCGATGGGAATGTTATAGGCCGTGCTGGCGCCTTCCATCAGCGCCAGGAACCATAAGCGCTGTTGCGCGAATGACAACGGCAGGTCCTCATCCAGCGCAGCCGGCAGAATTTCCGGCAAGACACTGCGCCCTGCCTGAGCCAGAACCTGGGCCACGGCCGTCAGTTCAGCATTGGCGAACAGATCGCTCAGCGCCAGCTCAACCCCCAGTCGCTGGCGGACCTGGGACACCATGCGCATCGCCAGCAATGAATGGCCGCCCAGTTCGAAGAAGTGATCCTGGCGCCCGACGCGCTCCACCTGCAGCACATCAGCCCAGATATGGGCCAGCACCGTCTCGATTTCGCCGTGAGGCGCTTCGTATTCACGGGAGAACATCGCCGCCAGGTCCGGCTTGGGCAAGGCCTTGCGGTCCAGCTTGCCATTGGCCGTCAACGGCAGCGCGTCCAGCCTCACATAGGCAACCGGCACCATGTAATCCGGCAAGTGCGCCAACAGATGAGCCCGCATTTCGGCAAGAGCCAGGGGCTCAATGGCCTTGTGTTCGATGAAATAGGCCACCAGTCGTGTCTGGCCGGGTTGGTCCTCTCGAGCCAATACCACTGCGTCCTGGATGCCGGGCCACTGGTTGAGGCAGGTTTCGATCTCGCCCAACTCGATGCGCACACCGCGGATTTTCACCTGGTCGTCATTGCGTCCCAGGTACTCGATATTGCCGTCAGCCAGCCAACGGGCCAGGTCGCCGGTGCGGTACATGCGCCCTTGGTTAAACGGGTCATCGAGGAAGCGCTCGGCCGTCATTTCCGGCCGGTTCAGATAACCGCGGGCTACGCCGTTGCCTCCCACATACAACTCGCCGGCCACGCCCTGTGGAACGGGGCGTTGCTGCGAGTCCAGCAGGTAGACCCTGACGTTGGCGATGGGCTTGCCGATATGCAAAATACGCCCGACCTCGACCAGCCCCGAGGTCGCCACCACTGTAGCTTCGGTGGGGCCATAGTTGTTGATCACCTCGAAACCCTGGGCCTGCGGAAACTGGCGCAAGCGGTCGCCACCGATCAACAGCGTGCGCAGGGTTGGGTGCTCGATGTGCTGATTGAACGCATATTCGGCCACCGGCGTAGGCAGGAAGCACACATCCAGGGGTTGCGCACGCCACCAGCTCAGCAGCGCGTCGATGTCTTCCGCACCGTCGTGGGCCGGTGGCAGGTGCAAAGTGGCGCCGCTGCACAGCGCCGGCCAGACTTCCCAGGCCATCGCATCAAAGCCGAAGCCGGCAACGCTGGCGGTATGGCGCCCTGGGCCCAGGTCGAAACGGGTGCAATGCCAGCCCACCAGATTGGCCACCGTGTGGTGTTCCACCATTACGCCTTTGGGCAGGCCGGTGGAACCGGAGGTGTAGATCACATAGGCCAGGTTCGACGGGGTCAGGCCCGCGACCTGTGGATTGGTCTGGGGCTGGTGCTCCCAGGTGGAGCTGTCCAGGTTGATCACCGGCACGCCGAGGGACGGCAGGCGTTTGAGCAGGTCCGCCTGAGTCACCACGGCCACCGGCGTGCAATCACTGAGCAGGTAGTTCAGGCGCTCGGCCGGATGGGACGGATCCACCGGGACATAACAGGCACCGGACTTGAGGATCGCCAACAACCCGACCAACGTGTCCAGGCCACGCCGGGCGACAATCGCCACCCGATCATCAGGCTGCACTCCCAGCCCCCGCAGGTGACGAGCCAGGGCATTGGCCCGTTGATTGAGTTGCGCGTACGTCAGGTGCCGCTCGCCAGCCTGTGCTGCCAGGGCATACGGCGTGCGTAGCGCCTGGCCTTCGAACAGGCCGTGAAGGGTCTGGTCAAGGGCGCAATCCACCTGGGTGCTGTTGAAGCCTTCCAGCAGGTGTTTGCGCTCCTGCTCTCCCACCAGGGCAACGTGCTCCAACACCGCCTGGTCATTGTCGACCATGGCCTGTAGCAGCCGTTTGAAGTAGCCGATATACCGCAACATCGTCGCCGGATCGAACAACGCCGTTGCATATTCCAGGACGCCGCGAATGCCGTCCGCCGTTTCTCCCAGGCCCAGGGACAGATCGAACTTGGCAATCTGGCTGTCGGCAGTCACGCCCTCCAGGGTCAAGTCCCCCAGACTCAGGGCCGGGCCATCCGCACTGTCCCAGGTCAGTACGGTCTGGAACAGCGGGCTGTGAGCCAGGCTACGCACCGGCCGGGCGATTTCCACCACTTGTTCGAAGGGCAGGTCCTGATGCTCCTGTGCCGCCAGGGTCAGCGCCTTGACCCTGGCCAACAGGGCTTCGACGCTCAGTTCGCCGCGGGTGTCGATGCGTACCGCCAGGGTGTTGACGAACAAGCCGATCAACCCTTGCACCTCAATACGCTGGCGGTTGGCGACCGGCGAACCGATCACCACGTCGTCCTGTCCTGACAGACGTGAGAGCAGCGCTGCCCAAGCGGTCATCAGGGTCATGTAGAGCGTGGTGCCGTGGCGCTGGCTCAGGGCCTTGAGCCCGGCGCTCAAGCGCTCATCCAGTTGCACCTCGACGCTGCTGCCGGTGTAGTCCTGCTGCGCCGGACGCGGACGGTCGGTAGGCAGCATCAACAAGGCCGGCGCACCGGCCAGCGCGTGCTGCCAATAGTCGCTCTGGCGCTTCAATACTTCACCGCTCAGCCACAAGCGCTGCCAGACAGCAAAGTCGCCGTACTGGATGGCCAGCGGCGGCAATGGATCGGCCTGGCCCAGACGGAAGGCCTGGTAGAGTGCCACCAGCTCCTGGGTCAGGACACCCATGGACCAGCCATCAGCAATGATGTGATGCATCGTCAACAACAACACATGATGCTCGTCAGCCATGATCACCAGGCACCCGCGCAGCAACGGACCGTGCTGCAAATCAAAGGGCGCCGAGGCTTCGCTGCGGATCAGGGCCTCCAGTATTGGCTGCGCGTCGGGTTGCCCGCGCAAATCCTGCAGCGGCAGGCACAGCACCGCCTCAGGTGATGCAATCTGCACCAGCGCATCGTCACCCTGCCGGACAAATCGGCTGCGCAAGGTCTCGTGGCGCACGACGATCTGCGCCAAAGCGCGTTGCAGTGCCTGGACATGCAGTTGCCCTCGCAGACGCAGGGCCACGGGGATGTTGTAAGCGGTATTGGCGCCTTCCATCTGGGCCAGGAACCACAACCGCTGCTGGGCAAACGACAGCGGCAGGTCCTGGTCACGGGCGGCCGGCAAAATATCCGGCAGCGTACTGCGACCGGCCTGGGCCAACACCTGGGCGACCGCTGCGAGTTCAGCGTTGGCGAACAGCTCGCCAAGCTGCAGATCGACACCCAGGCGCTGACGCACCTGGGACACCATGCGCAGCGCCAGCAGCGAATGACCGCCCAGCTCAAAGAAATGATCCTGACGCCCGACACGCTCCAGCTGCAGCACATCGGCCCAGACCTGCGCCAACACGCTTTCGATTTCGCCCATCGGCGCTTCGTATTCTCGGGTAAACACGGCAGCCAAGTCTGGTTTTGGCAAAGCCTTGCGGTCCAGCTTGCCATTGGCGGTCAGTGGCAGCGCGTCCAGCTTCATGTAGGCCACCGGCACCATGTAGTCCGGCAAGTGCGCCACCAGATGGGCACGGATTTCGCCGACCTCCAAGGGGTCGATCTGCGGTTTTTCGGTGAAGTACGCCACCAGGCGGGTCTGGCCAGGCTGGTCTTCACGGGCCAGTACCACTGCTTCCTGAATACCGGGAAGCTGGCTAAGGCGGGTTTCGATCTCGCCCAGCTCGATGCGCACGCCACGGACCTTCACCTGATCGTCGTTGCGCCCCAGGTATTCGATATGACCGTCGGGCAGCCAGCGTGCCAGGTCGCCGGTGCGGTACATGCGCCCGGCATTGAACGGGTCGTTCAGAAAGCGTTCGGCGGTCAGTTCCGGGCGGTTCAAGTACCCCCGCGCCACGCCTTTTCCGCCAACGTACAACTCGCCCGCGACCCCTATCGGCACCAGCCGTTGCTGCGCGTCCAGCAAGTACACCGTGGCATTGGCCATCGGCTTGCCGATATGCAACGGCTGCCCCCCCTCGACCCGGCCGGACGTGGCGACCACTGTGGCTTCGGTGGGGCCATAATTGTTGATCACGGCAAACGTCGGGGTGCGAGTGAATTGGCGCAGGCGATCGCCACCGATCAGCAGCGTGCGCAGGGTCGGGTGTTCGATGTGCTGGCTGAAGGCGTATTCGGCCACCGGCGTCGGCAGAAAGCACACGTCCAGCGGCTGTGCACGCCACCAGTCCAGCAACCCATCGACGTCTTCAGCGCCGTCATGAGCGGGCGGCAGGTGCAGCGTTGCACCGGCACACAGCGCCGGCCAGACTTCCCAGGCCATGGCGTCGAAACCGAAGCCAGCAACGCTGGCGGTATGACGGCCCTGGCGCAGGTCGAACGTAGTGCAATGCCAGTCCACCAGATTAGCCACGGTATGGTGCTCGACCATCACGCCCTTGGGCAGGCCGGTGGAACCGGAGGTGTAGATCACGTAGGCCAGGTTGGACGGTGTGACAGCCACCTGTGGATTGGCCGCCGAATGCTGCCGCCCGGTGTGTTGATCGAGGTTGATCACCGGCACATCCATGGCCGGCAAACGCGCCAGCAAGTCCTGCTGGGTCAACACGGCTACCGGTGCGCAGTCATTGAGCAGGTAGTTCAGACGCTCGGCCGGGTGGGACGGATCCACCGGCACATAGCAAGCACCGGATTTGAGGATCGCCAGCAAGCCGGCCAGGGTATCCAGGCCGCGACGGGCGACAATGGCCACACGGTCGTCGGGTTTGACGCCCAGCGCCAACAGGTGATGGGCCAGCAGATTGGCGTGTTGATTCAACTCGCTGTACGTCAGGTGCTGGCCCTGATACACCGCTGCCAGCGCACCCGGGTTCAGCGCGGCCTGAGCTTCCACACGGCCGTGCAAGGTGGTGCCTTGCGGATAAGCGGCCTGGGTGGCATTGAACTGCATCAAGTGTTGGCGCTCCACCTCGGGCAGTACCGACACTTGATTGACAGCCGTTTGCGGTGCCTGCTCCAGGGCGCTTGCCAGATTTTCCAGAGCCGTTTGCAGGTAGCCACACACCCGTTGCGGATCGACCTGACTGCTGGCCAGAAGGCTCAAGCTGAAGTCTTCACCCAGGTCATCGACACTCAAGGTCAGCGGATAATTGGTGCGTTCTTCAGAACTCAAGGCAACGATACCCTGCCACGCCGACACGGCCTCGGCACTCGCGCTCCCGGCACTGTGGCGGTAGTTGAGCAAGGCACTGAACAGCGGCATCGGGGCCAACACACCACTGCAGCGCTGCGCGAGCGCCAGAGGTGCGTGCTCATGGCGCATCATCGTGGTCAGCCGCGCATGGGTCTCCTTGACCCCGGAGCGCACGTCTTGCGTGCCTACATCCACGCGAAACGGCAGGGTGTTGATGAAAATCCCCAGCGCCCGGTCCGTGTCGTGGCTACCCTGCATACGCCCCATCAACACCGTGCCAAATACCACCTGTTCCTTGCCGGCCAGCGCGCCCAGCACCTGAGCCCAGCCCATATGAAAAAGGCTCGCCGTACTCACGCCCAATTGTCGGGCCTGGGTACGCAGACTCAGGCTCAGGTCGGGCGCAAGCGCCAGGCTGATTTCCTGGATGCCGCGCCCATCCCCCTGGACGTCCTGCAGGCCGAAGGGCAAGGTCGGTTCGTTGACATCCCCCAGCATCTGGCGGAAAAACACCTCGTGTTCCTGCTCGCTGACGCCTAACCGCGCCTGCGCCACGTAGTTACGAAACGGCACGGGCAAGCTCAACAGGTGCGCGTGGCCTTGCAGGCAGGCCTGCATTTCCTGGCGCACCACGTCCAGGGCGCTGTGATCCAGGGCCATGTGGTGGAACAGCAGCATCGCGACAATGCGCTGATTGGCCGGGTCGTTGGCGTATACCAGGCGCAGCAGCGGCGCCCGGGTCACGTCCAGGCGGTAATGGCGGCCATCAAACCGGGCATGTAACTGGGTGACAATTGCCCCTTCGGTTGGATCCAGCTCAACGGCCTGAACTGGTAGCTGCGCCGTACGCCAGACCACCTGCGACGGCTCTTCCAACCCCTCCCAGACAATCCCGGTGCGCAGGATATCGTGGCGGTCCATAACCTTCTGCAAGGCCTGGGCAAATCCATTCAGGCGCTCAAGGCTGTCGAAGGCGAACTGCGATTGCATGATGTACGGATCGCCCTGCCCGGCACTCACATGGTGGTAAAGAATGCCTTCCTGCAAAGGCGCCAAGGGGTAGATATCCTGGACATTGGCCGCCCCCCCATCGACGGTCGCGACGATGCGGTCAATCGCGTCCTGACTCAAGGTCGAGAGCGTTAACATTGGCGGGGTAATGCGGCTGGCATCTGCCGGTATACCGTTGGCAGGAACCTCCACCTCGCCGGCCTTGGTCGCCGAATACTGACCGGTCTTGATCAACTCGATCAGCGCCGGTTTGTGCTCACGCAGGGCAGCCAATACGGCCGGGTCGCTCAATGCCTGCTTGTTGCCCTGCACCGACAACTGATCGCCCTTGAGTGCCAGTTGGATATCCTTGGTTTTCAGCGTCGCCAGCAGTTTGATGATGCTCACAGGACGATCTCCATTCGTTCAGTCATTGCGGCGTAGCCGGCCAGGGTCGGTTGCTCGAACAACGCCCTGACATCCGCCTCGATGCCTTCCTGGCGCAGCAGCCCGATCAGACTGACCGCCAGCAGCGAGTGCCCACCCAGCTCAAAGAAGTTGTCATGGCGCCCTACCCGTTCCACTTTCAGCAATTGCGCCCAAAGCCTGGCCAGGGTGACCTCGGTGTCTCCAACAGGCGCTTCGTATTCACGCACGATCAGCGACTCAAGGCCCGGTGCCGGAAGTGCCTTGCGGTCCAACTTGCCGTTAGGTGTCAGCGGCAACGCGTCCAGGTGAACAAACACTGCCGGCACCATGTAGTCGGGCAACTGCTCCAGCAGGTGGGCGCGCAGGCGTTCGATCTCGGCCTTGACGCCGGTGTAGTAAGCCACCAGGCGCTTGTCCCCCGGCACGTCTTCACGGGCCAGCACCACCGCTTCGTTGACCTGCGGGTAAGCCGTCAAGCAGGCCTGGATTTCTCCCAGCTCAATGCGCAGGCCACGGATCTTCACCTGATCATCGTTGCGCCCCAGGTACTCGATAGTACCGTCGGGCAGGTAGCGGCCGACGTCGCCGGTGCGGTACATCCGACCGTCGCTGAACGGGTCCTTGAGGAAGCGTTCGGCGGTCAGTTCCGGACGGTGCAGGTAACCGCGCGCCACCTGCACACCGCCGATAAACAACTCGCCGACCACACCCAATGGCACCGGCTGCATTTGACCGTCCAGCAGGTACATCCGGGTGTTGGCAATCGGCTTGCCGATCGGCGTGTTGTCCGGTGTCACGGGGCCGGCGCAGTTCCACGCCGTCACGTCCACCGCCGCTTCGGTCGGGCCGTACAGGTTATGCAACTCGCTGGCCGGCAATTGCTGCTTGAAGCGTCGTACCAGACTGCCCGGCAACGCCTCGCCGCTGCACATCACCCGCACCAGGCCGGCCGCCTGGCTGACATCGCCGTGGGCCAGGAACACGTCGAGCATCGACGGCACAAAGTGCAAGGTGGTGATCTGTTCGGCGGCGATCACTTCGCACAGGTAAGCCGGATCCTTGTGGCCGCCCGGGCGTGCCATGACCAGCCGCGCACCGGTGAACAGCGGCCAGAAGAACTCCCACACCGACACGTCGAAACTGAATGGGGTTTTCTGCAAGACCGTATCGCTGGCCGTCAGGCCATAGGCGTCCTGCATCCACAACAGGCGGTTGACCACCCCGGCGTGTTCGTTGATCACACCCTTGGGTTGACCGGTGGAACCGGAGGTGTAGATCACGTAGGCCTGATGCTGCGCGGTCAACCCAGGTACCTGCGGGTTGTCGACGCTCTGGTGCTGCCAGGTGTTGTGGTCCAGATCCACCACCGGCATGCTCACCTCGCCCAGTAGCGCACGCGTAGCGCCTTGCACCAGCACCGCCGCCGGCGCGCTGTCTTGCAGCATGTAGGCCAGGCGATCCAGCGGATACGCCGGGTCCAGTGGTACATAACCGCCGCCGGCCTTGAGGATGGCGAACAGGCCAATCACCATGTCCAGGCCACGCTCGACGCAGATCGCCACGCGCGAATCCGGCCCTACACCTTGCTCGCGCAGGTGATACGCCAACTGGTTGGCACGCGTGTTCAACTCGCTATACGTCAGTCGCTGCTCACCGGCCTGTACCGCCAAGGCATTCGGGGTGCGCAGCACCTGGCCTTCGAACATCCCGTGGAGGGTCTGGTCGAGGTTGTAATCCACAGCGGTGGTGTTGAAGCCGAACAGCAGTTGTTCACGCTCCTCGTCACCCAGAATCGACAAGCGATTGAGTGCGCGTTGCGGTGCCTGCTCCAGCGCCTCTACCAGCCATTGCAATGCCGTCTGCATATAGCCGCAGATCCGTTGCACACCCATGGGCGCGGGCGCCATCGCCGTCAGGCGAAAGCCGTCACCCTGGTCGTCAACATTCAAGGTCAACGGATAGTTGGTGCGCTCCTCACTGGACAGTGTTTCGATACCTTGCCAGGCCGGGGAAACTACCGCCTGCTGGCTGTCGCTGTGGCGATAGTTGAGCATGGCGCTAAATAGCGGCAGCGGCGCTGCAACGCCACTGCAACGCTGGGCCAGGGCCAAAGAAGCATGTTCGTGCCCCAGTAGCGCGGTCAGCCGCGCGTGGGTCGATTTGACCGCCGCCCGGGCGCCGATTTCTCCGAGATCCACCCGCACTGGAAGGGTGTTGATAAACATCCCCAGAGCCCGCTCACTGCCCTTGCTACCTTGCATGCGGCCCAGCAGTACGGTGCCGAACACCACGCGGTCCTGACCGGACGTGCCGCCCAAGACCTGGGCCCAAGCCAGATGGAACAGGCTGGCGGCACTGACACCCAGCAACCGCGCCTGGGTTCGCACGCGCAGACTCAAGGCCGCTGGCAACTCGCGCTGGGCTTCTTCGATGGCAGTACCATCGCCTTGCACATTCGTGAGGCCGAACGGCAGCGTCGACTCAGCAATATCACCGAGCATCTCGCGAAAGAACGCTTCATGCTCCTGTTCGCTGACGCCCAAGCGCGTCTGAGCCACGTAGTTGCGATAAGGAATCGCCTCGCCCAGGGCCTCGGTATGGCCCAGCAGACTGGCCTGCATTTCGTGGCGTACGCCGTCAAGGGCAGTGTGGTCCAGGACAATGTGGTGAAACAGCAAAATGGCCACCACACGCTGCTGGCTCCGATCCTGAGCAAACACCAAGCGCGCTAATGGTGCCTGGGACATCGGCAGGCGATAGTGACGAGCATCGAAGCGAGTGTGCAGTTGGTTCAGGATATCCCCGACACTGCCGTCCAGCGCCACCTCTTGCACCGTCAGATCGGCCTTGCGCCACACTACTTGCAACGGCTGTTGCAAGCCTTCCCATACCACGCTGGTGCGCAAGATGTCATGACGGTCAATCACCTGCTGCAGCGCCCGGGCAAATGTCTGCAAACGCTCGACACTGTCGAAGGCCAAGCGTGATTGCAGCAAGTAAGGGTCGCCCTCTTCGGCACTTAAGTGGTGATAAAAAATGCCTTCCTGCAACGGTGCCAGCGGGTAGATGTCCTGCACATTGGCCGCGCCACCCGGCACGCTGTCGACAATCCGGTCGATGGCCGACTGGTCGAGTTCCACCAGCGACAGCATGGCCGGGATAATCCGTTGGCAATCCACCGCAATGCCATTGGCCGGCACCACCACTTCCCGTCCGCTGCCCACGGCGGCCGCCAGCGCCGCCAGGGTGGGTTGACTGAACAGCACCCGCACATCGGCACTCAGCCCCGCCTGGCGCATGCGTTCAATCAAGCTCACCGCCAACAACGAATGGCCGCCCAGCTCAAAGAAATGATCATGACGCCCCACCTGTTCGACCTGCAGTACCTCGGCCCAGATCCGCGCCAGGGTGGTTTCCACCTCGCCTTGTGGCGCCTCGTATTCACGACTGAGCATGGCCGCCTGATCCGGCGCAGGCAGCGCCTTGCGGTCCAGCTTGCCGTTGGCGGTCAGCGGCAACGTATCCAACTGCACGTAGGCCACCGGCACCATGTAGTCGGGCAATTGGCTGTGCAACTCGGCCCGCAGTGTTTCGATATCCAGCGTCGAGGCTGCGGTGAACCAGGCGACCAGCCGACCGTCGCGCACCAGCACCACGGCTTCGTTCACGCCCTCCAGCGCCGCCAGACGGGTTTCGATCTCGCCCAGTTCGATGCGCATGCCCCGGACTTTTACCTGGTCGTCGTTGCGGCCCAGGTACTCGAGGTTGCCGTCCGGCAGCCAACGCGCCAGGTCACCGGTGCGGTACATACGGCCGGGGTTGAACGGGTCTTGCAGGAAGCGTTCGGCGGTCATTTGCGGCCGGTTCAGGTAACCCCGGGCCACGCCGCTGCCGCCCACGTACAACTCACCCGTCACACCGACCGGCACCGGCCGGTGTTGTTCATCCAGCAGGTACACCGTGGCATTGGCCATCGGCTTGCCGATATGCAGCGGCTGCCCGGCATACACGCGACCGGAGGTAGCGACCACGGTGGCTTCGGTCGGGCCGTAGTTGTTGATCACCTCGAAGCGTCGCTCGTGAGTGAACTGGCGCAGACGATCGCCGCCGATCAACAGGCTGCGCAAGGTCGGGTGCTCCAGGTTCTGGCTGAAGGCGTATTCGGCCACCGGGGTCGGCAGGAAACTGACGTCCAGCGGTTGCGCCAGCCACCAGGCCAACAGTTCATCGATGTTTTCATTGCCCACCTCAGCCGGCGGCAGATGCAGGGTCGCGCCGGCACATAACGCCGGCCAGACTTCCCACGCCATGGCATCGAAGCCGAAACCGGCGACACTGCTGGTGTGGCTCAGGGCATTCAGGTCGAACGCCTCACAATGCCAGTGCACCAGGTTTTCCAGCGTGCGATGTTCCACCATCACCCCTTTGGGCTGGCCGGTAGAGCCTGAGGTGTAAATCACGTAGGCCAGGTGCGCAGGCGTCAGGCAGGCGACCACGGGATTGGTCACTTCGTGGTGCTGCCAAGCGGTACCGTGTAAATCGACCGTATCGACATCGCCCAGCAAGCCACGGGTGCTGGCTTCGGCCAACACCGCGACCGGGGCGCTGTCTTGCAACAGGTAGGCAATGCGCTCGGCCGGATAGGCCGGGTCAATCGGCACGTAGCCGGCTCCAGCCTTGAGGATCGCCAGCAAACCCACCAGCATCTGCGGGCCGCGACGGCAGCAGATCGCGATTCGATCGTCTGGCTGCACACCACGTTCCAGCAGGTAATGGGCCAATTGGTTGGCCCGCTGGTTAAGTGCCCTATAGCTCAGGCGCTGCCCATCCTGGAGCACCGCGATGACGTCCGGCAGGCACGCGGCCTGACGCTCGAAGGCAGCATGAACCGTCTGGCCCCGAGGATAGTCACGGGCGGTCGCGTTGAATGTGCGCAACAACGTTTCACGCTCGGTGGCCGGCAGGATCGGCAACTGGTTCAGTGGCTGTTGCGAAGCCTGCTCCAGGGCACACACCAGGTGTTCCAGGGCGCTGTGCATGTAACCACACAGGCGCTGTGCTCCGATGGAGGCCAGCGCCAGCACGGCCAAGCCGAAACCTTCGCCGAGGTCATCAACGCTCAGAGTCAGCGGGTAGTTGGTACGCTCCTCGCCCCCCAACAACTGCACCCCTTCCCAGATACCCTCACCGTCCCGGGCCATCTCACTCGGGGTGCTGTGGCGATAGTTGAGCAAGGCGCTGAACAACGGCACCGAAGCAGCCACCCCACTGCACCGCTGGGCCAGGGCCAAAGAGGCGTGTTCATGGCCCAGCAGCGCGGTCAACCGGGCATGGGTCGTCTTGACCCCGTCCACGGCACCCGCCGCGATATTCACCCGCAGCGGCAAGGTGTTGATAAACATCCCCAGTGCCCGGTCGGCGCCCTCGCCGGCCTGCATACGCCCCATCAGAACCGTGCCAAACACTACGTCCTGACGGCTGGAGACCAACCCCAGCACCTGAGCCCAGGCCAGGTGCATCAGGCTCGCGGCACTGACACCCAACTGACGGGCCTGCTCGCGAATACGTCGGGCCAGCGTCGCGTCCACTGGCTGTTCGGCCTCTTCGATATCACGGCCATCGCCCTGCACATCCTGGATACCCAATGGCAGCGTCGGCTCATCGACATCGGCCAGCATGTCGCGGAAGAACTGCTCGTGCTCTTCGGCGCTGACGCCCAGTCGGGCCTGGGCCACGTAGTTGCGGAACGGGGCGGCCGGCGGTAAACCATCTGCCTGATTGAACAGGAAGGCGCGCATTTCCTGGCCGACCACTTCCATGGCGGTGTGATCCAGCGCCAAGTGGTGGAACAGCAGGATCGCGGCCACCCGCTGATTCGCCGCGTCCTCGGCGTAGACCATGCGCAGCAGCGGCGCCCGGGTAATATCAAGGCGGTAGTGACGGGCGTCGAAACGCTCATGCAACTGCTCGATGATCGGGCCGTCGGCCGGCTCCAGCGGTACCTGCTGCACCACCAGCTCCGCCTCGCGCCAGACCACTTGAACCGGGCTGTCCAGGCCTTCCCAAACCACGCTGGTGCGCAAGATGTCATGCCGGGCCACGACCTTTTGCAGTGCGCCCGTAAAGGCCTGCAAACGCTCGAGACTGTCAAAGGCCATGCGCGATTGCAGCAGGTACGGGTCGCCCTGCTCGGCGCTGATGTGGTGGTAGAGAATGCCTTCCTGCAACGGTGCCAGGGGATAGATGTCCTGCACGTTGGCGCTGCCGCCAGGGACTGTCGCGACGATACGGTCAATGGCCGGTTGGTCCAGCTTCACCAGAGTCAGCATCGACGGTGTGAGGTGCTGGCAATCCTGTGGAATACCATTGGCCGGCACCACGATCTCCCGACCGCTGCCCACGGCAGCGGCCAGCGCCGCCAAGCTTGGCTGGCTGAATAACACCCGTACATCGGCGCTCAGGCCGACCTGGCGCATGCGCTCGATCAGGCTCACCGCCAAGAGTGAATGCCCGCCCAATTCAAAGAAGTGATCGTGACGCCCAACCCGTTCAACCTTGAGCACTTGCTCCCAGATCTGCGCCAGAAGCATTTCCACCTCACCCTCGGGCGCTTCATAACCACGGCTCAGCAGCGATGCCTGATCAGGGGCCGGGAGTGCCTTGCGGTCCAGCTTGCCGTTGGCGGTCAACGGCAACAGCGCCAGCCAGACATAGGCCGACGGCACCATGTAGTCGGGCAACTGGCTTTGCAGGTGCGCCCGCAGTCCATCGATGTCCAGCGCGGTCTCGGCGGTGTAGTACGCCACCAGGCGCTTGTCGCCAGGCTCGTCCTCGCGGGCCAGCACCACGGCTTCCTTCACCCCGGCACAGCTGGCCAGGCGGGTTTCGATTTCGCCTGGCTCGATACGGAAGCCGCGAATTTTCACCTGATTGTCGTTGCGCCCCTGATACAGCAAGGTACCGTCGGCCTGCCAACTGGCCAGGTCGCCAGTGCGATACAGCAGGCCATCGCCGAATGGGTCGTTGATAAATTTCTCGGCGGTCAGTTCCGGCTGGTTCAGGTAACCCTTGGCCACACCCGCACCACCGATATACAACTCACCGACCACCCCCAACGGTGCCGGTTGCCGACGGGCGTCCAGCACATAGGCACGGCTGTTGCCAATCGGTCGACCAATCGAGATGCCACTCTCGCCCACCGTGGTGATCTCGTGGGTCGTGGAAAAGGTCGTGGCTTCGGTGGGGCCGTAGCCATTGAGCAGGTGTTGCGGTGCGCCGTACTTGAGCACCCGACCGATCACCAGCGGGTCAAGCACATCACCACCAACGATCAGGTAACGCAACTGACGGAACACCGACATCAAGCCGTCGGCGTACTGGTGAAACAGGCCGGCGGTCATCCACAACACACTGACGGACTGCTCCTGCAACAGCGAGGCAAAGGCTGCCTGGGACAGCAGTACCGCATGTTCAACCACCACCACGCAACCGCCGTTGAGCAACGGTGCCCAGACGTCGAGGGTGCTGGCGTCAAACGCCGGGTTCGAGGCAAAGGCCACGCGGTCGTGCGGGTTGAAATCGGCGTAGCCGTTGTTGATCACCAACCGTGTCACGGCACGGTGCGGCACCCGCACACCTTTCGGGGTGCCCGTGGAGCCGGAGGTGTACATGATGTACGCCACGTCTTCGGACGACTGGGCAATGTCGGGGTTATGTTGCGCACCGCTGTCCAGGGCCAAGGTATCCAGGTCAATCCGCAGGACGGCGTAGTCGACGACCTCATCAGCATGGGTCAGCACGGCTGCAGCGCCGCTGTCCTGGACCATGAAACCCTGGCGCTCGGCGGGGGCATTGATGTCCAGTGGCACGTAGACTGCCGCACACTTGAGAATCGCTAACTGGCTGGCCAGCATGTCGATGGAACGTGGCAGCAGGATCGCCACGCTGTCACCCGGCTTGACGCCCTGAGCGATAAGGTAATGAGCCAGGCGGTTGGCCCGACGGTTGAGCACGCTGTAACTCACGGACCGTTCGCCATGCACCGCCGCCACCGCGTCCGGGCTGGCCTCGGCCTGGGCTTCGAAGAGGGCCTGCACTGTCTGCTCGGCCGGGTATTCGCGCGCGGTATCATTGAACGACTTCAGCAGTAGCTCACGCTCGGCGTGCGGCAGGATCGAAATAGCCTGCAACGGCGTCGCCGGGGCCTGTTGCAACGCCGTCACCACGTTGCGCAGCGCTGTGTACAGGTAGTCGGCGACGCGGTTCACGTCCACCTCGGCCACCCCTTGCACCGTCAGGGAGAAACCCTGTCCGAGGTCGTCGACACTCACCACCAGCGGGTAGTTGGTGCGCTCCTCGGCGCTGAGCACTTCGATCCCGGCGCCGGCAAACGGGCTGTCACCCGGTGCCTCTTCCGGCGCACTGTGACGGTAATTGAGCAACGTACTGAACAGCGGCAACGAACCCGGTACGCCGCTGCAACGCTGGGCCAGGGACAATGAAGCATGCTCATGCCCCAGCAACTGCGCCAGGCGTGCGTGGGTGGCGCGCACGCCGGCTTGCACACCGGCGCTGCTGACGCTGACCCGCAACGGCAAGGTATTGATGAACATCCCCAGGGCCCGATCCGCACCCTCGCCACCCTGCATCCGCCCCAGCAAAACGGTACCGAACACCACCTCTTCGCGGCCCGATACCTGGCTCAGCACCTGAGCCCAGGCCATGTGCACCAGGCTCGCAGCGCTGACACCCAACTGGCGCGCCTGCTCCCGCAGGCCCAGGCTCAGTGCCGGGTCCAGCGCCAGGTGCGCATCACGGATGCCACTGCCGTCACGGTTGACGTCCTGCAAGCCGAACGCCAGGGTGGGCTCATCGATATCCCCCAGCATCTCGCTGAAGAACGCCTCATGGGCCTCCTTGCTCACGCCCAGCCGCGCCTGGGCCACGTAGTTGCGATACTGCACGGCATCGGGCAACTGCGCACCGCGCCCTGCCAGGTAAGCGCTCACTTCATTCACCAGCACGTGCAGTCCGGTGTGATCCAACAGGATATGGTGCAACAGCAGCATGCCGACCCAACGGCCCTGCTGCGGATCTTCGGCATAGGCCAGGCGCATCAGCGAGGCCCGGGACAAGTCCAGTCGGTACTGACGCGGGTCGAAACGTTGCTGTAACTGTTGCAGGACGTCGCTGTGTTGCGGCTCGACCTCGATACGCTCCACCGCCAGGGGCGCCTGGCGCCAAACCACTTGCACCGGTTCGTCCAGCCCTTCCCACAGCACGCTGGTACGTAGGGTGTCATTGCGGGCGATGACGCTTTGCAGGGCGCCGACAAAGGCCTGCACCGCCGGCTCGTCGGTAAAGCTGAATTGCACCTGCAACACATAGGGATCGCCCTGGGTCGTCGACAGGTGGTGGTACAAGATGCCGGCCTGCAACGGTGCCAGGCCATAGATATCCTGCACATTGGCGATACCGCCCGGCACCGTGGCAACGATCTGGTCGATGGCCGCCTGGTCCAGCGCCACCAGGGGCAGCATGTCCGGGGTGATCCGCAGGCTGTCTGCGGCAATCCGGTTGGCCGGCACCCGTACCTCATGCTGTCCGCCTACCGCCGCCGCCAACGCGGCCAGGGTGGGTTGGCCAAACAGCACTTTCACGTCGGCGCTCAACTCCACCTGGCGCATGCGTTCGATCAACTTCACCGCCATCAACGAATGGCCACCCAATTCAAAGAAATGGTCGTGACGGCCGACCTGCTCCACGTTGAGCAATTCGGCCCAGAGTCTGGCCAGGGTGATTTCGGTTTGCCCGACCGGGGCTTCGTATTGGCGGGCAATCAACGAGCCCAGGCCCGGCGCGGGCAAGGCCTTGCGATCGAGCTTGCCGTTGGGGTTGAGCGGGAAGGCGTCGAGGTGCACGAACAACATCGGCACCATGTAGTCCGGCAACTGTTCCAGCAAGTGCGCCCGCAGGCTTTCGATCTCGGCCGGTGTACCGGTGTAGTACGCCACCAGGCGTTTGTCTCCCGGAACGTCTTCACGGGCCAGCACCACGGCTTCCTTGACGCTCGGGAAGTCACTCAGGCGCGCCTGGATTTCCCCCAGTTCGATGCGCAAGCCGCGAATTTTCACCTGGTCATCGTTACGCCCCAGGTACTCGATGGCGCCGCCTTCAAGGAAGCGCCCAATATCGCCAGTGCGGTACATCCGGCCGTCGGTGAACGGGTCCTTGAGAAAGCGCTCGGCGGTAAGCTCCGGACGGTTCAGGTAACCCCGCGCCACCTGCACCCCGCCAATAAACAGCTCACCGATCACCCCCAAAGGCACCGGCTGCAACTGCGCGTCCAGCAAGTACATGCGGGTGTTGGCAATCGGCTTGCCGATGGGGGTGTTGTCCGCTACCTGCTCGACAGGACCGGCGCAATCCCAGGCGGTGACTTCCACGGCGGCTTCGGTCGGACCATACAGGTTATGCAGCTCGCAGCCCGGCAATTGTTGCTTGAAGCGCCGGACCAGGCTCCCCGGCAAAGCTTCACCACTGCACATGACCCGGACCAGCCCGTTGCTCTGGCTGATATCACCGAAGGCCAGGAATACATCGAGCATCGACGGTACAAAGTGCATCGTGGTGATCCGAGCGGCGGCGATCACCTCCCGCAGGTAGGCCGGATCCTTGTGGCCGCCCGGGCGCGCCATGACCAGTTTTGCCCCCGTGATCAGCGGCCAGAAGAGCTCCCAAACCGACACGTCAAAGCTGAACGGGGTTTTCTGCAGCACGATATCGCCAGCCGTCAGGCCGTAGGCGCCCTGCCCCCACAACAGACGGTTAACCACCGCGCCGTGCTCGTTGCTGACACCCTTCGGTTGTCCGGTGGAGCCGGAGGTGTAAATCACATAGGCCAGGTGGTGTGCCGTATGTTCGGGAACTGACGGCTTGCCGGTGGGTTGCTGTTGCCAGGTGCAACAGTCCAGGTCCACCACCGGTACGGTCACCGCGCCCAGCAGCGGACGGGTCGCGGTTTGCACCAGCACCGCCACCGGGGCGCTGTCCTGCAGCATGTAGGCGATGCGCTCCAGCGGGTAGGCCGGGTCCAGCGGCACATAACCGCCACCGGACTTATGGATCGCCAACAAGCCAATCATCATGTCCAGGCCACGCTCGACGCAGATCGCCACTCGGGTGTCCGGTTGTACACCCAGCTCACGCAGGTGATGGGCCAATTGGTTGGCACGCTGGTCAAGCTCGGCGTAAGTCAGTTGCTGATCGCCGGCTTGCAGGGCCACCGCGCTCGGGGTACGCAGGACCTGCTGCTCGAACAGACCATGAATGGTCTGGTTGAGGTCGTAGTCGATGGCGGTGTCGTTCAAGCCAAACAGCAAGTGCTGACGCTCGGCGGCCGGCAGAATGTCCAGGCTGTGAAGCGCGGCATCCGGGGATTGTTCCAGGGCCTGCACCAGACTTTCGAGGGCTTTGTGCAGGTAACCGGCAATACGCGTGGCGCCGATGGCGGTGTCCACCAGTACGGTCAATGCAAAGTCCTCGCCGAGGTCATCGACGTTGACCGTCAGCGGGTAGTTGGTGCGCTCCTCGGCGCCCAGTACCTGGATGCCTTCGGCGATCTCGATGACATCGGCGGTGTCCGCAGCGTCGCTGTGGCGGTAGTTGAGGATGGCGCTGAACAACGGCGTCGGCGCCGCCACTGCACTGCAACGCTGGGCCAGGGCTAAAGACGCATGTTCGTGATTCAGCAACGCGGTCAGCCGCTCATGGGTGACCTTGACTCCGGCGCGCACGCCTTGCTCACCCACATCGACCCGCAATGGCAGGGTGTTGATGAACATGCCCAAGGCCTGATCAGAACCCTCACCGGCGCCCATGCGGCCGAGCATCACGGTGCCGAACACCACGCTCTCACGACCGGACACCTGGCCCAGCACCCTGGCCATCGCCAGGTGCATCATACTCACCGGGCTGACACCGAGTGAACGTGCCTGGGCCCGAAGGCGCTGGCTCAAGTCATGCTCGACCGTGATACGGGCCTCATCAATACCATGGCCATCGCCCTGCACTTCGTTCAGGCCGAAGGGCAGCGTCGGCTCATCAATGTCCGCCAACATCCCGCGAAAGAACGCTTCATGCGCCTGCTCGCTGACGCCTTGGCGTACCTGGGCGATGTAGCCGCGAAACGGTACGGGCGTGCCGGCCAGTTCCGCCTGCCCGGCCAGGTACAGCTGGATTTCCCGACGCACCACGTCGAGGGCGGTGTGATCGAGAATGGTGTGGTGAAACAGCAGCATGGCGACCATGCGCTGGTGGAGGGGGTCTTCGGTAAATACCAGGCGCAGTAACGGCGCCTGCCCCAGGTCCATGCGGTAATCGCGGGCATCGTAGCGGGCCCGCAATTGCGTCAGGGCATCACCGTCGGTGGCGCTGAACAGCGCTTCTTCACACACCAGGCGGGCCTGGCGCCAGACCACTTGCAACGGCTCGTCCAGGCGCTCCCAGACCATTGAAGTACGCAGGATGTCATGGCGATCGATCACCCATTGCAGCGCCTCGGAAAAAGCCTCAAGGCGGGCACGGTTGTCGAACACAAACTGCGCGTGCAGCACGTAGGGATCGCCCTCGCGCGAGGACACGTGGTGGTAGAGCATGCCTTCCTGCAGCGGCGCCAGCGGGTAGATATCCTGCACGTTGGCCGCCCCACCCGGAACGGTCGCGACAATGCGATCGATGGCCTGTTGGTCGAGCGTGACCAGCGGCAGCATATCCGGGGTGATGCGATAGGCCGGGCTCAGCCAGTCACCGCCGTGTTGGGCCACCAGCTCCAGCAATTGGGGTTTGTGCGCAATCAACTGGTCCCACAGCGCGTCATCCAGCGCATCGTCGTCACCCAGGATGATCAAGTCGCCTTCTTCCAGTTGCAGACGGATCGGGTAGGTGGAAAGAACTGCCAATAATTCGCTGAACTGCATGGGAGTAACCTGCTTTTTTGAGTCGGATACAGTTGGGGAGAAAGTCCGTTTTCAGCTGCCACATAAGTGCCCGAAGACGAGCGGGTTTGCCGCGAGGGACTGCGCAAAAAAATAGCGTGCGGCGTTCAGCCGCAGGGGCTCCCCGCAGGGTTGGAAAACTAGAGCATTCAGCTCGGTGGGGGTGACATGGGAAGCAGGGACAAGAGGGCGCGGTACACACCTTGCGCGTGCACCGTAGAGCGGATTACTTGACCCGTCGCGTTTCCCTGGAGGGTCGGTAGCCGAAAAAAGCGCTGTAGCATTTGCTGAAATGACTGGGCGACACGAAACCACAGGCCACCAGCACTTCGACCTGGGACATTTCAGTGTGCTGGAGTAAACGCCGCGCCTCGGTGATGCGCAGTTCCAGGTAATAACGCTGCGGGGTGGTGCCCAGTTGCTCCCTGAACAAGCGCTCCAGCTGGCGCCGTGAACGACCGGCATAAACCGCCAATTGGTCCAGCGCCAACGGATCTTCGAGGTTGGCCTCCATCAGCTTCACAACCTCGCGCAGCGGCGCGCTCACCGAGATGTGAGTCACCGGTTTGACCCGCCGATAGCGCGACTCTTCGAACGCCAGAATGTCTTCGATACCTTCCACCAGCGCCTTGCCGTGCACGCTTTTGATCCAGTCCAGCGCCATGTGGAAGGCGCCGGAGGGACTGGACGCGGTGAGTCGGTCGCGGTCAATCACATAGGGCTCACTGCTGACCTGCGTCGCCTTGGCGATCTCTGCCAGTGCAGGACGATGCTCGGGGTGAATGGCGCAACGATAACCGTCCAGCACACCCGCCTTGCCCAGGAACCAGGCGCCATTCCACAGCCCGGCCAGGCTGACACCCTGCTGCGATGCGGCCTTCAGCAGGTGCAGGAACTCGTCACTGGCCGTGAGCGCGGTACGGTAGCCACCACAAATCACCAACAAGTCCAGCTCGGAAAGCGCTGAGGCCTCGAGCCGCGCCTCTGGCCGAATGACCAGACCCAGGTCGCTGACAATCTCGCCCTCGCTCAAGCCGAAGGTGCTGGTGGAAAAGAGCCCGGGACGCAGCAGGTTTGCCGTGATGAGCGTATCCAGGGCCTGGGTAAATGCCGGCAGAGAGAAGTGTTCGAGCAGCAGGAAGCCTGTTCGGATCTTTTGTGGTGTCTGGCCAGGGGCTTCGTTCAGGTAGCGCAGGTTTTTCCCCTGCATACCCCCGCTGAATTGGCGTCGTTCCATTATTGTTTGACCGGCTGGTTGGCGGTGATCCGCCCGCTGGATGTCGGGCGGATGGAGCGCAATGCTAACTGCCGGGGCGGGAAAGGCGTACTACTTTGTTGTGGGGTGCAGGGGTGGCTCTCAAGCCAGCCCCCTTCAAAGCCTACGTCGACGATCCAGCTGCGGAATCAACGTCTGCGGCACCTCCACCCGCGGCACCAGCGCCCCGACCTTACCCGCCAACCCCGCCAGCGTCGGCTGGCTGAACAAGGTCCGCGCATCCACCTCCAGCCCCGCCTTGCGCAAGCGCGCTACCAGGCCTACCGCCAGCAATGAATGCCCGCCCAGTTCAAAAAAGTGGTCATGGCGCCCCACCCTTTCCAGCTTCAACATCTCGGCCCAGATGCCTGCCATCAACGTTTCCACTTCGCCTTGGGGCGCCTCATAGGTACGACTCACCACCGCCTCCAACCCCGGCTCAGGCAGAGCGTTGCGGTCGAGTTTTCCGGCCGGGTTCAGGGGCAGCGCTTCAAGCTGCACAAAGGCCGCCGGCACCATGTATTCCGGCAACAGCTCCAGTACATGGGCACGCAAACGCTCAAGGCTCGGTGCCTCACCGCGAACGGTAAAGTAGGCCACCAACCGCTCATCGCGAATCAGTACCGCGGCTTCACGCAACGCCGGATGCGCCACGAGTCGCGATTCGATTTCTCCCAGCTCCAGGCGCACACCCCGCAGCTTGACCTGGAAGTCGTTGCGACCGAGAAACTCCAGGTTGCCGTCCGGCAGGTAACGCACCCGATCCCCGGTGCGGTACAGGCGATCACCTGCCACAAACGGGCTGTCGATAAACCGTTCGGCCGTCATCTGCGCCAGTCCCAGGTAACCCCGGGCAACGCCCACGCCGCCGATATGCAACTGGCCACTGACGCCGGTGGCCACCGGCTGATCATGTTCGTCCAGCACATACAGCCGGGTGTTGCTGATGGCCCGGCCAATGGGCAGTTGCACCGACGGCACCGGCGCCCCCGGTTCCAGGGTCCAGGCACTGCTGTCGACGGTGGCTTCGGTGGGACCATAGACGTTGTGCAGGCGAACCTTGGGCAACCGGGCCTGCACACCTCGGGCCAAGGCTTCGGTGAGTTCGCCGCCGCCGCACAACACATCGGTAAGGCTGGTGCAGAGGCTGGACGCTTCCAGCTCGAGGAACTGTTGCAGCATGGCCGGCACGAACTGGACCACGCTGATCTGCCGCTCACGAATCAACTGGGCCAGATAAGCCGGGTCGCGGTGCCCGTCAACACGTGCCAACACCAGGCGCATGCCATTGGCCAACGGCCAGAACAGCTCCCAGACCGAGCCATCAAAGCTGAAAGGCGCCCGCTGCAACGAGGCGCCATTGCGGGTATTTGGGCACAACCGAGCGCCCCACTGCACGAGGTTACTCAGCCCACGATGCTCGACCATCACACCTTTGGGCGTGCCGGTGGAGCCGGAGGTATACATCACATAGGCCAGGTGGGCGGCATTCAGGAGGGGGACTTGGGGATTGGTGACCGGGTGCTGCTGCCATGTGGACTGATCAAGGTCGATCACCGGCACCAGGGTGCCTCCCGATAACCCACGGGTAGCCCCCTGCACAAGCATTGCCACCGGTGCGCTGTCTTGCAACATGTAGGCAATGCGCTCAGCCGGGTACCCCGGATCCAGCGGTACATAAGCACCGCCGGCCTTGAGAATCGCCAACAATCCCACGATAAGGTCTGGCCCGCGCTCAACACAGAGTGCTACCCGGGCATCCGGCTGCACGCCCAGTTCGAGCAGGTGATGGGCCAACTGGTTGGCACGTTCGTTAAGTTGGTGGTACGTCAATGACTGCTCACCCGCCTGCACCGCCACCGCATGGGGAGTCTGCCTGGCGTGGGCTTCGAAAAGTGCATGGACGGTCAGATCCACAGGATCATCGGTCTGGGTCACGTTGCAGTCGATCAACAACTGTTTCAGCTCGGCCACGGGAAGCATCTGAACCGTGCGAAGTAGCCTGTCCGGTGCTTGTTCAAGCGCCTGCACCAGGCCCACCAGTACCGTTTCCAGGTAATCCAGCAGGCGCCGCGCGCCAATCTTGCGCGGAGCCTTGGCCATGAGCCGAAAGCCGCTGGGCCGATCCTCTACTTCAAACACGAACGGATAACTGAGGATGTCTTCACTGCTCAGCAGCTCGACCCCCGGCACACCACGCAGCAGCCCGTGATCATCATCGGCCAAGGCATGCCGATAATTCAGCAGGCTGTTGAACAAAGGGGTCGAGGCAGGAAGGCTGCTGCAACGCTGGGCCAAGGCCAGCGAAGCCTGTTCATGGGCAAGCAGGGCGCTGAGTTGCCCGTGGGTGTCCAGCACCGCCTCGCGCACCGGTTGCCCGGCCAGGCGCAGACGCAGCGGCAACGTGTTGATGAACATGCCCAGGGCACGGTCCGCGCCCTCGCCCGCCTGCAAACGGCCCAGTAATACAGTGCCAAACACCACGTCGTCGCGTCCCGAGACCTTGCCTAGCACATGAGCCCAGGCCAGGTGATACAGGCTCGCCACGCTGACGCCCAGGGTACGTGCCTGTACCCGCAGACGTTGGCCGAGCGCCTCAGGCAGCGTGCACTCGACTTCTTGCGTCCCGCGACGATCCGCCTGGCGCTCCTGCAAGCCGAAGGCCAGGGTCGGCTCATCCATATCCCCCAGGCGCTCACGAAAGAACGCCTCATGCCGGGCCTGGCGATCCGGTGCTCGGGTTTGAGCGACGAAGTTGCGATAGGCAATCGGCGCTGGCAACTGCTGTTGCTGACCCAACAGGTGTGCCTGGATTTCTTCCATCAGCACGCCGGTTGACGTTGCGTCGTTAACCAGGTGATGGAAGCGCAACATGCCGATCCAGCGCTTGTTCTGCAGGTCTTCGACATAGGCCAGAGCCATCATCGGCGCCTGGCGCAGGTCAAGCGGTCGCTGGAGTGGATCGAAGCGTTCGCGCAGCTGATCGACGATAGCATCCCCCTGCAACGCCATGTGCTCCAGCGTCAGCCGCGCCTCGCGCCAGACCACCTGCATCGGTTGCTCGATGGCGTCCCAGGCCAGGCTGGTGCGCAGGATGTCGTGCCGGGCGATCACCTGCTGCAAGGCCTCGGCAAAGGCGTCCAGTTGCGCGCGACCGGCAAAGGTGAACATCGCATGTTGCTGGTAGGGATCACGCTCGTCGGTCACATGGTGGTAGAGCAGACCTTCCTGCAACGGTGCCAGCGGGTAGATCTCCTGCACATTGGCAGCGCCACCGGGAATCGCGGCGACAATGCGATCGATCGCCACCTGATCCAGCTCGGCCAGCGCCAGCATGTCCGGGGTGATGCGTGTGCAATCAGCCGGAATGCGATTGGTCGCGACCTCAAGCTCCGTGCCAACACCCACCGCCGCGGCCAACGCCGCCAGTGTGGGCTGGCCAAACAACACCTGGACATCGGCGTGCAACCCGGCCTGGCGCATGCGCTGCACCAGGTTGACGGCTAGCAGGGAATGCCCGCCGAGTTCGAAGAAATGGTCCTGGCGCCCTACCCGCTCCACCTGCAACACCTCGGCCCAGATCTGCGCCAGCGCAGTTTCCACGGCCCCTTGAGGCGCTTCGTAGCGACGGGTGATAAAGGCCTCTGGCCCTGGCGCGGGCAAGGCCTTGCGGTCAAGTTTGCCGTTGGCGGTCAGCGGTAGCGCGTCCAGTTTCATATAGGCCACAGGGACCATGGCGTCCAGCACGCGGGATTGCACATGGGCACGAAGCTCGTCGATTGCCACCGGCTCAAGTGCCGTGAACCAGGCCAGCAATTGCCCCTCACGGACTTGGGCCACGGCTTCAGCAACCCCATGATGGCAGGCCAGGGCAGCCTCGATTTCCCCCAGTTCGATGCGCACGCCACGAATTTTCACCTGGTCGTCATTGCGCCCCAGGTAGTCGAGGTTGCCGTCCTCCAGCCACCGTACCAGGTCGCCGGTGCGGTACATTCGACCAGGGTGGAACGGGTTGTCGAGGAAGCGTTCTGCGGTCATTTCCGGGCGGTTGAAATAGCCCCGCGCCACGCCTTTACCGCCGAGGTACAGCTCACCGGCAACACCCACGGGCGCCAGCCGCTGCTGCTCGTCCAGCACGTACACCGTGGCATTGGCGATCGGCTTGCCAATGTGCAATGGCTGGCCCACCTCGACCCGGCCAGAAGTGGCCACGACCGTGGCTTCGGTAGGCCCGTAGTTGTTGATCACCTCGAAGCGCTGGGCATGGGCGAACTGGCGCAGGCGGTCGCCGCCGATCAGCAAGGTGCGCAGCGTCGGGTGCTCCAGGTGTTGGCTGAAAGCGTACTCGGCCACTGGAGTAGGCAGGAAGCAAACGTCCAGGGGTTGTGCGCGCCACCAGTCCAGCAGCGCATCAATGTCTTCCGCGCCGTCGTGGCTTGGCGGCAGGTGCAATGTCGCGCCAACGCACAAGGCCGGCCAGACCTCCCAGGCCATGGCGTCAAAACCGAAACCGGCAACGCTGGCGGTGTGGCCCCCTTGGTGCAGATCGAAGGCCTGGCAATGCCAGTCCACCAGGTTGGCCACGGTGTGATGCTCCACCATGACCCCTTTGGGCTGACCGGTGGAGCCCGAGGTGTAGATCAGGTAGGCAAGGTTCGTCGGCGCCACAGCCGTTTGCGGGTTGGCCGTCGAATGCTGCTGCCAGACAGGTTGATCCAAATTGATCACCGGCACATCAAGGGCCGGCAAGCGTGCCAGCAAATCCTGCTGCGCGAGCACCGCCACCGGTGCACTGTCACTGAGCAGGTAGTTCAAGCGTTCGGCCGGATGGGACGGGTCCACCGGCACGTAACAGGCGCCGGACTTGAGGATCGCCAGCAAGCCCACCAGTGTGTCCAGCCCGCGCCGCGCGACGATGGCTACGCGGTCGTCGGGTTGAACCCCCAGCGTCAACAGGTAATGCGCCAACCCGTTGGCCTGTCGATTCAACTCGGCATAGGTCAGTGACCGGCCCTGATACAGCGCTGCCACGGCATCCGGTGTCAGCGCGGCCTGGTTTTCAATGCGCCGGTGAAGGGTGTGCCCGGCCGGGTAAGCCTGAGCCGTCGCATTCCAGTGCTGCAACTGCTCGGCTTCCCGGGGTGTCAGCAGCGAGAACTTACCCACCGGCAAGGTCGTGTCTTCCAGCCCCTGCTCCAGCAGATACGTAAAGCGCTCCGCCAGGGCCTGCACCTCGTCGTGTTGGAAATACGCCTGGTTGTAGACGCAGTGCAGGCAAGCGGTATGGTTGTAGCGATTGCTGCGCAGGTGGATAGCCATCGGCAGTTGTTCATGATGGTTGGAGACCTTGATCGCGTGGGCCATGGCCTGACCGTAGCGGTAATCATGGTCATCCTGCTCATAGGACACCGACAGGTCGAACAACTGGCCGCGATCCACCTGCAACAGGCCCAGCTCGCGATTCATCTCGCTCAACGGGAAACGCTGGTGGCGAAAATCCTGCTTGAGTTGATCACGCACGCCACGCACCAGCGCGCTGAACGGCAGTTGCTCGTTGAACTCAAAGCGCACGGCGCTGACCTGGGCGAACAGCCCCAGGGTCGAGCGAAAACGCGCATTGGAGCGGTTCAGAATCGGCAGCCCGACGACCCATTCCTGGCGCTGCGCGGTACGGGTGAAATACACGTACATCGCCGCCAGCAAGACATGGAACGCCGATGCCTGATAGCGGTTCGCAACCTGCTCCATGCGGTCCAGCAGGGCAACAGGAAAGGGTTGCGCCAGGGTTTTGCTGGGGGCCTGCTCCTTGTCGCGCCGTGTGCGATAACGAGGTACCAGCAGTGGTTCAGGCAGCGTCTGGTATTTATCCAGCCAGTACTTGCGGTCGCGGGCGTAACGGGCCGACTCACGATAGTGTTCATCGTTATCAATAAAGTCGATATAGGACGGCGCCACCAGATCCGGCTGCCGCCCTTGCTCCAACGCGCAATAGATCCCGGCCAGGGATTGCAGCATCTGGCCAAAACCCCAGCCATCGAGAATCAGGTGGTGAGCCTGGGTGCCGAGGCGGTAATGATCGTCATCAAGCTTAACCAGGAAGAAGCGGAACAAGGGTCCGCTTGCCATGGAGTAGGCCTGCGCCATCTGCTGTTGCATCAGGGCCTGGGTAGCACCCTGTGGATCTGGCAACGTGGAAAAGTCGTGCATCGGCACTTGCACCGCCAATGTCAGGGTGAAGGTTTGCCGGGGCATGCCGTCGCCATCGAGCAGCAGCACCGTGCGCAACGCATCGTGCTTGAACACCAACAGCTCCACCGCTCGCTGGATCAGCTCGGGGATGACAGGGCCCGCAAGGTCGACATAACCGCCAATGTTGTACAGCGGCGAGTCGCCGAGGCGCAGTTGGTCCAGCCAGATATCCCGTTGGGCAGCGGTGAGCGGGAACTCCGGCAACGTGCCACAAGGGACCTCATTCACGGCAACGTCGCCCACGGCGGTGGTAGAAAAAAGCGTCATAAGGTCCATCTCATGGGAGGGTGTTCAGAGGGCGCGTAAAGCTGCCCGTTCAGGCGAAATCAACGGATTTAAGCACTGCCCCCGGGGACTGTCTGTCACCCGAAACCCGGACAGTCCGAGGCATCTGGGGACCGATGTCGGTGCCTCAAAAGCGGGTTGGCTAAACGTTCACTGCTGAAACGATTAAATGAATGTAGGAGATTGACCATTTTCTTCCGATGCCTAGCTAACTAATTAGCTTGAGACATCAACAAAATATGTTTCTTATCAATCAGTTAAAAAACCCTAATCACCACTATTCGTCAGATCAAAAAACCTCTTCCTGTCAGAAACAACGAGTTCATTTCATGGATTCTATGGCAGGTTGTGTCCCCCGTTTCCGCTACATACGTAGGACAAATCTATATGGCTAAATAAAATCTCGAGCGCCGCATTACGTTTAAGGAGTACGGACGGTCTGCTGATGCACCGGGCAACCGTTGACGGTTTTCGACATCAAGGATGGATGTATATGAGCCTGACCAGCAGTATTCGACAGATGGAAAGCCCACATTTCTATTTCGAATTGGGAGAGTTGATTTCAAGTACGGGCAATGAGCACTTTGCAACGCGGATGCTGCACCTGGTGGACAAACTGGTGCCGACGCACCTGGTGGACCTCAGTGAGTGGACCCTGGACGAGCAGCAGGCCAGCGTACTGGACATCACGTTGCTGGGCAGCGCCGGTTTGAAGGAAGACTTACCCGCACCGCGCATCCTGCACCATCGCAACGATCATCCGTTGCTCAAGGAAATGCTGGGCATGGATGATTCTCTGCTGATCCAGATGAATGCCAAAGCCAATAGCCCCCATGTGCGAGGCACCTCCCATCAGTGCAATCTGGTGTCACGCAGGGCCAATCGTCGCTACGTGATTTCTCTTTACCGTCCTCATACGCAACCGGTGTTTTCCCTCACGCAATTGTCTTTTCTCAAGTGCTTGTCCGACACCCTGCTGCCACTGATCGAGCGGCACGCCCAGACCAGCCGGCAAGCCCTGCGGGCCGAGTCGGTAAATGCGGCGCTGGAGTCGCAAACCTTGCTGGAACAGTCGCAATTACAGCGTGAGTTCTACAAGCGCCTGTCCCTCACTGACATCACCCTGTCGGCGCGGGAACAAGAAGTCTGCCTGGGGCTGTTGACCGGCGGCACCGTACCGCAGATGGCCGAGAAGCTCAGCGTAAAAAACAGCTCCATCGAAACTTATCTCAAACGCGCCGCCGCCAAACTGGGGGTCAGTGGCCGTCATGGCCTGGCCAAATGGATGGTCGGCGCCTAAAACACCTTCACGCTGGCGAGCCCTGCAACCCGGCTCGCCTCCTTCCTTTTTCCTGAGGCTGGTCAATGAGCAAGCTCCCCATCTCTTTGGTGACTGTTGCGTGGATCCTCGGCGGTTGCTCGCTGACTCCGGACTACCAACAACCCAAGGCGCCCACCCCTGCACAGTACCCCCTGGGCCCGGTCTACCAGGCCGCGCTGACGGGAGTCGATACAGCGTCAGGACCGGACTGGCAACAACTGTTTCATGACCCGGCGATGCAGCAGTTGATCCGCGATGCGCTGGTCAACAACCGTGACCTGCGAGTGGCGGCCCTGAACGTGGAAGCGTTCCAGGCGCAGTACCGCATTCAACGGGCCAACCTGTTCCCGGCCGTGTCCGCCAGCGGCGCCGGCAAACGCCAGAAGCTTCCCGGCGACCTCACGGGCACCGGCAAATCCGCTATCACCTCCTCTTATTCGGCGACGCTGGGAGTCAGCGCCTATGAACTGGATTTCTTCGGCCGCCTGCGCAGCCTCAGTGAACAGGCCATGCAGACCTACCTGTCCACCGAAGAAGCCCGGCGCAGTGCCCAACTGAGTCTGGTGGCCAACGTTGCCAACGGCTATCTGACCTGGCGCGCCGACCAGGAATTGCTGGCCCTGGCCGAGAAAACCCTGGCGGCCGACGAGCGCAGCCTGCGCCTGACCGCCCGCAGCAAGAGCGCCGGCAAGGCGTCCTCGCTGGACGTGATCCAGGCCCGTACCAGTGTGGAAAGTACCCGCGCCAGTGTCGCCCGCTATCAGCGCCAGGTCGCCCAGGACGTAAACAGCCTGAGCTTGCTGGTGGGCGGTCCGGTCTCGGAAACACTGCCCGCGCGCCCGTTGGCTGACGACCTGATTGCCCGGGTCCCCGCCGGGCTGCCGTCAGACCTGCTGCAACGGCGCCCGGACATTCTCCAGGCCGAATACCAACTCAAGGCCGCCAACGCCAACATCGGCGCCGCTCGCGCTGCGTTTTTCCCCTCCCTCACCCTGACCGCCAATGCCGGCAGCGCCAGTAAAGACCTGTCAGGACTGTTCAAGGGTGGCTCGGGAAGCTGGACGTTCCAGCCACAGATCAACCTGCCGATCTTCAATGCCGGCAGCCTGCGGGCCAGCCTCGATTACGCGAAAATCCAGAAAAACATCCTCGTCGCCCAATACGAAAAGTCCATCCAGACCGCCTTCCAGGAAGTCTCCAACGGCCTCGCCGCACGGCAGACCTACAACGATCAACTGGAAGCACAACGGGACTTCGTAAAGGCCAACCAGACCTACTATGACCTGGCGGAACACCGCTACCGCAGTGGCGTGGACAGCAACTTGACGTTCCTGGACGCACAACGCTCGCTGTTCAGTTCGCAGCAGATGTTGATTGCCGACCGGTTGGCACAACTGGTGGCGGAGGTGAATCTGTATACGGCGTTGGGTGGCGCGTGGGCGCAATGGCCGAGCCTGGTAGGCTCGACACAGAAACCTTAGTGTTGAGCGGTTGAGTTCAGCCTCGAAAATAGCGGAGCATCACCGTAATATCGTCACAACTTTACCTGGAGTCAAAAGACCGTCCATGCAAGAAGAAATTGAGCGCTTTTTCGAGATACATGCAGCTCTGGAACAGGCCGAAAAAGATCGCCATCGCGTAAAAAGACAGGAAGCGAAGTCCACAGCGGCCTATCGATTGAGTAATCACGTTTTCTGGTGGGCGCTCTGTGCACCCGCTGCGCTGTCCATCGCTGTCGGAGTTGTTGCGTGGCTCGGGGAATGGCGGGAGCTGTTCATCTTAAGCTGGACCCTGCTGGGTATTTCCTACCTGACGATACTGTTGTCTCCACTTCTGGGAGCCTGGCTGTACCGATCGGCGCTCAAGAATACTTATCGCGCGCCGTTTTCCAACTTGCTCAATATCAACGTTAAAGTTCCAATGCAAACAGATGGTCAATATCTCGACTCGTTCTGCGAGCTGTCCGCCGCGACCCTGAAGCTCGGCGTCCTGGAACTCAAAAGTGAACGGGCAAGCTTTGAAAGGCGTACGACGATGGTTGCCGGCCCGATCGAGAAGATTGGCATATTGCCGGGACTGCTGGCCTTCATGACTGCAATTCCCAAATTGGACTCACAGCCTGATTGGGTATATGCCCTGGCGTACTCCACCATCCTGGTCATTCCGCTTTGCATCTTTGTCCAAGTATCCCTTGTACGTTATGAACGAATGATTGCGCTGACCGAACTGGCCATAGATCGAAAAAAGGACCTGCCGGTACCCGAGGACCATTAAGCCCTGTATGGAAGTATCATTTCAAACAAGAGCGCTGATGGTCGCTGTAAAACACAGTTCACCGCACATGTATTTACAGACACCCTTCGAAACACCTCGCTATTTTTTCCAGATCAATCGGGAATCAACGCCTCGGCCTCAATCTCGATCAACCATTGCGGCAGCGACAAACCGCTGACGATAATCCACGACGATGGTGGCGGGCTTTGTGAAAAACGCTCACGCAAGGCCACGGCGATAGGTTCCTGCTGATCACGGGCAGACTCGACGATATACAGACGCAACATGATCACATGGGACAGATTGCCATCGACCGCCGCCAGGACCTTCTCGATGTTATCCAGCGCCGCAGCGGTCTGCTCGGCAATACCCGGGCCCACGGTGTTCTCCTCTGCATCCACACCCACCTGGCCGGACAACAAAATTCGCCGACCATCGCGCACCTCAATAGCCTGGCTGAATCCGTATTGCAGGGAGTTGAAAACGGTTGGAGGGTTTATGGTCCTTCTCTGCATCGCCATTCCTTGTGTGCAATAGGTAACGTCAGGGTTTGATGCCTTTGAGCTTTTCGAGCAACGTCATCAGTTGTTCAAGTTGCTCCTCGCCGAACTGTTCCTGGATCTTCAGGTAATTACTTTCCATCCCCTCGCTCATGTCGACGAAGCGCTGTTGCCCAAGCTCGGTCAGGGCGACGAACACCCGGCGCTGGTCTTCAGAGGATTTGCGGCGGCGAACAATACCGTCACGCTCCAGCCGCCCGAGCACACCGGTCATGCTGGGTTTGAGGATACAAGCCAATTGGGCCAGTTGATGACTTTCCAGCTCGCCTTGGCGGCGCAGGATGCGGATGACTCGCCATTGCTGCTCGGTCAGGTCGTGCTCGTTGAGCAGCGGCCGGAAGAAAGCCATGGTCGCTTCGCGAGCTTGCAGCAGGGTGAGGGTCAACGAGGGTCTCGGGGTGGGCATGGTTTACGCGTCGCTAGGGGCTGAAGTGGTGGAGCTTAGAGTCGGGGCCCGGGGGGTGCAAGCTACGAACTCGCATAATCCCCACAACCAACTAAGCTCACTCCACCCAAAAAAACCACAACGAGCCACGCCCATGCCGCACCCCACCGAGGCCTTCCGCACCCGCTACCGAGCCAGCGTCCACCCCCGCTACAACCCCTGGCTCCACGCCGGTTTCGTGCTGGGCTATGGCCTGCTCTGCATCACACTGTTCTGGTCCACCGCCCACCAGATTCATCCGCTGGAATGGTTGGCCATCCCCCTGTCCCTGGTGTTCTTCAACCTGTGCATCTACCTCGTCCATCGTCACCTGGGCCACCACAAATACGCCTTAGCCAAACTGTTCTACGCCCGCCACACCGGTGACCACCACAGTTTCTTCACCCCTGGCCACATGACCTACCAAAGCGCAAAAGACTGGCGCGTCATTCTGTTCCCCGCCTGGCTGATCATCCTCCACAGCCTGGCCATTACCCTCCCCGCCTGGTGGCTGCTCAAACAACTGAACCCCAACGTCGCCGGCCTGTTTGCCGGCTGTATGATCCTCGGCTACCTGCTCTACGAAATCTTCCACGCCTGCGAACACCTTCACGACACCCATCCTCTGGCCCGCCTCCCCTGGATCCGCCAGATGCGCCAACTGCACGCCCTGCATCACCGCCGCGAACTGATGCAGGGACGCAACTTCAACATCGTCCTGCCATTGATGGACTACCTGTTCGGCACCCTGCACTGGGAGCCCGCCACCCAAGAGCCCAATGACAGCCAGGAACGACCATGAACACCCGTCCACGAAAAGTTCGGCATCTACTGCTGGTGATCCTGATCGCCGTTATTGCCTTCCTGCTGCTGATGCCCACCAAGGTCCAGCCGGTCAACTGGTCGCCGCCCAAGGCACCGTCGATGAAGGATGGACCTTATGCACAAAACCAACGCCTCAAGAACGTGCAAAGGGTCGGTGCCCAGGGCATCGCAGGCCCCGAAGCCCTGCTGCTGGATACTCAAGGTTTTCTCATCACCGGTCTGCATGACGGGCGCATCATCCGCACCTCGCCCGATAGCCAGGCACTGGAGGTATTGGCCGACACCCAGGGCCGCCCCCTCGGCCTGGCGCAACACCCGGACGGTCGATTGATCATCGCCGACGGCATCAAGGGCCTGCTCGCCCTCGACACCCAAGGCACACTGACCACCCTGAGCAGCAGCGCCAACAACCTGCCTTTTGGTTTTACCGATGACGTAACGGTGGACACTGCCGGGCGCTATGCCTATTTCAGTGACGCATCGAGCCGCTGGGGTTATGGGCAGGATGGTGAGGCGGTGATCGAACACGGTGGCGACGGCCGGCTGCTGCGCTACGACTTCAGCAACGGTCATACCGAGGTGCTGCTGGACCAACTGCAATTCGCCAACGGTGTCGCCCTGGGTCCAAACGAAGACTACGTGCTGGTGAATGAAACCGGCGCCTACCGCATCAGCCGCTATTGGCTCAAAGGCGATAAAGCCGGCCATCACGACCTGTTTATCGATAACCTGCCAGGGCTGCCGGATAACCTCAGTTTCAATGGCCGGGACCGTTTCTGGGTCGCCCTGTATTCCCCGCGCAATCCACTGCTGGACGGGTTCGCGGGTTATCCCTTGATGCGCAAAGTCATGGTGCGGGCGCTGATGGTGGTGCCCAAGCCGGTCGAGCACCGGGCCTTTGTGCTGGGGCTGGACGTCAACGGCAAGGTGGTCGCCAATCTGCAAGATGGCGGCCCGGGTAATTACTCGCCTATCACCACCGCCCGCGAGTACGGCGACTGGCTGTACCTGGGCTCATTGAAGAACACCAGCATGGCGCGGCTGCCACTGCAGGTTGCACTGAAACCCTAGAGACAAAAAAGGGATACAGACCGCAAGGCCTGTATCCCCGGAATCGCTACATCAAATCAGCTCTTGGTGCTGCTGATCAGGGTTTGCTTGCACAGGTGCCCGAAGGTGACGAACTGCACGTTGTCGCCACCGATACCAATACCCGGGAACTCCAGCACACCCATGCGCCACACGCCGAAGTTGTACTCCGTACGCCAGGTATTGTTGTAGCCCATCGAATAGTCGACAGAGGTCGCTTCGAAGTCACCGAAGCACGTCCCCAGGTTGACGGTAGACGTCGCCTGGCCACTGCTGTTGGTGGTTGCCGGATAAGCCTTGTAGAGAATGTCGCCAGTGTTCGGATTGATGTGCTGGTCGAGGAACAGGATCGGGTGCAACCCCACCAACGGCGCGCCGGTGCTGTCCGACAGGTTCATCGACCAGTTCAGCGTCCGGTAGGCCTGGGTGGTCATGAAACCATAAGGGCTGGAACCGGGAGCGCGAATCACAGTGGGCTCGCCCTTGACCTCACCGCTGTTCATGCGGGGGCTGGAACCCAACGACAGGGTGTATTTACCGTTCGGGCTCCACGGCTCATTGGGGTGTTGATTGGGACGCACCCGAACCTTGACCACACCATTGACGCCTGGACTGGAGACCGTCGTCGTCGGGATATTCGCGCCCAGGGTCACCCACTGGGTGCCATCGAATCGCTCGAGAATCCACTTGCCACGGGTACTGCCGCTCGCCGCGTCAGCCGTCAGCGCGATACCGACCGCCTGGCCACGCACCGCCGTGAAGTCAAAGTAATCGACATCATCCAGGGTGTCAGCGTTGGCGCTGAGGAAGTTCAATGTATCCGGCAGTTGGAAGGCGGTGTCCGGCGTGTCATTGGGCTCGAAGTCATCGATATTGCTGTCCACCGCGACACCGAACTGGAACGTTGACCCGGCCACTGCCGCCTTGGTCTCCATAAACCAATAGTAATCACCGGCTGACACCACCCCGCCAATGCTTTCATCGGCAGTGCCCGGGTTGTCGGAAGTCACCAGGGGAATCGGATTACCCTGGCCATCGTCCTGGAACAGGGTCAACGACATGTCGGTGCCTTCGCTCTGACCAATCAACAGGGCATTGATCCGGGATTTCTGCGGCACGTTGAAGTGGTAGCACAGCAGGTCGCCGGTTTGCACACCGTCCACCGGGTAAAGCACGTTGATATCCAGCGTGGTTTCACACCCTGCCACCAGCGCAGCCTTGGCAACCTGCGCCACACCGGCCTGACTCGCGCTTTGCTTGAGCACCTTGATGGCCGGCGCACGTGCAGCGCTGCCTTCAACCACAGCGGCACTGGCCACTGGCTTGGCATTGAGGGTGGTTTTTTTCAGTTGGGAAGCGGCTTGCAACTGCTGCTTCAGCTCAGCAGAAGCCTTGTGGACCGCTACTTTTGCGCCTTGCTTCAGGCCCTGTTTGTCAGCAGGCCGAGCCGTTTTCTGGGTCAGTTGAGGGTATTGCTCGGCCAGGGCAAAGGCCGAAACAAAGCAGGAAGCGGCCATGACCGCGCCCAGCATAAAGGCTTTTTTCGAGTGCATTTTTTATCCATCCATAGTTAAAAAATTTGACGCTGAGGTGCTCGGTGACATCCGAGTCACCGGGGATGGAATGTAGGATAAAACTGTACATATGTACAGTATTTTTTGCATTGATTGTGGCAGATCTACCGCAAGGCACACGAGAAAACACGGTGAAGCCCAGTTGTCATTCTGGCCACAAACTCAGTACTGCAATTGCAGATATGACATTCATATTGGGAATTAATCCTACAGTTAAAACCCTCAAAGATTACATCCACTTCTCAATCAATCATTCAAGCAGAAAATTTAACACTACTTAAACTAAAAATAATTAAAAAAGTCATAAACGTCCATCACTCTCTCACTGCACCACCTACTGACATCAATTCAATATAGAAAAGGAAATCCGATATGAACCTTGCTCACTGCAACCTTAAAGAGTTGACCCTTGATGAGATAAATGCTGTTTCAGGAGGCGATCGGGGAGATGCTGCAGTTAGTATGGCTCAACAGATGGGTGCAGGTGGAGCCGCCATAGGCGCCGGGATTGGAATAATAGGTGGACCCGTAGGTATTTCCCTAGGCATCGCAATTGGTGGAACTATCGGAATAGCGATTGGAGCTATTGTTGGCGCGGAAATTTATGACGAATTTAGTGAAAGTGACCCGGAAAACATGATGTGCGAAAGCTAACTAATACGAGAACACGAGAACACGAGAATATTCATGAGATCCATATTCAGTAAGGCACTGGCAGCACGACTTGGAATACTAGCATTTACAATACCCTCATACCATTTTATCTGCGGCCCCCATAAATATGAAATCACAATGTCAATTTTCGCTCTATCTATTTTCCTTATGCACCTGACATTTACACTTGAAGAAGGAGAAAGAAAGGCCTCTCTGAAATTCAGTGTTATTACAGGACTTATCACCACCTCTTGTATCGTCTATGCAGCACCCTACATCATCAGTAAAAGCATAGCACCATGACCCACTTCGAAAAAATACTCCCTGAAGACTTGGTTACCAACAAGCACTTCAGGGCCGAAAAAAACCTGGGAGGACAACAACATGCTCTGTCCGCCGCGCGCGCCTATGTGCGTGCGCGGCACAAGAGCTGCCTCGTGTCCTTTGTCACTGGCTCTTACTCATCGGGTCGATTTGGCGAGTACTCCGATGTCGACATCTATGTCATCGACGAAAGAGTCAATAAACCACTACGTGAGCAGATCATTACTACCTTCCCTATACAGGTGGCCATTATGGATACCCGCCATTTGCAAAGACTGCTACAGCTGGAAAGTGTCCATGGCAGCATTACCATTACCCACGCTCTCTACAACGCTAAATACCTTTCAGGTGACACGCACTACTTCGACAGTATCCATAAGGATGCCAAGCAGCGGATCGAAACGCCTCCCCTATATGATAGACGCATCGTTTATCGATGCCGATTGGCCGTCACCAACAACTTGATAAAACTCAGAAAGGTCAACACAGAAATTGAAATTTCGTGCGCCGCAGTAAAGCTGTTCCAGAGCGTCATAAAATATCTGCAACTGGAGAATGGCAGCTGGATATATAACAACGAGTTCTGCCACCTTAACTTGCATGAGTGCGACGAGTTCACAGCCGTCCGTACTCACTTTTCAAAAGCCGTATCAGGAGACACTTATGATTTTTGTGATGCCATTGCACAACTATTAAGGTCTCGGGAGAAATGAAGTGGTCCACCCATGAAACAGGTCTACTTCCGCTCCATAGCTGAACATTTTTCACTCCACATCATTCAATTTTTAAACATCGAGGACTATTCGTGAGTGCCCCCCTCTTTCGTACAGCGGCATCTGAGGCGCAGCAGGTCAAATGGCTAGGTGAAATCGTATTAATCCGTCCTACCTCCTTTATATTTCTCACTTTGTTTGCCGGAGCGCTGGCTGTTCTGGTAGTCAGCTTTTTTGTCTGGGGCTCCTACACCAAACGAAGCACGGTGAGCGGTCAACTGGTTCCGGCCAACGGCCAGATAAAAGTGCATACCCCACAAATGGGTGTTGTGCTGGAGAAGCTCGTGTTCGAAGGCCAACCCGTGACCCGCGGAGATCCGCTGTTGAGCATTTCCAGTGAGCGTTACGGCTCCAATTCCGATCCTGTACAAGCCAGCGTCAGCTTTCAGTTAAGGCAACAGCGTGACTCCCTGCTCGCTGAAATAGAGAAGACTCAGAAACTCCAGCAGGCAGAACACGACAGCCTGACGAGCAAAGTTAACAGCCTGCGCACCGAGCTGAAGACTTTAGCGGCGCAAGCGGCTAACCAGAAAACACAGGTGGCCGTGGCCAGTAACGCTTCGGAACGCTATCAGGGATTAATGGAAAAGGGTTACATCTCCACGGACCAGTTCCAACAGCGCCAGACAGAACTGCTCACAGAGCGTCAGACGTTACAAAGCCTGGATCGCGAACGCACCTCAATGCAACAACAGTTGACCGAACAGCATAACCAACTATCGGGGCTCAAGACCCGTCAGGAAAATGATCTGGCCCACCTGCATCGCCAGCTCTCGAGTCTGGAGCAAGAACTCGCCGAAAGTGAAGCCAAACGTACCGTTCTCATCACAGCTCCGGGGACCGGAATAGCTACCGCAGTGCTCGCTGAAGTGGGCCAGAGTGTGGACTCTTCACGTGCCCTGTTGAGCATCATGCCGATTGATATGCAGCTGCAAGCGGAGCTCTACGCCCCCAGCAGATCAGTTGGATTCATCAAGCCCGGGGACTCGGTTCTGATTCGCTATCAGGCTTACCCCTACCAGAAGTTTGGCCAGCACCAAGGCGAGGTACTGTCCATTTCCCGTACCGCAGTACCCGTCCTGGACCTGGCCAACAGGGTCGGCGAGGTGCCAGGGCTCGCCCAGAGTGGTGAACAATTATATCGACTGCGTGTACGCCTGAATGAACAAGCCGTCATGGCCTACGGCAGCCCTCAACCGCTACAGAGTGGAATGCTGTTGGAGGCCGATATCTTGCAAGACTCCCGGCACCTTTATGAGTGGGTACTTGAGCCGCTCTACAGCCTGACCGGCAAACTCCAGGAAGGATGACTATGGTGTTTTTCGATGCGATCAACTTGCGCATGGGGCGCAGACTTCCCCTGTTGTTGCAGACCGAAGCAGCCGAATGCGGCCTGGCCTGCCTGGCGATGATCGCCGGATACCATGGCTACCGCACGGACATGGTCGACCTGCGACAACGTTTCAGCGTGTCCCTCAAGGGTGTCGAACTCAAACAGCTGATTCAGAGTGCCCATCGCCTACACATGGGCACCCGTGCAGTGAAACTGGACCTGGATGGCCTGAAGCAACTCAAACTGCCCTGTGTACTGCATTGGAACTTCAACCATTTCGTCGTACTCAAGTCTGTCGACTCGCGGGGTATTAGCCTGCACGATCCGGCGCACGGAGTGCGCCAGATGAATTGGGAAGCGGTTTCCCGCTGCTTTACCGGCGTTGCCCTGGAAATATGGCCGGATGCAGGCTTCGAGAAACAAGAGGTCAAACCGAGAATTAAGCTACTGGGCATGATGGGGCGGATCAGCGGCTTATATCGCTCACTGCTGCAAGTAATCGCACTGGCCTTCACGCTGGAAATTTTTTCCCTCATCAGCCCGTTCTTCCTGCAATGGACCGTCGACAACGTGATCGTTAGTGCCGATAGTGATTTGCTGGTGACTCTCATACTGGGTTTTGGTCTCCTGTTGTTGATGCAACAGGCCGTCAGCGGCGTACGTGCCTGGGTCATGATGCACCTGAGTACCCTGCTCAGTGTGCAATGGCGGGCCAACGTCTTTAGTCACTTGTTACGCCTGCCGACGCAGTACTTTGAAAAACGTCATCTGGGTGATGTGGTATCGCGTTTTAGCGCCGTAGACAGTATCCAGCGAACCCTGACGGCGGCTTTCCTCTCAGCCATTCTCGACGGCCTGATGACGATCGCCACCTTGACCATGATGATGCTCTACAGCCCACCGTTGGCGGCCATTGCCATCACCGCCATGACGCTCTACGCCCTGGGACGCTGGGCGTGGTATCGCCCGCTACGCAATGCGACCGAAGAGCAGATCATCCACGCTGCGCGCCAGCAAAGTCATTTTCTAGAAACGGTGCGTGGAATACGCCCGCTGAAGCTGTTCCAGCGCCAGGATGAGCGGCGTTCGGCTTGGTTGGGCCTACTGGTGGAGCAAATCAACGCAGGCTTACGCACGCAAAAACTACAGCTGCTCTATCAGCAAATGAACGGATTGCTGTTCGGTACGGAAAACCTGCTAGTCATCTGGATGGGTGCTACAGCCGTCATGAAGGGGCAATTCAGCGTTGGCGTGTTGATGGCATTCATTGCGTACAAATCTCAATTTGATAGCCGGGTCGGCAGCCTCATCGATAAGTGCTTTGAGCTACGAATGTTGCAACTACAGGGTGAGCGACTGGCAGATATTGTCCTGCACCCTCCCGAGGAAACTCACGGTGATATTGACCCGCAGATGTTGACCGCAAGCGAGGCCAATATTGATATCCAAGGCTTGCAGTATCGCTACTCAGAACAGGATCCGTGGGTGCTGAATAACCTTGATCTGCATATTGCGGCAGGAGAGTCAGTCGCTATCGTGGGACCTTCCGGTTGCGGAAAAAGCACGCTGCTCAATGTCATGCTGGGCCTATTGCCACCGACTCAAGGACAGATTCGAATAGGCGGCATCGAGCTCGCACAGCTGGGTCTTGATGGACTGCGCCAACTGGTTGGCACAGTACTGCAGGATGACGTGCTATTTGCTGGTTCACTCAAAGACAACATCAGTTTCTTCGATACCCATGTAGATATGCCGTGGTTAGTTGAATGTGCACAGATCGCCTCGATTCACACTGACATTCTGGCCATGCCGATGGGTTACAACTCGCTGGTTGGCGACATGGGCACAGTACTGTCGGGGGGACAAAAACAACGAATATTGCTGGCCAGAGCACTGTACAAAAAACCTAAAATCCTGTTTCTCGACGAAGCGACAAGCCACCTCGACGTCGCATGTGAACAACAAGTGAATCAAGCTATCAGGAACTTGCGTATCACTCGAATCATGGTCGCGCACCGGCCTGAGACTATTGCCTCCGCAGATCGCATCATCAGGCTGGAAGCCGGAAAATCGGGACTGGACCGGCACACAAAACACCCGGCGCAGATAGCGGTATCAGCAGCATCCAGCATGACGCCCGAGTGTTTTACATGAGACGTCTGCTACATGGACTGCTGGCCTGCCTGCTTTGGTGTTCGCTGCCGGCAGAAGCCTATGAACCGGGCATCTTGGGTACCACCAAAGGCGTGCGCCATCAGGCAGTGCATGACGACGTACGCGCTAACATGTCCTGCCAGTTTGGTCAGTTGCCCAAACAACTACCTCTCGCCGAAGTCATTGAGCGAATTCTCTGCCAGGATCCTCAAACTCGGCTGAGCTGGGCCCATGCCAAGATTCAGGCCGCCCAGGTCGGTCTTAGCCAATCGGCCTATCTGCCTCGCCTGGATGGGCGCCTGAGCAGCGGCCAGACAGATCGTTTCGGCGGAGCACATCGGCGCTATGACACTGCCAGCCTAGAACTGAGCTGGGTACTCTTTGACTTTGGCCGACGTAGCGCCGCCATGCGTAACGCTCACCAATTGCTGCTGGCCGCTAACGCCAACCAAGACGCAACGTTGCAGAACGCCTTTGCTCAAGCGGCGCAGATCTATTACGACGCCCAGGCGGCCGAGCGCCGCCTGACAGCCTCGGTACAAATTGCCAACCTGGCGACACAAAACCTCGACGCCGCCGACGCACGATACAAAGCCGGGACTACAGCCATCTCCGAGCGGTTACAGGCGCAGACAGCCTTGTCCCAGGCCCACCTGCGCGAGGTCCGCGACCGTGGTGCTTTGCACAATGCCATTGGCACCATCGCCCTGCGCATGGGACTGTCGCCTAACGTACCCTTGCAACTGGCCGTAGACCCGACACCTCTGCCCGACACCCACTTTGTCAAAGCTATCGATAAGTTACTGTCACAAGCTCATCAGGAGCATCCAGCTCTCCTTGCGGCCCGGGCACAGCTCCAGGCTGCCAATGCCGCCGTCGAGGAGGTCCGAGCAACAGGACTGCCCAGCGTGGCATTCACCGCCGACTTGTCACAGGGGCGTAACATGACAAATGGCGATACGGGTGAGCAGAGTCATGGTATTGGCCTGCAGCTAACCATTCCCCTGTTTGACGGATTTGGACGTACCTACCAAATCCGCAACGCGAAGGCCCGCGTTGAAGCAGAGCAAGCCAATTTGGCCAACGCCGAACAGCAGGTCGCACTGGACCTTTGGACCCACTATCAGACCCTGAGCACAGAGACCCAAAGCTTGCAACGTACCAGCGAACTGGTGGATCAATCGCGCCAAGCCCTTGAGGTGATACAAGGTCGTTACCATTCCGGCGTCGGCAGCATGGTCGAGGTGCTCAATGCATTAACTGCTTACGCTGATGCCGAGGAACAACACACACAAACATTGAATCATTGGCAGACTTCGCGCTTGAAGCTGATCGCAAGCCTCGGTCAACTGGGATTTTGGGCGTTATAGGTGAAGGAACCCACAGACCACGATGGGCACCACACTAATACCCCGTCATCTCCAAATACCCCACTCCCCCCTCAAACCGCACCGGCCCTTCCCAGTACGGAATGCTCACCTTCATCCACGCCTTCGGGTTCACCGCTTCAGTGGTGATGTCGAGCTGTTTAGCGGGCACCTTCAACGACCAACGCGTAGGAACACTGCGTCCGTCGACCTCGGTACTGGTCAGCGGCGTGAGTTGGATGTCCTGGCTGTGCAACACCTGGGTACGCCCATCCTTGTCGATCCAGGTGCCGGTCAGGTAGGACCCGCCTTCTTTCTGCCGCACCCGGAACAGCATCAACTGCTCACCACTGTCCAGGTGCAGGGAGAACCAGTCCCAGCCAGTCTGGTTAGCCGTCAGCGGCTGGCTGCTCCACTCGCGGTCGAGCCAGGCCGGGCCGCTGACATGGTAGGTTTTGCCCTCCAGGGTGAGGCTGCCGTTGGCCTGGAAAAATGGCTGGCTGTAGTAGTACGAGGCCTGGCCCTGGTCGGATTTTCGGCTGTAGCCGTTGTCGCCCTGGAGGACCAGTGGCCGGCTGGACGTCAGGTGCAGGTCGTAGTTGAAAGGCCCATCACCGGCCTTGAGCTGCATATCAGCCAAGGTGCTCGCGGCGCCCGGGCGGGTGGCGAAACTCCAGTTGTCGATCCAGGCACTGAAGGGCATCGCTTGAGCGCCGGCCTGCCCCACACCCCCTCGGGCGTAGCGCTCGGCGGCGTAGTGGTGGGTGGCTGAGGTGACGGCGGCATGGCCGAGCCAGATCGTCGAATCATGCCAGCCCGGTTGCACTGGCCCGGCCTTGAGGGCGTTGCGAAAGAGGGTCCATTGCACACCGAAAAGATTGCCCTGAGCATCCTTCAAGTTGGCGGTGACGTACCACCACTCAATGCGAAAGCCATCATGGGGGCCGTGATCTTCAGGAAAGCTGAAGACCTTGCCGGGGACTACCTGGGCAAAGTCGGCGGCGTCGCTGCCAAGGCCGGCGAAGCTTTCTTCAGGCGGCGCCGGCTTATCGCAGGCGCTCAGCAACAGCAGTGAAATCCACAACAGGCACTTAATCTTCATGGGCAAAGGTCCTCAGCAAATCAGCCGGGCGACTGCGGTACAACTGCCAGAGCGGCCAGGCCGAGGCCAGCAACGTGGCAAGCATCGCCAGCCCCAGCAACTGGGCCAACTGCCAGGGAAAAACCTGTAACGGCAAGCGCCAGCCAAAGGCCTGAACATTGATCACTGCATCCAGGCACCACGCCAACAGCAAGCCCAAGGGCAACGCGAGCACCAGGGTCAGCATCGCCAGCAGCCAGGTTTGCCCCAGGTTGAGCAGCATCAATTGGCGTCGCGTCACCCCCAACGCCCACAACGGCGCCAATTGGCCGAGGCGGCTTTGGCTCTGGGTCAGCAGGCTGATGAACAGCGCCACGCCGGCCACACCCAGGGTCAAACTGTTGAGAGCGGCGGTGGCCGCAAAGGTGCGCTCGAAGACCTGGCTCGACCAGCCCTTGAGTTGCTGTTGGTCGACGATACGACTGTCTTCCAGGGCAAACCGGGCTTGCACCTCATGCACCAGCGCCGGCACATTTTCCGGCACTACCCGCAGGTTGAAACGCGCCGGAGATGATCCTGGCCAGTGCTGCAACAGATGCCGGGCGTTGACCAGGATGTGCCCCTTGGGGTTGCCATAGTCGGCGTAGATCCCCACCACCGTGGGCGTCCATGCCCCCTGTGGTGTCGGGACCGTCACCGTATCGCCCAGTTGCACTTTCAACCGGCGAGCCAGTTGTTCGCTGAGCATCAGCGTATCGGCCTGCACTAACTGATCCCACGGATCACCCGTCACAGATTGCAGTAGCGGCCAGTGCTGACGATAGGTGGGATCATCCACCACACCAAAAACATCCGCCGGCCAGCCCTGCAATTGCACCGGGACTTGCCAGGCAGGCAGCACCGCTTGCACCCAGGGTTGTTGCGCCAGCCACTGCTGCAACTGCTCGGCCTGGGCCGGGTTTTGCGGATTGACGTACAGCTCGGCGGTGAGCCGTTGCTCCAGCCAGTTGCCGAAGGTCTGGCGAAAGCCCGAGGTCATGGAGCCGGCGCCGATATTGGCCGCCAATGCCAACAGCAACGCCATCAACGCCAGGCTCAAGGCCGGTAATTGTTGGCGGCAATCGGCGAGAAACCATTGACCCAACACCGAACGGCTACGTCCCAGCACCGTCTTGAGCAGGACGTTGAGCAGCACCGGTAAACCGAGCGCCGCCCCCAGCAGCAACGCTGCCATCAGGATGAAACCGCTGACGAGACTGTCACCCAACCACAGCGCCAACAGCGCGACCAATAATGCCACGGCGGCCACCCAACCCTGACGGTGCAACCAACGCCCGTGGGCCTGGTGCCAGGCCTGGGCATTGGCCAACGCCAGCAGCGGCAGGCGTGCTGCCCGCCACACACTGCCGGCCCCGGCGAGCAAGGCGCCCAGCAGGCTCAAGCCCAAGCCGCTGGCCCACCATAATGGGCTGAGATTCAATTGCCCTGCCACTTCGGCGCCATACAGGCCCCGCAAGCTGGCCGCCACATCCGGCAGCAACAGGCTGGCCAGCAGGTATCCACTGGCGACCCCGGCCAGCCCGCCCAACAAGGCCAGTCCACCCAGTTCAATGCTCAAGCTGAGGATCAGCACCCGCGCGCTGACCCCACAGGCACGCAAGGTGCGCAACAGACCACGGCGTTGTTCCAGGGCCAGGCCAATGGCCGCGTGGACGATAAATAACCCCACCACAAAGGACAAAAAACCCAGGGCATCAAGGTTCAAGTGGAAGCTTTCGGTCAGGCGCGCGAGGTTATTTTCCTCACCGGCCCTGAGTTGCAGTTGCCCACTCACCTCCTCTGGCAAAGCGGGATGAGTCGCTGCAAAGGCCTTGTCCACCAGCAGCCGCGACAGGCGTTGAGGCATATCCAGCAACGGTTGGGCAAAGCCGATGTCGGTCAGCAAAAGGCCGGGGGCCATGTCAGGTTGTGCATGCAGCGGCGGCAACGTCTGGCCGCTGGCTGTCAGGGGTTGCTCGCCTTCTCGCAAGCCCAACGCTTGCAGCGTCTGCGGAGCGACCCAGGTGCGGCCCGGCGGATTGAAGAAGGCAACCATCTGCCCCCGGTCCAGGGTCTGCCCGGCGAGTGATCCGCCTCCCGGCAGCGACACGGGGTCAATGCCCATCAATTGCAAACGCCGGTCTTCGTGGCCCTTGAGCACCACGCGGCCCTGTACCACTGGAGACACCGGCCACCCGGTACGGCGCAACGTCACAAACAGTGCTTGCGAAAAACTCGACCCATCCGGCGCAACAAGGCTGGCCTGGGGTTCACCACCGATCAACTGACTGGCTCGAGCGTAGCTGTCACGCGCCTGGCTGTTGAGGGCTTGCACGCCGGTCAACAGCGCAGTAGCCAGCCACAGTCCGGTCAATACACTGAAAAACTGCACCGGATGCCGACGCCAATGGCTGAGCAGCGCGCGCAACGTCCAATAGATGACCCGCATCTCAGCGGGCCTGCGCCGCGACCACATGACCGCGATGCAACACCATCTGCCGGTCCAGGCGCGCAGCGATTCGAGGGCTGTGGGTGACCATCAACAAGCTGGTGGCGCTGTCGTGCAACAGGTCCAGCAGCAGTTGCAGGACTTCATCGCTGGTGGCTTCGTCGAGGTTGCCGGTAGGCTCATCTGCCAGCAACAACCCTGGCCGGGATGCCAGTGCCCGCCCCACGGCGACTCGCTGTTGCTGGCCACCGGACAATTGTTCAGGGTAACGCTGGAGCAAATCCCCCAGCCCCAGGCGCTCCACCAGTTGCGCTTGCCACACCGGGTCAAAACGCCCCGCCAGACGCGCTTGAAACGCCAGGTTGTCTTCCACCCGCAGGCTGCCGATCAGATTGAATTGCTGGAACACCAGGCCAATTTCGGTGCGACGCCAGTGGGCCAGTTGCGACTCGGTCATTCGGTCCAGGCGCCGCTCACCGACCTGAATAGTGCCTTGATCCACTTGGTCAAGCCCGGCTACCAGGTGCAATAACGTACTTTTTCCACTTCCGGATTCGCCCATCAGCGCCAGACTGCTACGCTCACTGAGCTTGAGGTCAACACCTGTCAAAACCTCCAATGGTCCCGAGGGCGTTCCGTAGCGCTTGAAGACACCTTGCACGTGCAGCATTTAAAGACCCACCTGCCGTTGGACTGAAGGCAGAGAATAACGGTTGTCACATTTTTATGTCACAACACAGGGCCAAAGGAGAGCCCCATGAACCACCGCAATTTTTTCACATTCATTTCACTAGCCACCAACCTCCCACGCTTTAAATTGCCCCCCGTGCACAGATAACGAATCGGTTATCTGCAACTTGCTAGTTGCCGTACCTAAATATTTTTTTACATCGGGATGTTCAGCAAAAAGACAGCCGCGCTGTGACAGGCTCCTGCTCCGTTGCAACCTGCGTCTGTTAGTTGTGCCTGTTTCATTCAACGCTACCGATAGCTGCCCATGGTGAATAGTGTGGTTGACCTGATCCTGCCCAAACCCCGCTCGCGCTGGGCTTCGGTAAAACGACTCAAGAAGCTCTGGCTGAGCCTGGCGGGTATTGCCGTTATTGGCGTGCTGGTGGCTGGCGTAATGTTATGGCCAACCACGCCCCCGGACTTGAGCGTGGGCCATCGCATGCTCAGCTCGGGCGTCGTGTCCAGTTGGCGCGACGGCGACCTGATCGTATTGATACGCCACGAGGAGCGCTGCGACCGCTCCAGCAACCCTTGCCTGGGCCCGGCAGACGGCCTGACCGTTGCCGGTACTGTCATTGCCACGGCCGTGGGCAAAGCCTTTCAAACCCTGGGCATGAGCAACAGCGATGTGCTGAGCAGCCCCGCCACACGTACCGCGCAGACCTCGCTCTTCATGTTCGGCAAGACCGAGTTGTCCCCTGGCCCCCTGGCCATCTGCGGCAACGCCATGGCCGACGAATTGCTTGCGCATAAAGCCAACGGGCGCAACCTGCTGCTGGTGACCCACAGTGCCTGCATCAGCGATCTGGAGAAGGAACTCGGCTACCCACGCGCCGCTCACGCCGAATACGGCAGCGCACTGTTCGTGAAGGTCGACGCCAACGGCAAACTCAAGGCACTGGGTGTTATGAATACAAAGGACTGGCCGGCCGCGCTTAAACAACTTTAAACACTTAATTACATCTAACAACGCCCTGTTTGTTCAGCAAGAAGACAGCCATGACATGGCATTTTTGTCTGTTCGAATGCATGTTTACGCTGGGCACTTTAGTAGCTAGCTAACAAATAGTGTTTTTAGACATGATGGAAAGTTTCAGCATGTTGTTGGACATCGCTCCTGGCACCGGCTTGACTGCTGTGCGTGGTTCTTTGTTCCCTCCAACGACTAACAGACTGTTTAAGGAATGACGCTCTGTGACTGTTTTTTATATTGAGTTTTTACCCCTGATCCCCCTGGCCCACCCGAGAAACCCCGGCACGTGTTCTATGGCGGATTCGACACACACGTCGAATCTCCGCCAACGCTGCGTGGGGGAGCACTGATTGATGACCCGAATCAAACCACTGCCATTATTGCTACTGGCATTCGCCCTGTTCTACCTGTTGCCTCTGGGCCTGCATGGCCTATGGACGCCAGACGAAAGCCGCTACGCCCAGATCAGCCAGGAAATGCTCATGAGTGGCAACTGGGTGTCTCCACACTTCATGGGCGTACGTTATTTTGAAAAACCTGCTGCGGGCTACTGGCTGATCGCGCTCGGCCAGGCCGTGTTTGGCGAAAACCTGTTCGGGGTACGTATCGCCTCGGCGTTGACAACGGGCTTGAGTGTATTGCTGGCCTACCTGATCGCCCGACGCCTGTGGAACGAGCCACGCAAAAGCTTTGCGTGTGCCCTGCTTTACATGAGCTTTGGCCTGGTGGCTGGGCAAGCGGGGTACTCCAACCTCGACCCGCAATTCACCTTCTGGGTCAACCTGAGCCTGGTCGCACTGTGGTTTGCCCTCGACAGCCGCACCCAACGCAGCCGTCTCGCATGCTGGGCGCTGCTGGGTGTCGCCTGCGGCATGGGCTTCCTGACCAAGGGGTTTCTCGCCTGGTTGTTGCCGGTGTTGATCGCCCTGCCCTACATGATCTGGCAGCGCCGGCTGGGGGAACTGCTGCGTTACGGCCCATTGGCGATGCTGGTGGCCGCAGTGATATGCCTGCCATGGGCATTGGCGGTGCACGCCCAGGAGCCCGACTACTGGCGCTTCTTTTTCTGGCATGAGCACATTCGTCGGTTTGCCGCTGACAACGCACAACATGCCCGACCCTTGTGGTTCTTCCTGCCGATCATCGTGGTGTCCTGCCTGCCATGGGCTGCATTGCTGCCGGCGACGCTGATCAACACCTGGCGGGAAAAACGCCAGCCGGCCATGGTTTTCCTGGCCCTGTGGTTCCTGCTGCCCCTGGCCTTTTTCAGCCTGAGCAAAGGCAAATTGCCGACCTACATCATGCCGTGCCTGCTGCCCCTGGCGTTGCTGATGGGGCATACCCTGATCGACCTGGTGACCCGTGCAAAACCCCGGACCCTGTTCATCAACGGCCTGCTCAACTTCCTGATCGGCCTGGCGGCGATGGTCGTGCTGATTTACCTGCAAGTCGACCGGCCGCTGTACGGCAACAGTCACAGTGAGATGTTCAGCCTGTCCCTGGCCTACATCGTATTGATGGGTTGGATGCTGACAAATTTGTTGCAAGTGCTGCGCCCGCTGACCCTGTGGGCGATGCCCGCCCTGGGCATCGGCCTGCTGGTCGCCCTGCTGCCCGTGGGTATGCCTGCCGTGGTGACGGATAACGAAATGCCCGACCAGTTCATCCTTGAACACCTGGACGAACTGCAGCAGACCCGCGCCCTGCTGAGCAATGAACTGGACTCCGCATCGGCCCTGTCCTGGCGCCTGCGACGGCCCGAGGTGGCGTTCTATGACACCGTCGGCGAGTTGCGCTATGGCCTCAACTACCCCGACTCGGCCTACCGCAAGGTCGACCTGGATAACGTCCAGTCCTGGCTGGCCGAAGCCCGTCGGCAAGGCTCGGTGGGGGTCATCATGCGGGTCAAGAGCACCAGCGAAATGCGTGAAGCCGGGCAACTGCCACCGGGCGGCAAGCGCTATTACAAGGGCAACCTGGAAATCATCATTTACCCGCAATCCCTGTAACACAGCAGTACTAATGTGGGAGCGCCTGCGCTCCCACATTTGATCCGGCTTGCCGCCTCCCCACCCTTACCTGCATTGGAATCGCCCCATGAGCTTCTGGAAAACCGAACGAGGGGCACTGCTCCTGCTGCTTGGCGTGTCAGCCGTGATTCTGCTGCTGGGCCTGGGCAGTCGTGACTTGTGGGGGCCGGAAACACGCTGGGCGAACATCGCCCTGCAGATGCTGCAAAGTGGTGATTACTTCGATCCCTACCTCAAGGGCGCGCCTTATTACGACAAACCCCTGCCCTCTTATTGGCTGATCACCGCCGCAGCCAACGTGATGGGTGGCCTCGGCCCCTGGTCACTGCGCCTGTCTTCGGTGATCGCGGCCTGGCTGAGCATCTGGCTGGTCTATCTGATTGGCGAGCGCCTGTACCGTAAGGGTACCGGGCTGATTGCCGGTTGGATGCTGGCGACCACCTTCTACTTTATCTTCTGGGCCCGGGTGGCCACGGCAGATGTGCTGACCGTGTGCGGTGTGCTCGCAGCCGTCTGGTGGTACTGGCGCGGGCCGGACGATACCCGACTGGGCCGCTACACCGTATTTTTCCTGCTGCTGGCGGCTACATCGCTGTTCAAGGGTTTGATCGGTTTTGTGCTGCCAGGCCTGGTGCTGCTGCCGCACCTGCTCAGCGAACAGCGTTACAAGCGCCACCTTAATCCGCGCCTGCTGCTGGCCGTGGTGATCGCCGGGGCGTTTTATGCGATTCCCTTTGTGTTGTCCCGTCTCTACGGCGCACCGACTTACGGTGAAAGCGGCCTGGAACTGGTATTTCGCGAAAACGTGGTGCGCTTCTTCGATCCTTTCGACCACATGGGGCCGATTTACACCTACCTGATTTACCTCCCGGCTTACACCTTGCCCTGGGCACCGTTTTGGATACTCGGTTTGTGGCTGGCCGTGCGGCACTGGCGCAAGACCGAACCCAACACCCGCTGGCTGGTCTGGGGCCTGGGCCTGCTGTTTGTGTTTTTCACCGCCAGCGGCAGCCGTCGAAGCTACTACGTATTGCCTCTGGTGCCGTTCGCCCAATTACTGGCGGCGTGGTGGGTCAGCGAGCGTATTGCCCAAAAGCGTGCGGCCGGCAAGATCAGCGGGCCGGGTTGGCGCTGGGGTTTTGGCATTGCTGCCGGGGTCATGCTGCTGGTGCTCGGGGTGATTTATCCGTGGACCAACGGCAACGGCGGCGTTACCCGCTTCGCCGAAGATGTGCAAACCCAAGCGGTTAAAAGCGCCCCCTGGGACGAGTGGAAATTTGTCATGGTGGAAGTGGACAACAAGCTGCCGATGTACCTGCAAAATAACGGCGCACCGTTCTATTACGTCGCCGAAAGCCAGGACTTCCCGCGTCAAGGAGACAGCGCCGCCTTCATGGCCTGGCTGGAAAAAACCAGCGGCAAACGCTGGGACCCGCGACGCACGATCATCGTCGCGCAGTACTCCAAGGAAGATCCGACGCCGCTGGCGTTCCTGGGCAACGACCATCAGGTGATCACGACACAGCCGGACAATGGCGAGCGGTATTTTCACAAGCGCTCGGGTGGCAGTGTGGCGTTCATTCCGAACCCCCAGTGAAACCTGAGAAAAGTCCTCTTTCTTACATCCAGCGTTATTTGCGCCTACATTCCTCCCCCAGCGGTCCTTGGTAAAACGTCGCCTTGAAAAATGGCAACCCAGGACCGCTGATGAAACCCCATGACGTTACAAGAGGCATCACGGTCGGCTGCGGGCTGTTGCTGACGGTGCTGGCACCTACCATTGCCTATGCCGATACCGAGCAGCCGAAAACCGGCATCGAGTGGTTGTTGGAGTGTACCCGGCCTTCCCTCGACCGATTGGACCCCGAAGTCCTTGAAAGGACCCAATGCGGCATCGTCACCGCACCACTGGACCACGCCACGCCCGCTTTGGGCACCCTCAGTTTCGACATCACACGTGTTGGCGCAAAGCAACCACTCGCTCGCCAAGGCGCACTGTTCGTCCATCCCGGTGGGCCCGGGGTCGACGCTGGCGGCGCGTTCGCCGTGCATCTGGCAACGGTCTGGAAGCATTACGCAACGCAACCCGCCTGGGGGAAAACCTATCGCGCACTGGCCGATACCTATGACGTGATTGAAATCGCTCCTCGCGGGCTGGGCAACCTGCCGGGATCACGCCTGGAGTGCCGATCCGACGCCTCGCTCATGCCTCAAGGGGATGTCACTGAAGACCGCAGCGAGCGCAACCTGACAGCGATGCGTCACAACGCCCGGGTCATCGCCGATGCCTGTGCCAAACATCCCTTGACGCCCTATATCACCAGCGAGCAGACGGCCAGAGACCTGGAGTTTGTGCGCAGGCAACTGGGCGAACTGCGGTTCAACTACCTGGGGATCGGCTACGGCACATGGCTCGGCGCCTGGTATGGCGGACTGTTCCCGGAGCAACTCGGACGCATGGTGCTGGACTCGAATATCGACTGGACGTCGTCCTTCGAACACGCAAGCTTGATCGTTGCCCGGGAGAAAGAGCGAATCTTCGATCACTTCGTGGCCATTCCCGCTGCCAGCAACCCGCAAGTCTATCAACTGGGCAATACCCAGGAGGCAGTACGGCAAGTGTTTCTAGCATTGCACCCCACAGTTCGCGCGGCGTTACGCTCCAATAACCGTTACTACAGCGACCCCGCCGGCCTGATGAGCGCCCACGTGCTCAGCCGCTGGTTGCAGGAAACACCGGACGCCGACGACCTGACACTCCAGGCACGCGCCCGGGCTTATGTGTTCAGCCCCGAAGCCGTCATCGAACACCGGGCAAAGTCGCTGTTTGGTCTGTTGTTGCAGCGCGTTCGCGAGCCGCTCCAACCCAATGTCCCGACGCCGGGGCCATTGCGCCTGTCAGCGGCCGAGTCGGTGAGAAACGCTATGTTATGCAGTGACTCGGTCTACTCGAACGAAGCCTTCTGGGCGCAGACGGAAGCTGAATATGCGGTGAAGTACCCCATCGCCGGGAGCTTCCTGGAAGGGCGTCAGTGCACCGCATGGCCACCCCGTACAGCCAATCCCCTGCCCCATAAACGCTTGGCCGAACTCGAAAACCTGTTGATGGTGCAAGCTGATTTCGATGACCAGGCCCCGGCCATCGGCGCCGCCTGGGCCTTTGAACGAACGCTGCCGGCCAGCCGGGTACTGCTCAAGGGGGCCTATCTGCACGGCGTGTCGTTCAGCGGGGCGAGTGCGTGTGTGAGTCAGTGGGTCGGCGAATACCTCGTCCACGGGACGATGCCACCACGATCGACCCTGTGCAGTGACGGTCATGACGGTGCCCGGCCCCGATTACGACCTTTCTTTACTGAAAACGACCCCCTCCGTTGACGCCCTCCACCAATCTCTATTAAGTACTATTTATCCGCATTAATACGATAAATGACAAACATGCTCAGCCGCCCCCTGCGACGTAAACGCCAGAAGCTTTCCGATGTGATTGTCGAGTCGGTCAAACGCTCCATCGTCACCGATGCCTTGAAGCCCGGCGACCGCTTGCCCACCGAACGTGAGCTGATGGAAAGCTTCCAGTGCTCCAAGGGCTCGGCCCGCGAAGCACTCAAGGCGCTGGAGGTCGAAGGACTGGTCAACACCCGCACCGGCCCCAGCGGTGGCGCCTACCTGAACCAGGCCGGGACTGAACCCGCCAGCCGCGCCTTGCGTAACTACCTGCACTTCCAGCACCTGGACGGCGAGCAGGTGTACCAACTGCGCAAGGTCATTGAGGTAGAGCTGGCCGTGTCGGTGCTGGGCCGCTTGAGCGAAGACGACTACCGCGCCCTGCAAGACAACGTGGACTTTTGCAGCGCCCCGGAAGACAGCGAAGCCGGCCAGCGTGAGCAGCGTCTGGCAGAACTTGAGTTCCATAACCTGTTGGCCAAGGCCTGCCCCAACCCGCTGCTGAGTTTCATGGCGCAGTTTCTCAACGACCTGCTGCGCGACCTGGTGGTGCTGAAGAAGGCCTATAAGCCCAAGCGCAAGCAGTTCGACGCGGCGAACCTCGATTACCACAAGCAGTTGTTGATCGCCTTTCGCGCCGAGGATGAAACGGCCGTGCGCAGCTTGATGCATGAACACATGTGCGACGCCGAGCACCACATGACCGCGCTGGAAGGTCAGGTCAGCCCGCATTTTCTGCTGGAGTTCGATCACAGCCACTGATGTGGGAGCTGGCTTGCCTGCGATGCAGGCACCTCGGTACATCAAGTAGACCCAATCGCAGCGGTGCGCCAACCCGACAAGCCAGCTCCCACATTGGGCCGAGTACCACGTGCCATACCGAGTTACCCCAATAAAAGGCCTGCCCACAGGCCGTGATGCGCCGTTTTGCCATTGCCACTCCTGCCAATAATTAAACCAGGGAGTCACCCCATGCAGCGTCGTACGTTGTTGAAAGCCAGCCTTACCGCCGCAGCCGCTCTCAGCCTCCCGCTGAGCGTGCGCGGTGCATTCGCCGCCGAGCCCTTTACCTTTTACGGCCTCAAGTCCATGTCCGGCGCCTTTGCCAGCTATGGCAAATTTGCCGACATGGGTTCGCGCCTGGCAGTGCAACAGCATCCCGAACTGTTGGGCCGACCGCTGAATTACAAGGTGATCGACACCGAAGGCAACGCCGGCAAGGCGGTGCGCAAGGTCCAGGAGGCGATTCAACAGGACGGCGCGCGCTTCTTCCAGGGTTGCACCCTGTCCTCCTCGGCGCTGGCCGTGGCCAAGGAAGTGGCCAAGGTCGGCGGCGTGTTCATGACCCCGGTAGGCGCCGACGAAGTCACCGGCAAGGACTGCAACAGCGCGACCTTCCGTTGGTCGGTACCCACCTACGGCGCGATCCGCGAAACCCTCATCCCGCTGATCAAACTGCTGCCGGACGCCAAGCGCTGGTACACCATCACCCCGCAATACGTATTCGGCGAAGCATTGCTGGAAGGTGCCAGGACCGTGCTCAAAGAGAACGGCCTGGAGCATATCGGCAACAGCTACCACTCATTGCAGGAGCAGGAGTTCTCCGGTTACCTGACCAACGCCATCGCCGCCAAACCCGACGTATTGGTGCTGCTCAACTTCGGTAGCCAGTCGTCCAACACCCTGCGCCAGGCGGTGAACTTCGGCATCAAGGAGCGCATGAAGGTGCTGCTGGTGTGGTCTGCCGGTCTCGACCAGTTCCAGGAGTTGGGCAGCGATGTGCTGGAAGGCGTGTACCTCGGCGCGCAGTACTGGCATCAGGTCGACACACCACTCAACCGCGAGCTGGTGAAGCTGACCCAGGCCAAATACGGCATCAACCCCACCTACCCACTGGCGGCCGACTACATCAGCACCAAGGTCATGCTCGACACCATCCTCAGCACCGCCAGCTTCGATGGCCCCACCGTGGCCAAGGCCATGCAGGGTTTGAGTTACGAAGGGCCGACCGGCAAGGAGTCGATCCGCGCCGGCGACCACCAGGTGATCAAGGATTACTACCTGCTGGTAGGCAAGGCGGCCGGCGACATAGCTGACAAGGACGACCTGGCCAAGGTGCTTAGCGCCGGCCAGTCATTCCCGCCGGTGGAAGCCACGGGCTGCGTGCTCGGCTGATCCGCTAAAAACTATCGGTTACACACGGCAGGGTCGCGCCAGCGGCCTCCTGTTCGAGGGCTCCTGCATGCTCAATCTTTACCTGTTCCAAATTCTCAACGGCCTGGGCCTTGGGATGATCTACTTCCTGATCGCGGTCGGGCTGACGATCATTTTCGGCCTGCTGAACTTCGTCAACTTCGCCCACGGTGCGTTTTTCCTGTTGGGCGCCTACATCTGCTACACCGCCGTCAGCCTCACCGGCAGCTTCTGGCTGGCACTGCTGATCGCGCCACTGGTGGTGGCCGCACTGGCCTGGGCCATCGAGCGATTATTGATCCAGCGGATCTACCACTTGCCACACATGTTCCAGATTCTGGTGACCCTGGGGATTGCGCTGATCATCCAGGAAGCCAGCGTGATGATCTGGGGCCCAGTCGGCAAAAGTGTTGCCGTGCCGGAACTGTTGCGCGGGGTATTGGTGATCGGCGATTTCGTCTACCCCTACTATCGCCTGTTCCTGATCGTCTTCTCCGGCCTGGTGGGCCTGGGCCTGTGGCTGCTGCTGGAGCGCACACGCTTCGGCGCCCTGGTGCGGGCCGGCAGTGAAAGCACCGAAACCGTGTCGCTGCTGGGCACCAATATCTTTCGCCTGTTTTCCATGACCTTCGCCCTCGGGGTCGCCCTGGCCGGCGTCGCCGGTGTGCTGTTCGCGCCATTACGCGGGGCCCAGCCCTTTGTCGGCCCGGAAATTCTCGGCGTCGCCTTCGTGGTGGTAGTGATCGGCGGCATGGGCTCGTTCAGCGGCGCCCTCGTCGGCGGCCTGTTGGTGGGCGTGGTGCAAAGCCTGATGACCACACTCTGGCCCCAGGGTGCGAGCCTGATGATCTACGGCGCGATGGCCGTGGTGATTCTGGTACGCCCTTACGGCCTGTTCGGGAGAGCCTGACATGAGCGAGAAAAATCCCCTGCCGTTCGCCAAGACCCAGTCGCGCTACATGCTGCTGTTAGTGCTCGCAGTGCTGGTCGGCTTGCCGCTGATCCTGCCCTCGGCAACCCTGGCCACCGAGATCCTGATCTTCGCCATGGCCGCCCTCGCCTGCAACCTGCTGCTGGGTTACACCGGGCTGTTGTCCTTCGGCCAAGGCATCTTCTTCGGCGCCGGTGCGTATTGCGCGGCGCTGCTGATGATCCACCTGCAACTGGGCCTGTTCAGTGCGCTGTTGGGCGCTGCGGTCGCCGGTGGTTTCCTGGCCTTTTTAGTCGGCGCCCTGGCGATCCGGCGCACCGGCATCTACTTCGTGATGCTGACCCTGGCCTTCAGTCAGATGGCTTACTTCGTGGCCTACACCCTGAGCGACTGGACCGGCGGCGACAATGGCCTGCTCAGCGTGCCGCGCCCCGAGATCCGCATCGGTGACAGCGTGCTGCTGTCCCTGACCGATGCCCGAGCCTTCTATGGCTTCGTCGCGGTGCTGTTCCTGCTGATCTTCATCGGCGCCCGCCGGGTGATTGCCTCGCCGTTCGGCAGCACGCTGATGGCGATCCGCGAAAACGAAACCCGCGCCTGCGCCATCGGCTACGACACCCGCCACTTCAAGATTCTGGTGTTCGTGCTGTCCGGCGCGGTCACCGGGATTGCCGGTGCGCTGTACGCCATGCTGCTGCACTTTGTACCGTTGTCGAATATCGACCTGGCGATGTCCGAAAACATTCTGATCATGACCATCGTCGGCGGCACCGGCTCGCTGTTCGGCTCGTTGCTGGGGGCCGGTTCCATCGTGCTGTTGGGGGACTTTCTCTCCGACCTGTGGCCGCGCTGGCTGATGCTGCTGGGGGTGATCCTGATCATGGTAGTGATCTTTATGCGCGGCGGGTTATGGGGCGGATTGTCGGCGCTGTTCGAACGCCTGCGCGGCAGCCGCAAGGCCCGTGTCGTGAGCAAGGAGACGCTGCTATGAGCATCCTGTTGGAAACCCGAAACCTGGAACTGGCCTACGGCGCCTTCCACGCGGTGAACGGCGTCAACCTCAAGGTCGAGACCGGCACCATCCATACCATCATCGGCCCCAACGGCGCCGGCAAGACCAGCCTGTTTCATTGCCTGACCGGCGAACGCCAGGCCACTGCCGGGGCGATCCATTTCGACGGCAAGAACCTGATGCACAAGCCCGCCCACGGCCGCGTCGGCCTGGGCATGGCGCGTTCATTCCAGCTCACCAGCCTGTTCCAGAACCTCAGTGTGCGGGAAAACCTGCGCCTGGCGGCCCAAGGTCGCGATGGCGCCAAAGCCCTCAACTTCTGGCGCCGGGTCGATAGCAAACGCGAACACCTGGAAATGGCCGACCAGGTGCTGGAACGCCTGCAACTCACCGCCCGCGCCGACACCCTGGCCGGGGAGTTGTCCCACGGCCAGCAGCGGGTGCTGGAGGTTGGCATGTCGATCTGCTCAAAACCCAAATTACTGATGCTCGACGAGCCCACCTCGGGCATGGGCATCGACGACATCCCGATCATGACCCAACTGATCAGCGACCTCGGCCGCGATCACACCGTGCTGTTGATCGAACACAACATGAGCATCGTCATGTCCATCAGCCAACGCATCACTGTGATGAGTCATGGGCAGATTCTGGTGGAAGGCACACCGCAATTCGTCCGCGCCGATGAGCGTGTGCGCGCTGCTTATTTGGGAGAAGCCGCCTGATGCTGACCGTCGACAATATCCACTCCTACTACGACAAGAGCCACGTCCTTGAAGGCGTGTCCCTGACCGTCAACCCCGGTGAGCTGGTGACCCTGCTGGGGCGCAACGGTGCCGGCAAGACCACCACCCTGCGCAGCATCCTGGGGATTATCTGCCCACGCCAGGGCCAGATTCACTTCAATGGCCAGCCGTTGGTGGGTCAGAAAATCTTCGAGATCGCTCGCCAGGGCCTGGCGCTGGTGCCGGAAAACCGTGGGATTTTCCGCCTGCTGACCGTCGAGGAAAACCTGCGCATCGCGGTGCGCAAAACCAGCCGCTGGCAGATGGAGGATGTCTACGGCATGTTCCCGCGCCTCAAGGAACGCCGCAAAAACGCTGGCCACGCGCTGTCCGGCGGCGAACAACAGATGCTCGCCATCGCCCGTGCCCTGCTCAACGATCCCAAGCTGCTGATCCTCGATGAACCCACCGAAGGCCTGGCCCCGGTGATCGTCGACGAACTGGTGAAGATCCTGCGCAAGGTCAAGGACGACGGCCTTCCCGTGTTGCTGGTGGAACAGAACCTGATGGTCTGCGACAAGCTCGCCGACCGTCATTACGTCCTCGAACAAGGCCGCGTGGTGTACGAAGGCAGCGCCGCCGCCTTTCGCGCCGACCCGACGATCAAGAACCGCTATTTGGCCCTGAGTGCCTGACCGGAGACTGTTGATGAATAGTGTGTCGCAACCGCTCACCAGTAACGCCCCGCTGATCAACCGCGAACGCCTGTGGCAGTCGCTGATGGACCTCGCCCGCCTCGGCGCCACACCCAAGGGCGGCGTGTGCCGCCTGGCCCTCACCGACCTGGACCGCCAGGCCCGCGACCTGTTTGTACAGTGGTGCGAAGCCGCAGGTTGCAGCGTCAGCGTCGACGCCATCGGTAATATCTTTGCCCGCCGTCCCGGACTTGATCCAAACCTGCCGCCGGTGATGACCGGCAGCCATATCGACACCCAACCCACGGGCGGCAAGTTCGATGGTTGCTATGGGGTGATGGCCGGCCTGGAGGTGATCCGCACCCTTAACGATTTGAATATCCAGACCCAGGCGCCGATTGAGGTGGTGGTGTGGACCAACGAAGAAGGTTCGCGCTTCCCACCGTGCATGATGGGGTCCGGGGTGTTCGCCGGTAAGTTCGACCTGCAGGACACCCTCGATAAACAGGACGAGCAAGGCCTGTCGGTGGGCGCCGAATTGCAACGCATCGGCTACGCCGGTTCCCGCGCTGTGCTCGGCCATCCGGTGGGCGCATATTTTGAGGCGCATATCGAACAGGGCCCGGTGCTGGAGGATCAGGCCACCACCATCGGTGTGGTCATGGGTTGCCTGGGCCAGAAGTGGTTCGACCTGACCCTCACCGGCGTCGAAGCCCACGCCGGCCCCACGCCCATGCGCCTGCGCAAGGACGCCCTGGTGGGTGCCGCGCAAGTGGTCAGCGCGGTGAATCGTATCGCCCATGAGCAACAGCCCCACGCCTGCGGTACCGTTGGTTGCCTGAGTTTGCATCCTGGCTCGCGCAATGTGATTCCTGGCCAGGTACACATGACCATCGACCTGCGGCACCTGCATGCCGACAAGCTGCAAGCCATGGTCGACGAGGTGCGCCAGGTGATCGAGGCCACTGCCAGGCAACACGGCCTGACCTTTGAACTGACCCCCACGGCCGACTTCCCGCCGCTGGACTTCAACCCTGCCTGCGTCAACGCCGTACGCGATGGTGCCAATGCCCTGGGCCTGAGCCATATGGACATCGTCAGTGGCGCCGGGCATGACGCGATTTTTGTCGCCGAGCTGGGGCCGGCAGGCATGATCTTCGTGCCCTGCGAAGGCGGCATCAGCCACAACGAAATCGAAAACGCCGCGCCGGATGATCTGGCGGCGGGCTGTGCGGTATTGCTGCGGGCCATGGTCAATGCGGCGCAAGGAGGTGCCCTATGACGCAGATCGCCAACCTGACGGCGGTTGAACTGCTGGCTCACTATCGCGACAAGACCCTGTCACCCGTGGAAGTCACCGAAGACACGCTGCTGCGGATCGAGCGATATAACCCGACGGTCAACGCTTACTGCCATGTCGATCCCGAAGGCGCTCTACACGCTGCACGGGCCTCGGAACAGCGCTGGCTCAAGGGTGAACCTTGCGGCGCGCTGGACGGCGTACCCTCGTCGATCAAGGACCTGACGCCGACAATCGGCATGCCCACCCGCAAGGGTTCGCGCACCACCTCGGCCGACGGTCCATGGGAGGTGGATGCACCCTTCTCGGCCTTTATGCGCAAGGCCGGCGCGGTCTTGCTGGGCAAGACCACTACCCCGGAATTCGGCTGGAAAGGCGTCACCGACAACCCGTTGTACGGCATCACCCGCAACCCTTGGGACACCCGCATGACGGCAGGTGGCTCATCCGGTGGCGCCGGTGCGGCGGCGGCATTAAATCTGGGTGTGCTGCACCAGGGTAGCGACGCGGGCGGCTCGATCCGGATCCCTTGCGCGTTTACCGGCACGTTCGGCCTCAAGCCGACCTTCGGTTATGTGCCGCAGTGGCCGGCCAGTTCCATGACTATTTTGTCGCATTTGGGGCCGATGACCCGCACCGTGGAAGACTCGGTACTGATGTTGCAGACCATCGCGCAGCCCGACTCACGGGACGGCTTGATCGGCGCACCACGGACCACGCCGTGGTTGCAAGCCGGGGCGGATTTGAAGGGGCTGCGTGTCGCCTATAGCCCGAACTTCGGGTATGTGAAGGTGGACCCACAGGTGGCCAGGGTGGTCGCCCAGGCGGTCGAAGGGTTAAGGCAATTGGGTGCCCATGTTGAACAGATTGATCCGGGATTCAGTGATCCGCTGGAGGTGTTCAATACCTTATGGTTTGCCGGTGCAGCGCAGTTGGCCAGGCCATTGGCCGGCGCCCAGCGTGAGCTGCTTGACCCCGGCCTGCTGCGCATTGCCCGACTGGGCGAACAGCTCACCCTCAGCGATTACAGCGCCGCACTGCAAGCACGGGCCGCTCTGGTCGCGCGCATGGCGGCGTTCCATGAACATTACGATGTGCTGGTGTCGCCGATGATGCCGATCACGGCCTTCGAAGCGGGGCACAACGTGCCGCCAGGTTCAGGGCTGGGGGAATGGATGGAATGGACGCCGTTCAGCTATCCCTTCAATCTGACCCAGCAACCGGCCGCTTCGGTGCCGTGCGGGCTGGCGGCGAATGGGCTGCCGGTGGGGTTGCATGTGGTGGGCGCGCGGTTTGCCGATGAACAGGTACTGCGGGTGTGCCAGGTGTATGCCAAGGCCTTTCCGACCGACCACCTGCAAACCCCGAAAACCCCGACCTGAAATGCAATCACCTGTGGGAGCTGGCTTGCCTGCGATGGCAATTTTGAATGTTCCACCGCCATCGCAGGCAAGCCAGCTCCCACACTGATCGCATTCCAATCGCGCATCGCTCTACAATGTCCCCCCTTCAAATCCGGGACTCCCATGGACATCGAACTGGCACGCACCTTCCTCGAAATCACCCGCTGCGGCAGCCTGGCCGCCGCCGCCGAGAAATTGCACGTCACTCAGACCGCCATTACCGCCCGGGTGAAAAACCTGGAAGGCCAATTGGGCAGTACCCTGTTCGTACGTAACCGTGCCGGTGCCCGCCTGACACCGGACGGCGAGGCCTTCGTGGTCTACGCCAACCAGCTGGTACAAACCTGGGAAGCCGCCCGGCGCGACCTGCCACTGCCCGACGGCTATCGCAACGTGCTGCACATCGGCGGCGAAGTCAGTCTGTGCAGCCCGCTGATGCTTGGCTGGGCCCAGGCCCTGCGCGAACACATTCCCGGCCACGCCCTGCGCACCGAAATCCGCGAAGGCGAATACCTGTTGCGCCAGCTGGAACTCGGGGTGCTGGACGCCGCACTGGTGTTCCAGCCGCAGTACTGGCCGGGGCTACAGGTGGAACAGGTGCTGGAAGAAAAACTGATCCAGGTCCGCCTGGTGGCCAAGCCACAACCCTACGTCTACATCGACTGGGGCCCGGGCTTTCGCCAGCAACACGACGCCGCCCTGCCGGACAAGGCCCGCGCCGCCCTGAGTTTCAACCTCGGGCCGGTGGCCTTGCAGTACATCCTGGAAAACGGCGGCGCCGGGTATTTCCGCACGCGGGTGGTACAACACTATCTCGACAACGGCGTGATGGAGCGGGTGCCCAAGGCGCCGGAGTTCAGCTTCCCCACCTACCTGGTGTATTCCCGGGAACGGGATTCGGCAGTGTTGCAACAGGCCCTCGAACTACTGCGAGGCGTGGTCAAGGCAGAGAGTGACTGGTCGCAACGCTGGGATCCGGTGATTTGAACCGGCGCACATGCTAGCCTCCTACTGTTTTCTTCTGGTCCCACCTCTCGATGAACAAGAAAAAGTCCGTCACCATCAGCGACATCGCCAAACGGGTCAACATGACCACCATCACGGTGTCCCGGGCGTTGAGCAAACCTGACCTGGTCAAGCCCGCCACCCTGGCGCGGATCCTTGAGGTTGCGCGGGAGCTGGACTATGTGCCCAACGCCTTCGCCCGTGGGCTCAAGCGCAGCGAAAGCCTGATCATCGGGGTGATCACCGCCTCGGTGGACAACCCGTTCTACAGCGAGATGATCAAGGCCATTTCCCGGGAAGCGAAAAAGCACGGCTACACCATCATGCTGGTGGACACCGACGAGTTGGAAGAACTGGAAAGCAAGGCCGTCGACACCTTGCTTGGGTACCGCGTGGCGGGGATTATCCTGTCGCCGGTTTCCGATGAGCCCAGCTACCAGCCCGACTATCTGGAACGCCTGGGCAACGGCAAGACCCCGGTGGTGTTGCTCGATCGCACGATCCACGACAGCCCGTTCAGCCGCGTGGTGCTGGACAACTACCACAGCGGCATCGAGGCCGCGCGGTACCTGCTGCGCCAGACGCCGGATCTCAAGCGCCTGCTGGTGCTGACCGGGCCAGAACATTCGCGCATCACCGTGGAACGCCTCAAAGGCCTGCAAGAAGTACTGGCCGAGCACCCTCAGGTGCACGTCGAAGTGCAGGCCGGTGACTACACACTCATGCCCTCCTACCTGCACACCCTCGACTACCTGGCCGAACACTCGGCGCCGGACGCGATCATGGGCTTCAACCAGTTGATCACCCTCGGTGCCCTGCGTGCGTTGCGCATGCACAATATTCCCCACGAAAGCCTGACCATCTGCGGCATCGACCGCCTGCCCTTCGCCGACATCTTTGGCGTGCCGATTGCCTGCGTGGCCCACGACGCCTCGCTGGCCGGCAGCAGCGCGGTAAGGCTGCTGCTGGACCGTCTTGAAGACCCCCACAAACCACGAGACAAGGTGGTAATTTCCGGCAAGTTGGAGAACGGCTAGCGGCTGGTGTAACCACCGTCGATCGGCAGGCTGACACCGCTGATCATGCTCGCGGCATCGCTCAGCAGAAACAGCACCGGTAATGCCACCTCTACCGTTTGCGCAAAGCGTCCCAAGGGAATTGCCGCCAACGCCGGATCGCGTCTGGCCGGATCCGACCAGGCCATTTGCGCCATGGGCGTCAAGGTCACGGTGGGGTTGACGCTGTTGACCCGAATCCCGAAACGCCCCCATTCAGCACATTGCACACGAGTGATCGCATCCAGTGCCGCCTTGGAGGCGCAGTAGCCGAGGTGATCCTCCAGCGCGACCAATGAGGCCTGGCTGGAGACGTTGACGATGCTGCCGGAAATTTTCGCCTTGATCATCGCGGCGGCCACCCGGCTGGCGACTTGGGCCGCGGCGCGGGCATTGACGTTCATGACCTGATCGAACGCCTCGCTGCTGATAGCGGCGGCGGGTTCCAGACGTGAGATGCCGGCGCAATTGACCAGTCCGTGCATCGGCGGCAAGTCTTGCAGGGCCAGGTCCAGGGCGGCGCTGTTGGCGATGTCCAGGCACAGGGTTTCGCAGCCCAGTTGGGACAGCGCCAGGGCATCACGGCCGAGGGCGAAGACCTGGGCGCCGCTGGCGATCAGTTGCAGGGCGATTTCCCGACCGATGCCGCTGCTGGCGCCGGTGACGAGGATGCGGTGGTGGGTGAAATCAAAAGTGGCGTTCATGGTTCACGATCTCTAAAACGATGGAGATCCAATGTGGGAGCTGGCTTGCCTGCGATAGCAGTTGTAGCCGCTGCCGAGGCACGAGGCTGCGATGCGTGTCCGCAGGACCGCCGCCTTGGGGCCGCTACGCAGCCCATCGCAGCTTCATTCTTCAGCAGCGGCTACAACTGCTATCGCAGGCAAGCCAGCTCCCACATTTAGATCGATGTTCACTTAGCTGCTTTGCAAGCTATGCATCACCGGTTTCAACGCCGGATACAGTCTCAAGTAGTCCTCAAATGCCCGGTCATAGGCCTCGACATTCCTACTCTCCGGCTGCGCCCTCAATTCCAACTGCACCCACCCCTTATCCATCTCGGCCTCATCCACCAACCCCACCGAATGCGCCGCCAACAACGCCGCCCCCAATGCCGCCTCCACCTCCTGAACAATGGTGTAAACCGGGTAGTGGGTAACATCCGCAATAATCTGCATCCACAAATCCGAATGGCTCGCCCCACCCACCACAATCAATCGCGGATCAAGGGAATGCGCCCCACGAGTCCCCGCCTCGATGTTGTGACGCAAAGCAAAACTCACCCCTTCCAGCACCGCGCGATACAGGTGAATACGGCTGTGATACAGGTTCAAACCGACAAAACTGCCACTGGCGCGATCATCCCACACCGGGCTGCGCTCCCCCATCAGGTACGGCAGGAACAACAGCCCTTCACTGCCCGCCGGGATCTTCGCGGCGCTCTGTTCCAGCAGCCACAAACTGTCTTGCCCGGTCTGTTGCGCCAGCTGTTCCTCAGCCTGGCAAAACTGCTCGCGAAACCAGCTGACCGACGCCCCGGCGGTAATTGCCCCACCGAAGATGTACAGGTCCTGATGCCCGTTATAGACATGGGGCATGCTCACCAGGCCATGCCGTGCATCCACCTGCTGGTTGAGATAACCCCAGCACATGCTGGTGCCGATCATCGCCACATGATTGCCCGGCCGCGTCACCCCGGCCGCCAGGGTGGCCATAGCCGCATCGACACCACCCGCCAGGATCGGCATCCCCGCCTGCAAACCCAAACGCTGCGCCCATTCCGGCAGCAAACCACCCACCACTTCGCCGGAATACAGCAACCGCTCGGGCATCATCGCCAGGGGGATCTCCAGCGCCGCCAGCATCTCGGCGGACCAACCGCGCCGCGCCACGTCGTAGACCCCGCCGATATTGCCGGCACTGCTGTGATCCACCGCCAACTCGCCGGTCAGGCAATAGTTGATGTAGCTGTTGGGCGGCAGCAGGTAACGGGTATTGGCCCAGACGTCGGGCTGGTGCTGCTTGAGCCAGAGCATCTTGGTGAACCCGTAATAGCTGTCCACCGAGTTGCCGGTGATCTGAAACAGGCGCTCCAGATCCACATGCTCACGCACCCATTCCACTTGCTCACCGGCACGCCGGTCCATCCAGATCAGGCACGGATGCAACGGTTTGATGGTTGCATCCACGGCAATACCCGAACCGCCGTAAAGGCTACTGATGCACAACGCCTTGACCTGCACCGGTGCCACGCCGGCCTTGGCCATGCACTGGGCGACGCACGCTTCCACCGCCTCCAGCCAGACCTGTGGCCACTGCTCGGCCCAGCGCACTTTCGGGGTATCCACCCGATAACCCTGGCTGTGCTGGGCGATGATCGTGCCCTGGCCATCCACCAGGAGGGCCTTGGTACTCTGGGTACCGATGTCCACACCGATGACGTAGTCCATGGTCACTGCGCCGGTTTCAACAGCACTTTGATCGACTTCACCGAGTTGGCCAGGTCGAACGCTTCGGCCCAGTTATCCAGCGGGAAATCATGGGTAACGATGCCCTTGGAGGTCACCAGGCCGCGTTCGAACAGGTCGATGGCCACCGGGTAGCAATACGGCCCCAGGTGCGCGCCGCGTACGTCCAGCTCCTTGCGGTCGCCGATGATCGACCAATCGGCGCTGGTCTCGGCACCAAACACACTGAACTCGACAAAACGCCCCAGCTTACGGATCAGTTCCAGGCCCTGGGTCACGCCCACCGGCACGCCGGTGGTTTCGATGTACACGTCACAACCGTAGTTATCGGTCAGGCCGTTGATGATCTCGCGGGCGTTATCCCGGGATGGGTTGATCACCACATCGGCACCAAACTTTTTCGCCAGTTCCAGTCGCTCATCGACCATGTCGATCACCACCAGTTTCTTCGGCGTCTTAAGTGCAGCCACCTGGACCATGCACAGGCCCAGGGTGCCGGCGCCGGCAATCACCAGCACGTCATCGAGCTGGATTTCACCACGGTTGACGGTGTGGATCGCGCAGGACATCGGCTCGATCAACGCCGAATCCTCAAGCGACACCGACTCCGGAATCTTGTGCACGATGGCGGTCTTGGGGATACGCATGTACTGGGCCATGCCGCCTTCGGCCACTTCCTTCTGGAAGCCAAAGATGTTGTGCACTTCGCACATCCAATACTTGCCTGACTTGCAGAAACGGCACTTGCCACACGGCACGATCTGCTCGGCGATCACCTTGTCACCGACCTTGACCTCGAAGTGTTCCTCGGCGCCCTCGCCCGCTTCCACCACGTAGCCGAAGAATTCATGCCCCGGCACCACCGGCGCCTTGACCCACGGGTTGTCGCCACCCCAGAACATCGCCGCGCCCGAATGGCATTTGCAATCACTGGCGCAAATCCCGCAAGCCGCGATGCGGATCACCAATTCATTGGGACGGGCCTGGGGTTTGCTGATGCGCTCCAGGCGGTAGTCTTTCGGGCCGTGGCAAACGACGGCTTGCATTTCGCTGTGCTTTTCCATGGTGTTCTGACCTTTCTTGAGCATGAAGGAACCCGTCGCGGCCAGCGGGCCGCGTCGAGAAAACGTTGTTCACTTACTTGTGGCGCTGACGGCTGATAAAGATCGCCAGCAAAATGATCCCGCCCTTGATCACGCTCTGGACGTACGGCGACACCCCAAGCATGTTCAAACCGTTGTTCAGCACCCCCAGCAGCATCGCCCCGAGCAAGGTGCCGACAATCACCCCGCGCCCACCGGCAATCGAGGCGCCGCCGAGGACCACGGCCGCAATCGCGTCCAGTTCAAACGAAACCCCGGCATTCGGTTGGCCACTCATCAGGCGTGAGGTCAGCACCAACCCGGCAATCGCAGCGGTCAAGCCGCTGATGCCGTACACCAGCAACTTGAAGCGCGCCGCCCGCACCCCGGACAAACGCACCGCCTCCTCGTTGCCACCAATGGCGTAGATATAACGGCCGATCCGCGTGTGTTGCAGCAGCACATAGGCCGCGAGGTAAGTTACCAGCATGATCAGGATCGGCACCTCGATGCCGAACAGGCTTTCGCGGCCGAAGAATCCGAACCACTCCGGCAAGCCGGAAATCGGGTAGCCATCGGTGTACATCAAGCCAAAGCCACGGGCGATGCCCATGGTCGCCAGGGTGACGATGATCGGCGGCATGTGCAGGTACGCCACGAACAAGCCGTTGCCGATGCCAAACGCCACGCCAATCAGCATCCCGGCACCAATCGCCAGCCCCGGCGGCAAGCCGGCGACCATCAACCCGGCGGTCAAGGTGCCGGACAAGGCCATCACCGGTCCCACCGACAAATCGATGCCGCCGGTGAGGATCACGCAGGTCATGCCAACCGCGATAATCGCGTTGATCGACACCTGGCGGGCAATGTTCGACAGATTGCTGGCGGTGAGGAAGTTGTCACTGGCGAAGATCATCACCAACGTCACCACGAGCAACCCGACAAAGGGATAAAACGCCGGCGAGCGAATCAGCCGCGCCAGGTTCAGGCGCAGTCGGCTGGTGTCGACGGCATTAATGGACGTATTCACTTGAGCCCCCTGTTGCATGGCGCATGACCTCTTGTGGGTTGACGGCGGACGCTTCCAGCACCTTGACGATGGCGCCCTTGTGGAATACGGCGACGCGGTCGCACATGCCGATAATTTCCGGCAGCTCCGAGGAAATCATGATGATCGCGTAGCCCTGTTCGGTGAGGCTGCGCATCAGCGTGTAGATCTGCGCCTTGGCACCGACGTCAATGCCACGGGTGGGTTCGTCGAACACCAGCACGTCGCAGTGATGGTTGATCCAGCGGGCAATCACCACTTTCTGCTGGTTACCGCCGCTGAGGTTGAACACCCGGCTCTCACCACTGGGGGCCTTGATCGACAGTTGTCGCATCAAGTCATCGACACTGGCGCATTCCTTGCCTTTGTCGATCAGACCGCTGGCACCCTGGTACTTGCTCAGGTTATTCAGCGAGATGTTTTCGCGAATGCTGAAGTCGGTGATCAGCCCTTCGCTCTTGCGACTTTCCGGCAGCAGGCCGATGCCGTGGGCCAGGGCCTGGGCCGGGTCGTCCAACGTGACGTGCTCACCCCGCAACCAGACGTCTTTGCTCACCGACGGCAGTGCGCCCATCATGCCCAGGGCCAGCTCGGTACGGCCGGAGCCCACCAGGCCGGCAAAGCCGAGGATCTCTCCCTTGTGCAACTGGAACTGGTTATGCGGCCCGTTGCGCACCAGCTGGATGTCCTTGACCTCCAGCAACAACGGCCCGCGCTCGGTGGTTGGCTTGGGCGGAAAATTACACGCCAGGCGCCGGCCCACCATCATTTCCACCAGCCGGTCGATATCACTGTCAGCCACATCGGTGACGCCGACATTGCCGCCGTCACGCAAGACACTGATGCGATCACAGACCTGGAAAATCTCTTCCAGGTGGTGAGAGATAAAAATCACCGCCACACCCTGGCGCTTGAGCTCGCGCATGATCTCGAACAACAGCTCGGCTTCGCTCGGCGTGAGGGTTGCGGTGGGCTCATCGAGCACCAACAACCGCGCATCCAGGGCCAGGGCCTTGGCGATCTCGACAAACTGTTGCTCGGCCACACTCAAGTGCTTGACCGCACATTGCAGGTCGATGGTCACCCCAAGACGCTTGAACAAGGCTTCAGACGCCTCAACCATCTCGCGCTTGCGCAACAGGCCAAAGCGGTTGCTCAACTCATGGCCGAGGAAGATATTTTCCACCGCCGTGAGGTAAGGAATCAGGCTGAACTCCTGGAACACGATGCCAATCCCGGCGGCAATCGCATCGCGATACGTCGCGAACTGCTGCGCCTGGCCGTCGATCAGAATCCGCCCTTCATCCTGATGCTCAACGCCCCCGAGGATCTTCATCAAGGTCGACTTTCCCGCACCATTCTCCCCGAGCAAGGCATGAATCTCGCCCCGTTCCACTTGCAGGTTGATGGACTTGAGGGCTTGCACCCCCGGGTAGCGCTTACAGATATTTTCCAACTGCAGAAGACTGCTCATGCCGCCGACCTCTCGTTCAGAAGCGTGCCCTGTGCCCCACGACGTGCGTGGGGCCTGGACGGTTTACCAGCTGAAGTCCTTGGCCTTCGCCTGATCGATCAGGGCGATGTCGACCGGAATACTGGCGGGCACTTGCGAGCCCCACTTCTTGGCCAGGGCAATGCCCAGCGCCAGGCGGATCTGATCCCGTGGGAACTGCGCCGAGGTGGCGATGAACTTACTGCCGGGTTTCTGGATCGCCTTGATCGCCTCGGGCGCACCGTCGACGCTCACCAACTTGACGTCCATGCCGCTGGCTTCGATGGCTGAGAGCGCACCGAGGGAGCCGTTGTCATTGACGCTGAAAATACCCTTGAGGGTGGGTTGGGCCTGGAGCATGTTTTCGGTGACGGTCAGCGCCTGATCACGTTCCTGCTTGCCGTTCTGAATGCTCACGATCTTGATGTCGGGGTGCTTGGCCACCGCCTCCTTGCAACCGCGCACCCGCTCCAGGATCGGCACCACGGCGATGCCGTCGAGAATGGCGATATTGCCTTTGTTGCCGATGTTCTTGGCCAGGTATTCACAGGCCTGGAACCCGGCGTCGAAGTTCTTCGAGCCGACAAAGGAGTCGAGTGGGCCTTCGGCTTGGGCGTCCACCGCGACCACCACCACACCGGCGGCGTGGGCGGATTTGACGGCGGATTGCACGCCTACCGAGTCGGTGGGGTTGATCAGCAGGATGTCGATGCCTTTTTGCAGCATGTCTTCGACGTCGCTGACTTGCTTGGAGACGTCGTGACGGGCGTCGGTGATGATCAACTGCGCACCGATCGTCGCACCGGCTTCCTGCAGGGCGTCTTTCATGGTGACGAAGTAGGGGTTGTTGATTTCCTGGAAGGACGCGCCGATGCGGATGGGCGCGGGTTTGGTGTCGGCCTGCGCCAGGGTGGCGGTGCCCAGGGTGATGCTCAGGGCCAGCAAACACAGGGTTTTCGGGAGCGTTTTCATGGCTAGGATCTCTGTTTTGTTTTTATTTTTAGAGCGAATGTTATCGTTAACATTTTTGGAGAAGCTAGCAAAGAAAATTGGGGGTCGCAAGTGTTCTGTTGTTCTTTTGGGGTGGGGGGCATATCCGTTGCTGCGGTCACGGCGGCTATTGGTTTCGCTCTTACAGCGA
>NZ_WNNK01000025.1 GCF_009724245.1 Pseudomonas spelaei | reverse complement strand
GACCCTGACATACTCACTTTTCTTTATCAAAAAATCAGACGCAGGAGCGGCTAAAGATGAGCCTTTACCTCAAGTAGCGGACTTTCAAGCCTTCCAACTTGATGGTATAGGAGGCACTCGACCTAGTAACGAGACTTACAATGTTACAGTCAAAGGGGCGAAATTCAGATATTTACCTTGCGACCCAAAAATCAGTATTGCCCCGAGCACCATCGATTTTGGTGCTATAAGCGCCAAATGACGCCAAAGAGGGTGCCACGATAAAAGAGGCTCCGTTCACCATCAACGAAGATCGTACCTGCAAAGTTTCTTATGGCCTGAGCGCTGAATTAGAACCCCTGACGTCGACACTCTCGCCAGACAAGAGCACGTTAATCCCTGACGACAACACATCAGTGGGTATAAAAATCATCAACAGTGACAACCAACAGCCCATGGAATTTAAAAAAGAGTTCTTATTGATACCCAAAACAACATCGATGCAAAACTCCAGAGCATTCGTTGCGCGACTTATATGGATGACTGCAGCCCCCACATCAGGCGTATTTAATGCGGGGGCCATTGTGAATGTCTACTACCGATAGATTAAAGTTTTCTGCCGGAACGCTCCATGACAACGCGCACGCTGATGATGTAGAACACGCGCCTTTCTAGGGATCGTCTGATTTTACGTGCCTGCGGCGGCCCTTAAAGTACCGGGATGAGATTAAAGAACCACCTCCACCAGATCAGCCAGGTTCTTTCCAGCCCCAACGCCGCACGCCGGCTGTTGCGCATTTTTGCGCTGGTGCTGCTGGTCGGTATCCTGGCCGGCGTGTATAGCTTCCTGTTGTTTACCTTCAACAATGAAGTCTCCTAGCAGCACAGCTACATGAGCTGCGCCATCTCCGAGGCGCATACCTTCTTCAGCACTCGTGAGGCCTTGCTGGAGAGCTTGAGCTGGATTCGTGATGCCTTTGATCCAACCCGCCTCTCCCCGATTACTTTGAAACAGCCGACGGCCGCCTGTACCTGAGTTGCTCCCCCACTCACTATAAGGGCGACGACGTGTTGCTGTGTGGATGGCAGTTGTGGAAGTTGTCAGGGGTGAAGTGAGGCATCGAAAGCCACCTTATTACTGCCTAGGCAGTGAGTGTGTGGCGAGATGTTACTGCTTAGGCAGCGAATGTCAAATGGAATAATTAGGTTGCTTAGTAATTGGCGGCAGCGCCGGGTTCTAAGGATTGCCTGATGGGCGTCGACGGGCCACGCGCCTACCCTGCACCGAACATTGAGCAACGGGTATCGACTTTTCAATGAAGCACTCAAAACACATAACGTGCATCGCGCTTATAACGCTGGCGTGCTCACCCGCCCTATTTGCGGCGAACTGCACACTCGATTCCGGCGTTCGCCAAAGCCTTAATTTTGGCAGCCGCCTCGCCACTCAAGGCCTGACGATCCCCGCTGACACCCCTGACGGTACTGTGGTCTATCAGGAAACGTTGCAATTACTGCAGCACACCTGGACATGCTCCAGTGCTTATCAATACGGTGTTGTTATAAATCCTGCGCTAGGCGCAATTACCAGCGGCTCGTCTTTTCCCCTGGGTAAAACAGGACTTTCCTTTCGTATTTGGATGGAGATATACGCTCGCTATGAGCCAGCGCCGTATGCGCTCAAAGGGTCTAGGTACACCAATGAGACGTCCGCGATGCGACTGGAAATCATCAAATCCGGAAAACTGGCGCCGCAAGTCAACGTTGCTGCCGGCAACCTGGCCAACCAGGAGGCCGGCGACCTGATCTTGACCCGATACAACCTGATCAACCCCCTTGTCTTGACCGCGGCCTCCTGCCAGACCCCTTCCGTCCACGTCGCCATGGGCGACGACTATCAACTCCATGAGTTTCGCAACACCGGCGCAACCTCGCGCACGGTCCGCTTCGACATCGGCTTGAACCAGTGCCAGACCGGCATCAATAAAGTGACCTATACACTCAAGGCCACCACCCCGGTTATCGACGCCCAAAAAGGCGTCGTCGCGCTTAATGCCAGCTCCACCGCCAGCGGCATCGGCCTGCAAGTGATGAATGATGCCGAGCAACCCATTGTCTTCGACTCCCCCTACACCTTCGGCGGCTTCACCACCACCGGCACCAGCTTCAACATCCCCTTGTCGGCGGCCTACTACCGCCTGCCCACCGGCGACCTCAAGGCCGGCAGTGCCAACACCGAAGTCACCTTCATCATGAACTACCTCTAGCAAACTAAGGATCGTCTGATTCCTCCTACATCCGGCCACTCCTAAAGTGCCGGGATGAGATTAAAGAACTACCTCCACCAGATCAGCCCGGTCCTTTCCCGCCCCAACGCCGCACGCCGGCTGTTGCGCATTTTTGCGCTGGTGCTGCTGGTCGGCATCCTGGGCGGTGTGTATAGCTTCCTGTTGTTCACCTTCAACAATGAAGTCTCCCAACGACGCAGCTACATGAGCAGCGCCATCGCGGAGGCGCATACCTTCTTCACCACCCGTGAGGCGTTGCTGGAAAGCTTGAGCCTGTCGGCCACGCGCAAGTCCGAAATGAACGTGCCGGTGTCCGATGAAGAAATCCGCCTGCTGCTGGGGCAAACGCCGGGCCAGCAATGGAGCATCTGGCTGACCCAGCGCATGCGGGACTACTTGAATGCCAAGCAGTTGAACCTGCTGTATGTCGGCACCGACGGGTCTGTGCTGCGGTTGTACAGCGCCACACCAATGACCACGATTTCCCCCCAGGCCATACTCGATCAACTGGCCGCCCTCAAGCTGTCGAAAACCCGTCAAGAGTTATGGCTAACCCATGCGTCAAATGGGCACTCCCAGCTGTATATCTTCATTCGCCTGGACGAGCGCGATGTGAACTCCGGCTGGCTCGGCCTGGAAATGGACGACCGTGAAATTTCCAGCGCCTTGAGCGACCACAGTGCTGGCGAATTCACCATGTTCAACGCCCAGGGCATGGCGCTGTTCAGTAACAGCCACAAACCGCCGCCCGGGCAGAATCTACCGCTGTTACGGCAACAGGATTTTTTCGGTTTTGTCGGTGCCGGCTGGTTGCCCGAGCAGTTGGTATTGCGCAAGCAGCTGAAATCGTCGGATTGGCAACTCACCTACTCCATCGACTTACGCGCCGTACTGTGGGCGCTATGGCCGCAAATGTTCGGCGCGTTGGCATTCTGCCTGCTGAGTATCAGCCTGGTGTGCGTGCTGACCCGGCGCCTGGAGCACCGCTTCATTACCCCGGCGCTCCATCGCATCCAGGCGCTGGTGGAAAGTGAGCTGTTCAGCCGCGACGTGATCCAGACCGCGCCCGTGGCGCTGTGCGTGCTGCGCCGCAGCGACGGCCAGGTGGTGCTGGAAAACACCCTCGCCCGCCAATGGCTGGGCCAGTGTGGTCAACAACTGGGTCCGGGCTGGATTCGTGATGCCTTTGATGCCAACACCCCACACCTCACCGATTACTTCGAAACAGCCGACGGCCGCCACCTGTACCTGAGTTGCTCCCCCACTCGCTATAAGGGCGAAGACGTGTTGCTGTGTGCGTTCAGCGACATCAGTGCGCGCACACAAATCGAAGCGGCGCTGGAACAGGCACGCCAGTCGGCGGATACGGCCAACGAAGCGAAGACCCTGTTCCTCGCCACCATGAGCCATGAAATTCGGACCCCGCTGTACGGCGTGCTCGGCACCCTCGAATTGCTCGCCCGCACCCGCCTGGATAGCCAGCAGAAGAGTTACCTGCGCGCCATCGAAGGCTCGTCCGCGACCTTGTTGCAGTTGATTTGCGATGTGCTCGATGTGTCGAAAATCGAAGCCGGGCAGTTGGCCCTGGAGTTGAGCGAGTTTTGCCTGTCGGCCCTGGTGCAGGAAGTGGTGCAGGGCTATGCGGCAGCGGCGCAGAGCAAAGGCTTGCAGCTGTACGCCTGCCTCGACCCACACCTGCCGGAACGTTTGAAGGGCGATGTCAGCCGCGTCCGGCAGATCCTCAATAACCTGCTGAGCAATGCCGTCAAGTTCACCGATTCCGGGCGCGTGGTGCTGCGGGTCAAGCTGCTCAGCCGCGAAGGCGAACGGGTATGCCTGCAATGGCAAGTCTCGGACACCGGCAAAGGCATTGCCCATGATGATCAGGCGTGTATTTTCGAGCCGTTCTACCAGACGCAAGGCAACACCAACGTGATGGCCGGCACCGGCCTCGGCCTGCCGATTTGCCTGCGCCTGAGCCACTTGATGAACGGCACCTTGCGCATGGTCAGCGAGCCGGGCCTGGGCAGCAGTTTTTCCCTGGACGTGCCGCTGGAACAGTTGCGTGACCAGACAGTACCGGCAACTCTGCCGGCACTGGCGCCGGAGATGGTGTATGTCGTCTCCCCCATCCGTGAGCTGGCCGAAAGCTTCAGCGGCTGGTTGCGTCGCTGGGGTGCCCGGCCGCATATCGGCGTACCTGTGGGCATGGCGCCAGGCCTATTGCTCGAGCTGCATCCTGGCCCCTGCGAACCGCACTCGGTTTTGCCATGGCATGGGCCACGGGTCATCGCCAGTGGCGAGGCGACCCACGAACCACAGTTCACTGCCGATGGCTGGAAGGTCAACCTGAACGACTTGAAGGCCATCGAGCAGGCGATTCGCCAAGCCCAGGGTGGGCAGATTGCCCTGCCCCAGGAACGCAGAGAGCCGCACGCGTTGCGCCCGTTGCACTTGCACATCCTGGTAGCCGAAGACAACGTGATCAACCAATTGATCCTGCGTGACCAGCTTGAAGAACTTGGCTGCACGGTCACCTTGACCCGCGATGGTGAGGAAGCCTTGGCACGCTGGAACGACAGCACGTTCGACATCGTCCTCACCGACGTCAATATGCCCAGGCTCAATGGCTACGAATTGGCCGAAGCCCTGCGCAGCCTGGGCTGCACCACCCCGATCATCGGTGCCACCGCCAACGCCCTGCGCGGTGAAGATAGCCGGTGCCTGGCCGCGGGCATGAATCACTGCCTGGTCAAACCTTTCACGCTGCGAGCCTTGTTCACTGCCCTGGCTCCCTACGAACGAGTCGCTCATGAAGCCCTGTAGCATTTTGATTGTCGAAGACCACCCTTTCCAACACCTGTATTTGCAAAACCTGTTCAACGCGCTGGGTTATTTCGATCTGGTATTTGCCAGGGACGGCGAAGCGGCATTGGCCTGCCTGAAGCAACGCGACTTCGACCTGGTACTGACCGATCTGTTGATGCCGGGCATGGACGGCGTGCAATTTATCCAGGGCCTCGCCGCCCAACCGTCACGACCTGCACTGGCGATCATGAGCGCGGCCTCGCGCCGTATGTTGATGGGTGCCAGCCTGGTGGCGAGTAACCTGCAAGTGAAGGTCATCGGGCTGATTTCCAAGCCGGTGAATGCGGCGGCATTGCGCTGTCTGATCGATCAGTTGCAGGCACTGCGCCAGACCGCGCCTGCCGAAACCCTGCCCGGCATCGACCGCCGCAGCCTGTCGAGCGCTCTGGACAACGGCGAATTGCAAGCCTGGTTCCAGCCGAAAAAAGCCCTGGAAAATGGTCGCATCGTAGCAGCCGAAGCACTGATACGTTGGCTGCACCCCGAGCACGGCACGCTGCTGCCTGGCGTTTTCTTGCCGGCCTTGATCGCCTTCAACCTCGAAGAGCGCCTGCTGTGGTGCGTGCTGGAACAAGCAATGCGCGCCCAAGCCGCATGGCGCGAGCAGGGCTATGACATCCCGGTGTCGGTCAACCTGCCTACGCACCTGCTCAACAGCCACGACCTGCCCGACCGCATCCTGGCCTTTGTGCTGGAGCGTCAAGGCTTGCCCGCACGCATCTGCTTCGAGTTGATGGAGTGCTCCGTACCCGATGACATCAGCAATTTCTACGCGGGTGCGTGCCGCTTGCGGATCAAAGGGTTTGGCCTGTCTCAGGACGATTTCGGCAAGGGCTACAGCTCGTATATGAACCTGGTCTCGGCGCCCTTCACCGAATTGAAGATCGACCGTGCCTTGGTTCAAGGCTGCAATGCCAATGAAGAACTGGCACAAGCGTTGACCAGCATCGTCAGCCTGGGCCGCCAACTGGGCCTGACCGTGGTGGCCGAAGGTGTAGAAACCGCGCAAGAACTTGCACTGTTGCGTAAGATCGACTGCACTCAGGTCCAGGGTTTTCTGATCTCCCACGCCGTGTCTTCGGATCAATTCCAGCAATTGCTGGCCCATGATGGGCCGGCGAACGTTTATTGACTGGCAGGACGGTGTGACCGAACGTCATTCGCTACAGAGGTCATCGTGTCCAAAGACATTCCCGGCTCCGTCGTCCAGGCGCTGTAATGCAACATACCAACGCCCTCCTGGAGAAACTGGCCAGCAGCTCACAGCGCCTGAACAAAGGTTTGCTGGTGCTCGGTGCCCTGGCGCTGCTGTTGCTCGGCATCAGCTACCTGGGCGTGCAGCGCATGCTCGATGAACAGCGTGACACGCTGCAATTCCATTTCGCCCGGCTGATAGAGAATATCGACGAGCAGGAACTGTTCCTGCGCGATATCTCGCGGGAAAGTGCCAAGAACGAGATGAACCTCTCGAACGTGCCGCCGCCGTATATGCAAAAGCCTCTGCCCGATGAAGGACGCGATGTCTATGAGGGCCAAGGCTTGCCGTTCTCACTGCCATATAGCGTGCAGATCAACCCGGACAAAATAGCCGCCAGCCAATACCCGAAAATCCATGCACTGGGCACCTACCTTGCTACCTACTACAGCGCATTCTGGGCGGCCTCGCATTACCAAGCCCCCCAGTTGATCCTGCTCAATGGCCCCGATAACTTTAACCTGGCCGTGCCCACCACCGGGCGCCTGCGCGGGGCTGGCCCCATACATGTGGCCACGCTGGTCAAGGGAATGACCCAACTGAACGAGCACCTGCGGGTGCAAAACACGTCGCAGCCCGATCATCAAGTGCACTGGATACCCTACCACGCGGCCCTGGACAACAATGCCGCGCCCACCCTGCTGGCTTACGTCGATATCAACCTGTCAGGAACGGCGTTGAGCATCGAGGGGGCGAATACGTGGGTCGTGCTGGGCTCTGTACTGAACCTGTCGCAAATCAATAACATCGAGCGGCTGATGCAATGGTCGATCTACGATGACTTCACCTTGATCACCCCGACAGGCAAGGTACTGACTGGCGCCCTGAAGCCCGGACAAACACTAGGTGAGGGTGTGAATTTCAACCGCGACGGCCTGGTCTTCAAGCTGAGCAGCCCCGGCGAACAGCACTGGACGGCGATCTACGTGATCAGCCTGCGCAGTTTCCTCAACTACGCGCTATGGCCACTGCTGTGCCTGGTAGCCGTGGTAGTGGCAGTGCTCGGCTGCAGTCGAGCGGTCAATCGCTGGTACACGTTCCGAGTGATCCTGCCTGCACAAAACGCCCATGCCAGCATCGCCGAAAGCGAGGCGTTCAGCCGCGCAGTCATCGACACAGCACCCGCCGGCCTGTGTGTGATCCGCCGCAGTGATCACCATGTGCTCCTGCAAAACCAGCGCGCTCAAGCCTGGCACGACAGCCGACAGTTGATAAACCTGCTCACGTCGCATACCGAGGCCGGACAGGCAGACATCGAGATCGACGGGCGCCACCTGCATGTCGACTTTGTACCCACCCGCTACCAGGGCCAGGATGCGTGGCTGTGCGCGCTGCATGATGTGACCCGGCATATCGAAGACGCTGCCGCCCTGGAAGAAGCACGCCACGCTGCCGACTCGGCCAACCAGGCCAAGAGCCGCTTCCTCGCCACCATGAGCCATGAAATCCGCACACCGCTGTACGGTGTGTTGGGCACCCTGGAACTGCTCGGTCTGACCGTCCTCGCCCCGCGTCAGCAGGATTACCTGCACACCATCCAACGCTCGTCCGCCACCTTGTTCCAATTGATCAGCGATGTGCTGGATGTGTCGAAGATCGAAGCCGGGCAGATGACCCTCGAACTCCAGGATTTCTGCCCGCTGGAACTGACCGAAGACGTCGTACGCACCTACAGTGCGTTTGCCCGATCCAAGGGGTTGCACCTGTATGCCTGTATCGACGTGGCACTGCCGGATCAGCTGCGCGGTGACCCGCAGCGGATTCGCCAGATCCTCAATAACCTGCTGAGCAACGCGATCAAATTCACCGATAACGGTCGTGTGGTATTGCGGGTGCGAGTGTTGGAAAACGCCCGTGTGCAATGGCAAGTCAGCGATTCGGGCGTGGGGATTTCCCAGGCGCAGCAACAGCAACTGTTCGACCCGTTCTACCAAGTCAACGACGCCACCAACCAGGCCGGCGCTGGCCTGGGCCTGGCGATTTGCAAATGGCTGTGCGAGTTGATGAATGGCCAGTTGAGCGTGGTCAGCGAACCTGGCCTGGGCAGCAGTTTCAGCCTGCAGCTGGCACTGGAGACCGTACCGGGCAACCTGGCCGACTGCCCGCTATTCGCTCCTGATATGCCCGCTGTCTATGTACGTGCAGCGGTCGTCGAGCAGGCGCAGCATCTTATCGACTGGCTCAACCGCCTGGGTCTCGACTGTCACACGTTCACGGCGCAGTCGTCATCGGCGCTGCTGGTGGATCTGTCGCCCCCTGCCCACAGCTTACCCTGGCCCGGCCAGCGGATCATTGCCACGCCGGGCGGGCCCAACCCTGCGCAGTTAGTCGGCACCGACTGGGCGGTTGACGCCGACGATGTCCGCGCGATTGCCTAGGCGGTATACCTGGCGCAACACGGTAGCCGTGCTGAAAGCCTTCCCGAGTCATCCGAAAAAAACCGCAGCCTGAACCTGAAGGTACTGGTCGCCGAAGACAATGTGATCAACTCGGCAATCATCAAGGAACAACTGGAAGCCCTGGGCTGCTCGGTGGTGGTCGCTGCCAACGGCGAACAGGCCCTGGTGCAATGGGCACCCGGTCACTTCGACCTGGTGCTCACCGACGTGAACATGCCGGTCATGAACGGCTATCAGTTGGCCGAAGCTCTGCGCCAGCAGGATAAAACCTTGCCGATTATCGGCGTCACCGCCAATGCCCTGCGCGAAGAAGGCGAACGCTGCGCCGCCGTCGGCATGAATGCGTGGATGGTCAAGCCGCTGAACCTGGCGACCTTGCGCGCGCAACTGCAAAAGCACTGCAAAATCGCCCTGCCTGCGGTTACCGAACAGTTGCAGTTGTCGCCGAAAATGCGCGAGCTGTTTGTCGCCACACTGCGCCAGGATGTACTTACCACATTGACAGCGTTGGACAGCGCCGATGCCAACCGGGTGGCGCAACAACTGCACAGCATGGCCGGAGCCCTGGGCGCGGTGCAGGCCAGCGATATGGCGACCACGTTTGTCGAACTGGAATGTCGCTTGACCGGCATGGCCGTCACGCCGGCCTTGGCCGCGCAAGTGCGACACAACCTGGCTCGGTTGAATGCTTTACTCGATACCCTCGATTAATTTCACTCTGGAAAATCACCCATATGGATATCCTCAACGTTGTCATTGCCGATGATCACCCCATCGTACTGGTGGGGGTACGAGAGCTGATCGAGCGTGACGAACGCTTCAACGTAGTGGGCGAAGCCGTTTGCTCCAACGAGCTGGTCAGGCTGCTGGAAACCACGGCGGTAGACCTGGTGATCACCGACTTCAACATGCCCGGCGACTCGCCCTACGGTGACGGCCTCAAGCTGGTGGAATACCTGACACGGCACTTCCCCAAGGTGCGTGTGCTGGTGCTGACCATGATCTCGAACCCCATGATCCTGACGCGCCTGCAAGAACTCGGTGTGCTGGCCGTGATCCAGAAAAACCAGTTGCACAACGAAATCCAGGCCGCGCTCAAGGCCATCGCCCGGGGCAACCCCGTTCACCATAACGGACCACAGCCGACATCGGTGATGCACGATGGCGCTGACCTGGACGAACGATTCACCCGATTGTCGCCCAAGGAGCACGAGATCCTGCGCTTATTTGTCTCGGGGCAAAGTGTCAACGAGATCGCACGCGGGCTGAACAGAAGTGCCAAGACCATCAGCACCCAGAAAATGTCGGCGATGCGAAAGCTTGAAGTAAGCAGTGACCAGGACTTATTGGCTTATTGCATAGAACGCAACTTATTCAACTAACAGAACACCCAGTTAAACTTCAACCTTTACACTTCTAAGGATCGTCTGATTCTGCATTAAGCGCTGCCACCCTATAGTGTTGCTTTAACCCCACCAATGGAAAGCAACATGAAAAAATTCTCTCGAGCACTTCTGGCCCTTTCGATTTTCGCCGCCGCAGGTAATGCACTGGCACTCTAAACACCGGGTCCGACCAACGCAGGCAGCGGCACTATCAACTTCACCGGCACCATCAACAACGATGCCTGCTCGGTAGAAGGCGCCGGTACCAACAAGACCATTTCGGTCAACATGGGTGAAGTGTCGATCAAGGACATGGGCACGGCCACCGCGCCAAAAGGCAGCGGCACGCTGAGCGCCGAGAACTTCGAGATGAAGATCAACTGCAACGCCGGTACCAAGGTGGCAATGATCTTCGAACCGACCAAGGGCGCAGGCTCTGGCATCGTGACCGGCACCAAAGTGCTGAAAATCATCGACGGCCTGGGCGCCGCCAAGAACATCGGTATCGCCTTGCTGGACGCCAATGGCGCACTGATCGACCTGAGCTCGCCAGCCACCTCGAAGATCGAAAGCAACTTGCAAGACAGTAACGCCTCGCTGAAATTCTCGGCCGCCTACGTCACCACTGCCGACGCGAAAACAGCCGTTGCCGGTCGTGGCGACGCGACTCTGCCGTTCACCCTGCAATACGAATAACCCGCACGAGCATTACGGGTCCGTGCAGGGCCAAGCGGCCCTGCACATCCATTCATTTGCACGGTAGTCATCATGTTTTATCGTCACTCATTGTCCTTTTGCGTGGGCCTGCTGGGCCTGCTTGTGGTCAACCAGGCCACCGCTGGTATTTCGCTGAGCAGCACGCGCCTGATATTCGACGGCAAGCACAAGGAAGCCGGTATCACCGTGCGTAACAGTGGCGCAGACGTGCTGATCCAGTCCTGGGTCGACACCGACAGCAGCGATGCCATCTCCGTACCGTTTGCCGTCACCCCGCCACTGGTGCGGGTCAGCGGCGACGAGCAGCAACTGTTGCGGGTGATCTACGAAGGCACGGGCATGCCGACCGACCGCGAGTCGGTGGTGTGGCTCAACGTGCAAGAGATCCCCCAGGCCGCGAAAACCCAGAACACCTTGCAGCTCGCCGTGCGCCAGCGCATCAAGGTGTTCTTCCGCCCTGCCGGGCTGAAAAACGACGCCTACCTGGCACCCGCCGCGTTGAAATGGCGCTTGGCCGAGCGTGCCGGAAAAAGTGTGCTGGTGGTGAATAACCCTGGCCTGTATCACGTGTCGATTGCCGACATCACCCTGCAATCCGGTGCACTCAGCGAGCACCCGTTTGATTCGATGATGATTGCGCCCGGCGAACAAAAAGAGTTCAACCTGAAACACTTCACGCCGGGCCAGGCACCGAGTTTGTTGTTTCGCAGCATTAATGACTATGGCGCGCAAGACCGCTATAGCGCGCAACTTTCAAACTTGGCCGACGTGCAGGCCAGCGTCATTAAAGATTCCCCCTAGTACGCCCGCTTATTCAGCGGTCGAACTTTCACTGTATTTATCTTCGCTCCGTTAGTTCGTATCGGAGGTGATATAGGGTTCCTGTATGCTTTTATTCAAGTACGATGGATTGGCACCGTTGTCGGTTGCCCTGATCTTCAGCACCGTGTGCCTGGCCGATGGCGAGGAACAGTTCAATACATCGTTTCTTCAGGGCGCGGCGTCTTCCGTCGATCTGCAATCACTGCTCGCCAATAGCAGTGTGCTTCCCGGCAACTATCGGGTTGATCTGTACGGTAACGACACCCTGGTCGGCCGTCGCGATATCGACTTCCGTCGCACCCCCGGCACCGGCAAGATCGAGGCCTGCCTGACCCTGGAGATGGTCCAGCAATTGGGGGTCGACATCGGCAAACTCCAGGCGACCGGCAACCTCGTCGAAGACGACCCGAATGCCTGCCTCGACCTGCCTGCGTTGATCGACCACGCCAGCGTGCGTTACGACGTGCCGCGCCTGCGCCTGCTGGTCAGTGTGCCGCAAAGCGCCATGGAACGTGGCCGGCGCGGTTATGTCGACCCGGCCTTGTGGGACGATGGCGTACCCGCGGCATTCATCAACTACCAGTTGAGCAGCAGCCGTAACAGCAACCAGGGTGAAACCACCCTGTCCAATAACATCGGCCTGCGCAACGGCATCAACCTGGGCGCCTGGCGGCTGCGCAACGAGTCGAACTTCAACAGCAGCACCGGCCGCCCCAGCACCTTCAAGAGCAACCGCAGCTATCTGCAACATGACGTCACCGCGTTGAAGGGCCAGTTCAGTGCCGGGGACATTTTTTCGGATGCCGACCTGTTCGACAGCGTACGTTATCGCGGCTTGAAACTAGCTTCCGACGACGGCATGCGCGCCGACAGCGAGCGCGGCTATGCGCCGATCATTCGTGGTGTTGCGCAGTCCAGTGCGACCGTGGAAATTCGCCAGAACGACTACATCCTCTACACCGCCAACGTGCCGCCGGGCCCGTTCGAGATCAGTGACATCTACCCCAGTGGTTCCAACGGCGACCTTGAAGTGACGATTATCGAAGCCGACGGTCGGCGCCGGGTCACAGTGCAAGCGTTTTCCAGCCTGCCGATCATGGTGCGCCAAGGCCAGTTGAAGTACAGCGTCTCGGCCGGACAATACAACAGCAACAGCGATGAACAACAATCACCGCAATTTGTCAGCAGCACCCTGGCCTACGGCATCAGCAGCAACCTGTCCGGGATCATCGGCGTGCAGGCCACGGAGAATTTCCAGGCGCTGTCCATAGGTGCCGGCCGTAATACGTCCATTGGTGCGGTTTCGCTGGACCTGACCCATTCCGCAAGCCGTACCTTCGGCCAAGCGGTCAAGGGCAACAGCCTGCGCGCGTTGTATGCCAAGACATTCACCGGCACCGACACCAACTTCACCCTGGCCGCCTACCGCTATTCGACCGAGGGCTATCGCACCCTCACCGACCACGTCGAGGAACTGAGCCATGAAGGTGAGAAGCGCACGGGCAACTCGAAAACCCGCACCGACCTGACCGTCAACCAGAGCCTCGGGCGCAACCAGCAATATGGCAGCATTTACGTGAATGCCAGCGACCAGCGCTACTGGGGGCGCGGTGGTTCGCAAAGCCTGTCGGCGGGTTACAGCAACTACTGGGGTGAGCTGAGCTACAACCTGGGGGCCACGTACTCCAAGGATGTCGGCAACTATGGGCCATCGAATAACGACACCCTGATCAACCTGTCACTGTCCTTCCCGCTGGGCTCAAAGCCTCGCGCACCGAGGGCCTTTGTTTCTGCCAGCACGCAGAAAGCAGGCACCACTACACAGGCCGGCCTCAACGGTTATGTGTCGGAAAACAGTGACACCTATTATTCAGTACAAGCCGGCAACAGCAGCACTGGCGGCAGCACCGGTTCGGCCAACCTCAGCACCCGCACCTCGGTGGTGGATATCAGTGCCGGCTACAGCCAGGGCCGTGGGTACAATTCGCAGAACCTCAACCTGGCCGGTTCGGTGGTAGGCCACGCCGGCGGCATCAACCTGGGGCAAACCGTGGGTGAAACGTTTGCATTGGCTCAGGTAGAAGGAGCATCCGGGGTGAAAATCGGCAGCTTTTCCGGCGCCAAAACCGGCAGCAACGGCTATGCGGTGGTGCCTAATGCGCAACCCTATCGTGTGAACTGGATCAGCCTGGACACACGTGACCTGGGCGCCGATATCGAGATCGATAACGCGACCCAGCAAGTGGTGCCGCGACGGGGTGCGGTGGTATTGGCGCGCTATGCCAGCAAGACCGGGCGTCGCGTGCAATTCGCATTGTTCGATGCCCAGCACAAGCCGATCCCGTTTGGCGCGGCGCTTGAGGACGGTGCGGGCAAGCAAATTGCGATTGCCGACCCCAGCGGCAAGGCACTGGCGTTGGTTGAAGCCGACACCGGCACTCTGGTCATCACCTGGCAAGACCAACGGTGTGAGGCGCCTTATGCATTGCCGGAACGCAATAAGGCGCTGAACTATGAGCGGGTGTCGCTGGTGTGCCGTCCTTAGAAATCGCGTTTATAGAAAATATCCAATGAGCTGGCCACCCCACTCGCCACTTCCAGGTACACCTTCTTGCTCAGCAGGTAGCGCAGGGCAATGGTGTTGGCCGGCTCGAACACCCCTACCCCGTAACGCAGGCTGAGCTTTTCGGTGATCTTGCCGCTGGCCACCACGGCGGTGTTATTGCCGCTGCCTTGGGTGTCGAGGTCAAAATCCTGGATGCCCAACTTGTTGGCAATGTCCGAGGTCACCCCGGCACTGCCCATCAACCCCAGCCCCAAGGCCGCTTGAGCCAGCATGTTGTTGTCTTCTCCCGTGGTACTCAACGGACGACCCAGCACCAGGTAGGACAGTGCCTGCTCCTGGCTCATCGCCGGTTCCGAGAAGATCTGCGTGGTGGGTTGTTCGGCACTGCCGCTCAGGCGAATACCGGCGATCACGTCGTCGGTCTGGCGGATGGCTTCGATGTCGAGATAGGGCTGGTCGATAGGCCCGGCAAACAACAGCCGCGCCCGACGCACGTTAAGGCGCTGGCCATAGGCGCGGTAGCGACCGTCGTTGAGCCACAGCTCGCCACGGGTGTCCATGTTGTCGCCGATGTGTACGTGGCCTTGCACCTTGGCGGTCAGGCCGAACCCGGCAAAGTTCAACGTGTCCTTGCCGACTTCCACATCGATGTCCATCGCCATGGCCATCGGCGGCTTGCCTTCCTCGGTCTGGCTGCCGACGATCACCGTGTCATCGGACACCTTGACCGTCGACGGCGGTAATTCACGTACGGTGATGTCGCCCTTGGGGATCTGCACCTTGCCGGCGATGGCCAGCTTGTCGTTTTTCAGGGTGATTTTCAGGTCGGGGGCCACTTCCAGTGCCGCGTAAGGTTCCACTGTCACTGGCAACTGTGTGCCTTGCAAGCTGATGTCCACCGCCAGGGCCTGCCCCCAGTCGATCTGGCCCTTCACGCTGCCCTGCCCGGCCTTGCCGCTTTTCCAGCCGCCATTGAGCTGCACGCTTTCACCGGCGATCAGGGCCTGGATGTTCAGGTCTTCAAGGCTGATGGGCAATTCGGGACCGGAAATCTCGCCGCCTACCAGGTTCACGCTGCCATTGACCTGGGGTGCCAACAGGCCACCGGACAGACGACCGTTACCGTTGAGCTTGCCGTTGAGTTTTTCCACCATGGGCACAAACGGACGCGCAACGGCCAGGTCCAGCCCGGTGAGGCTGAAGTTGCCGGTCAATGGTTTGTTCTTCGGCAACGGATTGATCTGCGCCTGCAACAGCAGTTCCCCCAGCTTACCGCCACGGAAGTTCAACTGAGTGTCGATGCGCTTGGGGTTGAGGGTGGTTTCCAACTTGAGGGTGTCATACGGAAAATCCAGCCACTGGCCCTTGTCCTTGACCCGCAAAGTACCGCCACTGGCATCCACCGACACCACGCCTTTGGGGCCACTGGCCGGCAGGTCGAGTTGTACGTCGGCGTTGAGCTTGCCCTGCCAGGCGAAATCCTTGGGCAGCCATTGTGCCAGGCTGTCGATGGGGAATTGCTTGAGGTGGTAGCGCAGCTTCGGCTCGGGCATCAGACGTTGGTCTTCACCACACAGACTCGCAGGGCCGGACACCCAGCAGTGAGCGGAAAACGTCAGCTTGCCGTCTGCCAGGCGTTCGATTTTCGCCGGGGCTTGCAGCTTCCAGTCCTGGCCGCCGGCTTGCACGTCGCCGCTGGCCAGGCGTCCGCGCCAGTTGCCCTTGTCCAGGTTACCATCCAACGCCAAAGCCAGCTTGAGCAGCGGACCCGCCAGGTCCAGCTGGACTTTCTGGCTCTTGATATCGCCCTGGGCGCTGGCAGTCAGGGTGCCAACCTGGGTTTCACCGGCTTGAATGCCGCTGCCCTTGAGGTCGATCCTGGCCCGCTGGGCGTTGTCGAGGCTGGCGTCCAGGGTCAGGTTTTGCAGGCGATTGTCTTCAAACGCCAATTGCTGGCCCAGCAGGTTGAGCTTGCCCTGAGGCGCCTGAAGTGTACCGGCCACATCAAGACGACCATTGACCTGCCCGCGCAGTTGCGGCCACAGCTGGGCCAGGCGCGCCAGCTTGATATCGATCTGCCCGGCCATGCGTTGTTGCAGGCTGCCGCTGCCGTTGATGCGGTTGTCGCCGAGACGAATATCCAGGGCGCTCAGTGTCCATTGCTCGCCCGCGCCTTCGGCCTTGGCCTGGAGCACGGCTGGCTGGCCACGCAACCGTCCTTTGAGGTCGAGGTCGGCATTGAGCTTGAGTTGCTCGTTTTTCATTTCACCTTTGCTGCGCAACGGACCGGCGAGCGTACCCGGCAACTCCGCAACCCAATACGCCGGGTTGATCGCCGACAGGTCCAGCGCTGTGTCCCAAGCGATGCCATCGGCGAATTGCAGGTTGAGGTGGCCTTCGGCCTTGCCCTGACCGGCGGCCAGTTTCAGCTCCGGCAGGAACACTTGCTTGAGGTCGCCACTGAACGGGCTGCTCAGGCTGAACTTGCCGGCAGGGCCATCGAGGTCGGCCTTGAAGTTGCCTAGGTAGTTGCCATCTTTGTAAGAGACTTCACCGTTGAAGGTGCGCAACGCCACTTGGGGCTCGTCGATCAGCGGGTAGAGGCGATGCCAGGGAAAGTCCAGCCAATCGATCCTGGCATCTGCACTGAAGCCCTGCTGCCAGTCCAGTTGGGCGCTGAGCTTGAGGCTTTGCTTATCGCCGGCATTCAGGTCCAGGCCGGCGATCTGCGCGCCCTTGGCGTCGACTTTGCCTTGCAGCAGCAGATCCACCGGGCCTTTTTCTGCGGGTAACACCGCCTTGCCTTGCAGTTGGTAACCGTTTTTCAGGTCGCCTTGGGCCGTCAGATCAAGCTGATTGAGTTGCAGGGTATCGGGTAAATCGGCGCTGGCCTTGAAGCCATCGGCGGTAATGCGCACGTGCGCCGGCAGGTTGTCTACCAACGGTTGCAACTCGCCGCTGAGTTTGCCCGGCAGATAGCCGCTGCTGTCAGCGTCGAGCTTGAGGGTCTTGAGCAAGTCACCATCGACCTTGAGCGCCACCGTCCACGGCGCGCCGCCAGGCGCATAAGGCAGGCTCAGGTTGCCAGTGGCCGTCAGTGGCCAGTCACCGGTGGGTTGCAGCAAGCCGGACAAGTCGAGGACTAGGTCATCCCGTTGCAGGTGCACCGAGTCGATCTTCATGCCTTCGGCGGTCCAGTGCGCCGCCAGTTGCAGGCCCTTGAGTTCCTCGCTGCCGTTGAACAACAGGCTGCCGACACGGACTTCGCCCAGTTGGATCGCCACCGGCAACTTCAACTCAGGCAAGGTGATGGGGCCGCTGCTTTCTTCAGTACTGGGAGGGAATTGCAGGCTGACCTGCTCCACGTCCAGTTGGTTGATGCACAGGGTCATGCGCATCAGGCACCCCGGTGACCAATCAAATTTCGGCGCGTTGAGCTCGACCCGACTGCCGTCTTGTTGCCACAGCAGATGATCGGCACTCCACTGCCCGCCCAGGCGCCCTTGGAAATTTTCCACGGTCAAACCCGGTACCTGACTCAATGCCCAGCGACTGCCCGCCTGAGTGCCGAGCACTGTCCATACTGCCAATACCAGTAATGCCAGGACGGCAAGCATCGCCAGCCCCGCTATTTTCAAACCACGCTTCACAGCTCAGGCCCCATGGAAAAGTGCAAACGAATACCGCCCGGATCTTCCAGCGCATGGGCCAGGTCGAGACGGATCGGTCCTACCGGGGAAACCCAGCGTACGCCAACGCCGACGCCGGTTTTCAGGCTCGGCATATCGAGGTTGTTGAAGGAATTGCCTTGGTCGATAAAGGTCGCGACACGCCATTTTTCGGCGATGGAATATTGATACTCGGCGCTCAAGGCCACCATGTAGCGGCCACCGATGCGGTCGCCGCGATCATTTTCCGGCGACAGGGTCTGGTACTCGTAACCGCGCACGCTCTGGTCACCACCGGCAAAGAAGCGCAACGACGGTGGCACGGACGTGTAGCCATTGGTGGCACTGCCACCGAACTGTGCCCGGCCAAGGAAGCGGTGCTTGTCCCACACGGTGGTCAAACCCTTGATCATCGCCGTGCCGTAGAGCAGGTTGGTGTCGGACATCAACCCTTCCTTGGCCACTCGGGTCTCGAATTGCAAGCGATAGCCGTTGTGGGGATCAATGCGATTGTCGCTGCGCAAGTAGGAATAACTGATGCCGGGCATCAGCAAGTTGCTCAGGCCCGAATCATTGCCCAGGCGATATTCTTCGCGCTGCCATTTCAGCGAGATAATCCGTGTCCAACCGCTGGGCAACTTGCTGTGCCATTCAGGGCCGATCGTCAGCAACTTGCTGAGGGTGTCAGTGCCCGCCAGCTCTTCATTCTGGTAGCCACCAGCGAAGCGCAATTTGTCGGTGAGTGGCGGGTCGAGGGGAATGTCGTACCACAGGCCGACGTTCTGCCGGGGCGCCGACAATTCGGCTTCCCAACCATAACTGTGGCCCTGAGGATTGACCCAGTGCCGGGTCCAATTAGCCCTACCGCGAGGGCCGACGTCGGTGGAGTAACCCAGGCCCAGGCCCATGGTCCGTGGCTTGCGGGTTTCCAGTTGCACGGCCACCGGGACCACATCATTGGCCGCCGCAGCGGGCGCCGCGTCCACCCGCACGCCCTCGAAAAAGCCGCTGGATTGCAGGGCCTGGTTCAGTTCAGCGATCAGTTCGGAGTCGTAGGGTGCGCCGCTCTTGAACGGCACCATGCGTTGCAACAGATCTTCATCGAAAGGTGTGTCGCCGGCAAAGCTGACCTTGCCCAAGGCATAGCGCGGGCCGCTGTCGTAAATGAGTTCGATATCGGCCACACCCGCTTGCGGGTCCACCGACAGCTTCTGACTGGTAAAGCGCCCGCTGAAAAAGCCGTAGCGTGACGCCTGGTTCTGGATCAGGCGCTTGGCATCTTCGTAGTGACCGTGGTTGAGCACGGCACCGGGTTTGAGTTCGTCGCTGCTGGGCAGGCGAAAGGACTTGAGGCTCGCCGCCTGGCCGTCGACACGAATGGTCACGTTGCGCAAATGCACCGGCTCGCCGGGGTCGATGGTGAGGGTCAGGCGCGGCGTCTTGCCGCCCGTGACACCACTGGCAATCTGCGGCTGATAGAAACCCAAAGCCTGGGCAGCCTTGCGGGCCTGCTCTTCAGCGCCACGGCTGAAACGCAGCAAGGCTTCTTCATCACGGTCGCCAACCCCGCCGATATAGCCTTCGATGTTGGCTTTCAACGCGTCGTTTGAAGGCTTGATGCGCACATCCAGTTCGCTTTGCGCCAGTGCGCTGCAGCTCGTGAACAGCAGAATCAAGCCGCTGGTAAATCTTCCTGGAAACTTCATAGGCGCGGATGCTACACGAGCTTGGGAACATCATAGAACCCAAAATGGTCTGAATAATTCTGTCTTAACCCGTTGCAACATGTAACGCCTGCGGATTCGGATGAAAAAACACGTGTTCAAGGATCGGCCCTACGGCGACCTCGCCAATTTCTTCATAGCCCTGACGCTTGTAGAAATCCAGGTAACGGGAGTTGCCGGTGTCCAGCACCACGCCTGACGAATTGGGGTCTTCGGCACACCAGTTATGCACTGCTTCCAGTAACTGCTCACCAAAATGCTTGCCCTGAAACTGCGGGTGAATCCCCAGCAAGGGCAACACATGCACCGACTCTGACGGCAGGCACGCCAGCACCGCCTGGTGGTATTCCAGATAGCGCCGGGTACCTCGTACGCCGGTGCTGAGCCACATACGCAATTGCCAGGCCCAACTCTCGGTGATGCCCAGGCGTCGTTGGGGTGGTGCGATCAGTGCCATGCCAATCAATCGATCGTTGACCAGTAATCCGATGGCCGGCAAGTTCTGGAAGAAGTGCTGCTTGACCAACTCACGCACCGTGGCCCGCACTCGCTGTTCGTAACCGGGACGCTCGGCCTCGAAAATGTAGGCGAAGGTCGGCTCATGGCGATAGGCCTGGTACAACAGCGAGCGGGCCTCGCGGGAGTAACCGCTGTCGAGCATGTGAACCTGGGCAATGGCGGTCGAGGTATCAGGCATCAGTGTTGATCTCCCCTGGGCGCGACTCAAAAGGTTGCGTTCTTATTGGTACGAATGTTTCAGTGTAGCCGCTGCCGAGGTACGGGGCTGCTATGCGTGTCCGCAGGACCGCCCTAGGGGGTCGCTTCGCAACCCATCGCAGCCTCGTTCCTCGACAGCGGCTACAACCCATCGCAGCCCCGTACCTCGACAGCGGCTACAGTCCATCGCGACCTCGTTCTTCGACAGCAGCTACAGCCCATCGCGGCCTCGTGCCTCGGCAACGGCTACAACGCTGGCTCCCGTCCGACTTGTCGGCTAGCATCGTTGTTTTGCCAGGACTGGACCGCCGACCATGAAAATCGTCTCCTTCAACATCAACGGGCTGCGCGCACGCCCTCATCAGCTGGCGGCACTGATCGAGAAGCATCAACCGGACGTGATCGGCCTGCAGGAAACCAAGGTTCACGACGACCAGTTCCCGTTGGCCGAGGTGCAAGCCCTGGGTTATCACGTGTATTACCACGGGCAAAAAGGTCACTACGGTGTCGCCCTGCTCTCGCGTCAGGAGCCCCTGGCGCTGCACAAAGGCTTTGCCAGTGACGAAGAAGACGCCCAGCGGCGGTTTATCTGGGGCACCTTCGCCGATGCCAATGGCCAGCCTGTGACCATCATGAACGGCTATTTCCCACAGGGTGAAAGCCGCGACCACCCCACCAAGTTCCCGGCCAAGCAGCGCTTCTACGAAGACCTGCAACAACTGCTGGAGAGCCAGTTCACCAATGACCAGGCGCTGGTGGTGATGGGTGATGTGAATATTTCCCCGCAAGACTGCGACATCGGTATCGGCGCCGACAATGCCAAGCGCTGGCTGAAAACCGGCAAGTGCAGCTTTCTCCCGGAAGAGCGCGAGTGGATGGCCCGCCTGAAGAACTGGGGCCTGGTGGACAGCTTCCGTCACTTGAACCCCGATGTGGCAGATCGCTTCAGTTGGTTCGACTACCGCAGCCGGGGTTTTGAGGATGAGCCCAAGCGCGGGCTGCGCATTGACTTGATCATGGCCTCACAGGGGCTGCTGCCACGGGTCAAGGCAGCGGGTGTGGATTACGAATTGCGCGGGATGGAAAAGCCGTCCGATCACGCGCCGATCTGGCTTGAGTTGAGCTGATCGCGCCCACCGTCATATTTATGCAACTGATCTGACTTAATCTGCCGGCACTCCCTTTGGCTTAAGAAGGTGCCGGCATGATGCTGCGCGTTCTGTACCTGCTGGTAATCTGCAACCTGTTCCCCCTCTGCGCGTTCTCTGCACAACTCCCCCTCCCCGACCACGGCCCGGCCTTGCGCATGCAGGGCTCCAATACCATCGGTGCGGCCCTCGGCCCGGAATTGGCCAAAGGCCTGATGGAGCAACAAGGCTTGCAGGATGTCCACAGCGAGCCCTCCGAACACACTAATGAACAGCATGTCATCGGCAAAACCCGCCAGAGCAAGCGTGTCACCATCGAAGTCGCTGCCCATGGTTCCAGCACCGGTTTTGCCGCGTTGAAAAAATCCAGCGCCGACCTCGCCGCCTCATCCCGCCCCATCAAAGACAGCGAACTGGTGGAGCTGGAGCCCTTGGGCGATTTGAAAAGCCCTGGCGCTGAACAAGTGATCGCCATTGATGGCCTGGCGATCATCCTTCATCCTCATAATCCGCTGAACACTCTGAACACTGAACAACTGGCCCAGGTGTTCAGCGGCGAGGTCACAACCTGGGAAGCACTGGGCGGGATTGGCGGGAAGATTCACCTGTACGCCCGGGATGATCAGTCCGGCACCTACGACACCTTCAAGGAACTGGTGCTCGCTCGGCGGGGCAAGTCCCTGGAGGGCAGCGCCAAACGCTTCGAATCCAGCGAACAATTGTCGGATGCCGTCAGCCGCGATCCCCAGGGCATCGGCTTTATCGGCTTGCCATACGTACGCCAGGCCAAGGCCGTGGCGATTGTCGACGGTGACTCCCAAGCCATGCTGCCGCTGAACAGCTTGATTGCCACTGAAGACTACCCGCTGTCACGACGCCTGTTCTTTTACCTGCCGCCCACGAACCGGAACCCGTGGGCCAAGGCGCTGGTGGACTTTGCCCAAAGCGCCAAAGGCCAGGCGATCGTCGCCGCCAACGGGTTTATCGCACAACAGGTACAGGCGATGACGGTGGAACCGCGCGAGCCGATGCCCGGCGACTACCAGGCCATCGCCCGTGAGGCCCAGCGGTTGACGGTGAACTTTCGCTTCGAAGAAGGCAGCGCCAGCCTGGACAACAAGGCACGCCAGGACGTGATGCGGGTGGTGGCGTACTTGCGAGGCCATGACAAGCTCAACAAACAGGTAACCCTGGCGGGATTTGGCGATGCCAAGAATGACCCGCAGCGGGCGGCGTTGTTGTCGAAATTGCGGGCGATGGCGGTGCGTCGGGAGTTGGTCAAGAACGGTGTGGTCTTGAGGGATATTCGTGGGTTTGGCGCGCAGATGCCGGTGGCGGCGAATACGGCGGATGAAGGGCGGATCAAGAATCGGCGGGTGGAGGTTTGGGTGTATTAAACAGCTGCACACAGCCTGACACTGTGGGAGGAAGGTGCCCATCTGATATCTCGGCTAAATCCTATCGGGTTGATCACGCCGCGAGCGACTCAGCGCACAGGCTAGGTAGGCCAACGTATCGGCATTGCTCATCGCGGCCCTTGTCCTTTCCTCCGGATCTTTCTGAAATCTTCGCATCCGCGCATAAGCCTTGAAATCAGCAGCGCTCATGCCGTAGCCAGATGAGGATACTGAGTAATTACTTGGCACTTTCCCTTCAACAATGGCCCTCGCCTTATTATCAATATCAGACGCCGCCGTGGCCTGCGCCTGCCTCAGCAAGGCCTCATCTACATGACCGCTTTTATACATGCTTGCCCACATGTAATCCGCCTCAGACTTTATATAATAAAAATCTGAAGTATTCGCATAGGCATGGGAGACCTCATGAAGAATCAAGCTCGCTGTTGTCTCAACATCCCTATCGACCACAGAACGAATATTCAAATAGATATTCGCCTTTTCTTTCGGTTCCAAAACACACCCATTATATGAAACCGACGCTTTACCCTCGCCTCCGACAGCTACAACCTTTTCGGGATGATTGGCGTAAAAGTTCACGCCCTTCTCTACCTCTAAAAACTTCTTGCGCAGAGTATCTATATTGCACTCACTGCCATGCCCGATATACCCCTCAACGACTTTAAGACACGCAGAAGGCTCGGTAAGCGTTTGCAAAGCATCTTGAATAATTGCCTTTGCCAGATCAAAACCTCGCTTCAGGTTCTCGGCCATTAAAGGCTCAGACTTCTCAATCTTCGCCATCCCCCGGTAGGTCACGTGCGAGTGACGCCCCATTTTACACTCAAGAAAATGATCATGAAGTCTTCTGCTGAGTGTTAGTTTATGCCCGGCTGAATTTATAGCGCCCTTCTGTGATTTCGATCCACTGGCTGCATCTTCTTTATTCTCAGCACCGGCCAGCAATGTTGAATCCTCAACATTACTGAAGCCACCACTCTCCGCCATCGCCACTGATGAGCCGCCAACAACATTAGGTGTCGAGAGTATTCGAAACATCAAGCATCCCTTATAAAAACCTTACTGCATGAATTTAATTCATTAAAAATAACTCAACCCAAGTAAATTCATCTGTAAGAGTTCTCTTAGCGTCGGTTTCACAGGGGGCCATGTCAAACGCATGTGCAATGCGAAACACTGCATCAGGGGCGCGCGCGCCCCTTCTTTACCAGTTTCTATTGGCCACTACGCATCATTTCTCTGGGAACATACTTGCCGATCTCGAACTTGCCAATGGCCGCCCGGTGTACTTCGTCCGGGCCGTCGGCCAGGCGCAGGGTGCGTTGCATGGCGTACATGTAGGCCAGCGGGAAGTCGTTGGACACCCCGGCACCGCCATGGATCTGGATCGCCCGGTCGATCACCTTCAAGGCCACGTTCGGCGCCACCACCTTGATCTGGGCGATTTCACTTTTCGCCACTTTGTTGCCCACGGTGTCCATCATGTAGGCGGCTTTCAAGGTCAACAGGCGCGCCATGTCGATTTCCATCCGCGAGTCGGCGATCTTGTCGATATTGCCGCCCAGGCGTGCCAACGGCTTGCCGAAAGCGGTACGGCTCACGGAGCGTTTGCACATCAGTTCCAACGCGCGTTCGGCCATGCCGATGGAGCGCATGCAGTGGTGAATACGACCCGGGCCAAGGCGGCCCTGGGCAATTTCAAAGCCCCTGCCCTCACCCAACAGGACGTTTTCGTAGGGCACGCGGACGTTTTCAAACAGCACTTCGGCGTGGCCGTGAGGCGCATCGTCGTAGCCGAATACCGGCAGTGGACGAACGATTTTCACACCCGGGGCATCCACCGGCACCAGAATCATCGAGTGTTGCTGGTGACGCGGGGCATCCGGGTTACTCAGGCCCATGAAGATCAGGATTTTGCAGCGCGGGTCGCAAGCGCCGGAGGTCCACCACTTTTTACCGTTGATCACCCACTCATTACCATCGCGCACGGCACGGGCGGCCATGTTGGTGGCATCGGAGGACGCGACGTCCGGTTCAGTCATGGCGAACGCCGAGCGAATCTCACCCCGCAGCAGAGGCTCCAGCCAGCGTTGTTTCTGCTCTTCGTTGGCGTAGCGCACCAGTACTTCCATGTTTCCGGTGTCTGGCGCCGAGCAGTTGAACGGCTCCGGCCCCAACAGCGAGCGGCCCATGATTTCTGCCAACGGCGCGTATTCCAGGTTGGTCAGGCCGGCCCCCAGTTCCGACTCCGGCAGGAACAGGTTCCACAAGCCCTCGGCTTTGGCGCGGGCTTTGAGCTCTTCCATAATGGCGGTCGGCTGCCAGCGATCACCTTCGCTGACCTGGCGTTCAAACACCGGCTCGGCCGGGTAAACGTAAGCGTCCATGAACGCAGTGACGCGTTCACGCAGTTCCTGAACCTTGGGCGAGTAGGCGAAATCCATGAGCAGCTCCCTTTCTGAGAGGTTGTTTAGGTCATGAAATCGATGCTAGATCAGCTACAAAAATTTACCTAGCCTATTCTCGGCGTGTATTAACATTCATCACCGATATATGATCGGCGCATGCACACCTGACAATAAGAGCGCAGCGAAATGAACTTGAGCAAGGTCGACCTCAACCTTTTCATCGTCTTTGACGCGATCTACACCGAAGCCAACCTGACCCGTGCCGGGCAGATTGTCGGCATTACCCAGCCGGCGGTGTCGAACGCGCTGGCACGCTTGCGCGAGACCTTCAACGACCCGCTGTTCGTGCGCACCGCCCAAGGGATGGTGCCGACGCCCATGGCCCAGAACATCATCGGGCCGGTGCGCAATGCGTTGTCATTGCTGCGGGTGTCGGTACAGGAAAGCCGCATCTTCAACCCGCAACAGGCGGCCAAGACCTACCGCATCAGCATGACCGACCTGACCGAGGCGGTAATCCTGCCATTACTGTTCCAGCGCCTGCGCCGCCTGGCACCGACGGTGGTGATTGAAAGCTTTCTGTCCAAGCGCCGGGAAACCACCAAGGAACTGGCCGCTGGCCGCCTGGATTTCGCCGTGGATGCGCCACTCAATACCGACCCGCAAGTGCGCCACGTCAAGCTGATGGAAGACCGCTATGTGTGCGCCATGCGTAAGGGCCATCCGATGGCGGGCAAGGAAAAGTTCACTCTGGATGATTACCTGTCGCTGACCCACATCCATATTTCCAGCCGACGCAACGGCCTCGGCCATGTTGACCTGGCCTTGGGCAAGATGGGGATCCAGCGCAAGATCGCCCTGCGCTCCCAGCATTACCTGATGGCTTCGCAGGTGTTGCAGCAGACCGACATGGTCATGACCGTGCCCGAGCGCTTCGCTCGCCGCCATGAACTGCATTGGTTCAACTTGCCGGTCAATGACGTTCCACCGGTGGAAACCCACTTGTACTGGCACGAAAGCACCGACCAGGACCCGGCCAACCGCTGGATGCGCGAGCAGATGATTGAGTTGTGCCAGCAGGTCACGGCTCACGAAAAGAAGCTGGACAAGCTGCAAGCTTGAGCCGCGGGGAGATTAGCTTGACGTTAACGTCAACCAGCCATTAGCTTAACGCCCAAGACACTCCTTGAGCGTACCCATGAGCACGACCTACAGCATCTCCGACCTCGCCCGCGAGCTCGACATCACCACCCGCGCCATTCGCTTCTACGAAGAACAAGGCCTCCTGTCCCCCGAACGTCGGGGCCAGGAGCGTATCTATTCGCCACGGGACAAGGTCAGCCTCAAATTGATCCTGCGGGGCAAGCGCATCGGTTTCTCCCTGGCCGAATGCCGTGAACTGATCGAACTCTACGACCCCGCCAGCGGCAATCAGAAACAGCTGCACAGCATGCTGGCGAAAATCACCGAGCGCCGCGAACAGCTGGAGCAGCAGATGCTGGACATCGAACAGATGAAGCTGGAACTCGACACCGCCGAAGAGCGCTGCACCCAGGCGCTGGAACAGACCATTCAAAGCCAGGTTGGCCATTCATAAAAGGTAGCTGCCATGTCCCTTCCCTCTCATGTGCGCCTGGTAGAAGTCGGTCCTCGCGACGGTTTGCAGAACGAAGCCCAGCCCATCAGCGTCGCTGACAAGGTCAAATTGGTAGACGCCCTGACGGCGGCCGGTTTGAGCTATATCGAAGTCGGCAGTTTTGTCTCGCCCAAGTGGGTGCCACAGATGGCGGGTTCTGCCGAGGTGTTTGCACACATCCAGCGCAAGCCCGGGGTGACTTATGGGGCCTTGGCGCCGAACCTTCGCGGGTTTGAGGATGCGTTGGCGGCGGGGGTCAAGGAAGTGGCAGTGTTCGCGGCGGCGTCCGAGGCGTTCTCCCAACGCAATATCAATTGCTCCATCAACGAAAGCCTGGAGCGGTTCGCACCGATCATGGCGGCGGCCAAACAGCACGGCATCAGCGTGCGCGGGTATGTGTCGTGTGTGCTGGGCTGTCCGTATGAAGGCCAGATTGCCCCGGAACAAGTCGCCGCAGTGGCACGCGAGCTATTTGCCATGGGCTGCTATGAAGTGTCCCTGGGCGACACCATTGGTACCGGCACGGCAGGCGCGACGCGGCGGATGTTCGAGGTGGTCGGCGCCCAGGTTCCGCGGGACAAACTGGCCGGGCACTTTCATGACACCTATGGCCAGGCGATCGCCAATATCTACGCCAGCCTGCTGGAAGGTATCCAGGTGTTCGACAGCTCTATCGCCGGCCTCGGCGGCTGCCCATACGCCAAGGGCGCCAGCGGTAACGTGGCCACCGAAGACGTGCTGTACCTGCTCAATGGGCTGGGTATCGAAACCGGGATCGATATGCCGGCATTGATCCTGGCGGGCCAGCAGATTTGTTCCGTGCTCGGTCGCCCGACAGGTTCACGAGTAGCCAAGGCCCGTAGCGCAGGATAAGTAGCGTTTCTGTGACGATGTGTTACCGCACCACTACACAACGAGTAACACGGGAACAGATTGTCGGGCTTTGACGCGGTGGCAATTTTGACAAAAAACATAACTTATTGATTTTAAATGATTTTTAAAAGTTGGCACGCCTTCTGCTATCTCTATGGCATAACAAGAATAAAAAGCACCAAACCTAATAAAAATAAGACGTAACGACTCTGACATAACAAAAACAACACGGCAGAGACGCAGCTAACAGATTTTTTTGGAGAAGATGTGCTTCGCAGGGTACGGCAGATGCCGCCACTCGCAACCGGGCAGAGAACAATAAAACTACCTCAAGGTAGCTACCCACTGGTTGGATCGCATGCGAAGAAGCAGATCAGCGCTCAAAAAAATACGTTTGCTCTTGACCCCGGATGGGGGTCGCCAAAAACAGCAGTAAAGGGCCACGGTTGCTAAAAACAACAACAGACCGCCCCTCAATAATAAAAAAAGAGCACGTAACAACAAATTAAAGGGGAGCCTCGGCTCCCCTTTGTGCTGTGTGGGTGAAAGGTCATCAGGCCTGCATCGACGAATAGCCCCTGAGGACGTCCTCGGTCACGTCCACCAACGCGCGTTGCTCTTCAGCCTTCCATGCCGCTCCTAACAATTCTCTCTGCGTTGACAAGAAGTTATCCAGCAAGCGCCCATCTGCACCCATCACCTGATCTTTTCTCAAGTCAAACAGACGCATGACCGCTGCCACCGACTTGTCGACGGCCTGCTGATGCGAATGAAGAACCTGAGCGTCCAGTGTGTCGGAATCGGCCTCCAGACTGCTGTCCAAATCCTCCAGCGCGTCTGACTTTTCAGCGAACCGTCTGGAGTGCTCACCAAATTTCTGATCAAACTGTTCCCGATACACATTACGCAGTTGTGTCTCCCAATAAGGCTCGCCCACCATAAAAGTCGCCAACGCACCCGGCACGGCCTCCTCTTGCAATACCGTATCACCCGCCTTGCGGATATCAGCCTGAGTGACTTCATACAATTGTCCGAAAGCAATGATGCGCGGCTGAAAGGGCAGCTTGAGTCGATCGGCCAACGAAATTCGATAGACAAGGTCAACTTCCACTTCTTCGTCGAATGGAGCTCCATCTTCCCGCTCCCGGGCCTGAATATCAGCCTTGATCAACCTGTCCAGCGCCGTCAGGCGGAAACGCCCCCGGGCCAACTCGATCAGGCTTGCCTCAACCCGCCGAGTACCTGCCTGACGCTGCGCTTTATGAACCAGGCTGCGTAAACCCAACTTGAACAACACGTCAGTGCGCTGATCCACACAGGTGCCCGGTGCATCCGCGTCAATGAACAACTGCTCGCGCAGTTCCTGATCACCGGCCGCATCGTCCAGTAACTCCCATACCTTTTGAACCAGGCCCGGCCGGGCCGCCACAAGCTTGAAAGTTGCAGAGCGAGTCATGTCCGCCAGCACACGGAAAAAAGCTTCAGAACCAGGCTCGCTCCGCAGGTCTTGCCATACCTGAGCCCTTTGTACCCGTTCACTGGCAGGCAGCTCGCCCAGCCACGCCAATCGAGCAACCTCTTCGCTGACGTGGATCGGGGCCGCCCTGTCCAGCAAGGCCACACCTGTACGCAGGCGGTAAGCCTCCACGGCGTTGCGCGCCTCTTCAGACCACGGATTGTGGTGTAATGTTGTCCCTTCGTTTTGCGCCTGCCTTCGTTCAAACAGCGCATCGGGGATGTCCACCAACTGGTTGCTGTGCAGATCAAGCTGAGTCAGGTGGCGAAGTGCCATAGCCCCGTACGGTATTTCGGTCAAGCCACAATCGGTCAGATATAACTGATTCAACCTAGTCATAGCACTGACATTCGGCACCATCCCCAAGCGGTTTCTCGCCAGTGATAACACCCGCAACTGCGTCAAGCCTGCCAGGATCGTCACACTTTGCGTGGTGAGTTGAATCTGATTGTGGTCCAGCGCCAACTGAGTCAAACCAACCATAGTGCCGACGATGCTCGGTATCCGTGTCAGCCTGTTTCCACTCAGGATCAGGTGACGCAGGCCCGGGAAGGAAGACAGAAAATCCCCGATATTGTCGGACAGTCTCATATTTCCCAGGGACAAGCTGGAAACATGGGGCATTCCTATTGGCAAGCTGGGCAAGTCGTTGATATGAAGGTCACTCAGGTTCAACGTGTAACCAACAAAATCACCCGCGTTGTTGAGCACCGTTCCCGAACGTCGTTGCCAACACGCCCTGATGCGTTTCGCTATGCGCTGTTTATTGTTTATCGACCCTTCCCAGTTCTTCAGGAAATCATCCAGCTGATCATACTGGGCTTGCCTGAGCCGAACCTCCTTGAGCATCACGCTATCGGTCTGCCCCCTGACGTTCAAATACCCCTCTATTTGCTCGAGCGTCGAACCCGGATAGAGCGTATGGGCCTCATGCCGACACTGAAAAGCTCGCGTAGAATCGGGCTGGGCGGCATGACCCGGCGCGCCGACGGCCAGCGCCATCGGTGACTGATATTCGTCCCCGCCCCCCGGCATGTTCAAGACTTCCCGCAGTTCTTCGGGAGGCAAAGCCCTACGTCTCAAGGCTTGGCGAAAATTTGTCCAACGCGTCTCCAGAGGGAAAACCATCACGTCAAGATCCGACGGCGGAACCATCTCGAAAAGGCTCCGGTAAACCGAATCCCCATGATGGGGTCTCCAGACCTCACCAATGCCGCCATTGTCATGTTTGACCCATCGTCTAACCGGGCTGATGGTTCGTCTAAGAGTCTCTGGCGTAAGTTCGGGTGTGACGCCAATACCGTCAAGCAATGGACCCGATGTAGAACCATCGTGCAGTTGAAGACCTGGGGTACCGGACCAGCCCGGCATCTTCTTGAGGGTATGCAGCAGCAAGCGTGCCGTGTCCTGCGTCAAGACTTGATTGAGGTACAGGCCTTCATAGGCTTGCCGCAGCCGAAACACATCAAGGTAGTCACGTGCCTCCTGGGACAATTGCAGGGGCGGACGCCGGGCGCTGTTCAATTGCCCTAGCCGGGTATCATCGGCCTGTGCCAGCAGTTGCTTGACCGCCACCTCAGGCAAGTCGGGAAAGGCCTCTTGCAACCACTTTTCCGGACTCTCTTCAAGACGGCGTGGTGGTGCATTCAGCAATTCCTCTCGTTTAATCGATGCCGCTAGCTGTAACCGTTGTCGCAACCCCTTCAGCGTTACATTCAGATCACGAGGTCGAGACGCCAAGGCGTCAAGACTGCTCTGATAAAAAAACTCATCTGACAGGCTGTCGGCATGGTTATAAAGCCCCGTTGGGTTTTCCGACCTTCTGTTTATGACCCAGTTTAGTGCCTCACGCAGTCGGGCTTCTTGCACGTCCTCCCCTAACAAGACCTTTAACTCGTCGTCATTAAGCTCCGACACCAGCGTGTCGAGAAGTTTTCCGCTGTTTAGCGAATATTCGCTGACAGCCACTTGAGGCAGCACTTCAGAGCCTGGAGGCGCCTGGAAGAACGTAGTGCCATCCTTCGTACGAATAACACTCAGGCCCCTGGAGGATGGCCAGATTTTTTCATGGGTAAGCAATTCAAGTTGCAAGTCAATGTTCGCTTGGCCATGGACCAGAGGGTCATTACTGCGCATCTGCTCGATGAACTCACAGTAACGGTGGTCAATCTGAAAACGCCGGATGGTCTCGGCCAGTAACGGCGCAGGCGGTGTCAGGTCGATGTGCATCTTGCGCAACTGGTCGTCACTTATGCCGCTGACCTTACGGACCTGCTCCAGCCGCTCATCACTCAGCCCGTCCACCGAGTGGCCAATGCGCCGCATCAATGTAGGACGGTCCCAGCTCAGAGGCTGCTCAAACTCGTGAACCCATCCCCCTACTGCGTTGTGTCTTGAACGTGGCGAATAACGTTGCGCATCATCGGGATGAAGGATAAAAAAGTCTTCGCCCTCGGCCTTCATTTCGTAATACTTCCCGTCTTGCACCTTCAAGTACACTTTGCCGTCGTGGGTATACAACCCGCGAGTATCCGCACGTACCCAGTGCGGCAGGTCAATGGTCTGTTCGTACTGGCGCCAGTCTGGTTGTATCAGGCGAGTTGCTCCTTTGCGGGACACTATCTGCGCCCATTCCCTGACATAATCAGATTGGCTGACAGCAGGTATCACTTGATGCCCGGCTGCGGCAAAAGCAAGGTTAAGTACAACGCCTGATACATGAGCCCATGCCTCTCGGATGTCGCCCCGAGCGGCACTACGGGCCGACTCATCAAGCTCATGCAGCATTTGTATGGCGCCAATTCCCATCATCAGCGGGCCCAACCCCGGCACGACAAAAGAGACCAGATTCAACACGTCCAATAGCGCACTGCCAACAGCCCATAACCGAGCCTGGCTTGCCTGCTTGTCTTTGTCGGCGGTAGAGACCACCAGCACCTTGCCATTGCTGCGGATCAAGTTGAGTTTCTGTTGTGCGACAGTTGGCCATGAAGCTTCAAACCGATTTCTACTGGCCTGAGGCCTATTCAACGTCGCCGAAGGCTCATGAATGAAGTCCTGATCAGGACTGCAAAGATTATCGGGATCCAAGTAGCGTTTGAGCGTGGCGAAAAAGCCAACATGTGTCTCTACCGGAATAAACTGACTGAAGAACACCCGATAGTCGTATGCACGAAACCGTTGAGTCAGATCCTGGGCTACCCCATCGAAAGAGGCATACTCCATCAGCGGTTTATCAGGATCACCGGGGACATAAAGAACACAGTCTCTCGTTGATCGGGTGACATAGAACAACATCACCTGTCGGGTCTCGAAGGCTTCTATCAACGGATGCACACAGCGAACAGCACCTCCTTTCCAGACAATATGTGCTTGCCCCGCGATAAAACGGGTCAGCATCTGATAAGTGCTGTGTTTGATGTGGTTGCGCTCAAGCGCGATCAGGGCTGAGGCCTGTAACTGAGTCGTTTGAAAGGTCACCAACGCGTCCAGGAAGGGCTTGGCGCCGGTGGAGTCCTGTGCTGGAAGGATTGAGTCGATATGAGCCTGATATTGCGCGCCCAGATCGAGGGTACGGCATAGCTGCGCAAATTGATGCGCAGGTATAGACAGGGCTTGTTCCTCGACGGCAAAGACTGTGGGCAGAATCTCACTGATATAGTTGTGAAAGTCGAATCGGGTCAGGAGCCGGCAATTCTCACAACTGTCCGGCTCGGCTTCATGGACCTCGAAGTTACCCATCGCGGCTTCAAGCAGTGTGATCCCCTGATAATAAAAGTCCCTTTCCCCGCCTACGCCTGTTGAGAAATTCAACGCCCCACCAAAATCCGTACGCTCGTTGCGTCGGTTTACATCGTAGACTTTGGTGGCAAAAAAGATTTTTTTGACATCCAGATCGACGCTGAACTGCTTTTGTATCGCCGCAACCAGCAGCGGCTCCGTAAATTCCGCGCAGTCCTTGAGCCCATCAAACACTCGATCAATGTCATTTAGCGCAGCCCACCCCTGTGCATGGGCTGCATGGAGTTTGTCCTTCGAAGCAACTGCCGCGTCCCGATAGAAATCGGGAACATGAAGATCCATTGCAGCCAGTTCCTTCTTTCTGCGAAGCGTGGACTGCGAATACCAGTCCGGAATGTTCTCCTTGATCGGCGTGACGTGAATGCCGTGTATCTCCAGCTCAGGTATCCGTGCCTCGTCCGTCGTTTTGTCGTTCATGATTGGCCTACTGAGTTCTCTCAAAAGACCAGCTTATGTTGCCCTCAAGTTACTCTGCCCCTAACTAATTAGCCTGCGACAAATACTTCCCTCTAGCCTTGACCCAACTCTTCAATTGATATTTCGCGCATCCGGAACTTCTGAATCTTGCCGGTCACCGTCATCGGAAACTCATCGACAAACTTGAAGTGCTTGGGCGTCTTGAAGTGCGCGATCCGGCCCTTGCACCAGGTTTGCAGCTCCAACTCATTGGCAACATGGCCGGGGTGGAACTTGATCCAGGCGACAATTTCCTCGCCATAACGCGCATCCGGAATGCCGATGATCTGTACATCCGCCACCGCCGGGTGGGTGAAGAAAAACTCTTCCAGTTCCCGTGGGTACACGTTCTCGCCCCCGCGGATGATCATGTCTTTGTTGCGCCCGGCGATGCATACGTAGCCCTGTTCATCCATGGTCGCCAGGTCGCCGGTGTGCATCCAGCCGGCATCGTCGATGGCTTCGCGGGTGCCGTCGGGGTTGTTCCAATAGCCCAGCATCACGCTGTAGCCGCGGGTGCACAGTTCGCCGGTCTGACCTCGGGGCACAGTGTTACCGGCTTCGTCGATGATCTTGCTTTCCAGTTGCGGCTGGGTGCGGCCGACGGTGGTGACTCGCAGCTCCAGACCGTCATCCGGCCCGGTCTGCAGTGACACCGGGCTGGTTTCGGTCATGCCATAGGCAATCTGCACCTCGTGCATGTGCATCTCGCTGATGACCCGGCGCATCACCTCGATGGGGCAGGTGGAACCGGCCATGATCCCGGTGCGCAGGTGCGACAGGTTGAATTCGGCCCGGCGCGGGTGATCGAGCATGGCGATAAACATGGTGGGCACGCCGTACAGGCCCGTGGCCTGCTCTTCGGCGACGGCGGTCAGGGTCAGCAACGGGTCAAAACCGTCGCTGGGGTAAATCATGGTAGTGCCGTGGGTGATGCAACCGAGATTGCCCATGACCATGCCGAAGCAGTGATACAGCGGCACCGGGATCACCAGACGATCGTGCGCCGTAAGGCCCAGGCTTTCGCCGACCATGTAGCCATTATTGAGAATGTTGTGGTGACTGAGGGTGGCCCCCTTGGGGAAGCCGGTAGTGCCGGAGGTGTACTGGATGTTGACGGCTTGATCGAAGTGCAGGCTGGCCTGGCGAGTGTGCAACTGGTCTGGCGGGACGCCCGCGCCAATGGCCGACAACTGCGACCAGGGCAGGAATCCCGAGGGCGGTCGCGGGTCGAGGCTGATCACGCCACGCAACTCGGGCAACAGGTCGCAACGCAACTCGCCGATGGGGTGTTCCGCCAGCTCTGGCACCAGTTCCTGGAGCATCCCATGATAATCAGAGGACTTGAATGAACCCGCGCAGACCAGCCATTGGCAACCGGATTGCTTGAGCACGTATTCCAACTCGCTGCTGCGGTACGCCGGATTGATGTTGACCAGAATCACCCCGAGCTTGGCGCTGGCCACTTGGCTGATGCACCACTGGGCACAGTTGGGGGCCCAGATCCCGAGGCGGTCACCCGCCTGCAAGCCCAGCGCCAGCAACGCACGGGCATGCAGATCCACGGCGTCGGCCAGTTGCCGCCAGGTGTAACGCAGGTGTTGATGGCGCACCACCAGTGCTTCGCCCTCGGGATACGCGGCGACGGTGCGATCGAACGCCTGGCCGATGGTTTCGGCCAGCAAGGCCTTGTCCTGAGCGCCACGGCTGTAGCTCTGATTCGGTTGTTGCATAACGACCCCTATTGTCTTTTTTGTAGGTGGACGGTGCTCTGCGCCGAGCGCACTTGACGTTAACGTAAACTACGATTGACAGCCACGCAACGCAAGCTTACGTTAACGTAAAGGTGAGCGCCCTTCTCCGCGCAATCAGCCCATACAACAACAACGCTTATTAAGGTGCCCGTCCATGAGCTATCCCTCCCTGAACTTCGCCCTCGGTGAAACCATCGACATGCTGCGCGACCAGGTGCAGTCCTTCGTCGCCAAGGAGCTGGCACCCCGGGCCGCCCAGATCGACATCGACAACCTGTTCCCCGCCGACATGTGGCGCAAGTTCGGTGATATGGGCCTGCTGGGCATCACCGTCCCGGAAGAATACGGCGGCGCCGGGCTGGGCTACCTGGCTCATGTGGTGGCAATGGAAGAGATCAGCCGCGGCTCGGCCTCGGTAGCCTTGTCCTACGGTGCGCACTCCAACCTGTGCGTCAACCAGATCAACCGCAACGGTAACCACGAACAGAAACTCAAGTACCTGCCCAAGCTGATCAGCGGTGAGCACATCGGCGCCCTGGCCATGAGTGAGCCAAATGCCGGTTCCGACGTGGTGTCGATGAAGCTGCGCGCCGACAAACGTGGCGACCACTACGTCCTCAACGGCAGCAAGACCTGGATCACCAATGGTCCCGACGCCAACACCTATGTGATCTATGCCAAGACCGACCTGGAAAAGGGTGCTCACGGCATCACCGCCTTTATCGTCGAGCGCGACTCGAAAGGTTTCAGCCGCAGCAACAAGTTCGACAAGCTGGGCATGCGCGGTTCGAACACCTGCGAGCTGTTTTTCGATGATGTGGAAGTGCCCGAAGAAAATATCCTTGGCGTACTCAACGGTGGCGTGAAAGTGCTGATGAGTGGCCTCGATTACGAGCGCGTGGTGCTGTCCGGTGGCCCTACGGGGATCATGCAGGCCTGCATGGACCTGATCGTTCCGTATATCCACGACCGCAAGCAGTTCGGCCAGAGCATCGGCGAGTTCCAGCTGATCCAGGGCAAGGTCGCCGACATGTATACCCAGCTCAACGCCAGCCGTGCGTACCTCTACGCCGTCGCCCAAGCCTGTGAGCGTGGCGAAACCACCCGCAAGGACGCCGCCGGGGTGATCCTCTACAGCGCCGAGCGCGCCACGCAAATGGCCCTCGACGCGATCCAGATTCTCGGCGGTAACGGTTACATCAACGAATTCCCTGCCGGCCGTCTGCTGCGCGATGCCAAGTTGTATGAAATCGGCGCCGGTACCAGCGAGATTCGGCGCATGTTGATTGGTCGCGAACTGTTTAACGAAACCCGCTGACGGAGCGCGATCCATGGCCACTCTGCATACCCAGCTCAACCCGCGCTCGGCGGAATTCGCCGCCAACAGCGCGGCGATGCTCAAGCAGGTCGACGCCCTGCACACCCTGCTCGCCCACGTGCAGCAAGGCGGCGGTGCCAAGGCCCAGGAGCGTCATACCTCGCGGGGCAAACTGTTGCCTCGCGAGCGCATCAATCGCTTGCTTGATCCTGGCTCGCCCTTCCTCGAGCTCAGCCAGCTGGCCGCCTATCAGGTGTATGGCGAAGATGTGCCGGCAGCCGGGGTGATTGCCGGGATCGGCCGGGTCGAAGGCGTCGAGTGCATGATCGTCGCCAACGATGCCACGGTGAAAGGCGGCTCCTATTACCCGCTGACGGTGAAAAAACACCTGCGCGCGCAAACCATCGCCGAGCAGAACCGCCTGCCCTGCATCTATCTGGTGGACTCCGGCGGCGCGAACTTGCCGCGCCAGGATGAAGTGTTCCCGGACCGCGAGCACTTCGGACGAATCTTCTTCAACCAGGCCAACATGAGCGCCCAGGGCATTCCGCAGATTGCCGTGGTGATGGGCTCCTGCACCGCCGGTGGCGCCTATGTGCCAGCCATGGCGGACGAAGCAATCATGGTGCGCCAGCAAGCCACCATCTTTCTCGCCGGCCCGCCGCTGGTAAAGGCCGCGACCGGTGAAGTGGTGAGTGCCGAAGACCTGGGCGGCGCCGATGTGCATTGCAAGATTTCCGGGGTGGCCGACCACTATGCCGACAGTGACGAACACGCACTGGCATTGGCTCGGCGCAGCGTGTCCAACCTCAACTGGCGCAAACTGGGTCAGTTGCAACAACGCGTGCCCGTGGCGCCGTTGTACAGCCGTGAAGAACTGTATGGGGTGATTCCGGCAGATGCCAAGCAGCCGTTCGATGTACGGGAAGTCATTGCCCGGCTGGTGGACGGCTCGGTATTCGATGAGTTCAAGGCGCTGTTCGGCACCACGCTGGTGTGCGGCTTTGCTCACCTGCACGGCTACCCGATTGCGATCCTCGCCAACAACGGCATCCTCTTCGCCGAGTCGGCGCAAAAAGGTGCGCACTTTATCGAGTTGGCCTGTCAGCGCGGGATTCCGCTGTTGTTCCTGCAAAACATCACCGGGTTCATGGTCGGCCAGAAATACGAAGCCGGGGGTATCGCCAAGCACGGTGCCAAGCTGGTGACAGCCGTGGCCTGTGCCAAGGTGCCGAAGTTTACCGTGATCATCGGCGGCAGCTTTGGTGCCGGTAACTACGGGATGTGCGGCCGCGCCTATGACCCGCGCTTCTTGTGGATGTGGCCCAACGCCCGCATTGGTGTGATGGGCGCCGAGCAGGCCGCTGGCGTACTGGTACAGGTCAAGCGTGAACAGGCCGAACGCGCTGGCCAGCCGTTCAGTGCGCAAGAGGAAGCCGCCATCAAGCAGCCGATCCTCGACCAGTACGAAACCCAGGGCCACCCTTACTACTCCAGCGCTCGCCTGTGGGACGACGGCGTCATCGACCCGTTGCAGACCCGCGACATACTGAGCCTGGCCTTGTCCGCCGCGCTGAATGCCCCCATCGAGCCGAGCCGCTTCGGCGTGTTCCGCATGTAAATGGAGCTGCACCCATGAGCGATTTCAATACGCTGGAACTGGTGACCGACGCCCGTGGCTTTGCCACCTTGTGGCTCAGTCGCGAAGCCAAGAACAACGCCTTCAACGCCGAGATGATCCGCGAGCTGATCATTGCCCTGGATCAAATCCAGGGCAACCCGGCCCTGCGCTTCCTGGTGCTGCGCGGACGCGGCAAGCACTTCAGCGCCGGCGCCGACCTGGCCTGGATGCAGCAGTCAGCCGAACTGGATTACCACACCAATCTGGACGATGCCCGGGAACTGGCAGAGCTGATGTACAACCTCGCCAAACTGAAGATCCCGACCCTGGCCGTGGTTCAGGGCGCGGCCTATGGTGGCGCTCTGGGCTTGATCAGTTGCTGCGACATGGCCATTGGTACAGACGATGCCCAGTTCTGCCTGTCGGAGGTGCGCATCGGCCTGGCACCGGCAGTCATCAGCCCATTTGTGGTCCAAGCCATCGGTGAGCGTGCGGCCCGGCGTTACGCCCTGACGGCAGAACGTTTTGGCGGCCAGCGCGCGCGGGAGATCGGGCTACTGGCGGAAAGTTATCCGGCCGACGAGCTGGATCGCCAAGTGGAACAGTGGACTGCCAACCTGTTGCTCAACAGCCCAGCGGCCATGCGCGCCAGCAAAGACCTGCTGCGGGAAGTCGGCCATGGCGCGCTTACTCCGGCCCTGCGTCGCTATTGCGAAAACGCCATCGCACGCATCCGTGTCAGCAGCGAAGGCCAGGAAGGCCTGCGGGCCTTTTTGCACAAACGAGCGCCCAGTTGGCAGTCTCAGGAGCCGCGTTCATGAGTTCACCCGTTCTTAACACCGTGTTGGTGGCCAATCGCGGCGAAATCGCCTGCAGGGTCATGCGCACCGCCAAGGCCATGGGTTTGACCACTGTGGCCGTCCACAGCGCCACGGACCGCGATGCGCGCCACAGCCGTGAGGCCGACATCCGCGTCGACCTCGGCGGCAGCAAAGCCGCCGACAGCTACCTGCAAATCGACAAACTGATTGCGGCCGCCAAGGCCAGTGGCGCCCAGGCGATTCATCCCGGTTATGGCTTTCTCTCGGAGAACGCCGGGTTTGCCCGCGCCATTGAAGCTGCCGGCCTGATCTTTCTCGGCCCGCCCGCCTCGGCCATTGATGCCATGGGCAGCAAGTCCGCCGCCAAGGCGTTGATGGAAACCGCTGGTGTCCCGCTGGTGCCCGGCTACCACGGCGAAGCCCAGGACCTGGAGACCTTCCGCCAGGCCGCTGAACGCATTGGCTACCCGGTGCTGCTCAAGGCCACCGCCGGCGGTGGTGGCAAGGGCATGAAGGTGGTCGAGGACGTCAGCCAACTGGCCGAAGCCCTGGCCTCGGCACAGCGTGAAGCGCTGTCGTCCTTTGGCAATGCGCAGATGTTGGTGGAGAAGTACCTGATCAAGCCACGCCACGTGGAGATCCAGGTGTTTGCCGATCAGCACGGCCATTGCCTGTACCTCAACGAGCGCGACTGCTCGATCCAGCGCCGCCACCAGAAGGTGGTCGAGGAAGCCCCGGCACCCGGCCTCAGCCCCGAGCAGCGCAAGGCCATGGGGAGCGCGGCTGTGCGTGCGGCCCAGGCTATCGGTTACGTCGGCGCCGGAACGGTGGAGTTCTTGCTGGATGCCCGGGGTGAGTTTTTCTTCATGGAAATGAACACCCGGTTGCAGGTGGAGCACCCGGTGACCGAAGCCATTACCGGCCTCGACCTGGTGGCCTGGCAGATTCGTGTCGCCCAGGGCGAGCCGCTGCCAATGACGCAGGAACAGGTGCCGCTGCTGGGGCATGCCATTGAAGTGCGGCTGTACGCCGAGGACCCGAGCAACGACTTTCTGCCGGCTACGGGGCATCTGGCGTTGTACCGCGAATCCTCACCAGGCCCGGGGCGTCGCGTGGACAGCGGCGTCGAGCAAGGGGACAGCGTCTCGCCCTTCTACGACCCGATGCTGGGCAAGCTGATTGCCTGGGGTGAGGATCGCGAGCAGGCGCGGCTGCGACTGCTGAGCATGCTGGATGAATTCGCCATCGGCGGGCTGAAGACCAACCTGGGTTTTCTGCGGCGCATCATTGGTCATCCGGCCTTTGCGGCGGCGGAACTGGATACCGGGTTTATTCCCCGCTATCAGGATGAGCTGCTGCCGGCGGCCAGCGAATTGAGCGATGAGTTCTGGCAGGCCGCAGGCCATGGTTTCATGCAGAGTCGAGCCGCCAAGGTGCGCGAAGATGATCCGGGCTCTGCGTGGGCCACGAGCAACGGCTTTCGTTCCGGCCTGCCCGCCGAGACGTCGCTGCATTTGAGCTGCAATGGTCAGGATCGCCTGGTGATGTTGCAAACCCCGGGGCCCCAACTGCGGGGAGAACAGTTGGTGATCGAACAGAACGGCGTACGCCACTCACACTTGGCCGTACGGGGTCAGGACGCGCTGTTTCTGCGCTGGGGCGACGAGATGTACAGCATCACCCTGTTTGATCCGATTGCCGTCGTCGAGGCCAACCAGTCTCATCAGGGCGGCCTGACTGCTCCGATGAATGGCAGCATCGTGCGGGTGCTGGTAGAAGTCGGGCAAATGGTTGAGGCTGGAGCGCAACTGGTGGTGCTAGAAGCCATGAAGATGGAACACAGCATCCGCGCGCCCCACGCGGGGGTGGTCAAGGCACTGTATTGCCAGGAAGGCGAAATGGTTGCCGAGGGGAGTGCATTGGTGGAACTGGCGGATTAAAACTTCGCGACCGCTTGTACCACCACTCCGATGATCCGGCACTCAGCGCTGAACAACATTTTGGGGTAGGTCGGGTTGAGCGGTACCAGGTAAAGCTGACCGCTCTCCTCCATCAATTTGCGAAAGGTCGCCTGGGGACTGAAAGCCCATTGTGCGACCACCAGTTTGCCGGGCTCAGCCTTGATCGCCGGGTCCACCAGGATCATCATGCCCTCGCTGATGCTCGGGCCGCTGGGCGCTGTCATCGCATCGCCCGCCACCCGCAACCAGAACGCCGCGCCCCGTGCGTGGTAGTCGCTCAACTCGAAACGGGCAGCGCCATAGGGCGTGCGTTCTTCCTGCACCTCGCACACTCCTTTCCAGTCGCTCACCGGGTAGCGGAAATACGGGTTGTAGTGCTCCGTCTGCGGCAGTTCGTCTTCCGCCATCTCGGCGTTTTTTTCGCGCACGACCAAGGCAACTTCAAGCCCCCCCAAGCCGAGTTCTTCCATCACCCGATTCATGTCGGCGATGCTTGGCTCGCGGCGCTTGTTCAGCCAATGCCCAATGCCGCCCTGAGACATGCCCAGGCGTTCGGCCAGTTGGTCCTGGGTGATCTTGCGGTCCTTCATGTTGGCTTTGACCAACGCTATCCATTTATCCATGGGGCCTGACAATACGGTGTGTATTCACAGCCACAATAAACAGTTTGTAGTAATCAATCAAAAGACATAAATACGATCCGTACTATTATTCAATCCAGGCGTTCGACACCCACCCTGAGTACCGACCTCATGACGACACCCCCGGATCACCTGCCCTACACACCCAACGATGATGAACTGCTATTCCTGCGCAGCAGCGGTGCTGCCCAGCGTGCGCTCGACTATTACTTGAAAGAAGATGTAACTGGAGCGGCCCTCGATGACCTCTTGTTTGAGGTCAAAAACGATGTCAGCGATGAAGAAGCCCTGGTTCACGCCTCCGACCTGCTGCGAAGTGCAGCCGCCACGGCCTATGAGGCGGCGAACAGCGCCCAAGGCAATACCCGGGACCTGGCGTTTTCGGTGGTGTATCTGATTGATATGGCGAAGGCCATGGTAGAGCGATCGCTGCACGTACCGGCCCGAGAAAATCGGTAGCCGCGCACGCCGCACAAAGACGCAAAGGAAAAATATTTCTATCCCACGGATAAAAACATTTGACTTGCAAATGATAATGATTATTATTGCATCAGCTGATCGCGAGATCAGTCGATAGACCAAGGGACCTTAGGTCGGACTCTTGGAATATCTCCTCATCAGGCTAATCACGGTTTTTGACCCGGCTCTTTGGCCGGGTCTTTTTTTTGCCAGTTGTTCTGGCATGGCTTCAGGCTAATGAAGACTGTGTGTTGCTTGATGGCGCGCATGGTAGCAAAAGACCATCGCCGAAAGAAAGCCAAACGAACGCTCTAGCCCGGATCTTTCAAAAATAGCACTTGAGAATCAATCTCATAGATTCTAAGCTGCTGCGGCGTCATGGATGACGCCCCCTTCCTGCACCGCAACAATTTGCCCCCCGACCTCCCCTCGCGCCTGTGTAAAATGCCCGTCACAACAATCATATTCAGGCAACCAGACTATGACCGTGGCCTTGACCTCCATCAAAATCAGCACCGACTTCGACAGCGGTAACATCCAGGTCCTCGACGCCAGCGATGCCTATCAGTTGCTGCTGGCCATCAAACCCGATACCCGCAGCCAGCATTTCCAGTGGTTCCACTTCAAGGCCGAGGGTATGCACGTGGGCCACACCCACACCTTCCGTCTGAGCAACGCCGGCCAGTCGTCCTATAAACACGCCTGGAGTGGTTACAACGCCGTTGCATCCTACGACCACATCAACTGGTTTCGCGTACCCACACGCTTTGATGGCGAGACGTTGCACATCAACCTTGAGCCCAAGGAAAAACAGGCCTGGATCGCTTACTTCGAGCCCTACAGCCGTGAACGCCACGACGGGTTGATCGAGCAGGCACTGAGTCGTGCTGGCACGCAATTGCTGGCCACCGGTAAAAGTGTCGAAGGCCGTGATATCCAGCTGCTGCGCCGAGGTAAAGGCGATACGGCCAAGCGTAAGGTCTGGATCATTGCCCAGCAGCATCCCGGTGAACACATGGCCGAGTGGTTCATGGAAGGCATCATCGAGCGCCTGCAACAAGACGGCGACGATGAACTGAAAAAGCTCCTGGCGGCCGCCGACCTGTACCTGGTGCCGAATATGAACCCGGACGGCGCTTTTCACGGCCACCTGCGCACCAACGCCATGGGCCAGGACCTCAACCGCGCATGGCAGAGTGCAAGCCAGGAGACCAGCCCGGAAGTGCTGTTCGTCCAGCAGCAAATGGAAAAGTACGGCGTTGACCTGTTCCTCGATATCCACGGTGACGAGGAAATCCCGTACGTCTTCACCGCCGGTTGCGAAGGTAACCCCGGCTACACACCCCGTATCGAACAGTTGGAAAAACACTTCCGCAGCCACCTGAGCGCCCTGACCCGGGATTTCCAGACCGCCCACGGCTACACCCGTGACCTGCCGGGCGAAGCCAACATGACGCTGGCCTGCAACAGCGTTGGCGAGAAATTTGACTGCCTGTCCCTGACCCTGGAGATGCCTTTCAAGGACAACGACGATGCGCCCAATGCACACACGGGGTGGTCCGGCAAACGCTCGATGCAGTTGGGCAAGGATGTATTGAGTACCCTCGCGGATATGGTCAACGTACTGCGTTAATCCTCGACAACAACGGTGCCCGCCTGATCGGCGGGCACCCGCTCGCAATCCTCTGGCGTTAACAGCCGACCGTCCGCCGAACGTAACTCCAGCGTCCTTAACGGTTTGCCGTGCTCGCGATCAACCATCACCGAATGCGCTTCCCCTTCGCGGTAGAAAAAAACCTCACCCCACTGACGTAAGCCAATGATCACGGTGAACAGTCCCCTCCCCTTGTTCGTCAACACGTACTCCTGATACGCACTGCCATCCGACGCTGGCACGACCTCCAGCACCTCATGGGCCACCAGGCTGCGCAAACGCGTAGACAGAATGTTCTTCGCCATCCCAAGGCTGCGCTGAAATTCGCCAAAGCGACGAAGACCGTCAAACGCATCACGAATGATCAGTAACGACCAACCATCACCAATCGCATCCAGCGAGCGCGCCACCGGGCATTCGGCGCTTTCAAAGCGGGTGAGCTTGACCATGGACACTGTCTGCCTCTGAAGAAAATGTAGTTGCAATATAAAACCAGAATACCTACCGTACAACTGGTTTCAATTCGAAACCAACATAGGTAGTGACTCATGTCCAACTCCCCCTTAAGTGGCGTCGTGGTCTTGCTGTTCGCCATCGCCTGCGGCTTGTCGGTAGCCAATGTCTACTATGCCCAACCCTTGCTGGACGCCATGGCCGACACTTTTGCCCTGGACCACGCCACTGTCGGCAGCGTCATTACCCTGACCCAGGTTGGCTATGGCGTAGGCCTGGTGCTGCTGGTGCCTCTGGGCGACCTGCTCAACCGTCGACGCTTGATCGTCGGCCAGTTGCTGCTGTCGACCTTGGCCGTATTGCTGGTGGCGTTCTCTTCCAACAGCTTCTTGTTGCTGGCCGGCATGGCGTTGACCGGCCTGCTGGCGGTGGTCACGCAAACCCTGGTGGCCTTTGCTGCCAACCTGGCACGGCCAGAACAACGTGGGCATGTGGTGGGCCTGGTCACCAGCGGCATCGTGGTGGGTCTGCTGCTGGCGCGTACGGTATCGGGCGCCATGGCCGACCTGGCGGGTTGGCGCTCGGTGTACCTGCTGTCGGCGGGGTTGACCTTACTGATGGCGCTGTTGCTCTGGCGGGTCCTGCCTGAGGCCGAGCCGCCGCGAGCCACCCACTCCTATACCCAACTGATCCGTTCAGTGTTCAGCCTGTTCAAGCAAGAAAAAGTACTGCGCGATCGCGCGGTCCTGGCCTTGCTGATTTTCGCCGCCGGCACGGTGTTGTGGACGCCACTGGTGCTGCCCTTGAGCGCCCCGCCGCTGTCGCTGTCCCACACACAAATCGGCTTGTTCGGACTCGCCGGCGCCGCCGGTGCCCTCGGTGCCGCCCGCGCCGGGCATCTGGCCGACCGCGGCTTTGCACAGTGGACCAGCGGCGGAGCGTTGATCCTGATGCTGGTGTCCTGGCTGGCGATCGGTTTTACCCAATCGTCTTTGTGGGCGCTGTTGCTCGGGGTGATTACCTTTGATCTGGGCCTGCAAGCCGTCCACGTCACCAGCCAGAGCCTGATCTACAGCGTGCGCCCCGAAGCCCAGAGCAGGCTGGCGGCGGGCTACATGCTGTTCTATTCGGTGGGCAGCGCGTTGGGGTCAGTCGGGTCGACGCTGATGTACGCCTGGGGAGGGTGGATCGGTGTGTGTGGCCTGGGCGCAGCCATCAATCTGCTGGCGCTGATCTACTGGCTGGCCACCTTGGGCCCTGCACCGGCGGCCCACTCACAGCCGGTGCAGGGTTAGGCTTCAATCCTTGGTGCCAGTCATGCTTTGCAACACGCCGTCACGGCGAATCAGTCCATGAAATAACGCCGCCGCCAGGTGCAACAGCACCGTCAGAAACAGCAGATAGGCGAGAAGCCCATGGGCCTTGCGCAGCACCGCAAACAGCTGCGCATTGGCCGGCACCAGCGCTGGCAGTTGCAGGGAACTGCTGAGCATCACCGGGTCCCCCGCCGCCGAGATCATCGCCCAACCCAGCAGCGGCAACACCAACATCAAGCCATACAGCAGCACATGAGAGGCCTTGGCCGCCAGCACTTGCCAGAGCGGCAAATCAGCGGGCAATGGTGGCTGACGGGTGGAAAAACGCACCACCAACCGCACGACCACCAAGGCCAGAATGGCGATCCCCAAGGGTTTATGCAGGTGAATCAGCCATTCGTGCCGCTCCGACACCGACGCCGCCATGCCCGCGCCAATAAACAACATGGCAATGATCATCAACGCCATCAGCCAATGCAGCAGCCGCGCCAAGGGGGCGAAATACCGGGGTTGAGCATTCATGGCTTCGACTCCTGAGGGGCGTTGTGCAACTGACTGACTTCACTGGTGCGACGCAGGTAGGAGCTGGCGTAGGCCGCCGAACGCGCCGCCAGCAACGGGTCACTCGAAGCTTCAATTCCGCTCGGCAAGATCAACGGATCAAAGTTGATATCGCGGCAATCGCCATCGAGTTGCGGCTGGCTGCTTTCCAGCACCAGAGTCCCGGCGTTCAGCACCTTGTGTTCGCCGGCCCAGGGCTTGCTGGCGTCGTCGACCGGGTCTCCCGGATTGGCCAGGGTGACGTTCAACTGCCAGCGCAGCGGCCCCGTAACCAGGCGTTGCGCGAGGTCTTTCTCCAGGAAATCACTGCCTTGGGGCGCAGTGGCGCCCGGTGCATCCTGGCTCTGCGGCACCACCCCCCAACGCACGGCCTGGCGCTGGCCATTGGCATTGACCAGATAAAACGCATTGATGCTGTTATAGGTCTCGGTGGCATAACTGGCTGACGGTTTGGCGGTCTTGACCCAGGCCAGGAATGGCGCGGTCTCCGGATGAGCGGCGAAGAAAGCCGGCATGCTGGCCGGGTTCGGCTTGCCGGTAGCCGGGTCCGGCGCACCGGCCTTGAGCATCTGGAAGAACGCCTCGGGTGTGCCTACCGGGAACACCGGCATGCTGTTCATCCCGGTACGCCATTGCTGGCCATTGGCCAAGCTGAACTGCAAGGCAAAACTGCGCAAGGGCACGCTGCTGTCCGGCGCATAAGGGTTGCCACTGGGCAAGGCAAAACGGCCGATGATTGGCGTGCGCGCCTCGCTGAACACTTGGGCACTGGAATACTGGCGCGCCTCATTGCTGCTCTCGAAATAGCCCGCCACGCACACACCCTTGGAATGGTTACGCCGGTAACCCGGGTGCACGCCATTATTGGTTTCCAGCGCATTGACCAGCGTCTTGGGACGCAACCGCTGTGGGTCCAGGGTGCCGTTGACGTAGGCAAACGCCCCCGCCGCAACCGCAACCACCACCCCGATGCTGGCTAACCGAACGATCAGGCTCGCGGTGCTCAGCGGGGGACGTGGCGGTGATGAGTGATCTACCATGAAAAACTCCAGGGCCAAGGGCCTCAGGTGCGAAAACATAAGGTCGGAGCATTAGGACGAACGCCAACTCCCTCTATTCCACGGCCTACTGTTTATTTTTAAGGGCCTGGAATAACCTTCGACGTCGGACGTCTTCCTAGTCCCAGCGTAGTGACTAGCCAGAATCCCATGCACGAACTCGACGAACAGTTACGTGAACTCATCCCCAGGCTTCGGCGTTTTGCCGTGTCGCTGACACGCCAGTCCAGTAGCGCCGATGATCTGGTGCAGGCGAGCCTCGAACGTGCAATCGTCCGTTGGGCCGACAAGCGCCCTGAAGGCGACCTGCGGGCCTGGCTGTTCTCGATCCTCTACCGGCAGTTCCTCGACGCCCACCGCCGCTCCCGGCGCTATACAAGCATGCTGGAGTTCTTCACCGGCCGAGACGACACCCAGCCCTCGGTGGAACGCACCGTCATGGCTCAATCGACCCTGCAAGCCTTCGATCAACTGAGTACCGAGCAGCGCGCCCTGCTGCTCTGGGTGTCGGTCGAAGGCCTGAGCTACAAAGAAGTCGCCGACATCCTCGAAGTGCCTATCGGCACCGTGATGTCTCGCCTGTCCCGCGCGCGCCAGGCCTTGCGCCAACTCAGCGACGGCGAAATCACCAGCCCTTCCCTGCGGATACTCAAATGATCAGCCTGCCCCCCAGCGAACGCGATTTGCACGCCTACGTCGATCACCAACTGCTGGAGTCCGATCGGCACCTGCTCGAGACCTGGCTGGCGGCCCATCCCGATGTGGCGGCCCAGGTCCAGGCCTGGCAGCAGGATGCACAACACCTACGCGCGTCGTTAAGCGGTGCGCTGCAACAACCCGCCAACCCCGACCTGGACCCGGCCTTGATTCGCCAGCGGATCAAGCGCCAGTCGCGCCGCCACTTCGCGACTGCCGCCGTGCTGCTGATTGCCGTCAGCATCGGCGGCCTGGGCGGCTGGCAGGCACGGCAGATGACCCTGAACACAGTGCTTCCGATGACAGATGCCATGCAGGCCTACCGCATGTTCGCCCAGGACGGCATCTTGCCCGCCGACTACAACGTGCAAGGTAACGGCGACATGCAAGCCTGGCTCGACCGCTACTTCACCCAGGCCCGTCGCCTGCCGGATTTGAGCCAGGCCGGTTTCAAGGCGGTCAGCGCACGCCTGCTTACCACCGATCAAGGCGCAGCGGCCATGGTGCTGTATGAAGATCAACAGGGCCAACGCATCAGCTTCTACATCCGGCCACCGGGACCGCAGAACAAGCTGCTGCCCCGTGGCAGCAGCAGTGCCGATGGGCTACAGGCCGAATACTGGTCCGGCGACGGTTATAACTATGCGATGGTCAGCCCGTCAGACGAGCCGGTCACCCAGATGCTGAAACAGACGGTGGGGTTCTAGAAACCCACGTCCAGCACCACATTGTCGATATAGGTTCCCCCCGGCGGGGTGTTCTGGTCGGTGTAGATCTTGGCGTTGTAGTTGAAAACCTGGCTACCGGTACCCAGGCCATTGCCCGGATTGACCTCGGCGGTAGAGCTGGCGCGGCGCGCCGTCGACACACTGCCCCAACGCGTAGTCGTGGCGCTTTTGAAGATGTCATACGCCAGCAGGTTGCTGCCGGAGATCATCTGCCGCCGCCCACCCACGCTGACGGGGTTCTGGCCGTCACTCAAGCCCACGGTGTAGGCACTGCCCTTGGTACAGGCGATGTTGATGGTCTGGCCGGTGACAGCAGCAAAGCCACTGACCACCGGCGCGCTGCCAAAGCTGATATTGGGCGCGGTGATCTGGCAGTCGTTGGTCACGGTCATGCTGACAGTCAGGCTGGCGGTGCCGGTACCGGTATCCCGCAATATGCAAAGCGAGCCAATCCCCAGCGCCGCGCAATAGTTCCAGTTCCAGAAGATACTCAACGTCTCGCTGTAGACCCCGGCGGCAACGTTACTGCCGGTAATGCTGCTCAGGTAGATCGGTACAGTCTTGTTGCCTGGCCCGGAGACCAGCCCCAGGCTTTGGGCAATGTTGTTGCTGGCAAAGTCAAACTGGGCCCCACGCGTGATCGGGTAACTGGTGCTGTTATTGGCGTAAATCGTGTAGCCAATAACATCCCCCGTGGGGCCAACCATGCCGCTGGTGGCCGAGGTAATCGTCGCGTAGAAGTGATCGCTGGCCGCCAGCAACGAGATCAGCGTGGGCCCGCAGCTCAGGCCGGCGTTGGTGGTCGAGCTGGCCTGGGCGGCGGTGCGCACTGTCATCGAACTCACCGAGCCGAAGCTCGCCGGAACGGTCGACACCACCGAGCAGGCCGCCTGTACCTGTGTCGCAAAACCCAGGCTTGCCAGCACCGCCAGTGAATACAACCCTTGCTTGAACCGCACGTCCACACTCCTTCACTTTATTGACAAACCAGCGGGCCAATCAGCGGCACCTGCTCCTGCTGGATATCCAGATCGAACGTCGCCTGGCAGGTATGACCTTCTCCCACGGTCACCCGCAACGTGTTGTGCGCTGCCAGGCCCTCCAGATAGACCAGGCCATCCCAGCCCACCACCGCCTGCGCACCGCTTTGCTCATGCTGCACCAGGCTGCCCAGCGGCAGGTCCTGGTGCTGGGCATCCACCAGCGTAATGCTCGCTGCAATGACTCGGCGCACTGGAAACTCCAGCACATAGCCACTGCCCCGACGAACCGCAACACGTTGTTCAACCTGCGGGGTTTGTACGTTGGACGGCAGGTTCAACGGATCGATTTCATACTTGGCGCGGTAATAGGCGCTGCTCCAGGGCACCAGTAAATGCCCGTTACGGTCGGTTTCCCCCACTTTCTGGTTCTCGTAGAGCACCGGCACGCCGGCAAAACCATCGGTACTGACCACCACGAAGGCGTCATTGACCCGATTGGCCGCGAAGACTTGCTTGTCCATCCACACCAGCGAACCGCTGGCGTCCGCCCAACGGGTTTGTGCGTTGCTACTGCCATACACGCCGGCCTGCAGTTGCACCGACTGCAAGCGCCAGGTCAGGTCGGCCTGACGATAGGCCGGGCCGTCGCCATGGGCGTAGCCGAGGTTGTAGCCCACGCCGCCGTCGGTGGGGACCGCACGGCTGTAGTTGACCCGCTGACGATTTTCCCCGGCCTGGCTACGCTCGTTGCTCAGGCTCAGGCTGCCGTACATGTCGAAGGGGATCACCAGTTGTGCCTGCATGGCCCAGTTGCTGTCGCCGATCTCGCGGTTGGCGGACAGGTAGAAACTGGTGTTGTGCCACAGCTGTTTACTCCAGGTCAGGTTCAGCAGCCGTGTGCGTGAATCATCGGCTGCCTGCACATCAAAATAGCCGGCGCCGATGCTGCCGTAGCTGTCCAGGTTCAGGCTCAAGGTCACCTGTTCACTGCGCTTGCTGAGGCTGGCGTACGGCGTGTCGACCAGCGTCAGGTCGGCGTATTGGTCACGGCGCTGCACCCGCTGGTACGACAGGCTGTAGCGCTGGCTGCTGTACTGGTAGCCCAGGCTCAGTTGCTGGCCTTTCTCGCCCTCGAACTGGCTTTGACTGATAGCCGTGTTGAGCACACCAAAGTTGCCCAGCCGCAGGTTGCCGCCCAGCCCGCCCAGGGTCAGGGAGTTGGACGCTTCGGCATGGCTTTCCAGGGTGAAGGTATCCGATAGCCCGTAACGAAAGCTGCCACTGGCCACACCAGGCCCGTAGCCAAAATCCTTCACGGTGTAATCCCGACGCAAATTACCGGCGGCCACCGAAAAATCCGACAAGCCTTTTTGCAGCAACGTACTGGTGACGTAGAACGGCACGGTGGTTGAGACCTGCCGACCCAGCGCATCCGTAGTGACCACCACCGCTTCGCCCGCCCCGTTGATAAACGGAATATTGGTCAGGGTGTAGGGCCCGGGCTGCAGGTCGGCGCTGCTGGATTTATAGCCGTTGATAAACAGGTCCACCGACGACGGCACAGCAGCCTCACCGGCGAACTGTGGCAAGGGGTAAGTCACCAGGTCCGGGCGCACGGCAAAATCCCGGGACAGTTGCACGCCCCCCAGACGCACCGAACTGCTCCAGGGCAATGCGCCGCTGATCACGTCGCCGGCCTCGTAAGTCAGCAGGCGCTCATCGTCGGAGAAGCGCCAGGTGGTGTCATAACGCCGGTAGCCATTGTTCAGGGTGCTGCCTTCCACCTGAGAGCCAATGGTGCTGCGGTATTGGCCGGTGTTGGACAGCGTGCCCCAGGTGTCAAACAGCCGGACTTCGTTCCACACGGCCAGGTAGGTGCCGCTGTCGTCGGTGTCGTTGAGGTAGGCGTCATAGTTGAGCAAGGCACCAAAACTGGTCATCGCCTGGGTGCGCGGATAGTTGTTGCGGTTGCCGATGAACTGGTCCGGCAACCAGGCCGGCGGCACATCCACCAGCAAGCGCTGGCCCTGGCTGTCGTAGTCGCTGTGCAGGCCAGGCAAGTTGTCGAGGGCGACCTCTTCGCTCGTACCAGCAGGCAGTTTCATGCCCACATCACGCAAGGTGGCCGCGGGCAGAAACATCCGCCCGGCACGCTGATTGACGGCGACCACCCGGCCGGTGTCGAGTTGGTTGACCACCAGTCCCAAAAACAACTGTGCATCGGCAACAGCCTCCATATTGCCGGGGGGCGGCGGCAATGCGGCAGCCACGCTCAGAGGCGCAAATACCAGGCTACACAGACCACACACCACCAACACCGAACGCCACAGATAACGAGCCCGATCATGGCTCAGCAAGGCTTTGTGTCCTTCACTGGACATCTCCATCCTATTGAAACCAGGGACTGCTCCTGCATCATGTCCCAGGCCGCAGCGTTACCGCCCCGGCGCAATGTTCTCCACGGTTGTTGCCCCGTTGATCCGGACCTGCAAAGGCTGGTCAGCCGCTACTGCATCCGGGATCGGCCAGCGCATGGTCGCGCCCGGCAACACATATCCCAGCAAACCGTCCACCAGGGGCCGAGGCTGGCCACCCTGCTTGAATGCGGCGTCGGTCAGGCGAGCATGCACGGCGCCCTGATTGCGCATTTCCACATAGTTGCGCCCGGCGACCGTGACCTTTTTCCAGCTCAGATCGGGCTTGCCCGCACCTTTCGGATCCCGCTGGCGGGTGCTGTCGTCCTTGCTCCACAGTCCTGGACCATAGGCGAACAAGGGCACCGAATAGCGCATCTGAAAGCGGATGGCAGCCGCCGTCTTGCCATCGGCCGGGGGCGCAACCGGCGTCGCCGAAGGAATTTCATCGATGATGATCCGATAGGCCAGCTCCTGGCCTGGTGGCACTTCCCGGGTGCGGGTCAGGCGTATCAGTTGCTTCTGCCCCGGCTCGATCTTGGCCACCGGCGGGCTGCCAATCACGTCGCGCTGGTTCTGGTATTGATCATCAAACCCGCTCTGGCTCCAGGCAAACACACGGATTTGCAGGTTGGCCGTCTCGGTGCCACGGTTTTCCAGCCACAACGCGCTGGCCTGTTGATCCGCTTCCAACACCGGATCAATCGGCCAGATCAGCACGGAGCTGGCGGCCTGAACCTTTCCCACACCCAACGCCACCAGTGCGATAAAACCCGCAACCCATAACCGCCGGGAAGCTGAATACATAGACCCCACTCCTTATGCCAATCGCCTTACCACGACAGCTGCACCTGCAGCGTGTCGCTGTACGTCCCCCCAGGCTGGTTACCCGGTAACTGCACCCGGCCGTAAATCGGCAGGGTGATGGTGTTGGCGTTGCTGTAAGCCACGCTGACACTTTGACTGATCCCCAGGCTCTGGCTCAGTGCCGCGTCCTGAAACAGCTGATACGTCACCAGCGCACTGCCGCTATTGAGCTGCATGTGCCTGCCGCTGCTGTTATGCAAACCACCGTCGACGCTCATGTTCAGGGTGACCCCCGGCGTACATTGCAGTGTCACTCCACCGCTCAACGCTACGGACACTGTGCTGGTGGACAACGCCGAATAAGTGCCGAAGGTCAGGTTGCCGTAGTTCGACCCGCCGCCCACCACCAGGCAACCCGGGATAATGGTCGCGCTGACCTGGAAGGTCTGGCTGGTGACGGCCAACAGCGACAACGGCATTCCCCAGCCGATAACCACCGCCGCCGTCGTGTACCAGACGCCCTTCATGACCCTAGAACGTCAGCGAGACAGCAACCGTATCGGTGTAAGTACCGGCCGGCAGCCCCACCTTGCCCACGGCTTGGCCGTAGAGATTCACGGTTTGCGCCACACCGGTGCTCGGGCCCACGTTGATCGTCCCGTTAATCGCCAGGAGCGTCGAATGCCCGGAGTCGGTGTAGAAGTCATACGGCACATAATTGGCAACGCCGTCGTACAGTGCCCGGGTACCGCCCGTAGACTGGCCGTCATGAGACCCGGCACCCACGGTGATCACCGGCGAGGTGCCCGAGGAACACTGAATGGACAGGGCACCCCCACCGCCACCCAGCACTTGACCGGAGGCCGTGGTGAACTGGCTGTTGGTGGTACCAAAATTGAGCGCACCGAAGTTCAAGCCCGTGGTGCCGCCCACGCCATTGACCAAGCAACTGTTGGTCAAGATCAGGGTGGACGTGATCTGCCCCGTCACGGTGGTTGCCGCCTGAGCGCTGGACGCCAACATCAGCGCCATCAACGGAAGGCCTACTTTCGAGACAAGTGCATGCATGGTGTTCTCCTCATGTTTTACCAATCCAGTGTCACCGTCAGGGTGTCTGTGTAGATCCCGGCCGGTAAGGCTCTGGCATTCGCCACCACGGAACCGAACACCGGAATCGGTATTTGTGTGCCCTTGGTCACGACGAAATTGCGTTGTTGGCCGATGCTGTAGGTATTGCGACCGGAAGCATCGGCAGACAGGCTATAGGGAATGGTTTGCCGACCGTTGCTCAACCGCCGGGTATTGCCGTCGCCATGGGCACCACCGTCGATGGTCACGGTGAAGCTGCTGACAGACGGGTTGCAGGACACCGCCAACGGGGCCTTTTCCTCATCACTGACCTCAGCACTCAAGCGGCTGTCCCAGGTCGGGCCATGGTTGCCGAAATCCAGCACTGCCACCCCGCCGTCCGGGCTGACCGGGGCGCTGTCAGTGCCTTTGCTCACTTCGCAGCTGGCGGTAATCACCAGCCGTGCATGAATCTGGCCGCTGACCGCCGCCTGGACGTCATCCGCCAGCAACAACAGGCCGCCCATGGCCACCAGGGCCAGGCACCGGGCTACCATGTCACCGTCACCTTGAGCAGGTCGGAATAGCGCCCAACCCGGGGAATATCCTTGAGCGGCTCGATACGCCCGTAGAGTGGCAAATCAACCGACCCTGAATCCGGTACACGGCCGCTGACCGGTACATCCACGGCCAGAGGAATTCGCCGGGCGGCGTCGGTGTAAATACGGTAAGGAATGGGCTTGCTGCTTGAAGAGGTCGCAGCGGCCAGGTAACGCACCTCACCCACGCCACCGTGCAAGCCACCATCGACGCGCACCTGATAAGGCGTATCCGGATTGCACTCCAGGCGTGGCTGGCGTTGGCTGATCAGCGCTGCACTCAACGGGCCTGCCGGGTCATCCAGGCGCGGACCACTGCCAAAATCCAGGACCCCGAGCTGTTCAATACCGGTACTGCGAGTCATACCCACCAATTGGCAACCACGCTGCACGTCAATACGCACCTCCACCTGAAGCTGTGCGCCGTAAACCGTGTCGCAGAGCATCGCGCTCATGACTGCCAAGACTGCGTGTACCTTCACTGCCCCACTCCTTGTACAGGGGTGATTACTGGGTATGAGGTTAGCCACTCAGGGGGAATCTGCCAGTCGGATCAGAGACTTGCCGAGATCTCGCCATCACACCGAAAGAAGACGGCCCAAGCCATGCCTTTTCGAGATAGCTACCCCATCGCTTCTCTATTGGTCAAAAAGCCCTTGCCGCTCTAAAGTGAGCGACCACCGACACACAGAGTGACTTGCATTGGCCGCTTTACCGCCAACCTCTTCCTCCCGCGTGCCCTTGATCAAGCGGCTGCTGGGCAAAAAAACCGACGCCGACAGTGACCCGGCTATTCACCGGTTCTTCGAGGACAAGGCCCGCCAGCAGGGTTATACCCTCAGCCCCGGGCAACAGCAGGTCATCGCGGTCATGGCCCGGCAATCCGTACAGTTGCTGGCCGGCCGGCCCACCCACAGCCTGTATCTGCACGGCGCCGTCGGGCGGGGCAAAAGCTGGTTACTGGATGGGTTTTTCCAGGCACTGCCAATCGCCCAGAAACGCCGAGTGCATTTCCACAACTTTTTCGCCCGCCTGCACCGGGGCATGTTCGCTCATCGCCAACAACGCGATGCCCTGGGCAGTACCCTGGACGAGTTGCTCGATGACTGCCGGGTGTTGTGCTTCGACGAATTCCACGTCCACGACATTGGCGATGCGATGCTCATCGCCCGTTTGTTCAAGGCGTTGTTCCAGCGAGGCGTCCTGCTGTTGGTGACCTCCAATTACCCGCCCGCCGGCCTGCTGCCCAATCCGCTGTACCACCAGCGATTCAAGCCGGTGATCGAGTTGATCAGCGCCCGGATGGACGTCATGGAAGTCAGCGCCCCCCAGGACTACCGCAGCCTGACCCAGGCCCATGGTGAACAACGCTTTACCCGAGGCCGTTTTGTCTGGCCTGGCCGCCAGGCGCAGCGCGTCGCTTTGGGTTTGCCGCCTGCGGATCTGCCGCCCTTGTCGCTGACGGTCGGTGCCCGCCAATTAACCGTGCGCGGGCACCAGAAGCGTACGTTGGGTGTGACCTTCAGCGACTTATGCGAACAGCCAACGGCTGTAATGGATTACCTGCACCTGTGCGAGGACTTTGACCACTGGATCATCGATGGCCTGCCCTATCTGGGCGATTGCCCGATTGCGGTCCAACAGCGTTTCATCAACCTGATCGACGTGCTGTACGACCAGGACAAACACCTGATCCTGCTGAGTGAACAGCCACTGGACCAAGCCTTGAGCGGCCACGCCATCGACCTGGCACGCACCCGCAGCCGGCTGGGGCAGTTGCACGAGGCCGGTCCAAACGCATTTGAACAGGACCTCGTGCCCCTCGAGCCGCTATCATGACCGCCTTTTACACCCCTATTGCCGAGTGATTGCGCTGCTCATGGATACCCTTGCCCAACTCAAAGCCGGCCAATTGGCTGGCGTCACGCGTCTGGATCTGTCTTGCGGGCTGACCGAATTCCCACAGGAAATTTTCGACCTGGCAGACTCCCTGGAAATCCTCAACCTGAGCGGCAATGCCTTGAGCAGCCTGCCGGATGACCTGTATCGCCTGCGCCACTTGCGCGTACTGTTCTGCTCGGACAACGCCTTTACCGAAGTCCCTGAATGCCTGGGTCAATGCCAGCAGTTGAGCATGGTGGCGTTCAAGGCCAACCGTATCCACACGGTCAGCGCCGCGTCGCTGCCGCCGCTGTTGCGCTGGTTTATCCTGACCGACAACCAGATCAGCCAATTGCCGACAGCGCTGGGTGAACGCCCGCTGCTGCAAAAACTGATGCTGGCGGGCAACCACCTTGAGCACCTGCCCGAAAGCCTGGCCAACTGCAAAAACCTGGAACTGATCCGCATCGCTTCCAACCGTTTGACCCACCTGCCGGACTGGCTGCTGGCCTTGCCCAGCCTGACGTGGCTGGCCTACGCAGGCAATCCGGTGGAGATGGCCGTGGAGCTTGCCGGCGATGACTCGACGCCCAACATTCCCTGGTCGCAACTCAGCCTGGAACACGTCCTGGGCGAAGGCGCTTCCGGGATTATTCGCCAGGCGACCTGGACGCCGCCAAGCGGCTCAACCCAGCCGGTCGCAGTCAAGTTGTACAAGGGCAGCATCACCAGCGATGGATCACCGCTGCACGAAATGCAGGCCTGCATCGCTGCCGGCCGGCATGCCAACCTGATCAAGGTTGAAGGGCGGGTTATCGGCCATCCCGAGAACCAGGCCGCCCTGGTGATGCAGTTGATCGATCCGAGCTACCGCAACCTGGCCGCCTTGCCGAGCCTGGCCTCGTGCACTCGTGATCTCTACGAACCGAGCACCCGCTTCAGTGCCGACGTGGCACTGCGCATGGCCCGCGGGATTGCCTCGGTCGCCGCCCATTTGCATCAGCACGGCATCACCCATGGCGATCTGTACGGCCACAATATTTTGTGGAACGAAGCCGGTGATTGTCTGCTGGGGGATTTTGGTGCGGCATCGTTCCATGCCACGGCGGACAGCCTCGAATCCAGAGCCTTGCAGCGTATTGAAGTGCGCGCGTTCGGGGTGTTGCTGGGGGAATTGCTGGAGCGGATTGATAGCGGTTTGAGCGAAGACAACCGCCAGCGACTGGAAGCGTTGCGCGAACGTTGCTGCCAGCCGAATGTGTTGGCGCGGCCGGGGTTTGAGGAAGTAAACCGGTCTTTAGAACACCACTGAACCCATGTGGGAGCGGGCTTGCTCGCTCCCACATTTAGTCCAGGTTCACGTCACAAAGCGTTAGCCCGCCAGACCGACGAACATATCCTGCACGTCGTCATGGTTGTCGAGGCCTTCAAGGAAGGCTTCGACTTCGGCCATTTGCTCATCGCTCAAGCCCGAGACCGGGTTCTTGGCGATGTAGCCCAATTTGGCGGACAGCACGGTAAAACCCTGCTCCGGCAATGCCTTCTGCACCGCATCGAGGTCAGTCGTTTCGGTGATGAACAGGGTTGCGCCCTCTTCTTCACCTTCCTCGAAATCCTGGGCACCGGCTTCAATCGCCGCCATTTCCGGGTCAGCATCCGGGCTGTCTGGCGAGGCTTCGATCAGGCCCACATGGTTGAAGTCCCAGGCCACGGAGCCGGAAGCACCCAATTGCCCTTTGCGGAAGGCCACGCGGATTTCCGCCACGGTGCGGTTGATGTTGTCAGTCACACATTCGACGATCAGCGGCACCTGATGCGGGGCAAAGCCTTCATAGGTCACGCGATGGTATTGCACGGTCTCGCCCAGCAGACCGGCGCCTTTCTTGATGGCCCGCTCCAGGGTTTCCTTGGGCATCGAGGCCTTTTTGGCCTGCTCCACTACCAGACGCAAGTGTGCGTTGGTCGCGGTGTCGGCGCCGTTGCGGGCAGCAATGGTGATCTCTTTTACCAGCTTGCCGAAAATCTTGCCCTTGGCATTGGATGCCGCTTCTTTATGTTTGACTTTCCACTGTGCGCCCATGACTCACTCTCTTATATCCATGGCGCCGAGACGTCTACTGGCCGGCGCTTTGGGGGCAGAGTTTATAGGGCAAAAAGTCTCTAATCCACCAAAAAACCGGCCAGCCTTGTCACCGCCTAGATACGCAAAGGCTTGATCGGCGCCTCGCGCTGCGGCACAAAATCCCCCACCTGTGCCAACACCGCCGGCCTGGCATTCCAATAAGGCATCAACACCAACGAGGAAAACAACGCGGCGCCTGCAAACACGATAAACACTGTCACCGTGTCGAAGTACCCCGGCAGCAAGCCACCCAGCACCGCCCCCACCGAGCCGCAGCCGTTGACGAAGCCCGCTGCCGTCGCACCGGCTTTGGCGGTGCCGAAGTCAATGGCGGCGGTGCTGCTGATCATCGAATCCGGCCCGTACAGGGTCAAGCCCATGACAAACAGCAGCGCCATCACCATCACCACACTGCCGGTGTGCAAGGCCCCCATGAACAATGCCAGGGCCACGGTCAACGCCAGCAGGCTAAGGACACACGCCGGCATGCGTCGAGCGCCAAACAGCTTGTCGGAGGCGACGCCGATCATGATCGGCCCCAACAACCCCGCCAACTCGAATGCCGTCGGCACAATCGCCGCACCGACCTTGCCCACCGACGGCATCTGTTCGAAGACAATCACCGGCCCCCATAGCAGGATCGCGTAGCGTGCCGGCTTCAACAGGAAGTACGCCAGCCCCAGGGTCAGCACCGTGCGGTTGCGCAAAATGGCGCGCAGCGGCTCCATCACGCTGATTTTCCTGGCAGCCGCCGCCTCCTCGGGCGTCAGTACCGGCTCGACTTCTACTGCCGGCAGCCCCACATCCTGTGGCGTATTGCGCTGGAAAATGAAGAACAACACCGCGACGACGGCGACGGCGGCCGCACTGGAGATAAACGCCGCATGCCAGGTCCCGATCAGGGTATAGGCCCACCACCCGGCAAACGGCGACGCCACCAGACCGCCGAACGCATAACAGGAACTCCACAACCCCAGCACCCGTCCACGTTGCTGCGCTGGGAAAAAACTGCCGAGGTTCTTGCACAGCCCTGACCAGCCGGTAGATTGCGCCAGCCCCTGAATCAACATGCACGTCACAAAGATCGGCAACGTGGCAAAGGTGCCCATGACCAGGGCCGCCGCCGCAGAAATCAACAGCCCGCCCAGCACCACCACCCGCGGCCCGAAACGGTCGGCCAGCATGCCCCAGGTGAATTGGCCAACGGCATACGCGGCCAGGTAAATGCCATCCAGGTTGGCCATCATCATCTTGTCCAGCGGGAAGCTCGGGTCGTCGACGATCCCCAACTTGGCCACGGAAAACGCTTTACGGGTGAAATAGAAGGCGGCGTACGCCAGCCAGGTGATGGCGAAAATCTGCACGCGCCAACGCTTGATGCTACTCATAGGAGTATTCATGGTGGTTCTGACCTCGGGTGTGAGTGTGCCGGCAGAATGGAAAACAAACGCCTGTATTTTTATTGTTGAGCACTGCAGTAGCCGCCCCCTGACCGGGGCGGTACTGGTCAGATGAGTCCTGCTGATAAGCACGCAAAAGACCCATGGCCGCCGAAGTTGTAGGACTCAACCTACGGCGACTGGGGGCTATCAAAGCAATGGCTGACTAATAGGTAAAATCGATTTATCGTATTTCAAATATAAGCTGAGCTTGTAAGAGGATTCGTGATGTCGGTGTCCCATGCCCAACTCAAAGCCTTCCATGCCGTCGCCGTCCACGGCAGTTTTACCCAGGCGGCCGAGCGCCTGTTCCTGACGCAGCCGGCGATTTCTGACCAGGTGCGCAAGCTGGAAGAACGTTTTGGCGTGCTGCTGTTTCACCGCAACAAACGTTCGGTCAAGTTGACCGACCTGGGAGAGCGGCTGCTGAGCATCACCCAACGCCTGTTTGTGATCGCGGCCGAAGCCGAAGAGCTGCTGCAAGACTCCCGCGCCCTGCAAACCGGCACCCTGACCCTGGCGGTGGACGCCCCCGTGCATGTACTGCCGCAAATCGCGCTCTTCTGCCAGCGATACCCGGGCATCAGCGTCAAGATCGAAACCGGCAACACCGATGAGTCGCTGTTTCGGCTGTACAACTACCAAGCCGACCTGGCGTTGTTGGGGCGTGACGTCAACGATGAACGGCTGCTGTCACTGCCGCTGCCCGACGATCAACTCATGGCGTTTGTTGCGCGCAATCACCCATGGGCCGGGCGCGAGTCGATCTGTCTGGCAGATCTGGACGATACGCCGTTGGTCTTGCGTGAAATCGGCTCGGTGACCCGTCAGACCCTGGAACAGGAAATGCGCCAGGCCGGGCTGCGCATTCGTCCGGCGATCCAGGTGGAGGGCCGGGAAGCGGCGCGAGAGGCGGTGGTGGTGGGGATTGGTGTGGGCGTGGTATCGGCGGCAGAGTTTGGTGCGGATTCGCGGGTGTATGCCATGCCGATTCGTGACTGTAGCCAACGGATGAAGGAAACGCTGGTGTGCTTGAAGGAGCAGAGTTCGCGGCGGGTGGTGGCGACGTTTCTCGATATCGTGCGGGAAAGTCTTCGCTGAATTTCAAGGGCCTCATCGCGGGCAAGCCCGCTCCCACAGGTGATCACCTATCCATGTGGGAGCGGGCTTGCCCGCGATGAGGCCAACCAGATGTTCAGCCAACATCTGCCCCCGGCGCCAACTCGAAAAACGCCTGAATCAAGCGCAACTCCCGACGCCGTTCCATGCAGCCCACCACATGCCGATTCACCAACCCATCGCCACGGATCGGAATTGCATGCACCCGCGGGTCGCGGCTGACTTCCATCGAGGACACCACGCCCACACCCAGCTCTGCGGCGACGGCTTCCGTCACCGCCTCACGACTGTCCAATTCCAGCAGCACCTTGGGCTGTACTCCGGCCTGCAAGCAGGCTTCGTCAAAAGTGCGCCGAGTGATGGAGCTCGGCTCGCGCAGCACCATGATCACCTGATCCAGCTGCTCCAGGCCAATCCCCGCAGGCTCAGCCAACCAGGGATGCCCGGCCGGCACCAGTGCGCAGATCCGTGATTCAATCAAGGGTTGCAGGTGCAAGCCCTTGCGCGGCTCGACTTCCGTCAGCACCGCCACGTCAGCATGTTCAGACAACAGCGCCGCCAGGGTTTCCTGAGCGTTGCCCAAGCGCAAGTTGACGGTAATCCCCGGATAACGGGCACGCAGGCTGGCCAGCATCGGCATGACCAGGTGCGGCCCGTCCGCCGCCACTTCCAGGCGTCCGGTGAGCAACTGCCGGTTGGCCTCCAGCATTGTCTGCGCTTCTTCCACCAGGCCGAAGATCGCCCGGGTGATCGCCGCCAACCGGGTGCCCTCCTCGGTCAACTCCACCCGCCGGGCGGTACGCCGCAACAACGGGATCTGGTAATGCTCTTCCAGCGCCTTGATATGCCCGGTGACTGCCGGCTGGCTGATGAACAGCCGCGCGGCGGCACGGGTGAAACTGCCTTCACGGGCCACGGCGTCAAATGCACGGAGTTGAAACAGGTTCATAGCTATCGGCCTCACTGATGGCTGGCATAACAACAAACAATTTGATTGATGACAAGCCAAACTGCAATTTATGCCCCGTAGCTTCATCCCAAACGTTTTGCGAGGACATAAGAATGAGTACTGCCGCGCCGATCCTGCTCACCCCCGGTCCTTTGACCACCTCAGCCCGCACCCGCCAGGCAATGATGGTCGACTGGGGTTCATGGGATGACAGCTTCAATCAACTGACCGCCAGCCTCTGCGAGCAACTGCTGGCCATCGTCAATGGCGCTGGCAGCCACCATTGCGTGCCATTGCAAGGCAGCGGCACCTTTGCCGTGGAAGCCGCCATCGGCACACTGGTACCGCGAGACGGCAAGGTGCTGGTGTTGATCAACGGCGCTTATGGCAAACGCCTGGCGAAGATTTGCGAAGTGCTGGGCCGCCCGTTCAGCACCTTTGAAACCGCCGAAGACGAACCTACCACCGCCGCTGACGTGGATCGCCTGCTGCAAGCCGACACCGGCATCACTCACGTCGCGCTGATCCATTGCGAAACCAGCACCGGGATTCTCAACCCGCTGCCCGAGATCGCCCAAGTCATCGCCCGCCACGGCAAGCGCTTGATCATCGACGCCATGAGTTCCTTCGGCGCACTGCCGATTGATGCCCGCGAGGTGCCGTTCGATGCGCTCATCGCCGCCTCAGGTAAATGCCTTGAAGGCGTACCCGGCATGGGCTTCGTCTTCGCCGAAAAACAGGCACTGGCCGCAGCCCAAGGCAACTGCCACTCCCTGGCGATGGACCTGTTCGACCAGCACGCCTACATGGCCAAGACCGGCCAATGGCGCTTTACCCCGCCGACCCACGTGGTCGCCGCGCTGCACGAAGCCTTGCTGCAATACAACGAAGAAGGCGGCCTGCCCGCCCGGCATCAACGCTATGCCAATAATTGCCAGGCACTGCTGGACGGCATGGCCGAACTGGGTCTGCGCAGCTTCCTGCCGGCCGCGATCCAGGCGCCGATCATCGTCACCTTCCACGCGCCCAAAGACCCGCGCTACCAGTTCAAGGAGTTCTATGAGCGGGTCAAGGCCAAGGGTTTCATCCTCTATCCGGGCAAATTGACCCAGGTCGAGACCTTCCGTGTCGGCTGCATCGGCTACGTCAACCAGGTCGAAATGCAAGCAGCGGTTGCGGCGGTCGCCGAAGTGCTGCAAGAGATGCAAGTACTCGAAATCTGACGGCCCATATGCCCCTCACAAACCCCTTTTTGAACCACAGGATTTGAGCCATGAACTACCAGAACCCAACCCAGCTGCAAGCCGCCATTCTCGACTGGGCCGGCACCGTGGTCGACTTCGGCTCCTTCGCGCCGACCCAGATTTTTGTCGAAGCCTTCGCCGAGTTCGACGTACAGGTTTCCATCGAAGAAGCCCGTGGCCCGATGGGCATGGGCAAGTGGGACCACATCCGCACCCTCTGCGACCAGCCGCAAGTCGCCGAACGCTACCGCAAAGCGTTTGGCCGCACGCCAACCGATGATGACGTCACCGCCATCTATCAACGTTTCATGCCGCTGCAGATCGAAAAAATCGCCGAGCACTCAGCGTTGATCCCCGGCGCTCTGGACACCATCGCCAACCTGCGCCAGCAAGGCATCAAGATCGGCTCCTGCTCCGGCTACCCCAAGCAAGTCATGGACAAAGTGGTCGAGCTGGCCGCCACCAACGGCTACATCGCCGACCACGTGGTCGCCACCGACGAAGTGCCCAATGGCCGCCCATGGCCGGCCCAGGCCCTGGCCAACGTCATCGCCCTGGGGATTGATGATGTGGCGGCCTGCGTGAAGATCGACGACACCGTGCCGGGTATCCTCGAAGGCCGTCGCGCCGGGATGTGGACAGTGGCGCTGACCTGCTCGGGTAATGCCCTGGGCCTGACCTATGAACAGTTCCGTACCCTGGACAGCGACACACTGGCCAGCGAACGCACGCGCATCGAGGCCATGTTCAAAGGTTCACGTCCTCATTACATGATCGATACGATCACTGATCTGCCGGCCGTCATCATCGATATCAATCAGCGCCTGGCACGAGGCGAAATGCCTCAGGGCAACTGATCGAGATCAAAACATCGCCACCTCACGCACCTGTCACGGGCAAACCTCTGAAAACAGGCTTACATTAAAAGGACTCCGTCGCCAAAGAACGGAGGTTTGCCCTGATGAGTGAGGAAGAAAGCGATGCCGTGGAAAAATTCCGATACGCGCTACAGCACCATGTCGATTGCCCTGCACTGGCTGATGGTGGTGCTGCTGGCGGTGGTTTACGCCTGCATAGAGTTACGCGGACAGTTTCCCAAGGGCAGTGGCGCAAGAACGCTGATCGTGGAAATGCACTACATGTTCGGCCTGACCGTGTTTGTGCTGGTCTGGCTGCGCCTGTTTGCCCGCAGCCTGGGGGTGGCGCCGAAGATCGTACCGGCGCCACCTCGATGGCAGGCCACACTCGCCACACTGATGCATGTGGCGTTGTATGTGTTGATGATCGGCATGCCGATCTTCGGCTGGTTGATCGTCAGCGCCCAGGGCCACTCGGTAATGTTCTACGGGCTTGAGTTGCCGCCATTGATTGGCGAAAACAAGGACTTGGCCAAACAGATCAAAGACTGGCATGAACTGGGTGGCACTGTCGGTTATTGGCTGATCGGGCTGCACGCCTTGGCAGGGCTGTATCACCATTACATCGTTCGGGATAACACCGCGCTGCGGATGATGCCCAAGCGCTAGTTCCGGGCAAAACCCCGGCGGCCCTGCAAGCCGCCGGTGTGGATGAAAATCAGGCGAGTGCCGGGCGCAAAACGTCCTGCCTCAACCTGCCCCTTCAAGGCCAGCAATGCCTTGCCGGTATAAAGCGGTTCCAGAGGCAATCCGCAGGCCTGTTCTGTGGCATCGATAAAAGCCAGCAGCACTGGATCAACCTTGGCAAACCCGCCTCGGCTGGCATCGATCAGTTCATACCCTCCTTGCACAACCTCTCGCACCGACTGCGCGACACCATGATCATCCGGCACAGCCAACGCACCATAGACCGGGTGCGCGCCCGCCTCGGCCAACACCAGTCCAGCCAGCGTGGTACCCGTTCCCGCCGCCAGCCACCAACCGTCATAGTCACGCCAACCCAAACCGTCCAACTGCGCCCGCGCCTGATCCACCATCGGCCGGCATCCCAATGCTCCCGCCAAGCCACCACCGCCTTCGGGTACCGGATGAAGGTACGGATACAGTGTTTGCCATGGCAACCAGAAGTCGGGCTCATTGCGCGCGCGATAGCCGCCATAACCTAGCCAATGCAGCTGCATGCCGAACGTTTGAAGGTCGAGGACCGTGGGATTTTGTTGCCGATGGCCACGCAGCAGGCCGACGGTGGGGAAACCAAAACGTTTCCCCGCTGCCGCCAAGGCGTGCAAATGATTGGAGTAAGCCCCGCCCAAACTGATGATGCCGGTCGCGCCGGCTTCCCGGGCTTGCGCCAGGTGTTCGGTCAGCTTGAACCACTTGTTGCCAGTGATCAGCGGGTCGATACGATCCAGGCGCAGCACTGCAACTTCAACTTGAGCCTGGGCCAGCCAGTCCAGGTTCAGCGGTTCAAGGGGCGCGTGAGGAAGCCAGTCGAAGGGACCCATGACGGCAGATCTGCATAAAAAAAGGGGCGGTAGTCTAACACCGCCCCTTCAAGCTATTTACAACTCGGCCGCCAGACGTGAGCCCTGGTTGATGGCACGCTTGGCATCCAGTTCAGCCGCCACATCGGCGCCGCCGATCAAGTGCACGTTCTGCCCCGCGGCTACCAGGCCATCCTGCAACTCACGCAGTGGATCCTGGCCGGCGCAGATGACGATATTGTCCACCGGCAACACCTGTGGCTCGCCCTCGGCGCCGATGCGGATGTGCAGGCCCTCATCATCGATTTTCAGGTATTCGACACTGTTGAGCATCTGCACGTGCTTGTTCTTCAAACCGGTGCGATGAATCCAGCCGGTGGTCTTGCCCAGGCCATCGCCGACCTTGGAGGTTTTGCGCTGCAACAGGAACACCTGGCGCGCCGGGGCATGAGGCTCGGCCTTGATCCCGGCCACACCGCCGCGTGCCTCCAGGTGAGTGTCGATACCCCACTCTTTCCAGAACGCTTCACGGTCCAGGCTGGTGGATACGCCTTGATGCACCAGGAACTCCGAGACATCAAAACCAATGCCCCCGGCACCGATTACCGCGACGCTTTTACCCACTGGTTTGCGCTCCAGGATCACATCCAGGTAGCTCAGCACCTTGGCGTTCTCGACGCCCGGGATCGCCGGAATGCGTGGGGCAATACCGGTGGCGAGAATGATCTCGTCATAACCGCCGGCCACCAGTTGTTCCACGTCGACTCGCGTGTTGAGGCACACCTCGACATGGGTGGTTTGCAGCTTGCGCTTGAAGTAGCGCAGGGTTTCAAAGAACTCTTCCTTGCCCGGCACACGTTTGGCGATGTTGAACTGGCCACCGATCTCGCTGGCGGAGTCGAACAGGGTCACCTGATGGCCGCGCTCGGCCGCCACCGTCGCGGCCGCAAGACCTGCAGGACCGGCACCGACCACGGCAATCTTCTTGATCTGCTTGACCGGCAAATAGTTGAGCTCAGTTTCGTGGCAGGCACGTGGGTTGACCAGGCAGGTGGTCAACTTGCCGCCAAAGGTGTGGTCCAGGCAGGCCTGGTTGCAGCCGATGCACGTGTTGATTTCGTCGGCGCGGCCTTCAGCGGCCTTGTTGACGAAGTCCGGGTCGGCCAGGAATGGCCGGGCCATGGACACCATGTCGGCATCGCCTTCGGCCAGGATCTGCTCGGCAATTTCCGGGGTGTTGATACGGTTGGTGGTAATCAGCGGAATGCTCACCGAGCCACGCAACTTAGCCGTCACCTTGCTGAACGCAGCACGGGGCACCTTGGTGGCAATGGTTGGGATCCGCGCTTCGTGCCAACCGATGCCGGTGTTGATAATGGTCGCGCCAGCCTGTTCGATGGCCTTGGCCAGCAGCACGATCTCTTCCCAGGTGCTGCCGCCTTGCACCAGGTCGAGCATCGACAGGCGGAAGATGATGATGAAATTAGGGCCAACGGCCTCGCGCACGCGGCGGACGATTTCCACCGGCAGGCGCATGCGGTTTTCGTAGCTGCCACCCCAGCGGTCGGTGCGATGGTTGGTGTGGGAGGCCAGGAACTGGTTGATGAAGTAACCTTCGGACCCCATGATTTCCACGCCATCGTACTCGGCCACCTGGGCCAGTACCGAACAGGTAACGAAATCGCTGATCTGCTTTTCGATGCCCTCTTCGTCCAGCTCCTTGGGCTTGAACGGGTTGATCGGCGCCTGAATCGCGCTCGGCGCCACCTGTTTTGGGCTGTAGGCATAACGGCCAGCGTGGAGGATCTGCATACAGATCTTGCCGCCGGCTTCGTGCACGGCCTGAGTCACGATCTTGTGCTTGCGTGCTTCTTCTTCGGTGGTCAGCTTGGCCGCGCCGGCATACACACCACCTTCATCGTTCGGGCCAATGCCACCGGTGACCATCAGGCCTACGCCGCCTCGGGCGCGTTCGGCAAAGTAGGCCGCCATGCGTTCGAAACCGCCGGGTTTTTCTTCCAGGCCAGTGTGCATCGAGCCCATCAGGGTGCGGTTACGCAGGGTGGTAAAACCCAGGTCCAACGGGGCCAGCAGGTGCGGGTAGGCAGCAGCGGTCATGGTACAGCTCCACAACGGATCATCACGGGACGTGGAAAGCTCGAACGGCCTCCCATCGGTTTATGCCCACAGACTAAGAGCCAGTGCGTTGCCGCTCAATGACTGAAACTGACAAGTTATTGATCCAAATGTGCAGCGCCCCTTGGCAAGTGGGTTCATGAGCCCTACCCTAGGTGGCGAACCCTGCACCCGGTCCGTTGTCTTTTTCTCATGCGTAAACTTCTTGCTTTCACCCTCACCATGGCCCTGGTCGCCGCCCTTTGCGCCTATCTGGTCTGGACCCAGGAACGCCCCGTGGGGCATTACCTGTCGGACCTGCGGATCAGCCTCGCGGTCGACGAAGGCACACCCTCCGATCGCGGCAACCTGTTGGGTATCCAGCCGGAACTGTTTCCCGCTGACTATCAGAGCCTGGAACGCCTGCACCTGAAGCTTGCGGCCTACCTGCAAAAGGCCCGGGACCAGGGATTGCTCAACGACAAGACCATCGTCGTGCTGCCGGAGCATGTCGGAACCTGGCTGATGGTCAGCGGCGAAAAGAATGAGCTATACCAGGCCACCAGCCTGAAAGAGGCGATGAATTGGCTGTCGGCCAGTAACCCGTTGCTGTTCCTGCGGGCACTGATCAGCGCCCAGGGTGACAACCGCATCGATGACGCCTACCTGCGCATGAAAGCGCCGGCCATGGCCCGGGACTATCAGGTCCTGTTCGGCGGCCTGGCCAAGGAATTCGGCATCACGCTGGTGGCCGGCTCCATTGCCCTGCCCAACCCCAGCGTCAGCCAGGGTCAATTGCAGGTTGGCCACGGCCCGCTGTACAACACCAGCCTGGTGTTCGGTCACGATGGGCTACTGCTGGGCCAGCCGCAGCGCCAGCTCTATCCGATCTTCGATGAGCGAGGTTTTATCGCGCCGGGCGACGAAAACGCCATCACCGTGATCGACACCCCGGCCGGGCGCCTGGGCATCCTGATCGGCAGCGACAGCTGGTACCCGGACAATTACCGCAAGCTCAATGAACAAGGCGCGCAACTGGTGGTCGTGCCGGCGTTCGTCATTGGCCGTGATACCTGGGACAAACCGTGGCGCGGTTTCAAAAGCGTCTCGACCCCACCGGAAATCAGCCTCAAGCCCGAAGAACTCAGCGAGGGTGAAGCCTGGCATCGCCTGACCCTGATCAGCCAGCAGCCTATCAGCCAGGCCACTGCCGGTATGAGCGTGTTCCTGCGCGGCCAGTTCTTTGACCAAGGCAGCAGCGGCCAGAGCTTTCTGAGCAGCACCGGCAAAGTGTTCGCCGACGGCAACGCCCATGGCGCGCGCATGCTGAATGTCTGGTTGTAGAGTATGAAACCCGCGCCGATGCGTCTCGGTGATCTGTCAGTGGGCTTCGTCCATACCTTGGCCGACGCCGTCCTCAGCCATGGCCTGGACCCGCAGCCGCTGCTGCTGCAATACGGCCTGGACCCGGCGCGACTCGGCGAGGCCGGCGCTCGCTTGTCGATCCCGCGCTACATGCGCCTGGGCCACGCCGCCATCCAACTGACCGGCGACCCGAGCCTGGGCCTGCGCATGGGCCAGCTCAGTCGTTTGAGCCAGGCAGGGCTGGCCGGTGTCACGGCGGCTCAGGCGCCCACGGTGCGTGAAGCTGCGCGCATACTGACGCGCTTCGAAGCGTTGTACGGCTCAAACTATCGCGGCCAATCCAGCTTTCATGAAGACGCCGAAGGCGCTTGGCTGCGTTTCTACTCCATCAGTCCTTACAACGCTTACAACCGCTTTGTGGTGGATTCGATCATCGCCGGCTGGCTGCACCAGCTTTCGAGCCTGAGCCTGCAATCGGTCCAGGCTGAGCGCATCGAGATTGAGTTCACCGCGCCGGACTACAGCGAACGCTACAGCGTGCTGGGGGATTGCCCAATCCAGTTTGGCGCCGAGGCCAATCAGCTACGCCTCAGCCAGAACACCCTGGCCATGCGCAACCCCGAGCATTGCCCGAGTACCTGGCAGTTGCTGTTGCAGTTGTGTGAAAGGGAATTGGAGCAGTTGACCCGCACCCGCAGCCTGCGCGAGCGCATTACCCGTTTGCTCGGGCCGATGCTCAATGGTGGCCGGGAACCCGACCTGGAAGAAGTGGCGGCACGCTTGAAGCTGCCGACCTGGACCTTGCGTCGCAAACTGGCCGAAGAAGGCACTCAGTTTCGCGCAATTCTCAACGATACCCGCCGCGACCTGGCCATGACCTACATTCGCGACACCGAACTGGCATTTGGTGAAATTGCCTATTTGCTGGGTTTTGCTTCAGCGGAAGCCTTTCAACGGGCCTTCAAGCGGTGGAACAGCCAGACCCCAGGGGAATTTCGCCGCAGTCAGCGGCATTCCGCCTGAAGTCTGTTTACAGCTCTGTTGCATCATCGGCCGGATCCAGCGGATCCAATTCAAAGGCCTGGTACTCCAACAGTTCTTCCTGGTAATCGTCCATTGCTGACTCCTTGTTTAATCGAAAAGGCGTTGTGTAATGACCTGCACAACCAGCCTAAAGTGCCTTCATGACGAAAAAATGTCCGAGCCATGACGTTCCTGCACTTAAAGATTAAACGTAGCAGCCTTCTTTGGATTTAACAGGACATGTCATAAATGCAATTGCAATCATTGCAATTGCAATCATTAAACGAATTCCATTAAGGTATAGGCATCCATTGCCAGGCGACCCGCCCCATGACTGCCCGTACCGTGCAATCAGCCCTGACCTGCATCGACGCTCTCAGCGCCGAGAAACAACTCCGCAATTCGCCGCGGTATACCGTCATGGCGATGGCTAATACCCTGGAGTCGACCCGACAAGCGTGGGTCATTCGTGGCCAGTCGCGCTCCCATCGCACAGGCACCTGGCCCAGTTGGTTTGCCCGCAATACCGGGGAAAAACCAATGCTGTATCTGCACAGCGCTACGTCATCCGCACAGTTGCGCGCACTGTCGAGCGAGACCGAACAGCGGGGAATTTTGTGCAACGACATCGAAACCCGCCCATCCCCCTCGCTACCGTTGTGGCTCGCGAGCAATCTGCACTGCACGCCTTATGATCCGGCCTCGGGCGAAGAAGCCCAGGCAATTGTCCTGGCGGGTTTACAAGCGCTGTATGTCGACGGCAAGCCAGGGTTTTATTACCTGGCGCTGCATGATCAGAACGACGGGCCGAGGCTGCACCCGCAAGACCGTGACGACGCGCTCAAGGGCATGTATTGGATCCGGCGTGAGCCCGTGGGGGATCTGAAAGTACGATTACTGGGTGCAGGGCGGGCATTTGAGGAAGTCCTGCACGCCGCTCAATTACTGGAAACGGATTGGAGCGTCCAGGCACAACTCTGGAGTTGCCCCAGCTACACACGACTGGCCCGTGAAGCAGGCGCGGCTGAGCGCTGGAATCGCCTGCATCCCATGGCACCCAGGCGTAGCTGTCACTTACGTGATTGCTTGACCCATGACGAAGCACCGGTAGTTGCGGTTACCGGCTATCCACAACCGATTGTCGATCAATTGTCAGCGTATGTGGACGCACGGTTTGTGGCATTAGGCGCGGGATCAGTGGGGGCCTCGGCGCCCAGTCGGTTTTGGATCACCGTGTTAGCGTTGAAAGCATTGGCGGATGACCGGCGTATCGATGCAGGCATAGTAGAGGCGGCACTGCATCGGTATCGACTGAAATGAATCAGTCTTTGCGTCGTCCGCGGGACTGTAGACCTGCCCCCATCGCCAGGGCTGCCGTACGCTCCAGTGCACCGGCAAACCCTTGGCGCTGCTCGGCGTCGAGCTGCGACAAAAACAACTCATCCACTGTGTTTTCGTAGATTTTCCACATTTTCTTGCGCAACACCCGACCGGCATCGGTGATCGAGACAAACGCCGCTCGACCATCACCGTCACAGCGCGAACGCACTACCAGCCCGTCCTTTTCCAGACGGTCCACCAACCGCGTCAGGTTGTAACGCTCGATGGCAAGCACATCGGCCAGCTCATGCATACGCCGGGTACCTTCAGGGCCGCTTTCCAGGCCCCACAACGCATCGTACCAAGCGTAGGGCGGTAGCCCGGCAGCAGCCAGGCGCCGCTCGATTTCACGGATGACCGTCCTGTGGGCCCGGACAAAACGGAACCAGACATCAGGCTCTTTCGACGACATGCAACACCATCCGGAGAATTCGAGAAGGTTGCAATAGTAGCTCATCCCGCGCTAGATTCAGCCTAGTAGTTGCAACTGCAACTAATTTTTCAGCATGCCAACACCCATCTCCCACCAGGAGCCCGTACGCTGAAGTCCACCCGCCCCGGAGCCTGACATGAACTCGAATAACGCTGTAAGACATGACAACGATCCACAGGAAACCCGCGAATGGCTGGAGTCCATCGAGTCGGTGCTGTCCACCGAAGGCCGTCCGCGTGCTCATTACCTGATTGATCAGTTGCTGGATTTCGACGTGGCTCGGCATGGTGACTTCCACGGACGGGTGACCACCCCTTACGTCAACACAATCCCCGTCGACCGCCAGTTGCCCTACCCCGGTAACTTGGCCATTGAGCGGCGTCTGAATGCATTCATCCGCTGGAACGCCATGGCCATGGTGCTACGTGCCGGTAAACACTCGGGCGTCGGCGGACACATCGCCACCTATGCGTCGGCAGCCGTCCTCTACGATGTAGGCTTCGACCATTTTTTCCGTGGCCGCACCGATAGCTTCGACGGAGACCTGGTGTATATCCAGGGCCACTCTTCGCCAGGCATCTACGGCCGCGCCTACCTCGAAGGCCGGATCAGCGAAGCGCAGCTGGACAACTTCCGTCGGGAAGCGGACGGCAAAGGTCTTTCGTCCTATCCGCACCCACGCTTGATGCCAGACTTCTGGCAATTCCCTACGGTGTCCATGGGCTTGGGACCCATCACCGCCGCCTACCAGGCGCGCTTCATGCGCTACTTGGAATTACGTGGCCTCAAGCAGCATCAGGGGCGCAAGGTCTGGGCCTTCCTCGGCGATGGAGAGATGGACCAGCCAGAATCCCTGGCGGCAATTTCCCTGGCCGGCCGGGAGAAACTCGACAATCTGATTTTTGTGGTCAACTGCAACCTGCAACGTCTGGACGGCCCGGTACGAGGCAACGCCAAGGTGATTCAGGAGTTCGAAAGCCTGTACCGTGCCGCTGGCTGGAACGTAATCAAGGTGATATGGGGCAGTGGCTGGGATGCATTGCTGGACAAGGACCAGAGTGGCCTGCTGCGCCAGCGCATGATGGAGTGCGTCGATGGTGACTATCAGAACTACAAATCGCAAAACGGCGCTTATGTGCGGGAACACTTTTTCGGCAAATACCCAGAGTTGCTGGCACTGGTTGCCGACCTTTCCGATAACGATATCTGGAAGCTCTCTCGCGGCGGCCACGACCCCGACAAGGTCTACAATGCCTATGCTGCTGCCGTGCGCCACAACAGCCAACCCACGGTGATCCTGGCGAAAACCGTCAAGGGCTTCGGCATGGGCGAGGCCGGCGAAGGCCAGAACATCAACCACCAGTTGAAAAAGATGGGCGCCGAGGCAGTGAAAGCTTTCCGCGATCGCTTCGGGCTGGACGTGGCAGACGATCAACTGGCCGACATCCCCTACCTCAAGCCCGACGCCGACAGCGAAGAGGCCCGCTACTTTGCCGCTCGCCGCCAGTCACTGGGCGGCTATATCCCGTCTCGTAGCGGCGCAGTCGAACCATTGCGGATCCCTGAACTCGATGCGTTTTCCACCCAGCTCAAGGACACCGGCGAACGCTCGATATCCACTACCATGGCGTTTGTGCGCATCCTCGGTACTCTGCTCAAGGACCCGAACATCGGTAAGCTGATTGTGCCCATCGTGCCAGACGAGTCCCGCACCTTTGGTATGGAAAGCCTATTTCGCCAGATCGGCATTCACTCCGCTGTCGGTCAGTTGTACACCCCGCAAGACGCTAGCCAACTCAGCTACTACAAGGAAAGCAAGGACGGACAGATCATGCAGGAAGGCCTAAATGAATCCGGCGCCATCTCCTCATGGATTGCTGCCAGTACGTCCTACAGCAACCATGGCTTGATGACCGTACCTTTCTATATCTTCTATTCGATGTTCGGCTTCCAGAGGGTTGGTGATTTGGCCTGGGCGGCAGCTGATGCACGGGCACGGGGCTTTCTGCTGGGAGCGACCGCCGGACGTACCACGCTGATGGGTGAAGGTTTGCAACATGACGATGGACACAGCCATGTACTGTCGTCGGTCATTCCTTGCTGCGTGTCCTATGACCCGACCTTTGCCTTCGAGCTGGCAGTCATCATTCGTGAGGGCATGCGTCGCATGTACGTCGAGCAAGAGGACATTTACTACTACATCACCCTGCTCAACGAAAACTACCCGCACCCGGCAATGCCCAATGGCGTCGAGGAAGGAATTCTCAAGGGAATGTATCGGTTAAAGCCGGGCGAAGAAACGCAACAACCACGGGTACAACTGATGGGCAGTGGTTCGATCTTGCGAGAGGTCATCGCCGCTGCGGATTTATTGCGAGACGACTTTGATATTGCTAGCGATGTCTGGAGTGTCACCAGCCTGACTGAGCTACGCCGTGATGGCCATAAAGTGGAGCGCTGGAACCTGCTGCATCCAGAGAGCGAACCCCGCATCAGTTATGTGGAGCAGTGCCTGTCGGGTCACGCTGGCCCAGTAGTCGTGACCACCGACTACATGAAGATTTTCGCCGACCAGATTCGCCCCTTCGTCTCGGGACGCCGCTTCGTTGCGCTGGGGACTGATGGCTTTGGCCAATCAGATACCCGTGAGGCTTTGCGCGAGTTCTTTGAGGTAGACCGGCATTTCATCGTGCTCGCTGCCTTGAAAGCCTTGGCCGATGACGGCGTGATCAGCCGCAGTCGCATCGCAGAGGCCATTGGTCGCTACGGGATCAACGTCGACAAGTCGAACCCCGCAGCGGTCTAGCTTACTGAGCCGGCGTCGGCAGTGGAGGAATCGCCTCTGTCGGCGCTGGCAACGCAGGCGTGGTTTCAACCGGGACGGCGGGTGCAGGTACTTCCTGCGGCGCAATCGGTGCAACTTGCGGTGATGGCGCTATCGGTTGTAACACAGCCGGTGCTACGGGAGCCAAGGGCGCAACCGGTACTTCCTTCGACGCTTCAACCTTATCCGTGGCCTGGGCTGCCTTGGGTTCAGGCACACCCAAGTCAGCCTTGGGCTTCTCGGGCAGGTGCTCGGCCGCTTTCACCTCTTGCGGCAGGAACACGTCCACCAATGCGAAGTAGCGCTCATAAAACTTGGGCGAGGTCACCGTCTCGCTGGCCACCTTGACCATCGAATCGTCGGTGGAGCCAATGGGCATCGACACCGAACCCAGTACACCGACCCCAAGGCTCGCTGAATTGTTGACCTTTTTCAGCGCATAACGATCCTGCAGAGCGTTGGCAAACATGGTCGAGTGGTGATCGGCGCTGCCGTCTTTGGCACACACGATACTGAAACTGATCTGCAGGTGAGTCTCACCGGTCTGCTGGAAACTCTTGTTACCGCTCACCAGCTTGGGATCACTGCTGGTGATGATGTAGCCCTGGCTCAGCAGCGCACGCCTGGCCGCTTCACAGGCGGCGACTTCACTGACCGGATAGTCCCGAGAGAACGTACCGGAATCATCGAAATTCTCATGTTCATAAATAGCGGTCTTGGGTGACGAACAGCCCGCGGCGCCCGCCAGCACCAGCGCCAGCCCGAGGCTACGCAAGTGAAATGATGTCAACATTGAAAATCCTGAGGAAAACAGTCAGGGCGGTATTGTGCAACAGAACGTGGCCCTGGCGTGCGGATTCCTGTCGGTAAAATCCAAGACACTTATGGGACGGTGTCCGCAGGAAAAAGCTGGTCGCACATATGGTCGATAAACACCCTTAACTTGGCCGAGGCGTGCCGGCTGGATGGCCAGAGCATCCAGAAGCTGCCGCTGTGTTCCACATAGTCGTCCAACACCCGTTGCAACCTGCCCTGCTCCACCGATTCACGGACCATGAAGTCCGGCAGGCAGGCAATGCCCAGGCCTTCATGGGCAACGTGCATGAGCGATTCAATGGTCGTGGACACCAGCGACGCACGCAGGATCGGCTCGGGCGTACCGGGTTCCGGTCGCAAAGGCCAGGCTTCCAACTTACCGGTGGCGCAGAATTTGTGACGCAAGCAGGCGTGCTCATTCAAGTCCTGGGGGCCAAGGGGCACGCCGTGTTGGGCAAAATAGTCAGGCGAGCCCACCAGCACCAAGCTGAAATGCCCAAGCAGGCGTGCCATCAAACGCGAATCCTCGGGCTTGCCAGTACGCACCACCGCGTCAAAACCCTCCTCGATCACATCCACCATGCGGTCAGAGAAGTCCACGTCCAGTTCTATATCCGGATAAGCGCGCATAAAGTCAGTCAATACCGGCATTAACAAACCCCTGACCTGAGGCAAGCTGATGCGCAACTTACCCCTTGGGGTAGCGGCTGCCTGGGTCAACTCCTGCTCCGCCGCCTCGACCTCGGCGAGAATGCGTCGGGAACGTTCCAGAAACAATGCGCCCTCCCCCGTCAACGTGATACTGCGGGTGCTGCGGTGAAACAGCCTGACCCCCAGGCGCTCTTCGATACGCGCGATGCTCTTGCCGACCGCCGAGGAAGACACCCCCAACACCCGACCGGCATCGGTAAAGCTGCGGGTTTCCGCCACCAGCACAAACACCGAAATACTGCCCAGACTGTCCATGGTGGCTTTCCAGATGATTGCGGATACAAGCGTCCGATAAGTTCGGAACCTTAGCCTGTTTTTCTGCCCAACGCAGCCCTCTACTCTGCGTCCTTGCCCTGCCGCATTGACACTGGAGCCGAGAAACATGAACGACAGCTGTGTACTTTCCGATTCTCCCCCCCACCGTGCTGCCAGCCGTGATCGACTGCCTCTGAGTGGTTTGCTGGCACTGGCCACGGCCGGGTTCATCACCATCCTCACCGAGGCCATGCCCGCAGGCCTGCTGCCACAAATGGGCGCCGATCTCGGGGTTTCCGAGGCACTGGTCGGTCAGCTCGTAACGCTCTACGCCATCGGCTCATTATTGGCAGCCATTCCCCTGACCATCGCCACCCGTGGCTGGCGCCGGCGACCGTTGCTGCTGATTGCCATCGGTGGCTTTGCCCTGGTCAACAGCATCACGGCGTTTTCCAACGACTACCTGCTGACACTGATAGCGCGTCTGTTTGCCGGTGTTTTTGCTGGCCTGCTCTGGGCGCTATTGGCCGGTTACGCCAGCCGTATGGTGGCGCCGCATCTGCAAGGACGAGCAATTGCCGTGGCCATGCTGGGCGCCCCGTTGGCACTGTCCCTTGGGGTACCCGCCGGAACCTTCCTCGGTACCGCAGTGGGATGGCGCTTAAGCTTTGCGATCATGACCGGACTAACGATTGTGTTGCTGGCCTGGGTGCGCTGGCAGGTGCCGGACTTTGCCGGGCAAAGCGCTGAGAAACGCCTCGGGCTCCGCCAGGTACTGGCACTACCCGGAATTCGTCCGGTGTTGTTTGTAACCTTCACCTACGTGCTGGCCCATAACATTCTCTACACCTACATCGCGCCTTTTTTAGTACCTGCCGGAATCGCAGCCGACATCGACCGGGTGCTGCTGGTGTTTGGTCTGGCCGCGCTCTTGAGTATCTGGATTGTTGGGGTGTTGATTGACAAACGCCTGCGCCAGTTGTTGATCATCAGCTGTACGTTGTTTGCCTTTTCAGCACTGGCGCTGGTGTTCTGGATCAGCTCTGCCGGCGTGATCTACACGACGGTCGCGTTGTGGGGCCTGGCCTTTGGTGGCCTTGCGGCACTGCTGCAAACGGCGCTCGCCAAGTCCGCCGGGGATTCGGCCGATGCAGCGCAGTCGATGCTGGTCACCGTGTGGAACCTGGGGATTGCCGGAGGCGGTTTGGCAGGAGGCATATTGTTGCAAGGAATGGGAGTGACTTCATTTCCGTGGGCGGTCGCCACATTGCTGTTGCTGGCACTGCTCACGACACTACGGACGAAACACATTCACTGACTCGAACGGGCAAAAAAAACCCGGCCTCTTCAGGCCGGGGTCTTTTTATTCAGGCGACTCGCAACATCAGAACTTCTTGATGTCAGCCTGGGTTTCCAACTGCTTGCGATAGGCGGCAAAGTCCTGCTGCCCCTCGCGCGATGCGAGGAAGCGACGGTACTGAGCCTTTTCTTCGTCCGTCGGAACAGCGGCTTCGTTGACGCCGTTCAAGCGCACGATCATCAGGCTACCGTCCGCCAGCGTCACGCTGGTGAAGGTCGGCTTGTCCTTGGCCGCAGGCTTGGGCATACGGAACAGGGCTTGCAACACGGCTGGGTCGCTCCCTTCCTGGCCACGGGTGGCCGCTTCAGTAACTTTCCAGTTCTGACCATCGATCACTTGATTCAATGGAGTCTTGCCGTCACGCAGGCTGGCAATCAGCTCATCCGCATGCGCCTTGGCCGCAGCGCTGGCGCGCTCCTTGGTCATTTGCGCACGGATGGCCGTCGAAACGCTTTCCAGCGGCAACTGCGCAGGCTTCAAGTGCTCTTTGGCACGCAGCACCACGATGGTTTCCGGATCCAGATCGATGGCGGTGCTGTTGGCACCCTCATCCAGGACTTCAGGGCTGAACGCTGCGGCAACTACCGCACGGTTCGCCGCAATGCCATCACCACCGTCACGACCAAATGGTTTCGAGGTGTGCACAGTCAGCTTCAGGTCCGACGCTGGCTGGGCCAGGTCGGAAGCTTCGAATGCAGCATCTTCCAGTTGTTTGGTCGCTTCAACGAAACGCTGTTCAACCTGCTGGGTCTTGAGCTCGTGAGTCAGCTTGTCTTTCAGGCTGGCAAACGAAGGCACTTGCGGTGCTTCAACACCCAACAGCTTGATCAGGTGCCAACCGAAGGTGGTACGCACCGGCGCCGAGACCTGATCCTTGTTCAAGGCATACAGGGCTGTTTCGAAGGCCGGGTCGTAGACGCCAGGCCCCGCGTAACCGAGATCACCGCCGCTGTTCGCCGAACCTGGATCCTGGGAGAACTCCTTGGCCAGGGCTTCAAAGCTTTCGCCCTTGGCCAGGCGCGCCTGGATTTCCTCGATCTTGGCCTTGGCTTGCGCCTCGTTCACCTTGTCGTTGACTTCAATCAGAATATGCGCGGCACGACGCTGTTCAGCGAGGTTGGCGGTTTCTTTCTGATACAACGCCTGCAGCTCATCGTCCTTGACCGTGACCTGGTCGAAGAAAGAAGACTTCTTCAGCTCCAGGTAGTCGATGACCACTTGGTCAGGGGTCATGAACTCTTTGGCGTGCTGGTCGTAGTAAGCCTTGACCTCGTCGTCGGTGAGTTTCACCGCAGCAGGATCAGCCTTGATGTTGACGGTGGCGAAATCGCGAGTCTGCTTTTCCAGGCGCGCAAACGCCAGGACCTGAGCGTCGGTGACAAAACCACTGCCGGCGATACCTGCACGAACCTGGCCGATCAGCATTTCCTGAGTCAGCATCTGACGGAATTGCAGACGGCTGTAACCCAACTGACGGATCACCTGGTCAAAACGCTCGGCGTTGAACTGACCATCAACCTGGAATTCCGGTGTCTGCAGGATCACTTGGTCCAGCGCAGCCTCGGAGAAAGCGAATTTCGAATCAGCGGCGCCTTGCAGCAGCAGCTTGCGATCGATCAAACCTTTGAGAGCGGCTTCGCGCAACAGCTTTTCATCCAGCAAGGAAGCATCGAAGTCCTTGCCCAACTGTTGCATCAACTGACGACGTTGCATGTCGACAGCCTGGCTCAGCTCGTTTTGGGTGATTTCTTCACCGTTGACCTTGGCCACGTCCTGCTTGTTGTTGGTCGAAGCCTGAAAAATAGCCTCGATACCGGTGAACGCCATCAATGCGACGATGATCCCGATAATGGTCTTGGCAATCCAGCCTTGTGAATTGTCCCTGATATTCTGCAGCATGCGTCCCCCAGAAACGGTTGAACTTCAAAATTAGGCAACCGTGGAGCGTGGGTAGAGTCCGGATAGAAGAAAGGCGCATCCGAGGATGCGCCTTCTCGTAACTGGCGGAGCGGACGGGGGTTTGAACCCACACCCCCGGCGTGGCGACCCGATGGATACTTGGGTCAGCTACCGCTCCGCTGCCAGGTCAGACCTGCGTCCAACCCGGATGGGTAAGGCTTGAACGAAGCTTAGTTAACCGCTTCTTTCAGGGCTTTACCGGCTTTGAAACCTGGTTTTTTGGCCGCGGCGATTTGCAGCGCCTTGCCAGTCTGTGGGTTACGGCCAGTGCGAGCTGGACGATCGGTCACAGAGAAAGTACCGAAACCAACCAGTACCACGGAGTCGCCGGCCTTGAGAGCGCCAGTGACGGATTCGATTACTGCGTCCAGCGCACGGCCAGCAGCGGCTTTCGGGATATCAGCAGATGCAGCGATAGCATCAATCAGTTCCGACTTGTTCACTCTAAGTCCCCTTATATCTATTGAGTATGATTCTAAGTTTTTTGGTGAAAGCAAAAACCAGTGCTGAATGGCCTACAGACACTTAAGAGCCGCTTTATAACAAGGGCTCTAAAAAGCTGTCAAGGAAGCCACCAGGCTTAAACGTATTAATGCGTGCTAATTCTTTCCTTAGAGTCAGTCTCGCGTTTTTCATCCTTTGCAACTATCTCCGGAGCCACATCCGGCAAGGGCTCCGGCGCGTATTGCAGCGCAATTTGCAGGACCTCGTCAATCCATTTAACGGGTTTAATCTGCAGATCTTGCTTGATGTTGTCAGGAATTTCCTTCAAGTCACGCACATTCTCTTCAGGAATGATCACCGTCTTGATACCACCACGGTGCGCAGCGAGCAATTTCTCTTTGAGGCCACCAATGGCCAGCACCTGGCCTCGCAAGGTAATTTCCCCGGTCATGGCGACATCGGCACGCACCGGAATGCCGGTCAAGGCTGATACCAGTGCCGTACACATGCCTACGCCTGCGCTAGGGCCGTCCTTGGGGGTCGCCCCTTCCGGCATATGGATGTGGGTGTCGCGCTTCTCGTGGAAGTCCACGGGGATCCCCAGGCTTTTGGCGCGGCTGCGCACCACGGTCAGCGCGGCGGTGATCGACTCGACCATCACATCGCCGAGGGAACCGGTCTTGATCAACTGGCCTTTGCCCGGCACGACAGCCGCTTCGATGGTCAGCAATTCGCCGCCCACCTGAGTCCACGCCAGGCCGGTTACCTGACCGATCTGATCCTGCTGCTCTGCCAGGCCATAACGGAATTTACGCACGCCCAGGTAGTGCTCCAGGGAGTCTGCGGTGGCCTTCACCGAGAAGCGCTTTTCCAACGCATGTTCCTTGACCGCCTTGCGGCAGATCTTCGCCAACTGACGCTCAAGGCCCCGTACACCGGCCTCGCGGGTGTAGTAACGAATGATGTCGCGGATCGCCTCGACCTCGAATTCGATCTCTCCCTTCTTCAGGCCATTGGCCGAAATCTGCTTGGGCGCGAGGTATTTGACCGCGATGTTGATCTTCTCGTCTTCGGTGTAGCCCGGCAGACGAATCACCTCCATCCGGTCCAGCAACGCTGGCGGAATGTTCATGGAGTTGGAGGTGCAAAGGAACATTACGTCGGACAGGTCGTAGTCGACTTCCAGGTAATGGTCGTTGAAATTGTGGTTCTGCTCAGGGTCGAGCACCTCCAGCAAAGCCGACGCCGGATCGCCACGCATGTCACTGCCCATTTTGTCGATTTCATCGAGCAGGAACAGTGGGTTGCGCACCCCCACCTTTGTCATCTTTTGAATCAATCTTCCCGGCATCGAACCGATATAAGTCCGGCGATGACCGCGAATTTCCGCTTCGTCGCGCACGCCACCAAGAGCCATGCGTACGAATTTACGGTTTGTTGCGTGGGCAATCGACTCAGCCAGCGAGGTTTTACCCACACCAGGAGGCCCGACCAGGCACAACACCGGGCCGCGAATCTTCTTCACGCGCTTTTGCACAGCGAGGTATTCGAGGATGCGTTCTTTGACTTCTTCGAGGCCATAGTGATCGGCATCGAGAATGTCTTCAGCGCGAGCCAGATCCAGGCGCACCTTGGTCTGAGCCTTCCACGGCACCTGAACCAGCCAGTCGATGTAGGAACGCACCACGGTCGCTTCGGCCGACATTGGCGACATCTGCTTGAGTTTGTTCAGCTCGGCAGTCGCTTTGGTCAGGGCGTCTTTCGGCAGGCCAGCGGCATCGATACGCTTCTTCAGCTCTTCGATTTCGTTGTGGCCTTCCTCGCTGTCACCCAGCTCCTTCTGAATGGCCTTCATCTGCTCATTCAGGTAGTACTCGCGCTGGCTGCGCTCCATTTGCTTTTTGACGCGCCCGCGAATGCGTTTCTCAACCTGCAGCAGGTCGATTTCAGCATCCAGCAATGCCAGGACGTGTTCGACCCGGGCCGACAAATCGATAATTTCGAGGATGTCCTGCTTCTGCTCGATTTTCAGCGCCATGTGCGCGGCCATGGTGTCGACCAGGCGGCTTGGCTCATCAATGCTGTTGAGGGAAGAAAGGACTTCAGCAGGAACTTTTTTGCCCAGTTGCACGTATTGCTCGAACTGGGAAAGCAGGCTGCGAACAAAGACTTCGGACTCGCGCTCAGGCGCATCGACTTCGTCGATCAGCACCACTTCGGCGCGCAGGTGGCCGTCCACCTCCATGAAGCGCTCAACCGCGCCACGCTGCTCGCCTTCAACCAACACCTTGACGGTGCCATCAGGCAGCTTGAGCAGTTGCAGAACGGTAGCAATCGTACCGACGCGATACAGGGCATCTTCGCCCGGATCATCGTCGGCAGGATTTTTCTGGGCCAACAGCAGAATCTGCTTGTCGCCCGTCATCGCGGCCTCGAGGGCTTCGATAGACTTCTCGCGCCCCACGAACAGCGGGATAACCATGTGCGGATACACAACGACATCGCGCAACGGCAGGAGAGGCAATTCAATGGTTGTCTTCATGATTTCGCCTCTATGACAGATGAAAGTAAGCTTGAAACCAAGATGGGGGCTGTCTGCAAAAAAAACAAGCTTAATGGCAGCAGTTAAACGCAGTAAAAACAAAGGGGCCCTAAGGCCCCTTGTTCTATTCCGGCAGGATGACGCTTATGCGTCAGGCGCAGCCTTGGCCGCCGGCTCACTGTTTTCATAGATATACAGTGGCTTGGACTTGCCTTCTATAACGCTTTCGTCGATCACCACTTTACTCACCTCGGATTGCGAGGGGATTTCATACATGGTGTCGAGCAACACGCCTTCGAGGATCGAACGCAAACCACGGGCGCCCGTCTTGCGCTCCAGTGCCCGCTTGGCCACCGATTTGAGCGCGTCAGCACGGAACTCGAGGTCCACACCTTCCATCTCGAACAGCTTGGCGTACTGCTTGGTCAGGGCGTTTTTCGGCTCGGTGAGAATCTGCATCAATGCAGCCTCATCCAGCTCATCCAACGTCGCCAAAACCGGCAGACGACCGACGAATTCCGGGATCAGACCGAACTTGACCAGATCATCAGGTTCGACTTCACGCAGGGATTCACCGACTTTCTTGCCTTCTTCCTTGCTGCGTACTTCTGCACTGAAGCCAATGCCACCACGGGTGGAACGGTTTTGAATAACCTTTTCCAGACCGGAGAACGCACCGCCGCAGATGAACAGGATGTTACGCGTATCAACCTGAAGGAATTCCTGCTGGGGATGCTTGCGGCCGCCTTGTGGCGGTACGGAAGCAACCGTACCTTCGATCAGTTTCAACAGCGCTTGCTGCACGCCCTCACCGGAAACATCCCGGGTAATCGAAGGGTTGTCGGATTTGCGCGAAATCTTGTCGATTTCATCGATGTAGACAATGCCCATCTGGGCTTTCTCTACGTCGTAATCGCATTTCTGAAGCAGCTTCTGAATGATGTTCTCAACGTCTTCGCCCACGTAACCCGCCTCGGTGAGGGTAGTTGCGTCAGCAATGGTGAAGGGAACGTTCAGCAGGCGAGCCAGGGTTTCTGCAAGCAGGGTTTTACCCGAACCTGTAGGACCGATCAGCAAGATGTTGCTTTTGCCGAGCTCGACGTCGTCATTCTTTTTGTCACGTTGGTTAAGGCGCTTGTAGTGGTTGTACACCGCTACGGCCAAAACCTTTTTCGCACGTTCTTGACCAATCACGTACTGGTCAAGGATGCCGCTGATTTCTTTAGGCGAAGGCAATTTATGCGCGCTGCTTTCGGCCTGAGCTTCCTGCACCTCCTCACGGATGATGTCATTGCACAGGTCGACGCACTCGTCGCAGATAAAGACCGAGGGGCCGGCAATCAATTTGCGCACTTCATGCTGGCTTTTGCCACAGAAGGAGCAATAGAGCAGCTTGCCGTTGTCCTCGCCGTTGCGGGTGTCAGTCATTCGTTCGATCCAAATCCGATAGGCTTGCAACACAAGATGAAGGCTATTGAGGGCTTTTTCAAGCCCACTGGTGGTCGGACCCGCCGACCAGCCCTATTTTGAGCTGCTTATATTAAGCGGGGCGCTTTTCGATCACTGCGTCGATCAACCCGTACTCACGCGCGGCTTCGGCGCTCATGAAGTTATCGCGGTTGGTATCGCGCTCGATCTCTTCCAGGGTATGCCCACTATGCTTGGCCATCAGCGTGTTGAGGCGCTCACGAATAAAGAGGATTTCCTTGGCATGGATTTCGATATCCGACGCCTGACCCTGGAAACCGCCCAGTGGTTGGTGAATCATCACACGCGAGTTCGGCAGGCAGTAACGCTTGCCCTCAGCACCAGCGGTCAGCAGGAAAGCACCCATGCTGCACGCTTGACCGATACAGGTGGTCGATACGTTCGGCTTGATGAACTGCATGGTGTCGTAGATCGACATGCCTGCCGTTACCGAACCGCCCGGGGAGTTGATGTAGAGATGGATGTCCTTGTCCGGGTTTTCCGCTTCAAGGAACAGCAGCTGCGCACAGATCAGATTGGCCATGTAGTCCTCTACCGGACCAACCAGAAAGATCACCCGCTCCTTGAGAAGGCGCGAGTAGATGTCATAGGCGCGCTCGCCACGAGCAGACTGCTCGACAACCATCGGGACCAGGCCGCCTGCGGCCTGGATATCAGAGTTCTGCTGAATATACGAATTACGGAACATGCTCTGCAGTTACTCCCAAATAGTCATGTCTTGAATACGCATAAGCCAGCGCGAGGCTGGCTTATGGGTGTATTTTCGAACGAGTTGGACAATCAGTCGGCTTGTGCTGCTTCCGCCGGCTTGACTGCTTCTTCGTAAGAGACCGCTTTGTCGGTCACCTTAGCCTTCTGCAGAACAGTATCTACAACTTGCTCTTCCAGCACAACCGAACGCACTTCGTTCAGTTGCTGGTCGTTCTTGTAGTACCAAGACACAACCTGCTCAGGCTCCTGGTAAGCCGAAGCCATTTCCTGAATCATCTCGCGGACGCGGGTTTCGTCAGGCTTGAGGTCGAACTGCTTGACCACTTCAGCCACGATCAGACCCAGCACTACACGGCGCTTGGCTTGTTCTTCGAACAGCTCAGCCGGCAGTTGGTCAGGCTTGATGTTGCCACCGAACTGCTGAACAGCCTGCACGCGCAGACGATCCACTTCGTTGGACAGCAGGGCCTTAGGCACTTCGATCGGGTTGGCAGCCAGCAGACCGTCCATGACCTGGTTCTTGACCTTGGACTTGATGGCCTGACGCAGTTCACGCTCCATGTTCTTGCGAACTTCGGTGCGGAAACCTTCGATACCGGTTTCCTTGATACCAAACTGGGCGAAGAACTCTTCGTTCAGCTCTGGCAGCTTAGGCTCGGAAACGGTGTTGACGGTCACGGTGAACTCAGCAGCCTTGCCAGCCAGGTCCAGGTTCTGATAGTCAGCCGGGAAGGTCAGGCTCAGAACACGCTCTTCGCCGGCTTTAGCGCCAACCAGACCGTCTTCAAAACCCGGGATCATGCGGTTGGAGCCCAGTACCAGCTGAGTACCCTTGGCCGAACCGCCAGCGAACACTTCGCCGTCAACCTTGCCAACGAAATCGATGTTCAACTGGTCTTCGTTCTGGGCAGCACGATCAGCCACTTCAAAACGAGTGTTCTGCTTGCGCAGAATTTCCAGCATGTTGTCCAGGTCCGAATCAGCCACGTCGGCGCTCAGACGCTCGATAGCGATGGAGTCGAAACCGGCCACTTCGAATTCAGGGAACACTTCGAACACGGCTACGTATTCCAGATCCTTGCCTGCTTCCAGAGTTTTAGGCTCGATCGAAGGCGAACCAGCCGGGTTCAGCTTTTGCTCGACAACAGCTTCGTAGAAGGAAGCCTGGATCACGTCGCCTACAGCTTCCTGACGTGCGTCAGCACCAAAACGGCGCTTGATTTCGCTCATCGGCACTTTGCCTGGACGGAAACCAGCGATCTTGGCCTTTTGGGCAGTCTGCTGCAGACGCTTGTTGACCTGAGTCTCGATGCGCTCAGCCGGCACGGTGATGCTCATGCGGCGCTCAAGAGCAGAAGTATTTTCAACAGAAACTTGCATGGATATTCCTCGTTGCACAGACGTTAGCCGGCCGTTTCCGACCCAAGAATCAAGGGCATGCATTCTAGTGGGTCAAACTCAAGAAGTCACCCTACTGAAAACGGGTAAAAAAGCAGCAGGCAATTTATAGGAGCGGATGCACGAATACACCTCACCCCGCTAGCAAATACAGTCAATCGCGCCAGGGCTCTGCGCCAACCCTTCTATATATAGAAGAGGCGGTCGATCACCTCGCTGGCAGCCGATCTCGCACGCGAGCTCGACGGGCCGGGCAGCAGCATCGAGAAACATAAATACGACGAAGCGCCCTGCCCTTGCGACCCCAAACCTGCGGCCGCGCTGAACACTCAAACCACTGAAACAAAAACGGCACAGCCCTTTTCAGATGCTGCGCCGTTATCTGCTATTAAATAGCTGCACGGATCCAATTTCGCCGGACCCGCTCCAAGCGTTCAAAACCGGCAACGATTCTAACGCCAAGGCATTGAGAATGCTTGCTTTTTTCTTGACGCTTGAACATCAGGCCAATTTGGCAAACCGCAG
>NZ_WNNK01000024.1 GCF_009724245.1 Pseudomonas spelaei | reverse complement strand
GGGGCGGATTTATTTCCAGGACAAAAAATAAATCCGCCCTTCTTTTCTTCACCCTTCTCCTCAGATAAAAAATCAACCATCCCAAGCATGTATATGCTAAAAATAGTTGGCTAGAGAGCCTTATCTTTTACAATACTTCCACCAACTCAAATTCTTCTGCCACAAGTTCCATAGCCTCGTCGAACGAGCCCTCTCTTTGGAAAAAATCTTTATGACCCTGCATCCAGTACCTGAGACTGAGATCCCCTTCACCTTCCTTCCTCGCAAGATCTTGATCTACGTCACAGTAACGAATTATACGCATCGAAATAACTCTAACTACACATACAGGCTCGCCCTTACTATTGAGAATGATACTGTAACCGCCAATAGTGGGTGATTCATTCTCATATTTGAATGACGAGAGCGAGCAACATGCGGCTGTTTTTACCCCTTTAATAACAAGCCCAGCCAACTCATCTGCCATTTCTGGAGTATCCCCAAACGGCCATGCAATAGCTCCGGGATACTTAACCTTTAAATCATCAATCATGTTCATAACTAAATCCCTTTAAATCATGTTGTTGGCTACAGGGTTAAAAATAGATCCATCCTCTTTTGCCCTCTAACAGCGCCACCGCTATTTGAAAGTACCGGCTTTCACGCTACGCATACGTTCAATAAATGCATCATTCTCCGGCCTGCTCCACCCCGGATGAGCTGCTCTAGCTGCGTCATACCATTCCTGCGGCCGTGTAATAGCCGCATTTTTCATCTGGTCCCATGTGGGCGGCAAACTTGCTGTCTTCATGCACTCGGTCAGCGGACTCGTCTGCACCCCGTGCGGCAAACCAAGTCCATCGAGCGAGTCCAGCCGTTTCAGGGAAGCGCCGTCCGCCTCGGCCGCGCCGTGGCGGAATGGATAGTTCGTGGGTGCCAGTACCTGATACCAACCGATACGGGCGTTTTGCTTGTCCAGCGGTGCGACAAGCAGGGTTAACTTGACGTCCTCAGCCGGCCCGTCATGAGTCCTGGTCTTCTCGTTAACACCTGGGCCCGTCCAGGGGAAATACCCGTCCGCTTCGTAACCGAGTTGCTGCACGCCGACATACACCTGGCCCTTGCGCAGTACAACGAACTTAATCCAGACCCTGTCCGGGAGCTCGCGCACTTCACGCACGAAGGTGCGGCCTGCGTCGGTGGAGAAGATGAGCTTCTGTGTTGCACCCGCCGTCATCGCGAAAATCACATCCGGGTCGTCGCTGGAAAAATATATGTCTGGAACACTGCCTTCGCCCACATAGGAATCAATACCCTGGGCCGGGTCGACGTAGCGAACGATACCTTTGCAGCTAGCGTTCAATTCGGCCGTAAACCACGTTTGCGCAGTCCACTGCCAGGCCTTTTGCGGCGGCGCATATAAAGCCAGTGCGCCCGAGAATTCGCGAATTTCCGGCGTTTGCCGAGTGGGCGACGGGATGGGGGGATGGATCCCGCAGGCCGAGAGCACGCTGGTCAGCGCCAGCATGGCGCAGGAAAGACGTTTGAATTGCATCAGAAGGCTCCGATCATCTGCGCCGTCGCGCGGTCATTGCCGGCTGCACCGACGAGGGGGCAACCTGCGTGTGCATAGTGAACGAGGGCGAAGATAAGCACCTCATTTATTGCGCCCTTCATCGTGTGCGTATTGATGCAGGCGCGATTGTTCACAGGCTCGCTGATTTGAGAAAAGCTGACGTCCATAAATGTCGCGTCCTTGAGTCCAGCCCTTTCAAGGTCTTTGAGAACACAGCCAAATACGGTTGGAATACCCAGCTTCGGGCAGTGAAGATCAACTGTGGGAGTTGTCGAGCTTTAGCGAGGCTGCGATAGCGGTGGGTCCGCCAACATCAATGCTGGCAGTACCGACGCTATCGCAGCCTCGCTAAAGCTCGACAGCTCCCACTGGGGTTTCACGTCGCCGGCTAGATCTTCATCCCCAGCCTGATGCGACTGGTTTTTCAAAGACCCTGAAAGGGCGGCCCTTAAGTCGAGATGTTCCATTCCAACCTTCGATTACCTTAAAGCCATTCCTTAGGGAAACCGGAGGCAGGGCACGATTTTTCGCTAGTCAGAACACCCCACCCCGCAACCACCTGCGCCCAACCTGGCCCAGATCCTGCCTATATCAACGCCACCCAGTCGGTACTGACTATGCGGACGACACTTTTGAACCCTGCCGCTTCAGTCACTCCTCCGATAATCGAATGATTACTGACATAAACGCCGAGGCCCACCATGACGAGCGCATCCACCGAACAGGTAAGCCCCAAAACCCTGCGAAAGGTGATCATCGCCGCCGGCATCGGCAACTTTGTCGAGTGGTTCGACTTCGCCGTCTACGGCTTCCTCGCCACCACCATCGCCCAACAATTCTTCCCCAGCGGCGACGCCAGTGTGGCGCTGCTCAAAACCTTCGCCGTGTTCGCTGTCGCCTTTGCGTTCCGCCCTCTGGGAGGGATTTTCTTCGGCATGCTGGGCGACCGAATCGGCCGTAAGCGCACCCTGGCGATGACGATTCTGCTGATGGCGGGTGCAACCACCTTGATCGGTCTACTCCCCACTTACGCCGCCATCGGTGTCGCAGCGCCGATTCTGTTGTCGCTGATCCGTTGCGCCCAGGGCTTTTCCGCCGGGGGTGAATACGCCGGGGCCTGTGCCTACCTGATGGAGCACGCGCCCAGTGACAAACGCGCCTGGTACGGCAGCTTCGTCCCGGTGTCGACGTTTTCTGCCTTCGCTGCCGCAGCCGTGGTGGCTTATGCGCTTGAGGCGTCGTTATCCGCCGAGGCGATGGGCAGTTGGGGCTGGCGTCTGCCGTTTCTGATTGCCGCGCCGTTGGGGCTGGTGGGGCTTTATCTGCGCTGGAAGCTGGATGAGACGCCGGCCTTCCAGGCGGTGAAGCAGGAGCATGCCGTCGCTCATTCGCCCCTCAAGGAAACCTTGCGCAACCATGGTGCGGCGATCTGCTGCCTGGGCGCTTTTGTGTCACTTACGGCGCTGTCGTTTTATATGTTCACCACTTACTTTGCGACGTACCTGCAAGTCGCGGGCGGCCTGAGTCGGGCGGCGGCGTTGCTGGTGTCGTTGATTGCGTTGATTTTCGCGGCGGCGATTTGTCCGTTGGCGGGGTTGTATTCGGATCGGGTGGGGCGTCGGGTCACGGTGATGACGGCGTGTGTGTTGTTGATGGTGGTGGTGTATCCGTCGTTCCTGATGGCGAGTTCGGGGTCGTTCGCGGCGTCTATCGTCGGGGTGATGTTGCTGGCCGTTGGCGCGGTGTTGTGTGGGGTGGTTACGGCGGCGCTGCTGTCGGAGACCTTTCCGACCCGTACGCGGTACACCGCGTCGGCGATTACTTACAACATGGCCTACACGCTGTTCGGTGGTACCGCGCCGCTGGTGGCCACGTGGTTGATCAGCACCACCGGCAGCAACTTGTCGCCGGCGTTTTATCTGATCGCGGTGGCGTTGCTGGCGTTGGCGGGTGGGTTGGCGTTGCCGGAGACTTCGAGGATTTCCCTGCATGAGGTGGGGGCGGAAGACAAAGTCGTCGCAGACCTGAACGCTGGCACGCGGGTATGATCCGGAATAACCCAGCCTGATTGGACCCATGTTTATGCCCGTTTCCCAAACGCGCCCCTCACCCGCACCATTCCTCAAGCCCGGCGAGACCGTGGTGCTCTTCGACGGTGTGTGCAAGCTGTGCAATGGCTGGGCGCGGTTCCTGATTCGGCATGATCACCCACGGCGCGTGCGGTTGGCAGCGGTACAGTCGCCGGAAGGCCAGGCGCTGTTGGCCTGGGCAGGGTTGCCGTTGGATCAGTTCGAGACCCTGGCGGTGATTCGCGACCAGCGCTACTGGGTGCGTTCGGGTGCGGTTTTCGAAATCATTGCGCAACTGCCCTCCGCGTGGCGTCCATTGCTGCTGTTGCGTGGCGTTCCTCGGGTGCTTCGGGATTGGGCCTACGATCGCATTGCGCGCAATCGCTACCGGCTCTTCGGGAAGTACGACACCTGTCTGTTACCGAACCCCGATCATGAACAACGCTTTTTGAAGGGGCCCCTATGAATGCCTTGGCGCGCATCAACTGGATCGCCCGAAGGGGCCCTGGTGTTCATGTTTCGCCAAACGTGGCCGGGCTTGCCCTGCGCGCAGTGGCCTGGAGCACCAGAACTCGAGCGTGACGGGGCTCTCCCCTCCGTCAGAACCCTCTCAACTTGACACTGCCAATAAACTGCAAACTCTTTTGTCCCTCGGGCATCATCGGCTGCACCTGCGGAAACCGGAAGTCACTCAAGGCCTCTACCGCCGCTTTATCGAACGCGTTGTCACCCGAACTTTCGAACACTGATAGCTGCGGTACCAGGGAGCCCAGGGTGTATTCAAACTGGACTTTGACTGGTTTGCTAACCGAGCGTGGTTTGAAGGTTTTCAACAAGGCCAACCCAGCACTCATGTTCTTTCTGTTAATCCGGTTCGATACGGTATGGGCCCAGACTTGGTTATAGCGATTTTTCTGGGGGATCGTCAGGGTCAGCCCCTCGGCACGCAACCTTTCAACGCCCTTCCATGAATCATCGTCGATGGATTCCATCGCGCTCAGGTAAAGCGCCAGCGCACCCTCGAGATCCTGAGGGCCACCTTTGCCGTCCTCCATCAACTTGGCCAGGCCCGCCTTACCGCTGACGTCCTCGGGAGCGTTGGCGGCGCGCCGATAATACTGCCGGGCCTTCACATAGTCGGGAGATTCGCCGACACCGTCTTCTGCCATACGGCCGAGTTGGTAATAGACCCGCCCGTCCCCATCGGCTGCGGATTGGTAGAGGGCTTTGGCCTTAGGTATGTCTTGCGGCACACCCACGCCGCGTTCATACATGGCGGCGAGCACGGTGCTGCATACACGGTTACCCTTATTGCTGCGCTCGCGAATTTCTTCGACTCGCTCCTGGGTCATAGGGCCTTCCACCCTATAGGTCCAGCAATTGAAGCTCGAGGAAAAATCGTCCTGACTACCAGAGCCAGTGTTTTGGCATCCTGCAAAAAACGCTGTGAATGTCAGTAAAACAGCAACTCTGTGTGTGAATGGAAACTGCAAAACGCGCTTCTCCTTGTGCTCGCGACGCCTGAAAATGACACTATTATGCCATCATTTTGCCGCAACATTCGGAACACTGAGGCTCTGCGTGATGGGTGTAGAAATCGGAGGCAGACCACCATTTTCAAAAAACTGCTTTCGCCTCATCCAATGCAAACCTTGTTCGCCTCCAATTTCCCGCAAAAATCAATACAGTCAAACTGTACAGTTTTTCTGTTCCAGTGCTAATCTCCAGTCATGAGCAAATCCTCAATCACCCCCAACACCCAATCAACCGCCACCCTGGCCGCAGAGCTGCGCATCTCCCTGAGCAAGCTGATCCGCCGGCTACGCGAGCAAACCCATCCGAATGATTTCACTTGCGCCCAGAAGTCGGTGCTGCTGCGCCTGGACCGTGACGGCCCTACTACCGTATCCGCCCTTGCCCGTGCGGAAAGTGTTCGCCCGCAGTCCATGCGCATTACCGTTGCCGGGCTGGAAACGATGAAGGCGGTCAGTGGTCAACCGGACCCCACCGATGGGCGGCAAACCCTGATTGACCTGACACCGGTTTTTCGTAAACACCTCAACGCCAGTCGGGCGGCTAAAGACGACTGGCTGTTACGTGCCCTGCAAGAGCAACTGTCCCCTGAAGAACAAGGCGAACTCGCTGCGGCGGTCAAGCTGCTGGAGCGTCTCGCCGATGTTTGAGTGATTTCCAACCTGTTTGAGGCAATAGCATGGCCGTCACCGCGCTTGATCCAAACACCGCCTTGATCGTTGTTGACCTGCAACAAGGCATTGCCGGTTACCCCTTTTTTGCTGATTTGTTTAACCGCTTGAGCTGAGATAATCCGGGAGATTCATACCATGGAGCTATACACCGACCGGCTTTACCTGCGGCAGTTGAACGTCGGCGACTGGGGATTTTTCCGGGACCTTCACGCTGACCCATTGGTCGTTCAGTACGTCTGCGACATCCCATCCGAGACCGAAACCCGAGAAAAATTTGAAGCCCGGTTGCCTCAGTGGCTGCCAGGCTCCAGCCATTGGTTGTGTCTTGTCATCGTCAATAGGCACAGCGGGATTCCCATCGGGGTCACCGGTTTGAAGCGGGTACCCGATGAAAACGCAACAGCAGAAGTCGGCTATCTGCTCTGCGCAGAGCATCACGGAAAAGGCTACGGTTTTGAATCGCTGCAGCGGGTGATGGCCTATGCCCGCGACACGCTTGGGCTCACTGTACTCACGGCCGTGGTGACCGATGGAAATACGTCCTCTTGCCACCTCCTTGAAAAATGCGGCTTCCAGTTTCAACAACGCAATACCAACGCCTACCTGCTCAACGGACGGATGTTTGATGACCTTGTCTACCGGCATCAGATGGCTGAGCCTTCGAACTAAAGTAGATAAGACGAGCACGGCTCAAGCCATCATCGATTTGCTTGAAACAAGAGGTGCCTGAACATGCAATGGCTCGATCTGGTTGCTTACTGCTTCGGCGGGGCCTTTCTGGCGAACGCAGTGCCGCATTGCGTCAGCGGGGTGATGGGAAAGGCGTTCCAAACGCCATTTGCAAACCCACCGGGACAGGGACTGTCCTCGTCGACGGTGAACGTGCTCTGGGGCTTTATCAATCTGGTTATCGGCTACGTACTCGTCTGTCGCGTGGGTGATTTCGAGCTCAAGAGCACGGCTGATGCCGTCGCACTCGGGCTCGGGGCCCTGGCACTGAGCCTGTATGTGGCGCGCCACTTCGGCCGCTTCCACGGTGGCAATACGTCGCAGCCGTCATGAGCCTCATGGGCACTTTCCGTTCGCTGCGCAGCGTCAACTACCGCATCTGGGCCGCCGGCGCCCTGGTGTCGAATATCGGCACGTGGATGCAACGCACGGCCCAGGATTGGCTGGTGTTGACCCAGCTCACCGCGCACAACGCGTCGGCGGTCGGCATCGTCATGGCGTTGCAGTTCGGGCCCCAGCTTCTGTTGCTGCCATGGACCGGCTTCGCAGCCGATCACTACAACCAGCGAAAGCTGTTGATGGTCACCCAGGGCGTGATGGGCGTGCTGGCTTTGGTGCTGGGGCTGTTCACCCTCACCGGCATCGTCCAGCTCTGGCACGTCTATGTGTTCGCTTTTTTGTCCGGCTGTGCCTCGGCGTTCGATGCGCCCGTGCGGCAGATATTCGTCGCAGAGTTGGTGGGAGAAAAGGACCTGTCGAACGCCATCGCGCTCAACTCGACCTCATTCAACATGGCGCGCATGATCGGCCCGGCGGTGGCCGGCGTGACTATCGCGTCGGTGGGCACCGGCTGGGCATTCCTGATCAATGGCGCGAGCTTTTTTGCGGTGCTGGCCTCGCTGTTTCTGCTGCGAGTCTCCGGTTTGCATGCGAACCTGCGGGCACTGCGGACCAAAGGCAGCCTGACCGAGGGGTTGCGTTACGTGTGGTCTCGGCCGGACTTGAAGGCGATCCTGGTCATGCTGTTTCTGATCGGCACCTTCGGGCTGAACTTCCCGATTTTCATCTCGACCATGGCCGTCAGCGTTTTCCACACCGACGCCCGTGGCTACGGCCTGCTGTCGTCGATCCTGGCCATCGGCACCGTCGCCGGGGCACTGCTCGCTGCCGGGCGTGAACGACCACAGTTCAAGTCCCTGCTGATCGGCGCGGCGGTGTTCGGGATCGGCTGCGCGCTGGCGGCCCTGGCGCCGAACTACTGGTTGTTCGCTGGAGCACTGGTGATCATCGGCGTGGGCGCCTTGACCTTCAGCAACACCACCAACAGCCTGATGCAACTCACCACCGAGCCTGCCATGCGCGGACGGGTGATCGCCCTGCGTGTTGGCATCGCCCTCGGCGGCACGCCGATTGGCGCGCCCATCGTGGGTTGGGTGGCTGATCATCTGGGCCCACGCTGGGCACTCGCAGTCGGCGCGGCATCGGGCATTCTGGCTGCCGGCGTGGCGATCTACACCATGAGGCGGCAGTTGCATCGGCCTAAGTAGAACGGATTTAACAGGGGCCAGATTGATGTATTCAAGTTCAACCCAATCCACCCTCTGCCCCCGCCACTCAGTCAACGCTTGAGCGCATCACATTGAGCCCTTAGGTCGCTGTTAGAAATAGAACCGCAGCTACCCTGGCCGTTCTTGGCGTTACAGAGATAGCGCTGGTCTGCATTGTCGATAGTGTTGCAACTGCCGCTGCCGCCGCCGGTTTCGGCGTTGCAGGTTGCGCGTAAGTCGCTGTTGGAGATCGCGTTGCAGCTGCTGCCTCCGCCTGTCTTGGCGTTGCAGTAATAGCGTAGGTCGGCGTTATCGATGGTGTTGCATTTACCGCTGCCTCCGCCGGTTTCAGCATTGCAAGTCGCGCGCAAATCGTTGTTGGAGATCGCGTTGCAACTGCCGCTGCCACCACCGGCCTTGGCATTGCAGTAATAGCGTTGGTCGGCATTGTCGATGGTGTTGCAGCCGGCGAAGGCATAACCGCTGAGCATCAACAGCAAGCCAATAAAAACTCTCATCTTTCTTCCTTGATTTGCCGGGAAATAGCCCGGTATTGTCTGGCCCGCCAGGGCCCGCCGCAAGGAAAAGGGGGCAAGCCACGATAAACCCCCTCAGTGCCGACGACAAAACTGCAACCTCCGGAGTCCGAAATGCCCTCAACCCAACGCGACAGCGCACGTATCGAACGTCGCCTGGTCGCGACCCTGACCGAAGCCTGTGAAACCGCCAAAGCTGAAATCATCGGCTTTGACTGGCTGACGCACGAAGTCGACTACGCAGCCTTCCCCCAAAGCCTGCGAGTGATCTGGGTATTTGATACCCGATCAAACAAGGAGCAAGCCCTGGCAAAGGGAGAAGACCAACGCATACGTGAACTGACGGGCGCCGCGTTGAGGGATGCCGGTGTGGATCTGCCCTCATTGGACCGCTGCTTACGGTTCGATTCCGAGGAAGAATGCCGTCTCCAGCACGGCGGAGATTGGCGTCTGCGCCTGGCCAAGCTGCATGCGGTAAAGGGGTAAGGCCGTGGCTAAAGATATCGAGAATCCGTGTGTCTCAATCTGTCAGCTAAGTGGCGATCTATGCGTCAGCTGTGGGCGGAGCAAGGAAGATATTCGCAAGTGGAAGCGGATGAAGCGCCCCGAGAAGATGGCCGCCGTGCAGAGAGCGTCTTTGCGGTTGAAGGCGTTGAAAAAAGGCAAGTGACGGCGGGCTGCGACAACATCAAAGACAATGGCCTGCGCAACCAGTGTAGGTCCTTGTAGCACCCGTCATCATTCACACGCCAACAACTCACTGATCCACCGCACCTGCCGAGCAATCTCCTGCCTCTTCTCCTCCGGCACCTCCTGCCGCGCTCGGGCGAACTGGCTCAGCGTCTGTTGTTTGTGCCGCAGGATACGCCGCCACTTACCCAGGAACGCCGGGCTGCGCGCCTGCATCTGCAGCGGGCCGAAGTACAACTCTTCGTCGCTGTAGATCACCGGCCCGGCGCGTTCGGCGACGATGATTTCGTAGTCGAAGCGGTTTTCCCGCAGCAGTTCCTCGCAGAGGATGCAGTAGTTATTTTCCATCAGCCATTGGCGCAGGGGTTGCTCGCCGCCGTTGGGTTGCAGGATCAGGCGTTCCTGGCCGCTCAGGTGTGCCTTGCCGCTGTCGAGGATGTCGCGGATGGTCTCGCCGCCCATGCCGCAGATGCTGATCGCGGTGATTCGGTCTTGTGGCTCGATCGCCGCCAGGCCATTGCCCAGGCGCACGGTGATCTGCGAGTCCAGGCCGTTCTCGCGCACGGTGCGTTCGGCCGAACGGAACGGCGTCAGGGCCACTTCGCCGGCCACCGCCGCCGCGATGGTTCCACGGCGCATCAACGCCACCGGCAGGTAGCCGTGATCGGAACCGATATCGGCCAGGCGCGCCCCCGCTGGCACATGGGCTGCCACGCGCTCCAGGCGCATGGACAATGTCTGTTCGTTCAACTGCTGTTCCTTTTCACCACGAATGTCCGGCACCTTTGGCATGGGCGCGGGCGGCCATGATGCTGGGTGAGGGCTGCTGGGTAAAGGGCCGATACGGGTAGGCCGTGAAGATCAACTGTGGGAGTTGTCGAGCTTTAGCGAGGCTGCGATGACGTCGGCACAGCCAACATTGAGGGTGCCTGACCCACCGCTATCGCAGCCTCGCTAAAGCTCGACAACTCCCACAAGGGTTTACATCGCCGGTTAGATCTTCACCTTCAGCCAGAGGCGACTGGCTGTTCAAAGACCTTGAGCGGCAGGCCTCTTAGTGTGCCGCAACCGCCGCCTTGCCGTGCGCTCGTCGGCCAGGCTTGAAGCCATGGGACCGGGCCGTCCAGGCAATCGCAAAGCCCACCGCCAGCAGCACCAGCATCGCCCACGGGAACGAGGCCACACCCCAGGTATCCAGCAGGACGCCACCGACCACACCACTGCCGGCAATGGCACTGTTCCAGGCCACCACGTTCAGCGATAGCGCCACATCCGCCCCATCCCCCGCTGCATCCGCCAGGGCGGTTTGCAGCAAGGTCGCGGCGCCGCCAAAACTCAGGCCCCAGATCGCCACACCGACATAGATCACCTCGGGTACCTCGGCCAGGAAACCAAATGCCAGGCACGTCGCGGCAAAGGTCGCCAGGCTGACCAGCACCGTTCTGCGCAATAGCGGCTCGACCAATTTGGCAGTGATCCAGATGCCCACCAACGCTGCCACGCCGAAGACCAGCAGCACCAGGTCCACGCGTTCGAGCAGCCCGGCGGGGGCCACGAACGGTGCGATGTAGGTGTAGAGAATGTTGTGGGCCAGCATCCAGGCAATCACCACGGCCAATACCGGCCGTACACCGGGGGTGGTCAGCACTTTGCGCAGCGGCAGGCGCTGGTGAGCGGCTTGCCCGGGATAGTCCGGGACCTTCACCAACACCCAGACAATCAATACCAGGGTCATGGCCGAGATGATGCCGAATGCGGTGCGCCAGCCCACCACGCTGCCCAGCCAGGTGCCAAGGGGCACGCCGAGTGACAGGGCAATCGGTGTGCCGACCATGGCCAGCGCCAGCGCCCTGCCCTGTTGATCAGGCGCGACCATGCGCCGGGCGTAACCGGCCAGCAGGCTCCACGCCAGGCCCGCCGCCATCCCGGCGAAGAAGCGTGCCACCAGCGTTATCCCATAGTGGGACGACAGCGCAGTGATCGAGTTGAACAGCAAAAAACCGACGATCGTCAGCAACAGCACATTTCGTCGACGCCAACCGCGAGTAGCGATGGTCAGCGGGATCACCGCCAGCACTGAACCCAAGGCATAGGCCGTGACCATCTGGCCGGCCAGGGATTGGGAAATCGCCAGGCCGTCGCTGATTTGCGGCAGCAAGCCTGCCGGCAAGGTTTCGGTCACGATGCAGATGAAGCCTGTCATCGCCAACGCCAATAAGGCGCCGATGGGCAGGCGTTCAGGTACGGCGGCTGAGAGGGAGAGTGAAGGGGTCACGGGGAGAGGCTCCTGGGCTGAGAGAGGCTCGACGAGCCACTTAAATACTGATCGATACAAATGTTGAAGCGGCGAACTGCCGTTGTCAACGACTTATGTATCGACTAGTATTTAACTCATCACTCTGAGGATTCAGTCATGGCGCAGATGGGACGCCCCCGCAGCTTCGACCGCGATCAAGCCATTGAGCAGGCCTTGCACCTGTTCTGGGAGCATGGCTACGACGCCACGTCCTTGAGCCAATTGAAAGCTGGCCTGGGTGGCGGCATTTCCGCACCGAGTTTTTACGCCGCCTTCGGCTCCAAGGACGCGCTGTTCCAGGAATGCGTGCAACGCTACCTGGCGACATTTGCCCAGGTCACCGAATGCCTGTGGGATGAAAGCCTGCTGCCCCGACAGGCCATCGAAACGGCGCTGCGCCAGTCGGCGCGCATGCAGTGTGAAGACAGTCACCCGAAAGGCTGCATGGTCGCGATGGGCGTGATGAGCGCGCCCTCCCCGGAGAATGCTCATGTCACCGCAGCGCTGACTCGCTCCCGGCTGCGCACTCGCGCCGGGATTGTGGCCTGTGTCGAGCGCGGCATCGCCACCGGGCAATTACCCGTCAACGCCCATGCCTTGGCCACGGTGTTCGACAGCTTCCTCCAGGGGATTTCCATCCTTGCCCGGGATAGCGCGGACCATGATGTGATTGACGCCGCCATCTCCCACCTCATGCTGACCTGGGACCTGTCAGCCGCTACCGCGCCGCCCACTCATCGCGGTACTGCAGCAGAAAGTCCACGAACGCCCGAACCCGCTGCGGCACGTAACGACCATGGGGATACAACACGGTAAAGGGCCGCGAGCGACCGCTGTACGGTTGCAAAACCTCCACCAGGCTGCCGTTGGCCAGTTCCTCTTCGACAATGAACCGGCAGGTCTGGAACAACCCTGCGCCATGTTTGGCCAGGGTTACGCCACCCAGCACATCGTCCGAACAGCTGTAACCGACCTCACCGGAAAACTCCTGCTCCTTGCCGTTGACCTGGAACAGCCAGGCGATGCGTCGCCCATTGCTCGGCAACTCGTACTGGATGCATTCGTGGGCGGGCAGATCCTCCAGGGTCCGGGGCGTGCCGGCACGTTGCAGATAGGACGGCGCCGCGATCACCACCAGCCGGGCGTCCTCCAGCAAACGGGCAATCAGGCCTGAGTCCGGCTGGGCGCTCACGCGGATCGCCAGGTCATAGCCTTCGGCGACGAAGTCGATGTTGCGGTTGCTGATATGCACATCCACCGTGACCTGCGGGTAAAGCGCACGAAACTTCGGCAGCAACGGCAAGATCCGGTGGTGGCCGTAGGTGGTCGGGATGCTGATGCGCAACAGCCCCGACGGTACCGACTGCGCGCCCATTACTACCTGCTGCGCCTCCACCAATTGCGTCAACGCTTGCCGGCATTGCTCGAAAAAGGTTTGGCCAGCGTCTGTCAGGCGAATACTGCGGGTAGTACGAACAAACAACCGCGACCCCAAGCGCTTCTCAATACGAGAAATACTACGGCTGATCGCTGCCGGTGCGATGCCCGCCACCTTCGCGGCGGCGGTAAAGTTTTTGGCCTCGGCAGCCAGGCAAAACAGTTCGATGCTACCCAACTGCACGTCTTCAAAATGGCGCTTCATAAGTCATTACACCGCCTATCAACCCAAGGACCTGAATCTCTCTGACACATAAATACAGCCCTCAACGCCCAACAAGCACCATCACCCACGCCGTCAGGTACATCCCCACCCCGAAAACGGCATGGCCCGCGAGGCTGCGCAACCGGGCAATATTGGGCTTGGGTGTCCGGGATGCTGCAACACCCGCCCCCATCGCCGGTTGCAACACGAAGAACGGCGCCACGACCGAGACCACGCCAAAGGTGAGCGCGGGCAGGAACGAGGGCTGGCGTGCCCACTCGAGCCCCACGATCAACAGTAGCAACGCCGCGAAAATCACCCCGATGGCGTAATGAATCCCCCACCCCAGCGAACTTTCCCCGGCAATGGGCGATGATTTCGCGATACTGGCGTGCATCCAGCGTCCACGCGGGAGATGACCAACCCACCGACCCACCATGGAAAAATCCAGAGAGGGCACGCCAAAACAGCGCTTGAGCAACAACGCCCAAAGGTCCATGACGAGGGTTGCGCCAACACCGATAACCACCGCGTACACACAATATTCAGCCATGCTGCTGCTCCTTTCTGATCGTTGAAAGTGAGAGCAGCCGATCCGCTTATGTTCTCACCAAACCAAACATTCAATTAATTGATTGAATGTTTGGGCGATGCTAGGATCTTTCCCATGAAACCGTCAAGCCCCCCACTCCCTCCCGAACACTTCACCGCGCTGGCAGAAATTGCCCGAACGTTGGGCCATGCCCATCGCCTCGCCCTGCTTGAGTACATCGCTCAAGAGGAGCGTTCTGTCGAACATCTGGCCGAGCTGTCCGGTGTGTCCGTCGCCAATGCCTCTCAGCATTTGCAGCAGCTCAAGCGGGCGGGCATCGTACAGACACGCCGGGACGGCAAGCGCGTGTTGTATAGCCTGGGCGCTGGTCCGGTGGCGCCGCTGCTGGAAGCGCTGCGCAACTATCTGGCGTTCCAGCATGCCGAGATACGCGAGGTCGCCCTGGACAGCCTCTCCCGGCGTGAACGCCTGGAAGGCATCTCCATCGAAGAATTACTGGCGCAGATGCAAAGCGAGAGCGTGGTGCTGCTGGATGTGCGGCCGGAAGATGAGTTCGCCTCCGGGCATTTGCCCGGCGCGCTCAATATCCCCGCGCAGGAGTTGCAACAGCGGCTGGCAGAACTGCCCCCAGGCAAACAGGTAGTCGCCTACTGCCGCGGGCCTTATTGCGTACTGTCCACCGATGCCGTCAATACACTGCACGCCTATGGCCTGCCCGCCCGCAGACTGCGTGCCGGGTTTGGCGACTGGAAAGCAGCTGGCCTGAGCGTGGAATGATTTGTCAAAACCATCGGAAACGAAATGATCAGAAACCTTGAACCACCTGACCTGGATACCGTCCTGGATATCTGGCTGGATGCCTCGCTCAAAGCCCATGACTTTATCGATCCCGCCTTCTGGCGGTCCCAGGTCGAGAACATGCGCAACCTGTATCTCCCCGCCTCAGAGACCTGCGTCATTGAGCGCGAAACACGGGTGGTAGGCTTTTATTCATTGCTCGACAGCCAGTTGGCCGCACTGTTTGTCGCCCCCGACTGCCAGGGCCAAGGCCTGGGCAAACAATTGATTGCCCATGCCAAAACACAACGCGCCGAACTGACCCTGGCGGTTTACAAAAACAACCAACCCAGCTGCCAGTTCTATCTTTCACAAGGGTTTGTGGTGACCCACGAGCAGACCGACGAACAGACCGGGCAACCGGAATACCTGATGAGTACCGTCGACACTGATCCTCAGTAATCCGTCATCACCCCATGGCGCTTCAACTCTGGCTGTCGAAATCCGCCGCATCATGCCGCTCGCGCAACTGCTCGGCGGGCTCCCCGGAGACGCGGTTGACCCGGCGCCCACGCTGCACCGCCGGACGTGCGTCGATGGCATCGGCCCAACGCACGACGTGCGTGTAGTCCTGCACCGAGAGGAATTCGGCAGCCCCATACAACCGGCCTTTTACCAGGCCGCCGTACCACGGCCAGATCGCGATGTCGGCGATGGTGTACTCATCGCCGGCGATGTATTCGCTCACCGCCAGTCGTTTGTCCAACACGTCGAGTTGGCGCTTGGTTTCCATCGCGAAGCGGTCGATGGCGTATTGGATCTTGGTCGGCGCGTAGGCGTAGAAATGACCAAACCCACCGCCCAGGTACGGCGCGCTGCCCATCTGCCAGAACAGCCACGACAGGCATTCAGCCCGCGCAGCCGGTTCGGTGGGCAGGAACGCGCCGAATTTCTCCGCCAGGTACTGCAAGATCGCTCCCGACTCGAAGACCCGAATCGGCTTTGCACCACTGCGGTCCATCAAGGCGGGAATTTTCGAGTTCGGGTTCACCGACACAAAACCGCTACCAAACTGGTCGCCCTCGCCGATCCGGATCAACCATGCATCGTACTCCGCACCCTGATGACCGAGGGCCAACAGCTCTTCCAGCAAGATGGTGACCTTCTGCCCATTCGGCGTCGCCAGGGAATACAGCTGGAGTGGGTGACGCCCCACCGGGAGTTCCTGATCGTGGGTCGCACCGGCGGTGGGCCGGTTGATGTTGGCGAAGGTGCCGCCGTTCTCGGTGTCCCAGGTCCAGACTTTGGGCGGCAGGTAGTCAGGTGAATCGGTCATGTTCAGTACTCCTGAGGTGCTAGCGGATCAATGCATTGATCCAGACTAAACCAAAGGCTGGTGACTGGTCACACAATGGATGCCGCCGCCACCGGCTGCGATGGCATCGATATTGAGCTGTACCACCTTACGGTCGGGGTAAAGCTGCGATAGCAGGTCGAAGGCTTTCTTGTCGGCCGGCGCGTCACCAAACTCGGGCGCAATCACCGCGCCGTTGATCACAAAGTAGTTGATGTAGCCCGGTGCGAAGTCCGGGTTGTTTCGGCTGAACGGGCTCTTGCGTGGGTTGAGCGGTGGCGACACGATGTGTATTTGCAGCGCGCGGCCGTCGGCATCGGTGGCCTTCTTCAGAATCTCCAGGTGCGCCAACGTGACCTTGTGATCGTAGGACTCAGGGTCAGTGTCGAGGTTGGCAATCACCACGCCGGGTTTGACAAAGCGTGCATAGAAGTCGACATGGGCGTCGGTGATGTCCTTGCCCTTGATGCCCGGCAGCCAGATGATTTTGCGTAAACCAAGCCGCTCCTTCAGCTCTGCCTCGACGTCAGCCTTGCTCCAGTCGGGGTTGCGATTGGTATTGATCCAGCTGCTTTCGGTCATGATCCCGGTGCCGTGGCCATCCACTTCGATCGCCCCGCCCTCGCCCACCAGTTCACTGCGGATCGCCTGGGCGCCCGTTTCCTCGGTGACCAGGGTCGCCAGCAAGGCATCGTCGGCATGCTGCTGTTTATTGCCCCAGCCGTTGAAGTTGAAATTCACCGCGCCGAGTCCACCCTTGTCATCGACGACAAAGTTGGCACCGGTATCGCGCATCCAGATATCGTCCAGCTCGGTGATCACGAAGGTGGTGTTGCTGCTCCCGCACAGTTCCTCTGCCAGGTCCCGCTCGTCTTCACGACAGAACACCGTGACCGGCTCATAACGAGCAATGGCCCGGGCGATCCGGCCCAGGGCTTCTTGCACGCCAGGCGTGAAGTCTTCGTGAATGGCTTCCTGCGCACCGAATGCGATAAAGGCCTGCCGGTGTTTTTCGCCCTCGTCCGGCATGTACCAGCGGCCCTGGAGGGCAGCCTGCACTCGTGCCGGGCTCAGGCCCAGGGAGGCGGCGACGCCCAGGCCGGTCACCACCGATACCTGCTTGATGAAATCGCGACGTGTTGACATGTGTACCTCTGAAAGTCGGGTGGCCGTCACTTGACGGCAGTTGTCTTGAATTTAGTCCAGACCCGCATCCGCGCACGCATGTCGGCCTGGGGTATGTCCTTGCCCGGGATCAGCCGTTCGAACGTGGCGTCATCGGGATAGATATCCGGGTTGTTGCGCATCGCCGGGTCAACGCTTGGCCGAGCCTTGGCATTCGCGGTGGGATAGCCGGTGAAATTGCTGATGGCCGCCATGTTCTGCGGGCGCATCACGAAGTTGATGAAGGCGTAGGCGTATTCCGGATGTTGCGCGTCCACCGGGATCGCCATGGTGTCCATCCATACCGTGGTGCCTTCCCGGGGGATGTGGTACTGGAACGTGACCTTCTTGCCAGCGGCATCGGCCGCGCGTTGCGCCTGGGTCATATCCCCGCTGTAACCCAGGGACAGGCACAGGTTGCCGTTGACCAGGTCGGTCACGGGTTGCGACTGGAACTTGCGGATGTACGGTCGCAGCTTGAGCAACAGCTCACTGGCCGCCGCCAAATCCTGCGGCTTACCGCTGCGTGGATCACGGCCCAGGTAATTGAGCGCCACGGCGAGCACTTCATCCGGCGAATCGATCAGGGAAATCCCGCAGTCCGCGAACTTGGCAGCCAGTTCCGGCTTGAACAGCAGGTCCAGGCTGTTGACCGGCGCATCCGGCAGACGCTGCTTGATCTGCTCGGCGTTGTAGGTCACGCCGATGGTGCCCCAGGTATAAGGCACAGTGGCCTTGTTCGAATAGACATAGTGGGTGCGCAACTTTTTCAGGCCCGGTTCGATGTCATCCAGCGCGGTGAGTTTGGATTGATCCAGCGGCTGCAGGCTGCCGGCGCGCATCAGCCGCTCGCCCACGGTGTCGCCCGGGAAGATCAGGTCATAGCCACTGCCGCCCGCCATGAGCTTGGCCTCCAGGGTTTCGCTGCCGTCCATCACATCGTAGATCACCTTGATCCCGGTTTCGGCGGTGAAGCGAACCAAGGTGTCCTCGGCGAAATAGTCGGCCCAGTTGTAGAGCTTCAGGGTCTTGTCCTCAGCCTGGGCCGTAGACAATGCAACGCTCAGGGCTAATCCCAGACAGCAGTGGATCCTGTTCATATCAAACCTCTTGAGTCTGCCAACGGGCATGGAGATGACGACCATCCAGGCTTAACAGCCCGCCATACATTTCCGGCCTGCGGTCGCGGTAGATGCCCCAGGTCAGGCGCTCTTGCGCCATCGCAGCCAGGTCCAGGCTGTGGACCAGCACGCCGGCGCTGTCGCGATCCGCTTCGGCGAGCAGCTTGCCCTTGTGGTTGCAGATGAAGGACGAACCGTAGAAGTTCATCTGCAAGTCCGGGTCGGTGGTCGCCACTTCCCGGCCGATACGGTTGGCCGCCACCACCGGCAGGATGTTGGCGGCGGCATGGCCACGCATGGTCATCTGCCAATGGTCACGGGAATCCAGGGTGGCGCAGCCAGGTTCAGACCCAATGGCCGTGGGAAACAGCAACACTTCGGCGCCCATCAGCGCCAGGCAACGGGCGGTCTCGGGGAACCACTGATCCCAGCAGATACCCAGGCCGAGGCGCCCGAACGCCGTGTCCCAGACCCGAAAACCGGTATCGCCGGGGCTGAAGTATTCTTTCTCCTGATAGCCGACGGCATTGGGGATATGGGTCTTGCGGTAGACACCCAGCAACTGCCCGTCGGCATCGGCCACGCTCAGCGAGTTGAAGTAGGCGTTGCCCGCCTTCTCGAACCAACTCAGCGGCAATACCACGCCCAACTCCTTGGCCAACGCGGCGAAGCGCTTGAGCACCGCGCTGTGCCGGTATTCTTCGGCCAACGCCAAATGCTTGTGGTGTTGCTCGATGCAGAAATACGGGGTGGCAAACAACTCTTGCAGCAGGATGACCTGCGCGCCCTTGGCCGCCGCCTCACGCACCTGTTGCTCGGCCTGATCAAGGTTGTGTGGCAGATCCCAGGTGCAGGACATCTGAGTGGTCGCAATCGTCAAAAGGCTCATGGCATCAACCCTTCAATGGCCAGGCCGGCTGTTGCTGAGTGATGCAATGCACACCGCCGCCGCCATGGGCCAGGTGATTGATCTGCACCGGCACCACCACGCGGCCGGGGAAGGCTTGAGCCAACACCTGCGCCGCCACGTTGTCCGCATCAATGCCATAGGCCGGCATGATGATCGCGCCGTTGGCGATGTAGAAATTGGTGTAGGAGGCGCAGAACACTTCAGCGTCTGTGTCCACGGCGTCGGTGGCTTCGTACAGTTCGATCAGCTCGAATTTACGGCCTTGGGCATCGGTTGCCAGCGCCAGGGCGCGACGGTTTTCTCGTACCACCTCGGCGTATACCGAATGCTTGTCGTGCGTGGCGTCTACCAGCAACACGCCAGGACGAGCGAAAGCGCACACGCCATCGACATGGCCGTCGGTCATGTCGCCGGTCACGTAATCCGGATCTCCCGGCAACCAGATGGTTTTCTTCACACCCAGCAGGCGCGCAAAAATGTCCTCCATCTCGGCCTTGTTCATCCCGGGATTACGATTGGGGTTGAGCAACACCGACTCGGTGGTGATCAGCGTGCCTTCGCCATCCACATGAATCGCGCCGCCTTCATTACTCAACGGCGTGCCGAAGCACGGCAGGCCCAAGTGATTGAGCACACGACGCGCCAGGCCTTCATCCAAATCATGGGCCGACTTGCCACCCCAGGCGTTGAAGCGCCAGCTCACCCCGGCCAACCCTTGTTGTCGGTGGCAGACGAAGCTGGGGCCGGAGTCCCGGCACCAACTGTCATTCACGGGCAGCGCAATCAGTTCGATGTTGGGCCCGCACAACGCTTGGGCACTGGCGACAGCAGCAGGGTCGACGACCATCTTCACCGGTTCAAAACGGGCAATGGCGTTGGCCACACGGGCAAAATCAACTTGCACCTGAGGCAAGGTGACGCCCCAACCCGACTCCCACAGAGCCTGGTTATGGGGCCACACCATCCAGGTCGCGGCGTGCCGGGACCATTCCGCAGGCATCCACCAACCGTTGTTTTGAATTTCATCCTGCTGCATGACAAGTACCTTTGAGTTAAGTCATTGTGTTCAATGAAAACTACCTGTGTGGTCTTGGCGTGCATGCTACGGCGGGCAAAACGGGCAAACAAACGATGGATTTTGCAGATAAATGATTAGAGGAGCTTATCAATATGCTCAAGCACTGGCCGCCACTCGGCACCCTGCGCGGCTTTGAAGCCGCCGCCCGACTGGGCAGTTTCCACAAGGCTGCCGAAGAGCTGCACCTCACTCAATCGGCGATCAGCCAGCAGATTCGCAGCCTGGAAGCGTACCTGGAGCAGCCGTTGTTTTTCCGCAGTGGCCGCAGCGTCAGCCTGACCGATGCGGGGCACGACTTCCTGAGCACCACCCAGTCACTGCTGCAGCAACTGGCCGTCGGCGTGCGCCGCCTGGGGCAGTACCGCAAACCCAACCAACTGGTGCTCAACACCACCCCAACCTTCGCCCGCCACTGGCTGCTGCCACGCCTGGAAGATTTCCGCCGCCAGCATCCGCAGGTGGACTTGTGGATCTTCAGCACCGATGAAGTCCCGGACATGGCGAGCCAGACCATCGACCTGGCGGTGCGCGACGACATCAGTTCCCAGGCCGAGTGCAGCTTCAAAGTGCTGCATGCCGACCGCCTGTACCCGGCGTGCCATCCACGCTTATTGGCCACGCCCCAGGAGCAACGCACCACCCTCCACGGCGAGCGGGAAATGGATTGGAGCCATTGGGCGGTGGAAGCCGGTATCGATGTCGGCCAGAAGGATCAGGGCCTGAACTTCTCCGACCCCGGCCTGCTGCTGGACGCGGCCTGTGCCGGGCTCGGCATTGCGCTGGTCAGCCAACTGCTGAGCCAGCAAGCCCGCGCCGATGGGCTGCTGCAACCCTTGATCGAGTCGACCATTCGCGGGCCGAACTGGGCGTTGCTGACTCACCGTGACAGTGAGAACAATCCACTGGCGCAGAGCTTCAGTGAATGGTTAATTGGCAACCTGGCGGCATAAGCGATGGGTGAGGTTCGAGATGGGCGAAGGACTTGAAGATATTCTGGCCGAGCATCTGGCGGTGATGTTTTGCGGCATCAACCCCGGCATGGCCGCCGCCGCTCAAGGGCACCACTTTGCGGGCCGCAGCAACCGTTTCTGGCGCACGCTGCATTTGGCTGGCTTTACCCCGGAAGAAATACGCCCGGAAAACGATCGAAGCATCTTGCAGTTTCGATGCGGGTTAACCACCGTTGTCGAACGGCCTACCGCCCGTGCGGATCAACTGTCTTTGCATGAGTTCAAGGCGGCTGCGGCGGGTTTTGAACAGAAGGTCGCGCGTTACTCGCCAGGTTTCGTGGCGTTTCTCGGTAAGGCGGCGTACAGCGCGCTGTCGGGCCAACGGGAGATTGCCTGGGGGCTACAGTCACAAAAGTTTGGAGGCGCGTCGGTGTGGGTTTTACCCAATCCCAGCGGACTCAATCGCGGGTTTTCCCTGGAGCAATTGGTGAGCGCGTACCGCCAGTTGCGATTGGCCGCAGAGCGCTAATCGGTGCGGTCCCCAATCAGGTCACTGATCGCCTGCGCATCCATCGGCTGGCTCAGGTAGAACCCCTGCGCTTCATCGCAGTGCACATCCTTCAGGGCCTTGAGCTGGTCGTCGGTTTCCACGCCTTCGGCGGTCACTGTCAGCGAGAGCGCCCGGCCCAGGCCGACGATGGCCTGGATGATCGACTGATCGCCGCCGCTGGCGGTCAGGCCGCCGACAAAACTGCGGTCGATTTTCAGTCCGTCGAACGGAAATGAGCGCAGGTAACTCAGCGACGAATACCCCGTGCCAAAGTCATCCATCAGCAAGCGAACGCCCAATGCCTTGAGGCCCTGCATGATGCTTAAGGCGATCTTTTCGTCGTTGAGCATCACGCTTTCGGTCAGCTCCAGTTCCAGCCGTGCCGGGTTCAAGCCGGTGTCGGCCAGCACCGACTTGACCCGTGCTACCAAGTGCCCACGCTGGAATTCGGTGGAGGACAGGTTGACCGAGATCATCACGTCGTCAGGCCACAGCGCGGCAGCCTTGCAGGCCGCGTGCAGCACCCAATTGCTCAGCGGCAGGATCAGCCCGGTTTCCTCGGCAATCGGGATAAAGACATCCGGCCCCAGCAGCCCGCGTTGTGGGTGCTCCCAACGCACCAGGGCCTCGGCACCGGCCAGGCGCTTGCCTTCAATGCGGTAGCGCGGCTGAAAGTCCAGGCGCAGTTCCTCGTTCTTGATCGCGTGGCGCAAGTCGCTTTCAAGCTGGCGACGCTCAATGATTCGGGCGTTCATGTCACCCGCATAAAAACGCCAGGTATTGCGGCCACCGTCCTTGGCTTCGTAGAGCGCGATGTCGGCGTAGCGCAAAAGCTCTTCGGCCAGGATGGCATCCGCCGGCGCCATGGCAATACCGATGCTGGCACTGATAAACACTTCGTGCTCAGTGATATAAAACGGCAGCTCGATGCCGTCGATCAGGCGTTTGCACAAAGTCTCAACCTCCAGCGGCGAACTCATGTTCGCCACCACCAGCACAAACTCGTCGCCGCCAATGCGCGCCACCAGGTCATCGCCCCGCAGGCAGCCCTGCAAACGACGGGACACCTGGTTGAGCACCTCGTCACCTGCCGCGTGCCCCAGCAGATCATTGACCGGTTTGAAGCGGTCCAGGTCGACGCTGAGCATTACCAACGGCCTTTCCAGTGTCGGTGAGGCCTTGAGCTTGCCCTCCAGAAACTCCTGCATCCGTGTGCGGTTGGCCAACCCCGTCAAGGCGTCGTGCTGCGACAAATACTCAATGCGCCGCCGGGCTTCGACTTCTTCGGTAATGTCGCTGGCGGTACCGCGATACCCTTGCCCGGGTATCTCACGCACCGATAGCCGGCAGATGTGCACTTTGCCGTCGCCAGACAGGTAGTTGCACTGCACGATCGCATTGACGCGCCGGGCGTGGTCCTTGAACCAGCTGGACAGCGGGCCCTGATCGGACGTCAGCAGATCATCTACCGCATGCCCCAGGCACTCGGCCCGGGCAAGGCCGGTGATCACTTCAAAACGCTCCGACAGGTAGGTGAACCGCAGATGGACGTCCACCTCCCAGATCCAGTCGGAGGCCGCTTCAGCCACATCGCGAAAGCGCTCCTCGCTGATGGCCAGGGCCGCGCGACTGGCTTGCAGGGTGGTGTAATTACTGTCCATGACTCGCGCCGCGGCGGTGGTCCGGCGCTGAATGTACCAGGCCATCAGGCCGAATATCAGGCCGGCCACAGCGATCAGCGGCACTACCAGGACCAGCAACTGATGCCCAGGATCTTCTGATGTCCATTGCACAACGCCGGCGTTGTCTCTGAGGGCCAGGGTCGATGTACTGGCCGAGGCCGGCGCCACCCGTAAGCCCTCTACACCAAAATCCCGGCCCAGCGCTTCCAGGCGTTCAGGTCCCAGCCTGGCAACGAATATCAGCACCGACGCGGGACCCGCGTCAGCCTTCACATTGGGATCGGTTCCCGGGGTGAGCGCAGCGGCCGCCAGTACCGCAGGTGTGCCGTCGGCGTTGACCAGCCGGCTGACAGACTGGCTGTTGGCGGCGCCTTCGCGAGCCTGGGCCAATAGCGTATCAATCGGTGTGTGCAACCAGTCTTGAACCGCAACGGACTGCAACTGCCCGTCAATCACCGAATACACCGTACGATCGGTCGGATCGACGACAAAGACCCCCTGAAACCCCAGGTCGGTCGATAATGTAGAGCCGACGTTTTGCCGGACAAAAGCCCATTCCACATCGACTTTCTGATGCAGGTTCTGGTAGGCGTCACCCCAGAACGCATAGTCCTTGACCGTGGAGCCCGCCGTCCTTTCAACCGACAGCAGGGCATTTTCGATATCCAGCCGATTGTGCTCACCGGCATCGTGGTTCAGGTGATGCGCAATGGAGATCAGCAACACCCCCACCAACAAAAACATCGCCAGCAAAAGCGCCGAACAGGCCAGCAAGGAGGCCCGTGCAGCCGCGAGATTGGAGGTTTTACCCCCCGGCGAAGATTTGGGATCAACGCTGAGCTTTTCCATAGTGCTCCAGGCGCCATGGCGACCTAAGAACCCGCACCGAAAATCACACTGCGCACGCTGACGTGCGCGACTGCTTGCTCATAGAAGATAGACACTTTTTCAGGAGGTCTCAGGTTTCCTGGAAAAAAGCCAATGGCTCGTCGGCCCCAACGCCTTCGGGCGCTCAAGCTCAGGTGTCTGAAGTCGCCGCCCGACGCTTCTGGCGCTGCGACTCCAGCCAAATCACCAGCACCAACAAACCACCGCCGGCGATCAGCAAGCTGAGCAGCCAACCCAGGGTTTCGGCCAGTTGGGTGAAGAACAGGGTGTACAACTGGATGATCAAAAACGTCACGCCATACCCCACCAGCATGCCGAACCGCAGGCGCAGGCCCAACGCCAACACACCGAGGCTGACGGCGGCCCACAGCAGGTTGAACATCAGCAGTTCACCGTCCTCGGCAAAATGCCACGGCCCGTCGATCAAGTCGTAGCTGCCAAACAGCGACAACAGCCACAAGGCCATCTCGCCGACAAACAAACCGCAGGAAATCCACACCTTGGCAAACCCGCTGTAGCGGGCCAGCAACCCGGCCTCACACCGTAGGTGCACGGCCCCCGCAGCCACCAGCACCGCTGCAGCGCCGAGAAACCGCAGCGGATAGTTCATGCCGAACCAGTAGGCGCCCCAGCCGGACACATACCCAGTGCGGCCACCAAACCAGACAAAAAACAACACGCTGCACAACGTCAGCAGCAACACATTGCCCAAGGCATAGCTGAGCACCAGCAGCACCAGCAGATCGATCAACAGCAGCGCCGGCCAGTTGCCGGAGCCGTCCGAATAGATCATGCCCACCACAAAGCTCACACCGATCAACGCAAAGCCACCCAGCAGTTCGGCGGTGCTGCCCAGCATCCTCAAGCCTTTGCCGGGCAACCAGCGCCCGACGGCGAACAGACCCAGGGTCAACACGGACAAGCTGATCGCCAGTTTGGGCAGGGTGAACGTCAGGTGCTCACGCAGCAGCAACAGCAGACCGGCCGCGAGGCTAATGGCGCCGAAGGTCAGAAACCAACGCCCGAGTGAGCGCCAGTCCCATCGGGTCAAGGGATACAGTTCACCGATACGGCTGTGGGCGGCGGGATCGATCTGACCCTCGCGCAGCCATTGATCAAGGGCGTCGTGGACTTGTCGATTGCGGCGATCCGGGCTCATGACCGATTCTCCCTGGCACGTAGCGCCGCACGTTCAAACACCCATCCCAGCAACACACCCACTGCCCCGGCCGCCGCGAAGAACGCCGCGACACTCAGGCGGTCCCAGGCGTATTCGTAGAAACGCGTGTACAGGTCGATACCCAGAAACACCACACCAAACCCGGTGAAGCTGGGGTGCTTGAAGCGCGCGCCGATCACCAACTGGCTGATGGCCCCAACGGTGAACAACAGTATCCAGAGCCCCGATTGGGACGAGCTGTAATTGTCCAGGCTGAGAAACCACAGTGAACAGTTGAAGTAGAGCAAGCCGAAAATCACATACAAGCGCCCGAAACCACTGAAGTGCCGTAGCGGCCCTTCTTCCGCCTGCTGGTGCCAAAGCCCCAGGAGCGCTGCCAGCCCGGCAATCACCGCCATGGCGCGCGGGTCCTGGATGTCGAACAGGTATGACCCACCGCCGGCATACCGCTCCCAGGAACCCAGGCCGTGAAAGGCACACAGCAGTCCCAGAAACAATGGCCAGCGCAGGCGATAACGATAGGCCGTGGCCGCACTCAGCAAGGCAGTGACCAGCAACGCCAGAGGGATACGGTCCAGCCCGCCCGCCTCGTCGCCAATGCCGCCGAGTAACAGGCTGCCACCGATCAGCATCAGGCCGATGGTCAAAATGGCCACACCGGTCACCGGCATACGCCCCGCCGGATCACGCGCCAGGCGTACCCCGACCCACCACAACAGCACGCCGGCGACAAAAAACAGCACCACACCGAGGGTGACCGACTCACTGAGGTAACTCACGCCACCCAGGATGGCCATGCCAATCAGCAGCACCGCGCCGATGCCCAGCCATTGCAACACCGTCGACAGCAGTTGGCCGGGACGCCGATAGGGCGCGCTCAGCCGCTCCTGGGTTTGCGGATCGATCAACCCCCGGTGCTGCCAGTCGGCAATTTCGTGGACCATTAGCTGCTGCGTGGTTTTTCTCATGGAGGTCAGGCGCTGTGTTAATTGTTCGAATAATGGGAGGGGCTTGTGTGTGCAACGAAAGCATAGTGAACAACAGCGCAGGGGCACCATGCTTTTCAAACGAAACAGCGAAATCCAAAGTAAAAAAGCCTGATGCCGATCAGCTAAGCAAACACAGGCCCTCAAGATAGAGAAGATCAAAGGTGGGAGTTGTCGAGCCCCAGCGAGGCTGCGATGGCGGTGGGTCAGGCAACATCAATGTTGACGGTGCCGACGCCATCGCAGCCTCGCTGGGGCTCGACATCTCCCACACTGGATTTGCTTCGGTTGCTGGATCTCCACTCCTTAACTGACTGGCATTAGCCAAAAAGCCTGCATTTCTGCAGGCTTCTTCGTACATCTGGCACCAGGCCCCGGATTTGACCGCCGGGTTTCCTGGTTTATAAACCGTTAGAAATCCACGGTACCCGAGAGCAGCACCGTGCGTGGTGCACCCAAGCCACCGGAGAGGCCGCTGCCGTCGCCGCCGTTCCAGGAGCCGAGCCAGTACGCCTTGTTGGTGACGTTCTGCACAGTGGCGCGCAAGGTCACTGGTTTGGTTTCAACCTTGAAGGCATAGCGGGCACCCACATCGTAGGTGGTGTACGAGTCCAGCGAGACCCGATGATCATTGGTCGCGTATTGCTTGCCCGTATGGTTGATGTTTCCGGTCAGGGTCAGCCCAGGGACGTCAAGGAGGTCATATTCAGTGCCCAGCTTGGCAATCACCTTGGGTACACCAGTGACTTGCTTGTCTTTGACGCCGCCGGTGACCACTTTGGTCATTTCCGCCTGGGTGTAGGTCGCCCCGCCCATCAGGCGCAATCTCGGTTGCAACTCGCCGAAGAACGACCATTCCACGCCACGGTTGCGCTGCTCGCCATCGACGCTGTAGATCAGGGTCACCGGATCGGTGGAGGCGCTGGGCTTCTCGATCTGGAACAGGGCGACGGTATGGGCGAAGGTCCCCAGATCGACCTTGGCGCCGACCTCGTATTGCTTGGTCCGATAGGGCTGCATCACCTCACCGACGTTCACTGCCGACACTGGTGCCGTACCGCCCTGGCTCAGGCCTTCGATGTAGTTGGCATAGAGCGACACCTTGTCTGTCACCTTGACCAGAAGCGCGGTGGCCGGCGAAACCCGGCTTTCGTCATAACTGGTTTTCGTGGTGGCGCCGGTTGGGCTGTACGCGGCGTTGGTGTTTTGCACGCGCTGGCGTCGGGCGCCGACGGTCCACTGCACACGGCCATCTGCGAAGGACAAGGTATCGGCGATTGCATAGCTGCCCAGTTCGGCCTTGATTTGCGACGTGGTTACGCCGTAACCCGGGAAGGTCGGTGCGTTGCCGAAATCCAGGTTGTCGTAGTTAGTGGTACCGGGAATCCCGGCCCTGGCGTCCTTGAAGCTGTTATCGGAGGTGTAGCGCGTCGCGGCGATGGTCCAGGCGTGGTCCACGGGACCTGTCTGGAAATTGCCCTTCAAGCCAGCCTCACCGGATTGCTGGGTGCCACTGCGGATCGAGCGAATCGCCGAAGAGCTGATGTCACCCACGTTGTTCACCAGGGTGCTTGAGTTGATCAGCGCGTTGTAACCACCATCACGCTGCCCCCACGCCGCGTAGGCGGTGAGCGAATCCGTCAGGTCATACTCGCCCCGCACCATCGTGGTGGTGGTGTTGTTGATGGTGTAGGCCCAATCTGGCGCCAGCGCGTAATCGCCCTTCTTGGGGCTGGGCAGGTGGGTGACGTTGGGGCCAATCGTGTTGATCCCGAAGTAGTTGAGGCCGTCGATACGCTCACGCTGCTTATAGAAGTCGGCCGACAAACGAGCCCGCTCGCCGCGCCAGTCCAGCCCGAGGGAGGACAGCGCCATTTTATGCTGTTGATTATCCACTGCCGTATCACCGTCACGGTAAACCCCATTGAAGCGCACGCCAAACTGCTTCCGGTCACCGAAGCGCTGCCCCAGGTCCGCGTGCACACCGCCCAGACCTCGGGATTCATACGTGGTGGTCAGGCGTGCCAGCGGCTCATCACCAGCGCGCTTAGGCACCAGGTTGATGCTGCCACCCACCGTACCGCTGGGTGGCATGCCGTTGAGCAGCGCGGAAGGACCTTTGAGCACTTCCACGCGCTCGGCCAGTTCGGTAGAACCGCGCATGTTTGGTGCCATGCCCACCAACCCGTTGAAGGTGATGTCATCGGCAGTACTGTTAAAGCCGCGAATGAAAAAGGTTTCAAAGTTGCTGCGCTTGGTGGGCACATACACCGAAGGGTCGGTAGCGCCGATCACCGAACCGATGTCCTGCGCCTGGCGGTTCTGAATGTACTCATCGGTATAGCTGATGGTGTTGAACGGCGTCTCCATGAAGTCCTTGTTGCCCAACAGCCCGACGCGGCTGCCGGAGGCAACCTGCCCTCCCGCATAAGCCGGCGGCAGGTCCGTGGCGGCGTTCATGGCACCCTCCACCAGCGTTTCAGACAGCTCCAGGCTGGCTTTGCCTGTACCTTCCTGGGTCTCGGCGGCCACGGCCATGGAACTCCCGGTCAGCCCCAGCAACAGCGCCATCTGCACGGCAGTGAACGTACGATTCAAGGTAAAGCGTTGCGCACCCTGCGGTGAATCAGGGGTAGCGCGATGTTGGCGACAGCGTTCCGACATGCTGGGTTCCTTTCGATTCGGAGAGTTGGAATGTATTCACTAGGTTTTCCGAACCAGAACGCGAAACCCTCAATAGCAATCATTAGCATTTATATATTTTTTACAAAAAAAGGGCAGGTACCGAAATGGCACCCGCCCTTTGTGCTGCCAATACGCTTGGCGGATCAGCCCTTGTAGCCCTGAACCACCTCGTCAGCCATGCGATTGAGGCACGTCACACTGGCGGTGCACAGGTACCAGGTCTGGGCATCGACGAAGATCACATGCCCGTTGTTCCAGGCCTTGGTCTTGCGCAGCAGCGGGTTGTCCAGGCTCTTCATATCCAGCGCCGGCCGCCGCTCCATCACCGCCGTGCGGTCGATCACGTAGAGAATGTCGGGATCGGCCTGCTGGATAAATTCATTGGAAATCGGCTGGCCATGCAAGCCGGCCTCGATGTCGGTACTGGCCGGTTTCACGCCCAGGGTGTCGAAGATGAAGCCGTAGCGCGACTTCACGCCATAGGAGGTAAAGGCTCCATTGTTATGCAGCACGATCAGCGCTTTCTCGGGGCGCCCTTCGGTCACGCGTCGGGTCTGCTCCACCTTGGCGTCCATTTCCGCGACTTTCTGGCGGGCCAGTTCTTCCTTGCCGAAGATCTGCCCCAGGGTGGTCAAATGGTTCTTGGCCGTGGTGATCAGATTGCCCTGCTTGTTGGTCAGGTCCACATCGTCATAGACCGTCGGCGCGATCTGGCTCAACTCCGCGTAGCTCTGCGCCTGGAGCGGCGAGATCAGGATCAGGTCGGGCTTGAGGGCATGCAACCGCTCAAGGTTGGGCTGGATGGTCGACCCCACATCCATGATGTTCGGGTCGTCACGGTACTTGACGAGGAAGTTGGCGACATAGTCCTTGGCGATGCCCACCACCGGCGCACCCAGTTGGTCGAGTGTATCGAGCTCACTCATGTCGAAGGCCACCACGCGCTCCGGAAGCTTGGTGATCACCGTCGTCCCCAACGGATGCTCGATCTTGATCGGCTCGTAGTGCGCCTGCGCGGTGGCGGGCGCAGGCGCCTCTGCCGACGGCTTGTCACATCCTTGCAGACCGGCCGCCACAGCGACTGCCAGCAGTGCCCCACAGATTCTTTTTGCGTTACCGGTGCTCATATCAGCTCCCTTGACGGTGATGGGTTGAAGTAGTTGCAGACGAACCCCTGCTCGCTCTGCAGGATCTCGAAATCCAGATCAAACAGATCGCGCAAGCGCGCCTCGGTGACGACCTCCGCCACCGGGCCACGGCAATGCACCGCGCCGTTTTTCATGGCCACGATATGGTCGGAATAGTTGGCGGCGAAGTTGATGTCATGCACCACCAGAATTACCGTGCGCCCCTGTTCGTCGCACAAGCGGCGCAGCGCGCGCATGATCTGTACGGCATGCTTCATGTCGAGGTTGTTGAGTGGCTCGTCCAGCAGCAAGTAATCGGTTTGCTGGGCAATGGTCATCGCCAGGAACGCCATCTGCCGCTGCCCGCCGCTGAGTTCATCGATGTAAGAAAGACGCAGCGGTTGCAGCGACAGAAACTCGATGGCCTCGTCGATGGCCTGGCGATCGTGAGCGGTGAGCGCCCCACGGCTGTAGGGAAAGCGCCCGAAGGCCACCAGTTCTTCAACGGTCAACCGCAGGTTGAAGTCGGGGGATTGACGCAAGGTGGCGACGCGCTTGGCATAGTCGCGGATCGGCACATCCGCAATGCTGCGCCCGCCAATCAGCAGGTCGCCCCGGGTTGGTGCCAACAGGCGCGCGATCAACATCAGCAACGTGGTCTTGCCTGCCCCGTTGGGGCCAATCAGCGAGGTCACCTGCCCTGGCGGGAACTGAACGCTGACGTCGCTCAGGACGTGCTTGTTGCCATACGCCTTATAGACGTGACTGAGGGAAATCATGGGGCGCCTCGGGTTCGAACCATCAGCGCGAGGAAATACACGCCACACACCAGGTTGATGAGAATGCTGACGGAGGTGTTGTAGTTGAACATCTGCTCGACCAGGTACTGGGCGATGATGAAAATGCCGATGGCGATGGCGCAACTCATGGGCAGCGTCACCCTGTGCCGGGCGGTGCGGGCAAGCGCATAGGTGATGTTCGCCACGAACACGCCCATGAAGGCCGTCGGCCCGACGAGGCTGGTGGAGACCGCCACCAGCATCGCGATCAGCGCAAGTTGCAGACGCACGCTGCGCTGATAATCGACCCCCAGGGAAATCGCCTGGTCACGCCCCAGCGACAGCACATCGAGCACCGGCAAGGTTCTTTGCGCGATGCAGCACACCACCGCCACCAGCAGGCCCGAATAGATCACTTGCCCGGGTTGCGCCTTGTTGAAGGAGGCGTAGTTGAAGCCCTGGAAAATCGAGAACTCGCCGGGGCTGATCTTCAGCTGGATAAACTGGGTAAAGGTCCCCATCACCATGCTCAGTACCAGCCCCAGCAGGAGCAGCAGGTACACGTTGTTGCGTCCGTCACGGAACAGCCAGCGGTGAATGAGCCACGAATAGGCGAGCATCAGCAGGATCGACAGCAACACATTGCCGTTACGCCCCAGCAGCACCAGGCTCTGGGTGCCCAGCACCAGGATCAGCAGAGCCTGGAACAGCAGGTAGATTGCCTCGTACCCCATGATCGCCGGCGTCAGTATCCGGTTGCCGGCAATGGTCTGGAAAATCACCGAAGAATAGGCAATGCAGACCCCGGCAATGCCCATCGCGGCCAAACGGGTCAGCCGCTTGGGAATGACGTACTCGAAGTCAAAGCCTGAGCCCAGCAACAGGAACGCTATCGCCAGGATCAGCACCAGCCCCCAGAGGCCATAGCGGGTAGCCACGCCTCTCATGTGTACTTCCTGATCAGCAGCACGAGGAACAACACACCGCCCACACTGCCCGCCGTCAGGCCGATGGGCACTTCGAAGGGGTAGATCAGCAAACGGCCGAGGATGTCGCACGCCAACAACAGCGACGCGCCGCACAGGGCGACGATGGGCAATGTTCGCTCCAGGTTCTCGCCGTAGTGCAGCGCCACCAGATTGGGAATCACCAACCCGACAAAGGGAATCGCCCCCACGGTAATCACCGTGGCAGAGACAGTGACCGCCACCAGCATCAGCCCCAGTGCCGCGTTAGCCGCGTAGTTCAGGCCCAGGCTGCTGGCCATGCCCTCGCCCATACCGAGCACGGTAAAGCGGTGCGCGAATAGATAAGTGAGCACCACGATCGGCAAGATCAGGTAGATGATCTCGTAGTTGCCCTGGACGATCTTCGAGAAGTCACCGAGCATCCAGCCCTGCATGCTCTGCAAGATGTTGTGACGGTAGGCGTAGAACTCGGCGATGGCGCTCAATACGCTGCCGTACATCAGGCCAATGACCGGAACCATCACGGTGTTCTTGAACTTGATACGGCGGATGATCGCGACATAGAGCAGGCTCGCCGCAAAGCAGAACGCCAGGGCAAACAGCATCCGGCCGGCCGCACCGGCGGCGGGCGCCACCGTCAGTGAAATCAGGATGCCCAGCTTTGCTGCATCCAGGCCGCCGGAAGTCGCCGGTTCTACGAAGCGGTTACGCACGATCTGCTGCAGGATCACACCACACACGGCCAGCCCCACTCCAGTCAGGATCAGGGCAGCGAGGCGTGGAAGGCGGCTGGCAGTCAGGGTCAGCCAGGCGTCATCGGAAAACGTGAACAGTTCGGTCCAGGAAACCTGTTTGACCCCCACCATCAACGAAAGGCAACAGAGCACGGCAAACAGGATCAGTAAGGCTGCACGACTCAAGAACCGCCCTCACTGTCAGACGTCCCGGCAATCCGCCAGCCTTTCGCGGCTCGGCGTTGCGCGAGAAAGTGCGCGTAGAGCCCTGGCGTGGCACTCAATTGCGCATGGGAACCCTGCTCGCTGATCTGGCCGTGATCAAGCACCACAATCTGGTCGGCCATGGCCACCGTCGACAGCTGATGCGCAATGACGATCAGCGTGCGGGTGCCGCGCAAGCGGGCGAGTGCTTCGGCAATGGCGGCCTGGTTCTCGGCGTCGAGAGCGGCAGTGGCTTCGTCGACCAACAGAATCGGCGCGTCCTTGATCAGCGCACGGGCGATGGAAATCCGCTGGCGCTCACCGCCGGACAGTCGTGCACCGCCCTCGCCCACCGGTGTATCCAGGCCTTGGGGCAGGCGCTCGATGATCTCCACGACCCCGGCTTGTTGTGCCGCTTCCATCACCTGGGTATCGCTGGCATCGGGTTTACCGATGCGGATGTTGTCGGCGATGCTGCCCTGGAACAGGTAAGCGTCCTGAAAGATCTGGCTGATCTGACCGGCCAATTGTTCACTGGACATCTGTCGGACATCCACACCGCCCACGATCACGCTGCCCTGCGTCACGTCGAAGAAGCGCGCAATCAGCCGCACCAGGGTGGTCTTGCCCGAGCCGGAAGCACCGACCAGCGCGGTCATGCTGCCGGGCTCGATACGCAGGCTGACATCGCGCAGTACATCAGCCTGATCCTCGGCATAGCGAAAGCTCACGTTGCGCAACTCAACAGATCCATCGACCGGCGCTTGCGGGGCCTGCGGCTCAGGCAGGGGCTTGACCGCAAAGATCCCGCGCACCGCATCCAGCTGACCGCGCGCGCCACGCAGCACCTCGCTATAACCGGCCACTTCCAGCAACGGGTCGATGAAGCGACTGACCAGCAGCAACGACACGATCACGGCGATGACCGAACCCGGTTCCAGGCTTGCGCCCAACTGGTCACCGAGCCATAGCGTGGCGGCCACCAGCAACACGGCGAAGCCGGCCTGTACCGCCCAGGCGTTGAACACCACCGACATCGCCGAGACGTGAATCAGCCGCTTTGCAGACTGCTGCTGGCGCCCGATGGCCTGCTCGAGAAACTGGGTACCGCCGTCCTCGCCATTGAAGGCGCGTAGCACCGATTGCGCCTGGGCAAACTCAACCATGCGCTGGCTGGCATGCGCGGCGTTGTGCTGGAAGCTTTGGTCGGCACGCTGGCCCAAGTGAGCGGTCAGCGCAAAGACACCAAACAGGATCGGCAGTGTCACCAGTGCGATCAACCCCATTTGCCAATGCAACGCGAACAACGCAACAAGGATCACTACCGGTGTAACCACACCCGTGATCAGCGGCGTAAAAACGTGAGCGGGTAGCTGGGCCATTTCCATCATGCCCTGGGAGGTCACATGGCTCAGCCGTGCGGTGTTTTGTGCGTTGAACCAGCCCACCGGCAGACGCGCCACATGGTCGCCGAGCCGATGACGGCCACGCTGGAGAACGGCGATGCCGACACGGATACCGGCTTTTTCCACGGTGCGTCGTAGCGCCCAGCACACCACCACACCGATCACCAGCGCGATCAGCCATTGCCCTGCCGAGCGCACATCACTGCCCAACAGATGGGTGAGCACCGGCACCAGGGTGACAATCGTCAGCCCGCAGAGCAGGCCGTAGACCAGCGTCATCCAGAGGTACCGGCGCAGTACCGGGGCCTCTTCACCCAGCAGTTGAATAAAGGTTTTCAGCATGACGATACCGCCTGTTCCTTGGCCTGTTCGTAGCCGCCCAGCGCCCACAGTCGGGCGTAGCGGCCTTTGCGGGCGAGCAGTTCGTGGTGACGTCCCTGCTCGCAGATCGTGCCGTTGTCGATCAGGATGATCTGGTCGGCGTGCATCACCGTATCGAGCCGGTGCGCGATCACCATCAAGGTGCGGCCCTGGGCGAATCGCGACAGCGCTTGCTGGAGCTTCACTTCATTCTCGGCATCGGCGGCCGCCGTGGCTTCATCGAGCACCAGCACCGGCGGATCAAGCAGTACGGCGCGGGCGATACTCACACGCTGCAACTCGCCGCCGGAAAGCTGCACATCCTCACCGATCACCGAGTCGTAACCCCGTGGCAAGGCGAGGATGCGCTCGTGAATGTTGGCGGTGCGGGCGGCCTCTTCGATTTCCTGCTGGCTGGCCGAGGGGCGGCCCAAGGCGATGTTGTCGCGCAGGCTGGCATGGATAAGGCGCACTTCCTGCAGCACAAAGCCGATGCGCCGGTACAACTGCGCGCTCTCGATCTGCCTGAGGTCGACGCCGCCCAGGGTGATGCGCCCTTCACTCGGATCGAAGAAACGCAGCAACAGGCGGGCCAAGGTCGACTTGCCCGAGCCGGAAGCACCGACAATCGCCGTCACCGTGCCAGGCTTGAGGGTGAAGCTGACATCCTTGAGCACCGGGGTTTGGCCGTCGTAGCTATAGCCGAGTTGCTCGACACGAATTTCGGCATTGTCCGCCAGCGTCGGCGCGGCGCCCGCCAAGGTTTCCAACACCGGTGTTTGCAGCAGCGTATGCACGCGCTGGGCAGCGCCGGTGGCATTGTTCAAGTCGTGGGTGACGTAGCTCAGCAGCAGCAGGGGTGCGCAGATGCCCGGCGCCACCAGAGCGAAGGGCAACACCTCGACCGGCGTGATCCAGCCCAGGCTCACCCACAACGTGCCAAACGCCAGCACCACGCCAAGTACCGCCACCGGGGCGATCATCGCGTGGGCGTTGGCCATCGCACTGACCAGCGGCCGAGTGAAGTCGTTAAACGCGTCAGCGAAGCCATCGACCGCCTCGCGGTAGCTGCCATGGGCCTTGCCTTCGACACCGAAAGCCTTGACCACGGGAATGCCGTTGACGAACTCAACCACTGCGTTGTTGATGCGCGCCATGCCAGCGCCAAATGACTGCATGTTCGCCCCGCTGGCCTTGGTGGCCCTGGAGAAGAACAGGAAAAACAGCGGGAACGGCAGCAGCGAGACAATCGCCATGCGCCAGTCCATGGCGAACAGGTAGAGGATCGAGATAACAATCGCGCCGATAGTGCGGCCCAGCGTGGTAAAGAAATGCGCGGTCAGGCTGTGCAGCGTGCCGATGTCATCCTGCATCGCTTGCTTGACCTCGCCCGAGGCCCGGCTGGTAAACCAGCCCAGTGGCACCTTGGCCAGCCGCCGGGTAATCGCCCGGCGCAAATGGCCGGTGATGTGATTGTCGGCCAGGTGCGCGACCATTTCGCCCATCGAGATCAGCGTCATCCCCAGGAACAGGCAGACCAGACTGATGATGACCACCCGCCAGACCTGATCCTGCATCTGGCCCCAGGCGGTAGCAACGTCGGCCTGACCCATTGCAAGCTGAGCGACATGGGCGATACCGGCCAGGGGCACCAGTGTCAGCATGGTGCCGATAGCGGCCAACACCGCCGCAATAATCAGTCGCCCACGTATGGGCCTGAGTACCTGGGATACCGAGCCAGTCGTGGCGGGTTCATCTTTAACACTCATGAGCTCTCCTGAATAACCACTGCAGGCAGCCTGAAGGCATGCCTGACTTCCTTTGCACTCGAGGGGTTTGCGCGCTGCGTACCTTGTATTCCGAACGGCAACGCAAAATCCTCAATCGAGATGTTCATTAATTTGCGAGGCCGTTCAAGGCCCGAGCCCGGGCACGAACGGGTAGCAGGCTCGCAGGCCTGAAGCGATGTACTTCTCGACGGAAGACACCGACACCTTCAACTCGGTGGCAATGTCACGGTGGCCCATGCCATGCAACTTGCACAGCAGCAGCGCCTGGCGAGTCTTGGCCGGTTTGCTGTGCAATGCGTCATCGATCTGCGTCAGCGTTTCAGTCACCAGGGCGCGTCGCTCTTCTGAAGGCGCGAGAGGTTCGGCCTGCAACTTGAGCGCCTCCAGATGGCAGGCCTCAAGACGGCGGCGGCGATACAGGTCGATCACCATGCCTTTGGCGATTTGGGTCAGGTGGCAGCGAGAATCCTCGGTGGAGGGCACCCGGCCCTTCTTGATCAGATTGAGATAGACATCGTGGGCCAGATCGGCGGCATCGACCGAGTTGCCCAGCTTGCGGCGCAACAGGCTGCACAGCCAACTGTGGTGGTCGACATACAGCTTTTCAAATTGCTGCCTGGACGCGAACGCTCCGTTGTCCACAACACCTCTCCTGAGACGATGACATCCGCGATCAATTTTTGACTAATGCGAATAGGTATGATTATTATTTAATATCATACGGCGTTCATAGAGCCCCTGCAATGCGACCTGCTTGCACCTTCTCTGACGCCCGGACTCCTGGGCGTTACAGCAGACCGAGGATCGGTCTGTCGGCACTTCGTGCCATCTCTACTTCTTACTGTTCAGTTTGATAAGGCGGGAAATTTCCATGATGGAACTCAATCCAGATTCGTTACCGAAACTGTCTGTCTCAGGTGACGAAGAGCATTTCTGGCTCTTGCAGCAGCAATACCCCGAACGTACGCTCAAACATTTCAGCGCCTGGCGGTTCGACGCCGACATCGACCTTTCAAGGCTCGAGCGGGCGATCAAGACTGTCATCGAAACACTGCCCGATCTGAATGCACGCTATCAGTTCAACGACGACGGCGAAGTGCACAAAGTGCACGCCAATGACTGGCAGTCTTGCGTTGAAATCATGCGCTCACACTCCGACGTTGAAGCCACCGAGCAGTTGCTCTCGCAGCAAACGGCACCATGGGATGCGCAAAGCCAGCCGCCGTTCAAGGCACTGATTATTCAAACCGGGCACGACGTTATCCTCGGCTTCGTACTCCACCAGATCCTCGACCAGACCTGCCGGGAAGACAACCTGTATTGCCGGGTCTTGAGCGCCTATGTAGGCCACTCGGCCAGCGACACGCCCTGGTTGCGCCGCCAGGCGGATGGCGAAGTTCTATCGCCACCGGCCAGTGCGCCCAGCACCCTGCCTGCGGCCAACAACAGCGAAGTCGCGACGATTATTCTTGGCGAGTTCCGCGGTGCCCTGGCAGAACCCGAGATGCAACTCACCGATGACTTCTTTGATTTTGGCGGTCATTCGCTGCTGGCCACCCGCATCATTGGCAAGCTGTTGAGCAGCCATGGCATTGAAGTCCAGTTCAATGACTTTTTCAGCGCGCCGTCGGCAGCCGCCCTGGCATCGCGCGCCCACGTCATTGCTCAAGACAAGACCGCTTCTGCTACGGGCCTGGCGCAAGACGTGCAAAAAGCACCTTTCGCCCTGGCCCAGGCCTCTCTCGGACGGGCTTACGTGGCCTTTGAGTTCGGCACGATTTTCAACCTGCCCTTTGCCCTGGACTTCCTCGACAAGGTGGATGAAGCGCTGTTCGAGCAGGCCTTCTGCGACCTGCTGAAACGCCACGCCAGCCTGCGCTCAACCTTCCACTTCGAGAACAATGACGCGTACCAGCAGATCGTGCCGATCACGCAACTGTCCGACTACAAGTGGTTCTGGCCAAGCCATGAAAGCCAGGGTGCGACGCTGAAAAGCGAAGCCACTTATCAGTTCGACCTGACCCGCGAACTGCCCCTCAGGGTGCGCTTCATTTACGACGCGCAACGCCAGCGCCAAACCCTGTCATTGCTGGTGCATCACATGGCGATTGATGAATGGTCGCTCAACGTCATGATGGAAGAATTGGCTCAGGCCTACCTTGCCCGTGCCGCCGACAAAGCGCCCACCTGGGAAACGCCTGCACCGTCATTCCATGAGTTCGCCTTGCGTGAACAGGCCACCGGCATCAATCAGCAGCATCTCGACTACTGGACGAGCATGCTGCGCGATGCCACCCGCGGCCTGACACTGCCCTCCCCTGACCATCACGCCAGCGTGCCAGCCAAAGAGGTGTCGACGAAAGCGCAGTGGTTCGAAATCAAACCTGACCAGGACCTTACCGATAGCCTGTACGCCTTCGCCAGACGGAATAACTCGTCGTTGTTCGGCGTGGTCTATACGGCCATTGCGCTGTCCCTGCATAAGCTCGGTGACTTGAAGGACCTGGTGATCGGCACGTCCGCCTCCGGCCGAACCGACCCCGGGTTTTACGAGACAGTGGGTTACTTCACCACGATGGTGGCGCACCGCGTGCAGTTCGATCCCCGGCAGGCCGTTGGCGCACTGATTGAAAACGTCACCCGCTTGATCAATGACTCCATGGCTTACGCCGATGTACCGATGGAGCAGATCCAACAAGCCCTGGGCATGACGGCGGCAGACGGCCTGCTGTTCGACGTGTACATCCAGATTCACGCCAACAACGCCTTGAATGGCGCCTTGAGCACGCCCGATGCCGGGACGATCCGCTATCGGCAGATTGACCCGGACAAGAACCAGTCGATGTTCGGCATTCAGTTCGAGATCATGGAGAACATGATCGACGGCAAGCGCTCACTGCGCCTGGTCATCACTTACCGTTCGGACCGCTACAGCGCAGAACAGATGGCGCGCCTCAGTGCGACGATTGATCAGGTGTTCGCGTTGTTCACGACGCCCGATGCAGCCAGCATCGTCCTGGACCATATCCGCACATAACCCTCCGATCAGGGTCTTGGTAACGCTACCAAGACCCTGCACATCGACTCTACGCCTCATGCATCCCGTAGCGCTGGAACGATGAGCGCTTGGGCAAGCGGTAGTGCGGTCGGCCGAGTAACTGGTTGGCAATCGTCGCATTGCGAATGGCCGCAATCCCCAGGTCCGGCGAACCAACGCCATGCTGGAAGATCTCCGCGTTCTGCACAAAGATACGGCCCGTGCCGGCATCACAGCGGCGCGCCGTGAAATCCTCCTGGACGATACAGTCACCGTATTCATCGGTTTCGAGTACGACGCCCTTGAGCCTTTCAAACCACTGCGGCCAGGCATGCCCATAACCGGTGGCTGCGACAATGGCATCGGCTTCGAGGGTGCTGGTCTGGTCCAGTTCACGGTGCCGGTAGGCGATTCGCAGCGTGCCGTTGATATCCTCCACGGTCTCGACCTCGCAATTGGAAAGCAACGTCAGGCCTGGATCCGCGCCGCCAATCGAGCGTTCGTAGATCAGGTCGTAGATGTCAGCGATGGTCGAAAAACTGATGCCCTTGTACAACAACCCCTGCCCCGCAACGATGTCGCGTCGGCGCTCCCTCGGAATACTGTGGAAGTACTCCATGTAGGACGGTGTAAAACACTCCTGTCCCAGTTTCGAATACTCCATGGGATGGAAACCCGGCGAGCGTGTGATCCAGCGAATCGAAGCCCCCGCCGCGATCCGCTCGGGTGTCAGCTCGTTGAACAATGCCAACACGCATTCCGCCGCACTTTGGCCGGAACCAATAACCGTGACCCGTTGGCATTTCGACAACTGTTCCTGGCGCTTGCCAAACTCCGCCGAATGCATGACCGGCGCGGTGCTCTTGACCTGCGCCCACTGAGGCAGCAGCGGCACAGTGCCGACGCCAATCGCCAGGTCTCGACTGTAATAATGACGTTTGAAGCCTGACACTGACTGGCTTTCAATCAGGAATCGGTCAGCGCTGGCGTCATACGTCACATCACAGATGTCCTCGCCGAAATGGCAGGCTGGCAGCTGCTGCGACGCCCAGCGACAGTAATGGTCGTACTCGCGGCGAGGCACCTGAAAGTTCTCGTAGTAATAGAACGGGTACAGGCGATCGTGCTGATGCAGGTAGTTCAGATAACTCAGTTGATGCGTGGGGTCCGCCATCGTCACCAGGTCCGCCAGAAACGGAACCTGGAGTGTGGTGCCGGGCAACAGAAGCCCTTCGTGCCAGCGAAACTCCGCCTTGCGGTCCAGGAAAATACCAGTCACGCCAGGATGCTTGGACAGTAACGCGGCCAATCCCAGATTAAAGGGGCCTATGCCAACGCCGGCAATATCAACATTGGGTATATCCATCATCCGATCCATCTCCCTAAGCACTGTTGTTTGGTTAGCAGCGAGCACGCCCTCAGGCGTGCCACTGCGTTCATATCAAAATCCATGACAGGCTCATGAACCCTCGGCCATGAGCAGGCGTTCAACGTCTTGTGCATTGCGGCAGCGCAGGAGTTGCCCCGGTGAAAGAAGCACCGAAAAATCCTCCTGGACCCGTGCCGAGATCGCCTTCAAATGCTGGGGACGCAGCCCCAGGCTGATGAAGTCCACCGCGTCATTCGCGCCGTCCGCCAGCGGGCGCCCCAGTACGCTCAAGTAGATATCCAGCACCTTGTTGCGCGAGGTCGACTGGATCATCGCGACAGGTTCAGCTGCGTCATTTGCCGGAGCCGTAAGCAGGCTGCGGGCCCGCTGGCGATCAGGCTTGCCGTTTTGCGACAGCGGTAATTCGTCCACCTTCAGGAACCGCGTGGGCACATGGGAGTGCGGCAGGTGCTGGCGGGCGTAGTTGCGTAGCTCGGACGCGGTCAACTCTGCGCCACCCTGCTGACTGACATACAGCGCACCGATGCAGACTTCGCCCTGGCGCTGCTCGCCATAATCCACGACCAATACGTGCCTGACCGACGGGTGATTGATCAGTTCTATCTCGATGTCCGGGAGCGATACCCGCACACCGCGAACTTTCACGTAGCCGTTGACCCGACTGTCGAAGATCAAGGTACCGTCGCGACGGTAGCGCCCGCAGTCGCCGGTACGGAAGGCCCGAACGGCTTGGCCATGTTCATCACCTACGGTCACGAATTCGCTTTGTGTCAGCTCACCGTTTTCGAGGTACCCCAGCGCAAGATTGACGCCCGCCGTGTGAATTCGGCCAACAACGCCCGCCGGGCAATGCTCACCTCGTGGGTCAAGGACGAAGTAGCTGTTACCCGGCAGCGGCCTTCCATAGGGAATCAGCGCACGGTCATCCGCCTCGATGTCGTGCCAGATGCTCCAGATGGTGGTTTCCGTCGGCCCACCCAGGGAAATCAACCGAGATGACGGCAACAGCTCACGCAACTCGGCAATCACGGCCGGCTTGATGTAATCACCGCCCTGGGCAATCAGACGCAGGCTCTTCAGGTCATGGCTGGTGCGACAAGAAAGGAGCATCTCCAGAATGGCAGGCACCGAACACCACAACGTCACCTGATGCCGGGCAATCAACTGGTTCCAGCGCACCGCGTCCTTTTCCTCGCCCACACCGGGAAGCACCAGTGTCGCCCCCGCCGTCAGGCATCCCAAGACGTCAAACACCGACATGTCATGGTGAAGCGGGGTGACGGACATGAACACATCACGTTCGGTCACGGCCCAGTGTTCAAGGGTGCTGCCGATGACATTGGCAGTGGCTCGGTTGCTCAGGACCACGCATTTGGGCTTGCCGGTGGTGCCCGAGGTGTAGAGGTAGTAGGCCGGGGCGTCGCTGAACGACAGGTCATCCAGTGCGGGTGGAACCTGGGCTTGCACCGCCAATAGTTCATCCGGCGTTGCCGATGGAGGTTCGAGAGACTCACGTTGGGCAGTCACCACCAGATCGGGCCGGCAGTTTTCCAGCAGGTAATGCAACCGCTCGGCTGGCGCTGACGCGTCGATGGGGACCCAGATCACGCCTGTCAGCGCGCAGGCCAATGTCACCATCGTGTGCTCCGGGCTGCGAGGCAGGCAGATGGCGACGACTTGTCCACGAGACAGCCCGCGCGTTTTCAATGCAGCGATGATGCGGCACACACTGTCGCCAAGTTCGGCATAGCTGATTTGCCGATCACCGCTGACAAGGGCGACCCTGGTGTGGGTGCGGTCAAAGATGTGGGTCGCGATCCGCCCGAGAAAGCCTTCGCGGCACGCATCAGCGACCTGGCTATTGAGCCGGTAGTGACTCTTTTCGATGATCGCCGGTGCATCAATGGCAAAAACACCGCTTTCCGTAACCTGGCTGATCGCCTTTTCGATTGCGCTCAAGACATCGCTGACCACCGCCGGATCCAGCACTGCGCGCGCATAGTCGATATCGAACACCAACGCGCCGTCGGCGTTGGCCGAGAAGCGAATATCCATCGCCACCTGTGGCGTCTGGGTCAGCCCGCCACACAGGCTCATGGTGCTGTCCGCTGCCGAGACCGGCCAGGAAAAACCGTTGGTAATCACCACGGGAAGCACCGGGCCCGGGCCGTGGGATTCGAACAGCAAACGAGCAAGGTCCACCCCCGAAAAGGTCAGGTGCTGCAGCCCTTCCAGTACATCCACTTGCAGCTTGGCGGCCCGCTCGGCAAAGCCCTCTGGATCGGCGCTCCAATTGACCGCAATAAAGCTTGAGCGATTGGCAAAGGCACCGCTCGTTTGCGGAGCAACCGGTACCGCAACACACAAACCACCCTCATCGAGCCAGTGCGACAGCACTTCCAGCACCAGCGCCATCAACGTGGTGTTCTTGAACAGCCGCTGCCGTGCACCCAGCTTGCAGAACGCACCGAACGCCGCTTTGGGCACCAACAGACTCTGTCGCTCATAGCGGGAGGCACCCACCTGATCCAGTGGAGTGATCCATGGCAGACGTGGCGCACCGCTGACCGCAGCGAGCTTGGCCTTCCAATAGGTGGAATCGGTCTTGCGTTGACTGACGAAATCTTCTGGCTCGGATGCAACCTGCGTGAACGGTTCCTCGCCCGTTGCACCGTCGAACAACTCGACCATAAGGGTGGCGATCGATCGTCCATCGAGGATCAATGCATCAAGGCGTACAAAGACACTCAATTGACCTTCCGCAAGCCGGAAGACCGTGACATTCCAGGGCGAACGATCCAGCTCGAACAAGGCATGCGCATAGGCCTCGCGGCGCTCTTCAACATAGCTGAGCGCCGCTTCTGGCGACAGGGCCGTGAGGTCGACTTCCTCCAGGTTTATCTGCACCTCATCGCTGACAAACTGCACGAGCTTCTGCGCATCGATCCGTGTTCTCAGGCTTTCGTGGCGCTGTACCATCTCGGCCAAACGGCTTCGCAGCAGAGCCGGATCCATAGCGCCGCGGTACTCGCGAAACTCTTGCATGGCCACGCCACCCAGCGGCATCTGCGCGCTGCGTCCAAGCAAATAGGCCTGCTGGAGGGCGGTCAGTGGCTTCTCGACAACTGCTGGTTGAGAAAGCGGCTGGTCCAGGACAGCGGAGCAGACAGCCACCTCACGCACCAGCGCCACGAAACGGTCGAAAAAGTCCGATACCCAGGCTCGCGGCAGCGCATCCAGACGGATATCCCAATTGATCAAGATGCCGCCGTCGGCGCAGGCAATCTGCGCGTCGAGCGCAACCTGAGGTCCTTGGGAAATCACCCAGTTCATTGGGCCCAATACGCGCCGCACGCGCTCAGAAAGAAGGTCTGCGCCCGGCATATCCAACGCGGCGGTAAAGACCACGGGAGCCAGCTGTGGCGACCCATGATGGCGAGACAGATCGCGCATCAGGTTCACCCCCGGATAGGCGCAATGTTCGAGCAATTCGATCATCTTGCCTGCCAGTTGCGTGCACAACTTGGCCGGGCTCTGGGCCGCCTCGACATCGAGAATCAGTACGTTGGCAAAATCGCCGACGATTCGCTCAACCTCACCCACCAGCGGCGGGCGCCAGAAGGTCGGGACATTGAGACGAAATCTCCTGTCTCCTGTTTGCGCACCGAGGACTGCTGCAAACAAACCCATCATCAGGGTGGACAGGGTCACTCTGCGTTCACGGGCGAGGCGTTGTAACGCCTGACGCTCCTGCGGGCCAAGCCATGTGCTTAATCGGTCGCTATGCGCTTGATCCGGCTGGGTCTCGAGAAAAGGCAAGGTCGGCGCCGGCGCGATGTCAGCCAGACGCTCACGCCACCAGAGACGGTCCCGATCGCGGGCCGTTTTGAGCGCGGTATCGGTACGCGCTTTGTCATACCAGTCGAAGAAAGATGGCGTATGTGGCAGCGGCGCGTCGGGGTACTCATAGAAGCGTGCGAGGTCTTCCATCAACGTGCGGAAACTCGAAGGGTCGATGGCGATCATGTCCGTATCGACGTGCAGGCGGAAGTCATCACCCGCCAGCAGACTCACGCACAACCGTGCACCTGGCCCCTGGCACAGATCAAGCTGCTGATGAGTCCATTCCTCACGTTTGCAGAGCAGGCGCTGCGTCACTTCCTGCTCATTCATCAAGCGTAAATCTTCGACCTCTAATGGCGGTGACTGGTCCATCGCAGCAATGGATTGCAGCCCTTCTGCATTCAGCCTGACCCGCAGCATTGGATGCAGCAGGCATACCCGTTCAAGTGCCTTGCGAAGCCGCTCGAGATCAATGGCATGACCATCGAACTCGGCATACAGATGAGCCGAAACTCTCCCTAAAGACGCATGAGCAGTGCGCCCGATCCAACAGGCGGCTTGCATTGAAGTTAACTCTCTCATGGCTCACTCATGTGATTGACAAATCTAAATGATTAGCGTCCCCTATTAGAAACGATAATGATTATATTTCAAGACTTAATTTTTTGATCGATAGGCCACGGAGGCTTCCCCCAAAATGAGAACGGGCACCCTAAGAACGAACGAGATGGATGAGGTGCAAGTCGTTGATGAAAAACAGAGTTTTTCATTCACATCCGGCGACCGCGAGTTAGCAGTCACCGGGATGCTGCAGAGAATCGAAACACCTGCCATTGGCGGCGATGACGCCAACAGCCTGTTCCAGAAAACGGTTGCGCAAGCCTTTGATCGAGCACGCAAAGCGGGCCAGAGCAACCCGATCATCGTCGGCGCCATCCCTTTCGATCCCGCTGAAGCCTCGTGCCTCTACATCCCTGAACACGCGCAGTGGCGAGCACGAAACACCCGCGCGCAGATCGGCGCAACAACACTGCCTGAGCTGATCGAGCAGAAAAACATCCCGGACGAGCAAGCCTTCAAGCGAGCGGTGGAACACGCCATCGTCAACTTCCGCCACAGCGACGTGCGCAAGGCCGTGCTCTCGGTGCAGCGAGAATTGGTGTTTGCCCAGGATGTAGATGTGAGCGCCATGCAGAACAACCTGCGGGCCCAGAACCCGAGCGGCTACCACTTCCGTGTGCCAATGCCCGATGGCACCACGCTGATCGGTGTCAGCCCCGAGTTGCTGGTTCGCAAGGAAGGCCTGAGCTTTCTGTCTAACCCTTTGGCAGGCTCGGCCAAACGCATGGCCGACCCGGAAGCCGACCGGCGCAATGCAGACTGGCTGTCAGCGTCGGAAAAAGATCACTACGAACACGGTTTCGTGACGCAAGACATCGTCAGTCAACTCGGGGAGCTGTGCACGCAGTTGAATGTGCCGCAACGCCCTTCCCTCATCAGTACGCCCGCACTCTGGCACCTCTCCACCCGCATCGAAGGCACGCTGGCAGATCCGACCGTCTCGGCCTTGCAGCTTGCCTGCCGCCTGCATCCCACGCCGGCCGTCTGCGGCTTCCCCACTGAGCGCGCCCGACGCCTGATTCGTTTCGTCGAACCCTTCGAGCGCGGACTGTTCACCGGCATGGTGGGTTGGTGCGATGCCCAGGGCAATGGCGAATGGGTCGTGACGATTCGCTGCGGCACCGTCAAGCGCAACCGTGTCCGCCTGTTCGCCGGCGCAGGCATCGTTGAAGCCTCAAGCCCCGACTCCGAATGGACGGAAGTCCAGACCAAACTCGGCACCATGCTGCGCGCATGCGGATTGGCCCACTAACTCGAATTTTCTCACGCGTGAACACTATGACTATTGAATTTAACCACTGGCCCCTGGACAGAGCACAACGCTATCGGGACAAAGGCTATTGGATCGACAAACCGCTCACACAGATCCTTCAGGTCCGCAGCCAGTCACAACCCCACGCACCCGCAATTATTTGCGGTGATCGCTGCTTCAGCTATGCCGAACTGGACCAACTGTCCTCCAACCTGGCCTCGCGACTCGCAGCCAGCGGGCTTGGCAAGGGCGATACGGCCTTGGTGCAGTTGCCCAACATCGCGGAGTTTTACATTGTCCTCTTCGCCCTGCTCAAAGCGGGAGTCGCGCCCCTCAACGCGCTTTACAGCCATCGAAAACTCGAGCTCAAAAGTTACGCCAAGCAAATCGAGCCAAGGCTACTGATTGCCTCCCGCGAGCATGAAGTCTTCCGTAGCGACAGCTATATCGACGACTTCAAGGAGGTCGGTTCAAATCCCGAAATCATCTTGCTGCTGGGCGAACAACGTCACGAAAACAACCTCGCTGACTGGATCAAAACGCCAAGCGAGAGCCGCGCGGACTTCTCCCCCACCGCAGCAGGCGAAGTGGCGTTGTTCCAACTGTCGGGCGGCAGCACGGGCACCCCCAAACTCATCCCGCGCACCCATAACGACTATCACTACAACGCCCGGGCGAGCGCCGAAATTTGCGAGCTCACATCACGGACGCGCTTCCTGTGCGCCCTGCCCGCCGCCCATAACTTCCTGCTCAGCTCCCCCGGAGCCCTCGGCGTTCTGTATGCCGGCGGTTGCATCGTCATGGCCCCCAGCCCGGAACCCTTGACCTGTTTTTCGATCATCCAGCGCCAAGAGATCAATACCGTAGCCTTGGTGCCAAGTGCAGTCGCCTTGTGGTTGCAGGCAGCGCCGGAGCATAAAGAACAACTGCAATCGCTGGAGTTCCTGCAGGTCGGCGGTGCCTGTTTTGCCGACTCGCTGGCGCGCCAGGTTCCCGGTGTGCTCGGCTGCAAGCTGCAACAGGTATTCGGCATGGCCGAAGGCCTGATCAACTACACCCGGGCGAACGACTCCGACGAGCAGATTTTTACCACCCAGGGCCGTCCGATCAGCCCCGACGACGAAATCAAAATTGTCGACGAACAAGGCATCCCCGTCCCGGACGGCGAGTCTGGCATGCTCGCCACGCGCGGCCCCTACACCTTTTGCGGCTACTACCGAAGCCCCGAGCAAAATGCCCAGGCGTTCGATGATGAGGGTTACTACTACTCCGGCGACCTCGTCCAACGCATGCCAACCGGCGACTTGCGGGTGGTCGGCAGGGTCAAGGACCAGATCAACCGTGGCGGTGAAAAAGTCGCCTCGGAGGAAATCGAAAACCTCATCGTCCTCCACCCGGATGTGACCCACGCCGGCCTGGTGGCCATGCCCGACGACAGGCTCGGAGAAAAGAGCTGTGCCTTCGTCGTCTCGCGCAATCCCAACCTGAAACCGCCTGCGCTGAGACGCCACTTGATGGAACTCGGCATCGCCGAATACAAACTGCCCGATCGCATCCGGCTCATCGAGAGCATGCCGCTGACGGCCGTGGGCAAGATCGACAAAAAGCATCTGCGTCAGCTCCTGGCGGCGGAAACCACCCGCGCCTGGTTGCAAACTCGCGTGCTGCAACTCGTCGAGGACTGCGAAGACCTGGACCCGGAGGAAAACCTGATTTTCTACGGTCTCGACTCCTTGCAAGTGATGAAGCTCGCCGCGGAACTCAAGGAGCGCGGTATCGCCGTCAGCTTCGAAGAACTGGCGGATTCGCCCACGCTCGCCAGTTGGTGGTCGCTGGTAGACACGAGGCAGAAAGCCGCCTGACCGGGCGGCTCCGCCAAGTCGATTTAAAAGGAGTTAGAAATGACTTTATCCACTGCCGACCAAAGCAGGCTTGAGCGCTTCTGGCAGCACTGCGTGACGAATCAGTACTTCAACATTGGATACCCCGAGTCAGCAGATTTTGATTATTCCCAACTGCATCGCTTCTTGCAGTTTTCGATCAACAATTGCGGGGACTGGAACGAATACAGCAACTACCTGCTGAACTCGTTCGACTTTGAAAAAGACGTCATGACGTACTTCGCCGAGCTGTTCAGCATTGCGCTCGAAGACAGCTGGGGCTACGTCACCAATGGGGGCACGGAAGGCAACATGTTTGGTTGCTACCTGGGGCGCGAACTGTTCCCGGACGGCACCCTGTATTATTCGAAAGACACCCATTACTCCGTGGCAAAGATCGTCAAATTACTGCGGATCAAATGCCGTGCGGTCGAGTCATTGCCCAATGGCGAAATCGACTACGACGACCTGATGGCGAAAATAGCCGCCGACCAGGAACGTCACCCCATCATTTTCGCCAACATCGGCACCACGATGTGCGGGGCCGTCGACAATATCGCGACCATCCAACAACGCCTGCAACAAGCAGGCATTGCCCGTCACGACTATTACCTGCACGCCGATGCGGCGCTGAGTGGGATGATCCTGCCCTTCGTCGATCACCCGCAGCCCTTCTCGTTTGCCGACGGCATCGACTCGATCTGCGTCTCCGGCCACAAGATGATCGGTTCGCCCATTCCTTGCGGAATCGTCGTGGCCAAACGCAAGAACGTCGCGCGCATCTCAGTGGAAGTGGACTATATCCGGGCCCATGACAAGACCATCAGTGGCTCCCGCAACGGTCATACCCCGCTGATGATGTGGGCAGCGCTGCGCAGCCACTCGCTGGCTGATTGGCGCCATCGGATCAAGCACAGCCTGGACACCGCGCAGTACGCCGTCGACCGGTTCCAGGCCTCGGGCATTGATGCCTGGCGCAACGAAAACTCGATCACCGTGGTGTTCCCCTGCCCGTCAGAGCGGATCGCGACGAAATACTGCCTGGCCACCTCCGGCCATACCGCACACCTGATCACCACGCCTCATCATCACGACAACAGCATGATCGACGCCTTGATCGACGAAGTGGCTGCCGAAGCTCAGCTGGAGGCCTGGCGATCCAAGCGAGCACCCGCCAAACAAGCGGCCGGCGAGCGACTGCCGGCGGCGTCATTCAACTTGCGCACTCACTATTGAAAGAGACACACACATGCCGCCACTGAAAGCGCCTGAAGCCTGCGAGAACCTCAACGACATTCGGGTGGGCATCGACTTTTTCGATCGCCAGATCCTCGACTCACTGCAAAAACGCCTGCGCTATGTGAAAGCAGCGGCGCAGTTCAAAGCCAACGAACAGGAGATTCCGGCGCCAGAACGGGTCGCGGCCATGCTTGAGGAGCGGCGTGAATGGGCGGTAGAGGCCGGGTTTGACGTGGCCTTCGTCGAGAAGCTCTACGAGCAGATCATTCACTGGAACATTCAGCAGCAGATTCTGCATTGGCGGGCCACCCATTCGGAGCAACCCCGGGCATAAATTCTCCGCTCGACTGACCCGATAAGGGCAACAGAAAGCCTGCATTGATGCAGGCTTTTTTATTGTCGGGCGCAACGACCTGGGAACGGGACCAGTCAGCGGCTACCACTGAAAGCGCAAGACTTCCAGCCGAAAAGCCGGATAATGGCGGCCAAATCGTTTAGCTCGTTATTCTGGTAATCGCGCATGGAAATCAAGGTCAACTTTCTCGACAATCTTCGACTTGAAGCCAAGTTCGATGACTTCACGGTGGTGGCCGATCAGCCTATCCGCTACAAGGGCGATGGCTCGGCACCGGGCCCGTTCGATTACTTTCTGGCGTCATCGGCCCTGTGCGCGGCTTACTTTGTGAAGTTGTACTGCGACACTCGCAATATCCCCACCGAAAACATCCGCCTGTCGCAGAACAACATTGTTGATCCGGAAAACCGCTACAACCAGATTTTCAAGATTCAGGTCGAATTGCCGGCCGATATTTGCGCCAAGGACCGCCAGGGTATTTTGCGCTCCATCGACCGCTGCACGGTGAAAAAAGTCGTGCAGACCGGGCCCGAGTTTGTGATCGAGGAAGTGGAAAACCTGGATGCCGATGCCCAGGCGTTGCTGATGCCAAACCTGGCTTCAGATGCGGGCACCTACATTTCGGGCAAGGACCTGCCGCTGGAGCAAACCATCGCCAACATGTCAGCCATTCTGGCGGGCCTGGGCATGAAGATTGAGATCGCTTCGTGGCGCAATATCGTGCCCAACGTGTGGTCGCTGCATATCCGCGATGCGCACTCGCCCATGTGCTTCACCAATGGCAAGGGCGCGACCAAGGAAGGCGCGCTGGCGTCGGCGCTGGGCGAGTTCATCGAGCGCCTGAACTGTAATTTCTTCTACAACGATCAGTTCTGGGGCGAAGAGATCGCCAACGCGGCGTTTGTGCATTACCCCAACGAGCGCTGGTTCCAGCCGGGCCCTAAAGACGAGCTGCCGCCGGAAATTCTCGACGAATACTGCCTGCATATTTACAACCGCGATGGCGAGCTGCGCGGCTCCCATCTGTACGACACCAACTCCGGCAATATCGAGCGCGGCATCTGTTCGCTGCCGTATGTGCGCCAGTCGGATGGCGCGGACGTGTATTTCCCTTCCAACCTGATCGAAAACCTGTTCCTCAGCAATGGCATGAGCGCCGGCAACACCCTGGCCGAAGCCCAGGTGCAATGCCTGTCGGAAATCTTCGAGCGCGCGGTAAAACGCGAAATCCTCGAAGGTGAAATGGCCCTGCCGGATGTGCCGCAGGACGTGCTGGCGAAATACCCCGGTATCCTGGCGGGCATTCAGGCCTTGGAAGAACAGGGCTTCCCGGTGCTGGTGAAGGATGCATCCCTGGGCGGCGAGTTCCCGGTGATGTGCGTCACCTTGATGAACCCCCGCACCGGCGGCGTATTTGCCTCGTTCGGGGCGCATCCGAGCCTTGAGGTTGCCGTGGAGCGCAGCCTGACGGAACTGCTGCAAGGCCGCAGTTTTGAAGGCCTGAACGACTTGCCGCAGCCGACCTTTGAAGGCCACGCGGTGACGGAGCCGAATAACTTTGTCGAGCACTTCATCGACTCCAGCGGTGTGGTGTCGTGGCGCTTCTTCAGTGCCAAATCCGATTACGAATTTGTCGAGTGGGACTTCTCAGGCCAAGGTGAAAACTCCAATGCCGAGGAAGCCGCGACCTTGTTCGGCATTCTCGAAAACATGGGCAAAGAAGCCTACATGGCGGTGTATGAACACCTGGGTGCACCCGCCTGCCGCATCCTCGTGCCGGACTACTCGGAAATCTATCCGCTGGACGATCTGATCTGGGACAACACCAACAAGGCGCTGTTTTTCCGTGAAGACATCTTGAACCTGCACAGCCTGAACAACGCCGAGCTGAAAGCACTGGTCAAGCGCCTGGAAGACAGTGAGCTGGACGACTACACCGATATCACCACCTTGATCGGCATTGAATTCGACGACAACACCGCCTGGGGCCAGCTGACGATCCTGGAACTGAAGCTGCTGATCTACCTCGCCTTGAAGAACGTCGAAGAGGCGAAAGAACGGGTGGAAATGTTCCTGCAGTACAACGACAACACGGTAGAGCGCGGGTTGTTCTACCAGGCCGTGAACGTGGTACTGGAAATGCAACTGGACGAAGACCTGGAACTGGCCGACTACGAGGTCAACTTCCGCCGGATGTTCGGCAACGAGCGAATGGACGCCGCGATAGGCTCAGTGGATGGCAACGTGCGCTTCTACGGTTTGACGCCGACGAGCATGAAGCTGGAAGGGCTCGACCGGCATCTGCGACTGATTGATAGCTATAAAAAGCTGCATATGATGCGGGCTAATCCAAAGCACTTTGGGTAATGCCGATCAGCTAAGGAATGGAGATCCAACAAGCGAAGCAGCTCCAGTGTGGGAGCTGTCGAGCCCCGGCGAGGCTGCGATGGCGTCAGTGCAGCCACCATTGTGTTGCCTGAACCACCGCTATCGCAGCCTCGCCGGGGCTCGACAGCTCCCACAGTTGATCTTCGCGGCCTTGAGCACTGCGCCCGCTTAACTGAACGGCATTACCCCAGGTGTTTTTTTGGCGTCTATCCAATCGTTTTGGTGATCTGCTGAAACCGAAACCTCCTCATATCGTTTAAAAAGTCACGTTTGGTTTGGACTGTTTTCTCCAGAAAAAGATGCCAGTAAGCACCTCCATACAGCCAAGACTTTTCTGCGCTTTCAGTAAGCGATATCTGCCACTGCTTTAGGAACTGTCCAGCGGTTTCTCTAGTGAGTTTTTGCACGTGTCTTTCTATGCTTTGGACGCGAGCAATAGTCGATAGGCGGCTGCCACCAAGACGCATCACTTCTACATCGCTCGCAGACCTGAAAACTGACGGAGGTGTGAAATGAACTGTCCAGCTACAACCCGAGAAGCTCGTGAACAGTTGCTGACTACTGCTCGCTCTTTCCACCATTTCGAGTACCGTCCCGAAAAAAAATATCTCTTGCAGGTACTTCCCGGCAATCCAGCAATCGAAGCGCTGAACTCATCCAGTTGTCTTTTGGCTTCAGTGACCAGCTTTCTTGCCCGTCTGATCGATGGCGATACCGACGCCAACGAAATTTACGCGGTCCTATTCATGGTCGAAACAACGAAAGCTTTAATCGACTCGGCTACAACAAGTGTTGAGTTTGGCAATCGCCCAGGCGGTGCCCAATGATCCGCATGCCCAAAGCCGAACGACTTATGTATGTCGCCCAAGGCTTGAACGCGCTCACTGAGGTGCTGATCAGCGACTTGATCCTCGAAGACAGCTCACAGGCGCCCGGCGCTATCCGTACCGAATACATGGAGGGTTATCTACGCGCCATGCAGTGCCTCGGTCTTGAGCTGGAGGACGCCGTCACAGATGCCTGGGAGAACGCCGACAACCCAACCTATATATGCGAAGCGGACCAAAAGCGGGCCAGGGAAGAAGCTTCAGGGATGTCCGGCACCGTCTCGGTCCTCACTTGGGGGCATGAACCGGTCACCAGGCGAACGGTTCAGGAGCCTGGCCAATGAATAGCCCACTCAACAAAATCATCTCAATTACCGAAGAGTCTCTAAGCGCTCTGGTGCATGCACATCAGGCACTCAAATCTGCCGAATCCGCGTTTAAAGCGCTGACTGCGTCTGTTGACGAGCATTCAGACGCTTTTCATATGGCCCGGATGGGCGAACTGTTCTGCATGGACCAGGCTGGGGGCATTGACTGCATGCACGAGGATTATGATCGGCAGTTCGTAGAGATACTTTGCGCAGGCCAAAATGGAGGCGTTCATTCATGAGCCGAGCAGCAAGGCTTCCGGAGCGCCTGGGTGAGGATGCCATATATTCGGCAATCACATTCCTCAGCGAAATGGCTCACAACGACCTCTGTGATTTGCTGAATACCTTGGAGGGAGCCTCATGAAAAGTCTATCAATCAATGCCCTTCTTCCTAGCATGCTGCAAGAGTTCTCAGGGCTCGCAGTTAACCCAAAGGCGGTACCTACCGAAGAACAGATCGTCAGGCTTACAACCCTCAAAATGGGTGCTGCGAACTCTGCGCTTGCCGCTGAATTGGGAATTAGTGCAGTCGGCGCTGCCATCGGGGCTTGCGTCGGCGAGCTAGACGAGATGCACCTGCGCAATCTCGGCTGGCTCCTTGAAATGCTTGGGGAGATTTCTGGTAGCGCACGACACATTGAGCATGAGGCAATCCACTACCTACGAATGGCGAAAACCGACCAATAAACAGAGAGGAGCCCCGCTGTGTGAGTGGATGGCCGAGGTCAAATCCAACGCAAAAAAAAGCCTGCATCTCTGCAGGCTTTTCTCTATCTGGCTCCACGACCTGGACTCGAACCAGGGACCCAATGATTAACAGTCATTTGCTCTACCAACTGAGCTATCGCGGAATGCGCCGTATGTTACTGATTGAAAAGGAGAAGTCAAGCCTTAAGTGGATTTTAATCACCCGTGTTGAGTGTATCGCGCGCTGTGTACCAGATGCCCCTAGATAATTTGAGCCAATCGAAGCGCCACCGTCGAGGCCTGTTCGGCACTGGCGATGTTCGTGAAGCCCAGTATCAAGCCGTGCCTCGGCTCGGCCTCCAGGTACCACTGTGAGAGCGGTTCGACGGCTATGCCAACCGCCCGCGCACGCTGGGTGAACTCGACATCATCACCTTCGCGAAGGCCTGCGACCAGGTGCATGCCCCCCGCTTGAGGGTTGATCAGTAGACGCTCGCCAAATTGTTGCTGCAGCGCATCGACCAGCCATTGGCGGCGGCGCGCGTAGAGGCTGCGCATTTTTTTCAAGTGCCGCGCGAAGTGGCCCTCGTAGAGGAAAGCACTGACGGTTGCCTGAAGGATGTGCGGGCAGTAGTTATGCAGACGATCCGCCTGACGGGCGAACGCGTCGCTCTGCTCGGCCGGCACCACCAGATAGGCCAGGCGCAGGCCTGGAAACAGTACCTTGCTGAAGGTACCGGTGTAGAGCACGCGGCCCTGCTGATCGAGGCTCTTGAGGGCCGGCAAGGGTTTACCCTGATAGCGGTATTCACTGTCGTAATCATCCTCGATGATCCAACTGCCTCGACGGTTGGCCCAGTCCAGTAGCGCCAACCGACGCGGCAGTGACAGCGACACACCCAGCGGGCTCTGGTGGGTCGGCGTGACCACTGCAAAACGGGCATCCGGGCAACGGGCGATGCCTTGCGCAACATCAAGCCCCTGGTCATCCACTGGAACCGGTACCAACTGGGCGCCGGCTTCCAGTAGCGCGTTCCTGGCCATGAAGTAGCCGGGCTCTTCCATCCAGCACGTATCACCTGGGTGCATCAGCGTGTGGCTGATCAGGTCCAGGCACGCGCGATAGCCCGCGCACACGAACACCTGCTCCGGGTGGCAGGAAATACCCCGCGAAATGCCCAGGTAGGCGGCAATGGCTGCGCGTAAAGGTGCATGGCCTCGCGGGTCCGGGTAGACGAGCCCCTCAAGGCCAGCCTGCCGTAGCTGACGGCCCGCCAACCTTGTCCAGAGCTTGCGGGGAAAGGCATCCAGCGCGGGCAGCCCCATCTGCAGTGCCAGCGGCAGCGTCCCGGAATGGGTGGGCTGGTACGCCATCGGAGCAACTGGGGCGCGGAGTATGGGCAAGGAAGCGGGTGCCAGGTGCGGTGTAACAATCGTCCCGGCGGCTCCGCGAGCGATCAAGTAGCCCTCCCCCATCAGTAACTGGTACGCCGCTTCCACAGTGCCGCGCGCCAGGTTCAACTCTGCCGCCAAAGCACGAACGGCAGGTACTCGATCTCCTGGCCGCAAGCGACCGTCGACAATCGATTCACGAAATCGCTGATAAAGCTGGCGATAGATCGGCGCTGACTGGTTGCGGTCCAGTTTGAAGGGAGGAATCATGGCCTAGTCATTTATGCATTTTTCGGCCCTGTAGATTAAGTCATTGCGGCCCTAAGGTCTGCTATCTCTCTACAGCGGATGACGGACATGGCCTACACACTTCAACACCTCGAAGACAAGGAAGCGTTTGAGGCCTGCTTCGACCTGATGCGCGTCTTGCGCCCGCATGTCGCCAACCCGGTCACCTATGTGGAGCAACTGGTTCGGCAGACAGAGCAAGGCTACCGTTTATTGGCCGCGTGGGACGGTGAGCAGGCGGTCGGCCTGGCCGGTTACCGCGAGCTGGAAAACCTGCTCTATGGGCGTTTCATTTACGTCGATGATCTGGTGGTACGCCCTGACCTGCAGCGCAGCAGCCTGGGGGCACGGCTCTTGAGCGCCGTTCGCGAGGAAGCCGTGGGGCGTGGTTGCGCTCATTTCGTGCTGGACACCGGACTGCATATGCCGTTGGCCCAACGGTTCTATTTTCGCCAGGGGCTGCTGGCCCACGGCATGCACTTCACGCAAAACCTTCAGACAGAGAATCAGGCATGAATAATGTGCTGTTGATCAATGCCAGCCCGAATGGCCAGGTTTCCCATGCGAACCAGTTGGCACTGGAGTTAGTGGCATCCCTGCGGCACCGGTATCCGAGGCTCGAACTGGTCGAACGTGACTTGGGCGCGCATCCACTGCCACCGCTCGGCCTGGACTACGCTCGCGGCCTGGCGACAACCACGCCGTTCGACTCACCGGCGTTCGAAGTCTCCGAAGCGCTGATCAGCGAGTTGGAGCGCTGCGATATCCTGCTCATTGCCACCCCGATGCACAACTTTACCCTCCCTGCCGCACTCAAGCTCTGGATCGACTACGTCCTGCGCATTCACCGGACATTCAGTTCAGGCCCCGAGGGCAAGACCGGCCTGCTGAGCAACCGCCCAGTGTACGTGCTGGTCGGCTCCGGCGGTTTTCACCAGGGCGAGCGGGCACGACAACCGGATTTTCTAACGTCTTACCTGCGCCAGGTACTGAACACCCTCGGATTGTTCAACCCGCACTTCAGCTACCTTCAGGGCTTGGTGTTCGGTGAAGAGGCTGTCCGAGCCTCGGTCCAGGATACCCGCGCCCGACTGTCACTGGAGCCGCTGTTCAAACACCTCGTTTGCACCTGATCCGTCGGACCTCGCCCCCTTTTGCATCTCATGGAGTTCGCCTTGAAGACAATCGCCCTGGTCGCTTTCGACCAATTCACTGACATCGACCTGTTCCTGATGTGGGATATTTTGGGCCGCAATACCGAGGATTGGCACGTCCGAATACTGGGCTCCAGCTCTATCGTGCATTCGGCGCACGGACTGCCTGTTCCGGTGCACGGTCCGCTTTGCGAGGCTAACAACGCCGACGCGGTGTTGTTCGTCAGCGGCAGAGAGGGAATACCCGCCGCACTTGCCGCTCCAGATTTCCTGCCCTCGTTTGAACTTGACTCCAGACGCCAGCGAATCGGCTCCATCTGCGCCGGAGCCTTCATTCTCGACCGGCTTGGGCTGCTGCCCAGCCGCCGAGCAACTACCCACCCCGACGCACGACCAAGATTGCAGGCCCTGGGGCTGGAGCCCGTGGACCAGCCGCTGGTATGCCAGGGGAACGTTGCAACCGCGGGCGGATGCCTGGCGGCGCTCTATCTGGTGGGATGGCTGGTGGAGTCCTGGTTCGATATCGACAAGCGCCGCGCGACGCTGCTCCCCGTTCTGCCAGCCGGGCAGCAAGAACTCTATGACACCTTGATCGGGCTCAGTATCCGCCAAGGAGAAGTTGGCGCATCCACCCTCAACTGTGCGTAAAACCTCGAAGTGGAGCCGACATGAACAAGCATCACGACTCATCTGATGAATATTCGCAATCGGCACCAGAGGTGGGTGCGCCTCTGGATGATCGCTCTTCAGAGGCAGGTTGGACCGCCCTGCTGTCCGGTTCGAATGGCGTGCGCTCGCTCGCGCTGGCAGGGGGCGTGGTGCTCCATGCGATCAACGTCTACATTGCCACCACGATTTTACCGTCAGTGGTCAGGGACATCGGCGGCATCGACTATTACGCCTGGAATACCACGCTGTTCGTCGCGGCCTCCATCCTTGGTTCGGCACTCTCGGCCAGGTTACTGAGCAGCGCTGGGCCGCGTGGCGCATACATCATCGCCACGCTGGTGTTTGCGAGCGGTGCACTTATCTGTGCGTTTGCCCCGTCAATGCCCATCATGCTGGCTGGCCGCCTTGTGCAGGGGCTAGGTGGCGGTTTTCTGTTCGCCCTCTCCTACGCCATGATCCGGCTGGTGTTCAATGAAGCCTTGTGGCCACGTGCGATGGCGTTGGTCTCCGGCATGTGGGGGGTGGCAACGCTGATCGGTCCTGCGGTCGGCGGCATCTTCGCTGAACTCGGTGTATGGCGGGCGGCTTTTTGGTCGCTCATTCCCGTGGCAGTGTTGTTCGCCCTGCTGGCTGCGGTCGTGCTGCCCAAACGCAGCGCTGAACGATCAGAACGCTCGCCGCTTCCCCTTGCCCAACTCGTGTTCCTGACGTCGGCAGTGCTCGCCGTTTCGGCCGGCAGCGTCTCGCCAACCCTCGCCTGGAACTTCGCAGGCCTTGGCGCCGCAGCTATCTTGACGGCCCTGTTGATAGGCACGGAAAGCCGCGCCCGCCATAGGCTGCTGCCAGCAAGTGCATTCAGCATCACATCAGCACTGGGAGCGCTGTATGCAACGATGTCGTTGCTTGCAGTCGCCGTGACCAGTGGCGAGATATTCGTGCCGCTTTTCCTCCAGGTCCTCCACCATCAATCCCCGCTCATCGCCGGCTATCTCGCCGCACTCATGGCTGCCGGGTGGACGCTTGGGTCTATCACAAGTTCCGGGGCGAGCGGCAAAGGCATCAGGCGCGCGATCCTCGCCGGCCCGATCCTTGGATTGACCGGCATGGTGGCGCTTGCTGTTTTGATTCGAACCGAAAGTGCCGGTGGCTGGCTGACCGTCACGCCGATCTGCCTTGCGCTCGTCGCCATCGGGCTTGGCGTGGGGCTGGCTTGGCCGCATCTGCTGACCCGTGTATTTCAGGTTGCATCGGCTGGCGAGCAGGACCTGGCGGCGGCGTCGATTACAACCGTGCAGTTGTTCGCCACCGCGCTGGGCGCAGCTCTCGCGGGAATGGTGGCGAACGTTGCCGGCCTCACTGATCCCGGAGGTATCGCCGGCATGGCGAGCGCTGCGGGCTGGTTGTTTGGAATATTCGCGTTCGCGCCGATCTTTGCCATTTTCACCGCCCTGCGCGTGATCCGGCGTCACTCGAAAACCGGGCCCGCCACCAGGCCCGCGTGATTATCCCAACTGCTCAATCACCCCACCCGTCTTGAGCTGCGCCAACTGCTCAGCCGACAACCCCAACCGCTCACCCAACACCTCATCCGTGTGCTGCCCCAACATCGGCGCCGGTCGCACATATTCCACCGGGGTCCCCGACATCTTGATCGGGCTGCCCACCATGGCGAAGTCCGGGTTCTGCGGATGAGGAATCTTCACCATCAGTTCACGGGCAATCACCTGCGGCTCTTCCAGGGATTGAGCGATATTGTTGATCGCGCCCACCGGCACTTTGGATGCATGGATACTCGCCACCCATTCATCCGCCGTGCGCCCGAGGAAGTGCGCCGACAACAATTCGACGATCTCGGCACGATGGGCAACGCGGTCGGCATTGCGGCGAAAGCGTGGGTCGTCCGGCAGGTGTGGCAGGCCGATGCTCTGGCACAAAGCGACAAACTGGCTGTCGTTGCCACAGGCGATGATGAAGTCGCGGTCCGAGGCGCGAAACACTTGGTACGGCACGATGTTGGCGTGGGCGTTGCCATAGCGCTGCGGGACTTTACCCGAGGCCAGGTAGTTCATGCTCTGGTTGGCCAGGGTTGCCACTTGGACATCCAGCAACGCCATGTCGATGTGTTGGCCGACGCCGGTGCGTTCGCGGCTGAGCAACGCGGCCTGGATCGCGACGGTGGAATACAGGCCGGTCATCAAGTCGGAGAACGCCACGCCGACTTTCTGCGGGCCGCCGCCGGGTAGGTCGTCGCGCTCGCCGGTGATGCTCATCAAGCCGCCGATGCCCTGGATGATGAAATCGTAACCGGGCTCTTCGGCACGCGGGCCGGTCTGGCCGAAGCCGGTGATGGAACAGTAGACCAGCCGTGGATTGGTCTCGGACAGGGTCGCGTAATCCAGGCCGTAGCGGGCCAGGGAACCGGCCTTGTAGTTCTCGATCAACACGTCGGAACTGGCTGCCAGGGCCCGTACCAGTTCCTGGCCCTCGGTACTGGCCAGGTCGATGGCCACCGACAATTTGCCGCGGTTGGTGGACTGGTAATAAGACGCCTGCCCCGATGACTCGCCGCTGTCGGTCTTCATCCACGGCGGGCCCCAGCCACGGGTGTCGTCGCCGCTTTTCGGGCGTTCGATCTTGATCACTTCCGCCCCCAGGTCGGCCAATACCTGGCCACACCAGGGGCCGGCCAATACCCGGCTCAAATCCAGCACCCGCAAACCTGTCAACGCACCCATTGTTCTTATCCTGTCGATAAATCGAAATCAGCCGACGCTCGGCTCTTTATGGCGCAAGGAAATCCCCAGCACCGCACGCCGCCGCAACCAGGGGCTGGGGCGATAACGCGGGTCGTGGGTGAGTTCGCTCATGCGTTGCAAAATGCTCAGGATCCGCCGAGGGCCGAGGGCATCGCCCCAGGCCAGCGGACCGTTGGGATAACCCAGGCCCAGTTGCACCGCCTGGTCGATATCCTCGACGCTGGCGATCCGTTGCTGGGCAATGTCGCAGGCCAGGTTGACCACCATGGCCAAGGTACGCTGGGCAACAAAACCAACGCTGTCGCCAATCACCGTCACACCCACGCCATCGCTGGCGAGCAAGGCATGGGCCGCATCGCGCATGCCGGGCGCGGTCAACGGGTTTTGCATCAAGGTGCGATGGCGCGACAGGTCCGTCAGCAGATCGATGCAGACCGTGCGTGTCGGATCCGTGTCGAAGCGCTCGCACGCCGAGGTGGCATCGCGACCGTAGGGCGCCAGCAAACACAAGGCCTCGGCCGAGGGCTGCGCAGCACTCTCAAGGTGCGCGCCCAACGTGATCAGCAGTGCACTCAGACGCTCATAGTCTTCAGTGTTTTCGGTGGCAATCCACACCGGAGGTAATGAAGGGATCGTGGGCACCGGCTGCGGTTGTGGGCCGTCGATGACCTGGCCGTTTTCATACCGATAAAAGCCCTGCCCGGTCTTGCGCCCCAAACGCCCGCCCACCAACATCTGGCGGGTCAGCGGCGAGGGTTTGTAGCGCGGTTCCTGATAGAACTGGTTGTAGATCGACTCCATCACCGGATGGGAAACGTCGAGCCCGGTAAGGTCCAGCAACTCCAACGGGCCCATGCGAAAGCCAGCGCCTTCACGCAGGATGCGGTCGATGTCACCGCACTGGGCGATGCCTTCATCGAGCATCTTCAAGGCTTCGGTGCCGTAGGCACGCCCGGCATGATTGACGATAAAGCCCGGCGTATCTTTGGCCCGCACGCCGCGATGGCCAATACGCGCGACGAAGGCCAGCAAGCGGTCGCCTACCTGCGGCGCCGTCGCCAGGCCATCGATGACTTCCACCACCCGCATCAAAGGCACCGGGTTGAAGAAGTGCAGTCCCGCCACTCGCTCAGGATGCTGGCAACCGGTGGCAATCGCCGTCACCGACAGCGATGAGGTGTTGGTCGCGAGGATGCAGTCCTCAGTAACGATACCCTCCAACTGCTGCAACAGACCGCGCTTGGCCTCCAGGTTTTCGACAATGGCTTCTACCACCAGATCGCAATTGCGCAGTTCATCAATGGCGGCCGTCACCTGCAGGTTTTCCAGCGCAGCGTCCATCGCCGGCTGGGTGATCTTGCCCTTGCTCACCAACTTGGCCAGGGTCACGCCGAGGTTGTCGCGAGCTGTTTGCGCCGCGCCGGCGCGGGCATCGAACAACCGCACAAGCACACCCGCCTGGGCGGCAATCTGCGCGATGCCAGCCCCCATGACACCGGTGCCTACCAACCCCATGATCTTGATCGAGTCGCCCATGGTCATTCTCCGAGGTAGTTGGGTGTGCGTTTCTCGAAGAACGCCGCAGCGCCCTCCTTCTGATCCGCAGAGTCGAACAACAACTGGAAGGCTTTGCGCTCCAGCACCAGGGCGCTTTCCAGCGGCAGGTCGGCGCCGGCGAGCATGACTTCCTTGATCTGCTCCACCGCCAGCGGTGGCAACGCGGCGATCTGCGCCGCCAGTTCCAGGGCGCGAGGCAAGGTCTGGTCGTCGGCCACCACTTCGCTGAGCATGCCCATGGCCAGGGCTTCCGGCGCCTTGACGATGCAGCCGGTCAGTGCAATGCGCATGGCCTGGAACTTACCTACCGCCCGCACCAGGCGCTGGGTGCCGCCCGCCCCCGGCATCAAGCCGAGCTTGACCTCCGGTTGGGCGAAACGCGCGGATTCACCGGCGACGATCAGGTCGCAATGCATCGCCAGTTCGCAGCCGCCACCCAGGGCAAAACCGTTCACCGCCGCAATCACCGGCTTCGGGCAACGGCTGATGGCTTCCCACAAATACTCGGTGTGCCGACGGTACATTTCGATAGGAGTGGCGCTGGCGAACTCCTTGATATCGGCACCAGCGACGAAGAATTGCTCACCACCGGTCAGTACGATAGCGCGCACATCCTTGCGCTGGGCCAGGGCCCGGAAGTGCAGCGCCAGTTCTTCGCGAACCTGGGCGTTCAGAGCGTTTTTCACTTCAGGGCGGTGGATACGCACCACGGCAACGCCATTGTCCTGGACGTCGAGGTACACCACGGGTTGGTCGGAACTGGCCACATTCACTCCTGCTGCAATGTTCTTGTTAGTGCGGTTAACGCTTGTTTCGCTGTGCGAAATAACATTCCGTATTTAACGATTAGCATAAGTACCGCCCTGCCGGGTGTAAACGTAAAAACCCATCACTCAAGTGAAATAGCAATTAAGCCTTTGTTTATAAGCACTTTATTAAGGACAAATCTCACAGCGCCACAAGTTGCTTAGTTTCGCTGTGCGGAATACAATTTTGTTTTGTTGATTTTATAAAAAAATGGGGACTAACATGCGCCGTCGAAACCTGGACCCGAACACCCCGGATGCACCCGCAGGCAACAACGCCTTCGAGCACCTGCTGATCGATCCGATGAACACCGATGAGGAGGAAGACAAGGACCGCCAGTTCGTCACCGCCCTGGCCCGTGGCCTGGAATTGCTGCGCTGCTTCACGCCAAGCGAAAGCGTACTGGGCAACCAGGAACTGGCGCGCAAGACCGGGCTGCCGAAGCCGACCATCACCCGGATGACGCACACCCTGACCCGCTTGGGGTACCTCAAGCACCTGCCGCAGTCGGGCCGGTATCAGTTGGATGTGGGGGTGATGGCGTTTGGTTACGCAATGCTTTCCAACCTGTCGGTACGGGCCGTGGCTCATCCGCTGATGGAAACGATGGCCAAGTACGCCCAGGCCGCCGTGGCGATGGCCACCCGGGATCGCCTGGACATGGTCTATCTGGACGTGGTCCAGGGCGAGGCCAACATGACCATGCGCCGCCAGGTCGGTACGCGCTTGCCGTTGCACTTGAGTTCAGCAGGCCGCGCCTGCCTGGCAGCAATGCCGGAAAACGAGCGGGAATTCATGCTCGACCATATCCGCCAGCGTCATCTGGAGGACTGGCCGGGGATCCGCAAGGGGCTGGAACGCGCCTTCCGGGACTACACCGACTTCGGCTATTGCATGTCGATCGGTGAGTGGCACCGCGATGTCAACGCCATCGCCGTACCGCTGTTTCATGCACAACATGGGCTGTTGACGTTCAACTGTGGCGGGCCGAGCTTTCACCTTTCCCGGGAGAAACTCGAAGACGACATCGGGCCGCGCCTCAAGCACATGGTGAACAACATCGAGGCCGCCGCCCGCTAGACAGACCGGTGCACGGCCTCGGCAGATTGACTACAACAGGCCCGCCGAACGGGCCGCCGAGGAATGCACATGATCCGAGATCCCCAAACGCTTCACCTTCTGCTGGACACCCTTCGGCAGTTCGTCAACGAAGCGCTGATCCCACGGGAAAACGAGCTTGCCGAGACCGATGACGTCCCGGCGGATATTGTCACCCAGTTCCAGGAAATGGGCCTGTTCGGCCTGACCCTTCCCGAAGCCTACGGCGGCCTGGGGCTGACCATGGAAGAAGAGGTCAATGTCGCCTTCGAACTGGGGCGCACCTCTCCGGCCTTCCGCTCCTATTTCGGCACCAACAATGGCATCGGCTCCATTGGCATCCTGCTCGATGGCACCGAAGCGCAGAAGCAACACTACTTGCCCAAACTGGCCAGCGGGGAGCTGCTCAGCTCGTTCTGCCTGACCGAGCCGGACTCCGGTTCCGACGCCGCCTCGCTGAAAACTTCGGCGATACGCGACGGCGATCACTACGTGATCAACGGCACCAAACGCTTTATCACCAACGCGCCCCACGCCGGGATTTTCACGGTCATGGCCCGCACCAACCCGGACATCAAGGGCTCGGGCGGCATCAGTGCGTTTATCGTCGAGCGCAACACACCGGGGCTGTCCCTGGGCAAGCGCGATCACAAGATGGGCCAGAAAGGTGCCCACACCAGCGACGTGATTTTCGACAACGTGCGGGTACCGGCAGACCAGTTGATCGGTGGCGTCGAAGGCGTAGGTTTCAAGACCGCAATGAAGGTCCTCGACAAAGGCCGCCTGCACATTGCAGCGGTCAGCGTCGCGGCCGCTGAACGCATGCTCAACGATGCCTTGAACTACGCCATCGAGCGTAAACAGTTCGGCCAGCCAATTGCCGAGTTCCAGCTGATCCAGGCCATGCTCGCCGACAGCAAAGCCGAAATCTATGCCGCCCGCTGCATGGTGCTGGACGCCGCGCGCAAACGTGATGAAGGCCAGAACATTGGCACCGAAGCTTCGTGCTCGAAGATGTTCGCCACTGAAATGTGCGGCCGGGTGGCGGACCGTTGCGTGCAGATTCATGGCGGCGCCGGGTATGTCAGCGAGTACGCCATCGAGCGTTTTTATCGCGATGTGCGGTTGTTCCGGTTGTATGAGGGCACGACGCAGATCCAGCAACTGGTGATCGCCCGCAACATGATTCGCGAGGCGCAGCACTGACTATCAAGCACACAGCCGATCAAATGTGGGAGCTGGCTTGCCGGCGATAGCATCACTGCGGTGTGACTGACACACCAAGGTGCCTGCATCGCGGGCAAGCCCGACTCCCACATTGAACCGTGTTTCAGCCGCTTTACCGCAACACCCATACCCAGTGCCCTAACAACTACAACAAGGTATCGCTATGGAAGTCGCCGCTCAGGCGGGTGCGTTGTCGCCCGCGAAAAACAAACTGTGGATCATCGTCTTTATCTTCTGCTTCCTCGGTCTGCTGATCGATGGCGCGGACTTGATGCTGTTGTCCTACAGCCTCGGCAGCCTGAAAACCGAGTTCGGCCTGACCAGTGTCGAGGCCGGCAGCCTGGGCAGTTTCACCCTGGCCGGGATGGCCATTGGCGGGATCTACGGCGGCTGGGCCTGTGACCGATTCGGTCGGGTGAAAACCGTGGTCTGGAGCATCGTGCTGTTCTCCGTCGGCACCGCGATCCTGGGCATGACCCACAGTTATTGGCAGTTCGCGAGCACGCGTTTTTTCGCCTCGCTGGGATTGGGCGCGCTGTATGTGGCCTGCAATACCCTGATGGCCGAATACGTGCCGACCCGCTACCGCACCACCGTGCTCGGCACCCTGCAAGCGGGCTGGTCGGTGGGTTACATCGTCGCCACCCTGCTGGCTGGCTGGATCCTGCCCAACCACGGCTGGCGCTGGCTGTTCTACGTGGCGATTATCCCGGTGATTCTCGCCGTGCTGATGCAACGCCTGGTGCCGGAACCACAAGCCTGGATCAAGGCCCAGGCCGAACGCGCCCGGGAAAAGGCCGAAGGCATCAAGCAGGTCGCGACGAAAAAACCCGACGGCATGTTCAAGCTGATCTTCAGCGACCCGAAAGCCAGCCGCATGTTCATCCTCTGGGCGCTGACCGCCGGCTTCCTGCAATTCGGTTACTACGGGGTCAACAACTGGATGCCGTCCTACCTGGAAGGCGAGTTGGGGATGAACTTCAAGTCGATGACCAGCTACATGGTCGGCACTTATGCGGCGATGATTTTCGGCAAGATCCTCGCCGGCTGGGCAGCGGACCGCTTGGGGCGACGCACCGTATTTGCAGTCGGCGCGCTGGGCACGGCGATCTTCCTGCCGGTGATTGTGCTGTTCCAGAGTCCGGACAACATCCTCTGGCTGCTGATTGTGTTCGGCTTCCTGTACGGCATTCCCTACGGCGTTAACGCGACCTACATGACCGAAAGCTTCGAGGCGAAATTTCGCGGCTCGGCGGTGGGCGGTGCCTACAACATCGGCCGGATTGGCGCGGCGGTGGCGCCAGCGGCGATCGGTTTCCTGGCCTCTCATGGCTCGATCGGCGTGGGCTTCATGGTGATGGGCGGCGCGTACTTTATCTGTGGGGTCATCCCGGCGCTGTTTATCCGCGACAAGCAGTTCGACCCACAGAAACAGTGAGTTATTGCCCATAAAAATGTGGGAGCGGACTCGCTCCCACGGCGTTGACCAAAGGGCAAAACCTAGCTGTTTTGCTAGTTACGCAATTTTCCCGTGGCGACTATCGTGTACCCGATCATTTTTCATGGCAGGGCACGAAATGGAGTTCATCGAAACAACCCGCGAAGGCTTTGCCTTCTTTGGTGCCTACCGCACGTGGTACCGGGTGACCGGCAACCTCGACAGCGGCCTGGCACCACTGGTCATCCTCCACGGCGGACCGGGCGGTGCCCATGACTACCTCGACGCCTTCAAGGACGTGGCCGCGAGCGGCCATGCCGTGATTCACTATGACCAACTGGACAACGGCCACTCGACGCTCCTGCCCGAAAAGGATCCTGCCTTCTGGACCATCAACCTGTTCCTGGAAGAACTGGACAACCTGCTGGACCACCTGCAAATCAGCAACCACTACGCCGTTCTCGGACAATCCCGGGGCAGCGTGCTCGGCTGCGAACACGCGCTGTTGCATCCTGCGGGCCTGCGCTCGCTGATTGTCGCCAACTCCCCAAGCTGCATGCGCACCTGGATCAACGAAAATCAGCACCTGCGCACACTGTTGCCACCCGGTGTGCAGAAAACCCTGCTCAAGCAGGAGCAAACCATTCGTTTGAAAGAGTGGAACATCGCCGGCCGACTGTCGAAAATCGAGGTGCCGACCCTGGTGATCTCCGGACGCCATGACCCGGCGACTGCCCAGGTGGTCAAGCCGTTCCTGGAGGAGATTCCCGATGTTCGCTGGGCGCTGTTTGAGGATTCCACCCACATGCCGCACATCGAGGAGCGCCAGGCGTGCATGGGCACGGTGGTGAAGTTTCTGGATGAGACGTGCTACTGAATTAAAAGAACGCCGCCTCCCGCAGCGACTTGCAAGTGCTGCCGAAGACGGCGTTCTTTTGCCTACTCTTGATTACACGTGGCTGGTTTCAGCCCGCCCCGCCACCGTGGCCTTCTTCGGCACCTCCGCCAACAATGGAATCTCCTTGCCCTCGGCATCGAACAACTTGCCGCCGCTGAAGTAATCCCCATCGCGTAACGCCGCCACATCCTGGAAGCACAGGCTGCGCTCAGTACCCGCCACAAATACCGACTGCTGGTCAGAGTTGCCGGCCGTGAAGTGGTTGAACGCCAGGTTCAGCAAAATCGCCATGATCGCCGACGAGCTGATCCCCGAATGGAAAATGGTCGCGAACCAGGTGGGGAAGTGGTCGTAGAAGTTTGGCGCCGCAATGGGAATCATGCCGAAGCCGATGGAGGTGGCAACGATGATCAGGTTCATGTTGTTGCGGTAATCAACCTTGGACAGCGTGCGAATCCCGCTGGCCGCCACGGTGCCAAACAGCACAATCCCGGCACCGCCCAATACCGACGTAGGCACCGCCGCGATCACCCGCCCCATAAATGGCAACAGGCCAAGAATCACCAGAAACACGCCGCCCGTCGCCACCACAAAGCGGCTCTTGACCCCAGTCACCGCCACCAGGCCGACGTTCTGGGCGAAGGCACTTTGGGTGAACGAACCGAAGATCGGCGCAAACAGGCTCGACAGCATGTCTGCCCGCAAGCCGTTACCCAGACGCTTGGAGTCAACCTTGGTGTCGATGATCTCGCCCACCGCCAGGATGTCCGCCGAGGTTTCCACCAGGGTCACCATGATCACGATACACATGGAGATGATCGCCGCCACATGAAAGGTCGGCATGCCGAAATGGAACGGCGTAGGAAAACCGAACATCGGTCCTTGGGTCACGCTGGAAAAGTCGGCCATGCCGAGGAATACCGCAATCACTGTACCGATCACCATGGCCAGCAGGATCGACAGCCGCGAGATGGTTGCACTGCCAATCTTGCTCAGCAACAACACCAGCACCAGGGTCAGCGCCGCCAGGCCGATATTGGCCGTGCTGCCAAAATCCGCAGCGTGGCTGTTGCCGCCCATGGCCCAGCGGGCCGCGACGGGCATCAGGGTCAGGCCGATGGTGGTAATGACGATGCCGGTGACCATCGGCGGAAAGTACTTGGTGACCCGCGAGAATACCGGCGTGATCAACAAGCCGATCAAGGACGCCGCCATCACCGCCCCGAGGATCGCCGGCATACCGCCCGCACCCTCGCTACCGACAATCGCCACCATGGTCGCCACACCTGAAAAAGACACCCCTTGCACCAACGGCAATTGGCAGCCAAAGAATGGCAGGCCGAGGGTTTGCAACAGGGTTGCCAAGCCACCGGCAAACAGCGACGCGGCGATCAGCAGACCAATGTCCGCCGGCGACAACCCGGCCGCCTGGCCAATGATCAGCGGCACGGCAACGATGCCGCCGTACATGGTGAGCACATGCTGCAGGCCGTAAGCCATATTGGCTGTGACGCCAAGGTTCTCGTCTTCTGGCCGTTGCGGTGACGCCTTCGGGATAGTCATGGTGAGGGGTCTCTGTTTTTGTTGTGCGCCCACTGTATGCAATACGAAGACTAGATGTCCATAGAGTTGTATACAATCTATCGAACAAGATTCCCTCCATCGGCGTTACAAAACTAAAGACCTGGCCTTCATGAGCTAAGACGCCAACGGACCTCGACTGCAAACCTGGAAATGATGTTCCGGCGCATCCCCCCCACCTAATGAAGAAACCCAATCAAAGGTGGGAGCCGGGCTTGCCCGCGATGCAGGCGACTCGGTCTACCAGATGCACCGAGTCGCCTGCATCGCGGGCAAGCCCGGCTCCCACCTTGAACTCATTGTCACTTCAGACGCGTACCAACGCCGAACGGTCAGCCTTCGGCCGCGCCAGCCAGTAACCCAGCACGGCCAACGGCGCAGTCGCCAACATCACGCTCACGGTAATCGGCAGCGGTTGCTCGATCATCGAAGACACCAAAAGACTGCTGAGAAAGCACAACCCCAATTGCAGGGTGTTTTGCAGCGCTGCGGCCTTGCCGGAGTTTTCCGCAAAGGGCATCAGCGCATTCGCCACCACGATCGGGTAGCTGGCGCCATTGACCAGCGCCATCAAGCAGAACGGGATCAGCAAGGTAGTGAGGGTCGGCACGGTCAAGGTGGCGACGAGGTACAACGCCACCATGCTGATGCAGTACGCCACCAGCAACCACGGCAACAGGCTCTTGCCTTGGAAGCGCTGCAAGGCACTGCGGCAACTGTAGCCGCCCACTAGAAAGGCCAAGGTCGGCAGTACGTAGCTCAGGCCAATGTCATTGGGGCTGTAACCCATATCGCCGAGGATGAAGGGCGAAGCAGTCAACCAGGCGAAGAAACTGGCCGAGCACGCAGCAAAGATCATCACGTTGCCGGTGAATACCCGCGACTTGAGCAACTGCCCATAGCCGAGACGGGATTGTTCGCCATTGGCTGTCAGGCGTTTCGGCACAGATTTAAGAAACAACGTCGGCAGCAGCAATAACAGCGAAACCCCCAACAATACGGCGAAAATCGCCTGCCAACCCCAGTGATTCAACACCACCGCACCCAACAGCGGCGCCAGCGCCGGTGACAGGGACATCAGCGGCATGATGCTGGCAAACACGCGATGGGCTTTGTCCGCCGGATAACGGTCGATCACCAGCGCTTGCCAACTGACGGCAGCGGAACACACGCCAATCGCCTGGATAAAGCGCAGCGCCCACAGCTGTGACGCGGTCTCGACCCAGAACATCCCCAGACAACCGAGCACGAACAGGCTCAAGCCCGTAAGCAACACCGGCTTGCGACCCAGGCGGTCGGACAGTGGCCCCCATAACAACTGCCCCACGGCAAAACCGGCGAGGAAAATACTCAAGCTGATGCCCACGGCACCGGCCGAAATCTGCAACTGCTGGCCCATGGCGCCAAACGCCGGCAAATACATGTCCATGGCCAGATAACCGAGCATGCTCAGCCCCGCCAGGTACCAGGTGAAACCAAAAGAATTTTTCATTGAAACCCACTAAACCTGCCATCAAACTATTTGCTGACTGGCACCTAGTATGAAGCTGACATTCTTCCTGTGAAGCGATAATAATTGGACACTCACATCAATATTTTTGAAGGCAGACAATATGTGGTCTGAATACTCCCTGGACGTGGTCGACGCCGTAGCCCGCCACGGCAGCTTCAGCGCTGCCGCCCAGGAGTTGCATCGCGTACCATCGGCCATCAGCTACACCGTGCGGCAGATTGAGGAATGGCTGGCGGTGCCGCTGTTTGTCCGCCGCCATCGGGATGTGGAACTGACGCCGGCCGGCAAGCTGTTTGTCGAAGAAACCCGGGCCGTGATGAAAAAAATGCTCGGCACCCGTCGCTTGTGCCAACAGGTGGCCAATGGCTGGAGCGGCCAGTTGAAGGTGGCGGTGGACTCCATCGTCAAACAGCAGCGTTGCCGGCAACTGGTGCTGGATTTCTATCGCCAGTTTCCAGAAGTGGAACTACTGCTGGAGTACGAGGTGTACAACGGTGTGTGGGATGCCCTGGCGGACGACCGCACCGACATCGTGATCGGCGCTACCAGCGCGGTGCCTGTGGCCAGCCACTTCACCTTCCGCGACATGGGGTTGCTGAGTTGGCTGTGCGTGGTCAGCGCCCGCCATCCACTGGCCGCACAACAAGGTTTGCTCAGCGACGATCAACTGCGGCCCTTCGCGTCCCTGTGCATGACCGACACCTCGCGCAACCTGCCCAAGCGCGACACCTGGACCCTGGACAACCAGCGCCGTCTGGTCGTGCCGCATTGGGCGTCCGCCATCGATTGCCTGCGGGACGGCCTGTGCGTCGGCATGGCGCCGGCGCATCTGGTATTGCCATGGATTGAGCGCGGTGAACTGGTCGCCCTGCAACTGTCCCGGCCCTTCCCCGCCAGCCCGTCGTGCGTGGCCTGGGCGCAGAACAAACTGTCCCCGGCCATGACGTGGTTGCTGGACTACCTGGGGGACACCGAGACGATGAATCAGGAGTGGCTGAATGGGGTGTAGCCGCTGCCGAGGCATGAGGCTGCGATGCGTGTCCGCAAGACCGCTCTCGGGGGCGCTTCGCACCCCATCGCAACCTCGTTCCTCGGCAGCGGCTACAGCAACCGGGAGATGGCCCGAACGATCATTTCCACCTCCTTGGCATCAATCGTCAATGGCGGCAGCAAACGAATGATCTTGCCCCGCGTGACGTTGATCAGCAGCCCATGTTCCTGCGCCGCACGCTGCGCCAGATCCCGGTAAGGCGTGGCCAACTCGATCCCGATCATCAAGCCTTGCCCCCTTATCGCCAGTACTTGGGGATGCTCGCTCAACTCCACCCGCAAACGCGCCAGCAAGCACTCGCCTTGTTGCGCCGCATTCTCCAACAACCCTTGCTCCTCAATAATGTCCAGCACCGTGCAACCCACCCGACAAGCCAGCGGGTTACCGCCAAAGGTGCTGCCGTGACTTCCCGGTGTAAACAGCTTGGCCACCGAGGCTCGGGCCAGGCATGCGCCAATCGGGATGCCGTTGCCCAGGCCTTTGGCCAGGGTCATGACGTCCGGCACGATCCCTTCATGCTGGAAGGCAAACCAGCGGCCGGTGCGGCCAATTCCGGTCTGGATCTCATCGAGCATCAGCAGCCAGCCTTGCCGGCTGCAATGCTCGCGCAAGGCCTTCAGGTAACCTGGTGGTGCGGGTTGTACGCCGCTTTCACCCTGGATCGGCTCCAGCAACACCGCGACAATCCGCGCGCCGAACGCCTGGGTCACCGCCTCCAACGCCTTCAGGTCACCAAAGCCGACCTTGATGAAGTCCCCCGGCAACCGCTGGAAACCCAGCCGCACCGACGGCCCATCACTGGCAGACATCGTGCCCAGGGTGCGACCGTGAAAGGCGTTTTCCATCACCACCACCAGCGGCTCTTCGATGCCCTTTTTCCAGCCATGCAAGCGCGCCAGTTTCAGTGCCGTCTCATTGGCTTCGGCGCCGGAGTTGTTGAAAAACACCTGATCCAGGCCCGATAACTGCACCAGTCGCTGCGCCAGCCGTTGCTGCCAGTCGATGCTGTAGAGGTTGGAGGTGTGTAGCAGCAATCCTGCCTGCTCGCTGATCGCCGTTACCAGTCGCGGATGGGAGTGACCAACATTGGTCACCGCCACCCCAGCCACGGCATCGAGGTATTCGCGGCCCTGCTGATCCCACAAGCGTGTGCCCAAGCCACGGACGAAGCTCAAGGGTGAGGGTTGATAAGTGGTCATCAGGCAGGCGGCGGTCATGGCGTCAGGCTCCGGAGCATGTTCGTGAGCCTGCAGTATCGTTAGCCACTCAAGCTGGATAAACTGCGCAAAACTGCAATGACTTTAAATCAGGGCTTGATAATGGATCTGTTCCAGGCAATGACCGTGTACGTAAAAGTCGTGGAATCCGGCAGCATGACGGCAGCGGCGCAGTCTTGCGGGATGTCTACCACCATGGTCGGCAATCACCTGCGCGCCCTGGAGCAGCGGCTGGGCGTCAGCCTGCTCAAGCGCACCACCCGCAAACAGAGCCTGACCGAGTTTGGCGGCATTTATTACCAGCGTTGCCTGGAAGTACTGGGGCTGGTGGCCGGTTCCGAGCAGCTGGCCGAGCAAGTCCACAGCGAAGCCCCCAAGGGCCTGTTGCGGATCACCGCTCCGCCCGCGTTTGGTGCCGAGCGCCTGGCACCGGCGCTGAGTACATTTTCCCGACGCTATCCGCAGATCCAGCTGTATGTGGTGTTGAGCAATCAGTCGATGGACCTGATCGACAGCGGCTTCGATGTGGCGATCCGGCTGGGTGAATTGCACCCATCGAGCCTGATCGCCCGACCGTTGCAAAACTACACCGTGACCCTGTGTGCCTCACCGGACTACCTGGCGCGGCGCGGCACGCCGCAAGTACCGACAGACCTGCAACAACATGACTGCCTGGCATTCGCCTACCCCTCCAACGACGACTGGCGCAACGCCGGCAAGCACTGGCGCCTGCGGGGGGCCGAGGGAGAAGTCGAAGTCACCGTGTCCGGCCCGATGACCGTCAACAGCTCCCAGGCCTTGCACCGTGCGGCCGCAGAGGGAATGGGCATCGTTATGCTGCCCGATGCCTTGGTCGAGTCTGACCTGCGCGCAGGAAAACTGGTGGCGTTGCTGCCGGGCTACCAGCCTCCCTATCGGCCGATGCACCTGTTGTATGCCCAGGACCGCTATCGCCTGCCCAAGCTGCGGGCCTTTGTCGACTTCGCGATGGAACAATGGGCGCTCTAGAAGCTCACGCCCAATTCGCCCAGGCGCTCGCGGGTTCGCTCAGCGGACACGTGGTGAATGCCCTGCCAACCAAGGGCAATGGCTGCGTCCGCATTACCGGCCACATCATCGATAAACACCACTTCAGAGGGCTGGATGTCGGGCAGATGGGCACGGACCTGCTCAAGACTGGCGCAGTAGATCGCTGCATCTGGTTTGATCAGTTTCACCTCGCCGGACACCACAATGTCGCGAAAATACTGCAGGAAGGGATAGTGCTTGCGGGCATAGGGAAAGGTTTCGGCCGACCAGTTGGTCAGCCCGAACAGCGGCATTTTCGCCTCATGCAGGGCTTCCAGTATTGCCACGCCTTCGGGCAGCGAGCCACGTAACATCTCGTGCCAGCGGTCGTAGTACGCCTGGATCAGGGACTCATGTTGCGGATGTTCAGCAATCAGCGTGCGGGTCGCTTCAGCCAGGGTGCGCCCGGCGTCTTGTTCCGTGTTCCAGGCCTGGGTACAGACATTGTCCAGAAACCACTGCCGCTCGTGGTCATCGGCAATCAGTTGACGGTACAAATGGTGCGGGCTCCAGTCAAACAAGACCCCGCCAAAATCAAAAACTACTGCACGAATCGTCATGAAGATCCTCCGTTAGCGTAAGTTGATAACTGTCGCAGTCTGACATACCCCTTGAGCAAGGGCGAAAGCAAGGATGTGTAGGACGCCTCTGAAACGTTGATTGTGTTTATACCAGGCAAAAAAAACGGCCCCTGAAGGTAATGCCGATCAGTTAAGGAGTGGAGATCCAGCAACCGAAGCAGATTCAGTGTGGGAGCTGGCTTGCCTGCGATGCAGACACCTTGATACTTCAGGTATATCGAGTTGATCCAATCGCAGGCAAGCCAGCTCCCACATTCGTTCTTCTCTGGCTTGAGCACCGCGTTCGCTTAACTGACTGGCATTACCCCTGAAGGCCGCTTTCTTATCCGCAATCCTTAAGCCTGAACCAGGCCTTTGATCTTCACGGTTGGGTTGACGTCAGCGTCGTAGTCCACGCCTTCGATTTCAAACCCGAACAGACGCAGGAACTCAGCCTTGTAGCCGGCAAAGTCGCTGATCTCGTTGACGTTGAGGTCATCGACCTGATTCCACAGTGCTGCCACAGCGTCCTGGACCTTCGGCTCCAGCTCCTTGAGATCGGCACGCAGGCGGCCATCAGCGTCGAGCTTCGGCTCGCTGCCGTACAGGCTGTCCTTGAACAGGCCGTAGACCTGCTCGATGCAACCTTCGTGGGTGCCCTGCTCTTTCATGACTTTGAACAGCAGCGACAGGTACAGCGGCATGATCGGGATCGCCGAGCTGGCCTGGGTCACCACCGCCTTGAGCACCGAAACCCGGGCATCGCCCTTGAGTGCCGCCAGGTTCTCGCGCAAGGTCAGGACTTTCTTGTCCAGGTCCTTCTTGGCCTCGCCAATGGAGCCGTTCCAGTAGATGTCCTGGGTCAGCTTTTCACCCAGGTAGGTGAACGCGGTGGTCTTGGCACCTTCGGCCAATACATCGGCTTCACGCAGGGCGTCGATCCACAGCTGCCAGTCTTCGCCGCCCATGACTTTCACGGTGCCGTCGATTTCTTCCTGGGTCGCAGGTTCCAGGGTGGTGTCGACCACAACGCCTTTATCGGTGTTGATGCCGCGCAGGGTCACGGACTTGCCGATCGGCTTCAGGGTGGAGTTATGCACCACGCCTTGCGGGTCGGTACGGCGCGGCGCGGCCAGGCTGTAGACCACCAGGTCGATCTTGCCCAGGTCTTTCTTGATGGTTTCGATGGTCAGGCGCTTGATCTCGTCAGAGAACGCGTCGCCATTGATGCTCTTGGCGTACAGGCCTTTCTCTACGGCAAATTTCTCGAAAGCGGCGCTGTTGTACCAGCCGGCAGAACTGAGCTTGCCTTCTTCGCCTTCTTTCTCAAAAAACACGCCCAGGGTGTCGGCGCCACAGCCAAACGCGGCACTGATCCGCGCGGCCAGGCCGTAACCGGTGGAGGCGCCCAGTACCAGCACCTTTTTCGGGCCGCCTTCGATGGCACCGTGCTTAGTCACGTAGTCAATCTGCTGCTTGACGTTCGCTTCACAGCCAACAGGATGGGCCGTTACACAGATAAACCCACGAACTCGCGGTTTGATGATCATAAAATTTCTGCCTCTTCCAAGGTGCCGAAGGCCAATGGTGGCCATTACAGCGTCAATCGTACGGTTCATAGACGTCCGGAAAACCGATGCGTCACGATAGTCGCAATTCTTCTGTTCACAAAATCCAATCCGCCAGGGCCAAAAAACCCTGTAACCCACGAAATAAAGGGCCAGGCGTAAAGAACTGTGCAGGGGCTTCACAATTTCGCAATATTTTAAAAGGCCATCAGTGAAATAACGTCTTATGATGTACGGATTATTTCAACATGTTGCACGACTGTCTCCCCTCCGTCGGCACTGTAGAAATCCGTCCCGTTGGAGCTGAGTTTCATGAGTGCAAGTTTCCGCAAAAAAATAATCTCGGCAGCCTGGGTGCTTGCCGTGTTGCTGATTATTTATTGCTTCCCGAAAACCACCTTGGTGTTTTTGGCGCTGGTGGTGACCTGTGGTCTCTACGATTTCTTGCGTAACGGCCTGTATGACGGCAAAACCATCAAGAAATACTTCGTGGGTAACGGGCGCAACACCTGGATACTGGCACCGTTCAACACGTTTTTCGACCTGCTGAGCAGCCGCAATCGCCACCTCTACAAAATGCACGACCTGCCGCCCGCCTGGCGTGAGGACCTGCAAAAGGTGATCGACGATGCCATGGCCCACAAGGATGAGATCATCCAGTACCTGGACACGCGCATGGCCGAGAAGAAGCGCGGCATGCTGTTTTTCCAGTGGTACGGGCGCCCTATCGAAACCACACTGAACATCCCGCAGCTCAAGGAAAAACTGCCCTACGTCAAAACCATTGGCGTCTCGGTATTCAATGAAAACCGTTCCACCTCGTTTCACTTCGGCCCCCTGCGCCTGATGTTCCGCGTGCTCTACAACATGGCACCGGCCCCGCATCACGAGGGCGTCTACATTCAGGTGGGCAAGCACAAGCACTACTGGCACGATGACCCGTTGTTCATTTTCGATGACACGCTGATGCACGCCTCCTTCAACAAGAATGACGCCAAGCGCTATTGCCTGTTCATCGATATCGTCCGCCCGTCGCCGATACCGTTTGCCCTCAACGGCCTGATCGCGGGCTTTGCCGCAGTGGTCTATACCCTGCGTCGGGTCTTCTACAAGAACTGGAAGCTGATTCAGTAAAAGGCTTTACGGCGCACCTTTATGCGGCATGATGAAGGCGCCGGGCATCGCGGATTGCCAGACAGAGTTTGCCTCAGGCCCCAACGCCTTCGATAATGCCTGTCACACGCAACCGAGCTCGGCGCTCATTATCCTCATGCCAGTGGCCGTAAACGGCCCTGCTGGCTGCGCTTTCAGGGAATCAGAATGCCCCAAAGACCCGTCATCAATGCGTCCGTCAGCCCCAAAGGCAGCCTTGAAACGCTGTCCCAACGTGAAGTCCAGCAGCTGAGTGAAGCCGGTTCCGGCAGCACCTACACCCTGTTCCGCCAGTGCGCCCTGGCCATCCTCAACACCGGCGCTCATATCGACAACGCCAAGACCATCCTCGACGCCTACAAAGACTTCGAGGTGCGCATCCACCAGCAGGATCGCGGCGTACGCCTGGAACTGCTGAATGCCCCAGCCGATGCCTTCGTCGATGGCGAAATGATCGCCAGCACCCGGGAAATGCTCTTCAGTGCCCTGCGCGACATCGTCTACACCGAGAACGAGCTGGACAGCCAGCGCATCGACCTGAGCACTTCTCAGGGCATCACCGACTACGTGTTCCACCTGCTGCGTAACGCCCGCACCCTGCGCCCCGGTGTCGAGCCGAAGATTGTGGTGTGCTGGGGCGGGCACTCGATCAATACCGAAGAATACAAATACACCAAGAAAGTCGGGCATGAGCTGGGCCTGCGTAGCCTGGACGTGTGCACCGGCTGCGGCCCCGGCGTGATGAAAGGCCCGATGAAGGGCGCGACCATTTCCCACGCCAAGCAACGCATCACCGGCGGCCGCTACCTGGGCCTGACCGAACCAGGCATCATCGCCGCTGAAGCGCCGAACCCGATCGTCAATGAACTGGTGATCCTGCCGGACATCGAAAAACGCCTGGAAGCCTTCGTCCGCGTCGGCCACGGCATCATCATCTTCCCCGGCGGTGCCGGCACGGCCGAAGAGTTCCTGTACCTGCTGGGTATCCTGATGCACCCGGACAACCGCGATGTGCCGTTCCCGGTGATCCTCACCGGGCCGAAACAAGCAGCGGCTTACCTGCAACAACTGCACGCTTTTGTGGGTGCGACCCTGGGCGACGCGGCCCAGGCCCATTACCAGATCATCATTGATGATCCGGCGGAAGTGGCACGGCAAATGACTGTTGGCCTGAAGGCGGTCAAGCAGTTCCGCCGCGAACGCAACGACGCGTTCCACTTCAACTGGCTGCTGAAAATCGACGAAGGCTTCCAGCGCCCGTTCGACCCGACCCACGAGAACATGGCCAGCCTGCAACTGAACCACAACCTGCCGCCCCATGAACTGGCGGCCAACCTGCGCCGGGCGTTCTCCGGGATCGTGGCGGGTAACGTCAAGGACAAGGGCATTCGACTGATCGAGCAGAATGGGCCGTACGAGATTCACGGCGACCCGACGATCATGAAACCACTGGATGAGCTGTTGAAGGCGTTTGTGGAGCAGCACCGGATGAAGTTGCCCGGTGGTGCGGCGTATGTGCCGTGTTATCGCGTTGTCCAGTGACTTGTAGCCGCATGTCGTCTTCATTTTCTTCACTGAGCATCCACCTGTTGCGGGTTCTGCACACCGTGCTGCAAACCCGCAACATCAGCCACGCGGCTGTCAAGCTCAATGCCAGCCAATCATTGATCAGCCGTCAGTTGCGCCAATTGCGGGATGCCTTTGGCGACCCGCTGCTGGTGCGCAATGGCCGTGAATACGTCTACACCCCGCGGGCGCAAAACCTGATCGAGCCGTTGAATAAGCTGATCGCGGACCTCGACGCCTTGATCACGCCCACGCGTTTCGACCCGGTGGAGTGCCGTCAGCGCTTTCGCATCGCGTCATCGGACTACGTCGCGGAGTACATGCTTCCGGCGCTGATGGAGCATCTGGCTAGCGTTGCGCCTCACGTAGCGGTGGACTATCTGGCCTGGAAACCTAACGACTACAAGCAATTGGCCAACGGCGAAATCGACCTGGTGACCACCATGCTCGATGTAGAACCCGCCGAAGTACATGGCCGCACCCTCGGTAATGATCGCCCCGTGTGCATGATGGCCAACAATCATCCGCTGGCCGGTATGCCGCTTACCGCACAGGCCTACGCCGCCGCCGACCATATCCGCATCACCGGCGGAGGCGACAAGGACGGCTTCGTCGAACGCGAACTGAAAGCCCTCGGCCTACAGCGAAATATCCTGCTGAACGTGCCGTTCTTTTCCGCAGCCATGGAAGTTGCCAGCCGTCGTCCGGCGTTGCTGACCATCCCCGAACATATTGCCGTGAACCTGTCGCGTTTTTACCCGATGACCTGGCAACCGCTGGACTTCATCAACCATCGTCACCACTACTGGACAATCTGGCATGAGCGTACCCACAACGCCGCCGAGCACAAGTGGTTCCGCGATACCGTGCACGAGATCTGGAAGCTGTCGAGCTACGGCATCCCTGCCGATGCCTGAGTCAGGCATGCGCAACCTGCATGGTAGCTATGCGGTTTCGCGGCTATAAGACCTGCGGCACTCGCGCCTACCATACGGCCTCATCTACCTGAACGAGGCCGCCCATGAGTCCCGAAGAATTCCGCCGTCACGGCCACCAACTGATCGACCGCATTGCCGACTACCACGCCAACGTGGCCCAACAACCGGTGATGGCACGTGTGCAGCCCGGCGACCTGCTCAAGGCCCTGCCCGATCAGGCGCCCCAGACCGGCGAAGCCTTTGCCGACGTGCTGGGCGACGTCGACCGACTGATCATGCCGGGACTTTCCCACTGGCAGCACCCCAATTTCTACGGCTACTTTCCGAGCAACGCCTCGCTGCCCTCGATCCTCGGCGACTTCCTCAGCACCGGCCTCGGCGTACTCGGCCTGTCCTGGCAATCGAGCCCGGCCCTCAGCGAGCTGGAAGAAAAGACCGTCGACTGGGTACGAAAAATGGTCGGTCTCTCTGATAACTGGAGCGGCGTGATCCAGGACACTGCGTCCACCAGCACGCTCGTCGCGTTGATCTGCGCTCGCGAACGTACCACCGAGTACGGCCTGGCGAGCGGTGGCCTGCAAGCCCAAGGCAAGCCACTGGTGATCTACGTGTCGGAATACGCCCACAGTTCCGTCGATAAAGCCGCGCTACTGGCAGGATTCGGTAAGGACAATATCCGTCACATCACCTGCGACGACAGCCTGGCCATGGACCCCATCGCCCTTCAGGCCGCCATCGAACAGGACCTCGCCGCAGGCTTGGTGCCCTGCGCCATCGCCGCGACAGTCGGCACCACCACAACCACCGCCGTGGACCCACTGACGCCCGTTGGTGCGATCGCTCGCCGGTTCAACCTGTGGCTGCACGTCGACTCCGCCATGGCCGGCTCGGCGATGATCCTGCCGGAGTGCCGCTGGATGTGGGCCGGCATCGAGCAGGCCGACTCCATCGTGGTCAACGCCCACAAATGGCTGGGGGTGGCCTTTGATTGCTCGCTGTATTTCGTCAAGGATTCGCAGCACCTGATCCGGGTGATGAGCACCAACCCCAGCTACTTGCAGACCAGCGTCGATTCCGAGGTGAAAAACCTGCGGGACTGGGGCATTCCCCTCGGTCGTCGGTTCCGCGCCTTGAAACTGTGGTTCTTGCTGCGCAGCGAAGGCGTGGAAGGCTTGCAACAACGCCTGCGCCGCGACCTGGCGAATGCCCAATGGCTCAAGGAACAGATCGAGCAAGCGGGCGACTGGAAAGTCCTCGCGCCGGTCAATCTGCAAACCTTGTGCATTCGGCACGAACCGGCGGGTTTGGCGGGCGAAGAACTGGATGCCTACACCCAGGCCTGGGTCAATCGGCTCAATCAGTCAGGGGTGGTCTATGTCACGCCAGCGACGTTGCAGGGTCGCTGGATGGTGCGGGTGTCCATCGGTGCGCTGACCACTGAGCGCGAGCATGTGGCCGCGCTGTGGGCGCATTTGCAGCAGGTCGTCGCGGCCTGATTCAGCGCTGAACCGCCACGCATTTGATCTCTGCCAGCAAACCTGGAATGGCCAATTCCGCGACACCAATGGCAGTCCAGGCAGAGATCCCACGAGGGAACAGGCGGTTTTTCACTTCACGGAAAACCGCCATGTGCTGGCTCATGTTCACGTGATAGGTGGTCATGTCCACGACGTCCTCGAAGGTACAACCGCCCTCCTTCAGTACACGCCGCAGGTCTTCCCAGGCGGCGATGAATTGTTCCTCGGGATCCTCGATCACCTCAAGCGTCGCCGTGCGGCCGACTTGTCCTGCGCAGTACAGGGTTTTGCCGACTTTGACCGCCGGAACGTACCCGGCGCGTTCAACGATAAGCTGCATGGGATCAGGGATGATCAGTTCGCGGTCGGTCATATGTTGTATCTCTTTGAAGCCCGTTTCGGGCGTGTCGACAGGGCGAGTTCGGACTATGTTTTTATCAGTTCCGATCAACCGACACCAGCCGAGCAACCTATGGACCAATGGATCTTGTCCTCCATTAATCCTTACCCTAAGGTAAGGAATATCACGATGGAGATTATAAATATGGCGACCGCCACACTGACATCAAAAGGCCAGATCACTATCCCTGTTCAGGTCAGGGCCGCCCTTGGGCTGGACACTGGGGACCGGGTCGAGTTTGTCGAAATGGAAGATGGCAAATTTGCCATCATTGCCGCGAGCCACAGCGTTCAGGATCTGAAGGGATTGATCCGTAAGCCCGCCAAAGTGGTCAGCATCGAAGACATGAATCAGGCCATCGCCACACAGGGAGCAAAAGCCGGATGATCGGCCTGGATACGAACGTGCTGGTGCGTTATGTCACCCAGGATGATCCCGTGCAGTCGGCAAAAGCGTCAAAATTGATCGAGTCTCTGACAGCCGCCTCTCCTGGCTTTGTCAGCCTGGTCTCAGTCGTGGAACTGGTTTGGGTTTTACAAACCTGCTACCAGTCGGCCAAGGGTGAAGTGGTAACCGTACTGGAGACGCTGCTGCGTACCCGGGAGCTGACCATCGAGCATGCCGAAGTCATCTGGCAAGCACTGCGACGATTCACGGCCACCAAGGCCGACTTCGCCGACTGCCTGATTGAACGCTGCGCCCATGCGGCGGGATGTGAATACACGGCGACCTTTGACGTCAACGCCGCCAAGGCCGCCGGTATGCGGCAGTTAGCCTGAAACGGTCAGCGAACCCAACCACCCACCTGCCAGTGATACCCGTCGTTACGCGGCTCCCAATGCGGGTGCACATAACGATAACCAGCCCTGACCTGTTCCCAGTGGCCGTGCACCGGGACATAACGCCCGCCTTCCCAACGCCAGTAACCTCGCGACCACAAATAACCCGGTCGAGCTTCAGGCTCGATCTCCACCACCTGCGCCGGTGGCGGTTGTGGTGCTACCACTTCGAAATACTCACGCTGCACCGGACGCCGGTCATGCACGACCCGCTCCTCGACGCACCCGGAAGCCGCGACCACAATGGCCGCCAACGCTGCATAACGTAGCAACATACAGAACCCTCGGGCGTCACCGCCCAACGTTTACACCGGTAAAAAATGCCCCCCTTGTTCCAGCCGCGCTCCTGCTTGGCCATAGGGACTTTTTAACAGGTGCAATCTGTCTGCTTGCTGAATCTGCCTGCAGGCTGTGTGTAAAGAAAAACTGACCAAACCAGTCTTTTTCAGGATGAACACACAACGACCGGCCGTTTCAAGCGCACCAGCAGCAACCCCGCGACCACCACCGCAATCCCCACATACGTCGACGCATAAATCACATCACCGAACATGAGGGCCGCCCATACCAGCGTCACAGGAGGCTCCAGATACACCAACGCCGCCACGTGAGTCGCCGTCATCACCCGCAGCAACATCCATAGGCTCAGGTAAGCAATAAAGGTGGAAAATATCGTTAGCCAAACGATGGAAATCAATACCTCAGGTTCGCGGGGAACGCTCAATGTATCGGTGTACAGCACCGCCACGGTAAAGCCGACCAAGGTAAACAACGACTGGATAAACAGTGACTGACTCAGGTCACCGCGCTGCGCCTGGGCTGACCGGCGCTCATACAACGTCGCCAGTGTCAGTCCTAGTGCAGAAACAAGAGGCAATAAATACATGACCAACCCGACTTCGGCACCGCTATTGCTGTACTGCCCCGAGATCACAATCGACACCCCGCAAAACCCGATCATCAACCCCAGCCACTGCCAACCTCCACTGCGCTCAGCCACACGGCTCGATGACAACGCTGCGGTCATCAATGGCTGCAATGCCGCAATGATCGCGGCAATCCCCGGTGGCAAACCGTTCTGTATCGCCACATAGACACAACTCAGATACAGAAATTGCGACAGAAAACCGATCACGGCGTGATGGCGAATTTGCCTCCAGGAAATCCTCAGCAGTCTGACGTTCAAAAACAGCGCCAAACATAACGACACCAGTAAAAACCGCCAGAACAACAAGTTGAATGCCCCGGCGCTCTGAGCCCCCAGTTTGGCGCCGATAAAACCGGAACTCCAGGACAGGACAAAGACTACCTGCAACAGTAATAACTTCAACATCCCCACCGTCGAGACTTTAAGGACTGTCATTGTGACCACTCGCCAGTTCAGCAAAAGTAATGGGCTCAATCCCCAGTCGGCGATACTGCTCCTGGGCAGGCACTGTCAAATCGCGCTTAAATTGGAACCACGGCCTTATAGTGGTCAACACACCGTCATCGGAAGCGAGATGCCAGAACTTATTCACATCCACCGTGCTATACGGGCAGTGGAACGACAGCACCAGTGACATTCGACGTCCAGCGGTGAGAGGCCGAACACCATGAAACACTCTGCTGCCGTAGATGTAGACCGCATCGCCACAGGCGCTGACCGAGCTGGTACGCGCGCGCGCCCTCAAATCACCAACATCAAATCTATCGATCGGTCCATCAAAGTAGACGAACTCCCCGCCCTCGTACTCACTGGGATCAGAGAGCAAAATATTCAATACAAAACTTGTTCCATCGGTATGCCACATACCGAGTTGAGCCTTGGCATCGAGTGTCTGAGGCGGATAGAAATAATTGACCTGCGAACGCGCTCGCGTAAAAGGATGGGGCACCAGAGGAACGCCAGCAATTCTGGACACTGCCAATAGAAAAGCGCGACTGCCCATCATCTCTCGAATCAGCGTCGAGGACTCGGTGGCACTCCGGGTGCGATTGGAAATAATCCAGTCACTCCCCGTAGAACCCGCCTCCAACTGATAACAGGCCCGGCGCAATTGCATGACACCCTGATCGCTAAACAACCCCGACACCTGCGCCAAAGCCGTCAATTGCTCGGATGTCGCAACCTCTAACGGTGAGGCTGTGTAGCCGAACTCGGACAGGCTTCGGCGGTAACCGGATGCAGACGGACCGTCCTGCAAATAGCCGTCGCTCCAATGCTGCAAGGTATCCAGCAGCGCCCCTGGATGCTTCCACCGAGTAGACGCTGGAGAAAGTGATGCCTGCAATGCCAGTTTCAGCCGTGCGACGCCTTGGGCAAATACCGGAAGCTCTCGTTCTCGACGCATAGCCATCACCCTCTATCCGTTAGCGCTACTGTGATCCAGGCAGTACTCCGACAACTGGTACATAACGCTGCCATCACCACTGCAATATTCACCAATAACCCGGTATCCGCCGTACTCCTGTCGCACACGAACAAATTGCTCACGGGTGTACTTCAGGCAGACATTGGTCAACAGATACCCTTCGTCATGACCATCGCTGACGGGCAACAACGTAGCCGCAACACGGAATCGATCGTCGTTGTGCTCAATCTCGGATACGAACACCTGGTGACTGTCTGTCTTCTTCAACCCCAGTTTCAAACCAATCAAGTCGGAAAACCGGCTCATGCAATCGTGGCCATAGAAACGATGAATGTGGCCATCACCGTCTCCCGTGGACAATTGCATTTCCGATAAGACATACGTTCGTGTGCCACCCACCTGGCGAATAATCTCCCCAATGGTGTCGGGCAACTCATTGCCTTCCTGAAACCCCAGCATCGTGATCAGGGTCGCATCCTGCCCGCGCTCGAGATGGTGCCTGCGCAGGTCTCGGAAATCAGTGGCGAGATAACAAAATCCCTGAGGCGTCTCCAGCAGTGGCTCGACTGCATTGCGCATGACCGTATGAGACGCACGATTGATATCAACCGCCGTGTAATACCGCTGTTCTACGCCACTCTCAAGCAGGTAACCCATGAGAACAGACGTTTTTACCGGCTCGGGGCCCAACTCGACGTAATGCAAACTGTCCTGCCCCAAGAGGTCGGCCAGGTCGCTGGCAACAGACCACAGCAGTTCCCCCAAAGAGCCTCTGCCACACGATGAGGCGCACAGGTCAACATTGGTCACCCCTTCCGTGTTTAACGACGTCATCAGGGCAAATATTTCTTCACTGACGTGTTGGTTGATATCTGATAGGTGCTCAGACAATGTTGAATACTTTTCCGCGTTTTCAATCGTCCAGATACGACCGACAAGGCCGTGGTCATTTTTCAAGGACGCCACAACCAGATCATTAATCTCCATATACGCTCCAACTTTTTATTATTCGATGTGCAGGTGCGCGCTCCTGTTTGACCCAGAGGCTATGTCGAGAGCATGATTTTGTATATTTGAATAATCTGCACCACTAATCCTCAAAAGAGGAACTATGAGCAAACAACTGAATATCGACCTGTTGCGAACCTTTCATGCCGTCGCCCGCTTTCGACGCTTCAACGAGGCGGCGAACCATGTGCATCGCAGTGCTTCGACCGTGACCACACAGATCCACAAGCTGGAAAGCCTGGTAGGCCAGCGCTTGTTCAGTCGTAACAACCAAGGTGTGGAACTGACGATGTACGGCAAGAAATTGCTGAGCGAAACCACAGACTTTCTCAAAAGCCACGATCGCCTGCTTGCCTCTCTCACCCCGCAACGCATGCAGGGAAAAATTCGCCTCGGCCTTCCCGACTCCTATGCCCCGGCCTTTATGCGCGATTTCCTGCCAATGCTGATTGCCGACAATCCGCTGCTTGAACTGGAAGTTGAAGCCCGGTCGAGTGGCGAACTGTTCACAATGTTCAGCCGAGAGCAGATCGACCTGGCAATGATCGTCAGCGCACACCCGCTGGAACAAGGCGAACGTCTGGGCTCAATACAGCCCGTGTGGATAGCCTCAGAGCGCTTCAAGGCCCCCGAGCAGGCGCCGCTGCCAATCGCCGTACAACTGACGGGGTGCCCGTATCGAGCATCAGCCATTCAGACGCTGAAAGAACACGGGGTTTACTATCGAATCCTGCTTGAGAGCGCCAGCTCGACTGCTGTGGAGGCGGCCATCATGTGCGGGTTGGCGGTAGGCATGATTGAGGAGAGTCGGATAACAACCGGATTGACCCAGCACATTCCAGGTGCGCAATTGCCCGAGCTGCCTCTGCACCAAATCTACTTGCTCTCTGATAGCGGCAATCATTTGGCGCTGCATCTGCATGAGCAAGTCAAAAAAGGCTTCAGTGTTTAAGTCGCACCAAACCGCCCAATCACCGCCTCGACAAACCGCCGCAGCTTGGCAGTGCGCTGGCGATTCGCGGTGTAGAGCAGATGCATCTGTCGGCTCGGTGCCTCAAAGTCCGGCAGTAATTGCACCAACTCACCGTTTTTCAATACTGGCCGAAGAAAGTCTTCCGGGCCCAGCACAATGCCAAACCCATCCAGTGCGGCGGACATCAAGGCTTTGCTTTCGTTGACCTGCAAACGGCTGGCAACCTGCACCTTATGCAAGGTTGAGCCTTGGTAGAACGACCATTCGCGATCCGCCGGACGCGACCAGTAGGCGTACCCCAGGCATTCGTGGTGTTCCAGGTCTGCCGGAGTGCGGGGTGTGCCGCGCTCCGCCAGATAGGCCGGTGAGGCGCAGACCACCAGACGGTAAGGCGCCAGCGGCCTGGCAGTCAGGCTGGTGGTTGCCAGAGGACCAATGCGAAACGCCACCTCATAACCCTCCTCCACCATGTCGACAAAACGGTCGGTCAGGTGCAGGTCGATTTCCACGTCCGGGTTGTCTCGCAGAAACGCCGTCACCAGAGGCATCAGGCTGTAGGAACCAAAAGTCACCGGGGCAGTGACTTTCAATTTGCCGCGAGGCGTGTCGTTCATGATCTGCGCGAGTGAGTCCGCTGCCTCGGCTTCCGTCAGGATATGTTTGCAGCGCTCGTAGTACGCGCTGCCCAGCTCCGTCAGGCTTTGCCGGCGGGTGGTGCGATTGAGCAACCGTGCCCCCAAACGATGCTCTAGGGCGGCCACATGTTTGGCGACCATCTGCGCCGACATATTCAAACGTTCAGCCGCCCGTGCGTAGGAGCCCAACTCGGCAGCCATTACAAAGGCATTCATGCTCGAAAGGCGGTCCATCATTCGCTACTCCCAGTAACAACAGCCAACGAAAAACCACTGTTTATCGCCTATTGGTTGCCAATCATCATAACCCCACACCATCCAACAGAGGAGTTGGGACATGCGGATTGGCATTCTTGGAGCAGGCTTTATCGGGCGCGCCGTGGCGCAATTGGCCCTCGCGGCCGGACATGAAGTGATGTTGAGCAACTCACGTGGCCCACACACCCTGTTCAGCGTGTCGAGTGGCATCCGTGGCGTCAAAGTGGGCACCGCTGAGGATGCCGCGAAATTTGGCGAGCTGGTGCTGGTAGCAATCCCATTGGCGCATTACCGCAGCGTGCCCGCGCAGTGGCTGGAGGGTAAAACGGTGATGGACGCCAACAACTACTACCCGGACCGGGATGGACACATTCCCGAGCTGGATCGCTTTGAAACCACCACCAGCCGCCTGCTGGCCGAGCATCTGCCTGGCGCAAACGTGGTAAAGGTGTTCAACGCGATCCTCGCTCCAGACCTGACAAAAGACGCCCGCGCCCAAGGCTCACCGGACCGTCGTGCGCTGCCTGTAGCGGCAGATGATCACGCCGCGAAAGCGCAGGTGATCAGATTGCTGGACGAAATCGGCTTCGATGCCGTGGATGCTGGAGGGCTGGACGAGAGTTGGCGATTCGAGCGGGCCAAGCCGGCTTACTGCATCCCACTGGATAAAGCCGGCTTGAAGGCCGCGCTGGCCCAGGCTGAACGCCAAGTGGAAGTATTCGAGGAGTGGCGACATAACTGAAGCCATGAAAAAGCCCGCTGACCGTTACCGGTTCAGCGGGCTTTTCATGTTGGCGTGGTCCTGACTCAGGACCTCACCCACAGCTTACAGCGCAATATCAGCCGCTGGCTTGCTCGGCTCAGCCGCAGGCTTGGCAGCCTCGGTGGCTTTCGGAGCAGTCAGTTGCGGAATGGCTGGCGGAGGCGTCAGCTGCAGAACGTTGGCGGTGTAGGCCCATTCTTTAGCAACAGCCTCAGGACTGTCGTTCAGCTTGGTGCCGTAGCTCGGCACAATTTGATGCAACTTTTCCTGCCAGGCAGGGGTTGCAACCTGATCCTTGAACACTTTCTGCAGCACGGTCAGCATGATCGGCGCAGCAGTGGACGCGCCTGGCGATGCACCCAACAGGCCGGCGATGGTGTTGTCAGCGGAAGTGACCACTTCGGTACCGAGTTTCAGGACGCCGCCCTGCTCTTCGTCACGCTTGATGATCTGCACGCGCTGACCGGCTTGCCACAGGCGCCAGTCTTCTTTCTTGGCGTTCGGGAAGTACTCTTGCAGCGCCTTGAAGCGGTCGTCATCGGACTGCATCAGTTGGCCGGCGAGGTACTCGACCAGTGGGTATTCGCGGATACCGACTTTGGTCATAGGCCAGATGTTGTGGGTGGTGGTGCTGGTCAGCAGGTCCAGGTACGAGCCTTCTTTCAGGAACTTGGTGGAGAAGGTCGCGAATGGGCCAAACAGGATCACGCGCTTGCCATCCAGCACACGGGTGTCCAGGTGCGGAACCGACATCGGTGGAGCGCCAACGGAAGCTTTACCGTAAGCCTTGGCCAGATGCTGCTCGGCCACGGTTGGGTTCTCGGTGACGAGGAACGAACCGCCAACAGGGAAACCGGCGTATTCACGCGCTTCCGGAATACCCGACTTCTGCAGCAGGTGCAGTGCACCGCCGCCTGCGCCGATGAACACGAACTTGGCGTCGGTATCGGTGGTGGTGCCGTCTTTCAGGTTCTTGTAGCTGACACGCCACGAACCGTCGGCGTTCTTGGTGATGTCCTGCACTTCGCTCGACAGTTTCAGATCAAACTTCGGCGTGGTTTGCAGGTGAGCAACGAACTGGCGGGTGATTTCGCCGAAGTTCACGTCAGTGCCAATCGGGGTCCAGGTGGCCGCGATTTTCTGGTTCGGGTCACGCCCTTCCATCATCAGCGGAACCCACTTCGCGATCTGCGCCGGGTCTTCGGAGTACTGCATGCCGGCGAACAGCGGGCTCGCCTGCAGTGCTTCATAACGCTTCTTCAGGAACTTGATGTTGTCATCGCCCCACACAAAGCTCATGTGCGGCGTGGAGTTGATGAACGAACGCGGGTTCTTCAGAACGCCCTGCTGAACCTGCCAGGACCAGAACTGACGGGAGATCTGGAACGCTTCGTTGATCTCGACCGCTTTGGGGATCTCAACGTTGCCGTTCTTGTCTTCCGGGGTGTAGTTCAGCTCAGCCAGGGCCGAGTGACCGGTACCGGCGTTGTTCCAGCCGTTGGAGCTTTCTTCGGCCACGCCATCAAGGCGCTCGACCATCTCCATCGACCAATCCGGTTGCAGCTCATTAAGCCAAACACCCAGGGTCGCACTCATGATGCCGCCGCCAATCAGCAGCACATCGACTTTCTTTGCCTCTTCCGCCTGAACGGACGTGATCCCCATCGACAAAGCCAGCCCCAGCAGGGCCGTGTTCATTTTTTTAAACATCAAGTAGCACCTATGATAAAACGCCATCCGCCCCACGGCCCTCTCTTCATGCGGAAACCCTCCGTTACGCCAGGCAGCGCCACACGGTTTTCCACACTCACAAGAACCCCGGAACGGGCACACAAGGCCGATGCATCGACCTCAGTTTTATGTCTTTCTGCGCTGACTTCTTATCATTATTGGTTTCAGCTACCTCGGCGACATCATCCGGCCGCGCGTGTTCGAATGCACGCACGAGAGAAAGGTTAGACCAAGATGGC
>NZ_WNNK01000023.1 GCF_009724245.1 Pseudomonas spelaei | reverse complement strand
AGGACTGGGGCTATTCTTCAGCCGAAACAAATACCGTCACCTGAAACCGGCACATTCTCCCCAACCATTCCTGCGTGCCGCCACCATGAAGCTCGCCCCCAACTTCCCCAATGACATCGTCATGCAGCAACTCCTGCAACTGCTGCACGAGGAAGTCGGCCTGCCCAGACACAAGACCCTCCACCTGGAAACATCCATCAACGTTGACCTGGACTGTAAGGGTGCGGATGCCAAACAACTCATGGATGCATTGGAGCAGGGCTTCGCCATCGACTTGGCCGACTATGATGCCTATCGCTACTTTGATCCCTACCGCTACTTCCAGCCAGCTGGTTACGACGTGTATTTCAACCAACGGGCCAAAGACCGCAGTAACAAAGTCCCGCTGACCATCGGCATGCTCTACAAAGCCATGAAGGACCGGCACTGGGATACACAGGCACTGGAAAACCTGGGCGAATACACAATCTAAACTGGGCGGGTGAAAAGTGCGGCATGGGTACCGGCGAATATTGAAGCCGTGCTGTGTGTTTATCGGGGGTTGGAGGCGATTTCTGAGCAGTGGATCAGTAGGCCACACCAGGATGCAGCCGCTGGTAACATTTCAACCGACATAGGCCCCATACGCAAACGCATTACGCCACAATTGAACCTCGCACCGGGAGGACGCTGTGATGAGCGAACTGACGGTTGAGCAAAAACAGGATCATTACGACAAGATCCGCCGTTCCAACTACCTGGCCAGCTTGCATCTGGAAGGGTTCAACACACGACCATCGGACGTCGACAAACCACTGCCGACCCGAGAAGCCGTCCTCGCCAAGTACCGCAACAGCCCACGCTGATGCTCGACAAATACGGGGCGGACCAGGATCCCTACTGCTACCCCGGTAGCAGCGTCCTGCGTAACCGCCTTGATCTGCACGACGAAGAAAGCCTCCACGAGGCCGAGCGGGAATTATCCGAAATTGCCGTCGGTAACCTTCGCCTCTACTCCCCTCCCTGAGTGCACAAAGCACTCAACCACAATGAAGATCAAAAACTGTGGGAGCCGGGCTTGCCCGCGATGAAGCCAGAACGGCCAACACACCTATAAACTGATACACCACAGCTCTCAAAAATAATAAGGACCTTACATGGACGTACTAATGGGCCTGCTAGCCGCTCTGCTCTGGGGTGGCACGGACTTCCTCGTCGGCCTCAACGCCCGAGCCGTAGGCGTCAAACGCGCGGTGTACTTCGGTCAGGCCTTGGGCTTCATGATCATGACTCTGCTGTTAATCATATTCCCTGCCTTCCTCATCAAATCCCTAGCAGCGCCTTTGAGTGTCTGGATTTTGGGCGCCGCAGCTGCCCTGCTGACCGTCTCCGGCGCACTTGCCCTGTCCAAGGCCTTCGCCTTAGGCAAAGCGGCCATCGTCGCGCCTCTGGTGACCTCCTACGGTGTTGTCACCACCCTTCTGTCGTGGGCCAACGGCGAGCATATCAGCCTGACCCAACTGGGCTGCATCGCCCTGTGCGTAGTCGGCGTGATCCTCTCCAGCATCCACAAGGACAACGGCGTTCCCCACAACAGCTCCAATCGCTCCATCGCCTACGCCATGCTCGCCGCGTTGCTCTACGGCACCAGCTTCTGGCTGCAAGGCCGCTACACCTTGCCGACACTGGGTCCGATCACGATGCTCTGGCTCGGCTACCTGGTGGGCCTGTGCGTGTTGGTGATGATGGTACTCAAAGTCAAAGACGGCCTGAAAATTCCACCCCTGAAAAATTGCGCGACGCTGACCAGCGCGAGCCTGATGAACCTTGGTGGTTTCTCGGCATTCTCCTGGGGTGCTATGGCGGGGTCGGTTTCGGTGGTAACCGTGATCAGCACGCTGTCCGGCGGTATTGCGGCGATTCTGGGATTTGTGTTTTTCAAGGAGCGGTTGTCAGCGGTGCAAGTGACCGGCGTTGCGCTGGTGTTGATCGGCGCGGTGGTTTTGCACTGGGTGGACTAATCCTGCGCCCACAAAAAAGCCGCCCACAAGGGGTAATGCCAGTCAGTTAAGCGAACGCGGTGCTCAAGCCAGAGAAGAACGAATGTGGGAGCTGGCTTGCCTGCGATTGGATCAACTCGATATACCTGAAGTATCGAGGTGTCTGCATCGCAGGCAAGCCAGCTCCCACACTGAATCTGCTTCGGTTGCTGGATCTCCACTCCTTAACTGATCGGCATTACCCACAAGGGGCGGCTTTTTCACAACGACCGAGTCTTACAACTTCGGACCCGCCGCCTTGATCGCGTCGCTCACTTCAAACTTCTTGAAGTTCTCAACGAACAGACCCGCCAGCGCTTTCGCCGCTTCGTCGTAGGCAGCCTTGTCAGCCCAGGTGTTACGTGGGTTCAACAGGCCAGTCTCGACGCCCGGTACAGCCAATGGCACGTCCAGGTTAACGGTATCGAGGTGTTCGGTTTCAGCACCGATCAGCGCGCCGCTCTGGATCGCTGCAATCACGCCACGGGTGGTCGGGATGTTAAAGCGTTTGCCCACGCCGTAGCCGCCGCCGGTCCAGCCGGTGTTGACCAGGTAGACCTTGGAGCCGAAACCGCGGATGCGCTTGATCAGCAGCTCGGCGTATTCGCCAGCCGGACGCGGGAAGAATGGTGCGCCGAAGCAGGTGGAGAAGGTCGACTTGATGCCGCTGCCCGAACCCATTTCAGTCGAGCCCACCAGAGCGGTGTAGCCGGACAGGAAGTGGTAGGCCGCTTGCTCTTCGCTGAGGATCGACACGGGCGGCAGTACGCCGGTCAGGTCGCAAGTCAGGAAGATCACAGCGTTTGGCTCGCCACCGAGGTTTTTCTCGGAACGCTTGGCAACATGCTCCAGCGGGTAAGCGGCGCGGCTGTTCTGGGTCAGGCTGACATCAGCGTAGTCGGCGTGTTTGGCATCGTCGATCACGACGTTTTCCAGCACCGCGCCATGCTTGATGGCTTTCCAGATAACCGGCTCGTTCTTCTCGGACAGGTCGATGCACTTGGCATAGCAACCGCCTTCGATGTTGAACACCACACCCTCGCCCCAACCGTGCTCGTCGTCACCGATCAGGTAACGGCTTTCGTCGGCGGAGAGGGTGGTCTTGCCGGTGCCGGACAGGCCAAAGAACAGGGTCACGTCGCCCGCTTCGCCAATGTTGGCGGCGCAATGCATCGGCAGGACGTCAGCGGCCGGCAGCAGGAAGTTCTGCACCGAGAACATGGCTTTCTTCATCTCACCGGCGTAACGCATGCCGGCGATCAGTACTTTTTTCTGGGCGAAGTTGAGGATCACGCAGCCATCGGAGTTGGTGCCGTCGCGCTCTGGCACGCACTCGAAGTTGGCAACGTTCAGCACTTGCCATTCTTCACGACCGGCCGGGTTGTACTGGGCCGGGTTGATGAACAGGCAACGACCGAACAGGTTCTGCCAGGCAGTCTGGGTGGTCATCTTCACGGCCAGGTAGTGCTCTTCGGCAGCACCTACGTGAACGTGGGAAACGAAATGCTCTTGCGCGTTGTTGAAAGCCTCGACGCGAGCCCACAGGGCGTCGAACTTGTCGGCCGGGAACTTGCGGTTGATCGGGCCCCAGGCGATGGCTGCCTGGGTGGAAGGCTCTTCAACGATGAAGCGGTCGACCGGCGAACGGCCGGTGCGGTGACCGGTTTCTACGACCAGCGCGCCAGTATCGGCAAGCACGCCTTCACCGCGCTGCAGGGCTTCTTTGACCAGATCGTCAACACTCAGATCGGTGTATACGGCGTTATTGGCTTGCGTCATGAGGTTCCCCGTCGGCCAGTGGCCGAGTGCTCCAAACGTTTTGTAGTAGAAAGTTGCGCACTACTACCGCGAAAAAAGTGGGCCGGATTATGCCAGAAAAGCCCAAAAAGAGTAGGGCCCTCCCGTCAGAACTGCGCTAATCCGGCGTTTGTCAGGTGAATTACCTGTGCTTAAACGTTTTAGTGGCGGGTGCCCGAAGGGGTGTCGACACCTGCCCCGGCGAACAATTGAGCGATATCAGCGGCGTCGAACAAGTAGCGCTGGTTGCAGAATTGGCAGTCGATTTCGATGTGGCCACCGTGCTCCACCACCAGATTCCTGGCATCTTCCAGACCCAGGCTCACCAAGGCATTGGCCGAACGCTCGCGCGAGCAGCTGCAACGGAAGCGCAGGCCCTGTGCGTCGAACAGGCGCACGGCCTCTTCATGGTACAGCCGATGCAGGATGGTTTCGTTGTCCAGGCCCAGCAGCTCTTCAGCGGTCAGGGTGCCGGCCAGGGCGGTCAGCTTGCGCCAGCTGTCGGTGCGTTCATCGTCGTCCTTGATACGGTCGGCCGGCAGTTGTTGCAGCAGCAGGCCGCGGGCGCGCTTGCCGTCGGCGTTGAGCCAGAACTTGGTGCCGACTTGCTGGGACATCACGAAATAGTTGGTGAAGCAGTCCGACAGGGTTTCGCCGTCGAGGTCGACGATGCCCTGGTAGCGCTGGCCTTCAGTCGGGTCGACGGTGATCGCCAGCACGCCATTGGCCATCAGGTCGGACAGGGTGGCGTCCGGGGTGATCAAGTCGGCGTCGTAACGGGCCAGGCCACGGATTTCGCGCTCACTGGAGCATTCGATCATCAGCATCGGGACCGGGCCTTCGGAACGGGCCTGCAGGATCAGCAAGCCATCGAACTTCATGGTACCGACCAGCAGCGAGGCGGCGGCCATCAGCTCACCGAGCAACTGAGCGACCGGCTCCGGATAGGGGTGCTTGGCGAGGACTTCGGCATAGCTACGCTCCAGGGCAACCAGTTCGCCGCGGGCGTCGCTGTCGTCGAAGATGAAGCGTTGGGTGAAGTCGGTATCCGGTAGATCAGTCATAGGTCTGGGTATCTGAATTGAAGAGTTTTAACGCGAAGATGCAACAGTTTATGAACAATCCGGGTTTGTTCCAAGCCAAGTGACGTCTTGGGCGATTACCGGTGACCTCAATCGTCGTTGCCACTGCCACGGAACTTGAACAGGTCCCGTCGTTGCTTCTTGCTCGGCTTGCCATCGGTACTGACGCCGAGAGATCCCGCCTTACGCATCGCCGCCGCGTTTTCGCGCTTGGCGATGCTGGCTTCGGTTTCGGCGTACAGCGCCTGGGCTTCAGGCGCCCCACGACGAACAATGGAGAGCGCCTGGACCACCACGGTCCGCTCATCAAAACCGACACGAATCTGGAACTCATCACCCAAACGGGGCTCCTTGCCCGGCTTGCAGCGCTCACCCCGGCAATGCACCTTGCCACTCTCAATAGCCGCCTTGGCCAGGGCACGTGTCTTGTAGAAGCGCGCCGCCCACAGCCACTTGTCCAAACGGACTTTTTCGTCCTCTTCCTGCTTTTGAGCCACTTGAATTCCTCGCTCTGAAAAATGCCGCAACTTTAACGTTGAAACCCTACGACGCATAAACCCTTGGGCTCACCTAAGATACGCCAGACATCACGCTGTTTCCGTGAGTTTCCCTTGAACCCACTGATTTACGAAGCCCGATAGATAACTGTCGCCATTTGCCGAATATTCTGCGTGAATACCGCGAAATCGGCGCGTCACCCTCCGTGACAGCTCAGGGATTGTCACAATCCTTGAGCAGTTGGACGTTACTGTCCTCGACGACTACGACATATTTCTGATTGCCGGTTATCCATATTGAAGACATTTGACCATTTGACCGTTGTCGGTCTGCGTGAGTGGGTGGCACTTCCCGAGTTGGGAGTGGCAGGCCTGCGCGCAAAAATCGACACCGGTGCCAGTACCTCCAGCCTGCATGCCACCGAGATCGAGCCGTTCGAGCGCAACGGTGAAAATTGGGTGCGCTTCACCGCGCACCTGGGCAGCGTGGTGCAACTGCGCCACCGGCGCTGCGAAGCGCCACTGGTAGCGATGAAAACCATCAAAAGCTCCAACGGCCAGGCGCAGGTGCGCTATGTCATCAGCACCACCCTGGCCCTGGGTGATCGGGTATGGCGGGTGGAGTTCACCCTCGCCTGCCGCAAAGCCATGCGTTATCGCCTGTTGCTCGGTTCCAAAGCCCTGATTGACGGCCAACTGGTGGTCAATCCAGGGCTCAAATACGTTCAAGACAAGCCGGTGTTCCCGGTCTCTACTACCTCTGCCACAGGTGTTGCATGAAGATCGCTGTGCTGTCGCGTAACCCGCGTCTGTATTCCACCCGTCGCCTGGTCGAGGCCGGCACCGAACGTGGCCATGAGATGGTGGTGATCGATACGTTGCGCGCCTATATGAACATTGCCAGTCATAAGCCGCAGATCCACTACCGGGGCAAGCCGCTGGAAGGCTTCGATGCGGTGATCCCGCGAATCGGCGCCTCGGTGACCTTCTATGGCTGCGCAGTGCTGCGCCAGTTTGAAATGATGGGGGTGTTTCCGCTCAACGAATCGGTAGCTATTGCCCGTTCCCGAGACAAACTGCGCTCGCTGCAGTTGCTGTCGCGGCGCGGTATTGGTTTGCCGGTGACCGGTTTTGCTCACTCCCCCGATGACATTCCCGACCTGATCGAGATGGTCAACGGTGCGCCACTGGTGATCAAGGTACTGGAAGGCACTCAGGGTATCGGTGTGGTGCTCTGCGAAACCGCCACGGCAGCCGAATCGGTGATCGAGGCGTTCATGGGCCTCAAGCAGAACATCATGGTCCAGGAATACATCAAGGAAGCCGGTGGCGCGGATATCCGCTGCTTCGTGGTAGGCGACAAGGTGATTGCGGCGATGAAACGCCAGGCCAAGCCGGGAGAGTTCCGCTCCAACCTGCACCGAGGCGGCAGCGCCAGTCTGATCAAGATCACCCCTGAAGAACGCATGACTGCACTGCGGGCCGCCAAGGTCATGGGGCTGAGTGTGGCGGGGGTGGATATCTTGCGCTCCAACCACGGGCCATTGGTGATGGAAGTGAACTCGTCACCGGGCCTGGAAGGGATTGAGACCACCACCGGCAAGGATGTGGCGGGGATCATCATTCAGCATCTGGAGAAGAATGGTGGACCGAATATGACGCGGACCAAAGGCAAGGGCTGAAAACACCCGACCTATAAAGCACCGCAAAACAAGTGTGGGAGCTGGCTTGCCTGCGATGAGGGCGGCACATTCAACAGCGTTGTTGACTGAGCCACTGTTATCGCAGGCAAGCCAGCTCCCACATTTGATTTCCGTTGTCGCTTACACCGCATCCCTCGGCAACATCAGCCCCAACGGCAAGCGCACCCGTGCCTCCAGACCGCCCTCGGTACGGTTGCGCAATTCAACATTGCCGCCGTGCATCGAAGCAATCCGCCGCACAATGGCCAGCCCCAGGCCCGTCCCCTTGCCACCTCGGGCACGGTCACCACGGGTGAAGGGGTTGAAGATGCCTTCCAGCTCATCGGGATCAATACCGGCGCCACGGTCCATGACGCTCAGCACCACATAAGGCGCGCTCGGGTCTCCTGACACGTAAGCCGCCACTTCCACGTCAGAACCCGCGTGGTGCAAGGCATTGCCGATCAGGTTGTTCAGCAGCCTTTTCATAGACACCCGACGCAACGCAAACGGCTGGATCGGTTCCAGGCGCATACGCACCTGCTCACCGTTCTGGTTGTACGGTGCCACCACTTCGCGCACCAGATCCGTCAGGTCGACCTCCTCCACTACCTCATCACGACCATCGCGGATAAAGGCCAGGAACTGGTCGAGGATCGCGTCCATGTCTTCGATATCACGAACCATGTCGTCGGTCAGGTCGGTGTGGTTGCCCATCAGCTCCAGGGAAAGCCGCAAACGTGTCAGTGGTGTACGCAGGTCATGGGACACGCCCGCAAGCATCAGCTCACGCTCACGCCCGGCCTGTTCGACGTCCTCGGCCATCTGGTTGAAAGCGCTGTACACCTCCGTCATTTCACTCGGCGTATCACTGATGGGCAGGCGCACACTGCGCCCCTGACCCAATTGGCGCGCCGCAAACACCAAGCGCTTGAGCGGTTGATTGAGCTGGCGCACAAAAATCCACGCCGATGCAGTTGAGAGCAAACCAATAGCCAGGAACCAGCCCAGCACGTTCCAGATCTTCTGCCCACGCAACGGATGCGGATACAGCGGCACTTTCAGCCAGCCATCCCCCAGGCTTGGCGCTCGGACCCACAATGCCGGCGACACATGCATACGCAGCCGTACCTCGGTGTCGTCACCCAGTTCGGCCTGCATCTGACGTTGGTAAATCTCACTGTAGGGCCAATGCTGTTCGCCTTCGGGCACACCAGCACCCACCACCCGGACAAGCGTCGCCGCCTTGGCGATCTTCTCACGGTTCTCGGGGTCCGCAGCCCAATAGGCGCGTAACGTCAGGGCGACGCCGTGGCTGTACTGTCGATCCACCAGCACGTCTTCGTTCATCAATAGATAAACCAGGGTCAGTGCCTTTGAAAAAAGAACGACGATCAGCACCAACCAAAGGGTGCGGGAGAAGAAGCTTTGCGGGAACCAGAGCGGGGTTTTCATAGAAGACAGCTAGACACCTTGCAGGAGCGAGCGGCGCTCGCAGAATTGCAGACGCCGGGCATCCAGTCGCCCCCAAGGGGCGAGCTTCAGAATACCCGGGTCTGCAAATCATCGATCACTTGGTCGCAGTGCCATCCGGCACAAATACATAACCCACACCCCACACCGTCTGGATATAGCGCGGTTTGGATGGATCCGGCTCGATCATCCGGCGCAGACGGGAAATCTGCACATCGATGGAGCGCTCCAGAGCGTCCCATTCGCGACCACGGGCCAGGTTCATCAGCTTGTCACGGGTCAACGGCTGGCGAGCGTTCATCACCAGGGCCTTGAGCACCGCGAACTCGCCGGTAGTCAGCATGTGGACTTCATCACCACGCTTCAGCTCACGGGTGGCCAGCGACAGCTCGTAGTCGCCGAAGGTCACGCTTTCGTCTTCGCTACCCGGAGCGCCCGGCACCGGAGCAGCCTGACGACGCAACACCGCCTTGACCCGAGCCATCAGCTCATCGGGGTTGAACGGCTTGGCCAGGTAATCGTCGGCGCCCAGTTCGAGCCCCTTGATACGACTCAGCTCATCGCCCTTGGCGGTCAGCATGATGATTGGAATCTGGTTGTTCGCGCCACGCAGGCGCTTGCAGGCGGTCAGGCCGTCTTCGCCGGGCAACATCAGGTCGAGTACGACCAGATTGAATACTTCGCGCCCCAGGAGGCGGTCCATTTGCTCGGTGTTCGGCACCGCGCGGGCACGATAGCCCTTGGAGTTGAAAAACCGTTCCAGCAGGCTGCTCAGCCCCGGATCGTCGTCAACGATGAGAATTTTTTCGCCTTCAGCAGTTTGTGCAGTGCTGCTCATTAGATGCTCCTCTTATCTCGGCGCGCATTATGGCGTAGCTGCCGTTATACGCACCGAGTGCATTGTTAGCAGATTTTTCCTCTACCGCCAGCGAACCCGAGCCCTACAACCAGCGGCGCAATCCCCCCAAGAGTAGAACGCTGGTTATAATGCGCCGCCTTTGTGCAGGGCAACGTCAGATCATTACTGTTTACTGCAGGGCATCTTTTTTTCGCGCCCTTGCAGTGATTTTCCGATTTCGAGGGTCAATAGGCAGCCTCTTGACCCAGGTAGCGGCGCCAGTCGGGCCGCTCAACCAGCCTCGCAGGGCCTTGTTTTCCGGGCCCGCGAGCTGCTTTCAGAATTTCAGGTGGTTTTATGGACAGCATCAACAGCCGCATCGCCGAGGAACTCGGTGTACGCCCACAACAGGTCGAAGCGGCCGTCGCCCTTCTGGATGAAGGCTCCACGGTGCCCTTCATCGCCCGTTACCGAAAAGAAGTGACCGGCAGCCTCGACGACATCCAGCTACGACATCTGGAAGAACGCCTGCGCTACCTGCGAGAACTCGACGAACGGCGCATCAGCATCCTCGCCAGCATCGAGGAACAGGGCAAGTTGACTCCACAACTTGAACGCGACATCAAGCTCGCCGACACCAAGACCCGCCTCGAAGACTTGTACCTGCCGTACAAGCAGAAGCGCCGCACCAAGGGCCAGATCGCCCTGGAAGCCGGCCTCGGCGAGCTGGCCGACGGCCTCTTCAACGACCCGTCCCTGGCCCCGGAAAGCGAAGCGGCACGTTTTGTCGATGCCGAAAAAGGCGTCGCCGACGTCAAGGCGGCCCTCGAAGGCGCCAAGTACATCCTCATGGAGCGTTTTGCCGAAGACGCCAACCTGCTGGAAAAACTGCGCAACTACCTGAAGCAGGAAGCCACCCTCAGTGCCCGCGTGATCGCCGGCAAGGAAGAGGAAGGCGCCAAGTTCCGCGACTACTTCGAACACGACGAACCGCTCAAGAGCATGCCGTCCCACCGCGCGCTGGCGATTTTCCGCGGGCGCAACGAAGGCATTCTCAGTTCCGCACTGAAAGTCGGCGACGAACTGCCGGGCACCATGCACCCGTGCGAAGGCATGATCGGTCAACAATTCGGCATCCAGAACCAGAACCGTGCGGCGGACAAGTGGCTGGGTGAAGTCGTACGCTGGACCTGGAAGGTCAAGCTCTACACCCACCTGGAAACCGACCTGCTGGGCGAGTTGCGCGACGGCGCCGAGACCGAGGCCATCAACGTCTTCGCCCATAACCTGCACGACTTGCTGCTGGCTGCGCCAGCTGGCCCACGCGCTACCTTGGGCCTGGACCCGGGCCTGCGCACCGGTTGCAAGGTTGCGGTGGTCGACGCCACCGGCAAGATGCTCGACCACGCCACGGTTTACCCGCACGTGCCCCACAACAAGTGGGACCAGACCATCGCCATCCTGGCCGCCCTGTGTGCCAAGCACTCGGTAGACCTGATCGCCATCGGCAACGGTACCGCCAGCCGCGAAACCGACAAGTTGGCTGCCGAGCTGATCAAAAAGTACCCAGGCATGCAGATGACCAAGGTTATGGTCTCCGAGGCCGGTGCTTCGGTGTACTCGGCGTCGGAACTGGCCTCCAAGGAGTTCCCGGACCTCGACGTGTCGATCCGTGGCGCGGTCTCCATCGCACGTCGCCTGCAGGATCCACTGGCAGAGCTGGTGAAGATCGACCCAAAATCCATTGGTGTCGGCCAGTACCAGCACGACGTGTCACAGCTGAAACTGGCACGCGGCCTGGACGCGGTGGTGGAAGACTGCGTGAACGCCGTGGGCGTCGACGTGAACACCGCCTCTGTCGCGCTGCTGGCGCGGATTTCCGGCCTCAACGCTACGCTGGCGCAGAACATCGTGACCCACCGCGATGAAAACGGTGCGTTCAAGACCCGTGCAGCGCTGAAAAAAGTCGCACGCCTGGGCGAAAAAACCTTCGAGCAAGCTGCCGGCTTCCTGCGGGTCATGAACGGCGACAACCCGCTGGATGCCTCGGCGGTTCACCCGGAAGCCTATCCGCTGGTGCAACGCATTGCCGCTGAAACCGACCGCGATATCCGCTCGCTGATCGGCGACGCGGCGTTCCTCAAGCGCCTGGACCCGAAAAAGTACACCGACGAAACCTTCGGCGTACCCACCATCACCGACATCCTGCAAGAGCTGGAAAAGCCTGGCCGTGACCCACGTCCCGAGTTCAAGACCGCCGAGTTCCAGGAAGGCGTCGAAGACCTCAAGGACCTGCAACCGGGGATGATCCTCGAAGGCGTGGTGACCAACGTGACCAACTTCGGCGCGTTTGTGGACATCGGCGTGCATCAGGACGGTTTGGTGCACATCTCTGCGCTTTCGGAGAAGTTCATCAAGGACCCACGGGAAGCGGTGAAGGCCGGTGACGTGGTCAAAGTCAAGGTCATGGAAATCGACATCCCGCGCAAACGCGTTGGCCTGTCGATGCGCATGAGCGACACCCCCGGCGAGAAAATCGACGGTGCCCGTGGCGCACGTCCAGGCTCGGCACCGCGCCAGTCGCAAAATACCGCACCACGCAAGGAAACCACCGCCGCAGCCCCGGCCAATAACGCCATGGCTTCGCTGTTCGCCAACGCCAAACAACTGAAGAAGCGCTAATGGAACTGCCAGCCGGCTTGACCCGCAGTGCTTTCAGCGACCTGATTGGCTGCCGCCTGCAAAGCCTTGAGCAAGGCGTTGCCGAGGTAGCCCTGACCCTGGAACCGCAGTTGCGCAACCGCGCTGGCAAACTCCACGGCGGGGCGATTTTCAGCCTGGTGGACATCACCATGGGCCTGGCGTGCTCCAGTTCCCATGGTTTCGACCAGCAGAGCGCGACCATCGAGTGCAAAATCAACTACATCCGCGCCGTTTCAGACGGTGACGTGCTGTGCACCGCCCGGGTGATTCACCCGGGCCGGCGCACCCTGGTAGTCGAGGCGGACGTGTACCAGGACGAAAAACTCGTCGCAAAAGCACAAGGGACCTTCGCTGTCCTATAGCTCCCCGTCATCAAATTGAGTTAATTTCGGCGCTGCGAAAGCGGCGTCGGAGTTTTCTTCCTGCGCGATAGCCAGATTCAAGGACTGAAGTCGGCACTTTCAGAACGAGCCAATTCGGCTCGAAAACCAGGCGATAACGCCAGTTTCAACTTCACCCTTGTAGACCGTCCTGCCCACCCCCATATTGGGGCGACTGACGCGTGAAGGAATCCAACTTGAGCGAACTTCTCAACCGCCGCCTGGCTCTGCTTGGCAAGCGCGAACACCTCTCCCTGCTGGAGCAGTGCCTGCATGGCATCGAGCGTGAATGCCTGCGTGTCACCGATGAAGGCCGACTGGCACAAACGCCGCACCCAGAAGCATTGGGCTCCGCGCTGACCAATGAACAGATCACCACCGATTACTCCGAGTCGCTGCTGGAGTTCATCACTCCGGCCCTGCCCAATCCGGCAGATACCCTGGGCAGCCTCGACAAGATCCACCGTTTTGCCTACAGCAAGCTCGGCAACGAGTACCTGTGGAGTCCATCGATGCCGTGCCCGTTGCCGGCCGAGGAAGATATTCCGATTGCCTACTACGGCACCTCCAACATCGGTCAGCTCAAGTACGTATACCGCAAGGGCCTGGCCCTGCGTTACGGCAAGACCATGCAGTGCATCGCCGGCATCCACTACAACTTTTCCCTGCCGGAAGCGTTGTGGCCATTGCTCAAGGAAAGTGAAGGCTTTGTCGGTACCGACCGTGACTATCAGTCGACGGCCTATATCGCACTGATCCGTAATTTCCGCCGCTACAGCTGGTTGTTGATGTACCTGTTCGGCGCCTCCCCGGCCCTGGACGCAGGCTTCCTGCGTGGCCGCTCCCACCAGCTGGAGCAACTCGACGCCGACACCCTGTACCTACCCTACGCCACCAGCCTGCGCATGAGCGACCTGGGTTACCAGAGTAACGCCCAGGCCGGCCTGACCCCTTGCTACAACGATCTGGCCAGCTACACCGACAGCCTGCGCGAAGCGGTAGCAACGCCTTACGCGCCTTACGTCGAAGTCGGTACCCATAAGGACGGTGAGTGGGTACAGCTCAACACCAACATCCTGCAGATCGAAAACGAGTACTACTCCAACATTCGCCCCAAGCGTGTGACCTATACCGGCGAGCGTCCGATCCAGGCGTTGATGGCCCGTGGCATCCAGTACATCGAAGTACGTTGCCTGGACATCAATCCGTTCCTGCCGATGGGCATCGACTTGCCGGAATCGCGCTTCCTCGACGCGTTCCTGCTGTATTGCGCGTTGAACGACAGCCCGCTGTTTGAAAACAACGAATGCGGCAACGCCACTTCCAACTTCCTCAGCGTGGTCAAGGAAGGTCGCCGTCCGGGCCTGACATTGCAGCGACGCGGTGAGACGGTGGACATGAAGAAATGGGCGGCCGAGTTGCTGGAGAAAATTGCTCCGTTGGCGGCGCTGCTGGACCAGAGCCACGGCATCACCGAGCACAGCCACGCGCTGGACGCCCAGTTGGCGAAGATCAAGGACCCGTCCCTGACGCCGTCGGCCCAGGTGTTGGCGGCCATGAGCGAGCGCAAGGAGAGTTTTGCGCAGTTCTCCCTGCGCCAGAGCCAGGTACACGCCGAGTTCTTCCGCAGCGAGCCGCTGACGGCTGACGACCAAGCACGCTTTGAGGAACTGGCGCGTCACTCGCTGGTGCAGCAGGCGGAGCTGGAGCAGAACGAAGTGGGGGATTTCGACGTGTTTGTCGGGTCGTACCAGGCGAGTATTCTGGCGATCAGTAACTAACCCCTGTGGGAGCTGGCTTGCCTGCGATGCAAACGACTCGGTATTTCAGGAATACCGGGTAGACGCTATCGCAGGCAAGCCAGCTCCCACATTTGATTTGTGCAGCGGCTACTTTTTGCATTCACACAACATCGCTTTCTGCTCATAAGCTAATGCGAAAATGTTATTTATTTTCGGATTCTTAGATCATTTAGTCTCCTCACACGCCGACCCTCGGCCGCCTGATGAGGAGCTATTTTTTAATGAAGCTGCATTTCCCCCTACGCCTCCTGGCGGCGCTTTCCCTGGCCGGTGCCAGCCTGTTTGCCCAGGCAGCCGACGTCACGATCGCCTACCAAACCACCGTTGACCCGGCGAAAGTCGCCCAGGCCGACGGCGCTTATGAAAAAGCCACCAACGCCAAGATCGACTGGCGCAAATTCGACAACGGTGCCGACATCATCGCCGCCATCGCTTCCGGCGACGTGCAGATCGGCTACCTCGGTTCCAGCCCGCTGACCGCTGCGGTCACCCGCAAAGTCCCAGTGGAAACCTTCCTCATTGCCACCCAGATCGGCGGTGCCGAAGCCCTGGTGGCGCGTAACGGTTCCGGGATCAACAGCCCGCAGGACCTGGTCGGCAAGAAAATCGCCGTGCCTTTTGTTTCCACCGGCCACTACAGCCTGCTGGCGGCGTTGAAGCACTGGAACATCGACCCCTCGAAAGTCACCATCCTCAACCTTGCGCCACCGGCCATCATTGCCGCCTGGAAACGCGGGGATATCGACGCCACCTACGTGTGGGACCCCGCCCTGGGCGTGGCCAAGGAAAACGGCAAGGTACTGATCACCTCCGGCGAGCTGGCCAAGTTCGGCGCGCCGACCTTCGATGCCTGGATCGTGCGTAAAGACTTCGCGGAAAAACACCCGGAGATCGTCACCGCGTTCGCCAAGGTCACTCTCGACGCCTACGCCGCCTACCGCAAAGACCCACAAGCCTGGCTCGCCGACAAAGGCAACGTCGACAAGCTGGTGAAACTCTCCGGCGCCAAGGCCACTGACATTCCTTTGCTGCTGCAAGGCAACGTCTACCCGCTGGCGGCCGACCAGGTCACCCTCCTCGGCGCACCGACCACCAAAGCCGTGACCGACACCGCTGCGTTCCTCAAGGAACAAGGCAAGGTCGACGCGGTGCTGCCGGACTACGCCCCGTACGTCAGCCCCAAGTTCATCACTAACTGATACCAGGAGTTAACCGCGATGGCCTTGCTACAACTGGAGCGCATCAGCGCACAGTACCCAGGCGCCACAACGCCCGTGCTGGCGGATATTTCCCTGAGCCTTGGGCCACAGCAATTGCTGGTCGCCCTCGGCCCTTCCGGCAGTGGCAAGACTTCGCTGTTGAACCTGATTGCCGGTTTCGTCGAACCCAGCGCCGGGCGCATCACCCTCGACGGTGTGCCGGTCCAGGGCCCGAGTGCCGAACGCGGCGTGGTGTTCCAGGACGACGCGCTGCTGCCCTGGCAGGACGTGCTGGCCAACGTCGGCTTCGGCCTGGAGTTGGCGGGTGTGCCCAAGGCCAAGCGCGAAATCCGCGCAAAAGAAATGCTCACACTGGTCGACCTGGCAGGCTTTGACAGCCGCCGCATCTGGCAACTGTCCGGTGGCCAGAAGCAGCGTGTCGGCCTGGCCCGTGCACTGGCCGCAGACCCTCGCGTATTGCTGATGGATGAACCCTTCGGCGCCCTCGATGCGTTCACCCGCGAACAGATGCAAGAGTTGCTGCTGCAAGTCTGGCAGCGTACGGCCAAACCGGTTTTCCTGATTACCCACGACATCGAAGAGGCGGTATTCCTCGCCACCGATTTGATTCTGCTGGCACCCAACCCGGGCCAGATCGTTGAACGCCTGAGCCTGGACTTCGGCCAGCGCTACGCCGCCGGTGAATCGGCGCGGGCGATCAAGTCCGACCCACGCTTTATCGAAACCCGCGAACACGTGCTGGGCAAAGTGTTCTCCCAACGGCAGGTGTGCGCATGAGCAGTTATGAACTACCGGCCACGGCCACCAAGCCAGTCGCCAACACCACAGCGCCCGTGCGCCGCAGCTTGAGCACCCGCTGGATCAGCGTGCTGACCCTGGTTACCTTGTTGGCCATCTGGTGGGCCGTCACCGCCAGCGGCCTGATCGAACCCCTATTCCTGCCACCGCCCTCCGCCGTCCTGCAAAAAGGCTGGCTGCTGGCGACCACCGGCTACATGGACTCCACCTTGTGGCAGCACTTGGGCGCAAGCCTCGGTCGAATCGGCCTGGGCCTCGGTTTTGCGGTGCTGACGGCGGTGCCGGTGGGCATCGCCATCGGTTCCAATCGCATCGCCCGTGGAATTCTCGATCCGCTGATCGAGTTCTACCGCCCGATTCCGCCGCTGGCCTACCTGCCGCTGATCGTGATCTGGTGCGGCATCGGCGAGCTGTCCAAGGTACTGCTGATCTACCTGGCGATTTTCGCGCCGATTGCCATTGCTACCGCTACCGGCGTGCGCACGGTTGACCCGGCCAAATTGCGCGCGGCGCAATCCCTGGGCGCGACTCGGGCACAACTGATTCGCCATGTGATTTTGCCGAACGCCCTGCCGGACATCCTCACCGGGGTGCGGATTGGCCTGGGTGTCGGCTGGTCGACGCTGGTGGCCGCCGAGCTGATCGCTGCCACCAGCGGCCTGGGTTTCATGGTGCAGTCGGCCGCGCAGTTCCTGGTCACCGACGTGGTGATACTGGGGATCCTGGTCATCGCCCTGATCGCCTTCGCCATGGAAATGGGCTTGCGTGCCCTGCAACGCAAACTGGTCCCGTGGCACGGCCAGGCGCACTAAGCACAACAGCACTGACCACGCCGACAACTCGGCGCCCAACACTCGCGAGAACAGCATGAGCAGCCTGACCGTAACGCCCCTCAGCACCGCCCTCGGCGCCCAGATCAGCGGCGTCGACATCACCCAACCGCTGAACATCGAACAACGTGACGCCATCGAGCAGGCGTTGCTCAAGCACTCGGTGCTGTTCTTTCGCGGCCAACCGATCACCCCACAACAACAAGCGCGGTTTGCGGCGAATTTCGGTGACCTGCACATTCACCCGATCTACCCCAACGTGCCGGAACAGCCTGAAGTACTGATCCTCGATACTGCCGTCACCGACGTGCGTGATAACGCGATCTGGCATACCGACGTAACCTTCCTGCCCACGCCTGCCCTCGGCGCGATACTCAGCGCCAAGCTGTTGCCGGAGTTTGGTGGCGATACCTTGTGGGCCAGCGGCATTGCGGCGTATGAAGCGTTATCGGAACCTTTGAAAGCCTTGCTCAATGGCCTGACTGCCACCCACGACTTCACCAAATCCTTCCCGCTGGAGCGCTTTGGCAATACGCCTGAAGACCTGGCCCGATGGGAAGAGGCCCGCCGGAAGAACCCACCGCTGTCCCACCCGGTGATCCGTACCCACCCGATGAGCGGGCGCAAATCACTGTTCGTCAGCGACGGTTTTACCACCAGGATCAACGAGCTGGAGCCTGCCGAAAGCGAGGCCATTCTTAAACTACTGTTCGCCCACTCCACCCGCCCGGAATTCACCATCCGCTGGCGCTGGCAGCAAAACGACGTGGCGTTCTGGGACAACCGCGTGACCCAGCATTACGCCGTCGACGATTACCGGCCGCAAAGGCGAGTGATGCATCGAGCGACGATATTAGGGGATGTACCTTTCTGATTGAACACCGCGAAACAACTGTGGGAGCGGGCTTGCCCGCGATAGCGGCGGGCCTGCCAATCAATAGGCCGCTGACCCACCGCTATCGCAGGCAAGCCAGCTCCCACAGTTGATGGTGTTGATTCAGAGACCGAGCACCTACCACTTACTCAGCCATCGACGGCTTCTCCCACAAGTTGATCCCACCCTCCTGGGCAAACCGATCAATCTCCGCCAGTTCCTGGGCACTGAAACTCAAGTTCTTCAACGCCCCGACGTTTTCAATGATCTGCTCCGGCCGGCTCGCACCGATCAGCGCACTGGTCACCCGCGGGTCACGCAACGTCCAGGCCAGGGCCATTTGCGCCAGGCTCTGGCCACGGCGCTTGGCGATCTCATTGAGGGCACGCGCGTGGTCGATGTTAGCGTCGGACAAATGCTTGGCCTGCAACGAACCACCCCCCGGACGATTCACCCGCGCGTCAGCCGGCACGCCGTTGAGGTACTTATCGGTCAGCAAACCCTGGGCCAGCGGCGTGAAGGCAATCACCCCGGCGCCGAGTTCGTCGGTGGTGTCCAACAGGTCTTTTTCCACCCAGCGATTGAGCAGGTTGTAGGCCGGCTGATGGATCAATAGCGGGACTTTCCACTCCTTGAGCAACGCCGCCATTTCCCGAGTCTTGGCCCCGGAGTAGGACGAGATGCCGATATACAGCGCCTTGCCCTGTTGCACGGCAGTGGCGAGGGCGCTGGCGGTTTCTTCCAGCGGGGTGTCGGCATCAAAACGGTGGGAGTAGAAAATATCCACATAGTCGACACCCAGGCGTTGCAGGCTCTGGTCGAGGCTCGCCAACACGTATTTGCGCGAACCACCGCCCTGGCCGTAAGGGCCCGGCCACATGTCCCAGCCGGCCTTGCTGGAGATGATCAGTTCGTCGCGGTAGTGCTTGAAGTCTTCGCGCAGCAAACGACCGAAATTGATCTCGGCGCTGCCATAGGGCGGGCCATAGTTGTTGGCCAGGTCGAAGTGATTGATCCCCAGGTCAAACGCTGTGCGCAGCAAGGCGCGCTGGGTGTCGATGGGGGTGCTGTCGCCAAAGTTGTGCCACAGCCCCAGGGACAGTGCCGGCAGCACCAATCCGCTGCGACCTACGCGGCGATAAGGAATAGATTCATAGCGGTTTTCGGCAGCAATGTAAGTCATCGAATCCTCTCTGGACTTGGGGCAAATAAGGCCTGGAAATAAGCATATTCCCAAGCCTTTTAAGCAGCTGAATCGCTTAAGTGTGCCCGTCCTTTTTACAGCAAAGACCTACCAGAGTGGAACGACATAGCTCACATAGAAGCGGTTTTCATCCTGGACGGTCGCACCGGTGATGTCCGGGCTGGCGTGGGCGTTTTTCCAGGTGACGCCCAGGCCCTTGAGTTTGCCGGTGGGCACTTCGTAGGCCAGGGAAATATCACGTTCCCATTCCTTGGCGCTGCTGTCCTGGGGAGTGCGGATCTGATCGCCATGAGCGTAAGTGGCGGCGAATTTCAGGCCGTCGAGGCCGACCTTGCCGAAGTCATATTTGTACTGCGCCAGCCAGGTACGCTCGCCGGCGTGCTGGAACTTGTTCAACTGCAGGTTGGTCAGCGCCGGTGTGTCGGCACCCGAGCCTGGGCCTTGGCGAGCGTCGCCGCTGTTGAGGCCGGAATCGAGGTATGGGAAGTCGCTGTTGCCGCTGTTCTTCTGCGCGCCGATGCCAACGGTGTGGCCGTCGAGGCTGTAGCTTTCCATCAGGCTGATGGTCGACTGGTTGATCCGGCCTTTGGTGCCGCCATCACCGTAAAAACCGGACGCTGCAAAGTCCTTGTTGCCGTCAGCGTTTTCGCCGGTGCCAAGGCTGCGGAACATGCGCAGGTCGCTGTCTATCGCGCCCACCGTCAAGCTGTCATGACGCTTGGCGCCAAGGAAGGCCTGCTGGTAGTAATCCTCAAGGTTGGAGTACCACAGGCTGACGGTGGTGTTCGGCAAACCGGTGTAGTCGGCGCCGCCGAAGAGGAAACGATCACTCTCCTTGGTACCGCCGGCGGTGATCATGCCGGTGTCGCCCGTTTCGTTGCGGATCTTGGTCTTGAAAATATCGCCGGCGGTGAAGGTGAAATCGGTCAGGTCCTTGGAGACCAGTTGCACGCCGGTGTTGGTCTGCTGGTACAGACGCCCGTCGGTGTTGGCCAGCACCGGGTTGTTCCCGTAGAGGGTGCCGACCCGCAATTCGTCCTTGAGGAAGCGCATCTTGAAGGTCGGGCTGAGCACACCAAACTGATCAGCTGATTTGCCGTTATCCAGCGGGAACATACTGCCGGGGTAGCGGCCCTGATGATCCTTGTCGTTGAGGTCGCCACCGGAGTCCAGCTTCAAACCGTAAAACGCCTGCAGGTCCAGGCCAAAGCCCACGGTGCCTTCGGTGTAGCCGGACTTGAAGTTGAACTCAAAACCCTGGCCCCAATCGCGGTAGCTCTTGGCCTTGGCACTGCTGCCGGCCACATCCCGTCCCTGCTGGTTGAGATAGCGGTTGAGCAGGGTCACATCGGCGTGGCTGTCGTCGATAAAGTCGGCATGGGCGGACAGCATAAAGCTCGCCATGGCGGCACCCACCATGGGGCTTAATAACGTCTTCATTGGTACCGGTCTCCGTCACTGTTCTGAAATGAAAGCGTCAAACGCTTCACACAATTAGGGAGTGGCCAGATGACAGTTACGCGTCAAACCGGGGGGTTGACGGATGAAATTAAATTTAAGAAAGCCCCGGTTCAGAGGCCTCGGCAAACACTTCGGCCAGCCAATCGACAAACACTCGTACCCTCGGCGACATGTGCCGGTTGTGCGGATAAAGCACCGAAACCGGCATCGGCGGCGGTGGCATATCGGTGAGGATTTCTTGCATCACGCCCTGAGTAATCAGGTCGGCCATCCGATAGTGCGGGCACTGGATGATCCCCAATCCCGCCACCGCGCTGGCGGAGTAAATTTCCGCGCCAAACACCGATAGCGCTCCTTCGATCGGCACCTCCTGCAACTGCCCATCAACCATAAATTCGAAGGGACACAACTTGTTGGTGACGCGGGAAATGTAATTCACCGCACGGTGTTCACGCAGGTCGGCAAGGGTTTTCGGCTCGCCATATTTGCGCAAATAAGCGGGGCTCGCACAGGTCACCTGTCGTAATGTCGCGACCCGCCTGCCGATCAGTGCAGAGTCCCCCAGGTTGCCGGCCCGCAGCACGCAATCCACACCCTCGGCGATCAGGTCGACAAAGCGGTCCGCCTCACTGATGGACAGCTCGATCTCCGGATAGCGCGCCATGAACTGCGGCAACGCCGGGACCACAAAGTACTTGCCCAAAGTGCCGTGCAAGTCCACCCGCAAGCGCCCCTTGGGTGCCACTGAACGAAAGGCCAGCTCTGCCTCTTCCAGCTCCGCCAGCAGTTGCACACAGCGCAGGTAATAGGCTTCGCCATCCAGGGTCGGGCGGACCCGTCGGGTGCTGCGTTCCAGCAAACGGGTGCCAAGCCAGGCTTCAAACTGGTTGAGGGTGTGAGTCAGGGTTGCCCGAGGCAGATTCAAGTCATCGGCGGCCTGGGTGAAGCTGCTGCGCTCGTAGATTCGTACGAAAACCCGCATCGCTTTGACTTGATCCACGCAGCACTCCTGGGCACCGATTGTTGGAGATTATTGAACAGTCAAGCCAACTCTGGCGTATTTATCGACCTGGGTAAACATGTGAATCTGCCGTCACACCCAACCACTTCCCCAAGGAAACCCCACATGACGACTCAAGTTGCCATCGTTACCGGCGCCTCCCGTGGCATCGGTGCAGTCATCGCCCGACAGCTGGCCGCTGACGGTTATGCCGTTGCCGTCAACTATGCCAACAGCGCCACCGAAGCCTCGAAACTGGTAGACGAACTTCACCAGGCGGGGCACCAGGCCATAGCGATCCAGGGCGACGTCGCCAGCCCCACCGACATCAAGCGCCTGTTCGACGAGACCGAAGCGCAACTGGGCAAGGTCGATGTGCTGATCAACAACGCCGGGATTCTCAAGATGCTGCCATTGGCCCAGCACAGCGATGAGCTGTACGACCAGACGTTCAACATCCACACCCGTGGCACCTTCAACGCCCTGCGTGAAGCCGCCACCCGCATGAACGACGGCGGACGCATCGTCAATTTCTCCAGCAGTACGGTTGGCCTCAACTTCCCGGGCTATGCGGTGTACATCGCCAGCAAGGCGGCGGTGGAATCCCTGACCCAAGTGTTCGCCAAGGAAATGCGCGGTCGGCGCATCACCGTCAATGCCGTCGCGCCGGGCCCGGTTGCCACCGAGCTGTTCCTTCATGGCAAGAGCGAAGAGCAGATTCAGACCCTCGCCAAAATGCCGCCCCTGGAACGTCTCGGCCAACCGGAAGATATCGCCCGCGTGGTGTCGTTCCTGGTGAGCCCGGCGGGCGCCTGGGTCAATGGGCAAATCCTGCGGGCCAATGGTGGGCTCGTCTGAAACGCGACTGAAAACAGCCCTGCCGGAACAAGCATGCTCGCTCCCGCAGGGTTTACGACAAGCGCCGCCGCTAGCGAACCAGATGCAGGAACTGCAAGTGCCGCTCGTACTGGTCGAGGATGTCGTTGATGATCTGCTCCTTGGTGTAGCCCACCAGGTCGTAGTCCTGGCTACCTTCACTCAGGTGCACTTCCGCCCGATAATAGCGACGGTTGTTGATCTCTTTGGAACCCATGCCACCGCGGGCAAACGACGGCGTGAAGTAGCCGCGCATCTGCACCTGATAAATAAACGGATGCTCTTCACCATGGCCGATCTCCAGGCTGACGCTGTCATTGACCGGGTCAGGCTGGGTGACCACGTTCAGGCCCTTCTCGACGAACACCGCCGTCACTTCTTCAATGGCTGGGCGCACGGTGGTTTCGAGGAAGCGGTACACCTCATCCCGTGACGGGAAGTGCACGGCCTGGCTCAAGCGCTGGCGCCAACCGCCACGCCCCTTGCGTGAGGCCGAGACCGGCGCCAGGGAATGCAGTTGCGCGATCTGCTTCTGGGATTCGAGGTGGAAGGCCTTGTGCAGCCCCCACATCATCAGCAGCAGAATCATCGAGAACGGTAGCGAGGTCAGCACGACCGCTGACTTCAGCGAATCAATACTGCCGGCAAACAGCAAGGCACTGGTAACCAGTGCGGTCATCGCGCCCCAGAACACCCGCAGCCACTTCGGTCCGTCTTCATCGGCGTTGCCGCCCTTGGCCGACAGGGTGGACAGCACCACGGTGCCGGAGTCGGCGGAGGTGACGAAGAACACGAAGCTGATAAACACCGTGACCGCGATCACCGTCTTGCTCCACGGGTAGGTTTCCAGCAGCAGGTAGAGGCTCATTGACGGGTCATCGATGGCCGACTGACCAAGGGCCGCCATGCCGTGATTGAGCACTTGGTCGATGGCGCTGTTACCGAAGATCGACATCCAGGCCAGGGTGAAACCCAACGGGATCAACAGCACGCCGAAGACAAATTCGCGGATGGTGCGACCACGGGAAATACGCGCGATAAACAGACCCACGAACGGCGACCATGCGATCCACCAGGCCCAATAGAACACGGTCCAGCCGCCCAGCCAGTCGCTGGGTTTGTCATACGCGTAGAGGTCGAAACTCTTGGTCGGCAAAGCGCCAAGGTAGTCGCCGACGTTCTGGATCAGGGTGTTGAGCAGGTGCTGGGTGGGACCGGCGAACAACACGAACAACAACAGCGCACAGGCCAGCAGCATGTTGATGTCGGACATCACCCGCACACCCTTGTCGACGCCGGCCACGGCCACCAGGATCGCCGCGCCCATCATCAGCGTGATCAGGCCGACCTGAACCCACTGGGTGTGAGCCACGCCGAACAAGTAGTCGAGCCCGGAGTTGAGGTGCAGCACGCCAAAGCCCATGTCGGCACCGAGGCCAAACACCGTGGCAATGATGCCGAAGCCGTCCACCGCGTAGCCGATGGGGCCGTTGATGCGCTTGCCGATCAGCGGGTACAGCGCTGAACGCAAGGCGAGCGGCAAGTTATGCCGGTAGGCGAAATAGGCCAGGGCCATGCCGACAAAAGCGAACACGCCCCAACCGTGCAAGCCCCAGTGCAGAAACAGGATCTGCATGGCCTGGCGCGCGGCCTCTGCCGTGCCGGCTTCACCCTGGGGCGGTTGCATCAGGTGCGTCAAAGGCTCCGAGACGCAGAAGAAAAACAGCGTGATGCTGATCCCGGCGGCGAACAGCATGCCGGCCCAGGACAGGTAACTGAATTCGGGCTCGTCGTGGTCGGCACCGAGTTTGATCTTGCCGTAGCCAGACAACGCGGTGACCACCACGAAGACCAGATACAGGGTCATCGCCAGCATGTAGTACCAGCCGACCGTGTTGGCCGCCCAGTTTTGTGCAGCCAATAGCCAGGCGCCGGCTTGTTCGGGAATGGCGATAACGGTCAGGCCGAACAACAGAATGAAGCTCGCGGCGAAGTAAAACACCGGCGGGTTCATGCGGATCAAGCCACTGGAAGGTGTGGACGATGCACTCATGAAAGGCGCACCTCAAGGGTGTGGGATGTGGCTGTAAAAAACGGACTCAGCAAAGGTAAGCCTCCTGTTGTGAGCGGGCAGCGAACCACCGGTTTAACTTGAACGAACAGTCAAGTTAAACATGGATAGGCGTTTTTGGACTAATCGCAGGGCCGAGTGGTAGGTTGTTCCTACACTAGCTCAAGGAAAGGTATGACGGGTGAGGATGGCAAAACGTTCAGCGATGGCTGAGCGAAAGAATGGCTAAATCCCCTGTGGGAGCTGGCTTGCCAGCTCCCACATTTAATCTGTGTTGCCTTGATATTCAGGTTCGCAAGCTACTTCTGCGTCCCATCATCATGCTGCAAGTTCGCCTGGGTCAGGTTCGCCCCCGCCGGCACGCTGCGGGTCAGCCACACATTACCGCCAATGGTCGAGCCCTTGCCGATGGTAATTCGCCCCAAAATCGTCGCCCCGGCGTAGATCACCACGTCATCCTCGACAATCGGATGACGCGGATGACCTTTCTGCAATTGTCCATCTTCATCCGCGGGGAAGCGCTTGGCCCCCAGGGTCACGGCCTGGTAGATGCGCACCCGCTCACCGATGATTGCCGTCTCACCGATCACCACACCCGTCCCGTGGTCGATAAAGAAACTCGGGCCAATCTGCGCGCCAGGGTGGATATCGATGCCGGTGGCCGAGTGGGCGATTTCCGCACTGATCCGCGCCAGCAGCGGCAGCCCGGCACGATAAAGATGGTGAGCCAGACGATGGTGAATCACCGCCAGGATGCCCGGGTAACACAGCAACACCTCATCAACACTGCGCGCCGCCGGATCGCCGTGATACGCGGCCAGCACGTCGGTGTCCAGCAGGCTGCGCAGCGCAGGCAATGCGAGGGCGAAATCCTGGATCAGGCGGATGGCCTTGGCATCGACCTCGATGTCCTGTTGCCCGCCTTGGCGTGCCGCATAACGCAGCTCCAGCCGCGCCTGGGCCAACAAGGCATTCAATGCCACATCCAGGGTGTGGCCGACGTAGAAATCTTCACTCTCCTCGCGTAAATCCACCGGCCCCAGGCGCATCGGGAACAACGCCCCACACAAGGCTTCGAGAATCTGCGCCACGGCGTCCCGCGACGGCAGCTCGCGCCCGCCTTGCTCACCGCTGACTCGGCCATTACGGGTGCGCCACTGGTCCCGGGCGCTGCGCAACTGGCTGACGATAGTCTGTAACTGCCAATGACTGGAACGATCACTCACGGTCTTCACTCCTGACGAAATGGCCATCACTTTACGGCATGAAACCTGAGCGTTCTTAAGAACCATTAGTGCGATGATAATAACTATTAGGAATAAGTGATTGACGGTTGCCCGATGAAAAGTGCCTGCCTATAGTCCCTCAATCTCTGACCATCCGTGCGTAGCCATGATCAAACAACAGCTCGACCGTTTTAACCGTCTGGAACTGCTGGGCGGCGCCACCGCCCTGGAAAAACTCGAGCGCCTGTCGGCTTGGCTGGGCCGTGATATCTACGTCAAGCGCGACGACACCACACCGCTGGCCATGGGCGGCAACAAGCTGCGCAAACTCGAATACCTCGCCGCCGATGCCCTCGCCCAAGGTGCCGACACCCTGGTGACCGCCGGCGCCATCCAGTCCAACCATGTACGCCAGACTGCTGCTTTGGCGGCCAAGCTGGGCCTGGGCTGCGTGGCCCTGCTGGAAAACCCCACCGGCACCGAAGACCCCAACTACCTGGGTAACGGCAACCGTCTGTTGCTGGAGCTGTTCGACGCCAAGGTCGAGCGGGTGGAAAACCTGGATAACGTCGACCAGCAGCTCAACGCCTTGGCCGACCGCTTGCGCAGTAATGGCAAGAAGCCCTACCTGGTGCCTATCGGCGGCTCCAACGCCCTCGGCGCCCTGGGTTATGTGCGTGCCGGGCTGGAGCTGGCCGGGCAGATTGAAGACAGCGGCATTCAATTCGCCGCCGTGGTCCTGGCATCCGGCAGCGCCGGCACCCACAGCGGCCTGGCGTTGGCGCTGAGTGAAGTATTGCCGGACTTGCCGGTGATCGGCGTCACCGTCTCGCGTACCGACGAGGCCCAGCGGCCCAAGGTACAAGGCCTGGCTGAACGCACCGCCGAACTGCTCGGCGTGGCTATCCCGCCAAGCTTCAAGGTGATCTTGTGGGACGAGTACTTCGCCCCCCGTTATGGCGAGCCAAACGCCGGCACCCTGGCGGCGATCAAACTGCTGGCGAGCCAGGAAGGCTTGTTGCTGGATCCGGTCTACACCGGCAAGGCCATGGCCGGACTGCTGGATGGCATTGGCCGCCAGCGTTTCGAGGACGGCCCGATCATCTTCCTGCACACGGGCGGCGCACCGGCGTTGTTTGCTTATGATTCGATGTTCTGAAAGTTCTCTGTATATTCCATAAGTGAATATCAGGGTTCTTTTATATTATTTTCAAGTCTTAAAACCCCGTTTTATAGTCACGCCGCAGGCGCAGACGCACACGGTGCTTTAAGGCAGGATACGTTTACTGCTGTCACCTGCTTCGCTCACATAAAAAACACAGGGGCTTGTCATGACTATTTCTGTATTCCGTCGCACGTTACTGGTCGGCACATTGGGGCTGGCACTGGGGGCTGGCTGGCTGGGCCAGGCGGTTGCTGGCGAGCAACTGGCTGATATCAAGAAAGCCGGCGTGCTCAAAGTCGGTGTGGAAGGCACCTACCCGCCGTTCAGCTTCGTTGACGAGAGTGGCAAACTCACCGGTTTTGAAGTGGAGCTTTCCGAAGCCCTGGCCAAAGAGCTGGGCGTGACGGTCAAGTTGCAGGCCACCCCATGGGACGGCATCCTCGCAGCACTGGAATCCAAGCGCCTGGACGCCGTGATCAACCAGGTGACCATCTCCGAAGAGCGCAAGAAAAAATACGACTTCTCCAAGCCCTACACCGTCTCCGGTATCCAGGCGCTGACCCTGACGAAGAACGTCGACACCATCAAGACCGCCGCCGACCTGGCCGGCAAGAAAGTCGGCGTAGGCCTGGGCACCAACTACGAACAATGGCTCAAGGACAACGCCCCCAAAGCCATCATCAAGACCTATAACGATGACCCAACCAAGTTCCAGGACCTGCGCATCGGCCGCATCGACGCCATTCTGATCGACCGTCTGGCGGCTCTGGAATACGCCAGGAAAGCCAAGGACACCTCTGCGGCAGGCGCTGCTTTCTCCCGCCAGGAAGCCGGTGTGGCGCTGCGCAAAGGCGAACCTGAATTGCTCGCCGCCGTGAACCAGGCCCTCGACAAACTGCGCGCCGACGGCACCTTGAAGAAGCTGTCCGAAAAGTACTTCAACGCTGACGTCACTCAATAATGGAAGCAGGTTTCCAACTCGCGCTGGACTCCGCGCCCTTTCTGCTCAAGGGCGCGTACTACACGGTGATTCTTAGCCTCGGCGGAATGTTTTTCGGTTTGCTGCTGGGCTTCGGCCTGGCCTTGATGCGCCTGTCGCGCTTCAAGCTGGTGAGCTGGACTGCCCGGGTCTACGTGTCATTCTTTCGCGGCACGCCACTGCTGGTGCAGCTGTTCCTGATCTATTACGGCTTGCCGCAGGTGGGTATCGAGCTGGACCCGATACCCGCGGCGCTGATCGGTTTCTCGTTGAACATGGCGGCCTACGCCTGTGAAATCCTGCGCGCCGCCATCAGTTCAATCGAGCGTGGCCAGTGGGAGGCCGCTGCCAGTATTGGCATGACCCGCGCGCAAACCCTGCGCAGGGCTATCCTGCCGCAAGCCATGCGCACGGCCTTGCCGCCGTTGGGCAACAGCTTTATTTCGCTGGTCAAGGACACCGCGCTCGCCGCCACCATCCAGGTGCCCGAGCTCTTCCGCCAGGCGCAATTGGTCTCTGCCCGCACCTTCGAAATTTTCACCATGTATCTGTCCGCCGCCTTGATCTACTGGATTCTTGCCAGTGTGCTCGCACACGTGCAGAACCGTATGGAAGCGCGGGTCAATCGGCATGACCAGGAGTCTTGAAGCATGATCGTGGTTGAAAAACTGACCAAACAATTCAAGGGTCAGGTGGTGCTCAATGGTATCGATCTGGAGGTCAAGGAAGGCGAAGTCATCGCCATCATCGGCCCCAGTGGTTCCGGCAAGACCACCTTCCTGCGCTGCCTGAACTTCCTCGAGGAACCCACCAGCGGCAGGATCAAGGTCGGTGATATTGAGATCGACAGCAGCCGCCCGCTCAACCAGCAACAGAGCCTGGTGCGGCGCCTGCGCCAACACGTCGGTTTTGTGTTCCAGAACTTCAACCTGTTCCCCCACCGCACCGCGCTGGAAAACGTCATCGAAGGCCCCTTGGTGGTCAAGAAGATGCCCAGGGAAGCGGCTGACGCCCTCGGCCGCAAGCTGTTGGCCAAGGTCGGCCTGGCGGGCAAGGAAGACGCCTACCCACGGCGTCTGTCCGGTGGGCAGCAGCAACGGGTGGCGATTGCCCGGGCGCTGGCCATGGAGCCGGAAGTGATCCTGTTCGACGAACCCACGTCAGCCCTTGACCCGGAACTGGTGGGTGAGGTGCTGGCAACCATCCGTAGCCTAGCGGAAGAAAACCGCACCATGGTGATCGTCACCCACGAGATGAGTTTTGCCCGGGATGTGGCCAACCGCGTGGTGTTTTTCGACAAGGGCGTCATTGTCGAGCAAGGCGAAGCCAAGGCACTGTTTGCCAACCCCAAGGAAGAACGCACACGGCAGTTTCTCAGCAAGTTTCGCAACAACTAACACACTGCAGGAGCGAGATTTCTCGCTCCTGCATTTCATAAGAAATTTCGCGTTATAAAGTGCCCACTCGATAACTTCCAGCCAAAGCCTCCTTTAGGAAAACCCCAACATTCATTGGGTAAAAATCGCCAAAAACCGCCCCAAACAAGCGCCCCACCAGTAAGAATATTCTGAATAAATCGTAACTTCTCCTTTAGCCATTTCGCCCCCTTGACGCCAACTAACCAACCCTCTTATCTAACGCCAAGAGGATTGGATCCTATTCTGGCTTTTCATTAAATCGTTCCTTTCGGACTACCGCGCCCACCCGCGCTTAACGTTCGGAACGCTGGCTGCTGGCTGCATCAAGGAGAGTACTTATGACGTGTATTTCAAACCGGGCCACGCTCGCCGCCCCGACCTTGCCCCAGGCACATCGACAAGGCATCAATGCCCTTGCGGCCACGCAGTTGCAGGTCGACATCGCGCCCTACCCCGGCATGGACGAAGGCGACCTGATCGAGTTGTTCTGGAACGATTGCTTTGCAGCCTCCCGGCGTATAACCGCCGGAAAAATCGGCACGCCGACTCGCTTGCGAGTCCCGCAAAGCTTTATCCACAGCGGGATGGCGCGCGTTCATTATCAAGTCATGCAGATCGGACAGGGTCCCGCCCGATCGGTAACCGCCCACGTGCGGGTGAAGACCGACTACCCAGGCGGCGAACCCAAGGCCATGTGCAACGATGAAAACCAGAACCTGGCACCGGTGAACCTGCCTGAAACGATCCGCCGTTACGGCGTCAACAGCAGCCAGATTCGGCGCGGCATACCGCTGGCCATCGAGCCGTACCTGAACATGGCGGCCGGCGATGAAATTACCCTGCGCTGGGGCGATGCACGTCTGGACCTGCCCGCTATCCACGCATGCGACGTCGGTCAACCGATACAGGTCTGGGTGCCCTCCGCGCTGATTCAGGACGCCGGGGACGATCACCGTCTGGAAGTCACCTATTGCATTCTCGACCGGGTCGGCAACAACTCACGCTGGGCACCCACCCGAACGTTGCGGATCGCCGCTGCCAATCCTCTGGCATCAACACGAACCGTGTTGACCTATCAACCCCGTCGCCCAGGTTCGCCCTGTGAGCCTGGGTAACAGACCTTCTATGCATATTCCTAAAAGTTAGTTTATTTAAAGAATTAACACGCTTAGGGTATATGTACCGGACCACCGGACATTCCTGATTCTTTTTTGTTTTTTCAACGGATGCGAGGTCGGTATGGTCAGAATTACCCCGGTGCGTAACGCCAGGGCATTGCGTGCAGCCAAGGAGCGGCACTGATGTCTAACTTGGCAGAAACACCCTTCCAGAGTGATCTGGACATTGCCCCGTTGTTGTTGCCGGCCAAGGTGCTGCGCAACAACGCCGAGGCCCTCGACGCGGCCCACACGCTGGCTCAGGCGGCGCGCCTGCAAGCAGCGCGGCGCGATCAGCAACGCAAATTACCCTGGGCCGAAATCGAACAGTTCACCGCCAGCGGCTTGGGCAGTATTTCCATTCCTCGTGAGTACGGCGGCCCACAGGTGTCCTTCGAGACCCTCGCCGAAGTATTCGCCATCATCAGCGCCGCAGACCCGGCCCTGGGGCAAATCCCTCAGAACCACTTCGGCATCCTCCACCTGCTGCAAGGTGTCGCCAGCGAACAGCAAAAAAAGCAGCTGTTCCAAAGCGTGCTGGACGGCTGGCGCATTGGTAATGGCGGCCCGGAACGCGGTACTAAAAACACCCTGGAACTCAAGACCCGCCTCACCGCCAACGGTGACGGTTTTTCCATCAGCGGCCAGAAGTTCTACTCCACCGGTGCACTGTTTGCCCATTGGGTGGCGGTCAAGGCACTGAACGATAACGGCCAACAAGTCATGGCCTTCGTGCGTCGCGGCACACCGGGGCTGCGCATCGTTGACGACTGGTCGGGCTTCGGCCAGCGCACCACGGCCAGCGGCACCTTGCTGCTGAACCACGTCCCGGTCGACGCCGAACTGGTGGTGGAGAACTGGCGCCTGGGGGAAACCCCGAATGTTCAGGGTGCCGTCTCGCAGTTGATCCAGGCCGCCATCGATGCCGGCATTGCCCGTGGCGCCCTCGACGACACCATCAGTTTTGTACGCGAACGCTCGCGGCCATGGATCGACGCCAAGGTCGAACGGGCCAGCGACGACCTCTACGTAATCGCCGATATCGGCAAGCTGAAAATCGAACTGCACGCGGCCGAAGCACTGCTGCGCAAAGCCGGCCAAGTGCTGGACCAAGTCAGCGCCGCACCGATCACTGCGCAATCAGCTGCAAGGGCGTCAATCGCCGTGGCTGAAGCCAAAGTGCTGACCACCGAGATCTCACTGCTGGCCAGCGAGAAGCTGTTCGAACTGGCCGGCAGCCGCGCCACCCTCGCCGAATTCAACCTCGACCGCCACTGGCGCAACGCCCGGGTGCACACCCTGCATGACCCGGTGCGCTGGAAGTATCACGCGGTGGGCGCCTATCACTTGAACGGCACTTTGCCTTCTCGCCACTCCTGGATTTAACCGACCAGACCTCTGGAGAAGTACATGACCCTTTCTCACCACGTCGCGGTTATCACCAGCGATGAACAAGCCCTTATTGTCGCCAGCGATCTGGCTGAAGACTTCCGCCGAGACAGCGCCCAGCGTGACCGCGAGCGCCGCCTGCCCCTGCCCGAACTCGATGTATTTTCCCGCTCCGGTTTGTGGGGCATCAGCGTGCCCAGGGAATACGGCGGCGCGGGGGTTTCCAATGTCACCCTGGCCAAGGTCACGGCACTGATTGCCCAGGCTGACGCTTCGTTAGGCCAGATCCCGCAAAACCATTTTTACGCCCTGGAAGTACTGCGGGTAAATGGCAGTCAGGAGCAGAAGAAACGTCTCTACGCCGAAGTACTGGACGGCCAACGCTTCGGCAATGCATTGGCGGAACTGGGCACCAAGACGGCCCATGACCGCGTCACCCAACTGACCCGCGACGGCGACGGATTTCGCATCACCGGCCGCAAGTTTTACTCGACAGGTGCGATCTACGCCCAACGCATCCCCACCTCGGTGGTGGATGAAAATGGCATTCAGCAACTGGCCTTCGTCCCTCGGGACAGCGAGGGCTTGACGGTGATCGACGACTGGAGCGGCTTCGGCCAACGCACCACCGGTAGCGGTTCGGTGGTGTTCGATAACGTGTGGGTCGCCGCTGGCGACGTACTGCCGTTTCAAAGCGCCTTTGAACGCCCAACCACGGTTGGCCCGCTGGCGCAGATCCTGCACGCCGCCATCGACACCGGTATCGCCCGCGCCGCCTTCGAAGATGCGCTGCACTTTGTGCGCACCAAGACCCGCCCATGGATTGATTCCGGCAGCGACAAGGCCACCGAAGACCCGCTGACGCTGAAGAGCTTTGGCCACTTGAGTATTCGCCTGCACGCCACCGAGGCCTTGCTGGAACGCTCCGGCGAATTCCTCGACCGCGCCCAGGCCGACAGCACAGCCGAGACCGTCGCAGCAGCCTCCATTGCGGTCGCCGAAGTGCGCGCCCTGAGCACCGAGATTTCCCTCGCCGCCGGCAGCGTGCTGTTTGAACTGGCCGGCAGCCAGGCGACCCTGGCCGAGCATGGCCTGGACCGTCACTGGCGCAACGCCCGGGTGCACACCCTGCACGACCCGGTGCGCTGGAAGTACCACGCGGTGGGCAATTACTACCTCAACGATGAAAACCCGCCACTGCGGGGGACGATCTAGTGAGCAAAAAGAAAATCCTGCTCAATGCCTTCAACATGAACTGCATCGGGCATATCAACCATGGCCTGTGGACTCATCCACGGGACAATTCAACTCAATACAAAACCATCGAATACTGGACCGAACTGGCACAACTGCTGGAGCGCGGGCTGTTCGACGGATTGTTCATCGCCGACATCGTCGGGGTGTACGACGTCTACCAGAACTCGGTAGACGTGCCTCTCAAGGAGTCGATCCAGCTACCGGTCAATGACCCCCTGCTGCTGGTCTCAGCCATGGCCGCTGTCACCAGGAACCTCGGTTTCGGCCTGACGGCCAACCTCACCTACGAGCCGCCGTACCTGTTCGCCCGGCGCATGTCCACGCTCGACCACCTGAGTCGCGGCCGGGTGGGCTGGAACATCGTCACCGGCTACCTGGACAGCGCCGCCAAGGCCATGGGCCTGCGCGAGCAAGTCGAGCATGACCGCCGCTACGACCAGGCCGACGAGTACCTGGAAGTGCTCTACAAGCTCTGGGAAGGCAGTTGGGAAGACGACGCGGTGCTCAACGATCCAAAGGCGCGGGTCTATGCCCAACCGGGCAAGGTGCACAAGGTCGAGCATCAGGGCGAGTTCTATCAGGTGGAGGGCTATCACCTCTGCGAACCGTCGCCGCAACGTACGCCGGTGCTGTTCCAGGCCGGCAGTTCGGAGCGCGGCTTGCTGTTTGCCGGGCGCCATGCCGAGTGCGTGTTTATCAGCGGGCAAAACAAGGCCTCAACCAAGGTTCAGGTCGACAAGGTGCGCGCCAGTGCGGTGGAAGCCGGACGCAACCCCGATGACATCAAGGTGTTCATGGGCCTGAACGTGATCGTCGGCGCCACCGAAGAAGCCGCCTGGGCCAAGCACGCCGAGTACCTGAGTTACGCCAGTGCCGAAGCCGGCGTGGCGCATTTTTCAGCGTCCACGGCGATCGACTTTTCCCAGTACGAACTGGATGAGCCGATCCAGTACGTGAAAAGCAACGCCATCCAGTCGGCCACCAAAAACCTGCAAAACAACGACTGGACCCGACGCAAGTTGCTGGAGCAACACGCCCTCGGCGGTCGCTACATCACGCTGGTGGGCTCGCCTGCTCAGGTGGCCGATGAACTGGAATCGTGGATCAGCGAAACCGGCCTGGACGGTTTCAACCTGACGCGCATCGTCACGCCGGAGAGCTATGTGGACTTCATTGAGCTGGTGATTCCGGAGTTACAGCGACGCGGGTCGTACAAGACCGCGTATGAGCCAGGGACGCTGCGGGAAAAAATTTTCCACAACTCAGCTCACTTACCCGAGCAACACACCGGCTCGACCTACCGCCACTGACCCCTGTGGGAGCTCTCGAGCCCTGGCGAGGCAGCGATGCAGGCGTCCGGCACACCGAGGTGATCCCATCGCAGCCTCGCCAGGGCTCGACAGCTCCCACATTAATTTGCGTCGCTCACCCCAATACTTATGACTGGAAATTCGATATGAAAACCACACACCTCACCCACCCAGTCAAAGCACTGGCCCTCGCCCTCGGGTTGTTCAGCTCGGCCGTGTTCGCCGCCGATGCACCGCTGAAAGTCGGCACCACCGCCGCCTTCGCCATTCCCCTGGAAGCAGCCGTCGAGGAAGCCGGCAAGCAAGGCCTGAAAGTCGAACTGGTGGAGTTCACCGACTGGATAGCCCCCAACGTCAGCCTCGCCGCCGGCGACATCGACGTGAACTACTTCCAGCACATCCCGTTCCTGGAAAACGCCAAGGCCGCCGCCGGGTTTGACCTCGTGCCGTTCGCCCCGGGGATCATCAACAACGTCGGTCTTTACTCGAAAAAATACAAAAGCTTCGACGAGCTGCCTCAGGGCGCCACCGTGGCGATTGCCAATGACCCGATCAACAGCGGCCGTGGCCTGCAACTGCTGGCCAAGGCCGGTTTGATTACCCTCAAGCCCGGCGTTGGCTACAAAGCCACCGAAGAAGACATCATCGCCAACCCGAAGAAACTGAAGATCCTGCAAGTGGAAGCCGTACAACTGGTGCGCGCCTATGACGACGCCGATCTGGTGCAGGGCTACCCGGCCTATATCCGCCTGTCCAAGACCTTCGATGCCGAGTCGGCGCTGCTGTTCGACGGCCTTGACCACAAGGAATACGTGATTCAGTTCGTGATCCGGCCGAAAAGCAAAAACGATCCGCGCCTGATCAAATTCGTCGACATCTACCAACACTCGCCGGCCGTACGCGCCGCCCTGGATAAAGCCCACGGCAAGCTGTATCAAGCCGGCTGGGAAGGTTAAGCATGAGCGCCGCCAATGCCCAATTGCGTCCCCTCGACACGCAGCCTGAGGACGCCGAACAGACCGAGTTGCACCCCGACCTGAATCGCGCCCATGTGCGGTTTATCAACCTGGGCAAGACCTACGACGGTCAAGCCGTGCCGGCACTGCAAGGCATTGACCTGGCGATCCAGCGCGGTGAAGTGTTCGGCATCATCGGCCGCAGCGGTGCTGGCAAGTCGTCGTTGATCCGTACCATCAACCGCCTGGAACAACCCAGCAGCGGTCGGGTGTTGATTGATCAGGTGGACATCGGTGACTTCGACGAAGACCACCTGGTGGCGCTGCGGCGGCGTATCGGCATGATCTTCCAGCACTTCAACCTGATGTCGGCCAAGACCGTGTGGCAGAACGTTGAGTTGCCGCTGAGAGTGGCCGGTGTGCCCAAGGTGCAGCGCGAAAAAAAGGTGCGTGAACTGCTGGAGCTGGTGGGCCTGCAAGACAAGCACACGGCCTATCCGGCGCAGTTGTCCGGGGGGCAAAAGCAGCGAGTGGGCATCGCCCGTTCGCTGGTGCATGACCCACAGATCCTGCTGTGCGATGAAGCCACATCGGCCCTCGACCCAGAAACCACGCAATCGATCCTCGGCCTGCTGCGCGAGATCAACAAACGCCTGGGCCTGACCATCGTTTTGATCACCCATGAAATGGCGGTGATCCGCGAAATCTGCGACCGGGTGGTGGTGCTGGAGCACGGCAAGATCGTCGAGCAAGGCCCGGTGTGGGAAGTGTTTGGCAACCCGCAGCACGAGGTCAGCAAAACCTTGCTCGCACCCTTGCAACACGGGCTGCCGGAGGAGTTGCAAAGCCGTTTGCAAGCCAAACCAACGTCCGCAGAAGCAGCGGTGGTGCTGCGCTTGCAATTTACCGGCGCCAGCCACGATGAACCGGACCTGGCCGCGTTGTTCAGCGCCCTCGGTGGCCGGGTGCGGCTGCTGCAAGGCGGGGTAGAAAGAATCCAGGGCCATGCCCTTGGGCAATTGCTGTTGGCAGTGACCGGTTCATCCCTGGGCGCCGAAGAACTGCGCACCCGCGCAGGGCGTTGGGCACAACAGGTGGAGGTGCTGGGCTATGTGGTTTGATCGTTTATTGCAGGGCGTCATCGACACGTTGTTGATGGTCGGTGTGTCGTCGCTGATCGCGCTGCTGGTGGGCATTCCGCTGGCGGTGTTCCTGGTGACCAGCGACAAGGGCGGCATCTACCAGGCTCCGGCCTTGAACCGGGTGCTGGGGGCGTTCGTCAATCTGTTCCGCTCCATTCCGTTTCTGATTTTGATGGTGGCGTTGATTCCGTTCACACGGCTGATCGTCGGCACCACTTACGGTGTGTGGGCCGCCGTGGTGCCGCTGACCATTGCCGCGACGCCCTTCTTTGCGCGAATAGCCGAAGTCAGCCTGCGTGAGGTCGACCATGGGTTGATTGAGGCTGCACAGGCCATGGGCTGCCGGCGCTGGCATATTGTCTGGCATGTGTTGTTGCCTGAGGCGCTGCCGGGGATTGTCGGGGGGTTCACCATTACGCTGGTGACGATGATCAATTCTTCGGCCATGGCCGGGGCGATTGGCGCGGGCGGGCTGGGGGATATTGCCTATCGGTATGGGTACCAGCGCTTTGACAGCCAGATCATGCTGACGGTGATCGTGCTGTTGGTGATGCTGGTGGCGGTGATTCAGTTGGGCGGGGATCGGTTAGCGCGGGGGTTGAATAAGCGTTGATGTATAGTCGGGCAATCTCTCTTTGCGGTGCCGCTTGCCATGAAACTCGCCCCCGACGACCTCGACCAGATCACCTCCACCACCCTCGGCCATTACAACCAGGTGGCCGAGGATTTCCGTGAAGGCACCCGCGATCATGATGTCAGCCAGAACATCGACGCGCTGTTGCGGCATATTCAGGGTGACGCACCCTTCACCGTGCTGGATTTCGGCTGCGGGCCGGGGCGGGATTTGCAGACTTTTACTCGCATGGGCCATATCGCTGTCGGCCTCGATGGCTCGGAGCGCTTCGCCCAGATGGCCCGGGACGACAGCGGCTGCGAGGTGTTGCAACAGGACTTCTTGAAGCTCGACCTGCCCGCCGAACGCTTTGACGGGATCTTCGCCAATGCGGTGCTGTTCCATATTCCCAAGCAGGAGCTGCCGCGCATTCTCGGGCAGTTGCAGGGCGCGTTGAAAGCGGGCGGGGTGTTGTTCAGCTCCAACCCACGGGGTGAAAACCAGGAAGGCTGGAATGGGCCGCGTTATGGCGCCTACCATGACCTGCAAGCCTGGCAAGGCTTGCTGACGGCGGCGGGCTTTGTGGAGCTGGAGCATTACTATCGTCCGGCCGGGTTGCCTCGGGAACAGCAGCCTTGGCTGGCCAGTGTGTGGCGCAAGGTTTAGCCTCCCATTGCCTGGCCTGATGCCATCGCGGGCAAGCCCGGCTCCCACATTTGACTGCATTCGGTCCAAACAACTCGGTCAAGTGTGGGAGCTGGCTTGCCTGCGATGACGGACTCAAAGCCACCGCTAATCCACCTGATACACCACCGGCGCCTCCCCCACCACCAACGCCGTCACACTGCGCGCCGCATACCCCTCTCGCACCTGCCCGGCAAAGTTCGCCACCAACCGCGTGCCATCGGCAAACGTGGTCTGCTGCACCTGCCGATCCGCCGTCAGCCAACGAAAATCCGTCATGGCCTGGGTCGCCAAACGCTGGTGCAACGGCCGGAAAAACCCGTCCTGGCGCTGGATCAGCGGCAAGCGCTGCTTAAGCGTCGCCGCACTCAAGTGATACAGCGGCGGCACGTTGTACAGCAGTTGGGTCAGTTCATTTTCGGCCTGCACATTGCTCAGTTTCAGGCTGTCGAACAACCAATGATGAGTGGTGATGACCGAGCCATGGAACACCGTCTGGTACAACGGCAGACGCATCGCCGGGTCGAAGTAGACCGTGCGAAACGGCTCTTTTAAAGGAACGGACTTGAAGAACACCGCAGGCTGTTCCGGCGGGTACCATGCGCCCACGTAGTAGGGCGATTGCTTGTCCTGGGTCATGTCCCGATCGCCCCACCCCATCACAGGTGTCTGCATGCCATGGGCAAACAGAACGCCTTGGGCGGTGACGGCGTTACCGTCTTCTGAACCTGCCGGCACTTTGAGCACGGTGTTGATCCAACGAGCGGCGTCGATATTGCCTTCGGCGTTCTGCGCCTGGGTCATGTTGAGGACGGAGCGGTAACTGTCGAACAGCATGCCGGTGGCGTAAGCATCGAGGAACCAGGCATTGAAGCCGGCCTTGGCCTGTACCGCCTTCACCCGTGCCTCCAATAGCGGTCGCACGCAGCGCGGGTCGGTGTAGTAACCGGACTTCTGGAAGCCGGTTTTGAGCTGGCCGTTTTTCAGCAGGATTCCACAGTCGCGATGAGCGTTGCTGCCCAGGTGCGCGGTAGTCCAGTCCGGGTTTTCCTTGGCGGATAACGCCGTTTCATAGGAGTCATAAGGCGCCATCAAGTAACCGGCATCAACGCCAGCACGTACCGCTTCCGGGTGCCAGAGCCCGCCTTCCCAGCCTTCGCCCAGGGTCAGCAGCAGGCGTTTGAGCCCGGCATCCTGCAAGGACTTGATGGTCGTTGCGGACAAGGTACTGCCCCAGGTTTGTGGGGTTTCAGTCAGGGCATTGGAAAACGCCGAAGCCAAGTCACCGCGTAACACACCATAGCCGTCGGCGAGTTTTTCCATGTCCGGTTCGGCAACGGCTTGCCAACTCTGACGCGCCTTTTTATTGATCGCTGCATTCAAACCGCGCAACAAGGTGGCTTGCTGATAGCAATCAAGAAACGGTTGAGTGACCTGCAGGACCTGCAGCGACTCCTTGTCCAGCAGGCCTCTCAGCTCCCCCGCCAGGCCGTGATCGCTGCGTAGCACCTTGCGTAATTGCGACCAGTCGCGCACATCGCCTGCGCCCAGCAAGTCATTGCCCCACAGGTAGATATGGCTGGCGCCCAGCAACTTCTCGGCGTCCGGCGTCTGCCGCAGCTTATCCGCCAGCGGCTCGTACTGCCCTTGCTCCACCAGCCACCCTCGGTAGCGCTTGGCCGCAGCCAACGGATCGGCATCGCCCAGGTGTAAAAGCAGTGTCATCGGTGCAGTGGGGTCCAGCGCCGTGAACTCGTGACGGGCGGACAACGCCAGCTGCTTACCCTCGGCTTGCCAGTGCAGGCGGTTGTTGTAGGGGTTGGTCAGCAGCCAGTTGAGGGTGAACGTGCCGTGATCAACACCCCACAACGGCAGGCTGAGGTCCTGCGTGGTGTTCACATCACCCTGTTCCAGCAAGAAGTCCTGCCAAAGCCTGTTGCCGGCGGGCACGTAATGCCCCTCGGCCAGAGGCCAGATCAGGCCTTTGCCCATCGCGCTGGCCGGTTGCTGGAGGATATCCAGTTCACTCGCTTCCCGGGCGGTGATGGTCAGGGCCAGGTCACGTTGGTCGAGGCTGGCGCTCAGGCGATAGGCACCGTCATTCCATTGCCAAGAGGCCTGCTGGGCGCTTTGAGTGAGTTGGCTGACAGAGTGAGCAGCGACACCCGTGGAGGCCTGCACAGGTTGCTTATCGGCGGGGATCACACGAATCGCCAGGGTTGCCGGGTCAAGCTCGACGCGCCACAGGGCGTTTTCCAACACGGCCCCTGCGTGAGCCATCGACGACAGCAACAGAGCGTAAACCAACAGGGTGTGGCGCAGACAACGGATCATGACACGGGCCTTGGGCAAATGAGATCAGGCCCGGAGGTTAACCCAATTGAGCCGAAGCCTGGCGCAAACCGACACTCTCAGGAGTATTCCCACATCCCTGTGGGAACGCATCAGGTCTATTCTTTCTTCGGCTCGCGAATCTTGTACCAGGCCACATACAGCGCCGGCAAAAACAGCAGCGTCAGCAAGGTGGCGATAATGATCCCGCCGATCATCGCGTAGGCCATCGGCCCCCAGAACACTTCCCGGGCGATGGGGATCATGCCCAGGCTGGCTGCCGCCGCCGTGAGCAGGATCGGCCGGCGCCGGTGTTCAGTGGCTTCCACCACCGCGTCCCACGGCGTGTAGCCGTCGCGCTCATAGTCGTCGATCTGGGTCACCAGGATCACCGAGTTACGGATGATAATGCCGATCAGCGCAAGGATCCCCAGGATCGCCACAAACCCCATGGGCGTGCCCGTGGGAATCAGCGCCAACACCACGCCAATCAGCCCCAGCGGCGCGACACTGGCCACCAGGAACATCTTCTGCACGCTGTGCAGCTGGATCATCAGGAAGGTCGCCATCAGGAACAGCATCAGCGGCACCACCTTGGCAATCGGGCCCTGGGCCTTGCCGCTTTCCTCTACGGTACCGCCGGTGGCGACCTTGTAGCCCACCGGCAAGTTGGCGCTGAATTTTTCGATATCCGGTGCCAGTTGCTTGACCAGATCCGTCGGCTGCATCTCGTCGCGCACCGCCGCCTTGATGGTGATGGTCGGTTTGCGGTCCCGACGCCACACCAGCGGTTGCTCCAGCTCGTAACGCACCGTGGCAAACGCCAACAGCGGAATCGAGGTGCCGCTGGGCGTGACAATCTGCAGGTTCTGCAAGGTCTCCGGTGTGCCGCGCTCGGCATCTTCGGCGCGACCGACCACATTGATCAGGTAGATATCGTCATGCACCTGAGTCACCGAGGCCCCGCTGACCACGCTGTTCATCAGTTGCGCCACGTCTTCGGAAGACAAGCCCAACTGGCGCGCCTTGTCCTGGGCGATGTCGATACGCAGGACTTTGCCCGGCTCGTTCCAGTCATAGATGATTTCGCCGAGGTGGGTGTTCTTGTCGAGCATCGTCGCCAGTTCGATCGCGTGTTTACGCACCTGGTCGATGTCCTTGCCGGACACCCGATACTGAATCGGCCGGCCCACCGGCGGGCCCATTTCCAAGGGCTGCACGAAGCTGCCCACACCGACAAAATCCTCCCGCAGGCGTTTCTGCAGCCGCTCAATCAACGCGCCACGCTCCTTCAGGCCCTTGCTGACAATCACCAGCTGCGCGTAGTACGGGTTCTCCAACTGCTGGTCCAGCGGCAGGTAGAAACGAATCGCGCCTTGGCCTATATAGGTGCTCCAGCGGGCGATATCAGGATCATCCTTGATGATCGCTTCCAGACGGTCCACGGCCTTGCGGGTCTCATTGATCGAGGCGTTTTGCGGCAGGTTGAGGTCGACGAGGATTTCCGGGCGGTCCGAGGACGGGAAAAACTGGTTCTGCACAAACTGCATGGAAAACACCGAGGCCACGAACAACGCCACGGTGATGCCGATGGCCCACCAACGATTGCGCATGGCCCAGAGCATGCCGCCATTGAACACCCGGCCAATGCGCCCAGGCTCGGCGCTGTGAGGTTTGACGTTGCGGCTGAGGATATGCACGCCGATCACCGGCGCGAACAGCACCGCCACCACCCACGACACCAGCATCGCCACGGCAATCACCGCGAACAAGGTGAAGGTGTACTCACCCGCCGAACTGGCGTTGAGGCCAATGGGCACGAAGCCGGCCACGGTCACCAGGGTGCCGGTCAACATCGGGAACGCGGTGGAGGTGTAGGCATAGGTCGCCGCCTGCTCCTTGGTCTCACCTTTTTCCAGCCGTGTGATCATCATCTCCACGGTGATCATCGCGTCGTCCACCAACAGGCCGAGGGCGATAATCAGTGCGCCCAACGACACCCGCTGCATGGTGATGCCGCTGTATTCCATGAACACAAACACCAGCGCCAACACCAGCGGAATCGAGCACGCCACCACCAGCCCGGCGCGCATGCCGAGGCTGATAAAACTCACCACCAGCACGATGATCACCGCCTCGAACAGCGCGCTGGTGAAACCGCCGACAGCCGCCTCTACCACTTCGGCCTGGTCGGAAACCTTGTGCACACCGACGCCCACCGGCAGGTCAGCGGTCGCCTCGTCCATGCGCTGGTGCAGGGCCTTACCGAAGGACTGGATATTGCCGCCCTTCTGCATGGCGATGGCCAAGCCGATGGCCGGCTTGCCGTTAAAACGAAACATCGGTGTCGATGGATCGACATAGCCGCGAGTGATTTCAGCCACGTCCGCCAGCCGATAGAACCGGTCATTGAGCCGCAGGTTGACGTTGGCCAGATCCTTTTCCGAGGCAAACTGCCCGGAGGTACGCACGGAAATCCGCTCCGGTCCCGCCTCGATCACCCCAGCCGGGGTCACCGCATTCTGCGATTGCAGGCTCTGCACTACCTGGCGCTGATCAATGCCCAGGGCCGCCAGTTTACGAGTGGAGAAATTCAGGTAAATCACTTCGTCCTGCTGGCCGATCATTTCGACCTTGCCCAGCCCCGGCACCGAGCGGATCTCGGTGCGTACCTGCTCAACGTAGTCCCGCAGTTGACGCATCGACAAACCATCGGCGGTAAAGGCATACACCGAACCAAACACGTCACCGAACTCGTCGTTGAATGCCGGCCCCTGCAACCCTTGGGGGAAGCTGCCGCGAATGTCGTTGATCTTCTTGCGTACCTGGTACCAGATCTCGGGGATGTCCTTGGCACTGGTGGTGTCCCGCAGGAACACGAATACCGTGGACTCGCCGGGCCGGGTGTAGCTTTTCACGTAGTCGAGGGAGTCGAGCTCTTCGAGTTTTTTCTCGATGCGGTCGGTAACCTGCTTGAGGGTTTCTTCCTGGGTCGCGCCGGGCCAACGGGTCTGGATCACCATGGTCTTGATGGTGAACGAGGGGTCTTCTTCGCGGCCAAGGTTCATGTATGAGAACACGCCCATCAGCAGCGCGACGAACATCAGGTACCAGACGAAGGACTGATGCTTGAGGGCCCAGTCGGATAAGTTGAAGCTCCCTTTCATCGCGGGCTGTCCTCGTCGATTTTGACTTTTTGCCCTGGCTTCAGGCTATTGACGCCGGCGCTGACCACCCGCTCACCGGGTTTGACGCTGCCGTCGAGCAACGCGCTGTCGGTGGTACGGCTGATGATCGTCACGTCTCGCGGCTGCACGGTCTGGCTTTGGGTGTCGATCACCCAGATGCGGGTTTTGCCATCGGCGTCCTGCAAAGCGCTCAGGGGCAGTTCGATACGCGGCGCGATGGCCGAACTCAAAGTCACGCTGATGGCGGTGCCCAGGCGAAAGGCCGCAGGCGTCTCGGCCAGGGTCAGGCGTGCGCGACGGGTGCGGGTGGCGCTTTGGGCCTGGGGCTCGATCTCGCGCACAATGGCGGTGGTGTTGACGCTCGGGTCCAGTTGCCCGGCGACGCGGAACACTACGTCCGGCGGCAAGCGCTCGGCCAGGCCGGCAGGCAGGTCGATCACCGCCTCCTTGATATCGGGACGGGCCAGGGTCACCACTTGTTGGCCGGCGCTGACCACTTGGCCAGCCTCGGCGTTCCAGGCAGTGATAATGCCAGCGTGGTCAGTGCGTAACTCGCTGTAGTTGAGCTGATCCTTGGCCTGGTTGACCGAAGCCTTGGCCTGGTCGAGAGAGGCCTGGGTGGTTTTCAGGTCGGTCTGGGCGACGTCCAGTTGCGCCTGCGCACCGACGCCACGGTTGAACAGTTCCTGCTGGCGCCGGGCATTCGCCTGGGCGTTGATCCACTGGGCCTCAACCCGGGCCAGATCACCTTGGGCAGCGCGTAACTGGTTCTGTTGATCCGTCGGATCGAGGACAGCCAGCAGAGCACCCTTCTCCACTTCACTGCCAACGTCAACGGCGCGCCGCGCGATGCGGCCAGGCACACGAAAGCCCAAATTGCTTTCGTAGCGCGCCTGGATGGTGCCGGCGAATCGGCCGAGGCTTTCCTGGTCTTCGGACTTCACTTCAATCGACAGCACCGGGCGTACCGGTTCGGGCGTCGGTTCTTCCTTGGAACAAGCCATCAGCAACACGCTGGACGCCACTAATACAGTCAGCCGCTTCATGGCTGAACTCCCTGCGCCTGGGCCTGATCCGGCGGCTGGGCGATTTCCACGATCATGCCGGGGTGCAACAACTGCCCCCCGGCCACCACCACTTTTTCGCCGCCCTTGAGGCCGTCGCCGATGATCACCTTGCCCGTGAGGTAACGGGCGACCGTGACCTTGTGCAATTGCACCTTGCCGTCGTCATCCACCCGCCACACGGCCGGCTCGTCGAGGTCTTTGGTCAACGCCGCCCAAGGCAACTCGACGCTGGCCTTGGCCGGTGCATTGGCCGTCGCGCTGACCACCGAGCCCAGTTGCATGCCTGCCGGCAACGCGCTCAGCGCGATCTTCACTTGCACGGTGCCGCTGTTGGCGGCCACGGCCGGCGTGACTTCACGGACCTTGCCCACGGCCTTGATGTCCGGATTGTCCAACAGGCTGACGGTAATCGGCGCGTCAGCCGGCGGCTCTACCAGCAAGGATTCATAGACGTTGAACACCGCATCGCGTTCACCGTCCCGGGCCAGGCTGAAAATCGGCACCGTGGCCTGCACCACTTGGCCGACTTCAGCCTGGCGTGCAGTGATCACCCCCGGCGCATCGGCGACCAACGCGGTATAGCCCAATTGCTCGCGAGCGTTGGCCAACTGCGCCTGGGCAGCGGTCAGCGCGCTCTGGCTGCTGCGCAAAGCGGCCTGGGCCGCATCGTATTCGCTGCGGCTGGTGTAGCCCTTCGGTAAAAGTTTTTCCTGGCGCACAAAGGCGGCGGCGGTCTGTTTGACCCGAGCCTGTTCGGCCACCACCTGAGCCTGGGCGGAATCGACATTAGTCTGCAAATCCTTGGGGTCCAGCTTGGCCAGCACTTGCCTGGCCGTCACCCGGTCGCCGACATCGACCATGCGCTGGATGATCTTGCCACCGACGCGGAACGACAGGTCGGTCTGCACCCGGGCCTGAATGTCGCCGGTCAAGGTTACGGCTGCGGCAAAATCGGCCGACTTCACGGTTTGCACAAAGACCCGGGAATGCTCCTTGGGCACGGCCTTTTCCTGGCCGCAACCGGTCAGCAATGCCAGGAGAGCAAGGCTGAAAATGAATGTCGAGGTGGGACCGCCCATGCAGGCTCCTTGCTTGGTTGACGCGTCGGTGATCATGCGACTGTGAGCTTAGATCAGGGTTCCTTATCTGCACCAAGGATCCCATACTCCAGGGGTTCCCCAGTAGACAAGATGACCATGCTCAAGACCCTCGCGGTGGCCAATTACCGCTCGATCAATAAATTGGTGGTGCCGCTGGATCGCTTGAACCTGATCACCGGCCCCAACGGCAGTGGTAAATCCAACTTGTATCGCGCCCTGCGCCTGTTGGCGGAAACCGCCCAGGGCGGGGTGATCAATGCACTGGCGCGGGAGGGTGGGCTGGATTCGACCTTCTGGGCCGGGCCGGAAAATATCAGCCGGCGCATGCTCAGTGGTGAGGTGCCGGTAGAGCTGGCTGTGCGGCAAACCGCCAAACGCTTGCGCCTGGGGTTTGCCGGGGAGGATTTCAGCTACGCGATCTCCCTGGGATTGCCGGAACCCAGTAGCTCATTTTTCTCTCTGGACCCTGAGGTCAAAAAGGAATGCATCTGGGCTGGTCACGTGTACCGCCCGGCAAGCCTGCTGGTGCAGCGCTCGGGGCCAATGGTCCGTGCCCGCGATGGTCGCGCCTGGGACGTACTGGCCCAGCACACACCGAACTACAACAGCCTGTTCGATCAGGTCGGCAGCCTGCGCGGTTCGCCGGAGGTGTTGCTGTTGCGCGAGAGTATTCGCGGCTGGCGCTTTTATGATCACTTTCGCAGCGACGTCGACGCGCCCGTGCGCCAACCGCAACTGGGGACGCGCACGCCCGTGCTGCATCACGATGGCCGGGATCTGGCGGCGGCGTTACAGACCATTCGCGAAATTGGCGACCCCGAGGCGTTGCAACAGGCGGTCAGTGATGCGTTCCCCGGTGCGCGATTGCATATCGAGCCGTTGCAAGGCGGACGCTTTGCCATCGAGTTTTATCAGGAAGGACTGCTGCGGCCATTATCAGCAGCGGAGTTGTCGGACGGTACCTTGCGCTACTTGCTGCTGGTGGCAGCGTTATTGACGCCACGGCCACCGACGATGATGGTGCTGAACGAACCGGAAACCAGCCTGCATCCGGACCTGTTACCGGCGCTGGCACGGTTGATCATCAAGGTGTCGCAGCAGTGTCAGGTATGGGTGGTGTCCCATGCCAGCCGCTTGATTGCGGCGTTGCAGCAGGATGAAGGGTGCAACTCGATCGTGCTGGAGAAGGTGATGGGGCAGACGCAGATTGTGGGGCAGAAGGTGTTGGATGAGCCGGCTTGGCATTGGCCGAGCTAAGCGGCGCCTGACAATGCCAATCGCAGGCAAGCCAGCTCCCACACTTGGAATGCATTTCCCTGTGGGAGCTGGCTTGCCTGCGATGACGCCAGCGCAGTCACTCCATAATTAACCCTGCCACTTACCCCCTTCCACAATCACACTCTCAGGCTTGGTGTCATCGCTCAGTTCCTTGCGCACATACTGGTCATACAGCTTGAGCAGATACTTCTCCTCACCCAGCTTCGCCAACTCGGCATTCACCCAATCACGCAGTTCGATATTGCCCTTCTTTACCGCCGGCGCAATCGGTGCCTCATCGCCCAACTTCTGCTCCAGCACCCGATAACCAGGGTTCTGCTTGGCCCAGCTGAACAGCACCAGGTTGTCTTGCGCGTAAGCATCACCACGGCCACCGGCCAAGGCTTGCAGCGACTCGGAGTTTTTCTCGAACTTGAGCAGCTTCCAATCCGGGTGATTCTTGGTCAGCCAGATATCAGCAGTAGTACCGGTCGTCACGATGGTGGTGCGGCTGGCCAGGTCGTCCAGGTTTTTCACTTCGCTGCCTTGGGGCACCAGCGCCTGTACCGCGACTTTCAGGTTGGGGTTGGTGAACTCCACCGCTTCCTTGCGCTCCGGCGTCACGGTCATGTTGGCGAGGATCAAGTCGACCTTGTCGCTTTGCAGGAACGGAATACGGCTCGCCGGCTCCACCGCAACGAATTCGACCTTGTTCTCGTCGCCCAGCAAGTCCTTGGCAAAACGACGGCCGATGTCGGTATCAAAGCCGACGTAGCGACCAGCTTCGTCGACAAAACCGAACGGCGGCTTGTCGGTGAACACACCCACAATCAGCTTGTCCCGGGCCTTGATCTTGTCGATGTAGCTCACCGCTGCCGGCGCTGCGGCCGCAGGTTTGGCGGGTTCTTCGGACTTGTTGCAGCCGGCCAGCAACGCGAGGCCGAACAATGGCAATAACAGCAGTGAAGACTTGGCAGTTTTCATAACAGCTCCAGTTCCTTGGTTTTTTTGGGCAGTGTTGAAACGAAGGAGAACTTCTCCAGGAACTGCTGCGCGCGTGCGGTTTGCGGGTTCGTAAAGAATGCCTCGGGGGTGTTCTGTTCGAGGATGCGGCCAGCCTCCATAAACACCACGCGGTCGGCGACGGCGCGGGCGAAGGCCATTTCGTGGGTGACAATCAGCAGCGTCATGCCGTCCCGGGCCAGGCCCTGGATCACCTCCAGCACCTCCTTGACCATCTCCGGGTCGAGGGCGGCGGTGACTTCGTCAAACAGCATGACCTGCGGGTTCATGCACAGCGAACGGACGATGGCGATGCGTTGTTGCTGACCACCCGAAAGCTGGCGCGGATAGGCGTCGCGCTTGTCGGCCAGGCCGACTCGCTCCAGCAGTTGCTCTGCCTGGGCACGGGCTTCACGCGGGGCACGCTTTTGCACTTTCAGCGGGCCCAACAGGATGTTGTCGAGCACGCTCATGTGGGGAAACAGGTGATAACTCTGGAACACCATGCCCACGTCCTGACGCACCTGGCGCCAGTCGGTGGCCTTGTTCAGCAGCTCTTTACCTGCGAAACGCAGATGCCCGCTGTGGGCCATTTCCAGGCCGTTGAGGCAACGCAATAACGTGCTTTTGCCACAGCCGCTGGGGCCGAGGATCACCACCACTTCGCCGCTTTCGACACTCAGGTTGATGCCCTTGAGCACCTGCTGCTCGCCGAAGAATTTGTTGAAACCCTGGAACTCGATCAATGCACTCATGCTTGGGCCCAGCGCCGTTCCAGCACCTTGGAGGCGGCTGACAACGGGTAGCAGATAAAGAAGAAAAACAGGAACAGCGCGCCGTAGATCAATACCGACTCGTAGGTGCGCTCGATGATTTGCTGGCCGACCTTGATCACATCCACCACACCGATCAGCACCGCCAACGAACTGGTCTTGATGATGCGGGTGTAGACGTTGATGGTCGGCGGGGTCATGCGTTTCAGGGCCTGGGGCAGCAGCACATAGCTGTAGAGTTGCGGATCAGACAAGCCAATCGACAAGCCCGCTTCGCGCTGGCCACGCGGCAAGGAATGCAACGCACCACGCACCACTTCGCCGACTTCACTGGCGCCCCACAGGGACAACACCAGCACCGCGCACCAGAAACTGGGAATGCTCAGGCCAAAGAAAATCGGCATGCCGAAAAACAGCAGGTACAACCAGACCAGCACCGGAATCGCGCGAAACAGTTCCAGGTAGATCCGCAGCGCTACGTCGATGGTTTTCACGTTCAGGGTACGCAATACGCCATACAACACGCCGCCGACGGTACTGAAGGCAATGCTCAAGAATGAAATCGACAGGGTTTGTGCAGCGCCCTTGCCCAGTTGCGGCAACGACACCCACAACAACTCAAGACCCGAACTGGCCATGCTGGAGCCTCCTTTCCAGGCGGCTGAGCAACAGCGACAGCGGCAGGAACAACAGCACGCAGATCAAGGTCAGCACCGCGAGCATTTCGTAGGTTTTGTAGTAAAGGGCGATGTAGCTTTTGGTGGTGTAGAGAATCTCCGGCACCGCCACCGCCGAGACCACAGTAGTCTCCTTGAGCAAGAAGATGAAGTTGGCAAACAGCGCCGGCAGGCTGAGGATCCCGGCCTGGGGCAGGATCACATGGCGCAACAGCTGCCAGTGGGACAAGCCGATGGATTTGCCAGACTCAATCTGTGCCAGCGGCACGGCCTCAACACCGGCGCGCAGTACTTCGGTGAGGTAGGCGCCACCGAGAAATGTCATGGTGATAATCGCCGCCCAGAATCCGGAAATATTCACGCCCAGGGCCGGCAAGGCGAAGTAGACGAAGAACAGTTGAATCAGCAACGGTGTGTTGCGGGCCAACTCCACATACAGCGCCACCAGGCGCCACAGGTATGGCGTGCGAAATACCAACAGCGTGGCGTTGATCAACGCCACCAGCAGCGACGTGCCGATGGCGATCAAGCCCACTTGCAGGGTCACGCCCACGGCCTTGAGAAACGCCGGTAGGGTGCTGAGGATAAAAGCGTAATCGAAGGTCATCTGAAAATCCCTGACGCCGCAGGGGTAATGCGGCGTTGGCGCGGTCCGAATCGACGTGGGTAACGTCGAGTAGCGCCGACTTTAAAGGTATAAAAAGTAAAATTTAAATACCTAAATAGCATATTGATATCACCCAAACAGCTAACCTGCAGATTCGCGGGATAAGCGGGTGACAGCTATCGCTCTCGGAGTTGTAGGAGCGTTCTTTTTATCGGCGCTGCACTACAGGGATGGGCAGCGGTTGGCCAGACTGACGGCCACTTAACAGGCGAGGGAATGACTGATGGCAGAGACTAAACCGATTGATCCGCAAGATTTGGTGAAGTGGTTGGTGGCGCTGCGACGGGCGATCAATAGCCGGGATCTCTGAAACCCAAAAAGATCTAATGTTGGAATGGGCTTGTGAGCGGGCTTGCCCCCACACTTGATCGTATTCCAACCATAAAAAACGCCGACGCTATTCAAGCCGTCGGCGTTTAAACCTTGAAGGGGTTTTGGGGTTCGATCAGAACGCCGGCACGACTGCGCCGTTGTACTTCTTCTCGATGAAAGCTTTGACTTCCGGGCTGGTCAGGGCCTTGGCCAGTTTCTGGATGGCGACGCTGTCCTTGTTGTCCGGACGGGCTACCAGGAAGTTCACGTACGGCGACTTGGCGTCTTCGATGATCAGCGCATCCTTGGCCGGGTTCAGGCCGGCTTCCAGGGCGTAGTTGGTGTTGATCAGGTCCAGGTCAACCTGGTCCAGAACCCGTGGCAGCAAGGCCGATTCCAGCTCTTTGAACTTCAGGTTTTTCGGGTTGCTGGCAATGTCTTTTGGCGTAGCCAGGGCATTGGTCGGGTCTTTCAGGGTGATCACGCCCGCCTTCTGCAGCAGCAAGAGTGCACGGCCGCTGTTGCTGCCTTCGTTCGGGATGGCCACGGTGGCGCCGTCTTTCAGCTCTGAAATATTTTTAATCTTTTTCGAATAACCACCGAAGGGTTCAACGTGCACACCGACCACGGTGACCAGGTTGGTGCCTTTGCCCTTGTTGAAGTTTTCCAGGTACGGCAGGGTCTGGAAGTAGTTGGCGTCCAGACGCTTCTCGGCCACTTGCACGTTCGGCTGTACGTAGTCGGTGAAGACCTTGATTTCCAGGTCCACGCCTTCTTTGGCCAGGGTCGGTTTGACCAGTTCAAGGATCTCCGCGTGCGGGATCGGAGTGGCCGCGACGACCAGTTTCTCGTTGGCCTGGGCAATGCCAGCAGTCAGGGCAGCCGCCAGTGCGGTGAACAACAGAACCTTTTTCATGCAGTGTCCTTATCGAAAATCCGGGTCGTCAGCGACGGCCGCTTCTTATGTGGTGTGCCAGCGAAATGCTATCGCGGCGTGGAACGGACAATACCGAGATTTTTTATTCCCGAACAATATCTTTTATTCACTTTGATATTCCATTTTGTTCATACAGACGCCAGCCCTTCCAATAGACGCTTCAACGCGCTGCGCTCGGCCTCGGTGCCGTGATTGAGGATCTGCCGGGCCTGGTGTTCGATCTGCGCCAGCGACGGTGGACTCACCGGCAAATTCAAATGCTCCGGCAAGATTTCATCGCCGCTGCTGACCAGCAACGCAAAGTGAATGACGTTTTCCAGCTCGCGGGTGTTGCCCGGCCAACTGTGGTGCTCCAGCACTCGCTGAGCCGCATCGCTGATCAGCGGCACAGGTAAATCCAGGCGCTGGCTGTAGATGCCGAGGAAGTACTCGGCCAGGGACAAAATGTCGCCCACTCGCTCGCGCAAGGCGGGCAATTCAAGCTGGCCTTCGTTGAGGTAATGGAACAGACGCTCGTGAAATTTACCCACCGCCACGGCCTGGGCCAGGTCGATGCTGGTGGCCGCCACCAACCGCACATCCACCGGGCTTGGCTGATGAGCACCAACGCGAGTGACTTCGTGATTCTCCAGGGCAGCCAACAGCTTGATCTGGATCGGCAGCGGCAAGTCGCCGATTTCATCCAGGTATAACGTGCCGCCATTGGCCGAACCGAACCAACCAGCACGACTACTGGCCGCGCCACTGTGGGCACCGGCGGCATAGCCAAACAACTCAGCGTCGGCGTAGGTGGGGCTGATGGCGCCGCAATTGACCGAGACGAACAAGCCGGTGCGATCACTGCCACGATGGATATGCCGCGCCAACAATTCCTTGCCGCTGCCGGTTTCGCCGCGAATCAGCACCGGTAACGCACGCGGGGCCAGGTTTTCCAGGTCTTCGCGCAGTTGCCGGGAACGTGGGTCGACAAATACCAGGGCCTTGGCACGAATGCTCAGGGGGCTTTTATCGGCGTCGGGAAAGGTCAGCAGTGGCTGACCATAGGTTTCATGCAAGCTCATGGCAGGCTCCCGCCCACATCCGCGCTGGGACGAGGCGTTGAAGAAAATTTATGCACGCCGCCGGAAGTGCTGTTCCAGGCGATTTTGCAGGCGATAGAGATAGGCAAATCCCTGTTCCCAGCGCTGGTGTCCGGACTTCACATTGATGTGCCCTGCACCCGCCAGAATCCCGACTTCGGCACCCCAGTTACGTGCCAGTTCCACCGCCCGAGAGGCGCTGACGGCGCTGTCGTTGTCGGAGCTGACGACTTGGGATGGAAATGGCAGCAGGGCAGCAGGAATCGGCGCAAAGTTACGCAAGGCCGGCGCGCAGGCAGGTCGTTCGACGTCAGCCGGCGCCACCAGCAAAGCGCCACGCACCTGGCGCAGAAACTCCACCGGCGCGGTGGCCGCCCAGTGGGCAACGGTGATGCAGCCCAGGCTATGGGCAATCAGGATCACCGGCGTGCTGTCGGCGGCGATGGCTTCGGCCAGTGCCGCTACCCAGTCTTCGCGACGCGGAGCCAGCCAGTCGGCCTGTTCCACACGGGCGCTGTTGGGCAGGCTGTTCTGCCAGTGACTTTGCCAATGATCTTCTGGCGATCCTTGCCAGCCCGGCACGATCAGGTAACGAATCGACTCGCTGTGCATGGGTGTGCCCTCCTGCAGCGTTTAACGTTGCTGGTCAGTATAGGGACGGGTTATATATTCGTTAAGGAATAAGAAGCTATTTATTAATAACCAAAAACTCAAAACACCACTCAACCAAATGTGGGAACTGGCTCCCACAGGGTCCTTCAGTGGTTTGTAAAATGTGTTCATTTCAGGCAAAAAAAAGGCCGCACCCTGCCAAGGAGACGGCCAAAAAATTGTCGCGGCTTTTGAAACTAACGTGCCGTAATCACCGACAGCTTGGTGATGCCCGCGCGCTCGATAGACGCCATGGCCCGGGCCACTTCGCCGTAATTCACACCATCATCGGCCTGCAGTTGCACCCGCACCTCCGGGTCCTTGGCCTTGGCCGCCTGCAAGTTGAACTCCAGCAAATTCGGCTGGATTTCATCCTTGTTGATAAACAGTTTGCCGGCCGCATCGATGCTCACCACCAGCGGATCTTTCTGCTCCACCGGCGCCACAGCTTCGGTCTTGGGCAAGTTGATCGGGATCGCGTTGGTCAGCAGCGGCGCGGTGACGATAAACACCACCAGCAGCACCAGCATCACGTCTACCAGCGGTGTGACGTTGATCTCGCTCAGCACCTCATCGGTGTCTTGTGTGGAGAAGGCCATATCAGGACGCCTCCTTCACTTTCTGCGTGCCGCCCTGGGTTGCGTTCTTGTGCAGCGCCGGATGGATCAGCACGCGGAACGCGTTCTTCTGCGCCAGGCTGTAGAAGTCGTGGGCGAAGTCGTCCAGGTCGGCGGCAGTCAGCTTCAGGCGGCGCAGGAAGTAGTTGTAGACCAGCACCGCCGGCACCGCGACGGCGATCCCCACGCCGGTCGCGACCAATGCAGCACCGATAGGTCCGGCCACGGTTTCCAGGCTGGCAGAACCGGCGGCACTGATGCCTTTCAACGCTTCCATGATCCCCCACACAGTGCCGAACAGACCGATAAACGGCGAGGTGCTGCCGATACTGGCGACCACAGCCAGGCCGGTTTCCAGGGAGCGGCGCTCACGCACGATCTGCTGGCGCAAGGCGCGCTCCAGACGGTCTTGATGATTGATCGCCTGGCTCAGGTCGGCGGCGTGAGGCGCCTCACCCACCTGAATCGCGGCGTAACCGGCCTGGGCCACACGAGCGGCGGCGCCGGGCTGGGTTTCGCTCAATTCAGCGGCCGAGTCGAGGCTCGATGCCGCCCAGAACTGTTTGTGGAATTTGCGATCCTGGGCCTTGAGGCGGCCGAATTGCACACCCTTGAGCAGGGCCAAACCCCAAGTGGCGACAGAAAAAACCACCAGCAGCCAGATCACCGCGCTTTCGATGGATTCAAGTGGAGATGCCAATAACGTCATGATGTGTTCCCTCGGTGTAAGCGATGTGGTGTTGAGCCCGTGCTCAATGAATCTTGAAGTCGATCGGTACGCTGACCCAGCCATCCTGGGCGACGTCGCCTTGCTTGGCCGGCACGAAGCTCCAACGCTTCACGGCGGTCAATGCGGCGTCATCGAGTTGCTGGCGACCGCTGCTCTTCTGAATCTGGATCTCCCCCGGCTTGCCGCTGGCCAGCACATGCACCCGCAACAGCACCGTGCCTTCCCACCCCCGGCGCTGGGCCAGTGACGGGTACTCGGGCGCCGGGTTCTTCAGGTACGCGGCGTTAGCCGAGGCCGGTGTGACCGGAGCCGGCGCGGCGGGTGCCGGCGCAGGAGCAGGCGGTGCCGGTTGCGGTGGCGCGGGCGGTTGCTCGACGGCTTTGGGTGCAGGCTTGGGCTCGGGTTTTGGTACCGGCTTGGGCTCGGGTTTTGGTACCGGCTTGGGCTTGGGTTTCGGAATCGGTTTGGGTGGAGCCGGTTTGGCTGCCAACTCATCCACCACCGGCGGCGGCGGCTCGACCACAGGGGGAGGCGGTGGTGGCGGCACCGGCGGTGGCGGCTCCACAACCGGGGGTGCCGGTTGAGAAAACTCAATGGTCATCGGTGGAATTTCCGGCGGCACAATCGGCAGCACCGGCGTTTCTTTCTGGCTGACCCAATAGATCACCGCGCCATGCAGCGCGAGTACGAGAATCCCCAGCAGAATCCCTTCACGCCGGCTCAGGATGCGCTTGGGGGTTCTCTGCAAACGCAACTGCCCCAACGGTACGCGGTGCGGCCGGCCAAGGTCGACCAACTCACCACCCGGTGCCTGGCGCCATAGCGCCTCTTGTGCACTGGCGGCGGTCTGGACATTGCCCATTGATTAACTCCCTACGGTCTTTAAACAAAAAAACCGACAGGCCTGCCTGAGCGGCCGTCGAGGGCTGAATCATCGGGGCCAGACGCTTATCTCTTAAAGTAATCTTTAAAGTTATACATAGACTTAAATCGAATATTAAAAAATGACACACACGGCAAAGCCACGCCGTTCGTGGGCTCGCGCCCAGGCGCTGAATTCCAATGCTCTACAGGCATAAAAAATATTCGCCAAAGGCATCCATTCAGCGCGGATTACGCCCGCACAACGCCAGCAACTGACGCTGTAATGTCTGCCCCGCCGCTCCCAAACCCGTGCGTCCATACAACGCCAAGCGCACGCCCTGCACTGCCGGCAAACCACTGTCTGGCCCGAGCATCACATGCCCGGCTTGCACCACTCGCACCGGCAACAAACTTATCCCCAGTCCCGCCGCCACTGCCGAGCAGACGCTGGCCAGGCTCGCGCTGGAATAACCGATGCGCCAGCGCCAACCGCCGACTTCCAGGTGATGGAGCATTTCATTGCGGTACAAACCGCCTACGGGAAATGCCACCAGCGGCAACGGATCACGCCCCAGGGACGGCGTACTGCGGCTGTCGACCCAGCACAACGGCTCCGGCCATGACGCCAGGCAGTCATCGCTGTCGCCCATCTGCTTGACCAGCAACACATCGAACTCACCGCCGCGATACTGGCGCAGCAACTCAGGCCCCAAACCACTGGTGACCTCCAGTCGCACCCGTGGATAAGCCACAACAAACGCCGAGAGCAACGGCATCAGCCGCTCGGCCGCAAAATCCTCGGGCACGCCCAGGCGCAGCACGCCGTCACTTTGCTGATTGGCCATGACGTCGGTCGCTTCTTCGTGCAGCGCCAGGATCCGCCGTGCATAGGCCAACAGGCGCTCACCCTCGGCGGTGGCAACCACGCGACGCTGATCGCGGTCCAGCAGCACACAGCCAACGCCCTCCTCCAACCGTCGAATCTGTTGGCTGACGGTGGACTGAGTCAGGTGCAGGCGCTCGGCCGCGCGGGTGAAATTGCCGCAATCAGCGACGGCGACAAAACTGCGCAACAGCACGGGATCGAACATGGGTATCACCATTCCATTTGCCACTGATTGGCATGGTTATATTTAATTTCAGAATACCTCGCAGGCTGCCCATACTTCACCCTTCATTGCGCCCGGAGGCTTTCCATGACTGATGATCAACGCCATTTGCAGCGAGCCATAGCGTTGGCCCGACACAACGTGGCCGGTGGTGGCCGTCCATTTGGCGCAGTACTGACCTATAACGGCGAAGTGTTGGTAGAGGCGGCCAACGAGATTCACCTCAGCCAGGACCCCACCGCCCACGCCGAAATGCTCGCAATCCGCACCGCCAGCCAACGCTTGGGCGCCCGCCTGCAAGACTGCGTGATCTACGCCAGTGGCCAACCCTGCCCGATGTGCTTGAGCGCGATGTACCTGAGCGGCGTATCACGGGTGGTGTTCGCCGCCAGCAATGAAATGGCGGCGCCGTTTGGCCTGTCGACAGCGGCCATCTCTCAACAGATCGCACTGCCCCTGGCCGAGCAACACCTGGCCATCGAGCATCTGCCACAGGCCGCTATGGCCACCCTTTATCACGACTGGCAGGCCTTGCATGACGCTGAATAACTCACTGGCTGGCAAGCTCGCTGGCTGGGGCTTGTTGGTGGTGCTGGGGCTCAACCTGCGACCGATCCTCAGTTCCATCAGCCCGCTGCTGGGAGAGATTCGCCTGGCCACCGGCCTGAGTTTCCAGAGCAGTGCCCTGCTCACCAGCCTGCCGGTGATCTGCATGGGCCTGGTGGCGCTGGTGGGCGTACGCGTGGAAGCGCAGTTGGGAGAACGTCGCGGTATTGCCCTGGGCCTGATGATGATTCTGCTGGCCTGCCTGGCGCGCTGGCTGTTTGGCCAGGCAGCAGCGCTGTTGACGACGGCGTTGCTGGGTGGTGCTGGTGTGGCACTGATTCAGGCGTTGGTACCGGCGATGATCAAGCGCCAGTTTCATCAGCAGGTCCCCTTGGCGATGGGAGTGTATTCGGCCTCGTTGATGGGCGGTGGGGGGTTGGCAGCGTTGCTTAGCCCAGTGGTCGCCAGCCAATTCCAACACTGGCAAGCGGGCCTGGGAATCTGGTTGCTGCCAGCACTGGGCGCCCTGCTTTTATGGGCGTGGCTGCCGTTGGGCGCGGCAAAAAGTCAGCGGATCACAACGCCGCTCAAAGGCCTGCGTAATCGTCGGGCGTGGTTGCTGGCGGTGTATTTCGGCCTGGTCAATTGTGGCTATATGAGCATGGTGGCGTGGCTGCCGGCCTACTATCAGCAATTGGGTTGGGGCGTGTTGCCCAGCGGCTCATTGCTGGCCTTCATGACGATCTTCCAGGTGATTGCCGCGCTGCTGATGCCAGCCTTGGCTCAGCGAGGTATCGACCGTCGGCCCTTGTTGGGCATCAGTCTGCTGGCCCAGGCGGTGGGTTATCTCGGCTTGCTGATGGCGCCACTGCAACAGCCGCACCTGTGGGTGGCACTGATCGGTTTCGGCCTTGGCGCCTGCTTTGCGCTTAGCCTGCTGCTGACACTCGACCACCGCCGCGACCCTCGGGAAGCCGGGCAATTGGCGGCGTTTGTGCAGGGCGTGGGCTTTTTGATCAACGCCATTTCACCGTGGCTGACCGGTTGGTTGCGCGCGCTGACCGGCAGTTTCGTCAGCGCCTGGGTGGTGCTGATGGTGACCGTGGTGGCGATGCTGGTGGTGACCCGGGTGTTCAGCCCGGCAACGTACCGCACCGCACGATTGGAACCGACATAACCGCCAACCATGTAGCCGCTGCCGAGGCACGAGGCTACATCGGTTATGTCGGTTGAAGGCTAGAAGTCATACCGACCGGTCACTCCCAGCGTGCGCGGAGTGCCCAGCAGACCTTCATAACCACCGTTGCCCGCGGTCCACAGGGTGGTGTAGTAGGTCTTGTCGAAGGCATTTTTCAGCCATAACGACACATCCCACTGCCCTTGCTGATAATTGCCGCGCAACCCGGTGGACAGGTTGACCACCGCGTAGCTCGGAATCTGCCCGTAGTCGGAATCTTCGACCGTGCCCACCGCCTTGGAACGGAAGGCGTAGCTGGCGGTGACGTAAGGTTCAAAGCCGTTATCCAGGTTCCACTTGTATTCGCCATTGGCGTTGACAATCCACTTCGAAGCCCCCACCACTTGATGCCCGCTGAGGTCGCACGAAGCCGGCGCACCAGGACGCAGGCTGACCTCCGGTGGGCAAGGCGCGTCCTTGTAAGACAGATAGCTCACATCGTTGAAGGAGCCGTTGACGTTCAACGTCAGCCCCTTGATCGGCACCAGGGTGCTTTCCACCTCCACACCCCGTGAGCGCACCGAACCGGCATTGGTCAGGTATTGCACGCGATTGCTGTCGTCGTAGGCGTTGGTCTGGTAGCCGTTGACCTGGGTCCAGAACAGGTTGGCGTTAAGCTGCAAGCGACGGTCCCACAAGGTGCTTTTGAAACCCAACTCGGCGTTGTTGGCGCGCTCGGTACCGATCAGCAACGAGTCCGCCCCCGCCGTCGGTGCAGAGCCCACCGCCAGGTTGACGCCACCGGACTTCTCGCCATGGGACAAGGTCGCGTAGCCCAGCAAGTTATCGGTGAAGCGGTAGCTGAGGTTCAACAAGCCGGACGGGCTGGTGCTGTATTGGTTGAGGTCACCGGAGTCATAGGCGCCCGCGCGACCGCGTCGAACAGTCGCGGCAGCGCCCGTTACCGCAGCGCCACCGACGGGTGCATTGCGGGTAACCCAGGCGCTTTTTTCTTCGTAGGTGCCGCGCAGGCCCGCGGTGAAATCAAGGCGCTCGGTCAAGTGCCAGGTGCCCTGGCCGAACAGCGCAAAACTGTCGGTGCGGATATGACCGTTGCCGACGCTGCTGACGTTGTTCAAGGCGCCCGTGGGCGTACCATTCCAGATGTCGGCCTTGGGCCCGTAATAGGCGAAGGATTTGTTGCTCAGGTCAGAGCCAAAGTAATAGGCGCCGAGCACGTAATCGAAGAAACCACCGGTGGGCGACGCCAGGCGAAATTCCTGGGACCACTGCTTGTCCTCTACCGACACGCCCGCGTTATAGGACGCCGGCACGTTGAGACCGTCATCATTACGCGGGGTGAAATTCCACCAGCGATAACTGCTGACCGAGGTCAGAGTGAAGTCACTGGGCAAGGTCCAGTTGGCCTCCAGCGACGTGCCACCCTGGAACACCGTGACGTGCTGCTGGCCATCCAGATTGACCTTCCGATGGGTACCATCCACCAAGGTCGCCCCCGCTGCATCCGCCCGGGATTGGTACAGGTTGGTACCATTGATGGTCGGCCCGGTGTTGTACAGCACACGAGTGCCAGCGCTGGAATCCTCTTCGTTGTAATCGCCGATCCAGCGCAGGTTGAATGCCTCGTTGGGCTTGTACAGCAGTTGCCCACGAAAGCCCTGGCGTGAACCGCCGTTGAGGTCGTGGCCGTCGTATTCGTTCTTGATGTCGCCGTCGCTGCGGGTGCGATAGGCGGAAAAGCGTCCCGCCAATTCATCAGTAAGCGGACCGGAAATCGTGCCCTTGGTCTGGAAATAACCGTCCTCGCCCAGCGAGGTTTCGATGCTGCGCTCGGGGGTAAAACTTGGCGCACGGGTACTGATATTGATCACCCCGGCCGTGGTGTTCTTGCCGAACAGCGTGCCTTGCGGGCCGCGCAATACTTCAAGCTGCTCGATGTCCATCAGGTCGAATACCGCCATCCCTGGCCGGCCGAGGTAAACGTTGTCGATGTACAACCCGACGCTGCCTTCCAGGCCATCACTGGCCGGGTTGTTACCCAGACCGCGAATCGACACGCTGGACTGGCGCGCGTGCATATAAGCGACGTTGACGCTGGGCACCAGTTGCTGCAAATCCTGAATCCGGTACACCCGCTGACTCTCCAACGCCTGACCACCGATCACGCTCATGGGCGTGGGCGTGGGCACATCCTGGGCGCTTTCGGTGCGCCGCCGGGCCGTGACCGTGACGGTTTCCAACTGGCCGCTGGCGCTCTGGCCCTTGCTTGCAGGCGCAGGCTCGGCGTCCGTGGTTTCAGCAGCCTGGCTGTGGGACCAACTCGCGCTGCCGGCCAGCAACAACGCCAGTGGCAGGCGCTTGAGCCGCAGGGGAGAGGAAGGGACAGCGGGCTTCAACAGGCTCATAAGCGGCTCCGGCATCAGGAAATAGGCAGCAGCGCATATTCCATATGGTTATTTATTTATGTTTTTACAAACATTTACTGCATAAGAGATAGCCTTTATAAGGAGTCGACCTAATGCATAGCCAATGCATTTCCCCGATATTTTTAATGTGAAAAATGCATATCGATCTGCGCCAGCTTCGCCACTTCATCGCCCTCGCTGAACAGCGCAGTTTTGTCGCGGCCGCGTTGACGGTGAACCTGTCGCAATCGGCGTTCAGTCGCAGCATCCAGGCCCTTGAACACAGCGCCGGGTGCCAACTGGTGGATCGCGGCCGCAAGGACCTGGCGCCAACCAAGCAAGGCCAGGTGCTGCTTGAACATGCACGACGGCTGGTCAGTGGCGCCCAGCAACTGGCCAACGAGATCAGCCAGTTCAATGGCCTGGAGGCTGGCGAGTTACGCTTCGGCTGCGGCCCGGCACCGGCGGCGGGGTTGATCCCCCGGGCAATCGGCAGTTTTATCGGGCGTTACCCCAAGGCGCGAGTGCAGTTCCAGGTGGACGATTGGCAAAGCCTGAGCAAGCGTCTGCTCAGCGAAGAGTTCGAATTTTTCGTCGCCGACACCCGTCACTTCGAAGCCAACCCGGACTACCAGACGTACCGCCTGCGCCCGCGCAAATGGCATTTCTGCTGCCGCACCGGACACCCGCTGGCCCAACTGGACAGCGTGAGCGCGGCCGAGCTGATGAGTTATCCCCTGGCCGTGACCATCCGCCCGCCGAACTTGCGCAAGGTCATCGTCGACCTCAGCGGGCGGCCCGATTACATCCCCAATGTCGAATGCGAAAACGGCTACAGCTTGTTGGGAGTGGTGTTGCGGTCCGACGCGATTGGCATCGTCAGTGCCAACAATGATGTGCTGCGCATGGCTCGGGGTGAGTTGGTGTGTTTGAAGATTGATGGGTTGGCCGAGGATCTGGAGGAACGCTATACACGCTATGGCATTGTCAGCCGTGCGGGGTATCGGTTATCGCCGCTGGCGGAGGCGATGATCGAGCAGATCAAGGCAGTGGATGAGGAGGTGTGTGCATTGGAGAATTTTGCGGTTTGAGTGGGCTGTTGCGGGGGGTTGTGTACATATCCGTTGCTGAGGTCACGGCGGCTATTGGTTCCGCTTTTACAGCGGGTCACTTTCGAAAAGCGCGAAAGTAACCAAAGCGCTCTTGCCCCACCACTCGGCACCTCGCTAGTGCTCGGTGTGCCTTCTCTCCGGCATTGCTCCGTGGGCCGCCGCAATGGGCCATCCCTGGCCCAGTGCGGCTAAACCGGCGTCCTGCCGGTTTACCCACGGACCAATGCCTACGCTCAGCCAGCGTGGTTTAACGGGGCACCTAAGATCAAAAACAAAGCGAGGCGGCCTAGTAGCCGACCTAGTATCTGAAGCGTATGCGTTTCCTCCTAACACCCTCGCGTAGCAGCTGTCGAGCGCCAGCGAGGCTGCGTGCTCTTGATCTGCTTTTGATCTTGATCTTGATCTGAGGCGCCCCGTTAAACCACGCTGGCCGAACGCAGGTATTACGCAGTGGGTAAACCGGCAGGACGCCGGTTTAGCCGCGTTGGGCCAGGGATGGCCCGTCGCGGCGGCCCACGGAGTAATGCCTGCGTTCGGGCACACCGAGCCTGAGCGAGGTGCCGAGTGGTGGGGCAAGAGCCCTTTGGTTACTTTGGGGCTGTTCCAAAGTGACTCGCTGTAAAAGCGAAACCATAAGTAGCCGTTACCAAAAAAATGGATAAGCCCCCACCCATGCACCCCCTGCATAAAACCCATTCCCCAAATGCACTTGCCTCCCCCCCACCCAACCGGCGAAAACCCTCACCTGTCCTCCGATCGGTGAACCCTCATGCCCCATCCCCAACCCGTGCGCAACGTGCTCTACATCATGTGCGACCAACTGCGCCGCGATTACCTCTCGTGCTACGGCCACGCTCATCTGCACACCCCCAATATCGACCGCCTGGCAGCGGCCGGCGTACGTTTCAGCCGCGCCTATACCCAAGGCACCATCTGCGGTCCATCGCGGATGTCGGCCTACACCGGCCGCTACGTCAGCAGCCACCAGGTGGCATGGAACGCGGTGCCGTTACCGCTGGAAGAGCTAACCATCGGCGACTACTTGCGCCCCCATGGCATCCGTACGGCACTGGTGGGCAAGACCCACGCCACACCCAACGTCGAGGCCTTGCAGCGTCTGGAGATTGACCCCGCCAGCCCCCAGGCCGAGCCACTCAATGAAGTCGGTTTCGACGCCTACTTTCGTCACGACGGGATCTATCCCGACAGCCCGTTATTCACCGACAAACGCGAGTCGGCGCCCTACACCCATTACCTGCGCGAACACGGTTATGACGGCACCAATCCATGGCATGAATGGGCCAACGCGGCCGCTGGCGAAGCAGGAGAAATCCTCAGCGGCTGGCACATGCGCAACGCTCACCTGCCGGCGCGCGTGGCCGAACAACACTCTGAAACCGTCTACACCACCGACCGCGCCATGGACTTCATCACCGAGCAAGGCGAGCAATCGTGGTGTTTGCACCTGTCCTATATCAAGCCGCACTGGCCCTACATCGCCCCGGCGCCGTACCACGCGCTGTATGGCGCCGAGCATGTCCAGGCACCGATTCGGCCACAACCCGGGCACGCCAGCAATCACCCGGTGTACCAGGCCTTCCGCCAACACCAGGAAAGCCTGAATTTTTCCCGGGACGAGGTTCGGCTCAACGTCATTCCGACCTACATGGGCCTGATCAAACAGATCGACGACCAGCTCGGCCGGCTGTTCGATTTCCTCGAAAGCAACGGCCGCTGGGACGACACGCTGATCGTGTTCACCAGCGATCATGGCGACTTCCTTGGCGATCATTTCCTGGGAGAAAAGGAGTTTCTGCTGGAGCCTGCGGTAGGCGTGCCACTGATCGTGCGCGATCCACGTGCCGTTGCCGATATCAGTCGTGGTTCGGTGGATGAACGTCTGGTGGAAACCATCGATGCTCTGCCGACCTTCCTTCAAGCCTTGGGATTACCCGGTGCCGAGCATCGCCTGGAGGGCCGCTCGTTGATCCCGTTGCTGCACGGTGAAGACACGCCTTGGCGCCGCTATGCCATCGCCGAATATGACTACGCCTTCCAGGCCCCGGCCCGCGAACGCCTGGAGCAACCTATCGACCGTTGCCGGATGACGATGGTGCGCAGCGAGCGCTGGAAATACCTGGCGTATGACGGCTTTCACGCGCAGCTGTTTGACCTGGAAAATGACCCCCAGGAATTACGCGACCTGGGCACTGACCCTGCGTATGCCCAGGTGCGCGAGACTCATCAGGGTTATCTGTTCGAATGGCTGCGAGGGTTGAAGCGGCGCACCACCATCAGCCACGCAGAGATTGATCTGCGCGGCCAACGGTTTCGTTATGGTGAGCCTGAGGCGCAGAAGGTGGTGCAGATCGGGGTGTGGTAAGCACCGCAAATCCAGTGTGGGAGCGGGCTTGCCCGCGATAGCGGTGTACCTGTCGCCACATCTATCGACTGTACTGCCGTCATCGCGGGCAAGCCCGCTCCCACAGGGGATCAGCGGTGTATCTAAAGCCCTTTAGTGGTCTGGCTGCGATGCCCCAGCACGCCCACCGGAACATCCCCTTTCAACGTCACCCGCCGCACAATGCGCTCCTGGGTACCGTAGTCATCCACCGCGTAATGCTGGGTGGCGCGGTTGTCCCAGATCGCCACATCACCGGTATTCCAGCGCCAGCGCACGGTGTTTTCCAGGCGGGTGACGTGACTTTGCAGAAGGTTGAACAGTTGCGTCGAATCAGTCTGTGAATAGCCCTTCAGGCGTTTGACAAAATGCCCCAGCAGCAAGGTTTTTTCGCCGCTGACCGGGTGCACACGCACCACCGGGTGTTCGGTTTCGTACACCGTCGAGGTGAACACCTTGCGGTACTCCTCAAGCTTCTCCACCGACACGTCCGGCTTGCGCGCGGCGTAGTCGTATTCGTTGCTGTGCACCGCCCAAAGGTTGTCCGCCAGCGCACGCAGCTCAGGCGTCAGGTCGTTGTAGGCGCTGGCGGTGTTGGCCCAGACCGTGTCGCCACCCGAGGCCGGCGACAACACCGAACGCAGGATCGAGGCTTTCGGATAAGCGTCGACGAAGGTCACGTCGGTGTGCCAGGAGTTGGCTCGATGCCCGCGGGCGCCGTCCAGCTCCAGCAGAAAACGCGTTCCGTCGCGCACCGGCACCGTCGGGTGGGCAATCGGCTCGCCGAGCAAATGGGCGAAGGCTTCCTGGCTCTGATCATCAAGGTGAGTCTGCTCACGGAAGAAGATCACCTTGTACTGCACCAGTGCCTGCTGGATGGCTTCGACGGTGGCGGCATCCAGGTTACCGGACAATTTGATGCCCCGGATCTCGGCGCCAATGCGCCCGGCGACCGGGTGAATGTCCAGCGCCTGGGCGACGGGTTGAACAGCTAGTGCGGCATTGCTCATTGTGATGACCCTCATGTGCCTGCTTACGGTGGGGAAGCGCTTCGACAACGCTCTATTCATATGCAATTTAGATCTAGCAAATGAACACATGCTTCGTTGACGGAATAAGAGCTTGCATTTAAAACCTCAGATCCCTGGGTCGCAAATGCCTTCGACCTATTTTTCAGATGCCGGGAAAGCATATGGATCTTCGCCAACTGCGGTACTTCATCGCCCTCAACGAACACCGCAGTTTTGTACGCGCAGCGGACGCCATGGGCATCACCCAACCAGCGTTCAGCCGCAGCATCCAGGGGCTGGAACAGGAGTTCGGCTGCGTGCTGGTGGACCGTGGCAACAAGGACCTGCGCCCCACGCCGGAAGGCCAGGTGGTACTGCAACATGCCCTGACCCTGGTGCAGGGCGCCGCCTTGTTGAACAGTGAGGTGACGCGCATGACCAAGCTCGACGCCGGTGAACTGCGCTTCGGCTGCGGCCCGGCGCCGGCGGTGAAACTGGTGCCCGACGCGGTGGCGCGATTTATCAACGCCCACCCGAAAATCCGCACCCATTTCCAGGTGGATAACTGGGAAACACTCAGCCGCAGCCTGAGCCGTGAAGAAATCGAATTTTTTATCGCCGACATCCGCCAATTCGAAGCCGACCCGAACTTTCAGACTCAAGCACTGACACCCAAGCGCGGGGTATTTTTCTGCCGGCCGGGGCACCCGCTGTTGGCCAAGGACAGCCTGTCGACCAACGATATGTTTGACTATCCCTTGGCGACTCCGCTGATCTCCCAAGGGATTCGAAAACTGCTGGCGAACCTCAGTGGGCGGATGGATTTTTCACCCAACATCCAGACCGAACACTTCCCGGCGCTGGTGAAGATCGTGTTGCAGTCCAATGCGATTGGCGTGGGCACCGAAGAGGCATTTTCCGAGGACATCGCCAAGGGTGAACTGGTGCTGCTGCACTGGCGCAACCTGCCGCAGAACATGGAAACCATGAGTGCGCGGTGCGGGATTGTCAGCCGCACCGGGTTCAGGTTGTCACCGGCGGCGAAGGCGATGATTGAGACGTTGGTGGCGGTGGATGGCTGTAGCCCTGTAGTCGCTTGCAATGGGTTGTAGCCGCTGTCGAGGTACGAGGCTGCGATGGGTTGCGCAGCGACCCCCGAGGGCGGTCCTGCGGACACGCATCGCAGCCTCGTACCTCGTCAGCGGCTACAGCGTTGGAGGGTTACAACCCCGCCGCCGCCAAATTCGGCGCCACCCAGTCACTCACCTGAAACGACTTGCGGATCAGCCGCTCTTTCGACGCCAAATCCACCGCGTCCTGCAATTTTCCAAGGAACACCGGGTCCAGGCTCGAGGGGAAAATTTCGCTGAGTTTCTGGTCTTTCAAATCATTGGTCAGAATCACCGGCGGATAACTGGCCAGCCCCGATACCAGGTCAATGTAGGCCTGCTTGTTGTTGTCATCGGTCAACCATTGCACCGCTTGTTGCTGCGCCTTGAGCAACTTGGCCACAGCTTCCGGATGCTCATCGACAAACTTGCCGCTGCCCACCAACACCGCCTGAATACTGCCCGCGTCACCGAGGTCCTTGGTACTCAGCGGTATTTCGGCCAACCCCTTGGCCTGCAATGCACTCAGGCCCGAACTGCCCCAAGTGGCGTCAATCTGCTTGGCCGCGAGTGCGGCGACGGCGGCGTTAAAGTCCAGGTTGATGACTTTCAAATCCTTTTCACTCAAACCCTGGCTGGCCAGGGCGCTGTCAAACGACAGTTGGCTGGCCGTGCCGCGAAACACCGCGACGCGCTTGCCCTTGAGGTCCTGCAAGGTCTTGATGCCCGAACCCGGCACCACGCCCAGGTAATGTTTCACGCCTCGGGCACTGGCACTGAGCAGCCGCGTATCAAGGCCATTGGACTTGCCGATGATCGCCGCCAGATCCCCCAGATAAGCCAGGTCCACCTGGCCGTTGGCGAAGGCTTCATTGATCACCGGGCCTGCGCCCTTGAAGTAATTCCATTGAATCTTGATGCCCTGGTCGGCGAAGGCTTTTTCAAAGATTTGCTGTTGGCGCAACACGTCCGTCACACCGCCGCCACTGTGTTGGGCACCCGCACTGAGGTCGGGCACGGCGATGCGGATTTCCTTGAGGTCAGCGGCATGCACCAACCCGGCCAGCGCAGTGCCTGCGAACAGCGTGATCAAGCGTTTGAACGGCAGCTTCATGGGTAGTGCTCCTGTGGGCGACGGTTGCCTGGGAAGCAGAAAGTAGGCATAAGCCGACCAAAACTTTAAATACTATAAATTCACAATTTAATAACTTTTAGAACTATGCGAGCCAATACACAGGCTCCAGAGGGCTATGCATCAACAGCATGGAAAATATTCTCCGAATGCATTGGATGCGTGCCAGGCAGAGGCTTTAAATGGTTTTTCTTATCCCTCAATCGTATTGATTGTTTGTTTATAAGATCAAAAAGACATAACACCCCACCGGACAACGGAGGTCATCCATGGCCCGAATCTCGCTGCTGAGCTTGCCGCTGACGGCCCCGGCCCAAGGAACGCCGCCACGCTGGCCACATTTGAGCGAACGCGTGCTGCCTTGGCTGCTGCCGCTCACGCTGTTTACCCTGTGGTGGCTGGCCAGCCGTAATCACTGGATGAGCGAGCAGATTCTGCCGGCGCCTTCACTGGTCTGGAGCAGTGCAGTGGAACTGGCGGGTGGCGAGTTGTGGAGCCATCTGGCGGTCAGCTTGCAACGGTTGTTCTGGGGCTTGCTGGCGGGCGTCAGCGCCGGGGCGTTATTGGGTGCGCTGCTGGGCTTCAGTGCCCGCGCCGAGCGCCTGGTGTTTCCGACGTTCAGCGCCTTGTCGCAGGTGCCGACCCTGGCCTGGATTCCGCTGTTCATGGTGTTTTTCGGCATCGGAGAAACACTCAAGCTGGTGGTGCTGGTGAAGGCGATTGTGGTGCCCGTCACCCTGCATACCCTGGTGGGCGTACGCGATGCCCAGCCTGGTTTACGTGAGGCCGCACGCGTCTTGCGTCTACCCACTCACCTGCTGATCCGCCGCCTGATCCTGCCTGCTGCGCTGCCTGCCTTCATGGCCGGCGTGCGGTTGGCGCTGGCGGCCGGCTGGACCTCGTTGCTGGCCGTTGAACTGTTGGCGTCCAGCGAAGGCATCGGTTACCTGATGGTCTGGGCGCGGCAGTTGTTCATGCTCGATATCGTCTTCGTCTGCATCGTGGTCATCGGCGTACTGGGTGTGGTGATGGATCGCGGCATCGGCTGGCTGGACCGCAAGTGGGTGCATTGGCCGCATCCCGCCACCGCGCAGATTCGACGCGGCCCGCGTTATCAAGGTTGGCAACGCCTGCAACCGTGGTTGCTGCCCCTGAGCTTACTGGCACTGTGGCAGGTGGCAACGCAGCAGGACTGGGTAGACCCGAACATTCTCGTCAGCCCATGGGCGGTGCTGCAAACCGCTGCCACTGGCGTGCGGGATGGCAGCCTGGTCAGCGCCCTGGGCCTGAGCTTGAGCCGCACCCTCGGCGGATTGATTCTGGGCGGTGGCCTCGGCTTTGCCTTGGGATTACTGCTTGGCCTGTCACGCACCAGTGAGCGGGTGCTCGGCCCGACGCTCTCTGCCCTGCGCCAGATCGCGATTTTCGCCTGGGTACCGTTGCTCACCGCCTGGTTCGGCCTGGGCGAGTTGGCCAAGTGGGTATTTATCGCCCTCGCCGCCTTCTTCCCATTGTTTATTGCCACCCAACGCAGCGTGGTGAACCTGTCGCCACAGCTCAACGAAGCCGCGCAAGTCTTGCGCCTGAGCCTGGGCCAGCGGCTGCGGCGCCTGGTGTTGCCAGGCGCGGCGCCGGGGATTTTTGCCGGGCTGCGCCTGAGCCTGATCTATGCCTGGCTGGGCACCATCGGTGCCGAATACTTCATGCCGTCCAACGGCGGCATCGGCAGCCTGATGATCGGTGCCCAACAGTTGCTACGCATGGACCTGATCATGAGCGGCATGCTCCTGGTAGGCCTTACCGGCGCGACTCTCAACCTTATCGGCCAACGTATCGAAACCCGCGCCACGCGCTGGAGACACGCATGACTGCACCTATTGTCAGCTTCAATCACGTGGGCAAAACCTTCGATGTCGACGGCTTTGAACTGGAAGCCATTCGCGAATTCAACCTGGACATTGCCGAGGGCGAATTCGTCGCCATTGTGGGCTCCAGCGGCTGCGGAAAATCCACCCTGCTGCGGTTGCTGGTGGGCCTGGATGCACAATTTCGCGGCGAAATCCGCGTCGACGGCAAGGCAGTGACCGGCATTGGTGGCGAGCGCGGCATCGTGTTCCAGGAACACCGTTTGTTCCCCTGGCTGACCGTGGAAGAAAACATCGGCCTGGGCCTGGTCAACGAGCCGTTGAGCGAGGCCGAACGCAAACGACGCATCGGCGATTTTATCGAGTTGGTGGGCCTTACCGATTTCACCCGCGCCTATCCGCATCAATTGTCCGGCGGCATGGCGCAACGGGTGGCGATCGCCCGTGGCCTGGTGGCCAGCCCACGCATTCTGCTGCTGGACGAGCCCTTCGGCGCCCTGGATGCCCTGACCCGCCAGCAAATGCAGGACGAACTGCTGGCGATTCGTACCCGGGCCAGGATCACCACGGTGCTGGTGACCCACGATGTGGAAGAAGCGATTTTCCTCGCCGACCGCGTGGTGGTGATGGAACCCCGCCCCGGGCGGATCAAACAGGTGGTGGACATCGCCCTGCCCCATCCCCGCCAGCGCAGCAGTTTCGACTTCCATCAACTGCGTGAAGAACTGCTGCACGAACTGATCAGCGACGACCACTACCAGCCGCCAGTACGCGAACAAATCCGCGACCTGCCACTGGCCTTTATTGCCTGCTAATGAGGAGCGCCTTGATGCCGCAACGTCCCAACTTTTTAGTGATCCTGGCCGATGACATGGGCTTCTCCGACCTGGGAGCCTTTGGTGGAGAAATCTCCACGCCACACCTGGACGCCCTGGCCCTCGGCGGCCTGCGCCTGACAGATTTTCACACCGCGCCCACCTGCTCGCCGACCCGTTCGATGCTGCTGACCGGCACCGATCACCACATCGCCGGCATCGGCACCATGGCCGAAGCGCTGACCCCGGAACTGATCGGCAAACCGGGGTACGAGGGTTACCTCAACGACAAGGTGGTCGCCCTGCCGGAACTGCTGCGAGACGCCGGTTACCAGACATTGATGAGCGGCAAATGGCACCTGGGGCTGACCGCCGAACTTGCGCCCCACGCCCGAGGTTTCGAGCGTTCGTTCTCACTGTTGCCGGGTGCGGCCAACCACTATGGGTTCGAGCCGACCTACGACGACAGCACGCCAGGCCTGCTCAAATCCACGCCCGCGCTGTACATCGAAGACGACACCTTCGTCGAGCAGCTACCCAAGGATTTCTATTCCTCCGATGCCTTTGGCGACAAGCTGCTGCAGTACCTCAAGGAGCGCGACCAGACCCGACCGTTCTTCGCCTACCTGCCGTTTTCCGCACCGCACTGGCCGTTGCAGGCGCCGGTCGAGGTTGTCGACAAGTACCGTGGCCGCTATGACGCCGGTCCCGAAGTGCTGCGCCTGGAACGCCTGGAAAAACTCAAGGCGCTGGGGCTGATCGACGCAGACGTCGAGCCTCATCCGCTGATCGAACTGAATACCCAATGGGCTGCACTGAGCGACGAGCAGCGCCAAGTGTCGGCGCGGGCCATGGAAGTGTATGCGGCGATGGTCGAGCGCATGGACTGGAACATTGGCCGGGTGGTGGAGTACCTGCGCCAACAGGGGCAACTGGACAATACCTTCATCCTGTTCATGTCCGACAACGGCGCTGAAGGCGCGCTGCTGGAAGCCTTTCCCAAGTTCGGGCCAGAGCTTTTGACCTACCTCAACCAGCATTACGACAACAGCCTTGGGAACATCGGACGCGCGAACTCCTACGTCTGGTATGGGCCGTCCTGGGCCCAGGTGGCGACTGCGCCGTCACGGCTGTTCAAGGCGTTTACCACCGAGGGCGGGATTCGAGTGCCGGCGCTGGTGCATTACCCCCAGCTGTCACTCAAGGGCCAGATCAGCCATGGCTTCGGCACGGTGATGGACATTACGCCGACCATTCTTGATTTGGCCGGCGTACGTCACCCCGGCAAGCAGTGGCGCGGCAAGCCGGTGGCACCGCTGCGGGGCAAGTCGTGGCTGGGGTTCCTGTCTGGCGAGACCGAGCAGGTGCACGACGAACACACCGTTACTGGCTGGGAGCTGTTCGGGCGCCGGGCGATTCGCCAGGGCCAGTGGAAGGCTGTGTATATCCCAGGCCCCGTGGGGCCGGCGACCTGGCAACTGTATGACCTGGGCCAGGACCCGGGCGAGATTCATGACCTCGCCCTGAGCCACCCCGAGAAACTGGCCACCTTGATCGGCCACTGGCAACAATACGTCGAAGAAACCGGCGTGGTCCTCAGCGCGTCACCGTTTCAACCGGATTGATCACCACGGATGAGTGCGTGGTGCGCTCAAACCGATTGGCCCGGGCAAAGGTCCCGAAATCATTGAAGCGCACGCCCATGTCAGCCATCACCTTGTGTGCCACCTTGGCGGTCATCTGCCGAATGTAGAACGGCTCCTTGACCACAAAGTGGTGGATGCCATGGGTGCTGCCGAAGTTGAAGCAGAATGCTTGCAGCGGCCACAGCCACCAAGGGTTCAGCACCTGGGTCTGCTGGATCACATTGCCCAGCTCCACATCGCCGTAGTAGTGCATGTTGGAGCTGACAAAGTGCAGGCAGAAGGTGCGCAGCACGTTGGGGCCGATGATCACCACCGCCGCGATGTCGATGACGTGCATCACCGACAAAGTGCCCGCCGACCACTCGATCGGTGCACCCATCAGGCTGGCGATGCCATTGGCGGCGTGAAAACCCAGGAACACATACCACGCCCCCCAATGCAGCAGCGCCAACGGTGCGTAGACCAGCGCCGTACGCTTGAGGATGTTCAGTTTTTGCTGCCAGGACGGTGCCCGCAACACACGGATCAGCGCCGACATGATGTTGTCGCCCACCATCAGCAACCGGACAATGCCCCAGGGCTCACCGTTGGTGATCGCCCGCTCTTCGATATCGGTTTCGGTGCCCGACACCTTGTGGTGATTGAGGTGAATATGCCGGCGTACCCATGGATTGATCGTGCTCGGCCGCGCCAGCCAGACCAGGCCCATCATCAGGTTGTGGGGCAGGCGCTGTTTGCGAAAGTACATGCTGTGGATCAGGTCATGTTCCAACTCATGGGTCAGCGATGCCAGGAAGGCGTTGAGCAGCAGGCACGCCCACCACGCCATATAGCCGGTGATATACAGCGCCGCCAAGCCGATCATGCCCAGCAAGGCAAACGCCAGGATGCCCGCGCCCAGGGCGTCCTGATGCAGCAGCCAGGGGTGGCGCTGGCGCCATTTCACGCCTTCGGCCAGCACCACTTCACGGATATGCGCTGAACGCTGTTGTGCGTTCATCTGCTGGGGACTTGCAGAAGTACCGTCCATGCTTCCATCCTCTGACTTATTGATGCGTACATCCTGCCCTATGCGATCTGGCAGGACGCTAGCTCCGGACGCCAACCTGTTGACCGCAAGCGCCAATCAACATGACTGAACCCACTTCCCTTGCCAGCTGGACCCGCGCCTTGCGCAAGCAACTCGATGCCCTGGGCCTCGACAGCGCCGCGCTGTGCGTGCAAGCCGGGCTCGACCCGCAGCAGATGGACGATCCCAACGCCCGCTACCCCCTGTCGGCCACCACGCGCCTATGGGAGCTGGCGGTGCAGGCCAGTGGCGATCCCGCCATTGGCTTGCGGGTGTCACGTTTCGTCAGCCCCACCACCTTCCATGCCCTGGGCTATGCGTTGGTGGCCAGCGGCAGCCTGCGGGAAGTATTTGAACGAATCGTGCGCTACCACCCGGTGGTCAGCGACGCGCTGACGCTGGAGCTTAGTCGAATCGGCGAACGTTATTGCCTGCGCTTGCAGCAGCCCAACACCAGCCCGACGCCGGCGCTTGAAGCCATCGATGCCTTCGCGGCGATTTACGTGCGCACCTGCCGCAACCGCCTGGGCCGCGACTATGCGCCGCTGGCGGTGTACCTGAGACGGCCGGAGCCGGCGGACCCCAAGCCCTGGCACACGGTGTTTCGTTCCCCGGTATTTTTCGGCGCCGAGGAGGATCGCCTGGAGTTCGCCGCCCATGACTTCGACAGCCACCTGGACGACGCCAACCCGGAACTGGCCGCACACAATGAAACCGTGCTCAAGCGCACCCTCGCCCAACTGCAACCGCTGACCTGGGAACGCAAGGTACGCGCGGCCATCGAAGCGCAGTTACCGGAGGGTGAGCCAAGTGCCGAACGCATTGCCCAGACGTTGCATTTGAGCTTGCGCAGCTTGCAGCGACACTTGGCGGATGAGGGGTGTCGGTTTGATGCGTTGCTCAATGAGTGCCGCGAGAACCTGGCGCTGTTGCACCTGCGCGATCCGCAGTGCTCGCTGGCGGAGGTCAGTCATTTACTGGGATTTGCTGATACCAGCAGCTTCAATCGGGCGTTCAAGCGCTGGACGGGGATGACGCCGGGGCAGTTTCGGGATGGGTTGCGGTAAATATCTGTAGCCGCTGCCGAGGCACGAGGCTGCGGCTACAGGGTTTCTCAGCGCCCCCGATCACGCCGCAACAGCGTCCTCACCCGCGCCACCAACCCTTTGGCATCAAACGGCTTGAGTAAATAATCATCCTCATGCAGTTCCAACCCACGCAAACGGTCTTCAATGCCATCGGGCGTGGTCAGGAACAACACCGGCGTCTCACCCTTCAGCCGAATCGCCTGCTGCAGCTTCCAGGCATTCAGCCCAGGCAGCATCACATCGAGGATCACCAGATCGTACTCGGTGCTTTCGACAAAGCGCAGGGCCGCCATGCCGTTGGCCGCCACCTCCACCGTGTAACTGGCCTCCTCCAGGCTCTTGCCCATCCACTCGGCCGTCTCCGGCTCGTGTTCCACTAACAGCACACGCATAACACACCTCGAATAATCGTGACCGCAGGCTAACACCCTCAGGCGTGCGCCGCCTCGCGCAACCGCTGAACGTCGAGGATTTCGATCTCGCCATAGCCCAGGCGCACGATGCCTTGGCTTTGCAGGTCCTTGAGCAAGGCGTTGGTGGTCTGGCGTGACAGGCTTAACATCGCCGCCAGGTCTTCCTGGGGCAGTTGCAGCATTCGCCGCGCCTGTTCGATCTCGCCGTAGCCTTCGGCGATCATCAGCAGGCGGTGGGCCACACGCACCGACGCCGGCATCAGGCTCAGTTGTTCGATATTGATAAAGGTCAGGCGCAGCTTCTGGCTCATCAGCAGGGCCATGTCACGCCAGTAACGCGGGTGCTCTTCGAGGATCTGCAACATCGCCGGCTGCGGCACCTGCAGCAGGGTGCAGGGCCCGACGGCGCAAGCGTCATGGGTGCGGGGCAAACCGTCGAACACGGAAATCTCGCCAAACCAGTGGGGCAGCTCCACCAGGCTCAACACCGCCTCCTTGCCCTGTTCGCTCACCGCGCTGATGCGCACCGTGCCTTCCAGCACCGCGTACAGCCCGCACGGCGGGTCGCCGCGCTTGAACAGGTACTGCCCCGCCGTCAGATGCCGCAGGCGGGCGTTGGCCAGCAAGCTATCCTGCAAGGTAGCGGGCAAGTGGCTATACCAGTGGCCAGTCAGCAGCCGCGCATGCCATTTCGCTGCGTCCATGAGAACTCCGAAGATTGTCGCCCAGTTGACAGTTCGCCACAGGCTTACAGGGCATGATCAAACATCCTACAGGAGGAATAACAATGAAAAGCCTCGTCGACCACCTCAGTCAATACGCCGCCTACCACCGCGACCCGCGCAATATTGCCAGTCACTTCATCGGCATTCCGCTGATCGTGGTGGCCGTGGCGGTCCTGCTCTCGCGCCCCGAATGGTCGGTGGCCGGGCTGTGGCTGTCGCCAGCGGTGTTGCTGGCATTGTTCTCGGCCTGGTTCTACCTGCGCCTGGAACTGGCGCTTGGCGTGCTGATGACGGTATTGATGGGCTTGTCGGTATGGGCAGGGCATGTGTTGGCGGCACAAAGCACGCCGGTGTGGCTCGGCAGCGGCATCGGGATGTTTGTAGTGGGCTGGGTGATCCAGTTTGTCGGCCATTACTACGAGGGCAGAAAACCTGCGTTTGTCGATGACGTGTCGGGGCTGATTGTCGGGCCGTTGTTTGTGGTGGCGGAGCTGGCGTTTTTGTTGGGGTTGCGGCACGACCTCAAGCAACAGATTGAAGCGCGTTCGGGGCCGGTGACAGTCAGGGGCAAGCACGCCACAATGTAAAAATGTGGGAGCGGGCTTGCCCGCGATTACGGTGGATCAGCCAATACACTCATCAACTGACAGACTGCTATCGCGGGCAAGCCCGCTCCCACATTAGGTTTGTGGTGGCCCCAGACTCAGGCCTTTTGCCAGACCTTCGGCTTGAAGAACAACGTCTCGCCCCGCGCCAAACCGGTCAGGCTGTCGTGGTCTTTCACCACTTCAGCCTCAATCAGTTCGCTCTGGCCTTCGACTTTCAACGTCACCCGAGTCGTCGCACCCAGCGGCCGAATATCCCGCACCTCAGCCGCATGGTGATCTTCCAGCTCATGGCGTGACAGCGACACCTCATGCGGGCGGAACAACACGTGTTTGTCCTCGCCCAGGTGCAGGCGGTTGGAATCACCGAGGAAGTGGTAAACAAAATCGCTGGCCGGGTTTTCGTAGACGTCGCCCGGTGAGCCGATCTGCTCGATCACGCCCTTGTTCATCACCACGATGCGGTCAGCCACTTCCATGGCTTCTTCCTGATCATGGGTCACGAATACCGAGGTCAGGTTGATGTCCTCGTGCAGGCGCGCCAGCCAGCGGCGCAGTTCTTTACGGACCTTGGCATCCAGGGCACCGAACGGCTCGTCGAGCAACAGTACTTTGGGTTCCACCGCCAAGGCGCGGGCCAGGGCGATACGCTGGCGTTGGCCACCGGAGAGTTGTTCCGGATAACGGTCGGCCAACCAATCCAGTTGCACCATGTTCAGCAGTTCGTGAACCTTGGTCGCAATCTGGCTTTCGCTGGGGCGCTGGTTTTTCGGTTTCATGCGCAGGCCGAACGCGACGTTGTCGAACACCGTCATGTGGCGGAACAGCGCGTAGTGCTGGAACACAAAACCGACATTGCGATCACGCACGTCGTGGCCGGAGACGTCTTCGCCGTGGAACACAATGTTGCCGGTGTCCGGGGTTTCCAGGCCGGCAATGATGCGCAGCAAAGTGGTCTTGCCGCAGCCGGACGGGCCGAGCAACGCCACCAGCTCACCGCTCTGGATATCCAGGCTGATGCTGTCCAGGGCCTTGAAGGCGTTGAAGTTCTTGCTGACATTACGGACTTCGATGGACATGCGTTATTCCTCAGCTGCACTGGCGCGCAGGCGGTTGATACGGTTCTCGCTCCACTGCTTGAGCAGCAGGATGAAGAGCGCCAGGATCAGCAACAGGCTCGCCACCGCAAACGCGGCGACGTGGTTGTATTCGTTGTAGAGAATTTCGACGTGCAGCGGCAGGGTGTTGGTGACCCCACGAATGTGCCCGGACACCACCGACACCGCGCCAAACTCACCCATGGCCCGTGCAGTACACAGCACCACGCCGTAGATCAGGCCCCATTTGATATTCGGGACGGTGACGTGCCAGAACATCTGCCAGCCATTGGCGCCCAGCAGGCGCGCGGCCTCTTCTTCCTGGGTGCCCTGCTCCTGCATCAGCGGGATCAGCTCCCGGGCCACGAACGGCACGGTGACGAAGATCGTCGCCAGCACAATGCCCGGCAAGGCGAACACGATCTGGATGTCATGGTCCTGCAACCATGGGCCGAAGAAGCCCTGGGCACCGAACATCAACACGTAGACCAGGCCGGCGATCACCGGCGAGACCGAGAACGGCAGGTCGATCAGCGTCACCAGCATGCTCTTGCCACGGAACGAGTACTTGCTTACGCACCAGGCGGCGCTGACACCGAAGACCACGTTGAGCGGCACCGAAATCAGCACGGCGATCACCGTGAGCTTCAGCGCCGACAGCGCGTCGGGCTCGAAGATCGCAGCGAAGAATGCCCCCAGGCCGAGCTTGAGGCCCTGGGACACCACGATAAACAGCGGCAGCAGCAGAAACAGCGCAAAGATCAGCCAGCCAAGGCTGATCAGGATGCGCCGGGACACGGCACTGCCACGGCGGGCAGCGTTGGCCGAAGACGCGGCGGTAATAGACGATTGGGACATGTTCCGCGCCTCCTTATGGGGTTTCGATGCGCCGCTGCAACAAGTTGATCAGCAGCAACAGGACAAAGGAAACCACCAGCATCAGCACGCCGATGGAAGTCGCGCCGGTGTAGTCGTATTGGTCGAGCTTGACCATGATCAGCAGCGGCAGGATCTCGGTTTTCATCGGCATGTTGCCAGCGATGAAAATCACCGAACCGTACTCACCCACGCCACGGGCAAACGCCAGGGCAAAACCGGTCAGCCAGGCCGGCAGCAGCGCCGGCACCAGGATGTAGCGAAACACCTGCAACGGTTTGGCACCCAGGCAGGCGGCGGCTTCTTCGATTTCACGGGGGATATCGGCCAGTACCGGCTGCACGGTACGCACCACGAACGGCAGCGTGACGAAGGTCAGTGCCAGGGTGATGCCCAACGGGGTGTAGGCGATCTTGAAGCCCAGGTCGGCGGCGAACTGCCCCACCAGACCTGTCGGCGTGTACAGCGCGGTGAGCGCGATACCGGCGACGGCGGTGGGCAAGGCAAACGGCAGGTCGATCATCGCATCGATGATCTTGCGTCCCGGGAAGGTGTAGCGCACCAGCACCCAGGCCAGCAGCGTGCCGATCACGCCGTTGATGATCGCGGCGTACAGCGCAGTGCCGAAGCTCAGCTTCAACGCCGCCAGCACCCGCGGTGCGGAAATAATGGCCCAGAACTGATCCCAGGTGAGTTGGGCGGCATGGACGAACATTGCCGCCAGGGGGATAAGCACAATCAGGCTGAGGTACACCAAGGTGTAGCCCAGCGTCAGCCCGAAGCCGGGTATGACGGGGGAGATACGACGCGACATAAAAGTCCTTGGTTAGCGAACGCGCTTATGTGGGAGCTGGCTTGCCTGCGATGCAGGCACCTCGGTGTGTCAGTCACACTTCGGTGATGCTATCGCAGGCAAGCCAGCTCCCACACAATCCGGGTCAGTGATGCTTATTGTGCAGTGTAGATCTGGTCGAACACGCCACCGTCATTGAAGAATTTCGGTTGGGCAGTTTTCCAGCCGCCGAAGTCTTTGTCGATAGTCACCAGGTCCAGTTTCGGGAACTGCTGGGCGTACTTGGCGGCGACTTCCTTGTCACGTGGGCGATAGAAGTTCTTGGCCGCGATCTCCTGGCCAGCCGGGCTGTACAGGTGCTTGAGGTACGCGGTGGCGATCTCGGTGTTGCCCTTTTTCTCGGCGTTCTTGTCGACCACCGCCACTGGCGGCTCGGCGAGGATCGACAGGGACGGCACGACGATGTCGAACTTGTCGGTGCCACCGTCTTCTTTCAAGGCCAGGAAAGCTTCGTTTTCCCAGGCCAGCAACACGTCACCCTGACCGTTGTTGACGAAAGTAATGGTCGAGCCACGAGCCCCGGTGTCGAGGATCGGCACGTGCTTGAACAGCTCTTTCACGTACTCCTGAGCCTTGGCTTCGCTGCCACCGGCTTTCAGGCCATAAGCCCAGGCGGCGAGGAAGTTCCAGCGAGCGCCGCCGGAGGTTTTCGGGTTCGGGGTAATGACGGAAACGTCTTTCTTGATCAGGTCGCCCCAGTCCTTGATGCCTTTAGGGTTGCCTTTGCGCACCAGGAACACGATGGTCGAGGTGTAGGGCGTGCTCGCATCCGGCAGGCGGGTCTGCCAGTTTTCCGGAAGGGTTTTGCCCAGCTTGGCGATTTCGTCGATGTCGCCGGCCAGGGCCAGGGTCACTACGTCGGCACGCAGGCCATCAATCACCGCCCGGCCTTGCTTGCCCGAGCCACCGTGGGATTGCTGGATCTTGACGTTATCGCCCGGGTGCTCTTTCTTCCAGAAACTGGTGAATTCGGCGTTGTAGTCCTGGTACAGCTCACGGGTTGGATCGTACGAAACGTTGAGCAACTCGTAATCCTTGGCAACTGCGGAACCGGCAAACACGGCACTGGCCAATGCTGCCAGGGCATAACGGCGAATCGACGACATAGAGAAGCTCCTGAAATTCTTTTGTGTTGGCTTTTTCTTATAAGTGCGGGTCACGCAATCGAATCGCCGATCCTGCTTTAGCTCGGTTTGTTACCCGGGTTCTGCAGGCGGAATTTCTCTTTGCGTTCGATCTGTACCACTTGGGCGTTATGCACAGTGATTTCCACCGCACCAAACCGCAGATCGCGCAGGGCGCTCTGGATCTCGCGCAAAATGGCTGCTTCGTCCTGGCCGTCAACGCTACGTAGAGATGCGCTCATGGTCGTGCTCCTGAAATGAGAAGTGCCTGGCAGTGGCGGCACTGCTTGCGGCGTGAGGGCGATAGTAGATAAGCGCGGATATTCTTAAAAATACTATTTAAGAATGTTTATATAACCAGAAAGAATTTTCTGGCTAGACAGAGACTTGCGCCATTTCTGTAGCCGCTACCGAGGTACGAGGCTGCGATGGGCTGCGAAGCAGGCCCTGAGGGCGGCCCTGCGGACCGCATCGCAGCCTCGTGCCTCGGCAGTGGCTACAGGATTGCAGGCGCTCTTTGCCAATCAATTGCATGCGCCGGCATCGGCCGGCCAAACCAATAGCCCTGGCCCAGATCGCACTGGTGGTCCAGCAGGAACTGCGCCTGCTCCACCTGTTCGATCCCTTCGGCGTGGACCTGCATGCCCATGCTCTGCGCCAAGGCAATGACCACGCGAACAATCGCCGCGTCATCTTCATCCCACGGCAACCCGGCCACGAACCCTTGGTCGATCTTGAGCTTCTGCACCGGCAAACGCTTGAGGCGCAGCAGTGACGAATAACCGGTGCCAAAGTCGTCGATGGCCAGGCGCAAGCCCAGTTCCCGCAGGCGGTGCAGTTGTTCAAGGGCGGCTTCCGGGTCGTCCATCACCGCGCTTTCGGTGACTTCCAGCTCCAAAAAGGCCGGATCCAGGCCGGTGTCATGCAGCACCTTGGCCACTTGCTCATACAGTTCACGCCGAGCGAACAGGCGGCTGGAGACATTCACAGCGAGGAAGGACAAGGTCACGCCGTCGGCCAGCCATAGGCACATCTGGCGACAGGCCTGGTCCATGACCCAGGCATCAATCTCGGCGATCAACCCGGTACGCTCGGCAATCGGGATGAAATCTCCCGGCGACACCAGGCCGCGTTCAGGGTGCTGCCAGCGCACCAGCGCTTCGACCCCTATCAGGCGGCTGCTCTGCAAGTCGTGTACGGGCTGGTAGTAAACCCGCAGCTCCTGCTGGTCGAGGGCGCGGCGCAGTTCGCCGGCGATTTCCACCCGGTGCTGAGCGTGAGCAGTGAGTTCTTCGGTATACAAGGCATAGCCTTCGCGGCCGGCGCTCTTGGCCTTGAACAGCGCGGAGTCAGCGTTACGCAGCAGTTGCTCGGCGCTCAAGGCATCGCTGGGAAACAGGCTGATGCCGATGCTGGCGCTGATAAACAGCTGGTGGCCGTCGAAGATGAATGGGTCTTTCATCGCATCGAGGATGCGCTGCGCCAGGACGGCGGCCTGGGCCACCTGTGGACAACTTTCCGCCAGCACTGCGAACTCATCGCCCCCCAGGCGTGCCAGGGTAACGCCGGAGCCGAACAGGCCTTGCAAGCGTTCGCCTACGACTTTGAGCAACTGATCACCCACATTGTGGCCCAGGCTGTCGTTGATGATTTTGAAGTGGTCGAGGTCAATCAGCAGCAAGGCACACCCACGCTTGTGCACCTGGGCCGAGGCCAGCGCTTGCTCGGCGCGGTCGGTGAACAACAGGCGGTTGGGCAAGTCGGTCAGCGGATCGTGGTGAGCCAGGTGCGCCAGTTCGTGCTCGGAATGCTTGATCGCGCTGATGTCGGAGAACACCGCAACGTAGTGGCTGACCTGACCCTGATCATCACGCACCACCCGGATCGTTTGCCACTGTGGGTAAACTTCACCGCTTTTGCGCCGGTTCCAGATCTCACCGCTCCATTCGCCGCAGTGCTCCAGCGTCTGGAACATCTGCTGATAGAAACTGACCGAATGGCGCCCTGACTTGAACAGGCTGGGGCGATGGCCCAGCACGTCTTCGCGCCGGTAGCCGGTGATTTCGATAAAAGCACGGTTAACGTGAACAATCAGGCCCCGGATGTCGGTAACCAGTACCCCTTCGCGGGTGCAATCGAACACCGCTGCTGCCTGGCGCAGGCGTTCGCGGTTTTCCTTCAAGGGTTGCTGGATCAGGTTCGCCCGGGCAAAACGGGCGCACAGAAAGAAAATGACCAACGCACTGAGACCTGCCCACACGTAACCACCGATCAGTTGCCAGTGGATGATCCGCAGCGGTTCATCGAGAAGATTGATCAATAGATAATGACTGAGTTGTATCCCAACAATAGAAACCAGCAGGTATAACAGCCCCGCCCGCAGGGCACCTCGGTATGAAAACAGCATATGGTTAGCAATCCTTACTAAAAAACCAAATTCGCCCTACAAAGGTTGGGGATTATAGAATAAGAAACATCCAGTCACTCCTATCTGAAAGGGCGACTGGTTTTATCTGTGGGCTTAGTGATAATGCGTGAGCTGTTTTTTCTTTATCTGAGGGCCATACAGCCTATGTGGTACAACGGTTTTCTTGACTTGTCGCCTTGGCAACTGGTGGCAGTCACCCTGTTGATGACCCACGTGACCATTGTGGGCGTCACGGTCTATCTGCACCGCTATTCAGCCCATCGCTCCCTGGAGCTCAATGCCGGCCTGAAACACTTCTTCCGCTTCTGGCTGTGGCTGACCACGGCGCAGAACACTCGCGAGTGGACGGCCATCCACCGTAAACACCACGCCAAATGCGAAACCGTCGACGATCCCCATAGCCCGGTGATCAAGGGCCTGTCCACCGTCCTGCGCAAAGGCGCCGAACTGTACCGTGCCGAGGCGGAAAACCCCGAGACGCTGCGCATCTACGGCAAGAACTGCCCGGAAGACTGGATCGAACGCAACCTCTACACCCGTTTCCCGCTGTTGGGCGTCGCCATCATGGGCGTCATCGACCTGCTGCTGTTCGGCACCATCGGCATCACCATCTGGGCGATCCAGATGATGTGGATCCCGTTCTGGGCCGCCGGCGTGATCAACGGCCTGGGCCATGCGGTTGGCTATCGCAACTTCGAATGCCGTGACGCGGCGACCAACCTGATTCCCTGGGGCATCATCGTCGGTGGCGAAGAGCTGCATAACAACCATCACACCTACCCCAACTCCGCCAAGCTGTCGGTGAAGAAATGGGAGTTCGACCTGGGCTGGGCCTGGATCAAGGTGTTCAGCTTCCTGCGCCTGGCCAAGGTTCAGCGCGTTGCGCCGATTGCCCACCGGGTCGAAGGCAAGGGCCACCTGGACATGGACACCGCCATGGCGATCCTCAACAACCGTTTCCAGATCATGGCCCAGTACCGCAAGCTGGTGATCGCGCCGCTGGTCAAGCAGGAGCTGGAAAAGGTCGATCATTCGGTCCGTCACCAATTCCATCGCGCCAAGCGCCTGTTATCGCGGGAAACCAGCCTGCTGGATGACCGTCACCACGTGCGCATCCAAAGCATGCTGGAACACAGCCAGGCCCTGAAAGTGATCTACGAGAAGCGCCTGGCGCTGCAACAGATCTGGCTCAAGACCAGCACCAATGGGCATGACATGCTGGCGGCGATCAAGGAATGGGTCCACGAGGCCGAGGCCAGCGGGATTCAGTCCCTGCGCGACTTCGCCCATCAGTTGAAAACCTATTCGTTGCGGCCTGCCAAGGCCTAAAGGCCAAGCCGGCACATCCGTAGTAGCGGTGGCTGCGTCAGGGACGACGCGGTTTTCGCCCGGCTCGGTGGTTGCAGTGCGGCCGACGCAGCCTCGCCGGGGCTCGACAGCTGCTACGGGGATGTGGGGCGCCCCTTACAGGTTTTTGACGCCATTTCGCAGGCACCCCACTTTCCCGCTCAATCGCCCCCGATAACGGAACTTCGCTGCAAATCCCTCCTCTCAAGCAACGCTTTGCCATCCTGGCGAGCCTTGTTGTGACCGCTGTCCGATCCTGCGGCACGCCCAGAGAGACTTGTGCCGATGGTCCACGATACGACCACCCCAACACTGACACCCTCCCCGCCCACGGCTGACCAACCGCGCCCGGCTGCGGCCGCTACCTTGCTGGCCCTGATGCATGCCCAGGGCGAAGTGGAGCGTTTGAGCGAGCGCGAACAGTTACTGAGCTCGCTGCTGGTCAGCGTGAATGCCGTGCTCTGGGCAATCGAATGGGATACCCGTCGTGTACTGTATGTCAGCCCGGCCTACGAGCGCGTTTTCGGACGTATGGCAGGCTTGCTGCTGACCGATTATCGGGAATGGCGCAACAGCATCCACCCCGAAGACCTCGACTATGCCGAGCACAGCCTCGCCCAGGTTCTGGACAAAGGCGTGGTGGAAGACCGCGAGTACCGCATCATCACGGCAGACGGGCAGATCCGCTGGATCAGCGACAAGTGCTACATCAACCAGCACGCCGAGCCCGGACAACCGGTCATCATCGTGGGCATGGCCGAGGACATCACCGAAAAGAAGCAGTTGGAGCTGGAGTTGCACCGCCTGGCCACCACCGATGTGTTGACCCAGAGTAGCAACCGCCGGCACTTCTTTGAATGTGCCAACCGTGAATTCGACCGCGCCTGCGCCCAGGGCACCCCCCTGGCGTTCCTGTTGCTGGACATCGATGACTTCAAGGTCATCAACGACACCTACGGCCATCTGGAGGGCGATCAGGTGTTGCAGCGCATCGCCGGGAGCGGTCGAGGGGTTTTACGCCGTGGCGATCTGTTCGGGCGCATTGGCGGCGAAGAGTTCGCCGCCGTGCTGCCTGGTTGCGCACCCGAGATGGCCTTGCAAGTGGCGGAGCGGTTGAGGCACGAAATCCAACAGTTAAGTTTCAGCCATGAAGAGCAGGATTTCAGCGTGACGGTCAGCCAGGGCCTGGCCAATCTCAGCGCCGAGGATGCCAACCTGGACAGCCTGTTTGGCCGCGCCGATACGGCGATGTATGAAGCCAAGCGTCAGGGTAAGAACCGGGTGGTTCAATCAACTTAGGCATAAACTTGCCGCCCTGCCTTCCACCACACCGGCGTCGCTTCGCTGTCCGGTAAATCCTCCCCACCTTCACTGCAACTACCGGCCAACAGCCAGCCCATCAATAACCAGATGAAAAACCAACGCCTGGTCATTGCTCAGACTCCGTGGATACGGCAGCGGACGACTTGCGCGTAAACCACCCGCGAATCAACACAAAAAACAGCGGCACGAAAAAGATCCCCAACACCGTCGCACTGAACATTCCGCCCAACACCCCGGTGCCGATGGCCTGCCGGCCTGCTGACCCTGCGCCACTGCTCAAGGCCAACGGCAGAACACCGAACATGAACGCCAGTGACGTCATCAGAATCGGCCGTAAACGCAAGCGCGCCGCCGTCAACGTGGCCTCCACCAAGCCTTGGCCCTGCTCCTGCAAATGCTTGGCAAACTCCACAATCAGGATCGCGTTCTTGGCCGCCAACCCAACCGTGGTCAGCAGGCCGACCTGGAAATACACATCGTTCGACAGCCCCGTTACCCGCGTCGCCAGCACCGTACCGATCACGCCCAATGGCACCACGAGCATCACCGAGAATGGCACCGACCAACTCTCATACAACGCCGCCAGACACAGGAACACAAAGACGATGGACACCGCGTACAACAGCGGCGCCTGAGTACCCGCCTGACGCTCCTGGTAGGACTGCCCACTCCACTCGTAGCCGATGCCTTCGGGCAGTTGCTTGATCATTGCTTCTACTGCCGCCATCGCCTCACCCGAGCTGACGCCCGGCGCCGGGTCACCCACCAGTCCCAAGGAGGCGTTGCCGTTATAGCGCTCCAGTTGCGGCGAACCGTAATTCCAGGCGGCGCTGGCAAAAGAGGAAAACGGCACCATCTGCCCCAGACTGTTGCGCACAAACCAGCGGTCCAGGTCTGCGACCTGCATGCGCGCCTCGGCCTCGCCCTGGATGTACACCCGCTTGACCCGGCCTTGATTGAGGTAGTCGTTGACGTAATTGCCGCCCAGCGCCGCCGACAAGGTGTTGTTGATGTCGCTGGTGGACAAGCTCAACGCACCCGCCTTGCGATCATCGATACTAACCCGCAGCTCGGGCGTGTCATTCAGCCCGTTGCTGCGAACCCGTTGCAGCAGCGGATTCTGGTTGGCCTGGCGAATGAACTCGTCGCGGGCCTTGACCAGTGCATCGTGCCCCAGGCCACCGAGGTCCTTAAGCTGCACATCAAAACCCGAACTCTGCCCCAGCCCACGGATCGCTGGGGGCAAACTGACAAAAATGCTCGCATCACGCACGCTGGCCAGCGCCTGGCTGGCGCGCCGGGCAATCGACGCCGAGTCCTGGCCGGGGCCTGTGCGTTCGCTCCAATCCTTGAGCTTGATGAACGCCCGCCCGGTACTCTGCCCATTCCCGCCGATGCCCAGGCCGGCAATGCCGATCAGCGCGTCGACCTCGGGTTGCGCCAGCATGTAATCCTCGAGCTGGCTCATGGCTGCATCCATGCGGGTATTAGTCCCGCCCTCCGGCAGTTTGATCTGCGCCATCAGCGTGCCCTGGTCTTCATCCGGCAGAAAGCCTGTGGGCAACTGCACATAGACCAGGCCCATGGCACCGGCTATCAGCCCATACACCAGCAGCCCCGAACGTTTGCGCTTGAGCATCTGCCCCACGCCGGCCTGATAACGCTCGGTATTGCGCGCAAACATGCGGTTGAACCACCCGAAGAAGCCGCCACGGGCCCCATGATTGACGTCGCCGGGCCGCAACAGCGTGGCGCACAAGGCCGGGGTCAGGGTCATGGCGACAAACACCGACAACAGCATGGCGACCACGATGGTCACCGAAAACTGTCGGTAGATAATCCCTGTGGAGCCGCTGAAAAACGCCATGGGAATGAACACTGCCGACAACACCAGGGCAATCCCCACCAGCGCACCGGTGATCTCATCCATCGACTCACGAGTCGCCTCCAGCGCCGACAGGGCTTTTTCGGCCATGACCCGCTCGACGTTCTCCACCACCACAATCGCATCGTCCACCAGCAAGCCGATGGCCAACACCATGGCAAACATAGTCAGGGTATTGATCGAATACCCCAGCAACGCCAGCACCCCGAAGGTCCCCAGCAATACCACTGGCACGGTAATGGTCGGGATCAATGTGGCCCGTACATTTTGCAGGAACAGGTACATGATCAGCACCACCAGCACGATGGCTTCGCCCAAAGACTTCACTACTTCCTGGATCGACAGGCTGACAAAGGGTGTGGTGTCGTAAGCCACCACCGCCTCCAGTCGCAGCTCGCTGGGAAAAAACGGCTCCAGTTCGGCCAGTTTGGCCTTCACCGCATCGCCCACCGACAAGGCATTGGCGCCGGTGGCCAGGGTCACGCCCATGGACGCCGCCGGCTGGCCGTTGAGGGTGGTGATCACGTCATAGCTCTCGGCCCCCACCTCAATGCGTGCCACATCGCTGAGCAGCACCAGGGCACCGTCACTGGCTGACTTGACCACCACATTGCGAAACTCCTCCTGGGTCTGCAACTTGTTGCGCGCGGTAATGGTGGCGTTCAATTGTTGCCCCGCAACTGCCGGCAGTGCCCCCAGTTGCCCGGCCGAGACTTCGGTGTTTTGCGCCTGCAACGCGGTGCTGACATCCGAAGGCATCAGCGCGTACTTGGCCAACTTGGCCGGGTCGAGCCAGATACGCATGGCAAAGCCGGAGCCGAGCAACTGCACCTCGCCTACACCGTTGACCCGACTCAGTTGGTCCAGCAAGGTACTGTCGATGTAGTCGCCAATCTCGTTGCTGGTGACCTGACTGTTCCCCGACTTCAACGCCACCATCAGCAGAAAGTCAGAACTGCCCTTGGTCACCGTCACCCCTTGACTCTGTACGGTTTGCGGCAAGCGCGACTGGGCCTGCTGGAGCTTGTTCTGCACCTGCATCTGCGCCACATCCGGGTCGGTGCCGGGAGCGAAGGTCAGGGTGATGGTCGCGGTGCCTGCCGAACTGCTGGAGGCAGACATGTACAACAGGTTGTCCAGGCCGGTCATTTGCTGCTCGATGATTTGCGTCACCGAGTCTTCCACGGTCTTGGCCGAAGCGCCGGTGTAGATAGCGGAAATCCGTACGCTGGGTGGTGCGATATCCGGGTACTGTTCAAGCGGCAGTTGGCTGATGGACAGCGCACCGCCAAGCATGATGACGATGGCGATGACCCAGGCAAAAATCGGCCGGTCAATGAAGAAGCGCGCCATGTTCAGCCCTCCTTCTTCACAGAGACGTTTTCCACGATCGACACCGCCGCGCCAGGCCGGACTTTCTGCCCGCCCTCAACGATCACCTGCTCGCCGGCCGCCAGCCCCGAGGTCACCCACCACTGGTTATCCACGGCCCGGTCAACGGTGATTGGCCGCTGCTCAACCTTGCCGTCCACCACCAACAGAACGGACGTAGCACCGCTGGCAGCGCGGGTCACCGCTTGCTGCGGCACCAGGATCGCCTGGTCGTCCCGCGCCTGCTCCAACACACCCCGTACGTACATGCCTGGCAGCAACTGTCGATCGGGGTTGGCGATTTCGGCACGCAAGGTCACCGTGCCGGTGCCCTCGTTCACCCTGGCGCCGCTGAACTTCAAGCGTCCGGTGTGGTTGTAGAGGCTGCCGTCTTCCAGACGCAGGGACATGTCTGCTTCGCCCTCGGCAGCACTGCGCAAAGTGCCGGCCGCCAGTTCGCGCTGCAGGCGCAGCAACTCGGTGGTGGACTGGGTGACATCGACGTACAACGGATCGAGCTGCTGAATGGTGGTCAGCACCGTCTCCTGATTGGCCACCACCAAGGCGCCAGGCGTGACCGTGGAGGTTTCAATACGCCCGGAGATCGGCGCGACAATACGGGTGTAGGTCAGGTTGATCCGCGCGGTTTCCAGCGCCGCCTCGGCGAGTTTGGCGTCCGCCGCTGCGGTCTCAACATTGGCCTGGGCGTCATCGTTGTCCTGGCGGCTCAGCGCCTCGATGCTCGCCAGTTCAGCCGTACGTTTGGCCGTGACTCGCGCCGCCTTGAGGCTCGCACGGGACTTGGCCAGCGACGCCTCGGCTTGCGCCACGGTAGCGCGATACGGCGCCGCATCCAGCTCGTACAACACCTGTCCGGCCTTGACCTCGCTGCCTTCGACAAACAAGCGGCGTTGCACCACGCCGCCCACTTGCGGGCGCACCTCGGCCATCAACAGGGCCTGGGTGCGGCCCGTCAGCTCGGTGCGCAGTACCTGGCTTTGCGGTTTCAGGGTAATCACGCTGACCTCGGGGGCCGCCGGTGCTGCCGGCGGCTCATCCGAGGAGCAACCGTTCAGCAGTGAAAGCACCAGCAGCGCCATCACGAACGCGCATGTCACCAGGAATTTGGCGAGCAGTTTTGTCGACATAGAGGCCTCAGCAACAAAGGGAAAAGCTTGAGCGAGGCGTCAGGATGAGAGGCAAATGTGCAGGAAAATTGAAGATTGGCCCGCACCCTTGAAACCTGCACGTCAGCGGGCCTAAATGGACGGACATTCCGCGACTTGCCCACCGCCCATGAAGCTGAGTATTTCCACCAAACTGTTCGCCGCCATCTTTGCCAGCGTACTGCTGGTCATCCTGGTGATGAGTGCCGCCACTGGCTGGAGCTTTCAGCGCGGCTTTATCGGCTACCTCAACGATCAGGGGATAACACGCCTGGAGAAAACCTTGCCAAGGCTGGCTGAGTTCTACGCCCGGGAGGGCAATTGGCAGCGTTTTCGCGATGATCCACGCCAACTGTTCGAACTGATGCGGCCCATTCCGGGTGTGGATTTCCCGCTGGATACCCCACGGGAAGAAGCGATGATGCCCGACTCCACTGGCGCGCTGTTTCGCATGGCGCTGCTGGATGCACAGCAGCAGCGCGTGGCCGGCTACCGAAAAACCGGTGCACGAGCGATCATGCGCCCCATCCTGCTGGATGGAAAAACGGTCGGCTGGTTGGCCCTCGCGCCCTTTCAGAGCGTTTCAGAAGGCGGCGGCGAAATCTTTCGACGCTACCAACTCCACACCAGCCTGATCGTCGGTATTGGTTCCCTGCTGCTGGCCACACTGATCGCCTGGTGGATCTCCCGCACGCTTCTTGGCCCAGTCAAACGTGTGGCAGCCGCCACCCACCGACTGGCCGCCGGTGAGTACAGCTGCCGAGTGTCGGTGGCGTCCCAGGATGAAGTCGGGCAACTGTCCCGGGACTTCAATCAACTGGCCCTGACCCTTGAGCGCAATGAACGTATGCGTCGCGACTTCATGGCCGACGTCTCCCATGAACTGCGCACACCCCTGGCGATCTTGCGCGGTGAACTGGAGGCCCTTGAAGACGGCGTACGCCCCCTGGACCGCAATGCCCTATGGTCACTGCAAACCGAAGTGGGCCTGCTGGGTAAACTGATCGAAGACCTGTATGAACTGTCCCTGGCGGACGTCGGCGCCCTGACCTATCGCAAAAGCAAAGCCGACGTGGGCGCACTACTGAGCCAGAGCGTCGAGTTGTTTCGCGAGCGCAGCGTGGCCCGCTGCCTGAACCTGGAGCTGAAACTGCCGGCCAGGCCATACGTTCTGGAAGTGGATGCCAGCCGCATGCAGCAGCTGTTCAGTAACCTGCTGGAAAACTCGATGCGCTACACCGCGGCCGGCGGCCATGTACGCCTCAGCCTCAGGCCCGATGGGCAAGCGTTGATCATTGATATTATCGACTCCGCGCCCGGGGTGAGCGCCGAGCAACTGCCACACCTGTTCGAACGGTTCTATCGTGGCGACGTGTCGCGCAATCGGGCCAATGGTGGCGCAGGCCTGGGCCTGGCGATTTGCCGGAACATCGTCGAAGCACATGGTGGCCGGATCGATGCGGCTCACTCGCCGGAAGGTGGGTTGTGGCTGAGCATCCGCCTACCTTGGGAGAATTGAACCAATGACTGCCGAAGCACCGATCCTGGTGGTTGAAGACGAACCCAAACTGGCCGCGCTGCTGCGTGACTACCTGGTCAATGAAGGCTACGAGGTGAAGTGCCTGGATAACGGCCTGGATGTCGTACCCGCCGTGGCGGTGTTCAATCCACGTCTGATCCTGCTGGACTTGATGCTGCCGGGGCGCGATGGCCTGGAGGTCTGCCGTGAGCTGCGCACCTTCAGCGCGGTGCCGGTGATCATGATCACCGCCCGAGTCGAAGAAATCGACCGCCTGCTGGGGCTGGACCTGGGCGCCGATGACTATATCTGCAAGCCCTTCAGCCCTCGGGAGGTCGTGGCCCGGGTCAAGGCTATCCTGCGGCGCGGAGCCCTGTTGGAAGCGCTCCCCACCCCACGCCTGGTCATCGACGAGGAACGTTATTGTGCCCAGTTTGGCGGTATCGCCCTGGACCTGACACCGGTTGAACTGCGCCTGCTCAAGACCCTGGCGAACACCCCGGGACGGGTGTTTTCCCGCGATCAATTGCTGGACAGGTTGTACTTCGATCACCGGGTGGTCACCGACCGAACGGTGGACAGCCACATCCGCAACCTGCGCCGCAAACTGGAACATGCCTGCCCCGGGCAGGACCCGATTCGCTCTATCTACGGCGTGGGCTACAAGCTGGAGCTTTAGCGCCTTGTAAGCCGCATCCGGGTCAGCTCCGGCAACCCGACCTTGAGCAACCGCGCGGTCTTGCTTCTGGCCAGTTCCTCGACGCCTTCATGCTCGGTCAGCCGCGCCAATTGCGCGGCCATGTTCATCACCAGCGCTTCGCGGGAATACACCCCGCCCTCCAGTGAATAAACCGCCGCGATCAACTGCCGCAATTCCAGAGGCAAGCGCCAGCGGGTGCGCAAAGCCGAGCCGTAGCTGGCGCCAAAGGTAAAGAGCGACTCGCCAATCAGTTCGTCATCCAGTTCCCCGCCACCCTGGCGCCACTCCTGCAAGCAGCGCAGCAGCGCCAGGTCGCCCAAGCGATGGAGAATGCCGGCGCTGTAGCAGCGTTCGTGATCCAGGTCGAGCATGCGCGCCAGGGAGCGGGCGTACTCGGCGGTGCGCTGGGACAGTTGCCAGTGACGCTCGGCGTAATCCATCAGGCCAGGGTCGCTCAAGATCACGTTGTGCTTGAGGGCCAGGCCGAGGATCAGGTTCATGCTCTGCCCGGCGGCCAGCTTGTGCAATGCCATGGACAGGGTGTGCACCGGCGTACCGTGATGGCCGGCACTGTTGGCGGCGGCGATCAGCACGGCGGTGATTTGCGGGTCCACACGCACCTGCTCTTCCAGGTGCCGGAGGTCCAGGCCTTGCGGTTCAAGGCTGTGTTGCACGGCGGCCTTTACGTCGACTCGCAACGGCGCCCCATCAGACGTTTCCCGGCGGCGTTCAAGAAACACCGGCAAGGTCATGCCCGGTGCCAACGCCGGGACATCGCAGTAAACCGTCTCGCCTTCGTTAAGCAGCAGGTCTTGCAGACGCTGGGTCAAGCCTTCCATATTCAAGGGTTTGGTCAGGTACGCCGTCGGCGCCAGGGGCAAGGCTTCGCGCACACTGGTGCTGTCATTACGGGTACTGATCAGGATAAACGGCAACGCCGGGGACCGCCGCTGCTGGCGCACGCTGCGCAACAGGCTCAAGCCGTCGACACCGGGCAGCTCCCAGTCGGCAATGATCAGGTCGTAGGTTTTTTCACTCAGCATCAAGGCCGCTTGCTGGCCGTCCGCACACAGGTCCAGCCGTGCGTCACAGCGCACATTCAACAGCACCTGCTTGAGCAGATCCCGCGACCAGGGATCTGCCTCGGCAATCAGCACACAGGGTACAGCAGGTAAATCAACAGCAGTCATCCAGGACGCTCCACACGCAATGTTTGCACCTTAGTCAAAGGCGGCCCGTTGATACAGGGCAAATCGGGCAAAAACTTGTAAAAGCGCGGTCCAGCACACGTTTTCGCTCTTCTGTGCACCTTCCGTATCCCAGCAGCGCACTCGACATTGCCACCTTAAAACAAATGTTATAATGTATCCATTGATAACGATTCTCAAATTAACGAGAGCGTTTTAATCCACTCATGGATCAAGGGAACGAGTGATGAACGAGCGCCAGGGAATATCCATTCGGCTTGCCCCCGTGTTGGCCACAGGGTTGATCTGCGCCCTGAGCGGCATGCCCAGTGCCGATGCGCAGAACGTCAGCGAGGAGCGTGACGAGGCCATCACCGAACTCGATCCCACCCGCATCAGCGCCCCACCACTGAACAATGCGTTTGTGGTCAATGCCGGTGGTTTCGGCGCCAAGGACCCGATGGAAATCCCCTTGGCCATCCAGAGCTACACCGCCAAGACCATCGCCGACTCCTCCGCGCGCACGGCGGGCGACGTACTCACACTCGATCCTTCGATCCTCAGCGCGTCCTACGGCAGCTCCTTCGACAATTTCCGCCTGCGCGGCTTTGCCATGGACAACTTCAACACCATTCGCCGGGACGGCCTGACCCTGGCACCGCACCATGACGTGCCTCTGGAAAACATCGAGCGAATTGATGTGCTCAAAGGTCCATCGGGTTTTCTGTATGGCTTCAACTCACCCGGCGGCACCATCAACTACATCCTCAAGCGCCCGACCCGCGACCCGCTGCTGGACGTCACCGTACAAGGCTCCTCTTTGCTCGGCCGCTATGTGGCAATCGACACCAGTGATTCGTTCAACGAAGGCGCTTTCGGTTACCGCCTCAACGCCGGCTACGAGAAAAACGGCGACTACGACCACGCCCGTGACATGGAGCGCAAATTCATTGGCCTGGCCACCGACTTCCGTCTCAGCGACCGTGCGTTGCTGCAACTCAATGCCGACTGGTCATGGAAGTCCACCGTGGCCGACCCCTTGCTGCGCGCCGACCAGAGTGGCCGTGCCAACCCGCTGGACGCTTCCAGCTATGTGCGTCCGCCGAAGATTGATCGCCGGGATCTGCTGACCGGTTCCTGGTTCCGCCACCAGACCGAAGGCGCCAACCTCGACGCCAAGTTCGAATACACCCTGGATGACAACTGGACCTCCGTCACACAGGCCAACTATTCCCGCGCCGAGCGTCATGGCGGCTACAACGACTTGTTCGACATCCAGCCCAACGGTGATATCGGCCGTGCCGATTACTACCAGTCCCGTGGCGAAGTGTTCAGCACCTGGTCATTGCAGTCGTACCTGGCGGGAAAATTCGCCACTGGTAACATTTACCACGACGTGTTTTTCGGCAGTTCCTACAAGCAGTTCAAAGACCGCAGCCTGTTTTGGGACTCCGTCGATAGCAGTACGCCGGGCATCAGCGTGGCCGATGTATCAGTGGGCAATATCCTGCATCCGGTACAACCGAAAAAATGGGATTTCGGCCCCAGACAGGACGTCGATTTCGTCTCCACCATCAAGGAAACCTCGGTCTTCGCCAGCGACCTCATTTCCCTCAACGAGCAGTTTCAGGTCATGCTCGGCGGACGCTACATCTGGTACCGCGCCGATCAGCTGTCTGCCACCGCGCCGTCCCAAAGTCACAACGTGTTCGTGCCCAGCGCCGCGCTGATCTATCGCCCCCTGGAAAGCCTGATGACTTACATCAGCTACTCCCGGGGCTTCGAAAAAGGCGACTACGCGCCCTATAACGCCACCAACAGCAACCAACCCACCGATGCCATCGAGTCCGAACAGTATGAAGTCGGCCTGAAAGTCGACCTCAGTGATCGCCTCAATGCCGGTGTCGCGGTCTTCGATATTCGCCGCAAGGCCAGCTATCTGGACAGCAGCAACACGTTCGTCAGCAACGGCGAATACCACCATCGCGGCGTCGAGCTGACGTTGTCTGACCGTGTCACCGACGCCCTGACCTTGACCGGCAATGCCGCGTACCTGAGCACCCGGCTCGACGATGTGGACGACACCAGCGTACGCGGCAAGCGCACCGAAGGCGTGCCGAAATGGAAAGGCGCCATGGGTGCGATCTATACCGTTTCCAGCGTACCGGGCCTGTCGTTCGACAGCACAGTGAGCTATGTCGGCAGCCGTCCGGTGGACGCGCAAAACAGTGGCTACGTCCCCAGTTTTACGCTGCTGGATGCGGGCGTCAGCTACCGCTCAAAACTGAGCGGCACCCCGGTGACGTATCGCTTGCACGGCAAAAACCTGACCAACAAGTACTACTACGCCAGCACCTACCAAGGTGGGTTGGAAGTTGGTCGCGAGCGAGAGATTTTCCTGTCGACCAAATTCGAGTTCTGAGCCCGCCCTCAGGACATCACAAGGAACGTAGATGACTCGCCCAATCACCCCAACCGCCTCACCGGCGCTGCCCAGCCTGCGCCATCCGTGGGTGGAACAACTGTTGAACGAACATCGACAGAAGCTCCATGAGTGGGTGGAAGGCCTTGGCTCGCCGCTGCACCTGATATTTCCGCAGATCCTGGAGGCCAATATCAAACAGTTCCAGCAGGCCTTCACCCGGGCGCAAGTCTGCGGCAGCGTGCTGTTCGCCAAGAAAGCCAACAAGGCTGACAGCTTCGTCAGAACCTGCTCCGAACGCCGTATCGGCATCGACGTAGCCAGTACCGAGGAACTGGAAAGGGCCTTGGCCGGTGGCATCATCGGGCGCGACATCGGCGTCTCCGGCCCACAGAAAACCGATCATCTACTGAGCCTGTGCCTGACCCATTAATGCCTGCTGGCCATCGACTCCCTGAACGAACTGCACCGCGTGTATCACCTGGCACAGTCACGGCACGTCCAGGCCCGCCTGCTGTTGCGCTACCGTCCCGACACCCAGGCCCACAGCCGCTTCGGCATGACCGACAGCGAATGCGACCAGGCCGTGACATTCTGCCGAGAGCACACCGACAGATTGATCCTTGAAGGCTTTTCCTTTCACCTGAGCGGCTACTGCCCGCAAGCGCGGGCACACACCGCCAGCCACCTGATCGATCGCTGCCGCCACAGCGGCCTGCCCACGTGTCGCCAAGTCAACCTGGGCGGCGGCTTTGCGGTGAGCTACGTGTCGCCCGAACACTGGCGAACCTTCACCAGGCAAGACAGCCCTGAGCACTACCACGGCCAGAAAACCTTCGGTGGTTTCTATCCCTATGGTGCGCTGCGCTCGGGCGCACAAGCTCTGGAGGATGTACTCGCCAGCGCCGTCGACGGTCACACAAGCCTGGCGAAAAAGGCGCAGGCGCATCACATCGCATTGATCATCGAACCAGGCCGAGCGCTGCTGGATCAGGCGGGCCTGAGCCTCTTCCGCGTCCAGGGCGTCAAGGACCGTCGCTCCACCGACGGCTACGCCCACGTCACGGTACAGGGCAGCAGCTTCAGCCTCTCCGAACAGTGGTTCAACAGCGAGTTCCTGCCCGAGCCGCTGCTGCTGACGGCCTCTGCGCGTGACGCTTCGCCGTTCGTAGCCTGCATTGGCGGTGCCACGTGCCTGGACAGCGACATGCTCACCTGGCGCAAGGTCACCTTCAACCAGCCTATCCAACCCGGCGACCTGCTGATTTACCTCAACACCGCCGGGTATCAGATGGACTCCAACGAATCGCCTTTCCACGGCGTCCCGCTGCCGCAAAAAGTCGCCGTGCGCCTGCACGCTCAACACCTGCACTGGAAGCTGGACCACCTGGCCTGAATGTTCAGGCCATCATTCACAGGAGAACACGGTGAACATGCCTAACCAACACCTCGGCCCCGGCGACTTATGGGTGCTGCCACAAGCCGCCCTTGAAGACCTGCCCATCAGCTATCAGAGGGTACTGGAGGTGGTCGAGAACGCTTACAAAGCACTGCGCGACGGCGACTCCCAGAACCCGTTGAAGACCATCGTCGAACCCCGTGATCGACACTCCATCAGCTACTCCATGGTCGGTCGCGACGGCGCGAGCAACACGGTGGGCTTTAAAGTCGTCTACGAACATGACCCACAACGCAGCCGTGACGCTTACCAATTCCATTCGTTCATCTTCCTCTGCGATGACCTGACGGGCCGACCGATTGCGCTGATGGATGTGGTCAAACTCGGACCGCTGCGTACCTCGGCCACCTCTGCATTGTTTGCCCGGGCCGCCTGCCCCGATGCTCGCACAGCCCTGGTCGTCGGTACCGGCGTGCAAGGCCAGATTGCCCTGCCAATGCTGCTCGCCGCATTGCCCAAGCTGGAGCGGCTGTGCGTCTACGGCCACTACACCGAAGGGCTGAAGGCGGTCCGCGAGAACCTTAAGCGTCACTACCCCGAGCGCGATGTCGAGGTGGTTGAAGACCTGGCCAAAGCCGCCGCAGAGGCCGACATCATCCTCGGCGTCGCCGGGCTTTCAGCCCGCGAGCAAGTGCGCCACACCTGGCTCAAGCCCGGTGCCGTGGCGGTGCTGGTCGGGTATGGCGTGGACGCCGACGTCCTGCACGGCGCCGACTACCGCATCACCACCGACACCTCCCAGATGCAGGTCACCTGCACTGACCTGGCCAAGCCTGACGGCAGCCTGCCCGCCGTCGACGCCGAGTTGCCTGACATCTTGCTGGGCAATGCCCCGGCACGGCGCAATGCCCGCGACATCGTGTTCGCCTACAACAGCGGCATGGTGGTGACCGACGTCGCGCTCGGCCGCCTGATGGCTGAGCAGGCACTGGCGAAAAACCGTGGCCAGAGGGTCAAGCTATGGTGACCTTGTGGAGGAAAGAATCCGCCGCACTGCTGTACCTCGCACTGCCGCTGATCCTCACCAATCTGGCTTATGTTGCCCTCACCACCATCGACGTCGTGGTGCTCGGCACCCTGGGCGCCAAGGAATTGGCCGCAGGCGGCCTGGCCATCGCTCTGTTCAACCAGCTACGCACCACCGGCACCGGGTTGGTCACCGGTGTCAGCAATCTCGTGGCAGAGGCCAATGCCCGGGGCGATGAGGTGCGCGTACGAGCACTGCTGGTGGCCGGAATGTTCTGGGCGACCGTCAGCGGCCTGGTATTCATCGCGGTGTTGCTGGTGCTGGAAAAACCCCTGACCTGGCTCGGCCAGGACGCGAGCGTTGCAGCCAATGCCGCCGGATTTCTGCTGATCCTGGCACCGGGTTTGCTGCCTTGCCTATGGTTTCAGACCTTGCGCCACTTCACCGTCGGCCTCAAATACCCCGGCCCTTTGCTGGCCATCACACTGATCTCCATTGCCCTGACGGCGGGCCTGAACTACGTGCTGGTGTACGGCAAGTTCGGCTTCGCAGCCTATGGCTTCGAGGGCGTGGCAATCACCAGCGTCGTGGTGTTTTTTCTGTCGTGCCTGATGTTCCTGGGAGTGGTGCTATGCAACCGCAGGTTGTCCGGCTACTTCGTGCTGTCGCAGTTGACGTTCTCCTGGGCCGAGATCAAGGCCGTGTGGAAACTCGGGTTACCGATTGCCGGCACCTACGCCAGCGAAGCCGGTTTTTTCAGCGTGCTGACGCTGTTGATCGGCACCCTGGGCATGGAGGCCCTGGCGGCACAAACCGTGCTCAACCAGATCATCTACATCGTGTTCATGTTTTCCGCCGGCATCTCCCACGCCGCCTCGATTCATATCAGCGAGGCCTGCGGCATCGGCCAGTACCAACGCGCCCGTATGCTGGGCCATCTGGCGCTGGTGATGGGCCTGGTGACCATGGTGTTGTTCGCGATTCCTTACGCCTTGATTCCCGAACAGGTGGTCTCGCTGTTCATCAGTGTCGATCACGCCGACAACCTGGACGCGGTGCAACTGGCAGCCACCGGTCTGTTGATTGCCATCGTGCTGCAGATCTTCGACGCCAGCCAGAACATCGGCAACGGGATCCTGCGGGGGATCGGCGACACCGCCGGGCCGTTCCGCATTTCGTTGTTGGGCTATTGGCTGGTGGGCCTTCCCGCGGCCTACCTGCTGGGCATCGTCAGCCCTTATGGCATCTTCGGTGTGTGGAGCGGCTTGGCAATCGGTCTGGCAGCCACGGCCCTGTTGCTGGTGTGGTCGTTCGAGAAACAACTCAAGGCCCTGAGCCAAACCCTGCCCGAGCAAGGAATACACGGCCATGCATGACCTCCACGATCATCACCGCCTCCAAGCGCTGATCCGTCCCAGTGTGCGCGACCTGCCACTTTATGACCCGGGGGCCGATCCACAGACGCTCACCGCGCCAAACGTCGCCAAGCTGTCGAACTGTGAAAACCCGTTGGGCATCTCGCCAGCGGCCGCCCGCGTCATTACCGCCTGCACAGGCGCCGGCCTGGAACGCTACCCCGACCCTACCGGCAAGGCGCTGCGACGACTACTGGGGCAACACCTGGATGTTGACCCGGCGCGGATTATCCTCGGCAACGGTTCGGAAAATATCCTGGAGCTGCTGTGCCTGGCGTTTCTCGATCCTGGCGAACGCGTCGTCACCCAGCAACCCTGTTTCGGCCTGCACGAAATTTTCCCGCGGATGATGGGCGCCCACGTCGATAAAGTGCTGCCCAACCACGACTTCGGTTTCAACCTCCAGGCCTGGCAAACCGCCCTGGCGCTACACACCAAAATGCTCTTGTTGAGCACCCCGTCCAATCCCGTGGGTACCGCGCTGTCTGGTTCCGAATTGCGGGACTTGGTGGCGGCGGCCGAGCAAGACACCTTGTTGGTCATCGACGAGGCTTACTACGAGTTTGCCGTCGACCAGGCCGATGCCCTGGCTATTCTCGGCGCCCAGTCACGGCCCTGGATCGTGTTGCGGACCTTTTCCAAGGCCTATGGCCTGGCGGGGCTGCGCGTGGGTTACGGCATTGCGTCCCATCCCGACCTGATCGATGCCCTGCATCGGGTGCGCACACCGTACAACGTCAACCAACTGGCCCAGGACGCCGCCTTGGCCGCTTGGCTCGACCACGAACACCTGGCGCGCAGCCAGGCGTTTGTCCAGGCGCAGCGCCAGCGCATGAGCACCGCACTGAACGATGCCGGCTTTCGGGTAGCCCCTTCCCAGGCGAACTTCCTGTTCATCGACACCGGGTGCAACGGCCTGCTCGTGGTCAACGAACTGCTCAAGGACGGCTTCATCGTCAAAGCCTGGCGCGAGCCGGGGTACGCGAACTTCATCCGGGTCTCGCTGGGCCAGGAGGCACAGAACGATCGATTTCTCGGCAGCCTGCTTCGGGCCGTCGAAACGTTGAGCCCGCCACCTGTTTTTTCATCTCCCCAGAGGTCGTCATGATCAAGACCCACATCTCAGAACTGATCGGCGGCTCGCCGCTGCTGCAACTGTGCGTCACTGCCAACGGCTCGTGTGTGCTGCTCAAACTGGAACAGTTCAACCCCACGGGCACCGCGAAAATCCGCATGGCCAGGCAGATGATCGATGAAGCCGAAGCGTCGGGCCAACTCAAGCCAGGCGGCTGGATTGTCGAGTCGACCTCAGGCAACACCGGACTGGGGCTGGCCTTGATCGCCGCCGAACGTGGCTACCGCTTCACCGCCGTGGTCGATCATCACTCCAGCCCCGATAAGCTGCGTGGCATGCAGGCGTATGGCGCACAACTGGTACGGGTCGGTGAGCCTGACGCAGGACTGGCCACTGCCGACCGCGACGCTACCGCTGGCCGCATCGCCCAAGAGCAAGGCGCCTATTGGACCCAGCAGCATCACAACCCGGCCAACGCCAATGGCTACCGTGCATTGGCCGAAGAGCTGCGGGCCGAACTGGGCGACGAAATCCATTACCTGGTAGGTGCCGTCGGCACCGGCGGCTCGCTGTGCGGCACCGCACGCGCCTTGAAGCACCCGGCCAGCGTCCTGCAAGTCATTGGCGTCGAACCGTGCGGCTCAGTGATTTTTGGCGGCCCTGGCGCGCCCTATCACCAGTCGGGTACAGGCACACCCGAGGGTGCCGAAATCGGTGCTCTGGTTGATTACGAGCTGATCGATCAAGGGCTGACCGTCAGCGACTCGCAAGCCTTCGAGACGGCTCGCTACCTGGCCCGTCATCACGGCCTGCTGGTGGGCGGATCGGCCGGCGGGGTGATCTACCAGGCGTTGCGTCAAGCGCAACGCGCGCCGGCACACAGCGTGATCGTGGCGCTGGTGTGCGATGGCGGCGAGAAATACCTGGAGACGGTATTCAATGATGAGTGGATGGCCGCCCACCAACTGTTTGCACCGCAGGTGAGTCGCGAATTGGCACAGTGGCTGGCTCCGGCATCTCCCACACGCGTCGCAACCGAAAACGAAAAAGCCGCTGAGCGTTAGCGTCAGCGGCTTTTTTGAATGAGCCTCACGGCTCAGGCGTTACGCCAGCTCAGAGAAGCACTCTTCGATGATCGCCAGGCCTTTGTTCAACTGCTCGTCCGGCGAGGTCAGCGGAACCAGTACGCGCAACACGTTGCCGTAGGTACCGCAAGACAGCAGGATCAAGCCCTTGTCGCGAGCCTTCGCGACCACGGAGGCAACGGCGGCAGCGTTCGGCTTGTGGGTGTCGCCGTCTTCGAACAGCTCGACCGCGATCATCGCACCCAGGGCACGCACGTCACCGATCACCGGGTACTTGGCCTGGATCGCTTTCAGGCCAGTCACCAGGTGCTCACCCACGGCCTTGCAGCGGTCCAGCAGGTGCTCTTCTTCAAACACTTCCATCACGGCCAGGGCCGCGGCGCAAGCGATCGGGCTACCGGCGTAGGTACCGCCCAGGCCGCCGGGGGCAATGGCGTCCATGTATTCAGCCTTGCCACACACACCGGCCAGCGGGAAGCCGCCGGCGATGGATTTGGCGAAGGTGGTCAGGTCGGCGGCAACGCCCATCTGCTCCATGGCGAAGAAGGTACCGGTACGGCCGGCACCGGTTTGCACTTCGTCGGCGATCAGCAGGATGCCGTGCTTGTCGCACAGTTCGCGCAGGCGCTTCATGAAGGCTTTAGGGGCGACGTAGAAACCGCCTTCACCCTGGACCGGCTCGATGATGATGGCAGCGATGTCACGCGGCTCGGCATCGTTTTTGAAGATGCGTTCGATGCTGGCGATGGAATCATCCACGCTCACGCCGTGCAGTTCATTCGGGTACAGCGCGCGGAAGATACCGCCTGGCATCAGGCCCATGCCGGCCGAGTACGGCACGACTTTACCGGTCAGGCCCAGGGTCATCATGGTGCGGCCGTGGTAAGCACCGGTGAAGGCGATCACACCGGCACGGCCAGTGGCGGCACGGGCGATTTTCACGGCGTTTTCTACCGCTTCGGAACCGGTGGTGACCAGCAGGGTTTTCTTGGCGAAATCGCCGGGCACCTTGGCGTTCACTTTCTCGCACAATTCCACGTAAGGCTCGTAGGCCAGCACCTGGAAGCAGGTGTGCGTCAGCTTGTTCAACTGCGCGGTCACGGCCGCGATGATTTTCGGGTGCAGGTGACCGGTGTTCAGCACGGCGATACCGCCGGCGAAGTCGATGAACTCGCGACCTTCAACGTCGGTCACGGTGGCGTTCTTCGCCGACTCGGCGAAGATCGGGTGAATCTGGCCAACACCGCGCGGTACAGCGGCTTCGCGGCGTTTCATCAGGGAAGCGTTGGTCTTGCTCATCAAAAAAGTCCTCATGCACCGCTCATCGGGCGGCGTGGTCCAAGGAATACGTGGCGGGGAGGCAACTACGGCAGCATGCGATGATCGACTGCCACAGCTTTCCCGGCCACTTCGAATAACGTTTTGAAGCACGCAAAGGGACAGCGCTCTCGTGCCCTTTGCGTTTAACGCAATGCCTTGCCGGGTTAGATACCCAGGCAGAGGTATTTGATTTCCAGGTAATCCTCGATCCCGTACTTGGAACCTTCACGGCCCAGGCCCGAGGCCTTGATGCCGCCGAACGGCGCCACTTCGTTGGAGATCAACCCGGTGTTGACGCCGACCATGCCGTATTCCAGGGCTTCAGCCACACGGAACACACGGCCCAGGTCACGCGCATAGAAGTAGGAAGCCAGGCCGAACTCGGTGTCGTTGGACATGGCGATCACTTCGGCTTCGTCTTTGAAGCGGAACAGCGGTGCCAGCGGACCGAAGGTTTCTTCCTTGGCCACGGCCGCATTTTTCGGCACGTTGACCAGGATGGTCGGCTCGAAGAAGTTGCCTTCCATCACCTTGCCGCCCGCCAACAGGGTCGCGCCTTTACTCAGGGCATCAGCAATGTGCTCCTGAACCTTGGCCACGGCTTTTTCGTCGATCAGCGGGCCCGTGGTGGTGCCTTCTTCCAGACCGTTGCCGATCTTGAGCTTGGCCACGGCCACTTTGAGTTTTTCGGCGAACGCGTCGTACACCGAATCCTGAATGTACAAGCGGTTGGCACAGACACAGGTCTGGCCGTTGTTGCGGTACTTGGAGATGATCGCGCCTTCGACGGCCTTATCCAGGTCTGCGTCGTCGAACACGATGAACGGTGCGTTGCCGCCCAGTTCCAGGGAGACTTTCTTGATGTCCTTGGCGCACTCGGCCATCAGTTGGCGACCGATTTCAGTGGAGCCGGTGAAGGACAGCTTGCGCACGATCGGGTTGCTGGTCAGCTCGCTGCCGATGTCGCCGGCACTGCCGGAGACCACACTGAACACGCCTTTCGGAATGCCGGCACGCTGGGCCAGTTCAGCCAGGGCGAACGCGGAAAACGGGGTTTGCGACGCCGGCTTGAGGACCATGGTGCAACCGGCAGCCAGGGCCGGGCCGGCTTTACGGGTGATCATCGCGGCCGGGAAGTTCCACGGCGTAATCGCTGCGGTCACGCCAATCGGCTGCTTGATCACGATCAGGCGCTTGTCGGGCTGATGGCCAGGAATCACGTCACCGTAGACGCGCTTGGCTTCTTCGGCGAACCACTCGATGAACGAGGCGGCGTAGACGATTTCGCCCTTGGCTTCGGCCAGCGGCTTGCCTTGTTCCAGGGTCATCAGGCGCGCCAGGTCATCCTGGTTCTCGATGATCAGCTCAAACCAGCGGCGCAGCTTGTTCGCGCGGTCCTTAGCGGTCAGTGCACGCCAGGCCGGCAGGGCCTTGTCAGCCGCTTCGATAGCACGGCGGGTTTCGGCAGCGCCCATCTTCGGCACCGTGCCCAGAATCTCACCGGTGGCAGGGTTATTGACCTTGATCGTTTGACCGTTATCCGCATCAACCCAAGCGCCATCAATAAAGGCTTGCTGGCGGAACAACTGGGTGTCTTTAAGCTGCATGTCGGCTTTCCTTAACAGCACCGCGCGCGCGCGGAGCAAATTAGAGTTGTTGAAAGGCGCCTTTCGGGCTGCCGTCAGGGAAATCAGTCACTGGGCGCCAGCATATACATAGCGCACGGGAGACAGAGCGTTTGAAATCTCAAACGAATCCTAGGATCAATGGGGGTAAAGGACAATAGTCTGTTCGAAAAAAAGAACGAAAACGGCGCATTTGCCGGATTTTTCTGATCAGCGTACAGGTGCCTGATTCAGCGCCACCGACACGTACCGCCTGACGTAGGGCCGTGGTACTCCAGAATCCCACTGGCAGACGGCCAAAAACCAGCATGGACGCCCAAGGTCGACATGGGTATGATGTCGCCCGCACAAGCATCCGTAGCTCAGCTGGATAGAGTACTGCCCTCCGAAGGCAGGGGTCGTGGGTTCGAATCCCGCCGGGTGCACCAGATACAAACGAAAAAGCCCCAGGTCGAAAGACTTGGGGCTTTTTTATGGGCGCCGTTTATTTATTGCTTTTGCAACGCCTCCAACCGAGCCGGCAAGTCTTCCTGGGGAAAGCGCTTATACAACGCCAGAAGCTTTTCATCCGCCACCCTGGCCTCACCCGCTTGCCGCAGGCGCACGATTTCCTCAAGCCCTTGCTCCAGCGACTGCGGCTTGACCGCCATCCGCTTGCTCATTTTTGCCATAGGCGCATCCGCCATGGCACCCGCGGCCTCAGCCTGAACCGGCGCACTGTCAGCCTGGGGCGCCATGGCGAATCCGGCAGGCGCAGCGGGAGCCGCCGGGGCGGGCGCTGGTGCATACAGGACCGGGCGGGCCAGTTCACGGAAGTTGGCCGAGTGGTCCCGTAGGGCGGGCGCAGAGAGTTCGGTGTCAGGCACCGGTGAGCGCACCACCAGGCCAATCATCAGCGCCACACCGGCAACGGTGGCGAATGCCATCTGCCAGCGCGGCCGTTGGCAGGCTTGCAGCCATCGCTGCAACAAGCTGGGCTTGGGCACAGGCACTTCGCGGTGAGCGGTGGCCAGGATGAAGGCGTCCAGCGATGCCGGCGGCTCGCCGCTGGCGTGTTGCCGAAAATGTTGGATCAGCACGTCGTCGGTGGGATCCTGGGTATGTCGGGAGTCAGTCATGCGGGTACCTCCTCGGCCAGCAGTCGACGCAATTTCTGCTGGGCGTAACGCAAGCGGCTTTTGACCGTTTCCAGTGGCGCGCCGATCAAGGCGGCAATTTGCGGCACTTCAAGATCGCCGTGCAGGCGCAGCAGGAAGACTTCCCGCTGGTCTTCGGGCAAGTCTTGCAGAGCGGCGTCCAGGCGGCCCTGGTCGCGGCTCAGGCTCAACTGCTGCTCGGGGCTGGCGGTGTCGTCAGGTTGGGCGTGAAGCTGCTCATCGTAGCTGTCATGCAACGGGTTGTGGATGCCGTGCTTGCGCCAATGATCGATCAGGCGGTTGCGGGCAATCTGGAACAGCCAGGTCCGAAAACTCGCCCGGCCCTGAGGTTGGGTGGTGCTGCGGATCAAGCTGAGCCAGGTCTCCTGGAACACTTCTTCAGCCAGTTCGGCCTTGTTGCTCAGGCCCACGAGAAAACGGTACAGGCCCTGTCGATGCCGCGCATACAGGGCTTCGAACGAAGCCCCGTCGCCGTTGCGGTAGCGGGCCAGCAGCGCTTCGTCGCTGGGTGGATCAATCGAAGCAGGCATGTAGGTGGCGAACTCCTTTCGGTGCAGGGATCAACGTTGGGTGGGCGCCTTGAGGCTCTGCGCCAGCTCCACCATTTGCACAAACTCACTGCGCAGGCCAAACGGGTCGTCACCCCGGGCAGAACGGGCCAATGCAGCAGTGTCCTTCAAACTCATGTCAGCGGTGTAACGGCCATCACCCTTGAGTTGCTGGGCGAAGGCGGCCACGGCCGCCGAGAAACGCAGGTCATCGCTGGGCTTGCCGGGCGCTTGCTCACTGCTGACCGGGTGTTCGATCAACCGGCTGCTACCGCCTTCGGCAGGCTTGTAGCGAACCCGCAGCATTGCCAACTCGCCCACTTTGCCGTCCTGCTTAGGAGTGTCGGCATAGCGCAACGGTTCCAGCCAGCCCTTCTCGCCCTTCGGTACAATCTCATACAACGCCGTCACCGTATGCCCTGCACCGATCTCACCGGCATCGACCTTGTCGTTGTTAAAATCCTCACGCTTCAAGGCGCGGTTTTCATAGCCCAGCAGGCGATATTCACTGACCTGGGCCGGGTTGAATTCCACCTGCAATTTGACGTCCCTGGCCACGACCGCAAGGGTCGAGCTGAGCTGGTCCACCAACACCTTGCGTGCTTCACGCAGGTTGTCGATATAGGCGTAGTTGCCATCGCCCGCGTCGGCCAGTTGCTCCATCAAGTGTTCATTGTAGTTGTCCACACCAAAACCCAGGGTGGTCAGGGAAACCCCGCTTTTGCGCTGGTCGACGGCCATCTGTTTGAGGCTGTCGAAATCACTGACGCCGACGTTGAAGTCACCGTCCGTGGCCAGCAGGATGCGGTTGATACCCTTGTCGATAAACCCTTCGCGGGCCATTTGATACGCCATCTCGATACCCGAGGCGCCAGCAGTGGAACCACCGGCGGTCAATTGGTCGATAGCGTTGCGAATCTTCGTCTTGTCGCGCCCCGACGTCGGCTTGAGCACCACGCGCGACTCACCGGCATACACCACCAGTGACACGCGGTCCTGATCCCGCAGTTGGTCCACCAGCAGTTTCAGGGTGCTCTTGACCAGCGGCAGACCTTCGCGACGGTCCATCGAGCCGGACACGTCCACCAGGAACACCAGGTTGGCTGGCGCCAGGTCTGCCACGGCACGGTCCGAGGCCTTGATGCCGATGCGTAACAGGCGGGTGTGCGGGTTCCAGGGTGACACCGCCACTTCGGTGGTCACGCCAAACGGCGAACCATCGGTGGGCAGGGCGTAATCGTAGGGAAAGTAATTGACCATCTCCTCAAGTCGCACAGCCCCTTCGGGCGGCAGGCGGCCTTGATTGAGGAAACGCCGCACGTTGGCATAACTGCCGGTGTCGACGTCGGCACTGAAGGTCGACACCGGGGTTTCGGCGACGCTGTGGACCGGGTTGTCCGGCAGGTTTTGGTACTGCTCGCGAGGTTCGGCGAGGGACTCCCTCTGCACAGAATCGCGCAGGGCAAAGCTCGCGACCATCGGCGCGGGGGCAGCCACTCTTTTAACCATGGCGCCCTGTATGTGAGCGGGCTCGCTTTGCACTTGCGGGATGGGTGCGGAGTCGGATGTCTTGGCAACGTCTTGGGACGAAGGCAGCCCACAACCGGCCAGCGCCACCAGCAAGGTCACGGCAAAGCCCTGGGCAGCAGGACGCAGGAGCAGAAGAGGATGGGACATGGGCTGAACCTCGTGTGTGAATGATCCGTTCACAGGGTCAGACGCAAGGCGCTCACGGTTCGGGTTAAAGGTCGAAGATTTTTTGATAACAGCTTTGAAGGACTCGGCTCGAATCACGTTTGGCTACACAGGGACATTGAACCTGGCGGCGCGAGGCAGCCACTCACCGAGTACCCGCACCTCACACCCAATACTTTGGGTTTTGCGCTGCATGGGATTAAAAAAAGAGGAGCAGCGCCATGACCTACATCCAACATAAAGTCGCTTGGTCCGGTGAGCAAAACCCACGTAAACCCTCCTACACCACCGATCAAGCGGCCGAGCAACTCACCCGAATGGGTTACCGCTGGAAAGACCGCAATCTTGACGGGGTAACCAGCATCTCCTACGAGTTTTTCTCACCGGCCAAGACCGCTTTCAACACCCCAGTCGGTGCCAACGCGTTCACCGCCCACCAGAAAGAACAAGCCAAGCGATCCATGCAGTCCTGGGCCGATGTGGCCAATCTGTCGTTCAACGAAAACAGGCCAGGCGCTGAAGGGCAACTGTTGCTGGGCAATGATGCCAACACGGGGCATTCGGCTTATGCGTCCTATCCCGGCATCTACCTCAATGGAACCCAAGCCTGGTTCGCGTCAGACGGCAAGAGTCGCCCCTTCAATCACGGCAGTTACAGCCGGCATTTACTGGCCCATGAGATCGGCCACACCCTGGGTCTGGCGCATCCCGGAAAATACAACAAGGGTGGCAGTTACGATCAACACGCCAGCTACGCCGAGGACACTCGGGCCCACAGCGTCATGAGCTACTGGTGGGAGGGCCATCGCGGCCACGATCATCGCAAAAATCAGGCAACCCACTACCCTGCCGGGCCGATGATGGATGACATCTGCGCCGTGCAAAAACTTTACGGCGCCAATTTCAAGACCCGCAGCAACGACACCATCTATGGCTTCAACTCCAATACCGGACGCGACTTCCTGAGCCTCAAATCGTCAACCGATGCCCCTGTATTCTGCGTATGGGACGGTGGCGGCAACGACACGCTGGACTTCTCGGGGTTCCACCAGCACCAATCCATCAACCTCAACGCCAAGCAGTTCTCGGATGTTGGCGGCATGAAAGGTAACGTGTCCATCGCCAAGGGTGTGACGCTGGAAAATGCCATCGCCGGTTCCGGGGATGATCAACTGATGGGTAACGCTGCAGACAACCGCCTGACGGGAGGTGCGGGTGCGGACCGGATAAGGGGAGGAGCTGGCGCGGATACGTTTGTCTACGACAAGGCCGGCGACTCCACCGAGAGCCGTCCCGACCTGCTCCTGGACTTTACCAGCGGGCAGGACAAAATCGACGTGTCCGGTGCGATGAAAGAGGCCGGTATCCATGCGCTGAACGTTGTCACACGGTTCAGTGGGCGGCCCGGCGAAGCAGTGCTCGGTTATAACGCCTACACCCGGGAGCACAGCCTGGCTATCGACTTGAACGGCACAGGCAAGTCAGACCTGTTCATTAGAAGCCACGGGGTAATCAAACCTACGGATATCATCAGCCACAACGCGAATACTCCGATCATCCCGAAGCGCACCCCGCTCTCCGTCGGCATCACACCGAATCATCCCCGACAGCCTCTCCCACCCGATAACACCCCACCGGCTCCAAAAACCGGCTTGCAGCAGGCTCCATTCTCTTTGCAGAACTGGTCCAACGCGTCGCTCAAGGGCACCCCCATGCACACCGTTGCAAGAGCGGTAGGCACCGTTCGCGAAGTCACGGTCATGCGTGATTCATGGGGCTACGAGCGCGTTCACCATCGCTCTCTGGGCACCGGCTCGCTGATCGATGGGGGCAACAGCGTACTGACCAACAAACACGTTCACGAAGCACTCGCCAAAGGCAGCAGGCTCGAACTGTGGCTGGGGTATGAGGAAGGTGAAGGCGGGCGCATGAAAGCCGCACGCAAGGTGCCCCTGGATAAACACCTGATCAGCGGCGACGCTCGGCTGGACTATGCCGAGCTGAGGGTTGATTTACCCCAAGCGGAACGAACTACACTGGCGCGTCAATTCCCCCCTCTCAAACTGGCCACCCACCCGCAGATAAAAGCCGGACACAAGATTTTCATGCCCAACCATGGGCAACAGTCCCTCGGCATTTCCTTCTTAAACGGCAGCGGCAAACCCGCCACCATCCTGGGACTGAGCAGCGATAACGCGCATCAGAGCGCGTTCTATCACGACGCCTACAAGATACCGGGAACCTCTGGCTCACCGGTGATCTCGGCTGACACGGGGGAGATTATCGCGCTGCACAACGGCGCCATCAGTGGCCCGCTGGGAGGCGGTCGCGCCTGGATGGGCACTGCCAGCCGCATAGAACTGATCCAGCAGCACCGCCAGGAGCAAAAGAAGCAGCGCTAAAAAGCTCGGCCACCCGAAGGTGGCCAGGCTGTTTAGCGCAGATGAATCAGTCCGAACCGTATTTAGGCGAACGTGGCCCGTACAGGATCCCGGTACGCTGGCCCGCTGACAGCAAGCGCGCGCTGGCAACGCCGGCAATCGGATGCGCCGCATCGGTGGAGCTGTTGATCACTTGCTTGACCGCCGCCGAAATCAACATGCCTACCAGACCGCCACCGTTGTTGTTGCCCTCCTCGCTGGAGGCCCGCGCGGTACCGGTCCACAAGGTGGTGCCGGTGCGCAGGTCCACCAGTTTGGCCGAGGCGGTCACGGCGGTGTCGCTGGAGATCAGCATGTACTTGGTGCCGTACTCGGTGACGGTGATGTACAGCGCCGAATCCGCACCGAAGATGTCATGCAGCTTGCCCGGCGCCACGGCCTGGATATCCGTGGGCGTGGTCAGGCCGTTCTGGCGGAAGGTTTCGTCCACCAGGGCAATCGGCAACACGTAGTAGCCAGCTTCGGCCAACGGGTAAGTGACCTGGGACACCAGGCTATAGGACGCCTGCACTTCAGGCGATTCATTGATCGGCGGCAGCACCAGGATCGACTTGGGCCGCGCCTGCTTGAACGCCGAATAATCCACGGTCTTGGGTGCCGCACAGCCGCCCAGCAACGCCAGGGCCAACAACGCAGTCGAGAGTTTCAACAGGTTCATTTGACGTCTCCGGTCTTGGCGTTCTTGAGCAAAAAGTCCATGTAGGCCGCAGACTCGGGGAACAACGCCTTCTCGGTACGGAACTGCTGCACCATCTGGTCATCCTTGCCCATGCTCAGGTACAGCATGCCCAAGTGGGCGTGATAGCCCGGCGGGGCTTGGTGGCCACTGGCGTTGATCTTTTGCAGATCGCGCTCCAGCGCCTCGACCTGGGCTTCCTTGGGCTCACCCTTGAAGTACTCGTAAACCTGCGGCTGGTAGCTCTCCCATTGGTAGAGAGGTTTGGGCGCCGTCTGGCACCCGGCGACCGTCGCGATTGCTGTCAGCATCAGCGCCAACTTCACTGCCTTGCTCATCCGTGTACTGCTCCTTGGCGTTTTTCTTATTAGTTGCGCGGGTTCCAGGCACCGGCGTTGATGCCGTCTACCAGGCGATTGATCGCTTCGCGCATGGCCAGGTCCAGGACCTTGCCATTGAGGGTGGAGTCGTAGCTGGCGGTACCGCCGAAGCCGATCACTTCGCGGTTGGACAGCGCGTACTCACCGGCGCCCTGGGTGGAATACACCACTTCCGAAGTACTGATGTTGACGATATTCAGGTTGACCTTGGCGTAGGCCACCTGGGTCTTGCCACGGCCGAGGATGCCGAACAATTGGCGGTCGCCGGTCTCTTTGCGGCCGAACTCGGTCACATCGCCGGTCACTACGTAATCAGCGCCCTTGAGCTTCTGCACCGTGCCCTTGATCGCAGCTTCCTGGGAGATTTCGCCCATGTTGTCGCGGTCCAGCACGCTGAAGCGGTTGGTCTGCTGCAAGTGGGTGATCAAGATGGTCTTGGCCTGACCGCCGAGGCGATCCACACCATCGGAAAAGATCCCGCGCATATAGCTGGAACGGTTGTCGAACTTGCCCACGGCAATCGGCACGCGCACGCCGGAATAAGCGACGCTGGCGCTGGCGACTTTCTCGACCGGCAAGGCGCGGGAGCTTTCCGTGGCCGCACAACCGGCCAGCGCCAGCAGCGCTGCGGCGGTGAAGCCCGACAGCAGGATTTTGGACAGTGTTTTCACGTGGTGCTCCTAAGTGAGGAAATCAGCAGTGCTCGGTGTTATGGGAATCAAACCGTGGGCAAACAGCACAGACGCAATCGCGCAGGCGTCGCGCCAGTAATCGCCGTCTGGAGGGGTTGCACAGGTGAGGGAGAAACGTCGTGCGCACACGTCGAGGCACAGTGCACGAAGGAAGAAGTGCCTGAAGTGAGGCAAAACGTAGGCATGTCTGAATTCGTCCCTGAATGATGTCATGTTGCTATGAATGCGGCATTTTACGGGGTTGAGAGGGGTTCTCAAGGTGTTTCGCCCAGTACAAGCCGTTGGGGGGCACAAAAAGGGCCCCCGTTGACGACTAAAACGCGTACTGCGCCTTGACCATCACGCCGTCGGCATCAAAGCCGCTGCGAGCCTGACGGGTGTAGCTGGCGCCTACCGTCAGCGCCCGACGAGAATGGATCGAGGGCAGTGCTTGAGCGAACGCGCGGTGTAAAAATCGAATGGCCTGCGTGGGTTCGGGATCTTAGTTTTGTGTGGTGCAAACCAAATTGCCGACTCATGCAGGCTTCTTCAATACTTCCAACTTATTGATTTTTTGTAAGAAAAATTGGGGATCTCTCAGGGTCTGACCCCGTTTTTCTTGACCCCGTTTTTCTACGAAGCAGATAATCACTCACCATCAATCCATACGTTTTTTATCCAGCTAGCAAGATTAGGCCAAGTCTCAGCAGATAGCCCATCGTGCGACCAGTATCGAATCGAGCCATCCTCAAGCAGACAGTAATAATTTCCGTTATCTTCGCAAATGGGAATCCATGATTCCGGCATGCCTTGTTCGCGGGCGTCAATAACCGCACTCGCCAGCTCCCTCGAACTGTCTCGATTCACAGTCAACTGAAGAGCATCTTTACCGTTATAAATACTGTCACTCGCCTCCTTCACAAAGAATTTGTAATCATCTGAAAACGATATTCCTAGCTCTGCTTCATAGTCACTAATCACCGCATCGTCAGGAAGCACCTGTTTCACCGGAAGACGCAAGCGAACACCTTTCAATTCTGAAACAACATCATAGATCTTCATTACTATAACATTCTCCGAAATTACGTATAACTAACTAAAGACTACTCGCCCGGCTTTTCCAGTAATCCTTTTTCCATCTCTCAAACTGAGCCCGGTTAATCCCAGAAGGAATACTACTACCTGAGTTTATGTGGATAGTCCCGCTATTTTTTTGATGAAAACTC